>NZ_JAHWZX010000001.1 GCF_019351405.1 Stakelama flava
AGGCATGGCAGCGCCTGTCCGCCGGTGAGGGCACGAAAGGCGCCCGGCTTCACGACTGGGCCTATTGCGAACTCGCCGATCTCGATGCCGAAGACTATGATGAGACGAAGACGGGCCTTTGGACCCGAGGCCTCCTGATCCGTCGCAATATCAGCGACGGCGATCTCGCCTTCTTCGCGACCTGGTGTCCGGCCGGGACAGGAATACCGACGCTTGTTTCCGTCGAAGGCCATCGCTGGGCGATCGAAGACAGCTTCGAGACCGCCAAGAATGAACTCGGCCTCGACCATAACGAGACGCGATCCTGGCACGGCTGGCATCGCCACGTCTCGCTGGTGCTGCTCGCCTTTGCCATGATGGCTGTAGTCCGATACCGCGCCAACAACACCACGCCCCCAAAAAGACCGAAGATGCCCGCCATCAGGAGTTGATCCGCTGGTCCGTTCAGGAGGTCCGGCGCATCGCCGTC
Organism: Stakelama flava; assembly: GCF_019351405.1. Lineage (GTDB taxonomy): Bacteria > Pseudomonadota > Alphaproteobacteria > Sphingomonadales > Sphingomonadaceae > Sphingomonas > Sphingomonas flava_A. The sequence continues at coordinate 470 of NZ_JAHWZX010000001.1, forward strand.
AAACTCGCTCAACGCCAGATCGAGCCTGCCTGCATCATCGCCTGGTCATGCTGAAGGCGAGCTCATCAAGCCGCAGCAAAACCGGCTCACCTCAAAACCAAATTGCAACTGTAATGATAGCTGACGAGTGGATACCTCGGCCTTGCCTGCCAAATCGAGCTGGCCCAATCGACGTCGTCCTCACCAGGCGCTTACCGCTGTTGGTTTACTGCGCTCCAGCTAAGCTCTGTGTTTGCTACGGAGCTTGCAATACAAACATCATCAATCGACAAACGCGCGTTCGATCACATAGCTTGCCGGGCGCGAGTTGGACCCTTCGACGAATCCCGCTTGCTCCAGCATGGCGGCGGTGTCGCGGATCATCGCGGTTGATCCGCACAGCATTATCCGGTCTCCTTCGGGGTGGAAACGCCGCGGTCCTTCCAGCGCCAGCGGAAACAGGTCACCGCTCTGGGCAAGCGCTCCGATACGGCCAGACGTGTGGAACGGTTCGCGGGTAACGGTCGGCACATAATGGAATTGCAGCGCCGCCTCTTCGCGGATCAGCGGATCGCCAGCCCATAGCGCGACCTGATCGTCGTGAAAGGCAAGGTCGCTGACCCGGCGCACCGAATGGACAAGGATTACCTGTTCAAAGCGGGTATAGATTTCGGGGTCGCGCGCGAGGCTTAAAAACGGCGCAAGGCCGGTTCCGGTCGAAAGCAGAAACAACCGCTTCCCGCCCAGCAGCGCGTCAGCAACCAGCGTGCCGGTGGGCTTCCGGCCCAGATATAGCTGGTCGCCCGGCCGAACCGATTGCAGCCGCGACGTCAGCGGGCCTTCCGGTACCTTGATCGACAGGAAATCAAGATTGTCTGCCCAGGCGGGGCTGGCGATCGAATAGGCACGCATCAGCGGCTTGCCGTTCTCCTGAGGCAGGCCGAGCATGACGAATTCGCCCGACCGGAAACGGAATGAAGCGGGACGAGCCACCGAAAAGGAAAACAGGTGTTCGTTCCAATGCCGTACCGCCGTCACCGCTACGGTATGAAACGCGGGATGCTCGGCGATGAGATGCGGTAGGCGTCGTTCCAAATTCATGCGGGGTCCTCCATCAGCACTGCCCCAATGGTCTCAACCGCTGCGTGCAACCGGGGCACCGCCGCGTCCGCGACCAGGCTGGCGCATATCGACCACAGGCGCGCAGGGTCCCCACCCCGGCCGAACGCGAACAGGGTAAGCAATCGCGCCTCGTCGTCCGTCACCCGGCGGCAACAGGCGGGCGCAAAGCGAAACCGGGTGATGCCGCTGCGATCCAGCATCGCCATCGCGCTGCCGAAATCGTTCAGCACATCCTTCACGCCGCGTGCGTCGAACCCGGCCGACAATGTGGCACACAGACAGCGCCCGCTACGCGCTGCGCCGACCCATTGCCGCATGGCGGAAAGCATGAAGCGATCGGCTTCGGCAAGGTCGGACACCCGCCGATCCAGATAAGCGTACATAAAGGCATCTCCGATGATAAGGACAGGGCTGAACGTCAGCTGTCGAAGGGGCAGGAAGCGCGCTCACGCAAAACATCGGTGCATTGCCGTCCGCACAACCGATTGGCAGTACGCACGGCCCAGGCAAGCGCCCCCGGAAGCCCATGCGGCACGGCCGCGCTTCCGCAATGCGAACCGACATCACCGACGCTGGCGAGCAACAGGAGCATCGCTTCCTCGTCATCGCTCAACCATTTTGCGGTTTCCGGTTCCGCGACCAGCGGACGGCCCAGACAGGCCTCGGCCAGTTCGAAAACGCTGGTCAGGGCGATTACCGCATGCGCCCCGACATGGTGGGCGTCGGCGAACGCCGTCATGACTGGGAGCATCGGTCCATTCCGATTGCCGCAATAGCAGCGCAGCGCCTGAACGACGATATCGTCCTGCGCCGATGCAGGTTTGATCGTTTCGATATAGGCCATGTCCGGTTCCCCTTGGCTATCGAATACCGACTTTAATGCGACCGACTATCATTAGCAACATAAAGAACGGCAACTGCTCCGATTTTCCGCCCACTCTGTCCGGAACTATCCCCCTGCCGCATCTTCATCTCGGCGCGGTGTTCAGTTGCTGAGTGGCTGCCTTGCCGACCAGACGCTGTCGCGTGGCCCCCTGGCAGAACGCCGAACGGCATGGCTGCGCAGGATCAATATGCCGGCGGCGAGCGAAAGCGCCGTCAAATTCAGCAGATACGCCGGTTCTCCACCTGCACACAAATCGCTGAGCGATACAGTCGCAATCGCCGCAGCAGTGACCAGCAACAATTCGCCGCCGGATTTTGCCGCCCCGCGCATCAGCGCCCATGCGGTGATCCCAATAAAGACCAGGTAATATAACGCGCTGATCCCGGCATATGTGGCGACCAGCCCAAGTCGGGCACCCGCCATTGAGATCGCAATTCCCGATACGCAGCCAAGCGGTATTCCCAGCGTCAGGCTGGCGAGGATACGGGTAGCGCGTGTCTGCACCACTGCACCTGCCTTGCGCTCCTTTCGACGGCGCGATTCGATCCACAGAAGGTTGCCGGTGTAAAACAGGAATGCGCCCGCCATCCCCAGCAGGAAATAAGCCCATCGGATCGTCACGCCGCCGAAGCTGCCGAAATGCAGCGCGAAGAAACTGGTAATCGTCGCGCCCCAGCCATCCTGCATGCCCGGCATATAATCCTTGCCAGTAATCCGGCCATCATACGGATCAAGGAACGCAAGGCTGAAGGCCGGACCGCGCATTGCATAGCGTGGATCGGTCCCGCGGACGAGCAGTGTCGCCGCCCCGCCCCGCCCCTTGCCATAGGTCAGCATTATGGGCGTGAACCCCGGTGCCTGCGCCTTTATCCGTTTGACCGCCTGCACAGGTGTGAGCAACGACCGGGTTTCGGGCGATGGCGGCGCGGCGGATCGGGCGGGCGGCGCTTCGGCTTTGGAAAATGCAAGCGACTGCGCATCGTAAAACTGGTCGTGAAAGGCGAACACGACCGACGTCAGCGCCATGATCAGATGGAACGGCAGGCTGAGCACGCCCAGCACGTTGTGGACGTCGAGCCACATGCGCTTGACGTTGGAGCCGACACGCACGGTGAACAATTCACGCACGATCTTGGGCAGCAGGATGATGACGCCCGAAACGAGAGCAATGACATAGAGCAGCGCGATCGCGCCCATGATCGGCATCGAAACGTCGTGGCTGAACGGCAGACCGACCTGCTGGTGCAATATATCAATGAAGTCCGCCACCGGAGAGGGGCCGTCGCTCGTCACCTGAAGCGTGCCGTCAGCGGCGAAACCGGCGTAGAAGGTTTCCTGCGGACCATGCTCGCCGCGCGGCGGACCGGGGGACCAGCTGACCCTGCCGGGCACATCCGGCCCGGTCGTCAGATGGATGGTATAGTTCTTCGCCGCTTCGGGATGCGCCTTCAGCACCGCCTCAACCAGCTTCGGCGTCTCCGCGAGCGAGGGCGGCGGCGCCAGCTTGACCGGCGCCGATGCCCAGCGTGCAATCGGCTGTTCAAACATGGTCAGCGCGCCCGCGAAGAAAGCGATGAACAGCGCCAGGCCGGAGATAATACCGACCCAGCCATGCACTTCCTTGTACATGCGGATGATGTCGCTGCGTACTTTCACAGCGCGGTCCCTCCCAAAACATAGAGCGCTGCCCAGGCGATGAGCGCGACGATGCCGAGCAACACCCATGCCCGCAGCCCCGAGCGGAACAGGAAGCAAAAGGCAAGGATGAGGCTCCAGACCGGCGCGATCAGCCACATGGTAAACTGCCCGGTGGTCGAGAAATACGCATCGCCAACGCCGAGCGCGAGGCTGACCAACCCCGATACGCCGAGCGCGATAACGAAGCCGAGGACCAGTCCGGCGCTCGCCTTGCCGAACCAGTCGCGCGCGGTGAGTTGCGTTTTCATCGCGCTTCTTTCGTCCGCCGCCACCATGCCGCGAACAACGGCACGATGGTCCACACCAGCATGGCGATGGTGAACAGCATGAAAACAGCGCTCGCCCGCCCTGCCCAGCCGAGCAGGATCGCCAGCGCAGCAATCAGCCCGGTCACGCCCAGCGCCGCAAAAATGCGCGCTTGTCCATGTGGCGGGACGAGCCGTTGATGCGGCGAGGCAAAATAAAGCAGCATCGCGGCAAACGCGGTCAATGCCACCCCGGCGGCAGGAAGAACGAACTCCAGCGTCACCGTACCTCCCCAATCAATGCTGTCCGCCGCAGCGCGCCCGTCACCATTTGAACTGAATGCGCGCGGTCACGCTGCGTCCCTGCCCGTAATAGCAGGCGGATTCGAAGGTGCAGGTGGCGACGAAGCGTTTGTCCGCGATGTTGCGACCGTTGATCGACAGCGACAGGCCCTGCATTGCCGGATCCGCCTTGCCCAGATCATAGCGCAGAAACAGGTCGAACAGCGTATAGTCGGGAATTGCCAGCCGGTTGTCGGTCGTACCAAAGCTATTGCCGGTGTAGCGAACGCCACCACCAAAACCGAGCCCGGCAAGCGCGCCGTTTTCAACGCTATGGCTGACGAACGCGGACGCCAGCCAGTCGGGCACCTGGGGCAGATCCTTACCCTGTTCCGCCGCCGTATTGCTCTCGGTGATCTTGCTCCACTGCCGCGATGCGCTGAGGATCAGCGTGGTGCCGAACGGAAGCGACGCCCTGCCCTCCAGCTCAACGCCGCGAATGCGGGCTTCGCCAGTCTGCACAGAACAGATCGAATTTCCGCACAGCGTTCCCGCCGGATCGGTCGTCACGACATTCTGCTGGGTAATCTGATATCCGCTGAGCGTCACATAGATGTTGCGCCCCTTCTGATAGCGGACACCGCCTTCATACTGGTCGCCGGTGGTCGGCACGAAGGGTTCGCCGTCCGCGCTTGACGAAGGATCGCTCACCTGCGGCTGGAAGGACTGCGAATAGCTGAAATAGGGCGCGAGACCATTGTCGAACAGATAGACCGCGCCCGCGCGCCAGGTGAAATCGTCGGAGCTGGTGATGTACCGCACATCGGTGAGCGGGTTGTAGGTATCATCCTTGGCCCAGTCGTACCGCCCGCCGACCGCCACGCGCAGGTTTCCGATCGCCACCTGATCCTGGCCGTACACACCGGTCTGATGACTGAGCGTGTCGGTATAGATTTGCGGTGCCATGTTTTCGGCAAAGCCCTGCGTCCCGCGCGGTTGCGGATCGAAGATGTCGAGCAGCGGCGAAACCTGTCCGCGCGGATAGCCGGGAAGGCTAACCAGATCGCGCTCGTGCGACCAGTCGGTGTGGAAATAATCGACACCGCCGAGCAATGTATGGCGCACCGCACCGGTGTTCAGTTTCACTTCAATTTGGGTATCGGTCGCGAACCCGTCGGTTTCGCCGCGCCCTTCCACCGCGCGGCGGCCGATGGTCTGGCCGTCGATGCACCCCGCATAGCTTGCATAGGCGGCTTGCGTGCAATCGGTGACCGTATCACCGGACAGCACCACCACGCGGTACAGCGTGTCGATATGGGTATAGCGGCTGTTGTTGCGGACGGTTATGTGATCGCCAAACCGGTGTTCGAAAAACGATGCCGCGAGATACTGGTTGCGATCAAACACGTTCCAGCCCGGTTCGCCCAGATACGCATCATTCTTGATATAGCCGCCGTTTGTCGGGTTCAGCGATCCGGTGGCGGGCAGGAACTGGAACGTCGCGCCGCCTTCGTCGCGCTGATACTGGCCCAGCAGTGTCCAGGTGGTATTATCGTCGGGCGCCCAGGTCAGGCTGGGCGAAATATAGTAACGGCCGTTCTTGGTGCCATCAAGTTGCGTCTCGCCATAGCGGGCAAGTCCCACGATCCTGCCGCGCAACGTTCCGTCAGACGTCAGCGGTCCGCCGGCATCGGCAGCGCCCTGAAAATTCCAACGGCCAAGGTCGGTATAGCCGATCCCCTGAAACTGTACCTCGCCATGCGGAACGGCGGTGGGTCGTTTCGTGACGATATTGACGATTCCGCCCGGCGCGGTCTGGCCGTACAGCACGCTTGACGGCCCTTTCAGAACCTCGATCTGCTGCAAGGCGAAGGGATCGAAGCCCGGCCGCGTCCATTGCCCGCCCGAGGGCAGGCGAAGCCCGTCGACGAAATTGTTGTTCGACGAAAATCCGCCCGCGCCGAACCCACGCACCGAAACTTCGTCGACCCGGCTGTCCATTCCGAACGCTTCGGGCTGAACACCGGCGGTATAGGCCAATGCGTCAGCGATATTGGGCGAGGCGCGAAGGTCGATCTCCTCCCGGCTGATCACCGAAATCGTCTGGGGAGATTCAATTAACGGCGTGTCTGTCTTGGTCGTGGACGTCGCGGTAGAGAGGCCCGTGGCGGTAACGACGATTTCCTGCCGATCCTGCCCGGTATCACTGGTTTTGCTCTCCTCGGCATCGGTCGATTGCGCCTGCGCCATCGCCGGCCACGCCGCACCCAAAAACAGTATCCCGGCAATCCGCCGCATAATCTTTCCCCCTTTGCAGAATCGGATATCCCGTTCAGCATCGCTAATATTGATAGTTATTTGCAATAGCAACCCTCGTCGATATTGCCGCCTCTAACAGAGCGAAGGGAGACGCTGGCGGCTTTCGTGCGTTAGGCGGGCCGCCTGCCTCATTCTCGACATGGCATCGCGCGATGAGGCATGGCTTGCTGTGCCAAGGGGTTGGGATGAACCATTTCGTGCGTTCGCTGTGTCTACCGCTTTTGCCGCTTTGCGCGCTAAGCGCGGCCGCGCCGGCATGGGCGAAATCGTCGCCTTTCGATCTGGCGGGTCCGCGACTGCATGTCGCGGTGACGCATGATGGCGTGACGCTGCCGGTCGAATGGGTTCCGAACCTCAGTGAAGGCGACCGGATTTCGATAAAGCTCGACCGGCAGGCCGAACAATCGACCCGCTATCGGCTGATTGCCGCGTTCCTGCGCGGCGTGACCGATCGCCCGCCCAGGGACTGGTTCCATGATGCCAAAAGCTGGGAGCGCAAGAAAAACAGCCTTTCGTTGATCGTCCCTGCCGGAGCGCATCAGGTTGCGGTGTTCGTAATGCCCGAAGACGGCGGCGATGTGGATGCGGTGATCGACACCGTGCGCAAACGGCCCGGCACGTTCGTTCGCGCAACCAAGGAACTGAATCAGGCATCGCTCGACCGGGCACGGCTCGATGCGTTTCTGCGCGATGTCCGCGCGGTGGAACGCGATGATCCGAAAAAAATCGCCGACACATCGCAGGCGCTCACCCGCAGCCTGTCGATCAAGCTGAACAGCGATTGCCTTCGCCAGCCGGTTGATGTGCAGGCGGCGTGCCTTACCGATGACCGTGAAACGATGCTGCTTTCGGATACGCACAGTTCGGCGCTGACATCGACGCTGGTGGGCGCGCCGACCGATCTCGCTTTTCAGTTGAGCGCGACGCCGCAGGGCGGAAGCGGATATTACAGTTCGTATATCGGCGTGGTTCGTGACATTTTCCGTATTTTCGGGGCGTTTCAGTCGACCGAACTGCAATATATCCCAGCGCTTTCCCAACTGAACGACGGCAAGGGCGACCTGCTGCTGAACGCACCGCTTTCGTTTGGGAAACCTACCTCTGTCATGGTTGCCGCCCTGCCCGCAGTGGAGGCCCCTACCCCACCGCCGTTGCGCCCCGTCAATGCCGATCAGCCGCTGTGCGCCGCGACCGGCCTGGTCCTCCCTATGGAAGGAGCACCGTTGGTATATGCCACGCATTACGCGCGCAATCTGACCCTGCGGCTGGAAAAACAGGACGGCGGGATGGTCACGGTGCCACTGGTCCCGGACGCACGATCCGGCGGTTTCGTGGTTCGCGGCCCCCTCCCGCTTGAAGGGGTCGATTCGACGATCAAGGCACAGGTTCACGGCGACTGGGGCTTCACGCCGTTCGACGGGCCGGTTTTTTCGCTGTCCAACCCGAATGTGGGCGCATGGAAGACACGGGAAAACGCCTCGCTGGTGGTGGGACGCGATAATAACCTTATACTTGACGGCGGGGCCGCTGCCTGCGTGACCAGTGTCGAGATGCGTCAGGGAAGCGGTGGCGCGCAGCCCGTGAAGTGGTCGCTATCAGACGCGCGGACGATCGCACTCGATCTGCCGCTGTCAAAGGCATCGCCCGGCCCCGTTACCCTGACGATCGACGCGAAAGGCGTCGAAGAGCCACAGACCGTTACGCTGCCCGCGCTTGATGAGGCGGGCCGTATCGACCGGCTTACGCTGCACGCGGGTGACGATCAGGCAATCCTTGACGGCACACGCCTCGATCAGGTGCGCAGTGTTACGCTGGGCGATGTCATGTTCAAGCCCGGCACGTTGTCGCGCGATGGAAAAACGGACCGATTGACGCTGAATGCCAGTGATAGCGCATCGGTGGAGCGCCTTTCCGCCGGACAGCGGCTCCATGCACAGGTCGCCATGGCCGGGGGACGGCACATGAAGGTCGATACCGTCATCGCTTCACCGCGCCCGCAAATTTCGCTGCTGCGCATATCCGCACATCCGCCAAGCGATACCCAATCGCTGCCGATCGAACTGAGCTCGGAAAACATCATTGCACAGGATGCAGATATGACCTTCGCGTTTCACCTCGCCGATGGCCAAAGCCTGACCGGCGATGAAAAGATTGAGGTTGCCGATGCGAAGGGGGCCGCCACGGCCATGCTGACCACAGGCAAGGGCTATGATCTGCAGGACGGCCAGACCGGCATCGTATCTTTCACCCCGCGCGCATCCTTGGGACCCGTGGTGCGAGGCCCGATCCGCTTCCGGCTGGTGCGTGGCGACACCGCATCGGACTGGGTGCCGCTCGCCACACTGGTGCGGCTTCCCGAAATCAGCTCGGTCGATTGCGCATCGGTCGTTCACTGCACGCTGACGGGCAAGCGCCTGTTCCTGATCGAAAGCATCGCGGCGAACAAGAATTTCAGCGATGCAGCCAAAGTACCCGACGGGTTCACCACCAGCAGCATTCAGACGCCCGCGGCTCCCGACGGCACGCTTTTCCTGAAATTACGCGATGCGCCCGACGCCGTCGCGACGCTGCAAATCGCCAAATAATCCGGTCCCGAAACGCCTGAACTGGGTGAAAAGCGCTTCAAGCGACCTGCGGAAGACGGTCGAGATATTTGTCCAGCGTAATCGGATATTCGCGCACGCGCACGCCGGTAGCGTTGTAGATCGCGTTCGCCACCGCCGCTCCGGGTCCGCAAATCCCCAACTCGCCGACTCCCTTCGCCTTGATCGGCGACATCACCGGGTCCAGCGTGTCGAGAAACACGACATCCTGATGCGGAATATCCGCGTGCACGGGCACCTCATACTGGGCCAGATCGTGGTTGACGAAATAGCCGAAGCGCGCGTCGACGGTCAGTTCCTCCATCAACGCCGCCCCGGCGGACATCACCATCGCGCCGATCACCTGACTGCGCGCCGATAGCGGGTTCAGGATGCGACCGGCATCGCAAACCGAAAGCAGACGGCGAATGTGCGATTCGCCAGTATAGCGATCGACCGCAACCTCACAGAAATGGCCCGCATAGGTGCCCAGATCGTACTCCTTCTGGAAATCGCCATAGGTCATTTTGCCATCGGCGCTAAGCATGCCCGCATCGCGTAGCGCGAAGTTGCGATCGCCTGCCCGGACATTCCCATCGGCGAAGGTGGCGCTGTCGCCATCGAAACCCAGCTTCTCGCCGACCGCGCGGCGCAGGTTGACGCACGCGGCATAGACCCCGGCGGTGGCGCTTGCCGCACCCCATTGACCGCCCGATCCCGATGAGACCGGAAACCGCGAATCACCCAGTTCGACGCGCACCTTTTCCAGCGGCATTCCCATGGTTTCCGCCGCCGTCTGCGCGATGATCGTATAGCTGCCGGTGCCGATATCGGTCATATCGGTTTCGACGACCAGCATGCCGTCCTGCTCCAACCGGACGCGCGCGGCGGATTTGCGGATCGGTGCGCCGCGATATCCGGCCGCGACGCCCATGCCGATCAGCCAGCGTCCCTCGCTCACCTGACCGGGTTCTCCCTTGCGCTTCGACCAGCCGAACCGCTCTGCGCCTTCGCGCAGGCAGCGGGCAAGGTTTCGTTCGGAAAACCGCTTCTTCGGATTGCCGGGCACCTGCGCGGCGGGATCGTTGCGTAAACGCAGTTCGACCGGACACATTTTCAGCGCATCGGCCAATTCGTCCATCGCGACCTCCAGCGCCAGATGCCCCGCCGCCTCACCCGGCGCGCGCATTGCGTTGCCTTCGGGAAGGTGAAGCGTCGCGATGTAATTGGCAGTCATCCGATTGTCGCCCGAATACAGCTTGGGCGTCTGCGCGGTTCCGTTCTCACCATCGGTGCCGGTTATATTGCCCGACCAGTTTTCGTGCGCGATCGCGGTGATCGTGCCGTCACTGCGCGCACCCAGCCGAATACGCTGGATAGTCGCCGGGCGATGGGTGGTGTTGTTGAACATCAGCGGGCGTTGCAGCGCGATCTTCACCGGACGGCGCGCCGCTTTCGATGCCAGCGCGGCAAGCACCGCATCGGCCCGGATGAACAGCTTGCCGCCGAAACCACCGCCGATATACGGCGAATCGAGCCGGATATTTTCGGGGTCGATCCCCAATATCTTGCCCAGCGCTTCCTTCCCCCACTGGATCATCTGGTTCGATGTCCACACGGTCAGCTTCTCGCCCTCCCACGACGCGATGGTGGCATGCGGCTCCATCATTGCATGGCTTTCATCGGGCGTGTGATAGGTGGCGTCGATGGTTACGGGCGCTGCCTTATACGCCGCGTCGAAATCCCCCTGTGTGTGCGGGGCCTTGTCACCATCGGCAAGCGGCGCGTCCGGTTTTGCCTTGGCAAGGTCGTAATCGCCGTCGCTGCGTTGATAGCGGGTGCGGATCAGATGCGCTGCGGCGCACGCCTGCTCGAACGTTTCGGCAACCACGCACGCAATCGCCTGATGATAATGGGCGATTTCATTTCCGCCGAACAGCGGCGCATGGTTATATTGCGACGTGCCTACAGGCTTCGTTTCCGGGGCAGCAATGACCGCGATAACGCCCGGCGCATTGCGGGCATCCTCGACATCCATCGAGGTGATGCGGCCCTTTGCGATCGCCGACCCGACGATCCAGCCATAGGCCTGACCCGCAACGACATCATGGCGTTCATAGGCATAGGGGGCGGTGCCGGTGGTTTTCAACGGTCCGTCGATACGCGGCGTGGCTTTCCCGACCACCTTGGCCGTGTCGAACAGGTTTTTGCCCGCAGGTGCGTTGAATTCCATGACGGTCAGCTCCTTGCTTCGGCGATCACGCCGGCGAGCGTTCGCTCGGCAAGCGGAATTTTAAAGGCATTGTCGGGTGTCGGCCGGGCATCAGCGAAGGCGCGCTCGATCACCGCCTTTGCGCCGCGCGGCAGCAGCGCATCGGCTGCTTCCACCCGCCATGGCCTGGGAGCCATCCCACCGAACGCGACACGGCCCGTTCCGTCGGGCTGGATCACCGCCGCCACTGAAACCAGCGCAAAGGCATAGGACCTGCGGTCGCGAACCTTGTGATATACATGCTTCCCGCCCAGCGGTCGCGGCAGCGTGACCGCGGTTATCATCTCGCCGGGTTCCAGCACCGTTTCGATATGCGGCGTGTCGCCCCACAGGCGATGGAAATCGGCGATTCGAATGGCGCGCGTGTCGCCGCCCGGCTTCACCGTCTCCACCACCGCGTCCAGCAACCGCATCGCAACCGCCATGTCGCCGGGATAGGTGGCGATGCACTTGTCCGACGTGCCGATTACGCCAAGCTGGCGCGACGCGCCGTTGATCGCCGCGCATCCGCTCCCGGGGCGGCGCTTGTTACATGGCATGTTAGGATCATAGAAATACGGGCAGCGCGTCCGCTGGAGCAAATTGCCGCCGGTCGTCGCCTTGTTGCGAAGCTGGCCCGATGCGCCTGCCTGTATCGCGCGGGTCAGCACGGCATAATCTTGCCGAACGCGCGGATGCGCCGACAGCGTGGTGTTGCTGACCAGCGTTCCGATGCGCAGCCCGCCCTCATCGGTGTCCTCAATTTTATCGAGGCCAAGGTCCTGAACGTCGACCAGATGCGTTGGCGCTTCGATTTCCAGCTTCATCAGGTCAAGCAGGTTCGTCCCGCCGGCGATGAACTTTGCGCCCTTGGTCGCGGCCACTGCCTTCGCCGCACCCGCCGGATCGCCGGCGCGTTCATAGGTAAAAGCTCGCATGGGTTCAGCCCTCCGCGACTTCGGACATCGCGTCCGAAATGTTCGAATATGCGCCGCAGCGGCAGATGTTGCCGCTCATCCGCTCCCGCATCTCATCGCGCGTGGCGCGCATCGGACCGGTCAGATCCTCGGTTACATGGCTGGGAATGCCCTTGCCGATTTCCTCGAGCACCGAAACCGCCGAACAAATCTGGCCCGGCGTGCAATATCCGCATTGATAGCCGTCATGCTTCACGAACGCTGCCTGCATCGGATGCAGATTGTCGGGCTGGCCCAGCCCCTCGATCGTCGTGACCTCGTCGCCTTCGTGCATCACCGCCAGGCTGAGGCAGCTGTTCACCCGAACGCCGTTCACCATCACCGTGCACGCGCCACACTGGCCGTGATCGCAGCCCTTTTTCGTTCCGGTCAGCTTTAGATGTTCGCGAAGCGTATCGAGCAGCGTCGTCCTTGTATCAACGTCCAGCTTGACCTGCTTACCATTGACCTGAAACGCCACCGGCATGGTCGGGACGGTATCGGGAGGCTGCTGCGCCCGCGCCTGCGCCGGAGGGATCGCGGTTGCGGCCGCCGTGGCGGCCCCGCCCGCCATCACCTCGCGGCGTGAGACGGAGAAATTCTCACGGTCACTCATCGGGTCGCTCCTTCTGACGGGCTATGTGTTTGAAAATATATCGCTAAGATCGTCCCACTATATCAGGCCCATGCTCACCCGCAAGCAGGCCGCTATCGTTGCTCGATATCAACCGAAGCAAAAACGGGTAGTTTCTCAAACATCGCGCTTGCCAGATGCGTTTCCTCGCCGGGGGATAGTATCATTGTATCTCCCCACCATCCGGAATCCGCCACCGGCCCGGCCTTTCCGATCAATTCGGGCGTCAGGTGGAGTGCGACCGCGGCGACCAGCCGCCGATCACTGTTATGCCGTGAAAAGGCCAGCACATGGCCCGCCCGCGGACCGCGCACCGCCAACCGCTCCATCCCGCCGCTTGCGAACAGATCGGCATGGTCCCTGCGCAGATTCAGCAGGTCTCGGATCAGATGCAGCTTGGCATCGCCGGGGGCTTGCGCTTCTCCCTCCAGTACCGCCTGCCGCAGGGCATAATCGACCGGACGGCGATTGTCCGGATCGACCATGCTGAGGTCGGATAGTTCGGCCCCCTGATAGCAATCAGGAATACCGGGCAGCAGGCAGCGCAATCCCGTCTGCGCCAGCGACGCCGCCAATGCGGGGGCCGCCATCATGCCGATGAACTCGCCAAGGTCCGTCAGAAACTCGCTCGAACGGTCAGGATCGAGCAACACATCGATCAGCGCCGTACAGCGCGCCTCATACGATTCGTCCGGCGCGGCCCAGGACGAGCGGCGCTTTCCTTCGCGAAGCGCCTTTATTTGCCATGCCGAAACGCGATCTGCGAATGCCAAAAGCCCGTCGCGATCGTTGCTGGCAAGCCCGTCGGGCATAGCCGCATAAAGCGCCTGATACAGCATCAGCCGGTCGGCGGGGGTGACGTCGCTCCCCGACTGCCCCAGCATCTTTTCCCAGCCCACAACGCGCTGACGCCACAAATCGGGCACTTCACTCAAAACCGCAAGCCGCGCCCTGCTGTCCTCGCCGCGCTTATGGTCGTGCGTCGCGGTGGTCAGCATCGCGTCGGGGAAAAGCTCGGCGCGCGCAGCGACAGTGTCGAAAAAAGCGTCCGGGGTCATCCCAAAGCGACCGGCATCGGACCCGACATCGTTGAGCGAAAGAAGCCTGCCATAGCGGTAAAAGGCGGTATCCTCGACCGCCTTGGCAGCGATCGGAGCCGATAATTGCTGGAAGCGCCGGACGGCTTCGCTCCTCAGCGTCGCGTCCCCCTGCCCTTCGCCGGCCAGCCATTCGAGCAGCATGTCGAGCACTTGTGCCTCGCCCGGCGGGGTAAAGCGCGCCGCGCGCTCTCGAACGGTGTCGCGCACGCTGGCATCGCTTGGCGGCGCGTCCGGGCCATAGGTGCGATAGACGGGGAACACCCAAATCGCCCGTTCAATGGCACGACGCAGCATCGCGCTTGTGATCCCCGCGCCCGCGTCACTACTGTCCGCGAGTGCCTTGAACGCGGCGACGCACCCGTTGATCTGCCCCGAAAACCCCCAGGACAGCATTTCGCGGCGCGCCGTAAGTTCAGCTTCGTGAAAATCGCCATCCGCACCGCTCATCGCCTGCCACAACTGGCTCAGCGGCGCTTCACCCGCCGGATCATGGAGCAGCGCCGTCACATCGGCCATGAAGTCATAGCCGCTGGTGCCCGCGATCGGCCAATCGGACGGCAACGCTTCGCCGGGGGCGAGGATCTTTTCGACCACAATATAAGCGGGCGCATCCGCCTTGCCCTCACGCTGCGAAATGGCGTCAAACCGTTCGCGCAGGCGATGCAGATAGGCGGCGGGATCGCTCAGCCCGTCGATATGATCGATCCGCACCCCGTCGATCATTCCTTCGCCGAACAGCCGGAAATACAGCGCGTGTGTCGCTTCGAACACGCCGGCATCCTCAACCCGAAGCCCTGCCAGATCGTTGATGGTGAAAAAGCGTCGCCAGTTGAGTTCGTCGTTCGCCGCGCGCCACCAGGCAAGCCGGTAATGTTGCCGTTCGATCAGTTCGAATAGCACAGCCCTTCCATCCACCGATCGCGCCGCGGCATGATCCTCTGGCCGGATCGGGATGCGATGTTCGCCGTAAATAGAAAGAAACGGGGTATCGCCGTCATTATCGACGCGTATCTGTCCGTCCGCCAGCACTTCCTTCAACGGCGCGCCGAGGATTGGCAGAACCAGTCTCTCTTGCCAGTCAATGTCGAAGAAATCGGCATAGTCGCTTTCCCGGCCGCGTCGCAGCACATCGTTCCACCAGGCGTTCTCTCCCCCGGCGACACCCATATGGTTGGGAACGATGTCGATGATAATTCCCATACCGCGCGCCCTAAGCGTCGCGACGAGTGAACGAAATGCTGCCTCTCCGCCCAGTTCGGGATTAATCCGCGTCGGATCGACGACATCATAGCCATGGGTCGATCCGCTTCGCGCCGTAGTGATCGGGGAAGCATAAACATGGCTGATGCCCAGCCTGTCGAGATAGGGGACCAGCGCCTGTGCATCGGCAAAGGTGAAATCACGATGAAATTGCAGGCGATAGGTTGCGCGGGGGATCATGTGCGCCGTTCCTTGTTCAATCGTTCGACCCGCGCGGCAATATCCGGCCGGTTGAGCAACATGGCGGCCGGCTGCGGAGCGCGACGGCGCCAGTTGGGATGTTCATCGGTCGTACCGGGCAGGTTGGGCTGCTCGACCAGCGCGGCGACATCCTCCAGCGGAACGATTGCCAGCTTGCATGGCGTCGCACCGACAAAGGCCAGCGCGGCATTGGCAACCACCGCGCCGTCCGTGGGTTCGGGTTCGCTCCCCTCGGCAATGTCGGCATCGCTGAATGCCTGCCACAGCCGATCGCGTTCGTCGGCGCGGTCCTCGCGCGCTTTCGCGCTATCCGCCTGCGTCGCGCCCAGCTTGTCGCGCCAGTCGATGTCGCGGCCCTGCCACCAACCGGCCGCCGTTGGCGTGTCGTGCGTACCGGTCATCGCGACCGCATCCGCCTGCCAGCGATCCGGGGCAAGAAAGGCGCCGTCCTCATCGCGTTCAAACCACAATACGCGCATGCCCATCAGCCCGCGCCGCGCCAGTTTCGGGCGAAGCCCCTCTGGTACGGTGCCCAGATCCTCTCCGATCACGATTGCATTCGCACGGGTAGCTTCCAGCGCGATCAGGCGCAGCATATCGTCCAGCGGCATGGTGAGATATGCCCCCTCGGCCGAGCGCGCGCCATGCGGAACCACCCATAAGCGGCTCAGGCCAAGAACATGATCGATCCGGATGCCGCCGGTGCTGCCGATCGCGGCGCGCAGCGTGTCGATGAAACCGCGAAAGCCGGTTCGGCGCAACGCGTCTGGCGCAAAACCGGCAATCCCCCAATCCTGCCCCTGCGGCCCCAGCGGGTCCGGCGGCGCGCCGATCGACAGCCCGGTAAGCAAGTCCTCCGGGCGGCTCCATGCATGGCTTCCTCCGCCGTCCATCCCGACCGCAAGATCAGAGATCAGCCCGATCGCCATTCCCGCATCGCGCGCGCTCGATTGCGCGCGTTGCAGGCTTTCCTCCGCCAGCCATTGGGCAAAGGCGTAAAAGTCGATCTCGTGCGCATGATCGCGGGCGAACGCCGCAACCGCTTCACCGTCGGGATCGTGATACGCGCTCGGCCAATCCTGCCAGCCGCGCGAGCCCTGCGCGAAGAAATGCGTGTGCAGCGCATCGAAGGTCGCGTGGCGCTCCAACGCGCGCCCACTGCGTTTGCGATAGTCAAAAACCGCCCGCCCAATCGCCTCGCTTCGCCCGGCAAAGGCAGTGCGAAGCGCCGCAAGCCGTTCGGGAACCGCCGCTTCCCAATCGATCAGGTCGCCACCGACCGTTGGAGGTATTTCGCCACCCGCAAGCGCCGGATCGCCAAACAGTATGTTGTGGAACAGGCGGCTCGACGGCGCATAGGGGCTGAAGCGCGAGGGATCGGCGGGGAATAGCGCATGGGTCGGGCTAATCGCCATGGCGTCGGCCCCTTTCGACGCGAACGCGCGCGCCGACGATGCCAGCGAGGCGAAATCGCCAAAGGCGCGCGGTTGTTCATCGCGCAGCGCCGGAACCTGCACCGCCGCACCCCATGCCCGCCGATCGGGTGCGAAATCGGAAATTGCCGGACAGCGCTCCGGCGCGATCGCCAGTGTGATCGTGCGCCCGCCAAGGTGAAGCCGGTGATAGCCCGGAACCATGATCGGGCCGATACGCAGCCCTTGTGCCGTTCGGCTTACTGAAACCGGTGAAGCATATCCGTCCTCCAGCTCAAGCTCGATTTCGCGCCCTGTATCCCCCGGTATGCTGAAACTTTCCCCGACATCGGCGGTGATGAAGTCATGCCCGTGCGGCATTTCGATTGCCGTCAGGCTGCGCTCGATGTCGACATCGGTTTCGGCCGGGTGGCCCAGCGCAATCAGAATACGCCGCAACGAATTGTCGGAAACGCGCTGCGCCTTTCCAGCCGCGTCCTCCCAATCGATTTGCAACCCTGCGGCAATTGCCAGACGGTACAGCGGCGTCATGGCGTTACCCACGCCGAAAAACTAGCCGGATCGCCGGCTTTGCCAAGCGTGAAAATTGCCTCGCCACCAGCTTCTGGGAAGCAAACCGGCGCGTCCCCCAAATTGATGGCCAGAGTCAGTAATGCGCCATCGCCCATTCGCCAGCGCGCGACTACGGCCCCGTCGCCCAGCACTTCGCTGCCAGCCCCCGATGCGCTGTCTAGCCGCGGGACGATCACCTCGTGCCGAAGCGCGATCAGCGCGCGATACAGCTCCTGCCATGCCGCGCTTTGGGGGCCGGGGCGCGGGCGCGACGCTTCGAAGGTTTCCGCCGCATTGGGGTCGGGGATTTTAGCGCGCGCGCTTTCGTCCTGAAAGGCCGCAAAGCGCGCAAACTCCCGCCGCCTGCCCTCGCGAACCGCGTCCGCCAGTTCATCGTGAAAATCGGTGAAAAACAGAAACGGCGTCTCGCTTCCTGCATAATCGCCCATGAACAGCATCGGGATTTGCGGGCACAGAATCAGCAACGCCGTGGCGGCGCGCAGCTTTTCCGCATCGGCAAGCACCGTCAGCCGCTCGCCCATCGCGCGATTGCCGATCTGGTCATGATTTTGCAGGAAGGAAACAAAGGCTGTGGGCGAAAGATCGCCGCTCGGCGATCCGCGCGGCGCGCCATCATGGTTCGGCGACCCTTCCCCCTGATACACAAATCCTTCGTTCAGGCATCGCGCCATTTTGTCGGTCGGCCGGTCGGCGAAATCGCCATAATAGGCCTCGCGCTCGCCGGTCAGCAGAACATGCAGCGTGTTATGGAAATCGTCGTTCCACTGCGCGTCATAGCGATCATGGCGCAACCGCTCGGCATCGTTGCGTTCGTTTTCCAGAATCAGGTGAAGATGTCGGTCACCTGCCGCCTCGCGCAATTCGGCGGCCATGGCATCCAGAAACCCGTCGTCCCCGATCGCATGAACCGCATCGAAGCGAAGTCCGTCGAAGCGATACTCTTCGATCCACATTCGCGCATTGTCGATAAAAAAGCGGCGGACGTGTTCGGCGTCGAAATCGATTCCCGCACCCCATGGCGTATTGCGATCGGGATTGAAAAAGCCGCTCGCATAGGCACCCAGATAATTTCCGTCCGGGCCGAAATGGTTATAAACCACGTCCAGAAACACCATCAGGCCCAGGCCGTGCGCCCGGTCGATAAGCGCCTTCAGCGCATCGGGCGTCCCATAGCTTTCGGCAGGGGCATAGGGCAGTACGCCGTCATAGCCCCAGTTTCGCGATCCCGAAAACGCGGCAACCGGCATCAGTTCGATCGCGGTGATCCCCATATCCGCGATCTCCGGCAATCGTTCGCGAAGCGCGTCGAACCCACCCTCGGCACCGGCGTGTACTTCCTCGATCACCGCTTCGCACCAGGGCCGCCCGCGCCATGCATCGCTGCGCCAGTGATGGCCGTGCGGATCGGTCACCACGCTCCAGCCATGAACGCCGCCAGACTGGGCCCGCGACGCTGGGTCGGGCACCTGAATATCGCCAAGGTCGAAACGGTAGCGCGTCCCCGCTGGCGCGTCCGCGTCGACCGAGAACCAGCCATTGGCGTCCCGCGTCATCGCCGCCGGCGCTTCGCCCTCGCGAAGCAGCGTCACCTCTTCGCGATCGGGCACCCACAGCCGAAAGCGCGTTAGGCCGTCGGAAAGCGGTTGGGTCCCCCAGCGGGTCATCCCCGATCGTCCTGTGTCGTCCAGCTGACCAGCACCGCGCCATGCCCGGCCACGTCATAGCGATGTTCGATTTCGAACGGTTCGGCTTCGGGCCTTGCGCTGTCCAGCAACACCGTGCGCGGAACATCGGGTGCGGGGGGCAGCTGAAACGCCAGTTCCTCCTCGGACGCGTTTAACAACAATGTCAGCGCCTCGACCCGCCCGTCGTCAAGGCGGATCGCCCGCCGCATCGCAAGCGCCCGGCCTTCGGGATTATTCCAATCGTCGATCGACAGTTGTTCGCCGCGTTCGTCGAACCATTCGATATCGTTCACCCCATGCCCCGGTGAATCCTCGCCGTACAGGAACATCGGAGCGCGCAGCATGGTGTATTGCTTGCGAAGCGCGATCGCGCGTCGGGTAAATTCGAACAGCGCCCTGCCTTCGTCGGTTTCAAGCTGCTCCCAGTCGAGCCAGCTTATCTCATTATCCTGACAATAGGCGTTGTTGTTGCCGCCCTGGCTTCGTCCGAATTCATCGCCCGCCAGCAGCATCGGCGTGCCGAGCGAGGAAAAGAGCGTGACCAGCATCGATCGGCGAACCCGCGCACGCACGGCGTTGATTCCGGCATCGTCCGTGGAACCTTCCGCGCCCCAGTTGCGCGAGAAATTCTCGCCATGGCCGTCGCGATTATCTTCGCCGTTCGCCTCGTTATGACGCTGCTCATAGGCGGTGATATCGGCAAGCGGGTAGCCGTCATGGCTGGCAAGATAATTCACGCTTGCCCATGGGCGACGCGCCCGCCGGTCGAACAGGTCGCCCGACCCCGACAGGCGCGCGGCCAGTTCGCCGCGCTGCGCCGGATCGCCGCGCCAGTAGCGGCGCACCGTGTCACGATATTTGTCGTTCCATTCAGCAAAGCCCGGTGGGAAGCCGCCCAGCGCATAGCCGCCAAGGCCGATATCCCATGGCTCGGTAATCAGCTTCAACTGGCCAAGAACGGGGTCCTGTCGCAGCACGTCGAAAAAACCCGCGCCGGGATCGAAACCATGATCGGTGCGCCCCAGCGTCAGGCCAAGGTCGAACCGAAACCCGTCCACCCCGAACGACGTCGCCCAATAGCGTAGCGAATCGGCCACCATCTGGATTACCCGCGCACGCGACAGGTTCATCGTATTACCCGTGCCGGTATCGTTGACGCAGTAGCGCGGATTGTCCTGCTGCAACCGGTAATAGGTCGCGTTGTCCAGCCCGCGCCACGATAGCGTGGGGCCAAGTTCGCTGCCTTCGCAGGTGTGGTTGTAGACCACGTCGAGAATGACCTCGATCCCCGCCGCGTGCAACTGGCGCACCGTCATGCGGAAATCATTGGCGTCGCCATTCGCCAGATATCGGCGTTCGGGCGCGAAAAAGCCGAGCGTCGAATAGCCCCAATAATTGTGCAGCCGCTTTTCCTGCAAAAACTGGTCCTGCGCAAAGGCGTGAACCGGAAGCAGTTCGACCGCGGTCACCCCCAGTTTTTTCAAATGATCGATCACACGCGGATGCGACAGACCGGTGAACGTGCCGCGTTCGCCCGGCGCGACATCCTGCATCAGCTTTGTCAGTCCCTTTACATGCGCTTCATAGATCACCGTTTCCGACCATGGCGTGCGCGGCCTGACGTCGCCCGACCAGTCGAAATTATCCATCGTCACCACGCTTTTTGGCACCGATCCCGCGCTGTCGCGCCGATCGAAGCTCAAATCCTTGCGTGACGAGCGAAGGCGATAGCCGTGAAGTGAATCGGTCCAGCGGATCTGACCCGACAATTCGCGGGCATAGGGGTCGATCAGCAGCTTATGTGGATTGAACCTGTGCCCCTCCTCAGGCGCATAGCGGCCATGCGCACGATAGCCGTACAAAAGGCCCGGCCGGGCATCGGGAAGATAGCCGTGCCAGACCTCGTCGGTCCATTCAGGCAGTTCGAACCGAGCAATCTCCCGCCGCCCGGTCGGATCGTAAATGCACAGCTCGATCATTTCGGCGTTCGCGGAAAAGACGGCGAAGTTGACGCCCAAACCGTCGAACGTAGCGCCCAGCGGATAGGGTGAGCCGCCGGAAAGGCGGTCGGGAAACTGGGTCAAGAACGCACCTCTTCGAAACGCAGAACAACCGCGGCCAGTGGCGGCAGGGTGACGACAGCGCTAGCGGGCTGACCATGGGCGGGCTCCTCAGCCGCCGTGACGCCACCGCCATTGCCCATGTTACTGCCGCCATATAGTTCGGCGTCGCTGTTGAAGATTTCCTTCCAGAAGCCGACGCGCGGCATCCCCGTGCAATATCCGGTGCGCGGTTCGGGGGTGAGGTTCAGCATCACTACAACCGGCGCGGCATCGCCGTCGCCGAAACGGGCAAAGGTGAACACTGAATTGTCGGCGTCGTTGCCGACAATCCATGTAAAGCCGCGCGGATCGCTGTCGCGCGCATGCAGTGCCGGCTCCTCGCCATATACACAGTTCAGATCGCGCACGAGCCGCTGGATGCCGGCATGATCGGGATTGTCGAGCAGGCCCCAAGGAAGCGGTTCGTCATGATTCCACTCACCCGGCTGTCCCAGTTCGCAGCCCATGAAGAGCAGCTTCTTGCCCGGATGTGTCCACATGAATGACAGATAGGCCCGCAGGTTCGCGCGCTTGCGCCAGTCATCGCCCGGCATCTTGCCGAGCAGCGATCCCTTGCCGTGGACCACCTCGTCATGACTGATCGGCAGCACGAACTTTTCGGAATAGGCATAGACGATGCTGAAGCTCAGTTCGTCATGATGCCAGCGCCGATGCACGGGGTCATGCTCGATATATTGCAGCGAATCGTGCATCCAGCCCATGTTCCATTTGTATGAAAAGCCAAGGCCACCGTCGGGAACCGGCGTTGTCACGCCAGGCCATGCGGTGGATTCCTCTGCGATCGTCATTGCGCCGGGGCAGCGTTCGGCGACCACCGCATTCATGTGCTGAAGGAACGCCACCGATTCCAGGTTCTCGCGCCCGCCATAAATATTGGGCACCCACTCATCCGCCTTGCGGCTGTAATCGCGGTACAGCATCGACGCCACCGCATCGACACGAAGCCCGTCGATATGGAAGGTTTCGAGCCACCACAGCGCGGAAGCCAGAAGGAACCCCGATACCTCGCGCCGACCCAGATTATAGATCAACGTGTTCCAGTCCTGATGAAACCCCTCGCGCGGGTCGGCATGTTCATACAGATGCGTGCCGTCGAACGTCGCCAGTCCATGCACGTCGGTGGGAAAGTGCGCCGGAACCCAATCAAGGATCACACCAACGCCCGCCCGGTGCGCAGCGTCGACAAAGCGCGCGAAATCCTCCGGCGTGCCGAACCGTGCGGAGGGCGCGAATTGCGACAGCGGCTGATATCCCCAGGACCCGCCGAACGGGTGCTCCATGATCGGCAGCAGCTCGACATGGGTGAAGCCCATTTCGGCAACGTAGGGGATCAATCGGTCGGCCATTCCCGCCCAGTCAAGCGATCCACCCTGCTCGCCGGTCGCGGCCATCCACGATCCGGCATGAACCTCATAAATTGTGATGGGTGCATCGACACCGTGGCGCGCGCCGCGTTCGGCCATCCAGTCTTCGTCGGTCCAGCGGAAATCCGGGTCGGCGGCAACCACCGACGCGGTTTCAGGCGGCTTCTCGGTCTGACGGGCGAGCGGATCGGCCTTTTGCACCAGCCCGCCATGGGCGCCCGCAATTTCGAACTTGTATCGTTCGCCCACGCCTAGTCCGGGCAGGAACAATTCCCACACCCCTGCACCATGGCGAAGCCGCATCGGGTGTCTGCGCCCGTCCCAGCTGTTGAAATCGCCGACGACCGACACGCGTTTTGCATTCGGAGCCCATACGGCGAACGCGACACCTGCCACCCCATCCATGACGCGCAGGTTTGCCCCCAGTGCGCGCGCCAGATCGAAATGACGGCCTTCCGCAAAAAGGTGCAGATCGAGATCGCCGACCACCGTGCCGAAGGAATAGGCGTCCTCCACCTCCTGCACCACACCGCCGGGCCATGCGATACGCAGCCGATAGCGTCCTTGATCGCCCGGTGGCCCGACAAACATGCCGGGCGCGACCTCCTCCATATCGGCAATTACGGCGCCATCCGGGCCGATCATCGCGACCGCCTCGGCACCCGGCTGAAACGTGCGGACGACGCGCTCCGCCCCTTCGCCATGCGGGCCGAGAAAGGCGAACGGATCGTCGAGCCGTCCTTCCAGCAGCGCCGATGCGGCACCGGCGAATAAAGTGTCGTGCGCGGTCATGGCAGTTCCTTTCCGATCAGCCGGGCGGCAACCTGCGCAAGTGCGGTTGCGGGCACGCCGATCCAGTCGGGGCGGTTGGCGGCTTCATAGCCGACCTCATACGCCGCCTTTTCCAGCAGGAAGAGGTCGAGCAGCGGGTCCGGGGCCGCGCCCTCCCCGAAATATCCGGTGTTGAACGCAGCGATCGTGCGTTCGCGAAATTGGGCGATCGCCTGTCCCGCCTGCTCGCCCCACGGTTCGGCGGCGGCGGGCAGGTCGCGCTCGGCGACCGACGCTGCATAGTCGAGCGAGCGGAGCAGGCCCGCCACGTCGCGAAGCGCCAGGTCCTTGGCACGGCGCTCGGCGATCGGACGCGCGGGTTCGCCTTCGAAATCGATGAACATCGCCTCGTTCCCGGCGACCAGTATCTGGCCCAGATGCAGGTCGCCATGAATACGCGTGCGCTGCCGCCCGACGGCCTCTCCGGCCAGCCCGTCGATACGCTGCGCAAGGGCATCGCGGTGTTCGGACAGAAATTCCACGCCCGCCGTTTGCGCTTCATCAAGCCGTTCGTTGCTCTTCAGCCGGGCCAAAGCATCGTCGAATTGCGCCGTCACCCGTTCGCCAAGACGCGTCGCCTCCTCAGCGGTCATCGCCACCGGCGCGAATGAAGGATCGTCGCTGTCTTTTGCCAGAAGCGCGTGCATTTCGGCCAGACGGCGACCGGTGTTACCGGCGAAATCCTCCGCATTGGCGAAACTGGCTTCGGCATCGCTCGCCGCACGTTCCAGCGCACCCAGCATCCATTGCCAGCAATCGCCCTGATTATAGACAAAGCGTTGCGCCAGCATCAGCAGTGTACGTTCGTCCTGATCGCTGCGCACAACGGTGCCCATGATGGGCGGCACGTTGGCGAACCCCTGTTTGGTGAGATAGCGGACCATTTCCACATCAGGATGAATGCCCGGCGCGACCTTTCGCAGCAGTTTCAACACCGCCTTGTGCCCGACGATCATGGTGCTGTTCGACTGTTCGGCGGCGATCCATTCGGCCTCGTCGCCCGGATCGACATCGAAAGCACCTTCGGCAGCGAAGCGGATTTCGCCACCCTCGACCGGGACCATAGTCTCTTCACGCATTGCGGTGAAAACGGCATCGGCAAAGGACGAAAGCGCAAATCCGTCGGTCAGCAGACCGACATTGCGCCCCCGCCTGACCCGCGCAATCGCCAGGTTCGATGCGAACCGGCCATGCTGTTCGCCTTCCCATGCGATGCCGAAGGGCAGCATATAGGTCGCCTCGCCCCCATCGGTCGCGACCGAGATTTCGCCGAGCAACAGGTCATCCGAATGCGGAAGCGGGGTCGCGCGGTTCAGCGTGACGCGCGTAATCGCTTCGTCCTTTGCACCGAACCAGCGGCGCTCGCCCACATAATCGGGCAGAACGTCATTCTCAAGAACGCCGCGATTGGCGCCAAGCGCGATGTCGCTCAATTCGGGTCGTAACACAAAGGTGTATCGTTCGACCGCATCCCCCGGCGCAGCGCTGGCCCAGTCCGGGGCCGCAGCTTCTTCCGACAGCATGAACCAGGAAAAGCCATAGGGCGGCAGGGTGAGCAGATAGGGGAGCTGCCCGATCTTCGGAAAGGCTTCTTCGCCCGACATCTCGACCGGCGTGCGACCGGCGAATTCGTGCAGGTTCAGTTCGACTGCCTGTGCAGTACGCGACAGGTTCGCGACGCACAAAATGGTCTCCCCGTCATATTCGCGAAGATAAGCGAGTACCTTACGGTTGGCGGGGCGAAGGAAACGCTGCGCGCCGCGCCCGAAGGCGCTGTGCGCACCGCGAACGGCCAGCATCCGCTTCAGCCAGTTGAGCAGCGAATGGCGGTCGCGTTCCTGCGCCTCCACGTTCACCGCCTGATAGCCATAGACCGGGTCCATGATCGGCGGCAGCGCGAGCGTCGGCGGATCGGCGCGCGAAAAGCCGCCATTGCGATCGACCGACCATTGCATCGGGGTCCGGACCCCGTCGCGATCGCCGAGGAAGACATTGTCGCCCATCCCGATCTCATCACCATAATAGAGCACCGGCGTTCCCGGCATGGTGAGCAGCAGCGCGTGCATCAGTTCGATCCGACGCCGGTCGCGCTCCATCAATGGCGCCAGACGGCGGCGAATGCCCAGATTGATCCGCGCGCGCCGGT
Organism: Stakelama flava; assembly: GCF_019351405.1. Classification (GTDB taxonomy): domain Bacteria; phylum Pseudomonadota; class Alphaproteobacteria; order Sphingomonadales; family Sphingomonadaceae; genus Sphingomonas; species Sphingomonas flava_A. The sequence goes on from NZ_JAHWZX010000001.1 coordinate 26,140, forward strand.
CCGCGGCATAAGTATTCCAAAGGTAATCGCGCTCGGCGTCGGTCACCATTTCCAGCGTCAGTTCGTCATGGTTGCGAAGGAAGATCGCCCATTGCGCGGCTTCGGGAATGTCCGGGGTCTGACGCATGATGTCGGTGATCGGAAAGCGATCCTCCTGCGCGACCGCCATGTACATGCGTGGCATCAGCGGAAAGTGGAACGCCATATGGCATTCATCGCCTTCGCCGAAATAGGCTTGCGTATCCTCGGGCCACATATTGGCCTCTGCCAGCAGCATCCGGCCGGGATAATGCGCATCGAGATCGGCGCGGATTTTCTTCAGGACATCGTGCGTTTCGGAAAGATTCTCATTCGAGGTGCCATCGCGCTCGATCAAATAGGGAATGGCATCGAGGCGAAGCCCGTCGATCCCGGCGTCGAGCCAAAAATGCATGACCGACAGAACTTCCTTTAACACCGCCGGATTATCGAAATTGAGGTCGGGCTGGTGCGAATAAAAGCGGTGCCAGTAAAAGGCGCGCGCTTCCTCATCCCAAGACCAGTTCGATTTTTCGGTGTCGAGGAAAATGATCCGCGTACCCGAATATAGCTGGTCATTGTCCGACCAGACGTAGAAATCGCGTTCCGGACTTCCCGGCGGCGCCTTGCGCGCGGCCTGAAACCAGGGATGCTGGTCGGACGTGTGGTTGATGACCAGTTCGGTGATGATACGGATGCCGCGATCATGCGCCGCGTCGATAAAGGCGCGCACCTCGTCCATCGTGCCGTAATCGGGACTGACGTCGCGATATTCGGCAATGTCATAGCCGTCGTCCCGGCGCGGGCTGGGATAAAAGGGAAGCAACCAGATCGCGGTGACGCCCAGATCGGCGATATAATCCAGCTTTCGCATCAGCCCCGCGAAATCCCCGATACCGTCGTCATTGGCGTCGAAAAAGGACTTCACATGAACCTGATAGATCACCGCATCCTTGTACCATTGCGGATCGTCCGCCTGGCTGAACGTGGCGCTCATCGTTGCGGGCATCGTTTCGGGGGCGTTCATGCCGTCATCTCCGGTGCGATCCGCCAGATGCGATAGGGTTCATCGGGCGCGATGCGAATATGCTGGGTCTTGCCGTGCCAGGTGAAACGGTGGCCCTCGGCCAGGTCCTCCACTGCGACGCCGGCATCGTCCGACAGGCCGAACTTCCACAACGGCACTTCGAAATCGCATTCGTGCACATGGTGCGGATCCAGATTGACCATCACCATGATCATCGACCCGCCATCAGCCGCGGGTTTTGCATACCAGATGATATTGTCGTCATATGCCGGATGGAATTGCGTGTTGAGATGGGTCTGCAATGCCGGATAGGCGCGCCGCAGCCGATTGAGCGTCGTGATGTCGGCGATGATATTGCCCGGCGCTTCGTAATCGCGCGGCCGGATTTCGTACTTTTCGCTGTCGAGATATTCTTCCTTGCCCGGCGCGAGCGGCGCGCTTTCGCACAGTTCGAACCCCGAATAGACGCCGAACAGTCCCGAGAGGGTCGCGGCCAGCACTGCCCGAATACGAAAACCCGCCCTTCCCGAATTTTGTAGGAAAGATGGATTGATATCTGGCGTGTTGACGAAGAAATGCGGCCGGTAGAATTCCTTGGGCGCGGTCGTCGTCAGTTCGGTAATATATTCGATCAGGTCATGCTTCGTATCGCGCCATGTGAAATAGGTGTAGCTTTGCGAAAATCCCACCTTGGCAAGGCGATACATCATTGTCGGCCGGGTGAACGCCTCGGCAAGGAAGATCACGTCGGGATGCTCCGCGCGGACTTCGGCAATCATCCATTCCCAGAACGGCAGCGGCTTGGTGTGCGGATTGTCGACGCGAAACGTCTTTACGCCGTGATCGACCCATAGCAGCACAACATCGCGAAGCGCGATCCACAGAGCGGGAACCGCATCCGGGCCGTAGAAGTCGACATTGACGATGTCCTGGTATTTCTTGGGCGGGTTTTCAGCATATTTCATGCTGCCGTCGGGCCGCCATGCAAACCAGCCGGGATGTTCCTTCAACCAGGGATGATCGGGGGCGCACTGGATCGCGAAGTCGAGCGCGATCTCCAACCCATGTTCATGCGCGACGGCGATCAGGCGGTCGAAATCCTCGAAACTGCCGAGTTCGGGGTGGATCGCATCATGGCCGCCATATTCGCTGCCGATCGCATAGGGGCTTCCCGGATCATCGGGTCCGGGCGTCAGCGTGTTGTTCGGCCCCTTGCGGTTCGTCTTGCCGATCGGATGAATCGGCGGGAAATATAATGTGTCGAACCCCATGTCGCGGATAGCGGGCAACCGGTCGAGGACATCGACAAAGGTGCCGTGCCGCGCCTTGTCGTCGGTCATCGAACGGGGAAAGAGTTCGTACCAGCTTGAAAAACGCGCCGCGAGCCGTTCGGCATCGAGCCGCTGCTCCGGCGAGGAATGCGTGTGCGGCCGGTCATCGGCCTGATCCATCAGCCGCGCGGTTTCATGATCAAGCAGCAGTTCCGCCTGACTGTCGGCGTCCACCTGCTCGATCCGCTCGACCAGTGCCTGCAATTCTTTACCAAGCGCTGCCGGCGCGCGTTCCGCAGCACCGCCTATCAGCGCCAACCCCTCACTATAATCCACCGGCTGCGCAACGCCTGCGATCAGCTTTTTACGGAAATCGCGCGTGAACCCGCTGAACCGGTCGAGCCATCCCACGACACGGAACACATGCGCGCCCAATCGATCGGGCACAAAGGTCGCCCGCCACCGATCGTTGCCCAGCGCGTCCATGCGAACCCGCCGCCATTCACTTTCGTCAGCGCCGCGCCATTGCAATTCGGCTGCAAGTTGCTCGTGCCCGTCGGCAAAGACATCCGCTTCAACCGTCACCAGATCGCCGACCACGCGCTTCACCACAAAATCGCCGCCCTCGACACGCGGCGTCACCGCGTCGATTACCAGCCGAGGCCAAGTCCTCGCTGCCATGGCATCGCCGCGCGCCGCCGCCGAGGGGGTGATCGCCGAGGTCGCATGCGCGCGCAACAGACATGCCTCTCCCGCACGCAGCGTTGACGAAGCCTCGCCGCCGTCCGATCCAGTGAAGGTCCCCGAAAAGCCGCCAGCCGATTGCAGCAGCGCCGCCGCAGCGGGAATCGGCTGGTCCGATTGCGCATTGCAGACCAATCCGACAATGGACGTACCCGCCTGACGAGGGTCACTGCTTTCGGCACGCACCAGCACGGTTATCGCGTCGCCCGGCGCACTCGCCTGACGCAACGCGCCGCGTATGGGCGAAACGGTGTCGAACGCCGAGAACGCGCCGCGCACTGCTCTCAACCGGGTATCGCTTTCAGTCCATTCGATCGGGATAATCGCACCATCCGCCGCGATCGGCAGCAGCGTGAGCGCAGCTTCCGCCCGGGGGTGGTCAGAGGAAAACTCGGCAATCAACGGCGCGGCCTCGCGAAGCGCCTCGACCTCTTCTACCATCCAGGAAGCACTCAGATCCCACCACCCATAGGAACTGACAAGCGCGTCAAGTCCCGCATGTGCAAGCCGGACACCGCCCTGCCGGTCTGCCATCGGCCCAGCGATCAGCGACACGCCACGGTCCGCCATGGCAGACGAAAGCCGCTCAATCAGCGCCACACTAACCCTTTCGGCTGCGCTTAGCCGAAATCCGCGCGCACCAGCGGCGATAAACGCATCGAGCCGCTCGATAATCGCTTCGCCAAGCAGGTCTGCCGTGTCGGGTACGCGCAAACGGGCAAGCGCCTCCCCCGTCGCTGGCATCGCTCGGCGCGGATCGACGATGGCGCCCGCCCCCGCCGTCCGGCGAATCGCGAACAATTCAGGGTGCGATTGTACCAGCGAGTGATCGAGCGGAAAGCGCGTCGGATCGACATCGATCATCACCGCAGGGACCCGCTCTGCAACACCGCTCAGCTGGTCGATCAACGTCCTGGCCTCGTCGCCAAACAGCGAAATTCGCTCGCCAAGAAGGATCGCTTGCGCGCCCGATGCCTCGACCACTTTTTCAAAACGCTCACCGTCGATCGCGAACGACGGCGCTGAGACAATGCGTTGGGGAAAGGAAGGCAATATCGGCTCCCGATTGGCTGATGCGAAAAGATTGGGGGGACGCGTCGGGGCTCTCTCCGCCCGGCGCGAGCGCGGAAGGCCGGTCAATCCTTCGTCTGGACGCGCGTTTTACGTTTCGGCGCGGCTGTGGTGGCGGGCTTGGATGTTGCCGCCTTTTTATGTGCAGATTTCGCCTTTACGGGCTTCGCCGGCGCTTCGGGGGCACGCGATTTCGGCGGGGATTTCGCACCCTTGGCAACCGCATTCTCGAATTCAGCTCGCGCTTTCGCCCAATGCTCTTCGGATCGGCCGTGTGGTTCGCCTTCTTCCTGCCAGATGGCATAGGCCCGGTCACGGATACGCTGTTCCAGTTCGTCGCCTTGCGTCATCTACCCCTCGCCTTCATCGATCGCTGCATGTCGCCGGGTCGAAAATCCATCCGGCGACATCAGATCAATGCGCCGCGCGGCAAAAGGTGCCGTGCCGATCGGCGGCGTGCGCTATTTTTTGCTTATGACAACCGCACTTGCCGCCCGCACGGCGCAGCGCGACAACGGCGCGACAGGATTTGTCGGGGAAACCTCCGCCGCAGGAATGAGGAGAAGATTGATGCCGCTCTACGAACTCGAAGGACAATGCCCCGTCCTCGCGGAAAACGCGTGGGTCGCGCCAAGCGCCGACCTGATCGGCGATGTCCGACTGGGCGACAGCGCAAGCGTGTGGTTCGGCGCGTGCATCCGCGGGGACAATACCCCGATGATTATCGGGGCGCGCACCAATATTCAGGAAAGCGCGATGCTTCATTCGGATGCGGGCGTCCCGCTCACGCTGGGCGAGGACTGCACGGTGGGCCATCATGCCGTCCTTCATGGCTGTACGCTGCACGACCGGGTGCTGGTGGGCATGGGCGCGATCATCCTGAACCATGCCGTCATCCCGCATGACTGCATTATCGGCGCGGGCGCGCTGGTGACCGAGGGCAAGACGTTCGAACCGGGCAGCCTGATCCTCGGCAGTCCCGCGCGCGCGGTGAAGAAGCTGGACGACAATGCCGCCACGATGCTCAAACTGTCCGCCGCGCATTATGTCGAAAAGGCGCGAAAATGTGCGACGGGGCTGAAACGCATCGACTGGACAGCGCAATAGGTTTCGGTAAGAAACGCATTATGGCCCTTCCCCCGATCTTCGATACGCTTCGCCTTCCGGTCATTGCCTCGCCGATGTTCATCGTATCGGGGCCTGAACTGGTAATCGCCCAGTGCAAGGCAGGCATTGTCGGCTCTTTTCCGGCGCTAAACGCCCGGCCGCAAAGCCAGCTCGACGAATGGCTTCACCGGATTACCGAAGAACTGTCGCAGTGGAACCGCGACAATCCTGACAGGCCGGCGGCGCCCTTCGCGGTCAATCAGATCGTTCACCGCTCCAACGACCGGCTTCAGGCGGATATGGAAACCTGCGCCAAATGGCAGGTGCCTATCGTCATCACCTCGCTCGGCGCGCGCGAAGAAGTCAATCAGGCGGTGCATGGTTGGGGCGGCATTACCCTGCACGACGTCATCAACGACAAATTCGCGCACAAGGCGGTTGAAAAGGGCGCCGATGGCCTGATCCTCGTCGCGGCCGGGGCGGGCGGACATGCGGGCAAGCTGAACCCGCTCGCCTTTGTTCAGGAAGTGCGCGCCTGGTTCGACGGGCCGATTATCCTGTCGGGCGCGATCGGCAATGGCGGCGCGGTACTGGCCGCGCGAGCGATGGGCGCGGACCTTGCCTATATGGGGTCGGTCTTCATTGCGGCGGAGGAGGCCAATGCCACGCCCGATTACAAACAGGGCATTGTCGAAGGCCATGCCGACGATATCGTCTACACGAACCTGTTCACCGGCGTGCACGGCAATTACCTCCGTTCCTCGATCGAGAAAGCGGGGCTTGATCCCGACCATCTTCCCGAAAGCGATCCCAGCAAGATGGATTTCGGGTCGGGCGGCAATTCCGCCAAAAAGGCGTGGCGCGACATCTGGGGAGCCGGACAGGGTATCGGCCTGATCGAAAAGGTTTCGCCCGTCGCCGATATGGTCGCCAAGCTGGAAACCGAATATCGCGCTGCCCAGACGCGGATCGCCAGCTGATCGCCCTTGCTCAGAATGCGTGGTTGAGGCGGTCCATCATCGCGCGGGCCGGGCTTCGCATATTGTCCATTTCGCCAGCCTGTGCCGCATCTTGAATAGCGACCCGGCGATGCAAGTCCATGCTGGCGAACACCAGACGACGCGCGGTTTCGGGCATCCGGTACACCGCCTCCATGTCGCTCTGCGGTGCTGCACCCAGCCGCCGCGATGGATCAAGCGCGTCGCGTTCGGCCAGTTCGCCGACCAGTACCGCGCGCTGGGTCAGCAGCCATGCGATGATGTGCATCAATCGCGTGGTGACTTTCAGCGATTCGCACGAAAACGTCACCCGCGCCATCGGGTCCAGACCGTGCCGCTCCTCCCTGCCGACCTCATCGAAATAGGCGCGCGCTTCATCGGCAAGCAGCATCGCCTCGGTATAGAGTGAATCGATCAGACGGCGGTGAATCCGCGCGGTCGCTTCCGGCTCGTGCATGCTATTTAATTGCCAGAACTGCGCGAAAAGCGGAACCGGTAAAATTGCGCAAAGGCGTCGCCGTCCCAAATCGGACCGGTTGCCGTCAGGCGATGATGTCGGGGATGATCTGATCCTCGATCATCGCGATATCATCGCGCAAACGCAGCTTCTGCCGCTTCAGCCGGGCGATGCGAAGTTGGTCGGGCGCGCCGGTGGCGACGATGGCGTCGATCGCTGCATCCAGATCGCGATGGGCGATACGAAGCTGCTCCAGCCGCCGACGCAATTCCTCCTCACTCACCCTCGCAATCTCCCGGATGCATCTGGTAACCGTTTCTGCACGGATCATCGTGACGATCAATCTTGCCGCGCGACTTTCCTCGCGAAGCGTGGTTTAATCGATCCCCCAACTGGACGAAGGAGGGACTTTTACGATGCAAAATCCGCACATTTCGTCGCTAGAGAGCAAGCATAGCGTACTGGATCGTCGCATTTCCGACGAGTCGCACCGGCCGATGCCGGACCAGCTTCTGCTGGCCGAGCTCAAACGTCAGAAATTGCGCGTGAAAGAGGAAATGGCGCGGTTCTGAAACCCAGCGCCGGTTCCGGCATATCCGGCTGAAGCCGTCAGCTGTTGCGCAGCGGCGGTTTCACGTAAACCGGAGTGTGCGTTCCGCCACCGACGGGCTTTCGCGCCGCCTTCGGATCTATTTCGTTATCGAAGGCAACGCCGATCCGCCCATCGGTGGCCCAAGCAACGCTTCCCTGAACCCAGCCGATTCCGCGCACGTCGATTTCGACTTTCGCGCCGATGTTCAGCGGTTCGGCATATTCCGCCATCAATCCGCCGGCCGACAGGTTGCGCACGCGCACCTGAACCGGTTCGGAAAGGCCGGCGTGTCGCATCAGCGCCCGCAAAAGCAGGCTGTCACGCGCGGCATTGCGTTGCTGCGCGAAATCTTCCTGACTGAGGTCGACGAACGAATCGCCGGAAATACGTTCCATCGCGTTGCCCGAAACCAGTTTGTTTCTCCAGCTTCGCTGTTAGACCAGAAACCCTTGTCGAAATCGTTAACGCGCCGGTATCAATCCTCGCGCGATACGCGTTCGTTGCGTTCGTGCCGTTCCTGCGCCTCGACCGTCATCGTCGCGATCGGTCGCGCTTCCAGCCGGCCGAGCGAGATGGGATCGCCGGTCACTTCGCAATACCCATATTCACCCTCTTCGATACGGCGAAGCGCGGCATCGATCTTCGCAATCAGCTTTCGCTGGCGATCGCGAGTCCGCAGTTCGATCGACCAGTCGGTTTCACTGGACGCTCGATCGGTCAAATCCGATTCGCGCAACGATTCCGACTGAAGCTGCGACAGGGTGTCCTGCGCCTCACGATAGATCGCGTCTTTCCATGCAATGAGTTTGCGGCGGAAATAATCGAGTTGCCGGTCATTCATGAACGGTTCGTCGGCGCCGGGCCGATATCCGTCTTCCGCAGCGGTAAACACGGGTTTCGCGGATTCTTCGCGTTCGCCCAAAACGGTCGCCATAACAGCTCTCCAATCCGATCCGGGCCCCATTCCCGGGCACCAGCGGATCACCTTTGCCCGAGGCGGCCTATACTTGCGCAGGACCGGCTTCACAAGTTGCGATTTGTTTCGCCGGTCGTGGCTGGTCACGCTCGAATCACCGGCCATGGCCGAGCCGGCGAATCGGAACCACCGGAGGACTCGATCCAATTCGTCAATTATGATGGTTAAAATACGGGTTTATTTGTGTCGTGATGGGACATTAACCATAATAGCGCTTATTTATACGCAGCAAAAATCGATAGCTATTTCTAAGGACTGGTTAATACTCTTGCGTATAAAGGGTTTGATTTGCACCTTGCGTGCTGACCAGCCGTGGACCGCTCCTACAGGGGCCGCAATTCGGCGCAACGGGAAGAGTGAGCGCGAATGTCTGTTAGAATGGCCCTTGCCAAATTATGCGCATGCGCTTGCGGCGGCGCCATTATCGGTGGCGGCGCGGTTCATGCCGTCGACAGCTCCCCGCACAGGATCGCGGTCAAGAAAGTCCACAAGAAACGCATCCTGCGCAAGGGGGTGGCGACCGCCCATGCCGACAAGCGTATCCTGCGCCGCAAGACGACGACCACGACTACGCAGACCAGTTGCACCCCGCAGGTGATAACGGTTGCAAGCAAGCCAACCCCGATCCCCCTGCCCCCCGCCGAATATCAAGGCAACAGCTACGGCTCCAGCGGTCAGATGCCGGTCGTTTCGGGCGGCGGCAGTTCGCCGGGCGGCGGCGGATATTACGGGGCGAGCGGCGGTTTCGGCGGCGGATTTTTCGCGGGTGGATTTTTTGGCGGATCGAGCAGCGGCGGCGGTATCGTCATTTCCTCCACCTCAAGCACGTCGAGCACCTCCAGCGGGGGCACTGGCGACGTGAATGTCGATGTCGACGTCGACAATTCCAGCAACAATTCGAACGACAACACGAACAACAACAGCAACGACAATTCAAACAATAACGAAAACAATAATTCCAACGCGAACGATCAGTCCCAGAATCAGGATCAATCACAGGACCAGTCCCAGGAACAGGACCAAAATCAGGGCCAGGGACAGGGTCAGGGGCAAGGACAGGGTCAGGGCCAATGGGGCTGGAGTTCGAACGGCGGCTGGGGCGGCAAGGGCGGCCATCACCATGGTGGTCCACCGCCGGGCGGCAGTTCCAGCAGCGGCGGCCCGCAGCCGGTTCCTGCCCCGCCAATGGTGCTATTGTTCGGCGCTGCGGCTGCCGCGCTGATCGGCCGCAAACGGTTAATGAAGCGCGGAAACAAGAAGCAGGCGGCGTAATAGTAAAACCGGCCCGTTCCCCCGAAGGGATGCCGATACCGAGCCTTGACACTTTGATCGCCTTGTCATTGCGCGAGGCGCAGCGACTCCGCGCCCATCGGTTAATGGCGCTGTCCGGATTGCCGCCTCTTGCGGGACCTCGCAACGACGAGGTTGCGTCGCGACGGGTTTAAATCAATGCAGCCCGGCATTAAAAAACCGCCGCGCGGAATACCCTGCGCGGCGGTTTTTTTAAATGCCGGAACAGCGTCCCGACTTCAGCTCTTCACCAGCAGCTTCTCGATCTCGTCAAGCGGATGGCCGGTGAGGTCCTTGTCAAGCTCGCCGGTCAGCCGCTGTTCGACTTCCTTGTGATAATGCTTGCGTAATTCACCCAGTGTTCTTGGCGGCGCCGCGATAATCAGCGATTCGAAATCATTGTTCAGCGCCCGTTTTTTCAATAAATCCGCTGTTTCCGCCGCGAAGCGGTCTTCCTCCAGCTGGTGAAAATCGGTTTCCTCGTACGAACTGCGGCCATGGCCATAGCTGGAAAAGGTGGTGCCTGGGGAATCGGTCGACTGGTCGCGATCCGGCGGATTTTCCTGCGTGCGTTTGCGTTCGACCACCAGATTGGGATGTTCGTCGTCGCCATCATTGCGAAGGAACAACATCTTTCGGCCATCGGCGATTACCACGAACGCGTCGTGTGGGATGCGCATATTCGCTTTCTCCTTAAACTCGGTACACTTCTGCCCTTCCCAACGCGCGCACTGCGTGCCGGGTTGCGCGCGACGCGCACCGCCGCCATAGCCTTTGCCCATGCACGACATTCGAACCATTCGCGAAAACCCCGAAGGATTTGACGAAGCGCTCGCCCGGCGCGGCGCAGAACCAATCGCCGCCCGGCTGGTCGCGCTCGACGAACGCCGCCGCGCGATCGTGACCGAGCTTCAGACAGGGCAAGCGCGACGCAACGAAGCGTCGAAAGCCATCGGCGCCGCCAAGGCGCAAAAGGACGAGGAGAAGGCGCAATCGCTGATGGCGGAAGTCGGCGCGCTGAAGGAACGCCTCCCCCGGCTGGAGGCCGAGGAGCGGGAGGTCAGCGAAGCGCTCGAAGCCGCGCTCGACGCGCTCCCCAACCTTCCCTATGCCGATGTGCCCGATGGAAGCGATGAGGCGGAGAACGAGCTTGTCGCGACCCATGGCGAAAAGCCAGCGTTCGATTTTGCAGTGAAGGAACACGACGCCATCGGCCCGGCGCTCGGCATGGATTTCGAAACCGGGGTGGCGATTGCCGGTGCGCGGTTCACCCTGCTCCGGGGGGGCGTGGCAAAGCTGCACCGCGCGCTCGGCCAGTTCATGCTCGATACACTTGCCGACGAACACGGTTATGAACAGGTCGTGCCCCCGCTCCTCGTGCGCGACGAGGCGGTGTTCGGCACCGGCCAGCTTCCCAAATTCGCCGAGGACCTGTTCCGCACGACCGACGGCCGCTGGCTCATTCCCACCGCTGAGGTCAGCCTGACCAATATCGTGCGCGACCAGATTTTGTCGGCGCAGGCGCTGCCGCTGCGCTTCTGCGCGCTTACGCCATGTTTCCGGTCCGAGGCGGGCGCTGCCGGACGCGACACGCGCGGTCTTATCCGCCAGCACCAGTTCGAAAAGGTCGAGATGGTGTCGATCACCACCCCCGATCAGTCCGAGGAAGAGCATGAACGCATGACGGGGTGTGCCGAAGGGATGCTGATCAAAATCGGCCTCGCCTTTCGCCGGATGAAGCTGTGCACCGGCGATATGGGATTCACCGCCGCGCGCACCTATGACCTCGAAGTCTGGCTGCCGGGGCAGGATCGCTATCGTGAGATTTCGAGCTGCTCGACCTGCACCGATTTCCAGGCACGCCGGATGAATGCCCGTTTCCGCGCCGAGGGCGAAAAGCAGAGCCGCTTCGTCCACACGCTCAACGGATCGGGTCTCGCGGTCGGGCGAACGCTTGTCGCGATCGTCGAAAATTATCAGCAGGCGGACGGGTCGGTTGCCGTCCCCGAAGTGCTGCGGCCCTATCTCGGCGGGATCGATCGCCTGACGCCCGCCCCCTGAACCGGAACGCCACGGCCTGACCAATCCATGCCGAACCCCCGCACGCCCGCCACGCTGAAGCGCAGATCGTCAATGCCGGTGTGGCTGTCGATCGGATGGCGCGTACTCGGCGTGCTTGCGCTGCTGGGCCTGGCCGTCGCGGTCCACTGGTTCGATCGCGAAGGCCTGCGCGATTCCTATGATGGCGAGGTAAGTTTCCTCGACGTCATCTATTTCACGATGATATCGATCACCACGACCGGCTATGGCGACATCGCACCGGTTACAGAGCGGGCGCGCATGTTCGATGCGCTGGTGGTGACGCCGATCCGCGTGTTCGCGGTGCTGCTGTTTCTGGGCAGCGCGTATAATTTCGTTCTCAAGCGCACATGGGAGAGATGGCGCATGTCGCTGATCCAGCGGAACCTGAACGGGCATGTCGTGGTCGCCGGGTTCGGAACTACGGGCTCTGAAGCGGTCGATGAATTGATCGCGCGCGGCACCGATCCGCGTCAGATCGTGGTCATCGAATGCGATACCGACGCCGCCGCCCGCGCCGAAGCGCTCGGCTGCAACGTGCTTCAGGGCGATGCCACCCGCGATGCGACGCTGGAAGACCTGAAACTTTCGCGCGCGCGTTCGATGATCGTCGCGGCGGGACGCGACGATACCTCGATCCTGATAACGCTCACCGCCCGCCATCTTGCTCCGGATTTGCCGGTAAGCGTTATCGTGAAAGCGGAGGATAACGAACTTCCCGCGCGTCAGGCGGGGGCTTCCACGGTCATCAACCCGGTCAGCTTCGCAGGGTTGTTGCTCGCCGGCTCTTCCGGCAGCCGCCATATCGCGGACTATATCACCGATCTCGCCTCGGTCCGCGGCAGCGTCGCGATGAACGAGCGCGCTGCAGCGCCGGAAGAAATCGGCAAACCGCTGTCCGCCATCTCGACGGGCCTTGGCATGCGTATCTATCGCGATGGCAAACCCTATGGGTTCACTGACCCCGAATGCACCGCGCTTCAGGCGGGCGATCTGATCGTGGAAGTAGTCCGGCGCAGGCCCGACTGAATCGTCCGGGCGCTTTTCCAAGCCCACTGGATTTTTCCGCCAAATTCGCTACATCGCGCGCCAATCATGGCAACCAAACTTCCCGAGGCCCCCAAGGTGGGGATGGTTTCGCTCGGCTGTCCCAAGAATCTGGTCGACAGCGAACGGATCCTGACAAAGCTGCGCTCCGACGGCTATCAGCTGTCGGGCGACTATGCCGGTGCGGACGTCGTCCTCGTCAACACCTGCGGCTTTCTCGATTCGGCGAAGGAAGAGAGCCTTGAGGCGATCGGCGAGGCCATCTCCGAAAACGGCCGCGTGATCGTAACCGGGTGCATGGGCAAGGAAGCGGAGGTAATTCGCGACCGCTTCCCGCAAGTGCTCGCGGTCACCGGCGCGCATCAATATGAAGAGGTGGTCGGCGCCGTCCACACCGCAGCGCCGATGCCGCCCAGCGCCTATCTGAACCTTGTGCCCGACAGCGGGCTGAAGCTCACGCCGCGCCATTACAGCTATCTGAAGATTTCGGAAGGCTGCAACCATCGCTGCGCCTTTTGCATCATCCCGGCGCTTCGCGGCGATCTGGTCAGCCGCCGCCCCGATGCAATCCTGCGCGAAGCCGAAAAGCTGGTCGCTGCGGGCACCAAGGAATTGCTGGTCATCAGCCAGGATACCAGCGCGTACGGCATCGACATCCGCAAGGAGCCGCGCCAGTGGAAGGGCAGCGAAGTCGTCCCCCACATGACCGACCTCGCCCGCGAACTGGGCAAGATCGCGCCATGGGTGCGCCTTCACTATGTTTATCCCTATCCGCATGTCGACAGCGTCATTCCGCTGATGGCCGAAGGGCTGGTGCTCCCCTATCTCGACATCCCCTTCCAGCATGCCGCGCGCGATGTGCTAAAGGCGATGAAGCGCCCCGCCAATGAGGCAAAGGTGCTCGGTCGGCTGAAACAATGGCGCGAAATCTGCCCCGACATCGCGATCCGATCGACCTTCGTCGTCGGCTTCCCCGGTGAGACGGAGGAGGATTTCCAATATCTGATGGACTGGCTCGACGAAGCGCAGCTCGACCGTGTCGGCGCTTTCCGCTTCGAACCCGTCGAAGGCGCGGTCGCCAACGATCTTCCCGGCGCAGTGCCGGAGGAAGTGAAGGAAGAACGCTACGCCCGGCTGATGGAAAAAACTGCCGCCATCTCTGCCGCCAAACTACAGGCAAAGATCGGCCGCACGCTCGACGTCATTATCGATGCGGTCGATGCCGAAACCGGCGGCGCATCGGGCCGCAGTCAGGCCGACGCCCCCGAAATCGACGGCGAAGTCCATCTGCGTGATGCAGGGCACCTCAGCGAAGGTCACATCGTCGCAGTCGAGATCGAGGACGCCGACGACCACGACCTGTTCGGCGCACCGGTCGCGCAATAGCCCCCCTTTGTCATCGCGAGGAGCGAAGCGACGCGGCGATCCAACAACCGTCGGTTTATAACGCGAAATCTGGTTTGCCGCGCAGCCACGCCGCCCGCGATGACGATTTTCAACCGTTAGTGCTGAGCTGTCGAAGCACCGCCTTTCTCGGTGCCAAGAAAGAGTCACATTTCGACTGGTCCGGTGCGAACGGGGTGTGTTGACGGGGAGGCCCATGGCATAGCCCATGCCATGAACCAGCGCCCCACAATCCTCTTCGTCTGCCTCGGCAATATTTGTCGCTCTCCAATGGCGGAGGGCGCGCTTCGGGCGCGCGCGCAAGCCGCGGGGCTCGACCTTATCGTCGATTCGGCGGGTACCGGCGGCTGGCATGTCGGCGAACCTCCGGACGAGCGCGCACAGGCCGAGACGCTGAACCACGGCGTCGACATCTCCACCCTTCGCGGGCGTCAGGTAGCGCCTGTCGACTTCGCCCGCTTCACCCATATCTTCGCGCTCGACGACGAAAACCTCGCAAATCTGCGCCGCTTCGCACCTGAAACGCACGATGCGCATCTCGGACTCCTGCTCGACATGGTGCCGGGGCTAGAGGGACAGCCGGTCGCCGATCCCTATTATGGCGGTGCGGACGGCTTTGCACGCACCTGGCAACAGGTCGATGCGGCGGCGGCCGCGCTGGTGGAACGCTTTACCGGTTGAAGCCCACGCGCAAATCGGCAGGGTATGGAGTCATGAGCAAACCCCTCCCCTTCGCGCGCCGCACCGCGCGCATCGCCGCCACGCTGCTGGCCTTCACTCCCCTTCCCGTGCTGGCGCAGGCGCTCACCGCCGATCAGCAGACGAAAGTGGACAAGATCGTTTCAGACGCGCTCGCATCCAGCGAAGTGCCGTCCGCATCGATCGCCGTCGTGCGGGGCGGCAAGATCGTCTACGCCAAAGCCTATGGCAATCAGGGGCCGAACGTCAAAAAGACGACTCCCGATGCGCGCTACCAGATCGCGTCAATCTCCAAACAGTTCACCGCCGCCGCGATGCTGATGCTGGAGGATCAGGGCAAGCTCAGCCTGGATGACAAGGTATCGAAATATTTTCCCGACATCACCGACGCCGACAAGATCACGATCCGCCAGCTTTTAAGCCACACCTCGGGCATCCAGGATTATTGGCCGCAGGATTACAGCCCCGAACAGATGAGTCATGACACCACGCCGCAGAAAATCCTCGACCAATGGGCGAAAAAACCGCTCGATTTCGCGCCGGGTAGCCAATGGCAATATTCGAACACCGGCTATGTCGTTGCGGGGCTGATCATCGAAAAGGTGTCGGGCGAGGACCTGCTGACCTTTCTGCGCAAGAACATCTTTCAGCCGCTCGACATGCACCCGGTCAATCAGGACACAGCATACGGCCCCGGCTTTCCCACCGGCTATCACCGCTATGCGCTGGGGCCGGTCCGCGCCGAAGACGCACCGGGCAAAAACTGGCTGTGGGCGGCGGGTGAATTGTCGATGACCGCCAGCGACCTTGCCCGGTGGGACATTGCGCGCATCAACCGTGCGGTGCTGCCCGCTTCCGACTGGGAGGAGCAGGAAAAAGTCGTTCGCCTGACCGACGGCAGCCCGACCGGTTATGGCCTTGGCGTTTCGATCGGCGAACGCAATGGCCACAAGGTCGTCAGCCATGGCGGCGAAGCAGTCGGCTTCCTGTCGAGCAATACCGTCATCCCCGATCAGGGATTTGCCGTGGTGGCGCTCGACAATGCCGATTTCGGCCGCGCGACCGGCACGATCACCGACGGCATCATGGACCTGCTGCTCCCCGGCGACAGCAATGCGGCGGTCGAGGGCCACCGGCTCGATCTCGCCAAAAAGCTCTATGCGGACCTGCAATCGGGCAGCATCGACCGCACGATGCTGACAAAAGACGCCGATTATTATTTCACCGATCAGGCGGTGGGCGATTATGCTTCCAGCCTGGCCCCGCTCGGCAAGCCCGAAAGTTTCGAAGCGCGCGGCGGCCCGAAACTTCGCGGCGGCTATGTGAACCGCAATTACGTCATCACCTATCCCGACAAGGAACTGTTGCTGGTCACCTATGCGGAGCCGGGCAGCGAGGGCAAATTCGAACAATATCTCGTGATGCCGGCGGGATAACACCCTCCCCGCACGCATGAAAAAGCCCGGTGCCGTGGTCTTGCGGCACCGGGCTTTTTTTATTTCTTTTACTGTCCGTCAGCCGGGAAGCGCATAGGCGACCAGCGCATCGCTGACCGGTGTTTTCATGAAGTGATGTCCGCCCGCCATGATGACCAGATATTGCTTGCCGCCGACCTGATACGTCATCGGCGTCGCCTGTCCGCCGCCGGGCAGCACGTCCTTCCACAATATCTTGCCCGTGCGCATGTCGATCGCGCGGATCAGATTGTCGGTCGTTGCCGCGACGAACGCCACGCCGCCTGCCGTCACCACCGTGCCGCCATTGTTCGGCGTCCCGATAGTGATCGGCAGGTGCGAGGGGATGCCGAACGGACCATTATTGCGCGCTTCGCCCAGCGGATGGTCCCAGATCGTCTTGCCCGTGCGCATATCGATCGCGCGGATCCCGCCATAGGGCGGTTCCTTGCAAAGCAGTCCGGTCGGCATCTGCCAGCCCGCATTCACATCGATCGCGTACGGCGTATTGACCTGCGGCCCCGCCTCGCCCGCACCGCCTTTGCTCGGCCCGGAACCATGCGGTTTCAGGCCCAGCTTGTCGGCCTGCTCGCGAGTCAGCAGCCTATCGTAATTGGGCATGTCATTGTAATTGGCGATAATGACACCGCGCATCGGATCGACCGCGATCCCGCCCCAATCGGTACCGCCATTATAGCCGGGATATTCGATGAAATGCTTGTCCACGGTCGGCGGGGTCAGATACCCCTTGTAACTCGCCCGCTTGAAATTGATGCGGCACACCATCTGATCGATCGGTGACATGCCCCACATGTTCTTTTCGATAAGCGGCGCCTTGCGCAGCGTGTGCCACCCCGAAACCGGCTGCACCGTGGCGCGTTCGGCCGGTTCAACGCCGCCGCTCGGCGCATGATATTCGGCGACCGGGGTCAGGGGGCGACCATTGCGGCGGTCGAGAACGTATATATCGCCTTGTTTTGAAGGCAATATGATCGCCGGAACCGAACCTTGCCCCGACGATCCCACCGGCCAGTCGACCAGCGTTCCCTGCGCGCCCAGATCATAGTCCCAGACATCCTTCTTCACCGTCTGGAACGTCCATTTGGGCTTGCCCGTCTTCACGTCGATCGCGACGAGAGCGGAAGAAAACTGGGTCATCGGTTTGGTGCGATAGCCGCTGACATAATCGACGCCAGCGTTCCCCATCGGCACATAGACAAGGCCAAGCTGATTATCGCCTGAAAATGTGGTCCAGCTATTAGGCGAGCCACGCGTCCATGTCTGGCCATCGGGCGGATAGCCGGTCCAGTCCGGATGGGTCATGTCCCATGCCCAGTCCAGCTTTCCGGTCACCGCGTCGAACCCCTGAATCACGCCGGAGGGCGCTTTGGCATTCTGCCCGTCCAGCACTTCATGCCCGGTGACGACCACGCCGTCGACGATCGTCGGCACCGCCGAAATCGCCACCATGCCGGGGATCACCGCACCCATGCCCTTTTTGATATCGACCGATCCATTATTGCCGAAATCCTGACACGGCCTGCCGGTGCGGGTATCGACGGCGATCAACCGGCCATCCAGCGTGCCTTCGATCACCCGCTCGGCACAGGCATCGCCTGCCTGAGCCTGAGGGTTACGGTAATAGGCAACGCCGCGGCAGGCGGCGGTATAGGGAATCCAGTCCTTGCCCACCTTGGGGTCATAGGTCCAAACGGTCTTGCCCGACGCCGCATCGAGCGCGAGCATCTTGTTCGTCGCCGAACATAGATACAGCCGGTTGCCGATCTTCAGCGGCGTGGTTTCCGCGCCGTACTTGTTGTCGCCCATATCGTCCGGCAGGTCGCCGGTATGCGCGACCCATGCGCGCTTCAGCTTGCCCACATTCGCGGCGTTGATCTGGGTCAGCCGGGAATAGCGCCGCGCTGCGTTGGTGCCGCCATAAGCAGGCCAGTCCGATCCGATCTGCATCGCGGAGGGATCGCGCATTCCCTGTCCCTGCGGCGCTGGCATGGCCGCCAGAACGCCGTTGCCGCCGCTCATGCCCAGGATTGTGAATTCACCCGCCATGAAGATCAGCACGATGGCAACGCCGATACCGGCGCGCTTCCACCGGCCCGGTCGCGTGGTCAGCGTGGCCATGGCGAGGACCACCGCGACCGAAAGGATCAGCGGGGCGACATCGCGGGGGACGTGCGCCCATGCATCCATGCCCACTTCCCAGAACGACCAGAGGATGGTGAGCGCCACCACGCCGAGGTACAGCCAGCCACCGATCATCCGGCCCCGGACCAGCCAGAAGCCGGCGACCAGCATCGCAATGCCGGTGAGGACATAATATAGCGATCCGCCAAGCACGGCGAGCCACGCGCCGCCAATGCCAAGCACCAGTCCGATCAGTGCGACAATCACACCGACAATCCAGCCTGCAATGCTGGGATTTCCCCTTGCGGTCAGGGCGGAATTGGTCACAGGCGACTCCGGATTTTCTGAACGGTTCCGGTCAGGATTGGCCGGGCCCCAAGTCCCGACGAACCGTTATCTCGCCGGGATGTTCCGTTATCGCGAAATTTCTGTACGCGCTCTATCCTGAAGGCAGGTGGATCCATAGATTGGTCTAATGACCGATCTTTCCTCTCTTCTCCAGCCCGACCGCGGACAACCCGCGCATGCCATCCACCTTGTCGACAAGGAGACGTTCGACAGCTGGCTGGGTATTCAGCCACAGCGGCATCGCACCGCGGTGGCGGCGCAAAAATTGCGTCCGTCAATCAACGCGAGTGCGATCCTGCCCGGCGAGCGCCCGGACGAATGGTCGGTGGTCACAGTGGTCGCCGATGCGAAGGCGCTCACCCCCTGGTGCCTCGCGAAATGCGCCGAAACCCTGCCTGAAGGACAGTATCGGGTGGAGGGGCAAGAGCCAGGTCCGGCCATGTTGGGCTGGCTCACCGGCCAGTACCGTTTTGAACGTTATCGCAAGGACGAGGGAAAAACCGGGCCGCGAATCCTGCTGACCGGCGAACCGGCACGGATCGAGGAAACCGTTCGGCTGGCGCAGGCGACCGCGACGGTGCGCGACCTCGTCAACACACCCGCTGGCGACCTTGGCCCTGCCGATCTTGAAACACGGATCAAGGCGCTGTCGATCGAACATGGCGCCACGCTTTTCGTCACTGCCGGAGAGGACCTTGCGAAGGGCTATCCGATGATTCAGGCGGTCGGTCAGGCAGCGGGCGAAGGACGCGAACCGCGGCTGATCGAACTCGAATGGGGCGATGCCGCGCACCCGCGCATCGCGATCGTGGGCAAGGGTGTGTGCTTCGACACCGGCGGGCTGAATATAAAGCCCGGTTCTGGCATGAAATTGATGAAAAAGGATATGGGCGGCGCAGCGCACGCCATCGCGCTTGCCGACCTCATCATGGCGGCAAAGCTGCCGGTGCGACTACATCTGCTGGTTCCGGCGGTCGAAAATTCGGTGTCCAGTGATTCCTTCCGTCCCGGTGACGTACTGCGCACCCGCAAGGGGCTGACGGTTGAAAATACCAATACCGATGCGGAGGGGCGGCTGATTCTCGGTGACGCGCTTACCCGCGCCGGGGAGGCAACGCCCGAACTGATCGTCGATTTCGCAACGCTCACCGGCGCCGCGCGTGTGGCGCTCGGCCCCGATCTTCCCGCCACCTTCGTAAACGACGATACGCTTGCTGAGGCATTGCTGCGTGCGGCCGATGCGCAAAGCGACCCGCTATGGCGAATGCCGCTATGGGATGGATATGACGAGATGCTGAAAAGCGATATCGCCGATCTGGTCAACGCGCCCGAAGGCGGCTTTGCGGGCGCGGTTACCGCTGCGCTGTTCCTCCGTCGATTCGTGCCCGAAAACACGCCTTGGGCGCATCTCGATGTTTTTGCATGGCGGCCCGGCGCGAAGCCCGGCAGGCCCAAGGGCGGTGACGCCTATGGCCTGCGCGCGGCATATGCCATGTTAAAGGAACGATATCCGGTCTGATCGTAAAGGCGTCGCGGCCACGCGAGGGTCTCATCCGAGCTTCGACGCCGCCTCGATAATCGGCACGAACTTATCGGCCGTCAGGCTGGCCCCGCCGACCAGCGCCCCGTCGACATCGTCCATCGACAAGATATCGCCCGCATTGGCGCCGGTCACCGACCCGCCGTACAGGATGCGGATGGCATCCGCCTGCTCGCCGATCATCCGGCGCAGCTTGGCCCGCGCGATCGCATGCATCGCGGCGATATCCTCCGGCTGCGGCGTGCGTCCGGTGCCGATTGCCCAGCGCGGTTCATAGGCGAGCGTGAACCAGCCCGCCTGCGCCAGATCGGGCACCGATTTTTCGATCTGCGCCTGCACCACCCGTTCGGCGCGGCCGGCATCGTGCTCCGCCTCCGTCTCCCCGACGCACAGGATCACGTCCAGCCCGGCCTCATGCGCGGCGACCGCCTTCGCCCATGCGTCATGGCTCGTTTCGTGCTGATCGGCACGCCGTTCGGAATGGCCGACCAGCGTAAGGCGCGCGCCGGCTTCGCGCACCATCGCGGCGGAGATGCAGCCGGTATGCGCGCCTTTTTGGGCCGCGTGCACATCCTGCGCTCCGATCGGCATATGTCCCGCCACCGTCGCCGCGCGTTCGATCAGCGTGAAGGGAACGCACAGCGCGGTATCGATGCCCGGCGCATCGGCGGCGGCTTTCGCGATCGCACCGATTTCGGGAAGCTGATCGTGCAACCCGTGCATTTTCCAGTTTCCGACGACGAACTTCCGGCGCGCCATATATTTGCTCTCCCCGCTATGATGGCCCTACCCCTAACGCCGGGTGCGCGCGGCACAAGCTTGAAGGCGGACGCCCACCGCCCTAAAGCGGCGCTTCGATCCGGATTCCTTTCATCAAAGGCACTTCATGCTCAGTTTCCTTCGTCGCCTCACCCATTCAAAAGTGGGCGTGATCGTCACGATGACCGGCCTGGTGGTGATCGCGCTCGCCTTCGGGCTCACCAGCATCGGTTCGTCGATGACCGGCGGCGCGCCCGCCGCCGACACGGTGGCGAAAGTAGGCGGCGAAGCAGTAACGACCAACGAGTTCCGCGAACGTATTCAACAGGCCGTCGATAGCGCCCGCCAGCGCAATCCCGACATCACCATGGCGCAGTTCATTGCACAGGGCGGCGTCGATCAGGTGCTGGGTCAGGTGGTTAACAGCATCGCGCTCGATAAATTCGGCCATGATTCCGGCATGGTCGTTTCGCAGAAGGTCGTGGATGGCGAAATCGCCAGCATCCCCGCGTTTCAGGGCATTGACGGCAAGTTCAGCCAGGAACAGTTCGACCAGCTTCTGAAAGCGCGCGGTATCACTGCCGATCAGGTGCGCGGCGACATTCGCCGCGAACTGATGGCCCAATGGCTGATGGCCCCCACCGCCGGGGCGCGGCAATTTCCCAAACAAATTGCGCTGCCATACGCCGCGCTGCTGCTGGAAGAACGGCACGGCACGATCGGCCTGATCCCCACCGCCGCGCTTGCGCAGGGCGATAAGCCCGACGACAAGCAGATTCAGGCGTATTACAAACAGAACATCGCTGATTATACGATCCCGCAGCGCCGGGTGATCCGATATGCGATCGTCACGCCCGACAGCGTTGCCGGCCAGGCGCAGCCAAGCGATGTGGAAATTGCGCAGGCATACAAGGCGGCCGGAGCGCGCTTTCAGGCAACGCAGAAACGCACTGTGCAGGCAGTGGTGGTTTCCGACCAGAAACAGGCGCAGCAGGTCGCCCAGAAGATCGCGTCGGGCACATCGGTCGACGCGGCAGCCAAGGCGATCGGGCTGGAAGCGAGCCATTTCGACACCGCCACGCAGGCCGACCTTGCCAAGCAGAGTTCGGACGAGCTTGCCGCCGCTGCGTTCAAGGCAAAGGAAGGCGGCGCGATCGGACCGGTCAAGGCGGCGCTGGGCTGGTATGTGGGCAAGGTCACCGGCGTAGTGAACGTGCCGGGCAAATCGCTTGCCGAAGCGCGGCCGGAACTCACCGGCGAACTGAAGCAGCAAAAGGTGCAGCAGGCGCTGGCCGACCTTCAGGACAAGATCAACGACGGTATTCTTGACGGTTCGACCTTTGATGAACTCGTCAAGGACAATGGTGCGCTCAAAGCGGCGAAAACGCCGCCGGTGCTTGCCAACGGCACCAACCCCGAAAATCCGGATCAGGCGCCCGCCCCCCAGCTGTCGCACGTCATCGAAGCGGGCTTCGCCGCGCAACAGGGCGATTCGCCGCAACTCGTTCAGGTGGGCGATGATGGCGGCTTCGCGCTCGTGGCGCTGGGCAATGTCGTTCAAAAACAGGCAAAGCCGCTCAACGCCATCAAACAGCAGGTCGAAAGCGACCTGATCGCACATCGCGCTTCCGAAAAGGCGCGCAAGCTCGCTGCCGATGCGGTGGCCAAGATCAAGAAGGGGACATCGGTCGCGCAGGCCGTTCGCGATAGCGGCGTCGCCGCGCCCCCGCCGCAAAAGGTGGATCTTGCCCGCGGCGATCTCGCCCGCCAACAGGGCAAGGTGCCCCCGCCCGTGGTGATGCTGTTTTCGATGACCGAAGGCGATGCCAAGCTGATTCAGGCGCCGGACAATCAGGGGTATTTCGTCGTGAAGCTCGACAAGATCGACCGCAAGGACGCATCGGACAACAAGGATCTGGTCAACGGCACGCAGCAGGGACTGGGAACGATTATCGGCAACGAACTTGCCGATCAGTTCGCCCGCGCGGTCCGGCGCGATGTCGGCGTGAAGCAGAACCCGCAGGCGGTTGCCAAGATCAGCACCGAACTGGGCGGCAACGCATCGGCGGCGGACTGACCGGCGGTGGTGAACGGACGCGATGATGCGATTGCCCGCCTGAAATCGGGCAAACCGGCGCTCCTCTGGCAGCGGCGCATCGCCGACACCGAAACCCCGGTTGCCGCCGCGCTGCGTCTGATGGAACCGGACCGCGGCGATTTCCTGCTCGAATCGGTTGAAGGCGGGTCGGTGCGCGGCCGCCACAGCCTGCTTGGCCTTGCCCCCGATCTCATCTTTCGCGCGCAAGGCGGCAGTGCGCAGATCAACCGACGATGGCTGATCGATCGCGATGCCTTCACCGCATGCGAAAAGCCTACGCTTGCCGCGCTGCGCGACCTTGTCATATCCTGCCGCGCCGACGTGCCCGATGGCTTGCCGCGTGCCCTTGCGCTACTGGTTGGTTATTTCGGATATGAAACGATCGGACTGATCGAGAAGCTGGCGATACCGGCCAGCGACCCGCTTGGCCTGCCCGACATATTGTTCGTTCGTCCGACAGTATTACTGGTGTTCGATCGCCTCGCCGATGCGCTGTATCTGGTCGCGCCCGCCTGGCCCGATGGCGACCGGGCGGCGGAAGCGATCGCGGATGAAGCGGCCGGGCGACTCGAAGCGACTGCGGCGCGGCTCGCCACGACGAAGCTTCCGCCTGCACCACGCGCTGATGTGCCCGAACCGGCGCTGCGGCCGCAACTCGCCGACGGACGCTATGGCGAAATGGTGGCGGCGGCGAAGGATTATATTGCTGCGGGCGATATCTTTCAGGTGGTTCTCGCGCAGCGGTTTACCGCGCCCTTCCCGCTTCCTCCGTTCGAACTGTACCGCGCGCTTCGCCGGATCAATCCCTCGCCGTTTCTCTATCATCTCGACCTGCCGGGATTTTCGCTCACCGGGTCCAGCCCCGAAATTCTGGTCCGCGCGCGCGACGGCGAAATCACCATCCGGCCGATCGCGGGCACCCGCCCGCGCGGGCGAACCGCGGCCGAAGACGAAGCGAACCGCGCCAGCCTGCTCGCCGATCCGAAGGAGCGCGCCGAACATCTGATGCTGCTCGATCTGGGCCGCAACGATACCGGACGCGTGGCGCAGTCAGGCAGCGTGCGCGTAACCGAAAGCTATACGGTCGAATTTTATAGCCATGTGATGCACATCGTGTCGAATGTGGTCGGCACGCTGCGCAACGATCGCGATTCGCTTGATGCGCTTTACGCAGGCTTTCCCGCAGGCACCGTCAGCGGCGCGCCGAAGGTGCGCGCGTGTCAGATCATCGCCGAACTGGAGCCCGAAAAACGCGGCGCTTATGCAGGCGCTGTGGGATATTTTTCTCCCGATGGCTCGATGGATTCTTGCATCGTGCTGCGAACCGCGATCGTGAAGGACGGCGTGATGCATGTTCAGGCAGGCGCCGGTATCGTCGCCGATTCGGACCCGGCCAATGAACAGCGCGAATGCGAGGCAAAGGCCGGTGCCCTGCTGGCCGCGGCGCGCGAAGCGGTTCGCCGAGCGGGCGAAGGCGATTACGGCCAGTAACGCGGATCAGCGGCCCGCATTCTCCGAATCCTCGATTTCCTTGCGCGCCGCGCGCCACTCGCTCAGCATCTGGGCGGTGCATCCGGTCTGACCGTCTGTCCCCACTGCCGAACAGCTGTTGGGAATATTATGCCGCCCCGCCTCTTCGGTCATCGCGGCGCGGTTTGCCCAGCTCTGGTGCGGGACATCGGGCGGCGTGCCGCGCAACTGCTTGGGGATACGATACGGCGAATCACCCATGTTCGAACAAACGACGATTTCGTCCTTGTCCTTGGGCTGCGGGCATTTTTCATCGCCGTACAGGGTGATGCTGCGAATCGTGTGCGGCGGTTCCGACTTTTCCTGCGCCATTGCATGGCCTGGCAGCGCAACCGCCATACCCAGTAAAAACAGCATCCGCTGCATCGCATTTCCTTTTCCGTTCGCGGCTAACCAGCCTGTGCCCGTCGAAAACTGAACGGCCGATGTCCGCAAATGCTCCATCGCCGGGGCTTGCACTGGAACAAGGCAGCGTTATGGCACCGGTCATGATCCTGGTCGTCGACAATTACGACAGCTTCACTTGGAACCTGGTCCATTATCTGATGGAATTGGGGGCGCAGGTCCGCGTCGAACGCAACGATGCGCTTACCGCGGCCGAAGCGCTGGCGAGCGGTGCCGAGGCATTCCTGATTTCGCCCGGCCCGTGCACGCCCAACGAAGCGGGCATCAGCCTAGACCTGGTGGCCGCATGCGCCGATGCTGGCAAGCCGCTGATGGGCGTATGCCTGGGCCACCAGGCGATCGGACAGCATTTCGGCGGACGCGTGGTGCGCGGCGGATTGATGCACGGGAAGACCTGCCCGGTCGACCATGACGGAACCGGCCTGTTCGAAGCACTGCCCAGCCCGTTTACCGCCACCCGCTATCATTCGCTGATCGTTGCCGATACGCCACCCTGCCTGCGCGTCAACGCCACCGCCGCCGATGCCAGCGTGATGGGCTTTCGTCACGAATCGCTCCCCATTCACGGCGTTCAGTTCCACCCCGAAAGCATCGCGACCGAACATGGCCATGCCCTGCTCGCCAATTTTCTGAAGATCGCGGGGATGAAGGCCGACCTTCCGGAATGACCCGCCTGGCCGTCCTTCCCGATGCCTCGACGCCGCTGTCGCACGAAAGCGCAGGCGAGGCATTCGCGGCCATTCTCGACGGAAGTGCCGGGGAAGCCGACATCATCGCGTTTCTTACCACGCTGTCCGAACGCGGTGAAACCGCGATCGAGATTGCCGAGGCTGCACGCGCACTGCGTGACCGGATGATCCCCGTACAGGCACCCGAGGGCGCGATCGACGTGTGCGGCACCGGCGGCGACGGGCATCATACGCTCAATGTCTCAACCGCGGTCAGTCTGGTAGTCGCGGCGTGCGGCGTTCCGGTTGCCAAGCACGGCAACCGCGCCGCTTCCAGCAAATCGGGCGCTGCCGATACCCTTGAAGCGCTTGGCCTCGACCTCGATCGCGCGGCCGCCAATGCGCAGGCGACGCTCGACGAACTCGGCATCGCATTCCTTTTCGCGGTGAATCATCACCCGGCAATGGCCCGCATCGCGCCAATCCGCCGCAAGATCGCGCGCCGAACGATCTTCAACCTGATGGGGCCGCTCGCCAATCCGGCGCGGGTGACGCGTCAGCTTATCGGCATAGCGCGCCCCGATTATGTTCCGGTCTACGCCGCTGCGCTCGCCGCGCTCGGCACCGAAGCATCCGCAGTCGTCGCCGGCGAAGAGGGTCTCGACGAACTTTCCTGCGAAGGGGCGAGCGTCGTCGCCAGCATTGGTCAGGCACGCCTGCCCGACCGTGTAACGCCTGCTAATGCCGGACTTGCCGTGCATCCGCTCACCACCATTCGCGGCGGGGATGCGAAGTACAATGCCGCCGCGCTGCGTGCGCTGCTGAAAGGCGAGTCCGGCCCCTATCGTGACGCGGTGCTGCTCAACGCCGCCGCCGCGCTGATGGTCGCCAACCGTGCGGCATCGCTGACCGAAGGGGCCGGACAAGCTGCCGAGGCGCTCGACAGCGGCCTTGCCGATTCGCTTCTCGACCGCTGGATCGCTCATATATGACCACGATGCTCGACCGGATACTGGAAACCAAGCGCGCTGAGGTCATCGCAGCCAAGGCGCGTACCGGCGATACCAGCTTGCGCGAACGAATCGCGGCGCAAACGGCCCCACGCGGATTTCGCGCCGCGCTCGATGCAAAGGCCGCGACCGGCTATGGCCTGATTGCAGAAGTCAAGAAAGCATCGCCTTCCAAGGGATTGATCCGAAAGAACTTCGATCCCCCAGCCCATGCCCGCGCCTATGCCGCGGGCGGCGCCGCCTGCCTCTCCGTCCTGACCGACGAACGCTGGTTTCAAGGCAGCGCCGAGTATTTAAAGGCAGCGCGTGCCGCGTGTGACATCCCCGTGCTGCGCAAGGATTTCATGGTCGATCCCTGGCAGGTGGCCGAAGCACGCGCGATGGGAGCCGATGCGATCCTTATCATCGTCGCCGCGCTGGACGATGCGCAGATGGCGGAGATCGAAGCCGCCGCGATTGAACATGGCATGGACGCGCTGGTCGAAGTGCACGATGCCGATGAAATGGATCGCGCACTGAGGCTGAAGTCCCGCCTTATCGGCGTGAACAATCGAAATCTCAAAGACTTCTCGGTCGATTTTCAGCACACCTATGAACTGGTGAGCAGCGCGCCGAGCGACTGTACCTTCGTCGCGGAATCGGGCCTGACCACCCGCGCCGACCTGGACGCGATGGCCGAACATGGCGTCCGCTGCTTTCTCATCGGTGAAGCCCTGATGCGACAGGACGACGTGGAAACCGCAACGCGCATCCTGATCGGCTGACCCTGCCGCGCTTACGTCATGCGAAGTCGAAGCGACCGCCCTTTCTTTCTCCTGCCGCCGTGGCCAAATAGCGTGCCTGGACACGCTCAGCACGAACGGATTTTCCGCACTTCATGGCCAATCTCACTCACCTCGATGCCTCCGGCGCCGCGCACATGGTCGATGTCGGAGGTAAGGCGGTTACCACCCGCGAAGCCGTCGCCACCGGCCACATCGCCATGTCAGCACAAGCGCTTTCCGCGATCCGCGACGGTGCCGTGGCGAAGGGCGATGTGTTTGCGGTGGCGCGCATCGCCGGGATTCAGGCGGCGAAGAAGACCAGCGAGCTTATCCCGCTGTGCCACCCGCTGCCGCTCACCCGGATTGCCATCGACCTCGCCTTCACCGAAACCGGGGTAACCGCCACCGCGACCGCCGCCACCGATGGCAAGACCGGCGTGGAGATGGAGGCGCTCACTGCCGTCAACATCACCTTGCTGACCATATACGACATGGCAAAAGCGGTCGATAAGGGCATGATAATCGAAGGCATTCGCCTTCTGTCCAAAAAAGGCGGCAAGTCGGGCGACTGGCAAGCCGCCTGACGCGGCGCGCCACGCCGTTAAAGTCGCATAGCCCTGCCCCAAAGCCTTCGTTACCAGCGCCCCCCTGTCCTATACGCGTTCAATCTGCCAAGCAGCGCGCATGACCACCCCGCTCCTCCCCGTCGCCGAAGCATATGCCCGCCTGCTCGCGCTTGCCGCCCCCGCCGCAATCGAACGGGTCGCGCTGCAGGATGCCGCCGGGCGCTGGGCGGCAGAGGACATTATCGCGCGCCGCACCCAGCCCGAAACCGATCTTTCTGCGATGGACGGTTATGCGATCCGCCATGCCGACCTGCCCGGCCCGTGGCGCGTGGTCGGCGAAAGCGCGGCGGGCCATCCGCATGATACCAAAATCGAAACAGGACAGGCGGTGCGCATTTTCACCGGCGCGGCGCTGCCCCCCGGCACCGACACGGTGATGGTGCAGGAAGAGGCACGTCGCGACGGCGACATGCTCTATCTCGACGGCGAAGGGCCGGGGCATCGGGGGCGGAACGTCCGCCCGCGCGGACTGGATTTTTCGCAAGGCGACCGCCTGATCGCGGCCGGGGAGCGGCTAAGCCCTGCTCGGTTGGCGCTCGCGGCGGTAGGCGGCCATGGCGACCTTCCTGTGCGCCGACCCGCGCGGGTCGCCATCGCCGCCACCGGCGACGAACTGGTGCCGCCGGGCAGTGAGCTTCGCCCCGGCCAGCTTCCCGAATCGAACGGCACGATGCTCGCCGCGTTAATCGCCGATCTGCCGTGCGACGTGATCGACCTCGGCATTCTGCCCGATTCGAGCGCCGACCTTGAACGCGCGTTCGGCGGGGTTGATGCCGACATCCTCGTCACGACGGGCGGCGCGTCGGTCGGCGACCATGATCTCGTCCGCCCCGCGCTGGAGGCGTGCGGCGCGAATATCGATTTCTGGCGCATCGCGCTTCGCCCCGGAAAGCCGATGATGGCGGGGACGATGCGCGACACCGTGGTGCTCGGCCTGCCGGGCAATCCGGTTTCCGCTTTCGTCACCGCCACTTTGTTCCTCCGCCCGCTGATTGCCGCCATCGGCGGCGCGAACGACACCACGCCGCGCACCACCGTCGCTACGCTGGGCGAGGACCTCCCCGCCAATGGCGAACGCACCGATTACATGCGTGCCGCTCGCATCGACGGGGCGGTCCATGCCGCGGCAATTCAGGATTCGTCGATGCAGCGAACGCTAGCGCGCGCCGACTGCCTGATCGTCCGTGCGCCGCATGATCCGCCCCGGGCGAAAGGCGACTCGGTGGAAATCCTTCCCCTCGCTTGACTTGTTCGCGGGCGTTGCCTAGAAGTTCTTCGTCTGTTCCCAACGGAGGGCGCCCATGCTCACGCGCAAACAGCACGAGCTGATCTGTTTCATTGCCGACCGCCTCAACGAAACCGGGGTTTCCCCGTCGTTCGAGGAGATGAAGGAAGCGCTCGACCTGAAGTCGAAATCGGGTGTCCACCGCCTGATCAGTGCGCTTGAAGAGCGCGGTTTTCTGCGCCGTCTGCCCAATCGCGCGCGCGCGCTTGAGGTGTTGAAGATGCCCGAACGTTCGGGCGCCGCACGCACCTCCGCCGCCGTGGTGTCCAAACCGGCCGCCGCTACGCCATCGCTGCCGCAACCGGCCAACGACGTCATCGAAATTCCGCTGCACGGCCGCATCGCCGCCGGGGTTCCGATCGAAGCGCTGGAAGGCGCGCAGATGCTGCCTGTCCCGGCTGCGCTGCTCGGTTCGGGCGAACATTATGCGCTTGAAGTCGCGGGCGATTCGATGGTCGAAGCGGGGATTCTCGACGGCGATTATGCACTCATCCGCCGCACCGACGTTGCACGCGATGGCGAAATCGTGGTCGCGCTGGTCGATGAAAATGAAGCGACACTGAAATATTTCCACCGCGAAGGCGCGATGATCCGGCTCGATCCCGCCAATCGCAGCTATGATCCGCAACGCTATGGCGCCGATCAGGTTCGCATCCAGGGCAAACTGTCGGGGTTGCTGCGCCGCTATTAAGGGTTCGCCTGCGTCCGTTTCGACGGGCGCGGCGGCATCACCGTCGGGGGATTGGCCCATGGATGGTCGCCCGATCCCAGCCGCGTGGTGCGCAGTGACTTGTCGATCAGGCTGATTGCGACGCCGCCGGTCGCCGCAAGCGTTCGCCGATCAAGCATCAGCCAGCGCGGACGGCACCAGCGCGGTAGCCGGCGATCGGAAACCACAATGTCGGAGGCGGCACAGGCGGGCTGCAACGCTTTGCGCGGAACCAGATAATCGCTTCCCGTCGCAAGAATCGTCCAGCTTCTTTCACCCGATTTCTGCCGAAAAGTGCACACGTCCTTGCTGCACCGCGCATCTGGCAGATCGGAAATCGGGGTAAGGTCGCCTTCGAACCCGGCGGTGGCGGCAAAGGCATCGCGAATATAATCGCCCGACCGCTCGCGAAGCAGTGCCATCTCGTCATTGGCGGTCCGAACGGCAAGATGGCTCCCGTCCGCCGAAACCAGCATATCCGGCGCAGGGGTAAGCGCCGCCCATAACGCACCCACCGCCACCGGGGCCACGCCCAGCCAGCGCCAGCGGGTTCGCCAGAGCGCCACCCACAGCCCGCCGCCGACCATTGCGGCAAACGCGCCCGACGGCATCACCGGCATCGCGGCCACCGCACCGGGCGCGCCTGCGGTGGCATGGGCAAGCGCCAGCAACAAATGCAGCGCTTCACCGGTAATCCACCAGAAGGGCGCGCCCAGTCCCACTGTATCAAACAGCAGCGCCAGTGCCTCGGCCGGCATAATGACGAATGTCGTCAGCGGGATAGCGACGATATTGGCCGCCGCGCCGTACAGTCCCGCCTTGTGAAAATGATACAGCGCGATCGGCATCAGCGCGAATTCGACCACCATACCGGTCAGCAGCAGCGACAATAGCCCCCTGGCGAGGCGCGCCGGCCAGCGCTCTTCACGCCGCGCAAACCATCTCTGTACGGCGCGATGTTCGTGCAGCGCCACGATCGCCGTCACCGCGGCAAAGCTCAGTTGAAAGCTGGGCCCGGCAAGCGATTCGGGCAGCGCGATCAACACGACCAGCGCCCCCGCCGCGACAAGACGCAGCGTAATCGCCTCGCGCCCCAACGCCAGCGCCGCCAGCACCAGCAGCGCCGCGATGCACGATCGTATCGTCGGCACCTGCGCCCCCGTCAGCCAGGTATATCCCACCGCCGCCAGCGCACCTGCCGCCGCCGCGACCAGCGGAAGCCGTACACGCAGTGCCAGACCGGGAATCAGCGCCAGCAACCGCAGCACCAATATCATTGTCGCGCCGACCACGGCGGTAACGTGCAGACCACTGATCGACAGGAGATGCGCAAGACCCGACCGACGCATCGCCTCCGCATCGTCATCCCCGATCGCACCGCGATCGCCAGTGGCCAGCGTCGCCGCCACGGCTCCCGCGTCACCCGCCAGCCGCGACCGTATATGTGCGGCCAGCCGGTGACGCAGATCGGCCGAAGGCGCATCGCCCGATTCGATGACCTCAACCGGCGCGAACCCGCGTCCGGTCGCTCCGATACCCTGAAACCACGCGACCCTGGCAAAATCATACGCGCCGGGCAGCGCTGCGGGCGGGGGCGGCATCAGCCATGCACGCATGCGAACCAACGCCCCGCGCGAAAGCGCTTCCGGCACATCCTTTTCGGCCAGATTGACGCGAATGACCGGCGGCATCGCCTGCGGCTCGCTCACCGCGACACGCAGGCGCACCAGCTTGCGCGCAGGCAACGGCTCCATCGCGATCACCTTGCCTGTAAACCGCGCAACGCCGGGATGCGCCAATACCGGCGCTGTGACGCGCTCCGCACGCCACCAGATCATCGCGCAGCCGATCGCGGCGGCGAACCCGGCGATCGCCACAGCGCGCGTCAGTCGCCCTCCGCGTGACGTGGCGATTGCCATCAATGCCAGCGATAGCGTGGCGAGAATGAACGCGCCCCAGCGCGGCGTATCGGGGAGCAGAAACCATGCCGCGATGCCCAGCCCGACCATTACCGGCAACCACAGGGGCAATTGATCGCGTTCAGCGGCAAGCCAGCGCTCGACAGCGCGGCCAAGCGCCCCCATATGGCGTCTACCCGCCATTTGAAGCGGCGTTGGCCCCATGCTAGGGGCAGGCGCGGCTGAACTGGCCATAATTTTTCCAGCTTGGGAGCAAGTGCGCTTGGGCGCAACACCTGATACCGCGAAGGCAAAGCCGGTCGTCACCCGCTTTGCGCCTTCGCCCACCGGATTTCTGCACATCGGCGGTGCGCGCACCGCGTTGTTCAACTGGCTGTTCGCGCGGCGCAACGGCGGTACATTCCTGTTGAGGATCGAAGATACCGATCGGGCGCGTTCCACGCAGCCGGCGATCGACGCGATTCTTGACGGCATGCGCTGGCTCGGCCTCGACTGGGACGGGGATACCGTTTTCCAGGCCGAACGCGCGGCCCGCCATGCCGAAGTGGCATACCAGCTGCTCGAATCGGGCCAGGCGTATAAATGCTATGCCAGTGCCGAGGAGCTTGCCGCGCTGCGCGAGGAGCAGCGCGCGTCGGGCAAGCCGCTTCGCTATGACGGGCGCTGGCGCGACCGCGATCCCGCCGATGCTCCCGCAGGCGCGCCCTTCGTCGTCCGGCTGAAAGCGCCGCGCGAAGGCGCGATGACGATCGACGACCATGTTCAGGGCAGCATCACCGTCCAGAACAGCGAACTGGACGATTTCATCCTGCTGCGCTCGGACGGATCGCCCACCTATATGCTCGCGGTCGTGGTCGACGATCATGATATGGGCGTTACTCACGTCATTCGCGGTGACGATCACCTCAACAACGCCTTCCGTCAGGTGCCGATCATGACGGCAATGGGCTGGGACATTCCCGAATATGCCCATGTCCCGCTGATCCACGGCCCGGACGGCGCGAAAATGTCGAAACGGCACGGTGCGCTGGGCGTCGATGCCTATCGCGACGAAATGGGTATTTTACCCGAAGCGTTGTCCAACTACCTGCTTCGCCTCGGCTGGGGGCATGGCGATGAAGAAATCGTCAGCCGCGAACGCGCAACCGAGCTGTTCGACCTGGCTGGCGTCGGTCGGTCACCAGCTCGGTTCGATTTGAAAAAGCTGCAAAATCTCAACGGTCATTATATTCGGGAAAGCGACGATACCCGGCTGACGGAACTGGTGGCGCCGCGCATCGGTTTCGCAATCGATGACGGGCAACGCGAACTGCTTCACCGTGCCATGCCGGTGCTCAAGCCACGTGCGGCAAATCTGGACGAACTCGCCGATGGCGCGCAGTTCCTGTTCCGCACGCGTCCGCTGGCCATGGACGAAGCAGCGGCAAAACTTCTTGAAGGCGACGCCCGATCGTTGCTGTCGCAGGTTCATGCCGCACTTGACGCGCTCGGAAACTGGGATAGTCAAACGCTCGAAACCGCGGTCCGTAATGTGGCAGAACAGGCCGGCGTGAAACTGGGCGCTGTTGCGCAGCCGCTTCGCGCGGCGCTGACGGGCCGAAAGACCTCCCCGGGGATTTTCGACGTGCTCCTTCTGCTGGGGCGTGAAGAAAGCCTCGGCCGCATTGCCGATCAGGCAGAAGCGGCCGGACAATGACAAAAATGAAAGGATCGATCCGATGACCGACAACGCAAAATTCCAGGTGCCAGGGAAGGACGGCGAATATCCCGTTCTTGAAGGAAGCGTCGGTCCGAAGGTCGTCGACATCCGCAAATTCTATGCCGATACGGGCATGTTCACTTATGATCCCGGCTTCACCTCCACCGCGAGTTGCGATTCGGGGTTGACATATATCGATGGCGGTGAAGGCGTGCTGCTGCACCGCGGCTATCCGATCGGCCAGCTGGCGGAACAGTCGAGCTTCATGGAAGTGGCGTACCTGCTCCTCAATAAGGAGCTGCCCTCGAAAGACGAACTCGACAAGTTCATGTGGACGATCACGCGCCACACCATGGTGCATGAACAGCTCGCCACCTTCTTCCGCGGGTTCCGCCGCGATGCGCACCCGATGGCGATCATGTGCGGCGCGGTGGGCGCGATGTCGGCTTTCTATCACGATTCGACCGACATCACCGATCCGCAACAGCGGATGATCGCCAGCCACCGCCTGATCGCGAAAATGCCGACGATTGCCGCGATGGCGTATAAATATTCGATCGGTCAGCCATTCCTGTATCCGGATAACGACCTGTCCTATACCGGTAATTTCCTGCGCATGACGTTCGGCGTCCCGGCCGAAAAATATGAAGTCGATCCGGTGATCGAAAAGGCGCTGGACCGCATCTTCATCCTGCATGCCGACCATGAACAGAATGCATCGACCTCGACCGTGCGTCTCGCCGGTTCTTCGGGCGCGAACCCCTTTGCCTGCATCGCGGCGGGCATTGCCTGTCTGTGGGGTCCTGCGCATGGCGGGGCGAACGAAGCGGCGCTCAACATGCTGCGCGAAATCGGCACGCCCGAGCGCATTCCCGAATATATCGCGCGCGCCAAGAACAAGGACGATCCGTTCCGCCTGATGGGCTTCGGCCACCGCGTGTACAAGAATTACGATCCGCGCGCGACGGTGATGCAGCAGACGGTGCGTGAGGTGTTCAAGGCGATGGACGTCAAGGACCCGGTGTTCGACGTCGCGCTGCAGCTTGAGGAAATCGCGCTGAACGACGATTATTTCGTCGAAAAGAAGCTGTTCCCCAATGTCGATTTCTATTCGGGTGTCGTTCTGTCGGCGATCGGATTCCCGACCGCGATGTTCACCGCGCTCTTCGCTCTCGCCCGCACCGTGGGCTGGGTCGCGCAGTGGAATGAAATGATTTCCGACCCCGCCCAGAAGATCGGACGTCCGCGTCAGCTTTATACCGGCCCGACGCAGCGTGATTACGTCGCACTCGATAAGCGCTGATTGATCAACCGATGCGCCGCAAGTTCCTGGCGCTTTTCGGCATCCTTTGCACCCTGATGGGCCTGTTATGGGTCCTTCAGGGGCTGGGGCTGGTCCATTGGCCGCGGACGAGCTTTATGATCGCGCAAAGCCAGTGGGCGATCCGTGGCGGATTGTTGATGGCATTGGGACTGGTGCTGGTTCATCGTTCGCGACAGCACCGGGACTGAATCAGCCCTAGTCGCGTCCCGGCAGCGTGAAGATGAAGCGCGCGCCCTGCCCCGGCGCGCTGTCCACCGTAACGTCACCGCCCATTGCGCGAGCAAGACGCCGCGCGATGTACAGGCCAAGGCCGCTGCCGCCGCTGTCGGCGGTATCGAGGCGTTCGAACTTTTCGAAAATCCGTGCCTGATCGTCCTCGGCGATACCAGCGCCCTGATCGGCAACGATCAGACAGGCACGGTCGCCATCGCGCTCGGCACGGATCCAGATCATCGCACCCGCCGGTGAATGGCGAACCGCATTGCCGATCAGATTGACGAGAACCTGCAGCGCGCGCCGGAATTCACCGGTCGCCGGCAGGCCTTCATCTGTCTTTGGCGCATCGATCGTCACCTTGGCATGCTGGGCGCGAAGCGTGAGCAATCCGGCGGCGCGCCGCGCAACGTCGGCAAGGTCGACTGCCTCAACAGCCACGTCGAAATCGTCGCGCTCGATCGCCTGCAGATCGACCAGGTCCTCAACCAGACCCAGCAGGTGCCGCCCCGCATTTGCGATATCCGCCGCATAATCGGCATAATCCTGACGCAACGGCCCATCCGATTGCGACCGGATACTGTCGGCATTGGCGATGATCCTGCCCAACGGTCCGCGCAATGCCTTTTCCAACCGAGCGCCAAAAGCGGAGTCCACCGCCGTCGCCGGATCGTCATGCGTTTGCGCAGTGCCTTCCGGCTCTGCCCCATGAGAGGAATCGTCGATCAACCGCGCAGCGCCATCAAACCCGATGAACCTGCCGGTCGCGTCGGTTCGCGGGTTGGCCGCCAGATACACTTTTCGCGCCGAACCGCGCAGTTGCGCGACCTGACCATCGAACCGTCCATGCGAAGCAAGCGCGTCGAGTATCGGAAATTCGCCCCCTTCATCATCGGATAATGCGAAAAGCCGGGTCAGCGGCCTGCCGAGCAGTTCATCGGCGTCAAACCCGTACTTAGCGCCCGCTTCACGTGAAAGCGCGGTGATGCGAAGCGCAGAATCAGTCTCCCACAGCCAGTCGGCATCGGCTTGGGCGAAATCGCTTTCCTGCGCCGCGTCCTCGACAACCGGCCAGTCGCGGTGATCGCGCCAGCCGCTGACTTGCAACGACAGGCCGGTATCGTCGGGTTCGACGCGCACCCAAAGCTCCACATCGCTCTCGCCATCCGCGGCGACGATCTGACGCGACAGGACGATGCGCAGCCGCAGCGCGAGACGCACCAGCGCGGCAAGCTGCGGCACGGCGACAGGCTTGCCGATGTCGCCGCCGGCAGTGCGATTGAGTTCGGCAATGCGGTTGTCCGCCTCGATCAATATGCCTTGCAGATCGGTTCGCGCGGTTACGGCCGGCGGTGGGATTTCCAGCATCACGCCCTCTCCTTCCCGCCAAGCGCGGTCAGCGCGTCGCGATAGCCGTCGTCCAGCATATCGGGAGCAATCGCCCGGATCGCATCGTCGCGCGACAACGCCATGACGACATCGATATGGCTAGCAAAACGTTCGACATCGCGTCGCTTGTCGGCCTCGCTCAACGCATATCCGATCCCTGCCAGTGTCTCGCGAGGAAAATCAAGCGCTCGCAGCGCCACCCATAAAAACTCGGGATCGGCAAGAAGCAGGGCACGCGTACGACGATATGGCACGTGCAATGCGCGCGCAAATAACGCGGTGAACAATATGATCCGTCGATCGGCCAGCGCCGCCTCCATCAGCGCTGCCAGTCGATCGCCCTTTGCATCAAGCGCCTGTGCCAGTCGGGCGGCGCTTGCCTCTGCCCGCTCGCCCTCATCATGCGCGGCCAGGCTGCGGCGCGCCGATTCGATCAACGCATGATCCAGCGCGATCGGATCGCTTTGCGCACCGGTATCCCCGCCGAGTCGGAGCGCGGCCGCTACCAGCCAGACCAGCCGGTAATAGGTTTCGGCGTCGAGATCGGCCCCCGTCAGGCCGTGCTGATCGTTCATCGCGCGACGCCTGCTGTCCGCGCTTAGCATTGCCACGGCAGCAGACGAAACGAGCCTGTCGGACGAATCGACCAGTTGGGCAAGGAGGCTTGCCTCATCGGCATCTGCGGGTGCCTGGACGGGCAGGTCGGCACCGATCAGATCAAGCCGGGCGCTATCCAGAATTTCCGCCACCAAACCGTTGTCGCGAAACGCCGGGGCCTGACGCAGCAGCCGCGCCGCACCGTCATAGCTGCGCAGCTTTTTGGCAAGATCGCCCTCCCCGCGCGATTCCAGCAACTGCGCCGCATGATCGCGTATTTCTTCGCTGGTTGCGGAGAGGATCGCGTCAAGCCGGTTGCGCGCGACAAAGCGGGTGCGCTCGTCCAGACGCTGTTGATCGTCGAGCAACAAATCACCAACCATCCCCCCGCCGCCGTGCAGGTCGCACGGCAACACAGCCGCCGCGATAGCGAGCAGCCTGTCAGCGCTGAGGGTGCGTCCATCGCGCGTGTCGACTTGGTGGCCGGACATGATCGTCGATTACCGGAAATATCGTTAATACAAGCCTAAGGCTTTTGACGCAGCGCCTCAACCGCGATTCCGAGCGTGGTCAGCGCATATAAAAGAACCGCTGCAATACCCGGCACGATATAGCCTGCTGCAACGAACGGGAACAGCAGCAAGAGATAGGACGGGGCATTGCCGAACCAGGGCCGACGGCGGACGGGCGCGCGCTCGACGATTGCGGCAACGATCAGGACGGTGATGGCCAGCGCCATGACGGGCCAGCCGACGCCGCGCATCATCGCCTGTCCTCCGGCCATCAGTACGGCCAATCCGGCAAGCCCGATAATCGCGCCTTCCTGCCAGCGTGCGCGCCGGTCATCGCCGCGTAACCAGCTGAGCAGCGATCCGGTGGAAAAGCAGGCCACGGAAAGCAGCGAAACGCCCATGCCCCAAGCCGTAAGGCCATAGCCGAGCAATCCGAGCGACCCGATGCCCAGCACCACGCCGGCCAGGATCACCGCCCAGTTAGGCACGCTTTTACCCACGAGCCAGGGAAGCGCCAGCCGCGTGATCGGGGTGAAGATATACCGATCCGCCCATCCGATCCGCTGATTGGCAAGCGCGGCGAGCACTGCGTTGCTTCGGTTCGCCAACGCATCGGCGCTTCGTTCGACGCCATGCCCGGCCTTCAGTGCGGAAGCGGGAAGCGCGACGTGCCGTGCGCCTTCCTGAACACACAGGCGAAGCAGTGTCGATTGAAAATCATATTCGCGCGGCATGTCGGCCATTTCGGTCAGCCGCTCGGCGCTGATCATCGCGACACCGGCCCAGCAACGCGCGGCATCGACCCGCTCGACAGCGGCGGCGACATTGGCGTCGCTCGTCACGAGAAGCGAATCGGGCGTTTCGCCCGCCATGGTGAGAATGGCGAGATCGGTACTCACCAGTCCGTCGGCAACGACGATCAGGTTGCACAGCGGATGCGCCCTGGCCGACGCCTCTTCGGCGGAGCGGACGACATCGACCGCGACATCGCCTCTGGAAATCCGGCTTACCGCACCCAGCAACGACGGCGTTACCCGGCCGACCGCGACCATGATATGCCCGACGCCGGCGGCGATCAGCAGCCGCGCCTGATATTCGAGCAGCGTCATCCCGCCGAACGGCAGCGTCGCCGCCAGCATGTCCGGCCGGTCCTCGGCATCTTCAGTGGCGAAAATCAGCCCCGCAAGCATTATCGGCTGTTAGGACGTCGCGCGGTAACGCTCAATAGCACAGATGCATGCGCCGAACGTCTTGCCAGGCCGCTTCGTCGTGTTTGGCAAGGGTGTCCAGGTCGCCCGCCTCCGCATGCCGATCGTCCACCCACTCCCGCAGGGCGGCACCGCCGTTGATCACGTCTATGGCAAGCTTGTCGAATTCGTATTCGTAAGGAAAATCGCGCCACAATTGATAGTCGGGATACAGCCGTCGCACCGCCTTGAAAGCTGCCGCCTGAACCCGCCACGGACGAAACGATTCGTGATCGTAACCTGCCCCTTCGGCATGGATAAACACGCCCGAACAAAGTTCGCCGACATATTTGTGGAAGGTCGGCTGAAACCAGAAATCGCGTAACGTGCAACCCGTCATCCATTCGGGCGCGATGCTGCGCATCTCTTCAATCACCGCGCGCGCATCGATATCGGGCGCGCCGAAACCTTCAAGCGGCCGGGTCGTGCCGCGCCCTTCGGAAAGCGTCGTGCCCTCCAGCATCACCGTCCCGGCATAAGCGCGCGCCATGTTGACGTTCGCCGCATTGGGACTGGGGTTCACCCAGGGGCGGTCCATCGGCCAGCCGAAACCCGGTCCCGTTTCGGGCTGCCAGCCTTCCATCGCAACCACGCGGTAATCAAGGTCGAGCCCGAAATGATCGATGAACCAGCGCCCCATTTCGCCCAGGGTCATGCCGTGTCGCATCGGCATCGGCCCGGCGCCCACGAAACTTTCCCAGCCGAGCAACAGCGTCAGGCCTTCGACAGGGCGCCCCGCCGGATTGGGCCGGTCGAGCACCCACACGCTCTTGCCATGCTTCGACGCCGCTTCGAGCATATAGAGCAGCGTGGTAACATAGGTGTAGATGCGGCAGCCGAGATCCTGAAGGTCGATCAGAATCGTATCGAACGTCGTCATCGACTGGCCGGTGGGGCGGCGCACTTCGCCATACAGGCTGAACACCGGAACGCCGTACACCGGATCGGTGAAATCGGGCGATTCCATCATATTGTCCTGAAGGTCGCCACGCACCCCGTGCTGCGGCCCGAACACCGCGCTGATCTTCACCCCCGCCGCGACCAGCGCGTCGAGCGAATGAGTCAGGTCCGCGGTGACCGAGGCGGGATGGGCGAGCAGCGCGACACGCTTTCCCTCCAGGGGCTTGCGCAAGTCAGGCTCGGCGAGCAGGCGATCGATACCGAATTTCATATGGCGTCAGGTGCCGCGATCGGCAGCGCAAAGCAATCGCGATGATGAAAATCGGGTTTTCCCGGCGGATGCGCCAGCGCCCAATAGGATTTGCCGCCATCGCCATCCTCAATCACCGCCGACAGTCCCAGTATCAGGTCGGCGTGCCGATAGGCTGACGGCAGTTCGATCAGTGCATGCATCTCGGCCCGGTCGGACAGGATGCGCCATTTGGCTGCAAGCAGCGCGACGTCATTCGCATCCGCCATTCCTTCGCGATAGCCGGTGAAGCGATAGCCGGCCCAGCGCCCCGACGTGCTGAGGTTCACCTCGCGATAGCCCAGTTTGTCCGGAAGGCCGAAAAACACCTCGAAACAGCTATGCCGCCATAGCTCGTCAGCGCGGCTCCACGGTCCCTCGCCCCGCTTCGCCGCGCCGGGCCAGCGCACCGCCGCCACATCGCCCCGCGCGCGGAACGACACGCGCAGACACGCGCCTTTGCGCGGTGC
Organism: Stakelama flava; assembly: GCF_019351405.1. Taxonomy (GTDB): domain Bacteria; phylum Pseudomonadota; class Alphaproteobacteria; order Sphingomonadales; family Sphingomonadaceae; genus Sphingomonas; species Sphingomonas flava_A. Next base: position 66,817 of record NZ_JAHWZX010000001.1, read on the forward strand.
GACCGTCACGACAATACTGTCGAGCGCACTTTGCTGCGTATCGGGATGACAGACGAGATCAAAACGCAACGCTACCCCCGTTCGAGCTGAGCCTGTCGAAGCCCCACCCTTCTTCGTTCACCGCCTGCGTAAAGGACAGAGCAGGCCTTCGACAAGCTCAGGCCAAACGATGGGCGGTTCAACAATCCGTTCGCGCTCCTCCACAACCCGTCCGCGCTTAGCCTGTCAAAGCGCCGTCCTTCTTCCCACTCCCCATGCAAACGGGGGTGCAAATCGCGCGCAATCTAATTATCGGATGGCGCACCATGACCGAATACAGTTCCGATCTGCTCAACCTGCTCGCCTCGCGCGGCTATATTCACCAGCTTACTGATGCTGCGGGCCTGGATAGCCTTGTGGCGAAACAGATCGTGCCCGGCTATATCGGTTTCGATCCGACCGCGCCCTCGCTCCATGTCGGCAGTCTGGTTCAGATCATGCTGCTTCGCCGCCTGCAACAGGCTGGGCACAAGCCGATCGTGCTGATGGGCGGCGGCACGGGGAAGATCGGCGATCCCAGTTTCAAGGACGAAGCGCGCAAACTGATGACCGACGACGTCATCGCGTCGAACGTCGCCTCGATCAAACGCGTGTTCGAACGCTTCCTGACCTTTGGCGACGGGCCGTCGGACGCGGTCATGCTCGACAATGCGCAATGGCTCGACAAACTCGAATATATTCCGTTCCTACGCGACATCGGGCAGCATTTTTCGGTCAACCGTATGCTCAGCTTTGATTCGGTGAAGCTGCGGCTCGATCGCGAACAATCGCTCAGCTTCCTCGAATTCAATTACATGATCCTTCAGGCATACGACTTTCTCGAACTGTCGCGCCGCGCCGGGTGCCGGCTTCAGATGGGCGGGTCGGACCAGTGGGGCAATATCGTCAACGGGATCGAACTGGCGCGCCGCGTCGACGGGACCGAAGTTTATGGTGTTACCACCCCGCTGATCACCACCGCCGATGGCGGCAAGATGGGCAAGACGATGGCGGGCGCTGTCTGGCTCAACGACGACCAGCTTTCTGCTTATGACTATTGGCAATTCTGGCGCAACACTGACGATCGCGATGTCGGCCGTTTCCTTCGCCTGTTCACCGATCTGCCGCTTGACGAGATTGCGCGGCTGGAAGCGCTTGAGGGTGCGGAGATCAACGAGGCGAAAAAGGTGCTGGCCGATGCCGCCACCGCGATGTGCCGGGGCGAAGACGCGGCAAGCTTCGCCGCAGAAACCGCGCGCAAGACGTTCGAGGAAGGCGCGGCGGGCGAAGCGCTGCCAAGCATGAATGTGGTGGGCGGGATTGCCATCCTAGACGCGCTGGTGGGTCTGGGCCTGTGCGCTTCGAAGGGCGAGGCGAAGCGGCTTATCAAGGGCGGCGGCGCGCGCGTTGACGGGGAAAAGGTGGTGGACGAAGCGCATCATATCGCCATTGCCGGAAATGTCGTGCGGGTTTCGGCCGGAAAAAAGAATCACGGCCTGTTGAATCCCGCCTGACAGGCCACTGGCAACCTGTTCACCATGCTTGCCGAAATGGGCAAACAAGCCCGCTCAGCCTGATCGGAGCAGCCCCACCGCCGAATCGCGTTCGAACAGGTACAGCGCCAGCCGCGCAGCACGTCCGCGTGTCGCTTCCAGTCCGCCGTCGCGATCCATCAACAGCCGCGCATCGCCGTTCGCGGCAGGAAGCAGCGCGGTCAGGCTTTCGGGTGTAGCGAGGCGAAACTGCATTTCGCCCGATTGGCGCGTGCCCAGTAATTCGCCCGCCCCGCGCAGCCGCAAATCCTCTTCGGCGATGCGAAAGCCATCGTTCGTTTCGCGCATCAGCGCCAGCCGCGCACGCGATGTCTCACTTAAATGCTGGCCACGCAGCAGCAGGCATATCGAATGTCCGCCGCCGCGCCCCACCCGCCCGCGAAGCTGGTGGAGTTGCGCCAGGCCGAACCGGTCCGCGCCCTCGATCACGATCAGCGTGGCGTTAGGCACGTCCACGCCGACCTCGATCACCGTCGTCGCGACCAGCACACCGGTCTTACCCGACTGGAACGCCGCCATAACCGCGTCCTTGGCCGGTCCTTTCATCCGGCCGTGCACCAGTCCGACCCGGTCGCCGAAACGCTGACGAAGCACCTCGGCGCGCGCTTCGGCCGCCGCCTGATCGCTTTTCTCGCTCTCCTCGACCAGCGGGCACACCCAATAGGCCTGCCCCCCGTTCGACAGATGCCGCGCAAGCCCGTCGATCACCGCATCGATCCGCTCTTCTGACACTACCCGCGTCTCGATCGGCTCGCGACCGGGGGGCATTTCATCCAATCGGCTGGTGTCCATCTCGCCATATTGCGCGAGGGTGAGCGTGCGGGGGATCGGGGTCGCCGTCATCACCAGCAAATGGGGCGGCACCTGCGCCTTGGCCTGCAGCATCATGCGCTGCGCGACGCCAAAGCGATGCTGTTCATCCACCACGACCAGCCCAAGGTCCTTGTAGGTCACCCCTTCCTGAAAGATCGCATGGGTGCCCACCAGAATATGGATCGATCCGTCGGCCAGCCCCATCAGCGTAGCTTCACGCGCGCGGCCCTTGTCGCGTCCGGTAAGGATCCCGACCTCGACCGGCAACCCGCGCAGCATCGTGCGCAGCGTTTCATAATGCTGGCGCGCCAGGATTTCGGTGGGAGCGAGGAACGCCCCCTGCGCGCCCGCTTCCACCGCCATCAACAGCGTCATCAGCGCGACCAGCGTCTTGCCCGAACCGACATCGCCCTGCAGCAACCGGAGCATCGGCCGCTGTTGCGCCAAATCGCCCTCGATCTCGCGAATCGTGCGCGCCTGCGCGCCCGTCGGCGCATAAGGCAGGTTCAGCATGTCGCGCAGCCGGTGGTCGCCCACCAAGGGCCGCCCGCGCTTTGCCCGCGCCGCGCCGCGCACCAGCAGCAGCGCCAGTTGCGTCGCGAAAATCTCGTCATAGGCCAGCCGCTCGCGTGCCTTCGCATCCGCCGGGTCGGCATGGATGCGCTGCAACGCCTCACGCCAGTCGGGCCAGTCATGCTTCGCCTTTAATCCCGACTCGATCCATTCGGGAAGCTCAGGCGCGCGGTCGATCGCCTGAGCCGCCAGCCCCGCCAGCCGCTTCGACGTCATCCCCTCGGACAACGGATAGACCGCCTCCCGCCCGGCAAGGCTTTCCGCCTCCTCCACCGGCACGACATGGTCGGGATGCACGATCTGTAATTCCTGGCCATAGGTTTCGAGCTTGCCCGAAACGCGCCGCTTCTCGCCCAGCGGCAGCAGCTTCATCACCCAGCCCGAATTGCCACCGAAATAGACCAGGGAAACGATGTTCCCGGCGGCATCGCTCGCCTGCACGCGAACTGGCGACCGGCGCGACCCGCCGGTGCGGTAATCGGTCGCGGTCAGCGTGATCGCGATCACCCGCCCCGCATCGGCGGTATCCAGTTCATCGCGCGGCACCCGGTCGATCCAGCCCGAGGGCAGGTGAAACGCCACATCCACCACCCGCGCCAACCCCAGCTTCTCCAGCGGCTTGGCAAGCTGGGCCCCGACCCCTTTCAGGGCCGTGACCTCGGCAAACAACGGATTGAGCAATTCGGGGCGCATAGGGGTGAGTTAGCCAAAGCCGCGCTGCCGCGAAAGGTGCCCATCACCTACTCTTGTCATTACAAGGCCCGCAGCGCCGAGCCACTCACCCACTGGCCTTTTTGGCCAGCGCACCCTATCTGTTCCGGCAAAACCCATTCAGCCGACAGCGCAACGCCAGCGCCGCCGGCCGCACGGCTATTGGAAAGCGACGCTTATGGACCGCGACACCCGCCTCAAACGCCTGCGTTTTCGCGCGTGGCATCGCGGCACGAAAGAAGCCGACCTGATGATCGGCGGTTTTTTCGACGCGCACCACCTCGCCTTCACCGATGAACAGATCGCGCTGTTCGAAGAAATGCTTGAGGAGCAGGATGTCGACATTATGGCGTGGGCGCTGGGAACCCAGCCGGTTCCCGATCGCTTCGACGGTGAGATCATCGCGAAGATGAAGAAGCTGAACTTCGTTCCGATCGCCGAATAGCCTCGCTCCATTTGCCCTGAGCTTGTCGAAGGGCCGGCCTTCCCTCTCCCCCACCGAAAGAGAAAGATCGTGCTTCGACAGGCTCAGCACCAACGGGCTTGCGAGGCGTAACGCTATGCCCGACCTGAAAACCGTCCTCACCGCCACTCGTCCGCTGACGCTTTCGGGCGTTCCCACCGGCTTCCTGCCCTCGCTGCTCGCCGACCTTGCACGCGGCAGCAAGGGCGGCGCGGTCTTCATCGCGCCGGATGAAAACGCGATGCGCGCCATCGCCGCGACTGCGCCTTATTTCGCACCGGAGCTTGAGGTCATCAGCTATCCGGCATGGGATTGCCTGCCCTATGATCGCGCCAGCCCAACGCTGCGTGCGATGGCGGAACGGCTGGCGGCGCTCCACGCGCTGCAACAGACGTCGAAAAAGCCGCGCCTGTTTCTCACCACCGTCAACGCCGCCACGCAGCGCACCCTCACCCGGTTCCGCGTCCGCCAGCTTGTCGCCCGGCTAGCGCCCGGCGAACGGATTTCGCTGGAACGCCTGTCGACGCTGCTTGCCGCCAATGGCTATACCCGTGTCGACACAGTCAATGACGCCGGCGAATTCGCGGTGCGCGGCGGGCTGGTCGATCTGTTCCCCAGCGGATCGGAAGCGGCGCTGCGCCTCGATTTCTTCGGGGACGAAATTGAAAGCGTGCGCACCTTCGACGCGTCGGATCAACGCACTACCGGGCGCATCGACGGCTTCACCCTGCTCCCGGCGTCCGAAACGCTGCTCGACGAAGACAGCATCAAACGCTTTCGCGCGCGATATCGAGAGAAATTCGGCGCGACGGCGACTGGCGACCCGCTGTATCAGGCGATTTCGGAAGGGCGTCGCCTCGCCGGGATGGAGCATTGGCTTCCATTGTTCGAAGAAAAGCTGGAAACGCTGTTCGATCACCTGCCCGATGGCGCGGTGGTGGTGCGCGATGCGAATACGCCTGGGGCCGCCGATGCGCGGTTCGAAGCGATCGCCGATTATCAGTCGAACCGCGTGCGCGCGCAATCGAACGATCCGGGCAGCTATCGCCCGCTCGGCGCGGATCAGCTCTATCTGCTCGCTGATGAATGGCGCGCGAAGCTGGAAAATGCGCCCGCGCATCTCACCTCGCCCTTTCACGAACCGAAAAGCGACACCGTCCTTGATTTCGGGGTCGACGGCCCGCGCGACTTCGCGCCCGAACGCGCCGCCGGCACCAATATCTACGAAGCCGTCGTCGCGCACATCGCCAAGCTGCGGAAAGACGGCCGCAAGCCGATACTGGCCAGCTATTCGCCCGGCGCGCGCGAACGCCTGACCGGGCTGCTTCAGGATCACGGGCTGACCGGCATTCGACCGGCCGATGGCTGGCAGGAGGCGCTGGGCACTGCCGATACGGGCGTCGCGCTCACCGTGCTGCCGCTCGATCACGGTTTTACCGCGCCGGATATCGCGCTGCTTACCGAACAGGATATGCTGGGCGACCGGCTGGTGCGTCGGCGCAAGCGCAAGAAGTCGACCGATGCGTTTCTGAACGAACTGGCGACGCTTTCGCCCGGCGATCTGGTCGTTCATTCGGATCACGGTATCGGCCGGTATGAGGGGCTGATGTCGATTCCCGTCGGCAAAAGCCCGCACGATTGCGTGGCGCTGAGCTATTCGGGCGGCGACAAGCTCTACGTGCCGGTCGAAAACCTCGAAGTCCTTTCCCGCTATGGATCGGGCGAGGAAGGCGCGAGCCTCGACAAGCTGGGCGGCGAGGCATGGCAGCGGCGCAAATCGAAGATGAAGGAGCGCATCCGCGAAATCGCGGGCGAACTCATCGCGACCGCCGCCAAACGCGCGCTGCGCCCTGCCGAAGTTGCCGAGCGCGATACCGGGTATCCGGCCTTTGTCGATCGCTTCCCCTATGAGGAAACCGAGGATCAGGACCGCGCGATCGACGATGCGCTGAACGATCTTTCCGCCGGAAAACCGATGGACCGCCTGATCGTCGGCGATGTCGGTTTCGGCAAGACAGAGGTCGCGCTGCGCGCCGCGTTCGTCGCCGCTATGGCGGGGATGCAGGTTGCGGTGGTATGCCCGACCACGCTGCTCGCGCGTCAGCATTTCAATCAGTTCACTGCACGGTTCGAAGGCTTTCCGATCAATATCGGCCGCATGTCGCGGCTGGTCACCGCATCGGAGATGAAGACGACGAAGGAACGCGTGGCTTCCGGCGATATCGACATCCTCGTCGGCACCCATGCCGTTCTTGCCAAGGCGGTCGAGTTCAAACGGCTGGGCCTTGTCATCGTCGATGAGGAACAGCGCTTCGGCGTCACCCATAAGGAACGGCTGAAAGCGCTGAAAAACGACGTTCACATGCTCACCCTTACCGCGACGCCGATCCCGCGCACGCTGCAAATGGCGATGAGCGGGCTTCGCGAACTGTCGGTGATCCAGACGCCGCCGGTCGACCGCCTTGCCGTGCGCACCTATGTCATGCCCTGGGACCCGGTCGTGGTTCGCGAAGCGCTGCTGCGCGAACATTATCGCGGCGGGCAAAGTTATTTCGTCACGCCGCGCATCGCCGACCTGCCCGATATCGAACAGTTCCTGCGCGAAGAAGTGCCCGAGGTGCGTTACGTCGTCGCGCATGGCCAGATGAGCCCGAGCGAGGTCGAGGAGCGGATGAGCGCCTTTTACGACAAGAAGTTCGAAGTGCTCGTTTCCACCACGATTGTCGAAAGCGGGCTGGACATTCCTTCCGCCAACACGCTGATCGTCAATCGCGCGGACAAGTTCGGCCTTGCCCAGCTGTACCAGCTTCGCGGGCGTGTCGGTCGCGCCAAGACGCGCGCCTATGCCTATATGACCACGCCGCCCGAACGGATGATGACCGATGCGGCCGAAAAGCGGCTCAAGGTCCTTTCCGACCTCGAAAGCCTTGGCGCGGGGTTCCAGCTTGCGAGCCATGATCTCGACATTCGTGGCGCAGGCAATCTGCTGGGCGACGAACAATCGGGGCATATCAAGGAGGTCGGCTACGAACTGTATCAGTCGATGCTGGAGGACGCGATCCTCGACGCCAAATCGGGCGGTCTGCGCGACGAGGCGAAAAAGGATTTCTCACCGCAGATCACCGTCGATGCCCCAATCCTCATCCCCGAAGACTATGTTCCCGATCTCGACCTGAGAATGGGGCTGTACCGTCGTCTGAACGAGGTCGAGGACCGCAACGGGATCGAGGCGTTCGCCGCTGAACTGATCGACCGGTTCGGCAAATTGCCAGAAGCCACCGAAAACCTGCTGAGGCTGATCGAAGCGAAGCTGGCGGCGAAAAAGGCGAATATCGCCAAGCTGGATGTCGGGCCGAAGGGGGCGCTGGTCACCTTCTTCAATGACAATTTCCCCAGTGTTGAAGGGCTGCTCGCCTATGTCGATCGGCTGGAGGGCACCGCGAAGCTGCGTCCCGATATGAAGCTGGTCATCACGCGGGCGTGGAACGACCCCAAAACCCGGCTCAACGCTGCGCTCAAATTGTCGCGGGGGCTGGCAAAAGCTGTCTCCTGACCATGGCTCCGTCGGTGCGTAAGGTCGTACCGGACAGGACCGAAGCGAAAGGGCGTCATACGAAGGTGCGGAAAGCGTGACCCGCCCCTTACGTCGTCATCGCGAGGAGCGCAGCGACGTGGAGATCCAGCAACCATCGTTTATACGCGCATAGCTGGATTGCCGCGCCCCTTCGGGTCTCGCAATGACGATATTGCTATGACTTCAGGTCAATACAGTTTGGTATCAGTCCTTTGCGCAGGCGCAGGCCGGTTTCTTCTTCGGTTTGCGCTTGCGCCGGGTCGTGGCGAACTCGGTGCGACTCAGCCTGCCGGACTTGTCGGCATCGGCCTTGGCGAATTTGTCATAGGTGGTGTGCGCCCATTCGCGAAAGTTGAGCTTGCCGTCGCCGTCCTTGTCCAGCCGGGCGAACGATTTTCGGCGTGATTTCAGCAGTTCCGCCTGCGTGATCCATTCGTCATGATCGTCATCATAGCGGTCGAAGCGCTTTTCCTCGCGCGTTTTTTCGGTCGCCTCTGGCGGTGAAGGAAGCGGATCGGGCGTGGCCGACGCCACCGGTTGCACTGGGGGAGGTGGTGGCGGCACATTGACTTCGCTTTGGGCATGCCCCTGCATCATCAAGGCCGCTGCCCCCATCATCAACATCGCGGCAAGCGCGCCGACCAGATACCGCCACATCCTGCCTTCCCCCCTTACCGCCCCGTCAAACGGTGCCAGCCAAGCCGCGCGACGCGGCGCGGCGCGCCCAGCGCCACGGGGCGATCCCAACCGGTGTCGAGATCCATCCGCGCGATATGCGCCATCGCCCCCAATGCACGCAGCCGAACCGGCCATTTGCGCGACAATGCCTGTGTCAATAACGGCCGAGCAAGTCCCGCCGCCCGCGCGGCAGCATCGGAAACGGACAGATTGCGGGCAAGATCGGCCAATGCCCAGCCTTCGCCCGCCTGGGCCAGCGGGATGTCGCCACCCCCCAGCGCCATGCCCGCCGAATCGAACAGTACCGCGCCGCGCAACCTCGCATACTCGCGCATCGCCGCCTCGTCCAAGTCCTCCGTTTCGATCAGAACTGCCCAGCCGTCCGGTATTTCGCCTAGCTTCGCGCCGGTGACGTCATGCCGCAGCACGTCATTCGCCACCGCGCGCAGAACCGGCTGAGCCGGCGGGGCGGCGCTATCGAGCGCCGTCAGCGCATCGCGCCACCAGATAAGCCGCATCTGCCCCAATGCCGGTTCGTTCGTCGTGCGCGGCACTTCAGCCAGCACATCGTCCAGCGCCAGCAACGCAAGCAACGCCCGTCGCCGCTCGACCGGGGCATAGGTCGCCACCAGCGCGCGTTCGGGGTTGTCGGTACTGTAAATATTGGTCGAATCCACAGTGTCAGCCAAGCGTTAGCGCCTTGTTCATCATGCCATTTACGCCGCCATTAACCCTTACTGGGGCATAGAGCGGCGCTGAAACGGGAATGTCATGCGAAACCAGCGGATGCAAAACAAGGCCGGTCGGCGGCAACGGGGGAAGTCGCGCGGATTCCTCAGCGCGCTTGCCGGGGATGTGCGCGGCAACACGCTGGCCATTGTTGCGGCGGCGCTGATCCCGCTGACCGCGATGATCGGGTCGGGGCTCGACATGTCGGTCGCCTATATGGCGCAGGACCGGTTGCAACAGGCGTGCGATTCCGGGGTGCTCGCCGCGCGCAAGCTTCTTTCGGGACCGACGCTGACGGACGACGTCAATGATGAGGCGCGCAAATATTTCAATTTCAACTTCCCACAAAATACGTTTCAGACCACCGATTTCGACCCGAAAGTGACTGTGCCCGAAGCCGGAACGGTACACATGACGGCAAGCACCACCGTCCCGACGTCGATCATGAAAATCTTTGGCTACAAACGAATTCCGATCGAAGCCGATTGCTCGGCAACGCAGGATTTCGTGTCTACGGACGTTATGATGGTCGTGGATATGTCGGGATCGATGAACTGCCCGCCGTCCATTGCCAACAGCGCCTGTAACGAAGTTGAGCAATCCGGGTCAAAGATGCAGGCGCTTCGCAACGCCGCTTCTTCGCTATACGATACGTTGAAGTCCGCGCAGGACCAGCTTCATGGAAACAATCTGCGCCTTCGATACGGCTTTGTACCGTATAACGGCACGGTTAATGTCGGAAAACTGGTTTACGCTAAGAATAGCAGCTATATTCGCAAGTCCGCTCCGTACCAAACGCGGCAACGCCAATCAAAAACAGTGGCAAAGGTTGTCGTCAGCACCAGCTTGACGCAAAGCCAATGCAATGCCGTTAGCGGAAGTTATCAGCTAAAATTTTCTTTTAAATATGGGATTTACGGAGAGTGCACATATAGCACTTCGGTAACTTCTTATGACTGGGAATATGGGCAATTCACTTTAGACACCAGCCAATATATTACGGGTCAGGCAACCCCCATCCCATCGCAGGACACCGGGACCGCCACTTGGGGCGGCTGCATAGAGATGAGAAAGACCAATAATACGACGATCGATGGTGGTTCGGCAACGATCGCGCCGTCGGATGCCTATGACCTCGATATCAATCTGATTCCCTATAGCGACGATACGCGCTGGGCACCATGGTGGCCGGAAGTCGAAATAAATCCTAACACAAAAACTCAAGCCATGGAAAGTCGCTACTGCGCCAGCCAGGCAAGCCGTTTGAAAGAATATTATAACGATAAAACATCGTTCATGAAATATCTCAACGGTTTGAAGCCGCAGGGTGGAACCTATCACGACATTGGCATGATCTGGGGTGCCCGGTTTATTTCGCCAGACGGTATTTTCAAATCGGATACGCCGGAAACCAACGATCAGTACGATCCCGATAATCCGAAAAAAATCCGCGGGTTTCAGGTCCGCAAATATCTAATCTTCATGACCGACGGCGATATGGCGCCTACAATGGACCAATACTCCTCATACGGCATCGAAACCTATGATCGCCGGGTTCTTGGCTCTTCGGCCAGCAATCAGGAGGCGCGTCATCTTCAGCGTTTCCGGATGGCGTGCAACGCCGCGAAAAGCGAAAATATTCAGGTTTGGGTCATTGCCTTTGCCACGACCTTGACCACCGACATGAAAAATTGCGCCAGCACGCCGGATCAGGCGGCGGGCATCAATAGCTCGGCTGACCTGATCGCCAAGTTTGAGGAGATCGGTTCTAAAATTGGCGCATTGAGGTTGAACCAATGATCGCGCTGCCTTCCCCTGGCCTGCTGCGTGACAGGCGCGCGGTCACGGTGGTGGAATTTGCGATCATTGCGCCGGTGCTGATCATGACGCTGATGGCCACGCTTGAAATCGGCTATCAGGGCTATGTCACCGCGATGGTGGAAGGCGCGATGACCAAGGCCGCGCGAAAGGCCACGGTGGGCGATCAGGATATCGACAGCGTCAAACAGACGATAATCGATGAGGTGGGTCAGGTGGTCGACAAGAAATATGTTACTGTCGACACCAAGAGCTATTACAATTTTTCAAACGTCGGAAAGCCGGAAAAGATACTTCAGGATATCGACCCGAAGGGCGTTTATAATAAAGGCGATTGTTACGAAGACGCTAATAATAACGGCAAATATGACAGCACCTTGGGCAGCGCCGACCTGGGCAATGCGGACGACATCGTCAACTATACGGTGACGGCCAATTACCCCAATCTTACCCCGGTTTCTGGAATTATGGGATGGATCGACAAACGCACGGTTCAGGCGACGATCGCGGTGCGGAACCAGCCATATGCCTCTCGCGCGGCGCCGACAGAGCGATGCGACTGATGACCGCCGCCATATCCCGCCCGCTTGCCGTCATGGCAGGGCTTGCGCGCGAGAAGCGCGGACTCGCGCTGATCGAATTCGCGTTCTCGCTTCCCATCCTGCTTGGCGTGGCGCTGATGGGAATCGAGACCGCGCATTATGCGATCGCGATGATGCGCGTGAATCAGATCAGCACGAGCGTCGCCGACAATGTCGCGCGTGTCCGCGATTCGATCACCGAAGCCGATGTCAACGAAGCGCTGTTGAGCGCCAACCTGATCGGAGACAGCATCGATTTCGGCGAACGCGGCCGCGTGGTGGTTTCCAGCGTGTCGCCCAACGGCAAAACCGGGTCGACGGCGGGGCAATGGATACGTTGGCAGCGGTGCATGGGAGCACTGAATGTCACCCAATCCAAACCGCAATATGGCGATGAGGGGACCGGAAAAAACAACGGCGCATTGCAATATATGGGATCGTCCAAAAACCGGATCACGGCTGCTGACGATGTCGACATGATCTTTGTCGAAGTAACGTACCAATACAAACCGGTGGTCGGCAGCCAGATCATCGGCGAACCGATCTTGCGGTCGGAAGCATCCTACACGGTTCGCGAACGCGACAGCGAGGACCTGCAATCCTCTACCGGCGTCACTGCCAAGACCTGCGACAAATATTCGGCAAGCTGACCGGCCGGCGCGCCATCGACGCGCCGGCAGTCGCCTGTCAGTCCTTGTAGCAGACCTTCTTAGCCGCCTTCACGATCCGGTCCGAATCGATCAGCGCGAATTTTTCCAGGTTCGCCGCATAGGGCAGCGGCACATCTTCGTTCGTCACGCGGGTAACCGGCGCGTCGAGATAATCGAAGCCTTCCTCCATACAGATCGCTGAAATTTCGCTGGCGATCGAGCAAGTCGGCCAGCCTTCTTCGGCAATCACCACCCGGTTGGTCTTTTTCAAGCTATCGAGTACCGCCTGCTTGTCGAGCGGGCGCAGCGTGCGAAGGTCGATAACCTCGGCATCGATGCCCTCTCCGGCAAGCGTTTCGGCCGCTTCGAGCGCAAGACCGACCCCGATCGAATAGCTGACGATCGTGACATCCTTACCCTCGCGCATCGTCCGCGCCTTGCCGATCGGCAGGACGAAATCGTCTAGCTTGGGCACGTCGAAGCTGCGGCCGTAAAGCAGTTCGTTTTCAAGGAAAACCACCGGGTCTTCACAACGGATCGCCGCCTTCATCAACCCCTTGGCATCGGCGGCGTCATAGGGCGCGATCACGATCAGCCCCGGAACGCTGGCATACCAGGGGCCGTAATTCTGGCTGTGCTGCGCGCCGACGCGGCTCGCCGCGCCGTTGGGACCGCGAAACACGATAGGGCAGCGCATCTGCCCGCCGGACATATAGTTCGTCTTCGCCGCTGAATTGACGATATGGTCGATCGCCTGCATGGCGAAATTGAACGTCATGAATTCGACGATCGGCTTCAACCCGCCCATTGCGGCGCCCGTGCCGACACCGGCAAACCCATATTCGGTGATCGGCGTGTCGATGACGCGCTTCGGCCCGAATTCATCGAGCAGCCCCTGGGTGACCTTGTACGCGCCCTGATATTCGGCGACTTCCTCGCCCATCACGAACACGCGTTCGTCGGTCCGCATTTCCTCCGCCATCGCGTCGCGCAGCGCTTCACGCAGCGTGATCTTCACGAATTCGGTGCCTTCAGGCACTTCGGGTTCGGGCGGTTTCACGTCCGATTCGAGCCGTGCAGGCTTGGTCGGCGCCTCGTCCTTCTCGGTCGTCGGCTTAGCGGGCTTCGCATCGCTCTCGCCTGCCTTTTCCTTTTTGTCCGGTGTATCGGCGGCGGGTGCTTCGACATCACCCGCATCCTCGCCCTCTTCGGCGATCATGGCGATGACCGTGCCGACCTTTACGCCGTCCGTGCCTTCGGGCACGACGATCTTGGCCAGCACGCCTTCATCGACGGCTTCGAATTCCATCGTCGCCTTGTCGGTCTCGATTTCGGCCATGATGTCGCCGGCGGCTACGGTATCGCCTTCCTTGACCAGCCATTTGGCGAGGGTGCCTTCCTCCATGGTCGGGGAAAGCGCGGGCATCTTGATCTCTACGGACATCTCAATACTTCCCCACCAGCACGTCGGTATACAACTCCTCGGGTTCGGGCTCCGGCGCCGTCTCGGCGTAGTCCGCGGCCTCGTTCACGATCTTGCGGATTTCCTTTTCGATCGCCTTCATCTCGTCCTCTGCGACCCCGGCATCGGCCAGTTCGCGCTTCACATGCTCGATCGGGTCCGACTTGTCGCGGACCGACTGCACTTCCTCGCGGCTGCGATATTTCGCCGGGTCGGACATCGAATGGCCGCGATAGCGATAGGTCTTCATCTCAAGGATGATTGGCCCCTTGCCGCTGCGCACCCATTCAAGCGCCGTTTCGGTTGCGCCACGCGCCGCCAGCACGTCCATGCCATCGACCTGGATACCGGGAATGCGGAAGCTTTCGCCGCGGCGGAAAAGCTGATCCTCGGCCGCCGAGCGATTGACGCTGGTGCCCATGGCATATTGGTTGTTCTCGATCACGAAAATGATCGGAAGCTTCCAAAGCTCGGCCATGTTGAAGGCTTCGTAAACCTGCCCCTGATTCGAGGCCCCGTCGCCGAAATATGCGACGCAAACGCCGCCATCCTCGTTATATTTATGGCCAAAGGCCAACCCGGTGCCCAATGGCACCTGCGCGCCGACGATGCCGTGCCCGCCGTAGAACTTCTTCTCGGTCGAGAACATGTGCATCGATCCGCCCTTGCCCTTCGAAATGCCGGCGTCTCGGCCGGTCAGTTCGGCCATGATGACCTTCGGATCAAGGCCATAGGCAAGCATGTGCCCATGGTCGCGATAGCCGGTGATGACCGAGTCCCTGTCGCCGTCCAGCCCGGATTGGATACCGACCGCAACGGCTTCCTGTCCGATATACAGGTGGCAGAAACCGCCGATCAGGCCGAGGCCGTAAAGCTGTCCGGCCTTTTCCTCGAATCGCCGGATGAGAAGCATTTGCCGGTAAAACTGGACAAGCTCGTCCTTCGACGCCTTGTACCGGCCCGGCTCATCGGGACGTTCGCGATTTGGGATTAAAGGTTCGGACTTACCCGTCTTCGAACCCGATTCTGATTTTGTGCTGCGTGATGACGCTGCCTTGGCCACGATAGGAACCCTCGTCCTTGGGGAGCAGGAAAGAGCCGAGCCTATAAAACGCTTATCCGCCCGACCGCAACGTCAACGCGCAATTTCTGCGTTGCGTTCATTCAAAAATGCCGGGTGGATCAATCCAGCGGGATAATTTTTTCATCCGGATGGACGACGTTCAGCTCCTTGCGCACCAGTTCGTCGACCATGTCGGGGTTGGCATGGCGCGGATCGAGCTGCTCCTTGCGATTGCGCAGCGTTTGCCGATGCTTGTCGAGCTGGGCATAGACCGCCTGTTTTTGCGCAAGCTGACGCTGATAATCACGATACGCCAGAACGCCGTTCGGCCCCAGCACGGCATAATAGCCGAAAAAGACCATGAAGATGATCGCCGCGGCGGGCAGGCCCGCACGACGAAGCATCGCGGCAATGGGTGACGTACGCGACATAAGCGAGATATTCCCCTACCCGGCTTTGCGAATCAAGGATTATTAACCATGCACGCCGTGCCCGAACCCGGCGCTCCGGCAGCCGATGACATTGTATTCGAGGATTTTCTCGCGGTCGATATCCGTATTGGCACGATAGTCGACGCCCGCCCCTTCCCCGAAGCACGCAAAGCGGCGATCCAGCTGTGGATCGACTTTGGCGATGCGATCGGAATACGCAAATCGAGCGCGCAGATCACGCGCCATTACGCTCCGGAAACACTGATCGGCCGCCAGGTCGCGGCGGTCGTGAACTTTCCGCCGCGCCAGATCGGCAAATTCCTGTCGCAAGTGCTGGTGCTCGGCGCACCCGATGCCGAGGGTGAGGTGGTGCTGATGACACTCGACCAGCCCGTCGACAACGGAGCACGTCTTTTCTGAACCGGACGAAGCGTCCGCCCCGGATCAGACCCGAATGATCGAACGGCCCGCATACCGCGATGCGCCGCCCAGTTCCTCCTCGATACGGATGAGCTGATTATATTTGGCCAGCCGGTCGGAGCGCGACATGCTGCCGGTCTTGATCTGACCGCAATTGGTTGCGACGGCAAGGTCGGCGATTGTCGAGTCCTCGGTCTCGCCCGACCGGTGCGAAATGACGGTGGTGAAGCCCGCGCGGTGCGCCATCTCCACCGCTTCCAGCGTTTCGGTCAACGTGCCGATCTGATTGACCTTCACCAGCAGCGAATTGGCATAGCCGCCCTCGATACCATCGGCGATTCGCGTAGGGTTGGTGACGAACACGTCATCGCCGACCAGTTGCACCTTGTCGCCAAGTTTGTCGGTCATGATTTTCCAGCCGTCGAAATCATCCTCGCTCATGCCGTCTTCGATCGACAAAATGGGATAATTCTGCGCGAGAGCGAGCAGATAGTCGGCCATTTCGCCCGAGCTTAGGACCTTGCCTTCGCCCTCCATATGATAGGCGTCGTCCCGGAAAAATTCGGTCGAGGCGCAATCGAGCGCGAGCATGACGTCATCGCCGGGCCGGTATCCCGCTGCCTCGATCGAGCGCATGATGAATCCGATGGCCTCGTCGGTTGATTTCAGCGCGGGCGCGAAGCCGCCCTCGTCACCGACCGACGTGGAAAGCCCCTTGTCGCTCAGCGCTTTTTTCAGCGTGTGAAAAATCTCCGAACCGCATCGAACCGCTTCGGCGATGCTGTCGGCGCCAACCGGCATGATCATGAATTCCTGAAAATCGATCGGGTTATCGGCATGTTCGCCGCCATTGATGATATTCATCATCGGCACCGGCAGCATATGCGCGCTCACCCCGCCGACATAGCGATACAGCGGAAGGCCGCGGGCGTCGGCGGCGGCCTTCGCTGCGGCAAGGCTCACCCCCAGAATCGCGTTCGCGCCCAACCGGCCCTTGTTTTCGGTGCCGTCGAGATCGATCATCACCCGGTCGAGATCGGTCTGATCCTCCGCATCAAGGCCCAATAGTGCTTCGGCAATTTCTCCGTTCACCGATTCGACCGCCTGAGTCACGCCCTTGCCGTGATACCGCTTTTTGTCGCCGTCCCGCCGTTCGACCGCTTCATGCTTGCCCGTCGATGCACCCGACGGCACGGCGGCACGGCCGAAGCTGCCATCCTCCAGCATGACATCGACCTCTACGGTGGGATTGCCCCGGCTGTCGAAAATCTGACGGCCGTGAATGTCGATTATTGCGGTCACGTAACAGTCTCCTTAGGCTTGGCGCACAGCGTGCGGTATCGCCGCGAGCATGTATCCGCTCGCGAGCGATGCGGCAATTGCTCGTGCCGATGGAACCGCGAGGCGCGCTCGCGGTTGTTTCGCTGACAAGACGAAAGGGATCCGTGACATGGCAGAACAAAAGATTCCGGCCGAGCCTGTAAAGACCGGTCCGGCAAGCGCCACGCCCGGCGAAGGCGCGACCGCACCCAAGCCCAAAGCGACCAGGGCCGTCGCGGCTGAACCGGTCAAAAAGACGGGCAAGGCCAAATCGCCGAAAAAATCGACCAAGGCCATGATCAAGGACGAAGCGTCGAAGCTGTCCAGGCAGGCGGGCGACAAGGCACGCGACTATGCCAAGGATGGCAAGAACCGCGCGAGCGGCGCCATTGATGAAGTCGCCAAGATGATCGATGACGCGGCGGGTAGCGTCGACAAGCGGATGGGCGAGCAATATGGCAGCTATGCCCGATCCGCCGCCGGTCAGGTGTCAGGCTTCGCTGATACTTTACGCAGCAAGGAAGTCGAGGAACTCCTCGACGAAACACGTGCGTTCGTCCGCAAAAGTCCTGCAATCGCGATCGGCGCGGCCGCTGCGGTCGGTTTCGTGCTCGCCCGGGTTCTGAAAGCCGGGATCGAACAGGTCGGCGACAATTTCGACGACGATGATCTTGACTGATTACATCGCGGGGGCAGCGTGAAAGGTCATAGGCGGGAAGCGGCGGGATTAATCTCGCTCGCGCGGCAGTTAATTCGCGATGCGCGCACCTGGGTTAGCGCGGAGATCGATTTTTATCGTGCGCTTGCCGCCGAGCGGATGGCAGATGCGAAGCTGGCGGCAGGGTTTGCCGTGGGTGCGATCATCCTGGCCAACGCCGCGCTGATCGCATTGCTAATCGGCGCTATACTGGTTTTGTGGCCGTATGTCGGCGCATTCTGGGCGACGATCATCATTGTTGCATTGACGTTGATGGTCGCTGCCTGGCTCGCTTTATCGGCACTCAGCCATGCCAAGCGGGCGATGCGCAATACCAATGGAGGCGGGCGATGACCGATCGGGCCGATGTCGCCAGAGCGCGAACCAAGTCGGAGATTGCGCGGGCGCAAATGATGGGAACATTCGATGCGTTGCGCATCAGGATGAGGCCGATCAATCTGGCGAGTGATGCGGCGGAAAGCGCGCGCCGTACCGCCATACGTAAACCTGTAATGGTGGCGGGGGTAATCGGCGCCGCGGCAGCGCTGTTTTTCGCGCGCCCGGCCTATGGCGCATTACGACGGCGCAGGTCCAAAAGGGTCGCAACCGCGGCCGGAGCCAAACGTTCTGAACGATAAGGGGTGCCGACGGCGCCCGAAGGAAAGGAAGCGTGTGATGACGGAGTCCACTCCCCCCACCAACGACAATTCAGGCGTTCGTGAGCGTGCCTCGCACGCGGCGGACAAAGCGCGCGATGGTGCGTACAAGGCGCGCGAGGGCGCGAGCAAGGCATATGCCGACAGCAAGCAGCGGGCGAAGGAGGCTTCGCGCCGCGCTGGCGAAGGATTGGAAGGCAATCCGCTTTCGGTGCTGGTCGGGGGCGTCGCTGTCGGCCTGCTCGCCGGTTCGCTCATCCCGCGCACCGAACGCGAAAAGGACGTGCTCGGACCGTTGGGGCAGCGGCTTGCCGAAGGCGCGAGCGCAGCCTTCGTCGCGGCGCGCGATGCTGGCAAAGAAGAGCTTGAATCGCTTGCGCCCGACAAAAATCAGGCAAAGTCAAAGGCTTCCAACGCTTTTTCTCATGTTGTCAACGCTGCAACGAAAGCCGGAAAATCCGCCGCCAGCGGTCCCAAGGCGGGCTGAATTACGCCTTGATGATTTTCCGGGGTTGCGTGACGGGCGGGAGTAGCTATGCGCTCTCGCCCAGCACCAAACTCCCGGGAGACGTCATGAGCAAGCTCCACCTTGTGTTCGGCGGCCGCGTCAGCGATCCGCGCACGCTCGATTTCACTGATTTGTCGAAAATAGACTTTGTCGGAGTGTTTCCCGACTATGCCAGCGCCTCAAAAGCATGGCGCGCCTCGGCACAACGCACCGTCGATGATGCCGAAATGAAATATGTCGTGGTTCACCTCCACCGCCTGCTCGAACCCGGTAAGGATGAAGCGCCCGAGGCCTGATCGACAGCGCGCCTGACGCAGTTTTCAGGCCCCCCGCCAGCGCCAGGCGAGCAGCGGCCGCGCAAGCGCTAGACCGGCGATAAAACCGCCGACATGCGCTGCGGCCGCGATTGGCGTTCCTGCCCGCACACTCATCAATCCGATCAGCAGATTGATGCCCGTCCAGGCAAGCGCCAGCCAGAGTACATGCACGATCCGAGCAGGGAATGGACCGATGGCCTTCGCCCGCGATTGCCCATAAAGCAGCGAATATGCGCCGACGATCGCCGAGAGCGCACCGCTTGCACCGATCATCGGCGCTTGCATATGCGGCCCCGAAAGCCACTGCGCCGCAGCCGCCGCATATGCCCCGAACACATAGAGAACCAGAATTCCGCGCGCGCCCAACGTCCGCTCCGCTTCTCGCCCGGTATAGCCGAGCATGACCATATTGAAGCCCAGATGCAGCAAACCGGCATGGACAAAGGTCGCGGTGAGCGGCGTGAGCCACACAGGCGCGAGCGAGTAATATTGCGCGAAGGCTGAACTGCCGTCGAGTCTGGCCGGAATGAAACCACCCCACAGCGCGGCGCTGTTGATCGCGCCCAGCCCGATCAGCGCAAGGCTGACCACGATGGTGGCGATGGCGATGGATGCGGTCGCGGGCGCGCCGAACCCGGCGAACACTCCCCGGGGCGTCTGCCCGCGCTGCATATCCATCCGCTATTCCTGTCTTAGATGAACTCGATTTTCTGAACGAGATAGAAACGGTCGCCCGACGGGACCGTGACCTCAACTTCGTCATCGACTCGCTTGCCGATCAACGCTCGGCCCAGCGGAGAATTGTATGAGATGCGGCCGGTCTTGGCGTCCGCCTCGGCCTGACCGACGATCTGATATTTGATCGGCTTATCGTCTTCGTCGAGCAGCGTTACTGTCGTACCGAAGACGATCTTGTCGCCCGAAAGCTCGGTCGGGTCGATCACTTGCGCGCGGCTCAGCTTGTCCTCGATATCCGCGATCGAGGCTTCAACCTGTCCCTGCCGCTCCTTCGCGGCGTGATATTCGGCATTTTCCGACAGATCGCCATGCGCACGCGCTTCCTCAATCGCGTCGACAATCTGCGGGCGCTCCGCTTTCAGCCGCTTCAGCTCGGCACTGAGCTTCGCATGGCCTTCGGCCAGCATCGGCATCTTTTCGACGGTCGCCATACTCTCTTCCCTGTCAAAAACCCGCTTCCCAAGCGGCCCGCCATCGGGTCCGCCCGCACCTTCATCATCGTCTGCGGGAATTAATCGTGCGAACGCGAATAATAAGCCTGCAATGGCCGCACTTCAAGGGATTGCCGCGAAAGCGCCAGAATCGCCTGCGCAGCGGAATTGCTCGCAGGGGCAGTGGTGAAATACGGAATCTTGCGCGCAACCGCCGATTCGCGGATTGATTCGGAGTCCTGAAGCGACTGCCAGCCTTCGGTGGTGTTGAAGACAAGGTCGATGCCACCATCCATAATCCGATCGACGATATGCGGCCGACCCTGCGCGACCTTGTTCACGCGTTCGATGGCAATACCCTGTTCCGCCAGATAGGTTGCCGTGCCGCTGGTCGCGACGATTTTGAATCCGTGGTCCAAAAGAATCCGGACGCCCGGCAGAATGACCGGCTTGTCGCTGTCCTTCACGCTGACGAACACCGTCCCGCTTTTGGGCAGGGTTACGCCCGCGCCGAGCTGGGATTTGGCGAAGGCGATAGAGAAATCATTATCGATTCCCATGACTTCGCCGGTGCTCTTCATTTCCGGTGACAATACCGGATCAACGCCGGGAAAGCGGGCCCATGGGAACACTGCCTCCTTCACAGCGACATAATCGATATCGCGGTCGATGGTCGGCAGATCGGCCAGTTTCTCGCCCGCCATCACGCGTGCCGCAATCTTGGCGATGGGGGTGCCGATCGCCTTCGCCACGAACGGCACGGTGCGGCTGGCGCGCGGATTGACCTCGATCAGGAAAACCTCGCCATCCTTCACCGCGAACTGGATGTTCATCAGCCCGCGAACCTTCAGCGCCTTGGCAAGCGCGTGCGTCTGCCGCTCGATTTCGTCGATAATATCCTGCGGGAGGCTATATGGCGGGATCGAGCAGGCGCTGTCGCCCGAATGGACGCCCGCTTCCTCAATATGCTGGAGCACGCCGGAAACCACCACGGTTTCACCATCGGCCACCGCATCGACATCGACCTCGATCGCGTCGCGCAGATACTGATCGATCAGAACCGGGCTGTCGCCCGAAACCTGCACCGCGGTTTCGATATATTGTTCAAGCTGCTGCGTGGAATCGACAATTTCCATCGCGCGTCCCCCAAGCACATAGCTGGGCCGGGTGAGCACGGGATAGCCGATCCGCTCGGCCACCGCGATCGCCTCTTCGCGGCTGCGCGCGATGCCGTTTTCGGGCTGTTTCAGTTTCAGCTTCGCGACCAACGCGGCGAACCGTTCGCGATCCTCGGCCAGGTCGATCGCATCGGGCGCGGTGCCCAGAATGGGAATGCCGGCCTCTTCCAGCGCGCGGGCGAGGCTGAGCGGCGTCTGACCGCCGAACTGCACGATTACCCCGGCCAGCGTGCCGTTCGATTTTTCGACATGCAGGATTTCGAGCACGTCCTCCACCGTCAGCGGTTCGAAATACAGCCGGTCGGACGTGTCGTAATCGGTCGAGACGGTTTCCGGGTTGCAATTGACCATGATGGTCTCGAACCCAGCATCCTCCAGCGCGAAGCAGGCGTGGCAGCAGCAATAGTCAAATTCGATCCCCTGCCCGATCCGGTTGGGACCGCCGCCCAGGATGACGACCTTCTTGCGATCCGACGGCGCTGCCTCATTCTCCGGCTCGCCGAAGCTGGGCGCTTCATAGGTCGAATACATATACGGCGTCTTCGCCTCGAACTCGGCGGCGCAGGTGTCGATGCGCTTGTAGACGGGGCGCACGCCAAGCTTGTGGCGCAGCGCGCGCACCTCCTCCTCTGTCACGCCGCCGGTCATCGCCTTGACCGCTTCGTGCACCAGCCCGCCGCCGCGCGCCACCGCGCGTTCGCTGCCCTGGCGCAGGTTCGCAGATTGCAGCGCGAGCCAGGCGAGCCGCTTGTCCGAAAAACCCATCGCCTTCAACCGGCGCATCCCCGCAACATCGCGCGGCAGGCCATGCGTGCAAACCTGCTGCTCGGCACGAACGATTTCGGCGATGCGTTCGAGGAACCAGGGATCGTATTTCGTGATTCCCTGCACTTCGGCGACGGTGAAGCCTTCGCGAAGCGCCTGCGCCGCGCATAGCAGCCGATCGGGCGTCGGCTTGGCGAGCGCCGCCTCGATCACCGGGCGGTTCGCACCGACCAGCCGCTCGACCGTGTTGAAGCCCGACAGCCCGGTTTCCAGCCCGCGCAACGCCTTTTGCAGACTCTCATGAATGTTGCGGCCGATCGCCATGACCTCGCCGACCGACTTCATGCTGGTGCCGAGCAGCTTTTCGGCGCCCTTGAACTTTTCGAACGCGAAGCGCGGAATTTTGGTGACGACATAATCGATCGTCGGTTCGAAGCTCGCCGGGGTTACGCCGGTAATATCGTTGGTGATTTCGTCGAGCGTGTAGCCAACGGCCAGCTTCGCCGCGACCTTGGCGATCGGAAAGCCCGTCGCCTTTGACGCGAGCGCCGACGAACGCGACACACGCGGGTTCATCTCGATCACGACCAGCCGGCCATCGTCGGGATTGACCGCGAACTGAACGTTCGACCCGCCGGTTTCGACGCCGATTTCGCGCAGGCAGGCGATGCTGGCGTTGCGCATCACCTGATATTCCTTGTCGGTCAGGGTGAGAGCTGGCGCGACGGTGATCGAATCGCCGGTATGGACGCCCATCGGGTCGATATTCTCGATCGCGCATACGATGATGGCGTTGTCCGCGCGGTCGCGAACCACCTCCATCTCATATTCCTTCCACCCGAGCATCGATTCCTCGATCAGCACCTCGGTGGTGGGCGACGCATCCAGCCCGCCCGCGACGATCTTCAGGAACTCGTCCTTGTTATACGCAACGCCGCCGCCGGTGCCGCCCAGCGTGAAGCTGGGGCGGATGATCGCGGGCAGGCCGGTGACCTCAAGCGCCGCAATCGCCTCCTCGATCGTGTGCGCGATGGCCGAACGCGCGCTTTCCAGCCCGATCTTGTCCATCGCGTCGCGGAACTTGATCCGGTCCTCCGCCTTGTCGATGGCATCGGCGTCGGCGCCGATCATCTTCACCCCGAACTTGTCGAGCGTGCCGTCACGGAACAGCGCAAGCGCGGTGTTGAGCGCGGTCTGCCCGCCCATCGTCGGCAGGACGGCATCGGGCCGCTCCTTTTCGATGATCTTTGCGACCACTTCGGGCGTCACCGGCTCGACATAGGTCGCATCGGCGATTTCCGGGTCGGTCATGATCGTCGCCGGGTTCGAATTGACGAGGATGATGCGATAGCCCTCCTCGCGCAGCGCCTTGATCGCCTGCGTACCCGAATAATCGAACTCGCACGCCTGACCGATGATGATCGGCCCCGCGCCAATGACGAGGATGGAGGAAATGTCAGTGCGTTTGGGCATTTCTATCGAAAATCCGGAAGTGGGGGAGGAGTATCGGCGTTGAGCCAATCCCAAGAATTTTGTTGTAACAATCCGCTAGTCATAACCGGCAATATTTGAGTTATCACGAAGTGATTAGGGTTGATGAACGGTGAAAAGCTACTGTTTAATTGAGAAAGCGTCGCCGTAGACTTTAAAAAAATCGACCCTAGGAACGGCACCATGTATTGGTAGGTATAACCATTTGACCGCACAAATTCGACTAAACGGTTGGGACTAGGATCGGACATTGTCGGATCATAGCTAATTAGAAATGTGTTATGCATCGCCATCTTCCTCCGCAGAAGGATTAGCGATCAACCTATCATTCGCCTCAGCCTCCAATACGGCGCTCGAGTCTCCGATTTCAGGTCGCATTTGGGCGAGCATCATTTTGCGCTCTACATGCGATTCGTTTTGCAAACGATCTCGATCAACAAAAGTAAAGAAAACAATCTGTAGCAAAGTTGCCAAGGGACAAAGCAGGGCCAGACCCAGAAAAAAATAGTTTCCTGGAGGTGGAACAAAAGCGGCTGCGGCGGCACAAATAGGAAGGCAAATTCCCGTAAGAATAAGTGCAGGCACTACCGCACTACTCGTTCGCAAGCTCTTCGTGATCTCGGCCAAGCTAGATCTGTCGACAGGCTTCATCCCAACATCCCCACGAACCGTTCGAACAGGTAGAAGCTGTCCTGCGGGCCGGGGCTGGCTTCGGGGTGGTATTGCACGCTGAAGGCGGGGCGGTCGGTGAGCATGAAGCCGGCATTCGATCCGTCGAACAGCGACACATGCGTTTCGCGCGCGGTTTCAGGCAGCGTTTCGGTCTTCACCGAAAAGCCGTGGTTCATGCTGGTGATCTCCACCACGCCGTCCTCCAGCCGCTTGACCGGATGGTTCGCGCCGCGATGGCCCTGAAACATCTTGGTGGTTTGCGCGCCCACCGCCAGCGCCAGAAGCTGATGGCCAAGGCAGATGCCGAAAATCGGCATTTTGTCGTCGAGCAGGCGGCGGATCACCGGCACCGCATATTCACCGGTCGCCGCCGGATCGCCGGGGCCGTTCGACAGGAAAATGCCATCGGGCTTCAGCGCCATGACCTCTTCATAGGATGCATCGGCGGGGAGCACCGAAACCTTCGCGCCAGCGCGCACCAGATTGCGATAGATGTTGCGCTTCGCCCCGTAATCGAGCGCGACGACATGGGGCTTCTTCTCCCCTCCCGCCGTGCGGGAGGGGGATTCGTCTTCATACCCGAACCCCAGCCGCCAGATGCCGCCCTGCCAGCCATAATGCATCTTGGCGGTGACTTGCCTGGCAAGGTCCATGCCCTCCAGCCCCGGCCAGCCACGCGCTTCGGCGAGCAGCGCGTCGATGTCGAAGCTGCCGTCCGGCGAATGCGCGATCACTCCGGTCGGCGCGCCACTTTCACGGATACGGCGGGTCAG
Source organism: Stakelama flava (assembly GCF_019351405.1). Taxonomy (GTDB): domain Bacteria; phylum Pseudomonadota; class Alphaproteobacteria; order Sphingomonadales; family Sphingomonadaceae; genus Sphingomonas; species Sphingomonas flava_A. The sequence goes on from NZ_JAHWZX010000001.1 coordinate 91,900, forward strand.
CGCGCGGGTGTCGATTCCCGACAGGCCGATCCGGCCATGCTGCTTCATCCATTCGTCGAGCCGAGCGACCGAGCGGAAATTGCTCGGTTCGGTCACGTCCTCGCGCACGATCATGCCCAGCGCATGCGGATCGTCTGCCTCGACATCCTCGGCATTGGTGCCGACATTGCCGATATGCGGGAAGGTGAAGGTGATGATCTGCCCCGCATAGCTGGGGTCGGTCAGCACTTCCTGATATCCGGTCATCGCGGTGTTGAAGCACACTTCACCGACGGCGGCGCCGGTGGCGCCAAAGCCCCTGCCCCATATCACGTCGCCACTGGCCAATACCAAAACGCCGGTTGCTCCGTCGGGCATGGGCGTGGGTTGGGCGTCGGCCATGAGCGTCCGGCTCTCCGTTTCTAAAGGGTTGTCTCGCGATGTCGCTAAGGGCTGTCGGCTAGACCCGAGCGGGCAAGCCGTCAATCTGTTAATCGGACGAACTGCACGCTATAATCGACGTTTCCCATTTTGCTCATGCGAGAAACGTGAATGATTCGCGACGATATCAAGGCGGCGCAGATTGCCGCCATGAAGGCAGGCGACAAGGATGCCCGCGCCACGATCAGCCTGATCCAGTCCTCAATCAAGAATCGCGACATCGAAGCGCGGACCAGCGGGCCGGTCGCCGATGACGATGCGCATGTCATCGAAGTGCTGCAAAAAATGGTCAAGCAGCGCCGCGAATCGATCGAAATGTATGAAAAGGGCGGCCGTCAGGAACTGGCCGATGCCGAGGCGGGCGAAGTCGCGGTTATCGAACGCTTCCTCCCCGCCCAAATGGACGAGGCGGAAACCAAAGCGGCGATCGAAAAGATCAAGGCGGAGACCGGCGCTGCGTCCATGAAGGACATGGGCAAGGTGATGGCCGAACTGAAAGCCCGCCACGGCGCGCAGCTCGACATGAGCAAGGCAAGCGGGCTGGTAAAAGCGGCGCTGGGTTGACCAAAATCCCCTCCCGCTTGCGGGAGGGGTCGGGGGAGGGCGTGTTGGCCAAGGGTGACAAACGGCCGACGGCCCGCGCCCGTAAACTGCGGCAGAACGCAACACCCGCCGAGCGCCTTCTTTGGCAACATCTGCGCGCACGGCAATGCGCTGGCGTTCGTTTCAACCGGCAATTTCCTATTGGTCCATTTATTTGTGATTTTGTATCGCGAGCAGCGAAGCTCGTGATCAAAGTCGATGGCGGACAGCATGCTCTTCAGGCGGATGCGGATGCGGCCCGAACACGCTATATCGAATCTCGGGGATATCGTGTGTTGCGCTTCTGGAACAATGACGTGATCGAGCGAACAGAAGGTGTAATGACCGAAATCGAGCGCATTTTGTTGCCGCTCGACATGCCCTCCCCAGCCCCCTCCCGCAAACGGGAGGGAGAGTAAGTGACCCTTACCCCCGCCTTTCTGGATGAATTGCGCGCGCGAACAACGCTGTCGGCGCTGATCGGCAAGTCTGTGAAGTTGCAGCGTGCGGGGCGCGAATGGAAAGCCTGCTGCCCCTTCCATCAGGAAAAGACGCCCAGCTTCACGATCAACGACGACAAGGGCTTCTATCATTGCTTCGGGTGCGGCGCGCATGGCGATGCGATCCGCTGGATGACCGATCAGCGCGGCCTTCCTTTCATGGATGCGGTGAAGGAACTGGCGCAGGCGGCAGGGATGGAGGTCCCCGCCCCCGACAAACGCTCCGCCCAGCGGGCCGAGCGGCAAAAGGGGCTGCGCGAGGCGATGGAGGATGCCGCGCGCTGGTTCACCGAACAGCTTCACGGCATCGGCGGGGCCGAGGGACGCGACCTGCTTCAGCGTCGTGGGATCAGTGAAGAGGCGGCGCGCGATTTCGGCTTCGGCTTCGCCCCCGATTCGCGCTCGAAACTGCGCCAGGCGCTCAGCGACTATGGCGATGCGAAGCTGGTCGAGGCAGGGCTGCTGATCCAGGTCGAAGGCAAAGAGCCGTATGACCGCTTCCGCGGGCGGCTGATGATCCCCATCCGCGACGTGCGCGGGCGGGTGATCGCGTTCGGCGGGCGGATCATCGGCGACGGTGAACCCAAATATCTGAACTCGCCCGAAACCCCGCTGTTCGACAAGGGGCGCAACCTCTACAATCTCGACCGGGCGCAGACCGCCGCGCGCAAGGCGGGCCGCGTGATCGCGGTCGAAGGCTATATGGACGTGATCGCGCTCACCCAGGCGGGGTTCGTCGAATCGGTCGCGCCGCTCGGCACCGCGATGACCGAAGTGCAGATCGAACGGCTCTGGCGTATGATCGATGTGCCGCTGCTATGCTTTGACGGCGATGCAGCGGGGCAAAAGGCCACGATGCGCGCCGCGCTTCGTGCTCTACCGCTGCTCGCTCCGGGGCGTAGCCTGGGTTTCGTCACGATGCCGGAAGGGCTCGACCCCGACGATCTCGTCCGTCAACGCGGGGCCGATGCGTTCGAGGCGCTGCTCGCCAAGCCCGAACCGCTGGTCGAACGGCTCTGGGCGCATGAGGTAGCCGCCGAACCGCTCGATACGCCCGAAGCGCGCGCAGGGCTTCGCCAGCGGCTCACCGCCCATGCCGAGACGATCGGCGATCCCGTCGTGCGCAGCGAATATGTCGCCGAATTTCGTCGCCGCTACGACCGGCTGTTCGCCGCGCCCGTCCGCCAACGCGATTTTCAGCGCCGGGGGCAACGTCGCGGACCATGGAAGCCGCCGGAACCGCCCCCCTCCCCGATCGTCCGCAACGTCAATTCCGGCGGAATCGACCGGGTTCTGGCCAAGGCCATCCTTGCCGGTCTTATCCGCCACCCGGCGGAAATCGCCCGGCATATGGAGGTGCTCGGCACGCTTCGCCTCGCCGATGGCGCGCTGGGACGATTGTTCGAAGCGGTGATCGATGTAGCGCTTGAGGATCAAGCGCTTGATGGCGCGCGTTTGCGCACCATATTGGTAAAGTCCGGCTTTGGATCGATTGCGAGCGATTTGTTGCGGGCCGATGCGGTGGCCTTTTCCTTCACCCAGGCCGATGCCGATCAAACGCGCGCTGTCGCCGATCTGGACGAAGCGATTGCAGTGCTCGTCGCGCGACCTGCCGTCGACGCCGCGCTCGCCCAGGCGACTGCGGAGTTGAAGGTCAGCGGCAGTGATGCGGCGTTCGAACGCCAGGTGGCCTTGATCCGCGAACAGCAGACGCTGGAAGCGCGGCTTGCAAATCTGATACTGGCGGACGAATAGTGTATAATAAGGCGTGATTTTGAGGGCTATTAATGGCGAAGGTTAAGACGGCGGACGTTGCCGAGGCGAATGAAAATGGTGACGCACCGCTGATCGACCTTAACGAAGGGTCGCTCAAGAAGCTGGTCGCGCGCGCCAAGAAGCGCGGCTATATCACGGTCGATCAGTTGAACGAGATGCTGCCGCAGGACCAGATGTCCTCTGAACAGATCGAGGATGTGATGTCGTCGCTGAACGACATGGGCATCAATGTCGTCGAGAATGAAGACGCGGGTGAGGACGAACAGCCCGACGACGACACCCCCGACGCGATCGACGCCGACGACAACGCGAATCAGGGGCAGCAGGCACCCGCTGTCGAGACGAAGAAGAAGGAAACGGTCGATCGCACCGACGATCCCGTTCGCATGTACCTGCGCGAAATGGGCGCGGTCGAACTGCTCAGCCGTGAGGGCGAGATTGCCATCGCCAAGCGGATCGAGGCGGGCCGCGACACGATGATCGTGGGGCTTTGCGAAAGCCCGATTACTTTCAACGCGATCATCGACTGGTCGAATGCGCTGAACGAAGGCGAAATGCAGCTTCGCGAGATTCTCGATCTCGACGCGATGCTGAGCAAGGAGCCCGCGCCCGAAAGCCTTGAAGAGGATGGTGAGGATTCGGACGACGGCGAAATCTCCGAAAAGAATGCCGGCCCTTCGTTCAAGGAAGAGGACGATGTCGAAGACGAGTCGGAGGATGACGACGAGGATTCGATGACCGAGCGCCGTGCCAAGCGGCCTTCGGACGATGACGATGAAGACAACACGCTCAGCCTCGCCCAGATGGAAGAGGCGCTGAAGCCGCAGGCGCTGGAAAAGTTCGCGAATATCACCGCGATCTACAAGAAATTTTCGGCAATGCAGGCGAAGCGACTCGATTCGATGGCGGCTGGCGGCGAATTGTCGGCCGCCGACGAGCGCAAATATCAGAAGCTTCGCGAAGACCTGACCGCCGAGGTGGAAAGCGTTCAGTTCCATCAGGCGAAGATCGAATATCTCGTCGATCAACTCTACAGCTATAACCGCCGCCTCACCGCGCTTGGCGGCCAGATGCTGCGCCTTGCCGAACGGCACAAGGTCAATCGCAAATCCTTCCTCGACCAGTATGTCGATCACGAGCTTGACGAAAACTGGCTGGCCGAGGTCCAGGGCATCGACAAGAAGTGGAAGGCGTTTGCCGAAAACGAAGGCGATGCGGTCGATCGCATTCGCACCGAAATCGCCGAAATCGCGCAACAGACGGGTATGGCGCTCACCGAATTTCGCCGCATCGTCAACATGGTGCAAAAGGGCGAGCGCGAGGCGCGGATCGCGAAGAAGGAAATGGTCGAGGCTAATCTGCGCCTCGTGATTTCGATCGCGAAGAAATACACCAATCGCGGGCTTCAGTTCCTCGACCTGATTCAGGAAGGCAATATCGGCCTGATGAAGGCGGTCGATAAGTTCGAATATCGTCGCGGTTACAAGTTCAGCACCTATGCGACCTGGTGGATTCGTCAGGCAATCACTCGCTCGATCGCCGATCAGGCGCGCACGATCCGCATTCCGGTGCACATGATCGAAACGATCAACAAGCTGGTGCGCACCAGTCGTCAGTTCCTTCACGAACAGGGCCGCGAACCGACGCCGGAGGAAATGGCGGAGCGCCTTTCCATGCCGTTGGAAAAGGTTCGCAAGGTGATGAAAATCGCCAAGGAGCCGATCAGCCTCGAAACGCCGATCGGAGATGAGGAAGACAGCCATCTGGGCGATTTCATCGAAGACAAGAACGCGACCATCCCGGTTGATGCCGCGATCCAGTCCAATCTGAAGGAAACGGTGACTCGCGTTCTCGCCAGCCTCACCCCGCGTGAGGAGCGCGTGCTTCGCATGCGTTTCGGCATCGGCATGAACACCGATCACACGCTGGAAGAGGTAGGGCAGCAGTTCAGTGTGACCCGCGAACGTATTCGCCAGATCGAGGCAAAGGCGCTGCGCAAGCTGAAACATCCCAGCCGCAGCCGCAAGATGCGCTCCTTCCTCGACCAGTAATCAGCACGGCCCGGCGGCGGTATCCGCGCCGGGCCGAATTTTATACCTAACCGGCCATAAACCAGTCTTTTACGCGCTTCGGTATAGGCTTTTGCCCTACCACTGCCGATGGGACACAAACCATCGGGTCGGGTAAAGGAGCCTATGCCGTTGAACAGCGCGGATCTGAAAACATCTGACGCAATCTGGGAGCGGGTCCGCGATCTTGACCGCAGCGAAGGCAGCGGCGCGCATCCGCTTCTCTGGCATCTGGCCAATCCGGCGACACAGCTTCGCGATCTTGCCGATGCGATGCATTTCCTGTGCCTGATCCATGGCAACCATCCCGGCCTGTTCGACCTGGCGCTCGCAAACGGCGCCGATCCGCTCGCATCGCAGTGGCTTACAACGGCAAGCGACAATTTCCATACCGAGCGCGCCTTTCTGGTCGCGCTTTCCGCCGCCGCCGGCCCGCCGCCCAGCACCCCTGCCCATGCCGAATCCGAAACCGCGGTCACGGCACAGCGCCACGCGCTGGAAATGCTTTCCCGTTCCGATCGGGCGGGATGCGCCACCGGCGCCGCGATCGCACTCGCGCTGGAATGGCCGATCATCCGACAGATTCTCGACAGCGCGGCGCGCCGACTGGAAATCGATGTGCCGCCGCTCGCCATGCCGCCTGAAAGCGAAACCGCATCGTTAATGGCGGCGATGGCGACAACCGCTCCTGTCGAGCGCGCCATGCTGTTCGGGTTTCGTCAGGTGCTGGCCCAGCATCGCGGCCTTTGGGAATTGCTCGAAGCACGCGTCGACGCACGCGAACGCGCCTGATCGCCTCGTCCGCGATGGCGCTTGCGCGCGCCCTCCCGCGCCGCCTATTCGGACAGAGAAATTGTCACGAATTGGGGACACCATGCGCTTCGAAGGCACGCAAAGCTATGTCGCGACCGATGATCTGAAAGTAGCGGTTAACGCTGCGGTCACGCTTCGCCGTCCACTGCTGGTAAAGGGCGAACCGGGCACCGGAAAGACGGTGCTGGCGCAGGAAATCGCCCAAGCAGTCGATGCGCCGCTGATCGAATGGGGCGTCAAATCGACGACCAAGGCGCAACAGGGCCTGTACGAATATGATGCGGTCGCGCGGCTGCGCGACGGTCAACTCGGCGATGAACGCGTTCACGACATTTCGAACTATATCCGACGCGGAAAACTATGGGACGCCTTCGCTTCCGAAAGGCTGCCAGTCCTTTTGATCGATGAGATCGACAAGGCCGATATCGAGTTTCCGAACGATCTGCTTCAGGAACTCGATCGCATGGAATTTCATGTATACGAAACCGGCGAAACGGTGCGCGCAAGGGAGCGTCCCATTGTCGTCATCACGTCGAACAACGAAAAGGACCTGCCCGACGCGTTCCTGCGCCGCTGTTTCTTCCATTATATCAAATTTCCCGATCGTGAGACGATGCAGTCGATCATCGACGTTCATTTTCCCGATATCCAGAAACTGCTGGTCAGCCGCGCTATGGATATTTTCTACGACATTCGCGATGTGCCGGGACTAAAGAAAAAACCGTCGACCAGCGAACTTCTCGACTGGCTGAAGCTGCTGATGCACGAGGATATGCCGCTCGACGTGCTGCAATCGCAGGACCCCGGAAAGGCAATTCCGCCGCTGCACGGCGCATTGTTGAAAAACGAACAGGATGTGATGCTGTTCGAACGCCTTGCCTTTATGAGCCGCCGTCAGGGCAAGGGCTGAACGGCCGGGCGGGGCCGCAAACCCCGCCGGACATTCGGAAGAAACAGCATGTTCCTTTCCTTCGTCGATGAACTTCGCGCCGCCGGTATCAAGGCCAGCCTGAAAGAGCATCTGTTGCTGCTCGAAGCGCTGGACCAGGATGTCATCCGCCAGACGCCGGAGGATTTCTATTATCTGGCGCGCGCCACCTTCGTGAAGGACGAAGGACTGCTCGACCGGTTTGATCAGGTGTTCGCCAAGGTATTTCGGGGGATTGTTGCAACCGGCGACGAACAGGCGGAAATCCCCGAAGAATGGCTACGCGCACTGGCCGAAAAATATCTCACCCCCGAACAAATGGCCGAGATCGAATCGCTGGGGTCGTGGGAGGACATCATGGAGACGCTGAAAAAGCGGCTTGAGGAACAGACCGAACGGCACGCGGGCGGCAACAAATGGATCGGCACGGGCGGCACCTCTCCCTACGGCCATTCGGGGTACAATCCCGACGGTGTCCGCATCGGGGGCAAGAGCCGGCATAAACGCGCGCTGAAGGTGTGGGAAAAACGCGAATTTTCAAATCTGGACAATGCGCGCGAACTCGGCACCCGCAATATCAAGGTGGCGTTGCGCCGCCTGCGCCGCTTCGCGCGTGAAGGCGCAGCCGACGAACTCGATCTAGATGCAACGGTGCACGGCACCGCCAAACAGGGCTGGCTCGACGTGCATATGCGCCCCGAACGGCACAATGCGGTCAAACTCCTGCTGTTCCTTGACGTCGGCGGATCGATGGACCCGTATATCAAGATTTGCGAGGAACTGTTTTCCGCCGCCACGGCCGAGTTCAAGAATCTGGAATTCTTCTATTTCCACAACTGCCCCTATGAAGGGCTGTGGAAGGACAATCGCCGCCGTTTTTCCGAAACCATACCCACTTGGGACGTGCTGCATAAATTCGGCAATGATTATAAGCTGGTATTTGTCGGCGATGCGGCGATGAGTCCCTATGAAATCACGCATCCTGGCGGATCGGTCGAGTATTTCAATGAGGAGGCAGGTGGCGTCTGGCTGCAGCGCCTCGCCAACACCTATCCCTCCGCGGCATGGCTCAACCCCGCCCCGCAGGCGCATTGGGGTTATAGCCAGTCGACTCGCCTGATCCGCGAATTGCTGGACGATCGCATGTATCCGCTGACGCTTGATGGTCTCGATCGGGCGATGCGCGAACTCAGCCGCAAGAAATAGGCGATCGTTACAGCCGCACCACCGCTTGCTTCATACGTCGTAGCGTGTCCGGGTCGCCAAACGGCTTTTCTGCCGCCTGCGACGCCATCGCCATCAGGCGAATCGCACCGAAACTTGCCGCCAGCCCTTTCATCCGAAGCGCCGCGCCGCGCCAGGCGTCGTCGTCCGGCGCATCTTCCATCGCCGCGAAACATCGCTTCGCACTGTCGAGAAAGGCCTCGCGCAACTCGGCGATCAGGCCGGGTTCGTCCCCTACCGCCGCCGCCAGAATCGCATCGATTGCACCGGGATCATATGCCATGCGAATCGGCATAACGCGAACATGCTTAAGAGATCGTTTCGCAAATGGACTTTGCCGCTGGCCGAATCGTGGTAAACATGCCGGCATGAACGGGGGGTCGAAGATCGTGGGGTTACGCCCTGAAGACGCGCAATCGCCGCAGGTGGATGCGCCGGACACCACCGATGAGCAGGCGTTGGAGCACGAACTGCTTGTCGACGATGCATGGGAGGATGCGCCCGAGCGCAGCGCAATCGGCCGGATTGCGGTCGTTCTCACGCTGGCTGCCTCGCTTGCCTGGATAGCGGGCATGCTGGCACTCGCCTGGCCGCAGGTGCAGGCAGGGATGCCACCGGTCGCGCTTGCCCAGTTTGTCGCCGCGCTGTGCATCCCCCCCGCCCTGGCCGGTATCGTCTGGCTTTTGGCCATGCGCACCAGCCGGGCCGAGGCGCGGCGTTTCGGCAAGACCGCGCGCGCAATGCGCGCCGAAGCGGCGAGTCTCGAACGAATCATCGCCACGCTTTCGCGCCGGATCGAAGAAAATCGCGCCGCGCTGGCCGATCAGACGAATGCGCTGTTCACCATGGGCGACGACGCGGCCGAACGGTTGCACGCGGTCAGCAACGGCATGACTGAACAGGTCAAGGCGATCGACAAGGCGACCGCCCGGCTGACCCATGCCGCACAGGATACCGGTCAGTCACTCGACATCGTGCTGGCATCGCTGCCCAAGGCGCATGCCGAAACGCGCGATTTGAAGGAAACGCTGGACGATACCGGCCTTGCTGCCGGACGGCATGTTTCTGCGCTCGATGCGCAGCTTGCCGCGCTCGCCCATCGGGGGCGTGAATCGAACGAGATCGCGGGCGGCGCGGCCGAACGGCTTGCCGCGCATATCGCACGTATGGAGGCCACCAGCGAAGCCGCCGGCGCGCGGCTTGAACGCGTGACCGACGCGATGTCCGGTCAGGTCGACGCGGTGCTCGATCGCGCAGCGCAGGCGGTCGATGAAGCGCGCAAGGGCATCAGCGCACAGGGCGAAGCGGTGGTCGCGATGCTCACATCGAATCAGGAGGCGATGCATCGCGCAGGTGAAGAAGGCGCAGCGGCACTCGGTGAGCGGATCGATGCGATCGAGGATGCGATTGCGCGTATTTCGGAACAGCTCGGCGCGGAGCATCAACGCAGTTCGGACCTGTTCGCATCGATTGATACCGGCGTTTCAGCGGTCGATGCGCGCATCGAAACGTTGCACGGTGAAAGCACGCGTCGCGCGCAGGATATCGCCGAGTCGCTGAACGCGCTGACCGGATCGGCGGATGCGATGAACGAAGCGATGCGCAGCGGGGACGTAACTGCCAGATCGGTGATCGAAACCGCCGATCATCTGTTGATCGCGCTTGACGCCGCGACGCGCGAAATGGACGAAACGATGCCAGAGGCGCTGGCAAGGCTGGACGCGCGGATCGACGAAAGCCGCCGGATCGTGGCTGCGTCAAAGCCGGAATTGCTAGCGCTGGTGACGGCAGCGGAAAGCACGCATGATGCGGTAGAGGCGATTGCCGGGGTGGTGTCGCATCAGCGCGATACGCTGGCTGCGGCCAACAAGTCGCTGCTCGAAAATCTCGATAACGGCAAGGATCGGATTACCGATGTGCAGCGGATCGTCGACGCTACGGTGGAAAGTGCTCGGCGCTTTGCCGACGAAGCCGCACCGCAGCTTGTCGATTCGCTGCTGCGTATCCGCGAAACCGCCACAACCGCCAGCGATCAGGCGCGCAACACGCTTGCCAGCGTCATTCCCGCCGCAGCGCGCAAGCTGGAGCAGGAGGGCGCCGACGCGCTGGGCCGCGCGGTCGACACCACCGTCAATCGCCAAATCGCAGAACTTCACCGCACGATCGAGGAGGCGGTCGCCGCCGCTGCGGGAGCGGCCGAGCGGCTGAGCGTTCAGATGGACGAGATTTCCGGCAGCACCGCCGATATCGAAAACCGGCTCGAGGAAGCGCGCGCCGAGCGCGAATCGCATGATCGCGACACTTTCGCGCGGCGGGTGTCGTTGCTCATCGAAGCGCTCAATTCGGCGTCGATCGACATTGCGAAGAGTTTCAGCCACGAAGTGTCCGACAGCGCCTGGGCGGCGTATCTGAAAGGCGATCGCGGCGTTTTCACGCGCCGTGCGGTGCGCCTGCTCGATCCGTCCGAAGCGCGCGACATCGCCCGGCTATATGGCGAGGACGATCATTTTCGCGAACAGGTCAACCGCTATATCCACGATTTCGAAGCGATGTTGCGGCAGATTTTGTCGCTGCGCGATGGATCACCGCTCGGCGTGACGCTGTTGTCATCGGATATGGGCAAACTGTACGTAGCGCTCGCGCAGGCGATCGAACGGCTTCGCACCTGACCGTTCGGATCAGCGGGCCCCGCTCACCACTGGGTCCAGTCGAGCATATCGACCGTGACCCAGCCATAGTCCCAGTTCAGCCAGAAGACCGTGAACAGCGCGGTTGCGACGATCGTCGTCCACAGCGCCGTTTGCCGCACCGGAAAATGCGTCGGCGCGCTATCCGCCTGCCCCGGGATTTGCGCATCCCCCTCTTCCCGCTGATTGCGCGCGTTGATGAACGGCAGGACAAGAAAGGCGCTTAGCACCCAGATCAGGAAATAGACCGCGATCGCCGATGGCAGGCCCATCGCGCGATCAGACCTCCACGATCAGCACATCGACCACCGGCTTCTTGCCCGTCCAGCGCGTTGCCGTCCGCCGCGCGGCAAGCCGGACGCTTTCACGCAGCCGATCGTCGGGCGCGCCACCATCGCTGACGGCGCTTGCGACCGCGTCGACCACTTCGTTCAGAAACGCGTCGCGCTCCTCTTCGACAGGAACCCCCGAAAAGCGCACTTGCGGCGTGCCGGCCAGCCCGCCCTGCGAGCGCACGGCCACTGCCACCGACATCTGCCCGTTGACCGACAATTTGCGCCGTTCGTTGATCGTGCCGCCATCGGCGGGCAGGATAACATCGCCGTCGAGCACCAGCCTGCCGACGGGCGCATGTCCGATCCGCTTGGGTTCCTGGGGCGCGAGCCGGATGATCTCACCATTCGACTGCACGACCGCGCCCGGCACACCGCATTCGATCCCGAACCGGGCCTGTTCGGTCAAATGGCGCAGTTCGCCATGGACCGGCACCAAAATGTCGGGGCGAATCCATTTATACATTTCGGCGAGTTCGGGGCGACCTGGATGACCCGACACATGGACATAGGCCTGGCGGTCGGTCACCATCTGCACATCCCTGGCCGCCAGGGCATTCTGGATGCGGCCGATCGCGACTTCATTGCCCGGAATCTGTTTTGAAGAAAAGACGACGGTGTCGCCGGCTTCCAGCTTGATCGGGTGCGATCCTTCAGCGACGCGCGACAGGGCCGCGCGCGGTTCGCCCTGCCCGCCGGTCGCCACGATCAGCACCTGATCGCGCGGCAGCGACATCGCGGTGTCGAAATCGACGACGTCGGGAAAATCGCGCAGATATCCGCTCGCTTTCGCGACGGCGAGAATGCGATTTAGCGACCTGCCCGCAACGCAGAGCCGCCTGCCGGTATCGGTCGCGACCTCGCCCAGCGTCTGCAACCGCGCCGCATTGGATGCGAAAGTGGTGACGAGCACCCGGCCCGTCGCCGCCTGCACCACTTCGTCCAGCCCCTTGCGCACATCGCCTTCGGAACCGGAGGCGTGTTCGTTGAACACATTGGTCGAATCGCACACCAGCGCCAGCACGCCTTCGTCGCCGATCGCGCTGAGCTGTTTCGCGGTCGCCGGTTCGCCCAGCAACGGCGCATCGTCCAGCTTCCAGTCGCCGGTGTGAAAGATACGGCCATGCGGGGTATCGATCAGCAGCGCATTTCCCTCCGGAATCGAATGCGCCAGCGGAACGTAACGAAAGCCGAACGGGCCAAGGTCGAACGATCCTTCGCGGTCGATGACGTTCAGTTCGACCTGATCGGAAATGCCCTCTTCCTCCAGCTTGCCGCGAATCAGCCCTGCGGTGAACGGCGTGGCGAACAACGGCACGCCAAGGTCGCCGGCAAGATAGGGCAGCGCGCCGATATGGTCCTCATGACCGTGCGTCAGTACAATGCCCAACAAGTCGTCGGCACGCTCTTCGATGAACTGCAGATCGGGCAGGATCACGTCCACACCGGGATAAAAGGGATCGGCGAAGGTGATGCCGCAATCGACCATCACCCATTTGCCCTGCGTGCCGTACAGGTTGACGTTCATGCCGATTTCGCCCGAGCCGCCAAGCGCGAGGAAAATGAGTTCGTTGCCTGGGGTCACTGAAATCCTGTTCTGTTATCGTGTGTCATTGCTGTCGTTATGGGAACGCGCCCACAGGATCGCCAGTCCATGCAGCGTCAGGTCCGCTTCGACGGCATCGAATATATCGGTATGTTTTTCGAACAATATGGCAAGGCCGCCGGTCGCGACCACCTGAACCGGGCGGCCGGCTTCCTGTCGCATCCGCGCGACCAGCCCCTCCATCATCGCGATATAGCCCCAATAGATGCCGATATGCATCTGGTCCACCGTGTTCCTGCCGATGACCGATGGATTGGTCGGCGCGCTGATCGCCATGCGCGGCAATTGCGCCGCGGCATTGACCAGCGCGTCGAGCGAGAGGTTTATGCCCGGCGCGATGATACCGCCCTTGTACGCTCCGCGATAATCGATCAGGTCGAACGTGGTGGCCGTCCCGAAATCGATGATGATCAGGTCGCCGCCGCGATGCATCTCACTGGCCGCGATCATGTTGAGCGCGCGGTCCGCACCCAGATTCTGCGGCTCATCCACGTCCAGCGCGAAATCCCATCCGCCCTCGCCTGCGATCAGCGGTTCGGTGGCGAAATATTTGCGAGCCAACGTTTGCAGATTGTGCAGCGCTCGCGGAACGACGGTGCCGATGATGACCTTGCCGATATCGCCGCGTTCGAACCCTTCCAGCGCGAGCAGCTGGCTCAGCCATACCGCATATTCATCGGCGGTGCGCCGCGGATCGGTGGTAATCCGCCAGCGCGCGCGGATTTCCCCCCATGGCCGCGTATTCGCCCCCGTGTCGAAAAGCGCGAACACGATATTGGTATTTCCAGCGTCGATCGCGAGCAGCATCGCGCGCGCCCTCCCCTTATTCGATCAGAAACACATCGCCTGCATGAATGACATGGCGCGTTCCGTCCGCCAAGCGCAGCAGCAGCGCGCCCTGCGCATCAATCCCTGCGAACAGCCCCTCTACCACTTCGTTGCCCTGCCGTGCGGCGAGCGCGCTTCCCTGCGGATGTGCGCGTTCCAGCCAACGCCGCCGAACGCTTTCAAACCCTTCGCCGCGCCAGCGCACCAGCCAGCGGGAAAGCGATTCGGCCAGTGTTTCGAGAAACAGTTCGGGCGCGACATCGCATCCCTGCGCGGCAAGGCTGGTCGCCGGCCGGTCCAGATCCATGGGATGATGCGCAAGGTTGACGCCGAAACCGATGATGACCGCATCGCCGGTTCGTTCGAGCAGGATGCCAGACAGCTTCGCCCCACTTACCAGCAGGTCGTTCGGCCATTTGAGCAGCGCCTTCGCCTCGCCCAGATAGGCCGATACCGCCTCTTCCAGCGCGACGGCGGCGACGAAGCCCAGCGTCGGCGCGGGCGGATCGGAAGCGCGAAGCCGCACCAGCGTGCTCGCGTACAAATTGCCCGTTTCGGACGCCCATTGCCGGCCCTGCCGCCCGCGGCCCGCCGTCTGACGCTCGGCGCGAAGCCATTCGCCCTCGGCGACGCCTTCCCGCGCGAGCGCCGCCATATCGGCGTTGGTCGAACCGGTCTCCCCGACCGTACGGATCACGCCGGTCAGAGTAGCGCGCGTGCCGCCGACGTCGTCGCCGACAGCAGTGCGGGGATCAGCAGATATCCGAGCGGGGAAATGAACAGCGCGCTGATCGCGATCAGCCCGCCCTCGACCTTGCTTTGCATCGGGGCGAAGGCCGGCGCGGGTTCGTCGAAGAACATCGTTTTGACGACGCGCAGATAATAATAGGCACCGATCACCGATGCCGCGATGCCGACCGCCGCCAGCGCGAACAGCCCGGCGTCGACCGCCGCGCTGAATACCGCGAATTTGGCGTAGAACCCGAACAGGGGCGGAATGCCGGCAAGGCTGAACATGAACATCGCCAGCGCCGCCGCGAGCCAGGGCCGCGTGCGCGACATGCCCGCAAGACTGGCAATGGTTTCAACCGGCACGCCGTTTTCATCGCGCATCTGCAGAACGATAAGGAAGCTGCCGAGCGTCATCGCGATATAAATCGTCATATAGATCAGCACTGCCGACACGCCCGCCTGCGTCCCCGCGGCAAGGCCGACGAGCGCGAATCCGACATTGTTGATCGACGAATAGGCGAGCAGCCGCTTTATATTGCTCTGCCCGATCGCGGCGACCGCACCAAGGATGATCGACGCAAGCGCCGCGAAGATAACGATCTGCCGCCATTGATCGACCGCCGGGCCCATCGCCTCGACCGCGATGCGAACCGCAAGGCCCATCGCCGCAACCTTCGGCGCCGACGCGAAAAACGCGGTCACCGGCGTCGGAGCGCCTTCGTACACGTCAGGTGTCCACATATGGAACGGCACGGCCGAAATCTTGAACGCGAGGCCCGCGAACACGAACACCAGCCCGAACAAAAGCCCGGTGGAAAGTCCACCGCTATATTGCAGCGCGATCACGTCGAACAGCGTGCTGCCGGTAAAACCGTATACCAGCGAAATCCCGTACAACAGAATGCCGCTCGCCAATGCGCCGAGCACGAAATATTTCAGCCCCGCCTCGGCCGAACGCGTATCCTGCCGCATGAAGCTGGCCAGCACATAGGCGGCAAGGCTCTGCAGTTCGAGCCCGACATAGAGCGTCAAAAGGTCGCTCGCCGATACCATCACCCCCATGCCGATCGCCGACAAAAGGATCAGCACCGGATATTCGGGTTTCAGGTCATCGCCATGCGTCGCCGCGAAAAAGCGTGGCGCGATGATGATCGAAACCGCGGCGGCGATATAGATCAACAATTTGGCGAACGCGGAAAAAGCATCGGCGCGCAGCAGCCCGTAAAATGCGACGCCGCCCGACGACGCAGGTCCCAGAAGCGCAATGCCTGCGCCGATCAGCAGCGCGACCGCTGCCCAGCTCACGCCCCGCGCCGAACGGTGGCCGGCGAACGCGGACACCATCATCAGGATCAGCGATCCGAGCGCGAGAACGATTTCGGGCAGGATCATCATCATTTGCTGGGAATAGCTCATCAGTGCGCCTCCCCTTCCGCATGGTGCCGGGCGGCAGCGGCCGCCGGGTTACCCGCGCTGGGCGCGGAATCGCTCGCCGGCTGGGCGCGATCGATCCGGTTGAGCAGGATGGTCACGTCCTGCCGCATCGGCGCGAGGAAGCTTTCGGGGTAGACGCCCATCCACAGCACCACCGCCGCGATCGGGGCGAGCAGCGCGATTTCGCGCATGCTAAGGTCGGGCATTGCCTTCACATCGTCCTTGATAAGATCGCCGAACACAACGCGGCGATAGAGATACAGCATGTACGCAGCACCCAGGATGATCCCGGTGGTGCATAGCAGCGCGGTCCAGGTCGACACCTGATAGGTGCCCATCAGCGCAAGCAATTCGCCGACGAAGTTACTGGTGCCCGGCAGGCCGATCGAGGCCATGGTGAACAGCAGGAAAAATACGGCATAGCGCGGCATGTTGATGGCAAGACCGCCATAGCGATTGATCTCTCGCGTATGCAGCCTGTCGTAGATGACGCCGACGCACAGGAACAGCGCGCCCGACACCAGGCCGTGGCCCAGCATGATCATCATCGCGCCCTCGATCCCCTGCCGGTTGAACGCGAAGAGGCCGATCGTGACGATCGCCATATGCGCGACCGAGGAATAGGCGATCAGCTTCTTCATGTCGCTCTGCACCAGCGCGACGAGCGAGGTATAGATCACCGCGATCGCCGACAGGCCGAAGATCAGCCAGATCAGCTGGGACGACGCTTCGGGGAACATCGGCAGCGAAAAACGCAGGAAACCATATCCGCCGAGTTTCAGAAGCACGCCCGCAAGGATCACCGATCCCGCGGTCGGTGCCTGAACGTGCGCGTCGGGAAGCCAGGTGTGCACCGGCCACATCGGCATCTTCACCGCGAACGAGGCGAAGAAAGCCAGCCACAGCCATGTCTGCGCATGCGCCGGGAAGTCGTGGTTCATCAGGTCGGGAATATACGTCGTTCCTGCCTGCTGCGTCATCCACAGCATCGCGATCAGCATCAGCACCGATCCGAGCAGCGTGTAGAGAAAGAATTTATAGCTGGCGTAGATCCGGTTCACCCCGCCCCAGATGCCGATGATCAGATACATCGGGATCAGGCCCGCTTCGAAGAAGACGTAGAAAAGGAACAGGTCCTGGGCCGCGAAGGTGCCGATCATGAGCACTTCGGTAAGCAGGAATGCCGCCATGTATTCGGGCACGCGTTCGGTTACCGCTTCCCAGCTCGCCCCGATGCAGATCGGCATCAGGAACACCGACAGCATGATCAGCAGAAGCGCGAAACCGTCAATGCCCAGCGCCCAGGAAAAGCTGCCGAACAAGGCATCGCTATGTTCGACGAATTGCCATTGCGCGCCGCCGATATCGAAACTGGCCCACAGCACGATGCCAAGTGCCAGATCGACCAGCGTGGCAGCAAGTGCCAGCCAGCGCGCCGATTTCGCATCGAGGAACAGGCACGCGACCGCCGCGACGGCGGGCACGAGCAGCATGATGGAGAGGATTGGAAAACCGTTCATCGTCCTGCCCTCACCGCGTCACTGCCCAGGTGATCGCCGCGGTAAGGCCGATCAACATGACGAAAGCATAGCTGTACAAATATCCCGATTGCAGGCGTCCGGCGAGGCGGCTGCCAAAGGAAACCACCGCGGCCGAACCGTTCGGCCCGAACCGGTCGATCGTGCCTTCATCGCCGGCCTTCCAGAAAAAGCGGCCGATGGCGAATGCCGGACGCACGAAGATGAAATGATAAAGCTCGTCGAAATACCATTTGTTGAGCAGGAAGCGGTACAGCAACCGAAAATGGTCGGCGAACTTCGCGGGAAAGTCCTTGTTCGCGATATAGCCGTACCACGCCACCGCCAGTCCCAGCAGCATCACGACCGTCGCCGACAGCTTCGCCCAGGTCGGAATTTCGTGGCTCGCATGGGCGAGATGTTCGTTGAAGAACACGCTGCCCTTCCAGAACGCGCCCGCACTTTCCGGATCGATAAAGAACGGGTGGAAGAAATACCCGGCAAAGACAGCACCCATCGACAGCACGATCAGCGGGATCAGCATCACGATCGGGCTTTCGTGCGGGTGATAGCCGCCGGTGCCTTCGGGCAGGTCCGTTTCATGCGGGCCATGGACGTGCGGCTCGCTTCCCGAATCCTCGGCCTGCGGATTGTCCGCCACTTCCGCACCGCTGTGTGCAACATGCGCGTCCTCGGCCGGATGGTGCCCATGGGCTTCGTGCACCGCGTGCTGAACATGCTCGGACGTGATCCAGCGCGGCTTGCCCCAAAAGGTCAGGAACATCAGGCGCCAGGAATAGAAGCTAGTCAACAGCGCCGCGATCACGCCCGCCCAATATGCCGGGTAGCTACCCGCCGCGAACGCGCTTTCAATGATCGCATCTTTCGAATGGTATCCGGCAAAGCCGCCGACATCGATGATACCGACGCCGGTAATCGCCAGCGTGCCCGCCATCATCGCCCAGAAGGTAACGGGGATTTCCTTACGCAGCGCGCCATAGCAGCGCATATCCTGTTCGTGATGCATCGCATGGATCACCGAACCCGCGCCAAGGAACAGCAGCGCTTTGAAAAAAGCGTGGGTGAACAGGTGGAACATCGCCGCGCCATAGGCACCGACGCCCGCCGCGAAGAACATATAGCCGAGCTGCGAACAGGTCGAATAGGCGATCACGCGCTTGATATCGGTCTGAACCGTGCCGATCGTCGCCGCGAAAAAACAGGTTGCCCCGCCGATAAAAGTGATGAAGCCGAGCGCCGTCGGGCTGGTTTCGAACATCGGCGACAGGCGGCAAACCATGAACACGCCCGCGGTGACCATCGTCGCGGCGTGGATCAGCGCCGAAACCGGCGTCGGACCTTCCATCGCGTCCGGAAGCCAGGTGTGCAGGCCGAGCTGCGCCGACTTGCCCATCGCACCGACGAACAGCAACAGGCAGATAACCGTCATCGTGTCGTAGCGGTGGCCCAGGAAGCCGATCGTGGAGCCGGCCATGCCGGGAGCAGCCTGAAGAATTTCGGGGATCGATACGGTGTTGAACACCAGATACGTCCCGAAAATGCCGAGCATGAAGCCAAGGTCGCCGACGCGGTTGACCACGAACGCCTTGATCGCGGCGGCATTGGCGCTGGGTTTGCGGAACCAGAAACCGATCAGCAGATAGGAAGCAAGGCCAACGCCTTCCCAGCCGAAGAACATCTGAATCAGGTTGTTCGCGGTGACCAGCATCAGCATGGCGAAAGTGAAGAGCGACAGATAGGCGAAGAACCGCGGCTGATCCGGATCCTCCTCCATATAGCCCCAGCTATACAGGTGCACGAGGAACGAAACGCTCGTCACCACCACCAGCATGACCGATGTCAGCGCATCGACGCGAAGCTGCCAGGCAACGTCGAACGACCCCGACTTCATCCAGGTGAAGACCGGTGCCACGCCCGCTTCATTCGCACCGCTGAGAAAGCCGATAAAGATCGGCCAGCTCAGCGCACATGCGATGAACAGCGCGCCGGTGGTCGCCACCTTGGGCACGATCGTGCCGAACGCCCGGTTCGAAAGCCCGGCAAACGCGGCCGCCAGCAGCGGCAGGAATACGATGAATTGAATCGAAGTCACCGAACGATCACCCCTTCATCCGGTTGACGTCATCGACCGCGATCGAACCGCGGCCACGGAAATAAATTACCAGGATCGCAAGCCCGATCGCCGCTTCGCCCGCAGCGACGGTCAGCACGAACATCGCGAACACCTGACCCACCAGATCCTGTAGATAGGCCGAAAAAGCCACCAGGTTCAGGTTCACCGCCAACAGGATCAGTTCGATCGCCATCAGGATGACGATCAGATTCTTGCGGTTCACGAAGATGCCCAGCACCCCCATGGTGAACAGGATCGCCGAAACGACCAGATAATGGGTAAGGCCGATCACAGCTCCACTCCCTGCCCAACGGGCGCGTTGACGTTGCGGATCGCATCCTTCGACCGGCGCGAAACCTGCTGGCGGATACGCTGGTGGCGCGAATCCGGCCGCTGGCGGAAGGTCAGCACGATCGCACCGATCATCGCGACCAGAAGCACCAGCCCGGCCAGTTCGAATACGAAAAGATAGCGGCTGTAGAGCAGCTCGCCGATCGCCTGGATATTCGGCACCGCGCCGTCGATCGGCGCTGCGCGCCGGGCGAAGTCGATACCGCCGGCGCTCCATGCGCCAATCGCGATGAATATTTCGCACACCAGCGCCAGCGACAACGCCAGCCCGATCCAAAAATAGCGGACGAACCCGGCGCGAAGCTCGGTAAAATCAATGTCGAGCATCATCACGACGAACAGGAACAGCACCGCGACCGCGCCGACATAAACGATGACGAGCAGCATCGCGATGAACTCGGCACCTACCAGTACCATCAGGCCGGCGGCGTTGAAGAACGCCAGGATCAGCCACAGCACCGAATGCACCGGATTGCGCGACGATATCGTCAGTGCGGCGGAAACCAGCACCACGAAAGCGAACAGGTAAAAGGCGATAGCTTGTATCACGGAATCAGGAAGCCCCCGTTAGGTTGGCAGCCGCTTAACGGTAGGGCGCGTCGGCGGCAAGGTTTGCGGCGATCGCGCGTTCCCACCGGTCCCCGTTTTCGAGAAGTTTGGCCTTGTGATAGACCAGTTCCTCTCGCGTTTCGGTCGCAAATTCGAAATTCGGTCCTTCGACGATCGCATCCACCGGACATGCCTCCTGGCACAGCCCGCAATAGATGCATTTCACCATGTCGATGTCGTAGCGCGTTGTGCGACGTGATCCGTCGTCGCGCGGCTCCGCCTCGATCGTGATGGCAAGCGCGGGGCAGATCGCCTCGCACAGCTTGCACGCGATGCAGCGCTCTTCCCCATTGGGATAGCGACGCAATGCATGCTCACCGCGAAACCGTGCGGAGATCGGGTTCTTTTCATAGGGATAGTTGATCGTCGCCTTGGGCTTGAAGAAATAGCTCAAGGTCAGCGCATGCGCCTTGACGAACTCCCACAGCGTCCAGGTTTTCAGGGTCTGGGCGAAACTCATATGCTCACAATCCCACCCGGGTCAGCATCAGGAACCCGGAAACGAGGAAGACGAAGATCAGCGACAGCGGCAGGAAGATCTTCCAGCCAAGTCGCATCAGCTGGTCGTAGCGATAGCGCGGCACCGTCGCCTTTACCCAACTGAACGCGAAGAAGAAGAAACCCATCTTCAGCAGCAGCCAGATGATGCCGGGCACCACGTACAGGAACGGAATGTCGAACGGCGGCAGATATCCGCCCCAGAACAGGATCGCGTTCAGCGCGCACATCAAGATGACGTTGGCATATTCGCCCAGCCAGAACAGCGCGAACGCCATCGACGAATATTCGGTCTGATACCCGGCGACGAGTTCCGATTCGGCCTCGGTCAGGTCGAACGGTGCGCGCTGCGTTTCGGCTAGCGAGGAGATGAAGAACACCACCGCCATCGGGAACAGCAGGATGTTGAACCCGAAGCCGTTCAGGATGCCGAGGCCGTAAATGCTGCGCTGCGCCTCGACGATCGTGGTGAGGTTGAAACTTCCCGCCCACAGCACGATCGAAATCAGCACAAAGCCGATCGCGACTTCATAGCTTACCATCTGCGCCGCCGCGCGGATCGCCGAATAGAAAGGATATTTGGAGTTGGACGACCAGCCCGCCAGGATGATCCCGTATACGCCGAGCGACGATGCCGCGAGCACATAGAGCAGCCCGACATTGATGTTGGCGACGACCACGCCCGGCTGGAACGGCACCACCGCCCATACGATCAGCGCGACGGTGAAGGTGATGATCGGCGCCAGCAGGAACAGCCCCTTGTTGGCGCTGGTCGGAATGATCGTTTCCTGAAGAAAGACCTTCAATCCGTCGGCAAAGCTCTGCAGCACCCCGAACGGCCCAACGACGTTCGGACCCCGGCGCAGCGCCATCGCCGCCCATATCTTGCGGTCGACATAAATCACAATAGCGACCGCCAGCATCAGCGGCAGCGCGATCACCAGAATGCCGATGATCGTGGCCAGAAACCACGCCCATCCGTGCATCATGCCAAAGGATTCGAACCAGGCGGTCATTCGGCTGCCTCCGCAAATTGCTCGCCATGGACAAGTTCGGCCGAACAACGCTGCATCGTCGGGCTGGCGCGGCAAATCGCGTTGGTCAGGTAGAAGTCCTGAATCGGATAGATGACGCTGCCCGACGCTTCACTGCCCAGCGAGGGCGGATTCCATTCGAGGCTCACCAGCCCTTCCGTCGCCAGCGCGGGCACTTCAGCGAACATCGCGGCGCGAAGTTCGTCATAGCTGTCGAAGGGAAGCGTCTTGCCCAGCCGTTCGGAAAGCGCGCGCAGGATCGTCCAGTCCTCGCGCGCATCGCCCGGCGGGAAAACAGCGCGGTCACCACGCTGCACGCGGCCTTCCAGATTGACATAGGTTCCCGGCTTTTCGGTATAGGCCGCCGCCGGCAGGATCACGTCGGCGGCATGCGCGCCGCGATCGCCATGATGGCCCACATACACCTTGAACGTATCGCCGAACGCCGAATAATCGACCTCATCCGCGCCGAGGAAAAAGCCCAGCTTCGGTTTCGCGGCGACGATATCGGCAAGCCCGCCCGCCTGCGCATAGCCGAGCATCAGCCCGCCCATGCGCGCGGCCGACATGTGCACGACGTTATAACCGTTCCACGCGGTCCCGTCTTCCAGCGCGCGCACCAGATTCAGCGCCTTTGCGGCTGCCAGCGAACCGCCATGACCGCCCTTCAGCGCAGCGCCGCCGACGATCACCACCGGCTTTTCGGCGGCATCGAACGCATCCTTCGCCGCCTGCGGTAGATTACCGATCAGCGACAGGTCGTTACCCAGCCACTCGATCTTGTAGGTCAGGTCACGCTGCGGCCCGATGCCGAACACCTTCGCGCCGCGCTTGCGGATCGCCTTGCGAATGCGCGTGTTGACCAGCGGCGCTTCCCAGCGAAGATCGGTGCCAACCAGCAAAATGGCGTCCGCTTCTTCCAGCCGCGCGATCGTCGTGTTGAAATTGACCGCAGACAGGCTCGATACATCATAGTCCATGCCGGTTTGGCGGCCTTCGAGCATCGCCGAACCAAACTGACCGACCAGCGCCTTTGCCGCAAACATGGTTTCGCAATCGACCAGATCGCCCGCAATCGCCGCCACGCTGTCGCCAGCGCCCTGCGCTACCGCGGCAATCGCGTCAAATGCCGCTTCCCAGCTTACCGGGTGCAGCTTGCCGTCCTTGCGGACATAGGGCGTGTCGAGGCGGCGACGGATCAGCCCGTCGATCGCGTGGCGGGTCTTGTCGCTCGCCCACTCCTCGTTCACCTCGTCATTGACGCGCGGAAGGCTGCGCAGCACCTGCCGCCCCCGGCTGTCGAGGCGGACATTGGTGCCGATGCCGTCCATCACGTCGATGGCGAGCGTCTTGTTCAGCTCCCACGGACGCGCTTCGAACGCATAGGGCTTGCTCGTCAGCGCACCGACCGGGCAAAGATCGACGACATTGCCCGACAGCTCGCTCGACACCGCATGTTCGAGGTAGCTGGTGATCTGCATATCCTCGCCGCGATAGATCGCGCCGATTTCCTCCACGCCCGCGACCTCTTCGGCGAACCGGACGCAACGGGTGCAATGGATGCACCGGGTCATGATCGTCTTTACGATCGGACCCATATATTTTTCGGTGACCGCGCGCTTGTTCTCGTCATAGCGGCTATGGCCCTTGCCATAGGCCATTGCCTGATCCTGCAGGTCGCATTCGCCGCCCTGATCGCAGATCGGGCAGTCGAGCGGATGGTTGATCAGCAGGAACTCCATCACGCCTTCGCGCGCGGCCTTCACCATCGCACTGTCGGTGCGGATCTCCTGCCCCTCGCTCGCCGGAAGCGCGCAGCTCGCCTGCGGCTTGGGCGGACCGGGCTTCACCTCGACCAGGCACATGCGGCAATTGCCCGCGATCGACAGGCGTTCATGATAACAGAAGCGCGGGATTTCCTTGCCGGCAAGCTCACACGCCTGCAGCACGGTCGCCCCCTGCGGGACTTCGATCTCGGTTCCGTCGACGGTTACTTTAGGCATTATTCGGCAGCTTCCATCATCGGCTCGGCGCCACCGCATTTTTCGGTGATACGGCGCTCCAGTTCGGGGCGGAAATGGCGGATCAGGCCCTGGATCGGCCAGGCGGCGGCGTCGCCCAACGCGCAGATGGTGTGGCCTTCAACCTGCTTTGTGACTTCCCACAGCGTGTCGATTTCGGAAATATCGGCGTCACCGGTGCGCAGCCGCTCCATCACGCGCCACATCCAGCCGGTGCCTTCACGGCACGGCGTGCACTGGCCGCAGCTTTCATGCTTGTAGAAATAGCTGATCCGGCTGATCGCCTGAACCACATCGGTCGATTTGTCCATTACAATGACCGCAGCGGTGCCGAGACCCGATTTCAGGTCCTTCAGCCCGTCGAAATCCATCGGCGCGTCCATGATCTGCTCGGCCGGAACCAGCGGCACCGAGGATCCGCCCGGAATGACCGCGAGCAGATTGTCCCAACCACCCTTGATCCCGCCGCAATGCGTTTCGATCAGTTCGCGAAACGAAATACCCATCGCCTCTTCGACGACGCAGGGGCGTTCAACATGGCCCGAAATCTGGAACAGCTTCGTGCCCTTGTTATTCTCCCGCCCGAAAGAGGAGAACCAGTCGGCACCGCGGCGCAGGATCGTCGGGACGACCGCGATCGATTCGACATTGTTGACCGTGGTGGGGCAGCCGTACAGCCCCGCACCTGCTGGAAATGGCGGTTTCAGCCGCGGCTGGCCCTTCTTGCCCTCAAGGCTTTCGAGCATCGCGGTTTCTTCGCCGCAAATATAGGCACCGGCACCGCGGTGGCAGAATACGTCGAAATCATAGCCGGACCCACAGGCGTTCTTGCCGATCAGCCCCTTATCGTATGCCTCGGCGATCGCGGCGAACAGCGTCTCGGCCTCGCGAATATATTCGCCGCGAATATAGATGTACGCCGCACGCGCGCGCATCGCGAACCCTGCGATCAGCGCGCCTTCGATCAGCTTGTGCGGATCGTGGCGGATGATTTCCCGGTCCTTGCAAGATCCCGGTTCGGATTCGTCGGCGTTGATGACCAGGAAGTTCGGCCGGTCGGGCTTCGGCTCCTTGGGCATGAAGCCCCATTTGACGCCGGTGGGGAACCCCGCACCGCCGCGCCCGCGAAGGCCCGATGCCTTTACCCGATCGATAATCTCGTCCTGCCCGATTTCGAGCAGCTTGTTCGTCGCATCCCAGTCGCCGCGCTTGATCGCGGCGTCGATCCCCCATGGCTGAAAGCCATAGAGATTGGTGAAAATGCGGTCCTTGTCAGCGAGCATCGGTATTCATTTCCATCTTGATCGCGTTCGCGTGCGACGGTTCTGCCTGCGCCACACCACCGAAAATCAGCCACGCCGCAACGGCGATCAGCGCCAGGATGACAATGATCTTCAACGCGCCGGCAATAAAGCGAAACGCAAGGAAGATCAGCACGACGGCGACGATCAGCGTTACGATACCCATTGGATCAGCGGCCCTTTCCAATGAGTTTTTCGGCAAAGAAATACACGGCAACTGCCACCGCCAGCCCGACCGCGATTGCGATCAGGCCGAGCGCGATTTTCAGCAGCGCCACCAGAATGATGATGGCCAGAATGCCGACGGCAATGGCGATCAGCAGGTTCAAGAAGCGGTCTCCCACTCCCCGCGATAGTCATGGTTTTCGTCCACCATGGCTGTCAGCGTGGTCGGGCCGCCCACCGGCTCGCTGGTCTGGCGCCCCGGCTCCTGCGTGCCCGGCTTGGGCTGCTTGCCGTCGGCCAGCGCGTCGAGCACGGCGATCGTGCGCTCATAATCGAGGTCTTCGTAATTATCGTCGTTGATCTGGACCATCGGCGCGGTAGCGCAATTGCCCATGCATTCGACTTCGGTCAGCGTCCACAGCCCGTCCTCGGTCGTATGCCCCTTCTTCATGCCCTTTGACTTGCACGCGCGAAATACCTCGTCCGACCCGCGCAGCCAGCACGGCGTCGTGCCGCATACCTGCACGTGATACTTACCCACCGGTTGCAGGTTGAACATGGTGTAGAAGGTCGCGACTTCGAGCACGCGGACATAAGGCAGGCCCAGTTCGCGCGCGACGAATTCGATCACCGGAACCGGCAGCCAGCCCTGCGTCTGCGTTTCCGCGCCGACCTGCCGCTGGGCAATATCAAGAAACGGAATCGTGCAAGATTGCTGCCGCCCTTCGGGATAGCGCCCAAGCACTTCCTTCGCCTTGGCGGCATTGTCCGGCGTCCACGCGAAACCGCTCCAGCGCTCGCGGATTTCCGGGGTGTCTGGAATAGTCTTGGCAGCCATTAGCGATCACACTCCCCGAACACGATGTCCATCGCGCCCAGAATGGCGGTGGTGTCGGCGAGCATGTGGCCCTTCGACATGAAATCCATCGCCTGCAAATGGCTGAACGCGGTCGGGCGAATCTTGCAGCGATAGGGTTTGTTCGATCCGTCGCTGACCATGTAGATGCCGAATTCGCCCTTGGGGCTTTCGGTCGCGACATACACTTCGCCCGCGGGCACATGATAGCCTTCGGTATACAGCTTGAAGTGATGGATCAGCGCTTCCATCGAATGCTTCATCTCGCCGCGTTTTGGCGGTCCGACCTTGCGATCGGTCGTCATGGTCGGGCCTTCGGGCATTTGCGCGAGGCATTGTTTCATGATCCGCGCCGACTGGTACACTTCCTCGACCCGAACCATGAAGCGATCATAGCAATCGCCCTTCGTGCCGACGGGAATGTCGAATTCCATCCGGTCATACACGTCATAGGGCTGCGATTTGCGAATATCCCACGGGATGCCCGCGCCCCGGATCATCGGCCCCGAAAAACCCCATTTCAGCGCGTCTTCGCGGCTGACAACCGCGATATCGACGTTGCGCTGCTTGAAGATGCGGTTTTCCGCGACGAGGCTGACGGCATCGCCGAACAGCCTGGGCAGCCGCGTGTCGAGCCAGTCGGCGATATCGGTGAGCAGCTTGAGCGGCGCATCCTGATGCACCCCGCCGACCCGGAAATAGTTGGAGTGCATGCGAGCGCCCGAAACCCGCTCGAAGAAGTTCATGCAATCCTCGCGGATTTCAAACATCCACAGGTTCGGCGTCATCGCGCCCACGTCCATGACATGGCTGCCAAGGTTGAGCATGTGGTTCGAAATGCGCGTCAGTTCGGCGAAGAACACGCGCAGATATTGCGCGCGCAGCGGCACTTCGAGGTCGAGCAGCTTTTCGACCGCCAGCACGAAGCTGTGCTCCATGCACAAGGGCGAACAATAATCGAGGCGGTCCATATAGGGCAGCGCCTGCGCATAGGTTTTGTATTCGATCAGCTTTTCGGTGCCGCGATGGAGCAGCCCGATATGCGGATCGATCCGCTCGATAATCTCGCCGTCCAGCTCCATGACAAGGCGAAGCACGCCATGCGCCGCCGGATGCTGCGGTCCGAAATTGATCGTGTAATTCTGGATCTCCACATCGCCCGGCGTACCGGGACCATGCTCCTCCAGAAGCTCTTCGATATAGTCAGCCATAACTCAGCCTTCCCACCGGTTCGAGCCGGCCGCGTCGCAGCGCCGCGCGATGCCCTTCGCCGCACGATGCGCGAAAGGATGCAATTTGTCCTCGCTGCCCGTCACTGATTCTGCCCCCCGTCCTTGGGCGGCACCACATCGGCATCGTCGGGCTTTTCCTCCGGCTTGTTGCCCGGATGCGGCTGACCGGCGCCGGTCTGAGCGGGACTCTCTGTCGTCTTGGGCTCTTCCGCTTCGGCCTTGACCTTCGCCTCGTCGGCCTTTTTCACCTGATCGGCGGTTACCGGCGACGGCGCGCCCTTGGCCTCAGGCTCAGCGCCCGCCTTCTCATCGCCCGGAAGGACATATTTCGCGCCTTCCCAGGGACTCATGAAATCGAACGTGCGGAAATCCTGCGCCAGTTCGACCGGCTCATACACCACGCGCTTGGCCTCTTCCGAATAGCGAAGCTCGACAAAGCCGGACAACGGAAAGTCCTTGCGCTGCGGATGGCCGCGAAAGCCGTAATCGGTAAGGATACGACGAAGGTCGCGATTGCCCGAAAACAGCACGCCGTACATGTCGTAGACTTCACGCTCCAGCCAGCCCGCGACCGGCCAGATACCGGTCACCGACGGCACCGGCTTCACCTCATCGGTCATCACCTTCACCCGCAGGCGATGGTTCTTCGTCACCGACAGCAGGTGGTAGACAACTTCGAAGCGCTCTGCGCGCTCCGGATAGTCGACACCGGCGACCTCCATAAGCTGCTGATATTGCAGCATCGGATCGTCACGAAGTGCGATCATCGCTTCGACCAGCCGGTCGCGATCGACGATCACGGTGACTTCGTTCACAGCATCGACCGCATCGACCAGCATGTCGCCAAGCGCCACGGTCGCGGCAGCGATCACGCCGTCATTTGGCGCGCAGCGGGGGGCAGATGCTTTCATCGTTCCAGCGTTCCCGACCGGCGGATTTTCCGCTGCAATTGCATCACGCCGTACAGCAGCGCCTCTGCTGTCGGTGGGCAGCCGG
The DNA here is from genome assembly GCF_019351405.1 of Stakelama flava. Taxonomy (GTDB): domain Bacteria; phylum Pseudomonadota; class Alphaproteobacteria; order Sphingomonadales; family Sphingomonadaceae; genus Sphingomonas; species Sphingomonas flava_A. The sequence continues at coordinate 120,545 of NZ_JAHWZX010000001.1, forward strand.
GCACATAGATGTCGATCGGCACGATCCGGTCGCATCCGCGGACGACCGAATAGCTGTAGTGATAATAGCCGCCGCCATTGGCGCAGCTTCCCATCGAAATGACGTATTTCGGGTCCGACATCTGATCGTATACGCGGCGAAGCGCGGGCGCCATCTTGTTGCACAGCGTACCCGCAACAATCATCACGTCCGATTGACGCGGCGAAGCGCGCGGCGCTGCCCCGAACCGCTCCATGTCATAGCGCGGCATGTTCACATGAATCATCTCGACCGCGCAGCAGGCAAGACCGAACGTCATCCACCACAGCGAACCGGTGCGCGCCCACTGAAACAGTTCCTCGGTCGAGGTGACGAGGAACCCCTTGTCGGTCAGTTCGCCGTTCAGGTCGTTAAAGAACCGCTGGTCGGGCGCGGTGCCGGCCGGCGGCGGGCTTAGCTCTACTCCCATTCCAGGGCTCCCACTTTCCAGGCATAGGCAAGGCCAAGCGCGAGCTCGGCAATGAAGACCATCATCGAAATCCACGCCGTCCAGCCGAGCGAAAACACGCTGACCGCCCAAGGATAGATGAACGCGGCTTCCAGATCGAAGATGATAAACAGAATCGCGACGAGATAGAAGCGCACGTCAAACTGGTTGCGCGGGTCTTCAAACGCGGGAAAGCCGCATTCATATTCGGTCAGCTTTTCAGGATACGGATTGTGCGCCCCGGTAAGCCGGCCGACGATCATCGGCAGCACGACAAATGCGACCGACAGCCCCAGCGCAACGGCCAGAAACAGCAGAATGGGCAGATATTGCGACAGGTCGACCAAAATCCATCTCGCGATTGCGGAAAAATATGGCGCGCTTCTAGGACGCCGCCCCGGCAGGGGCAAGGGCCTGAGCCCAATATGTTGCGCGAAATCCTCGCCCGCACCGCGTCATCGGCCGCCGACTCGCCTTGCCGCTTGGCGAAGTGGCGCGCGACGGGGTAGACGCACCGGCGTGATCATCACGAGGAGCATTATGCGTAAGGGCTTGGCGGCAGCAATTTTCCTGACCGGCGCGGTGCTGGGCGCGGCTCCGTCGGGCGCGCAGCAGGTAATGCCCGTCCGCACCCGCGCCAATATCACCGCCGATCCCGACGCGCTGGCCCGGCTGGTCCGCGCCGAAGGGTACAAGGTGACGATCGATCACACCGATGACGGCAACCCGTTTCTTCAAACCGATGTCGACGGGACGCCCTTCACGATTTTCCTTAACAACTGCATCGCGGGCAAGGCTTGCCGCACGGTGCAGTTCTATGCCGGTTTTTCGGTTTCCACCCCGCGAAAGCTAGACCTGATCAATCGCTGGAACCAGCAGAAGCGGTTCGCCAAGGCGTATATCGACGATCAGAACGACCCGCGGCTGGAAATGGATATCAACATGGCCGGGGGCGGCGTCGCGCGCGGCAATTTTGTCGAGAATTTCCGCGTATGGATTCGCCTCCTTGCGGCGTTCAAGCAGCATATCGGCTGGAACGACGCCGAACAGCGCGATTCGTCAACCGGGCAATAGGCGAACGGCCGGGCAGCGGGTGCCCGGCCCGAACAGCATATTATTTGTTGCGCAGCGCGCCTGCCACCAGCTTGTGCAGTTTCGAATGCAGCGTGTCGTTGGCGGCCAGAAGCTGCCTGCGCTCCATCGCCAGGTCGGTGCCGCGATAATCGGTCACGAAACCGCCCGCTTCCTTCACCAGCAATATGCCCGCTGCAACGTCCCACGGCTGAAGATCCGATTCCCAGAACCCGTCGAACCGCCCCGCCGCGACCCAGGCAAGATCAAGCGCGGCCGATCCCAGGCGACGGATACCTGCAATTTCCGGCGCGATCGCGCCGAAAATCCGATTCCACTGCACGAAATCGCCATGGCCCAGAAAGGGAATCCCGGTCGCGATCAGCGCTTCGGAAAGGTCGCGCCGCGCCGATACGCGCAGCCGGTGATCCTGAAGCCAGGCGCCCCTGCCCTTTTCGGCCCAGAAACTTTCATCGGTCAGCGGCTGATAGACGAGCGCCGTGGTGATTTCGGGCTTGCCCTGCGGACCGTGCGGGTCCTCCACCGCGATGGAGATGGAGAAATGGGGGATGCCGTGCAGGAAGTTGCTCGTCCCGTCGAGCGGATCGACGATGAAACGCGGCTTGTCCGGGTCACCTTCGATCTCGCCTGATTCCTCGACCAGCATCCGCCAGCCGGGCCGCGCTTTTTGCAGTTCCTCGACAATCGTCTCCTCAGCACGTTTGTCGGCCATCGAAACGAAATCGGCCGGGCCCTTGCGGCTGACCTGAAGGTGAGAAACTTCGTTGAAATCCCGGCGCAGGCGCGGCGCCGCCTTGCGGACGGCGCGCTCCATCACCGTCAAAAGGCCCGAATGCGATACCATCAGCGTCCCTTGGAAGTATCGGCCGCACCGGCCTTTTCGGGTGCCACGCCGCACACGCGCGCAACCACCGTCAGGCGAGTCGTCGGATCGCTGGCATCCAGCTTCTTGTTGTCGGCGAGCACCTTGGTCGTATCTTCCGAAATCGCGCTGAGCGAATTCTGGTACAGGCACCCGAAAATCGCCGATTTGACGTTCGCCGGGACCTTGTCGGACTGAAGACCGCCGATGATCACGCCAAGCGTTTTCTGCGCGGATTCGATCTCCGCCTTGCTGGGCGCCTTGTCCTGCGGCGCGGCCGCGGCGGGCGCAGCAAGCAGGGCGATGGCGGCAGGAAAAAGGATAAAACGCAAAAGACTACTCCGCTCTTTTGACATAGGCCTGTTCATAAACATCGACGATCACGCGCGTACCCGACGTGATGTGCGGCGGCACCATGATGCGCACGCCATTGTCCAGAACAGCCGGTTTATAGGAAGAAGAGGCGGTCTGCCCCTTCACGACCGCGTCGGCCTCGACAATCTCGGCCTCGATTTGGTCGGGAAGCTGCACTGAAATCGGCTTTTCCTCGTACAGCTCCATGGTCACGTCCATGCCGTCCTGAAGGAACGCAGCGGCATCGCCCAGAATGTCGGTGGGCAGCGTGATCTGTTCGAACGTATCCTTGTCCATGAAGGTCAGCATTTCGCCGTCCTGGAACAGGAACTGGAAATCCTTGGTGTCCAGCCGTACGCGTTCGACCGTCTCGGCCGAGCGGAACCGCACGTTCGTCTTTCGGCCATCGATGAGGTTCTTCATCTCGACCTGCATATAGGCACCGCCCTTGCCGGGCTGGGTGTGCTGTATCTTCACCGCACGCCAGATGCCTTTTTCATATTCGATGATATTGCCGGGACGAATATCGACGCCGCTGATCTTCATGGCGATCCATCAACCTTTTAACGGATTTGAGAAATAGCTGTGGGGCGGGCCTTTAACGCCCGGCCGCCTTTCCCGCAAGCAGCGGATAGGGATCGACCGGCGCGCCCTGCCACCAGCCATCGTCCTTTGCCACGCGCGATACGCCGAAATGAAGGTGATACACGCCGGCGGGCGCATTGCCGCTATCGCCGACATAGGCGATTCTATCGCCCGCCTTCACCCGCATTCCCTCTTTCACCCCCGGCGCATAGCCTTGCAGATGTGCATAATAGAACATCCACCTGCCATCGACCGAGCGTTCGTACAGGGTGATGCCGCCGCCGCCTTCGCTGAAATAGAGTTTCTCGATCGTGCCGGGCGCTGCGGCCAGCACCGCCGTGCCCAGCGGCGCGATGATATCGATGCCTTCATGCGTGCGGGTGCCGCCGCCGCGCGGATCGCCGAACGTGTCTTCGACATCGCGCTTCGCAACGCCCTGCACCGGCACGATCAGGCGCGGCGCACCGGTCATGCCGACCTGCCGCGCGCCGCCCTCACCCGGCTGCGCGACCACATCGCCCGCTTTTGCCCCGTCGCCCGATGGCGCGCGCGCAATGTCGGGAGCGTGGCTTGGCACCGGCTGCGGCGCGCTGTCATTTGCAGGCTCGATCCGGACGGTCAGCGCCAGCAAGACGATCACGCATGCCAGCACCGCCGCCATGATCCAGCCGAAGCGCGACAGGATCATCGCAACCTGGCCCCGCCGATTTTCGCGCAAACCTTCCGCTTGCCGGGCCTGTCAACGCAAGCGCCAGCCATCCGCTATTGGTCCAGCAGGCGGGTGAAGTCGCGCACCGCCGCTGCTTCGTCACCGTTCCAGACACTGCCGCAAACCGCCAGGAAATCAGCGCCAGCATCGATCAGCGGCCGCGCATTTCCGGGCGTAATCCCGCCAATGGCGACGCAGGGCAGTTCGAACACCGCCGACCACCATGTCAGGATGGCCGGATCGGGATGATGCCGGACAATCTTTGTCGTGGTGGGATAGAAGCTGCCGAAAGCGACATAATCCGCGCCCGCCTCCCCCGCTTCCATCGCCATATGGCGGCTGTCATGGCAAGTCACGCCGATCTGCACCGACGGCCCCAGCACCGCGCGCGCCTCGGCCGGATCGCCATCCTCCTGCCCCAGATGCACGCCATCCGCCCCCAGGCGCTTGGCCAGGCTGACGCTGTCGTTGACGATGAAGGCGACATCGCGATCGGCGCAAAGCGCCTGTAACGGTTCGGCTATCTTCGCGGCGCGATGCTGGTCGACATCCTTCACCCGGAACTGAAAGGCCGCGACCGGCCCGGCATCGAATGCGCGCGCAAGCCGGTCGACAAAGCCATCGTCCATGTCCGGCGGGGAGATCAGATATAGTTCGCAGCGCGATTTCGCGCCATCGCGCTGAAAATCATCCGCGAAATACCGTTCGGGCGTCTGGGAAAGATCGTCGTTCACTCCTTCGAACTAGCCGCGCGCGGCACCGGCGCGCAAGTGCGCTTCGCACGCGCCCCTTGCCGAAACGGCAAAACATCACATGATCGGTCGGCGTGCCGGACCCGGCTGCGTGCCGACGCGTTGTCGCGGCGAAAGGAGCAATGGCTATGGCAATGGTGGAAACGTCCGATGGTGCGCAACTTTATGTAAAAGAGGCGGGACAGGGTCGCCCGTTGATCCTGATCCATGGCTGGCCGTTGAACGCCGATAGCTGGGACGATCAGATTCTCGCTCTGTCGAACGCGGGCATGCGAGTCATCGCCTATGACCGGCGCGGTTTCGGCCGTTCCTCGCAGCCGCCCGGCGGATATGACTATGATCGCTTCGCCGACGATCTGGCCGAGGTGATGGCGGCGCGCGGGGTCGAATCGGATGCCTCGCTTGTCGGTTTTTCGATGGGCGGCGGCGAAGTGGCGCGGTATCTCTCACGCCATGGCCCTGACAAGCTGCGCAGCGTCGCGCTGATTTCCTCGGTCGTGCCGTACATGCTCAAAACCGCCGACAATCCCGACGGCGTCGAACAATCAGTGTTCGACGAGATGACGGCGGGGATGAAAAACGATCGGCCCGATTTCTTTCGGTCCTTCCTGAAGGACTTTTTTGGTGTGGGGATGCTCAACAGTCCCGTCAGCGACGCATATCTCGACTGGGCATGGGGGCTGTGCATGCAGGCCGGGCTGATCCCGACGCTGCAGGCGGCGAAGGCCTTTGCAACCACCGATTTCCGCCCCGACCTTTCGGCCTTCACGCTGCCGACGCTGGTCATTCACGGCACCGGGGACAATACGGTGCCGATCGAGGCCACCGGCCGCGCGGTGGCCGACGCCGTGCCCACCGCAACGCTGAGGGAATATGAAGGATCGCCGCACGGCCTGTTCGCGACCGATGGCGGCAAGCTGACGAGCGACCTTCTCACCTTCCTTAAAACCTGACTCGACGCTCAGGCGGCTTTTCCGCTTCCAATCGCAAAAGCCGCCTGAGGCACAGCGTGCTTTACTTGGTCGACGCCGCGTAGATTTCGTCGATCGCTTCGCCAAGCGCGGCGTCGAATTCGGCATCGCTCATCTGGGCGCGCAACTCGGCGAGCAGTGCCCGGCTGAAACTGGCGATCATGCCCGGATTTTTGGCAAGTTCGGCGCATGCCTCGGCACGTGAAAACCCGCCCGACAACGCCACCACGCGAAGCACATGGGGATGGTCGATCAAGTCGTCATACAATCGCGGCTCTGCCGGAATCGACAGCTTCAGCATCACCTGCTCGCCATCCGGCATGGCCTCCAGCGCCGCAAGAATTTCGTCGCGCAGGATCGAATCGGCGTCGGCGCGTTCAATGCTTTTGATATTCACTTCGGGTTCGATGATCGGCATCAGTCCGTAATCGAGCACCTGCCGCGCGACTTCGAACTGTTGCGCAACCACGGCGGCGATGCCTTCGCGGTTGGCAAGGTTGATGACCGACCGCTCCTTGGTGCCGAAAACGCCAAGCCCCTTCGCCCGGCTGAGCAGCTTGTCGAGTTCGGGCATCGGCTTCATCAGCTGGACGCCCTTGTCCTCCGCCTCCAGCCCCTTGTCGATCTTGATAAAGGGTACGATACCCTTGTCCTTCAGCGCGCTGGGCGTCGGCTTTCCGCCAACGGTGCCGTCCATCGTTCGTTCGAACAGGATCGCGCCGAGAATCTTTTCACCAGTGAACACCGGCGAGGTGATGATGCGGCTGCGCATTTCGTGGATCAGCGCGAACATCTCTTCATCGTTCGAATATTCGCTTTCTTCCACGCCATAGCCGCGAAGCGCCTTTGGCGTCGAACCGCCGCTTTGATCGAGCGCGGCGATAAAGCCCTTCCCTTGCGCGATCTTGTTCTTCATTTCCGCGTCCTGCATCGATTGCCCCCATGTTTATCACCGGTCGGTGACCTTGTTATCCAGCGCTGGCGCGCGCCGCAATCACGCAACGCCCCGTCCGGGCCGGGTGATCGTTCACAACGGTTGCAAAGATGACGCTTTACCGCTTGGGCACACGAATGAAGCATGAAGCACACCCCACCGGCCTGCCCCGCCCGCTGCTGTTGCTGATGGCTGCGGCATGCGGCGCGATGGTGGCGAACCTGTATTATGCGCAGACGCTGATCGACACGATCGCACCGGAAATCGGCCTGTCGCCGCGCATCGCCGGGACAATCACGACGCTGACCCAGCTCGGTTATGGCGTGGGGCTGATCCTGTTCGTACCGCTGGGCGATCTGTTCGAAAACAAGCGGCTGGCGCTGCTTTCGGTGATCGGCACGGTCATAGGCTGCCTCGCAATCGCACTGTCTGGCGGCCCTGCCACGTTTCTTATCGCTTCACTCATAACCGGCATCTGCGCGACGGGAGCGCAGGTGGTGCTGCCGCTCGCCACCCATCTCGCCCGCCCGGAACGGCAGGGGCGCGTCATCGGCACGATCATGAGCGGACTGCTGTTCGGCATCATGCTTTCGCGCCCGCTGGCCAGCTTTTGCGCGCATATGATCGGATGGCGCGCGGTCTTTCTCATTTCGGCAGGGATCACTGCGGCGATCGGCGTGCTGCTGTTCGCCTTTTGTCCGCAGCGATTGCCCGACGCGAAACTTGGCTATGGCAGGATCATCGCATCGGTCTGGGAACAGTTTCGCCGCCACCGGGCGTTGCGATTGCGCGCCTTTTACCAGGCCGCACTGTTCGCTGCCTTCAACCTGTTCTGGACGGCGGCACCGCTCGAACTACTGCATCATATGGGGTTCGATCAGCAGCAAGTGGCCTGGTTCGCGCTTGCAGGAGCCGGCGGGGCGCTCGCCGCACCGATCGCGGGCAACCTTGCCGATCGCGGGTTGATCTGGTGGACGACGCTTGGCGCGCTGGCGATCCTCACGCTGGGCTTCATCGGCGCCGATCTCGCCGCCGCCGGAAGCGTTATAGCCTTCGTCATCGCCGCGATCCTGATCGACGCCGCTGTTCAGCTCAACCAGATCACCGGGCAAAAGATCATCTTCGCACTGTCGAGCGAAGCGCGCGCCCGAGTAAACGCGGCCTATATGACCGCGATGTTCACCGTGGGCGCGTCCGGATCGCTGGTCGGTTCAGCCACATTCGAAATGGTCGGCTGGACCGCGAGCGCGCTTGCCGGGGCGGGAATCGGTGGCGTGACGCTGCTCGTCTTTCTCTTCTTCGATAAAGGTGCGAGTAATCCAGGGTAATTCTTTGACAGAAAGGAACATTTGCCCGCCCCGATATCAATGCGCCGCGGCCATTGCAGGCGCATCCATGTTCCGGGCGGCGGCACGCCTGGGCTGTGTACGCTTTGACGGAATCGTGAACCGCGCCGTCTGATCGGCCAGCACCGCCACCTCTCCCGCCAGAGTCCGTGCGGCGGCCGAGCTTTCCTCGACCATAGCCGCGTTCTGCTGAGTCGAATGACCCATCTGTTCGATCACGTCGCTGATCTCGTTCACTGCATCGGCCTGCGCCTGATTATCCTGCGCGATCGAGGCGACCAGACGGTGCACATTGTTCACGCCGTCGCAAATCGATTTCAGCGCATCATCGACATGCTGCACCGCATCGACCGCGCTGCCGATCTCCTCGCGAGTGGCGGAAAGCTGTTCGCGCGCGCGGCTTGCCTCTTCCTCGGCACGCATGGCCAGCGCGGACACCAGATCGGCGACCACCGCGAAGCCCTGCCCCGCTTCACCCGCCCGGCCCGCTTCGACCGCAGCGTTCATCGCGAGCACGCGGGTCTGGAACGCGATCTTGTCGAGGCCCTCGATCACATCGTCGATGCCCTTTGCCTGTTCCGCGACGCGCGCCATCGCAGTCACCGCGCCGTCGGTCACCCCCCGGCCGCTTTCCACGGCAGTCAACGCATCGCCCGCGCTTTGCGCCGTGCCTCCCGCAGCATTGGCGGTCGCCTTCACCCGGTCGTTCATCTGGCTGAGCGCGGCGGAAGTCTGTTCCAGGCTGGCAGCATTGGTTTCGGTGCGCCGAGCCAGGTCTTCGGACGCGTCCGCCACTTCCCCTGAACTGCCGCGGATCGTGGCGCTGCTATAGATTACCGTGCCGATCAGTTCGCACAGGCTGGCTAGCGCCTTGTTGAAATTCTCCTTCACCTCGCGGTAATCGGTCGGGAAGTCCGCGTCGATCGATGCGGTCAGGTCACCATCGGCGATCCGGCCCAGCCGGTCCTTCAGCGTGTCGACCACCATCAGCTGTTCGGCGTCGGCCTTCGCCTTCGCCTTGTCGGCCGCCTCTTTCGCCTGCGCCGTATCGCGGAACACCAGCACCGCCTTGGCCATCGATCCCAGTTCGTCGCCACGCTCGGCATCGGGCACGTCGACATTATTGTTGCCGCCGGCCAGCGTACGCATCACTTCGGTCAGTTTGACGACCGGCTGACCCAGCAGGCCGCACAGCAGCCGCCACAGGCCCATCGCGACCGCGATCATGACGATCGCGCCGACCCATACCGCCCATTCCTCGGCCACTGCGGCCTTGTGCATTTTTTCAAGGCTGCCCTGAACCGCGTCATATTTCTGTTTGCGCAGTGTTTCCGCCCCCGCGACCAGATTGCGCACCGTTGCCGATCCCTGCGCACGGCGAAGCAGATCGTCCGCGCGCGTGCGCTCGGCCGAACTCATCTGCGCCAGTATCGGCGTCGCGTCCTGCCGCTCCCAGCGCTCAGCCTCGGCGACCGTTTTTTCGAGCAATTGCGCGTCATCCGGTTCTTTCAGTAGCGGCCGCAATTCGTTCACGGCAGCATGGAAACTGGCCATGTTGCGCTTGAAGGCAGCGGCTTCGGCCGGGTCCTTGGTCATCGCGAAACCGCGCAGATTGGCAACGGCCAGCAAAAGTGAATTTTCCACTTTGGCCGACAGTGCCTGTTCATGATCAATGCGATCGTTGACTTCGGTCAGACTGGAAACGCGTGACGATGCGACATAGATGAAGGCAAGCGTACATAATGCAGCAGCCATCACCGTCAAAAAGGCCAGCGCCAGTTTCTTCGGTATCGGTAAGGATTTCAGCATTTCCCGCCCCGCTATAAACGGTCCCCGGCGGCCACCCCCCGTGTCCGCCAAAGTCCATTTATAGATAGGCCGAAAGTATTCCGGAAAAACTGAACGCTATTTCAGTTCATTATGGATGAGCGCACTCGACGGGAAGAGTAGCGCTACGTAACAATACTGCGTCTTCATCGGTTATCTACAATAGCGCGTTAATCATGCAATGCCGCCACGCCAGGCAGTTCCTTGCCCTCCATCCATTCGAGGAATGCGCCACCTGCGGTCGATACGAAGGTAAAGTCGTCGCCAACACCGGCCTTGTTCAGCGCGGCGACGGTATCGCCGCCGCCCGCGACCGACGTCAGCGATCCTTCCTTGGTCAGCGCCGCCGCCGTTTGGGCAAGCGTTACCGTCGCAACATCGAAAGGCGGCGTTTCGAACGCGCCCAGCGGCCCGTTCCACACCAGCGTGTGACAGGTTTTGAGTACATCGGCGAGCGCTTCGGTCGCGGCTGGTCCGATATCGAGGATCATTTCCTCCGCACCGACCTCATGAACATTGACGGTGCGCGTTTCGGGGTTCGGCCTGAACTCCTTGGCGACGACCACGTCATAGGGAAGGTGAACCGTGCAACCCGCCGTGTCCGCGGCGTCCATGATTGCATCGGCGGTATCGGTCAGATCATGCTCGCACAGGCTCTTGCCGACATCGACTCCGCGCGCGGCCAGAAACGTATTCGCCATGCCCCCGCCGATGATCAGATGATCGACGCGACCGACCAGATTTTTCAGGACATCCAGCTTGGTCGAAACCTTCGCTCCGCCGACCACTGCAGCGACGGGACGTTTCGGGTCGCCGAGCGCCTTTTCCAGCGCGTCTAGTTCGGCCTGCATCGCACGACCGGCAAAAGCGGGCAGCCGATGCGCCAACCCCTCGGTCGAAACATGTGCGCGATGCGCGGCGGAAAAGGCGTCGTTTACATACAGGTCGCCCAGCTTCGCCCATTCATCGGCCAGCGCGCCGTCATTCTTTTCCTCACCCGCCAGAAAACGCGTGTTTTCCAACACCGCGATATCCCCCGGCGCCATCATGTCGATCGCCTCGGCCGCGCCGTCCCAGTCGATGAAACGAACCGGACGGCCCAGCACCGCTTCATAGGGCTTCGTTACCATCGCCAGCGACATTTCGGGATTGCGCTGCCCCTTTGGCCGGCCGAAATGCGCGAGCACGACAACCTTCGCCCCGGCATCGGCCAGTTCGGTGACGGTAGCGACAGTGGCCTTCAACCGCGTGTCGTCGGTGACTTCGCCATCGGCCATGGGAACGTTCAGGTCCTCGCGAACCAGCGCTCGCTTGCCGTTGATGTCGCCAATATCGTCGAGTGTCTTGAAACCGCGATTCATTCGATCATCCTTATTTCGTCGCCCACGCCTATATCGCCGCCCTCGATCACCCGCGCCAGCGCGCCGCCCCGCCAATCGGGTTCCAGCGCCGCTTTCAACCCCTTGGCAATTTCCTCCATGCGGCTGCACGGATCACATTCGCCGGTGATTTCCAGGATCAGGCGCTCGCCGATTTGCAATCGCGCGCCAACCCGTTGCGGCAGGTCGAAATCCTCGACCAGCAGATTCGCCCGGCGTTCCTGCCAGGCGATGTCGTGCCCGGTTTCGCGCATCGCCGCGACCCAGTCCTTCGCTTCGATCAGCGTGACCTGCCGCTTGCGCTTGCTGCCGGGTTTTGCGGTGCCGCGAAAATCACCCGCCACGCCGCCGTCGATGGTGACGGCGACGTGGTCGAGCACTTCCATCGGCCCGCGCGGCCGGGCGTGCCGGGCTATCCCTGCAAGCCGGGCCGCCATCGTCAGCCCAGCTTCGCCATCGCACCGGCCGTATCGACCATACGGTTGGAAAAGCCCCATTCATTGTCGTACCAGCTGACCACGCGGACCAGCTTGCCGTCGATCACCGCGGTCTCAAGGCTGTCGACGGTCGAGCTGTACGGCGTATGCACGATGTCGATCGATACCAGCGGTTCGTCAGTGAAGTGCAATACGCCGTTGAGCGGACCGTCGGCGGCTTCCTTCAGCAGCTTGTTGACTTCCTCGACGCTCGTGTCGCGCTTCGGCTGAAAGGTCAGGTCGACCAGGCTGCCGTCGGGCGTCGGCACACGGACCGCCGACCCGTCCAGCTTGCCCTTCAGTTCGGGCAACACCTCACCCACCGCACGGGCGGCACCGGTGGTCGTCGGGATCATCGACATGCCTGCTGCACGGGCGCGGCGAAGATCCTTGTGAATCTGGTCGAGGATCTTCTGATCGTTGGTATAGGCGTGGATCGTCGTCATAAGCCCGCGCTCGATGCCGATCGCATCGTTCAGCACCTTGGCGACCGGCGCAAGGCAGTTGGTCGTGCACGACGCGTTAGAAACGATTGCGTGGTCGGCGGTCAGCTTGTCATGGTTGACGCCATAGACGACGGTCAGGTCCACGTCCTTGCCCGGCGCGGAAATCAGCACCTTTTTCGCGCCCGCATCGATATGCTTCTGCGCATCGGCACGCTTGGTAAAGAAACCGGTGCATTCGAGTACCAGTTCGACGCCGTTTTCGGCGTGCGGCAGGTTCGCCGGGTCGCGCTCCGCCGTCACCTTGATTCGCTTGCCGTCGATGACGAGGTCGTTGCCTTCGGCTTTCACCTCACCGGGATAGCGACCGTGAACGCTGTCGCGGCTGAACAGCCAGGCATTCGATTCGGCATCGGCCAGATCGTTGATCGTCACCAGTTCCAGCCCGCTATCGGCGCGCTCCAAAATGGCCCGCGCCACCAGGCGGCCGATGCGTCCGAAACCGTTGATCGCAACCTTCGTCATGATTGTCTCCTGTCGCTTGAATTCTCACTCGCCCAGCGTGGCGATAATCCGTGCCTCGATATGATCGGGCGTCAGTTCGAAATGTTCGTACAGCCGCGACGCCGGGCCGGACGCGCCGTAGCGGTCAAGCCCGAAACGCAGGCCGTTCACCATGGTGTAGCGTTCCCAGCCCATCGTCGTTCCCGCCTCGATCGAAACGCGCAGAATCGTATCGGGTGCAACGTCGGGCAGAATATCCTCGCGATATTCGGCGGATTGTGCGTCGAAACGCGACCAGCAGGGCATGGACACTACATCGGCACCGATCCCGCGCGCTTCAAGCCGCTCGCGAACGGTTACCGCGACCTCGACCTCAGACCCGGTGGCGATCAGGATCACCCGGCGTTCGCCTTTTGCCGCACGCAGGCGATACGCGCCGCGCGCGGTGCGATTCTCGCTTGCCTCCTCGCGAAGCTGCGGCAGATTCTGTCGCGACAGCGCGAGCAGAGACGGACCCTCCTTGCGCGACATCGCCAGTTCCCAGCATTCCGCCGTCTCGATCGTGTCGCACGGGCGATAGGTGTCGAGATTGGGAATGACGCGCAGGCTCATCATATGCTCGATCGGCTGATGCGTCGGCCCGTCCTCGCCCAGCCCGATCGAATCATGCGTCATCACATAGGCGACACGCGCGCGTTGCAGCGCCGACAGCCGGATGGCGGGTCGCGCATAATCGGAAAATACCAGGAAAGTGCCGCCATAGGGAATGACGCCGCCGTGCAACGCCATGCCGTTCATCGCCGCGCCCATGCCGAATTCGCGGATGCCGTAATAGACATAGCGCCCACTGTAATCGGCTGGCTCGAACGTCCCCAGTCCCTTGGTCAGCGTATTGTTCGATCCTGTAAGGTCCGCCGATCCGCCGATCGTTTCGGGAAGCGCCGCGTTGACCGCCTCCAGCGCCATTTCGGACGCCTTACGCGTGGCTACCTTTTTGGGTTCGGCGAGCAGCCCCTTCACATATGCGTCGAGGCTGAAACCATCGGGCAGGACGCCCGCCATCCGTCGCTTGAATTCGGCGGCTTCCGAATGGCTTGTAAGCCGATCCTTCCACCCATTATGAAGATCGGAAGCGCGGCTGCCGGCGGACAGCCATGCCGTGCGCACGGCATCGGGAATGTCGAACGGCGCATGTTGCCAGCCCAGCTCCTTGCGCGCGGCGGCGACTTCCTCTGCGCCGAGTGCAGCGCCGTGCGTCGCGGCCGTGCCCTGCTTGTTCGGCGCGCCCTTGCCGATGATCGTGCGGCACCGGATCAGCGACGGCGCATCGGCCGCCATCGCTGCCTCCATCGCGCGCGCAATGTCCGCCATGTCGTGCCCGTCGCACTCGACCGTGTGCCATCCGGTCGCCGCATAGCGGGCGACGACATCCTCGCTCGACGATTTATCGACCGACCCGTCGATGGTGATCCGGTTATCGTCCCACAGCACGTTCAGGCGCGCGAGTTTCAGATGTCCGGCAAGCCCGATCGCCTCGTGGTTGATGCCTTCCATCAGGCACCCGTCGCCGGCGATCACCCAGGTGCGATGATCGACAAGGTCATCGCCGAACACGGCGTTCAAATGACGCTCCGCCATCGCCATGCCGACCGACATGGCCAGCCCCTGCCCCAGCGGCCCGGTGGTGCATTCGACGCCGGGCAGTTCGAAATTCTCCGGATGCCCCGCGCAGGGCGACCCGACCTGGCGGAAATTGCGGATATCTTCGATCGTCGGCCGGGCATAGCCGGTCAGGTGGAGCAGCGAATAGATCAGCATCGATCCATGCCCCGCCGACAGCACGAAGCGATCGCGATCGGCCCAGTGCGGATCGGCCGGATCGAACTTCAGATATTTGGTGAACAGGACGGTCGCGACGTCCGCCATGCCCATCGGCATGCCGGGATGGCCCGAATTGGCCGCCTCTACCGCGTCCATCGACAAGGCCCGGATGGCGTTGGCGAGATCGGTGTCGGAAACGCTCATTCTGCTCTCCCTGGCCGCGGCGCGCGGATGGGTGGCGCCAGCGAATCAAATGGTGCGACGCCTTTGGGACGCAGGGTCCGCTTCGTCAACCGCCGCGCGGCGCTTGCCCAGCGGCGCGGACATGCCTATCCCTTTTATCCATGTCCGACGGCCACTTGCACATCGGGGTCGAGCGTATCGAAGCGGCCCTCGCACGGATTGAGAAGGCGGCGAACGCGCGTGCCTTCGATATCGACCGCATCCGCAGACGCCACGAAACGCTGCGCCAGCGTGTGGAAACGGCGATCGAAGCGCTCGATTCGCTGATTCTGCGTCAGGCGCACGACGATGATCGGGAAGACCAGCCCTGATGGCCGAAGTCTCGCTACAGGTCGCCGGGCGAACCCATATCGTCGCGTGCCGCGATGGCGAGGAAGCGCATCTGCGCCACCTTGCCGAACGGCTGGAGCGCCATTCGGATACCGCGGTTCGCGCGTCGGGCAATGGTTCGCCGGAACGCGTCCTGCTGCTGATCGCGCTGATCCTTGCCGACGAACTGACCGAAATGGAGCGCAATCCACCGCAAGGCCTGTCGCCTGAATTGCTCGTCCGGCTGGCCGAGCGCCTCGAATCGGTCGCGTCGGTACTTGAGGACGATGACGCGGCATCCTAAATCATCGGGCGACGGGAACTGCCCGGTACGAGCCTTAGCGATTATCCCTGAGGCGATAGAGACATCCAAGGGAGCTGTCCCTGTTCGGGCCCTGGCCCGATGCACACGGCGCCCACCTGACGTTACTGGCGTCAGAGGATATTCAGGCAAACGGCCATGGCGGTCCCGTCACCTTCCCGCCTTTCGTCATCCCGTCGTCCGGTGAACGCTGCCGAACCCAAATATCGGCTGCGCACCGAACTGCGCGCGCGCCGCCGCGCCTTCGTGGCGGCGGGCAACGCCGCGCCGATCCCGCTTTCCGACAGGCTGGCGGCGCATATCAATGCCGAAACGATCGTCGCCGGGTATCTGCCCCAGCGGTTCGAGGCGGATTGCCGGGGCCTGATCGGCGCGTGCCTGAATCGCGGCGCGCGAATCGCGCTGCCCCATGTCGAGAGCATGAAAAAGCCGATGCTGTTCCTCGGCTGGGAACCGTGCGATCCGCTGGAAACCAACGCGCTGGGCATCGAACAACCCCCGATGAGCGCGCCAGAACTTGCCCCCGATATCATCCTGACGCCGCTGGTAGGGTTCGATGACCGGCGCAACCGGTTGGGGCAAGGCGGAGGTTTTTACGATCGCGCCTTTGCTGCGCACCCGAACGCGCTGCGCATCGGGCTGGCATGGTCGGTTCAACAGGTCGATACCATTCCCGTCGATCCATGGGACGTGCCGCTCCACGCCGTGATTACCGAACGCGGTTTGTTCGAACCGGCGGAGATATGATGCAACCGACATGGCGCAAACCAGCAGGCATGTTCGCCATTCTCGCGCTGATCGTAGCATGGGTGATTCTGGTGGCCAGCTTCTCGTCGCAAATTGCCGCGCTGGCCTGGCCGCTACAGGCGCTCATCTATTTCGTAACAGGAATTATGTGGATCGCGCCGCTGAAACCATTGCTTCGCTGGATGGAAACCGGTCGCTGGCGCGAATAGCCGCCGCCAGCCAAATCGCGACCATTTTCCATGCCGAAATCCGACGGAAAATGGCGCGAGTGACGGGACTCGAACCCGCGACCTCCGGCGTGACAGGCCGGCGCTCTAACCAACTGAGCTACACCCGCTCTCTAGCGAGGAGGCGGCTGATACTGGGGGGATTCCGGGGTGTCAACCAGAATAAGGCGATGACCCCGAAACATTGTTTTCCTCACGCGCCGGATCGTTGACCAGCGTGCCGTGCTCGAACAGGAATCCTGCGATATCCGGGCTTCCCGCCGCTTCCACCACGGTCTGGATGATAATCAGCAGCGGAACCGCCAGCAGCGCGCCCGGCGTGCCCCATACCCAGCCCCAGAAGCTCAGCGAAATCAGAATCAGGATGGGATTGATGGTCAATCGGTGTCCGACGATCGTCGGGGTGATCAGATTCGCCTCGATCAGGTGCGCGCCCACCATCACTGCGGCGGGAAGCAGCGCCCACCAAAGATCGGTAAAGGTCATCAGACCGCCGACCGCGATCAGGATCGCCGCGACGATCGGCCCCAGATAGGGGATATAGTTGAGCAGTGCGACGATCCCGCCCCACATCAGCGGCGTCGGCATTCCGATTGCCCCCAGCGCCCCCGCGACGATCAGGCCAAGCGATAGGTTGATGACCGTTATCGTTCCGATATAGGCGGAGGTGTCGTCGACAACGTCCTGAATGACGCGCGCGGTCGCCATCGCGCCGTCGAAGCTCGACCGGCTGGTGATCGCCTTTCTGCGCAGCCGGGTCCATCCCGACAGGAAGAAGAAGATGATCAGGATCGCAAAAAACATCTCCAGCAGCGCGGAGGGCGCGGAGGTAGTGAACAGATCGAACAGCGATCGCGGCGGCTGAGCGGCGGCGAGCGAGGTTTCGGGCACCGGCGGCGCGCTGGCCACGTTGCGGATCAGCTTGTTCACGAAATTCTGCAGATTCGAATAAAAATCGATCAACGGGGAGATATTGGCCTGAATCTGGTCGATGCGTTCGGGCAGGATTTGCGCCCATCCCCAGGCGGGGACGACGATCGACGCCAGCGCCACGTTTGCCGCGATCAGGAATAACAGGACGCATATCAGCGCCGCCGCCGGTGACGGCAGGCGATGGCGCTCAAGCCATTCGAGCACCGGCACCAGCGCGATCGCGATGACAAGCGCGGCGGTAAGCGGCAGGAAGAATTCGGATCCGGCCTTCAGGGCGAAGGGCAGCGCGATGATAAGCCCCAGCCCGGCGATCAGCGTCAGTCCGGCGAGCAACCGGTCGCGGCGAAGTTCATCGTCCAGCTCAGCCTGGCCGGTCTGCCCGCGTGGACGCAACAGCCCGCCACGCGGCGGATTCGCCGCTGTCGGCGTGTCCGTGCCCACCGCCTCCTGTGCCTCGCGGTCCGAAACCGGCTGATCGTTCAAGCGAACCCCCTGTGAATCATGACCTTGCATCTAGCGGCTTTTCGCGGCGCTGATAATCCCGCGCGTCGCGACCGATGCCAGCCGTTGCCGATTGCGCCCTCAGGCCCTAGGCAAGAGGGCATGGCTGATCTGATCCTTGTGCTTGACGAGGGCACGACCTCGACCCGCGCGATGCTTTTCGATCCTTCCGGCGCGGCCGTGGAAACCCGCTCGGCCAATCTCACCCAGCACTATCCCGAACCGGGCCGGGTTGAACATGATGCGGGCGAAATCTGGGAAAAGACGCTGGCATGCGCGCGCGGGGCCATCGAAGCGGTCGGCGGCCCGGACCGGATCGCCGCGATCGGCATCACCAATCAGCGCGAAACGATCGTGTTCTGGGACAAGGCTACCGGAGAGCCGCTGGCCCCCGCCATTGTCTGGCAGGACCGGCGCAGCGCCGCGATGTGCCGCAAGATGCGTCAGGGCGGGGAGGAAACAACCGTACAGGCGCGGACCGGGCTGCTGCTCGATCCGTATTTTTCGGGATCGAAAATCGCCTGGGCGATGGAAAACTGGCCGCAACTCGCCGAAGCGGGCGACAATCTCGCCATCGGCACGATCGAAAGCTGGCTGGTGTGGAAACTGACCGGTGGGCTGCACATTACCGATGCCACCAACGCGTCGCGCACGCTGTTGATGGCGCTGGGCAGCGGCAGCTGGGACGATGGCCTGCTGGCGATGTTTCGCGCGCCGCGCAGCGCCTTGCCGCAGATCGTTGACTGCGCGGGCCGGTTCGGCACGACCAGCCTGCTTGGCGGCGAAATTCCGATCTGCGGCCTTGCCGGCGATCAGCAGTCGGCGCTGATCGGACAGGCATGTTTCGAACGCGGCGATACCAAGGGGACGTATGGAACCGGCGCGTTCGTGCTGACCAATACCGGCAACACCCCGCCCAAATCGCGCAACCGCCTGCTTTCCACCATCGCCTGGCAACTGAACGGGCAGCGAACCTATGCGCTGGAAGGGTCGATCTTCGTGGCGGGCAGCCTTATCCAGTGGCTTCGCGATTCGGTCGGCATGATCGATGTCGCGGCGGAGACCGAGGATCTGGCCAATGCCGTTCCCGACAATGGCGGCGTCTATGTCGTACCGGCACTGGCCGGAATCGGCGCCCCCTGGTGGGAGGCCGATGCGCGCGGAACGATTTCGGGACTCAGCTTTTCGACGACGCGCGCGCATATCGTGCGTGCCGCGCTGGAGGCGATGGCGCTGCAGACCCAGGACCTGAAAACCGCCTTCGCGTCGGACAAGACCAATTGGGCGCGGCTGCGCATCGACGGCGGGATGGTTGCCAACAACTGGATGGCGCAGGACCTTGCCGACATCGTCAACCTGCCGGTGGAGCGGCCGCGCTTCACCGAAACCACCGCGCTCGGCGCCGCCATGCTGGCCGGGGTCGGTTGCGGCTGGTTCGACACGCTGGAGGATGCCGCGGCGATGCGCGGCGCGGTCGATCAGTTCGAACCGCAACTGGGCAAGGCCGCGCGGCAAAAGCGACTCGACGGCTGGCACCTCGCCGTGCACAGCGTCATCGGCGACGCGCACGACTGACGCGCCTGCACGGCGGCTCGCCGCTGAACGCGTGGGCGTCCGCCGCTAAGCTGCCTCCGCCGCGAACAGCGCCTTCAGGTCGCGTTTCATGATCTTGCCATTGGCATTACGCGGCAGGATGGTGTCCACGAAACGGATCGCCACCGGCACCTTGAACGCGGCCAGATGGTCGCGAACCCATTGTTGCAATTCGGCTTCGCTCGCACTGCTGCCGGGTGCCAGATGCACCACCGCCGCCGGCTCCTCGCCCAGCGTGCGGTGCGGAATGCCGATCAGCGCCGCATCGGTGACCGAAGGATGGGCGTACAGCACGTCCTCCACCTCGGAAGAAAAGATGTTTTCGCCGCCGCGGATGATAATGTCCTTGGCGCGATCGACGATGTAGCAGAACCCCTCTTCGTCCAGCCGCGCGATATCGCCGGTGCGCACCCACCCGTCGACGAAGGTTTCCGCGCTTGCCTGCGGTTTGTTCCAATATCCCTTCACCACCATCGGCCCCTTGGCCCATAGTTCGCCGGTCTTGCCCGCGGGCATTTCGCGTACGCCGTCTTCCGACAGGATTTTCAGCTCGGCCACCGGAACCGGCGGGCCGCAGCTCGTCGGTCGATTGAGATAATCCTCGCCGCCATGCTGGGTAACCGTCGCCATCGTTTCGGTCATCCCCCAGCCATTGCCGGGAAGCGCGCCGAACTCTTCATGAATTTTACGCACCAGATCGGGGGCCGAGGGCGCGCCGCCATAGGAGATAGTGTCGAGCGAGGAGAGATCATATTTCGCCCGGTCGGGATGTTCCAGCAATTGCCAGGCAATGGTCGGCACACCGCCGGTGAAGGACACCTTTTCACGCTCAATGATCTGCATCGCTTCGACCACGTCCCATTTGTGCATGAAGACGACGCTCGACCCCGTCGCGATTGCCGCCATCAATCCCGCGCTGCATGCCGTTACATGGAATAATGGTATGACCAGCAACGATACCCTGGGTTCGGGGTCGGGCGGCATTTCGCCCCTGCGCAGGAACGCCCGCGCGCTGGTATAGCCGCTCGACAGGATATTGGTCGTGATGTTGCGATGCGTGCCCAGCGCGCCCTTCGGATTGCCGGTCGTGCCGCTGGTGTAGAAGATCGTCGCATCGTCATCCGGCGCGATTTCCGCTTGCGGGAATGGCGTATCGGGCAGCGCCGCCCAGTCACCGGTAGCGCCGACAATGTCCTCCAGCCGGTGGAAACGCCCCGAAAGCGGCTCTTCCCAGCGCGTGACGATCACGTCCTTCAATTCGGGAAGGTCGCCATAATGCTCGGTAAGCCGCGCATGGCGCCCGGCGTCGCAGATCAGAACACGCGCGCCTGAATCAGCGATGCCATATTCCAGTTCGCTTCCGGTCCACCACGCGTTGAGCGGCACCACAATCGCGCCCAGGCTGACGATGGCGAAAAACGCCATCGGCCATTCAGGCAGGTTGCGCATGGCGAGCGCGACCCGATCGCCCTTTCCCACACCCAGAGCCCGCAGTTTTTCGGCCAGTACCGCCGTGGCGCGGTAATTCGCTTCATAACTCACGCGCTCGTCACGATAGACGGTGAAGGTCCGCTGTCCGAATGTGCGCGCCGCCTGCGCCAGCAACGCAAGGCTGGGCGGTGCGTTCTTCCATACGCGCGTTGGCACGCCTCGAATATCAATCGTCTCGATCTCAAACTTCGATCCCGGCGCGGTGAGCGCCGCGTCAACCTCGGCCAGGGTCATCTTCGGCCAATCGGGGGGAAGTGCGACAAGCGGTTGGGTGCCCAAGGCAAACTCTCCGGTATTGAATGTCGGGTTTGGTATTTTTGTTCGTGTTCGTAAACGTTATTCTTGATTCGAGCGCCGCTCAAGGCAATAGGAAATCGAAGGCGTAAACTCACCGCGAAACCAACGGTTCGAAACAAGGGTATGGAGCGACGAATGGCAGAACGCGATCCCGCAGACGCTGGATTTGATGACGAAGCGCTGGCGCGCATTCCCGCTTTTATCAAAAGCCGTTATCTCGACACCGGCCTGCTTCCGCATGCCCAGCTGCTGATCGCACGAAACGGCCGGATCGCACATTTCTCGCATCAGGGACCGGCGCGCGAAGAGGGCGCGAAGATCGACAAATCCTCGCTGTTCCGTATTGCTTCGATGACGAAGCCGATTACGTCGATCGCGTTCATGCAGCTGGTCGAACGCGGCAAGGTTGCCCTCGACACGCCGGTTCATCGCGTCTTGCCCGAACTGGAGCATGTCGGCGTATATGACGGCGGCGGCGGCAGTGCTCCGTTTATGACGAAGCGCCCGGCGCAGCCGATGCGGATGATCGACCTTTTGCGCCATACTTCAGGCCTCACCTACAGCTTCCAGAACCGTTCCAATATCGACGCCGCCTATCGCGCGAAAAAGCTGGACGACTGGTTCGGCGATCTGACGCTCGATGAAATGGTCGCCGAACTGGGCAAGCTCCCGCTCGAATTCTCTCCCGGCGAAGCGTGGAATTATTCGGTGTCCACCGATGTGCTCGGCGCGGTGATCCAGCGGCTCGCCGACAAGCCGCTGGACGAGGTGTTCCGCGAAAACATCCTTGCGCCGCTCGGCATGGACGATACTTTTTTCCAGGTGCCGGCCGAAAAGGCGCACCGGCTGACCGACTGCTACGCGCTCGCTCCGGGCAAAGGCCGGGTGATGTATGATCGGGGCGAGACATCGGCCTGGCTGAAACCGCCCACCCAGCTTTCGGGCGGCGGCGGCCTGGTTTCCACCGCGCTCGACTATCATCGCTTCTGCGCCATGTGCCTGAACGGCGGCACGCTGGACGGCACCCGGATCGTCGGACGCAAGACCATCGAGTTGATGACGATGAACCATCTGCCGGGAAAATCGGACCTCGCCACCCTGTCGCGCTCGCTGTTTAGCGAAGCGGCGAATGCCGGGACCGGCTTCGGCCTCGGCTTCGCGGTCAATCAGGACGTGGCGAAGACGATGATCCCCGGATCGGCGGGCGAATATTATTGGGGCGGCATGTTCTCGACCGCCTTTTTCATCGACCCTGTCGAGCGGCTGCACATGGTCTTCATGACGCAGTTCAGCCCGTCGAACACCTACCCAATTCGCCGCGAATTGAAGACGCTGATCTATTCGGCGCTCGCCTGACCGCCGCGCGAACCCCAGACCATCAAGGAGAAGAACCACATGTCCGCAGTCACCACCGAACGAAAGGGCGATATCCTCGTCATCACCGCGAACAATCCGCCGGTGAACGCGCTCGGCTTCGACGTGCGCGCCGGACTGGAAGCCGGGATCAAGGAAGCACAGGGCGACAGCACGGTAAAGGCGGTCGTGATCCGCTGCGACGGGCGCACCTTCTTCGCCGGCGCGGACATCACTGAATTCGGCAAACCATTGCAGGAGCCGGGCCTTCCCACCGTGGTCAACATGATCGAAGCGTGTGAAAAGCCGGTCATCGCCGCGGTTCACGGCACCGCGCTGGGCGGCGGGTTCGAAGTCGCGCTTGGTTGCCACTATCGCGTTGCCGTCCCCTCCGCGAAATTGGGTCTTCCCGAAGTGAAACTGGGCATCCTGCCCGGTGCGGGCGGCACGCAGCGCCTGCCGCGCCTTGCCGGAGTGGAGGTCGCGCTCGAAATGGCGACCAAGGGCAGCCCCATCTCAGCCAAACAGGCGAAGGAATATGGCATCGTCGACAAGCTGGCCGATGAAGACAGCCTGACCGACGATGCGATCGCCTTCGCGAACGACGTTGCGGACAAACGTCCCCTCCCCGTCACCAGCCAGATGACCGCCAATGCCGAAGCCGGCGTGTTCGACGCTTTTCGCAAGGCCAACGCGCGCAAATTCCGTGGCTTCGAAGCTCCCGAAGAGATCATTCAGGTCATCGAATCCACCTATGACAAACCGTTTCAAGAGGGTGCGGAGCGCGAACGCCAGAGCTTTATGAAGCTCATCATGGGAACGCAGTCGGCGGCGCAGCGCCACATCTTCTTCGCCGAACGCAAGGCGTCGAAGATCGACGATGTTCCCGACGACATTCAAAAGCGCGACATCAAACGCGTTGGCGTCATCGGCGCGGGCACGATGGGCGGCGGCATTTCGATGAACTTCCTTTCGGCGGGCATTCCCGTCACCATCGTCGAGATGAGCCAGGAAGCGCTCGACCGCGGCACTGGCGTGATGCGCAAAAATTACGAAAATACTGCGAAGAAGGGCCGGATCACCAGCGATCAGGTCGAAAAGGCGATGGGCCTGCTCACCCCGACGCTCGACTTCGACGCGCTTGGCGAATGCGACCTCATCATCGAGGCGGTGTATGAGAATATGGACGTGAAGAAGGAGATTTTCGGGCGGCTCGACAAACTTGCGAAGTCCGGTGCGATCCTCGCTTCGAACACCAGCTATCTCGACATCAACGAAATCGCCGCCAGCACCTCACGCCCCGGCGATGTGGTGGGGATGCACTTCTTCTCGCCCGCCAATGTCATGAAACTGCTTGAGGTCGTTCGCGGCGACAAGACCGATAAGGACGTGCTGGCGACCGTAATGGCGCTGGCGAAGAAAATCAGAAAAGTGGCGGTGGTCGCCGGCGTGTGCCACGGCTTTATCGGCAACCGCATGCTGATGCCGCGTCAGGTCGAAGCCAATAAGCTGCTGATGGAAGGCGCGACGCCCAGTCAGATCGACAAGGTGCATGTCGAATTCGGCATGCCGATGGGACCGTTCCAGATGGCCGACCTCGCCGGTGTCGATATCGGCTGGCACCGCGACCCCAACCGGATCGAGGACGTTCGCGACGCGCTCTGTGCAGAGGAGCGTTGGGGCCAGAAAAAGGGCGCGGGCTTTTACGACTATGACGAAAAGCGCAATCCCTCGCCTTCGCCGCGCGTGATGGAGATTATCGACGAATGGCGCGCAAAGACCGGCACACCGCAGCACGAGGTTTCGGATCAGGAAATCGTCGAGCGCACCTTGTACCCCATGGTCAATGAAGGTGCGCTGATCCTTGAAGAGGGCAAGGCGCAGCGCGCGAGCGATATCGATGTGGTCTGGATCTACGGCTATGGCTGGCCCGTCTATCGCGGCGGGCCGATGTTCTGGGCCGATACCGTCGGCCTGAAGCCAATCGTCGACGCGCTCGAAAAGCACGGCTTCACCGTGTCGAAGCTGCTGAAGGACAAGGCGGAAAAGGGCGAGAAGTTCAACTAAAATCTTCCCCGCTTGCGGGGAGGTGGGCCATGGCGCGTAGCGGCATGGTGGAGGGGGCTGGCCCCGAACGATACCGCCAGCCCCTTACCACCGGCCCAAGGCCCGCCCTCCTTCCTGCTTACCGGGAAGAATGGGAGAGAGAGATGACCGAAGACCCCGAAACCTTCCGTGAGCAGACACGCAACTGGCTGGAAGAGAATGTCCCCGCCTCGATGCGCCTGCCTCTTCGCAGCGAAAAAGACGTGAACTGGGGCGGTCGCCGCGCCGACTATTCGAAGAACCCCGATCAGAAGCTGTATATGGACCGCATGGCGAGCCGCGGCTGGACCGTGCCCGACTGGCCAAAGGAATATGGCGGTGGCGGCCTGTCGCCTGCGCAAACCAAGATCGTGCGCGAAGAAATGCGCCGGATCAATGCGCGCAATCCGCTCAACAGCTTCGGTATCTCGATGCTCGGCCCCGCGCTGCTCAAATATGGCAATGAGGAGCAGAAGCGCGAGCACCTTCCCAAGATCGCGCGCGGTGAAATCCGCTGGTGTCAGGGCTATAGCGAACCCAATGCCGGGTCCGACCTTGCGGGG
This sequence comes from Stakelama flava, assembly GCF_019351405.1. Taxonomy (GTDB): domain Bacteria; phylum Pseudomonadota; class Alphaproteobacteria; order Sphingomonadales; family Sphingomonadaceae; genus Sphingomonas; species Sphingomonas flava_A. Next base: position 145,730 of record NZ_JAHWZX010000001.1, read on the forward strand.
CTTGCTACCTCGGCCGAAGACAAGGGCGACCATTTCCTCGTCAACGGGCAAAAGGTGTGGACCAGCTATGCCGATCAGGCGGACTGGATTTTCTGCCTCGTGCGTACCGATAAAAGCACAAAGCAGGGCGGGATCAGCTTCGTGCTGTTCGACATGGAAAGCGAAGGCGTCTCGACCAGGCCGATCCTGCTGATTTCGGGCTATTCGCCGTTCTGCGAAACCTTTTTCGACGATGTGAAGGTGCCGAAACAAAATCTGGTCGGCGACCTTAACAAGGGCTGGGACGTCGCCAAATATCTGCTGGGGCATGAGCGCGAGATGATTTCGGGCATGGGACTGTCCACCACCGGCGGCAACCCGCTGATCGATGGCGCGATCGCGACCATCGGTCTTGATGATCAGGGCCGCCTTGCTGATCCCGTTCTGCGCGCGCAGATCGCGCTGTTCGAAGTGCGCTCGAAAGCGTTCTCGGCGATGTCCGAACGCTTTATCGACGAATTGAAAGCGGGCCGCGCGCACCCTGCTCAGCCGTCGATGATGAAATATTACGGGACCGAGCTGAACAAATCGCGCCACGAACTGGTCATGGCCGGCGGTGGCTCCGATGCGCTTGAATGGGAAAGCGACCGGTCGGACAATGGCGCAAAGGCGCGCACCTGGCTTCGCACCAAGGCCAATTCGATCGAAGGCGGGACCAGTGAGATTCAGCTCAATATCATCGCCAAACGGATCCTTGAACTGCCGTCGAACTGACCGCCCTGCGCCAATATAATCCGTGCCGCAGGCACGCAGACCATCAGGGACGATGGAGAGAGAAGATGCCACTCTACCTTAACGAAGAACAGACGATGCTTGCCGACACCACAAAGGATTTTGTCGGCGAAAATGCATCGGTGAAGCACCTACGCGAACTTCGCGACAGCAACAATCCCGACGGTTTTTCGCGCGACCTGTGGAAACAGTTCGCCGAAATGGGCTTCACAGGCATCCTGATCGGTGAAGACGATGGCGGACTCGGCCTCGGCCATGTCGAAGCGGGCGTGGTGCTGGAGGAAATTGGCCGCAACCTCACCCCCTCGCCATTCCTGTCCACCGCCGTCGCCGCGGTCGAGGCGCTGAAAGGCTCGGCCCGGCGCGAACGCTGGTTCCCCGGCATCCTGTCGGGCGAAACCGTCGCCGCGATCGCGATCGATGAAAAGGCGAAGCACGGCACCGGAATCGCGATGCGCGCCGAACGTTCCGGCAACGGCTTTAAACTGTCGGGCAGCAAGCAGTTTGTCGGTCATGGCCATGTCGCTGACCTGATCCTGGTCGCCGCGCGCACTGCTGGTTCCGCCAATGATGAGGACGGCATCACGATGTTCGCGGTGCCCAAGGACGCAGCCGGGATGACCGCCGAGGCCGAACGCCTCGCCGATTCCAGCCTCGCCGCGCGCATGACGTTTGACGGGGTCGAAGTCGACGCAGACGCGGTTATCGGTGACGTCGATCGGGGAAGCGTCGCGCTCAAATCGCTGCTTGCTGCCGGACGCACCGGAGCGTCGGCCGGAATGCTCGGCGTCGGTGCTGGCGCGATGGGGTTGACGGTCGAGTATCTGAAGGAGCGCAAACAGTTCGGCACGCGCATCGGCAGCTTCCAGGCGCTTCAGCACCGCGCCGCGCATCTCTATTGCGAAATGGAGGTCGCCCGTGCCGCCGTCCTGAAGGCGCAGCAGCTTCTCGACGCTGGATCGCAAGCGGCTGACCACGCCGTATCGATTGCAAAGGCGATGACCGGACTCGCCACCACGCTGGCGGTTCAGGAAGGCATCCAGATGCATGGCGGCATCGGCATGACCGACGAATATGATATCGGTTTTTACATGAAGCGCGCGCGTGTGCTTGCGGAATTGTTCGGCGACGCCAATTATCATGCGAACCTTCTGGCCGAAGCTGCGGGATATTGATGAAGACCAACGACGCCGACGAACCGCGTTCCCCTGCCGAGCTTGTCGAGGAGCTGACCCGGCTCCTCGACGTCGAAACCATCGACACCGATCTGTATCGCGGTGGCCAACAGCCCGGTGGCGAAGGCCGCGTGTTCGGCGGGCAGGTTGTGGCGCAGGCGCTGCAATCGGCCCAGCGGTCGATTGATGGCGACAAGGTGGCGCATTCGCTACATGCCTATTTCATGCGCGCGGGTGACGAGAATTTCCCGATCATCTACCGCGTGGTGCGCGATTTCGATGGCGGTTCGTTCGCCAATCGCCGCGTGATCGCGATGCAGAAGGGCAAGCCGATCCTCAACATGATCGCATCGTTCCAGCGGCCCGAAGACGGACTGCATCACCATGATGCGATGCCCGATGTGCCTGGCCCTGACGGCCTCGCATCCGAAACGGATCTGCGCCGCAAATATGCCGACCGTATCCCCGAAGCGTTTCGTCGCATGATGCTGCGCGACCGTCCCATCGACATTCGCCCCGTCGAACCGCGCGCATGGCTTGGCGGCGCGGACGACACGCGCGATCCGAAGCAGCATTGCTGGTTCCGCCTCGCCGGCCCTACCGGCGATGATCCGGCGATGCACCGGGCGATCCTTGCCTATGCCTCCGACATGACGCTGCTTGGTACGTCGCTGCTCGCGCACGGGCTGCACTGGACATCGCACAAGTTGCAAAGCGCCAGTCTCGATCATGCGTTATGGCTGCACGAGGATTTTCGTGCCGACGAATGGCTGCTCTATTCGTGCGACAGCCCATGGACGGGCCATGCGCGCGGGTTCAACCGGGGGCAGATTTTCACTCGCGACGGGCGACTGGTCGCCAGTGTCGCGCAGGAAGGATTGATTCGCCTGCGTGACTGACGGCTTGCGTCAGTCACGATCCGCCTGAACGCGCTCAGACGCATCGGGCAGTTTGAATCGTACCCGCTCGACACAGCCGATCCGGCTCGCATCGCTTTTCGGCAGGCGCGCCTGCGACACGATTGTTTTCGCCGCATCACCGAAGACGTCAGCGGGTTCGCTCGCGATCACCTCGACATCACCGGTTTCGCCCCATGGCGCGACATCGAAGCGCACCACCGCCCAGCCTTCGATCGCGCGGCGACGAAACCCGGCCGGGAAATAGCGTTGGAGCGGCGGAAGATATTTCCAGTCGCCATAATCGGGGCAGCGCTCGCCATTGGGGCCCAACGCATCGGGAATTTCCGGCGCGACCATGATCGGCATGCTGCCCCGCCAGAAGAAATATCGGCACCCCTGATATTCCTGACCCTCGACGAACCGCCACTGCTTCATCGCTTTCTTCCCCGCCGCATCGAGCGCGCCATTCCCCGTCGATCCCATCAACGCGACGTTACGCGGCTTGCCGTCGGCGGTAACGTCGAAGGTATAGAAGCTGGCCGACAACCGTCCGGCAGGTTGCTCGATCCGGTCGAAGCGCGGATACACGCTCACCCGCCGCGCCGGACGCCTTTCGATACAGGTCGATCCCGCCGGTTCAAACGAAGGCCAGACATTGATCCCGCCAACGTTCAGACTGGGCACCGCGGCATAGCGCATCGCGTCGATTCGCGGCGCGGCGTCCGGCGAATAGGCCTGCGGAGTGAAGGTTACGGTGCAATCGGACAAGGCCTGACCGCCCGCGAAGCGCCAGGTGGCCAGCGCCGATTCGACGTCGCTCTGCGCATCCGACTTTGGCGCAAGCATGTGAATATCAAGCGGCCTGCCGCTCGCATCGACCCGGAATCCGATCGTCCGCGGTGCAAGCGCGCTGTCGCTTGCCGAGCGGATAAAGGCGCCGTTCGGCACCACCGGCTCACGCCAGACGGGGCCACTTCCCGACCGCCGCAGCGCACCGCTCCGCCGGTATAGGTGATCAGCCGTTGCCCGATGCCGCCCGGGGCGGGCGGCGGCGCGGGAACCGCGATGACAGGCGGGGCGGACTGGGGAAGCGCGATGACCATGGCATGAACTTCCACCCCATTTATGACATTGTAAAGATACGCTTCCTCACGCCGATGTCTTGCCGAATTCCTGCCGGCTCACCGGATGGCTGCTCGACAGGCCACCATCGACCGCGATCGCCTGCCCGTTGATATAGCTTGCCTCGTCAGACGCCAGGAACAGCGCGGCACGCGCAATCTCTTCGGGTTCGCCGCCGCGCCGCATCGGGTTCAGCCGTCCGATCCGGTCGATCTTCCCCACTTCGCGCGCATGGTCATAGACCGGTCGCGTCATCCCGGTTTCGATCAGGCCGGGACAGATGGCGTTCACCCGCACATTGCTGCCCGACAATTGCTGCGCTGCGGTCTGCACCAGGCTGATGACACCGGCCTTCGATGCCGAATAAGGCGGGCCACCCGCCCCCGAACGCAGCCCGGCGACGCTCGCGGTACATATGATAGCGCCCTTTCCCCGTTCGACGATTTTCGGCGCTGCATGTTTGATGGCGAGGAACGGCCCGATCAGGTTGATGCGCAGCACCTCCTCCCACAGCTCCACCGTGCAATCGAACAGGCCGGTCAGCCCGCCCGAAATGCCGGCATTGGCGTAAAAGACGTCGATTCCGCCCTGCAACTCGCACGCGACCTTAACCATCGCGGCGACATCAGCCTCCGATCCGGCATCGCCCTGAAACGCGCGTGCCGTGCCACCTGCCGCTTCGATCCTGCGCACCGTTTCGTGCACCGCATCGCTTCGATCGGCGGCGATCACCTGCGCGCCTTCGGCGGCGAAGCCAATCGCCGATGCGCGCCCGATCCCCGACCCCGCCCCGGTGACGATGATCGACTTGCCCGAAAAGCGCGTGCTCATGACAGGGTGCCGCCGTCGATCACCATCGACTGGCCGGTCATGTACGCTCCCGCGGGCGAAGCGAGGAACACGACCGCCCCGGCTATATCGTCCGGCTCGCCGATGCGCCGCAGCGGAGCCGCGTTCGACACCGCTTTTTCCTTTTCGGGGTCTTCCCACAATGCTTTCGCGAAATCGGTGCGGATGACGCCCGGCGCGATGCAGTTCACCCGGATATTGTCAGCGCCATATTCGACGGCATAGTTGCGCGCGAGCTGAAAGTCGGCGGCTTTGGAGATATTGTACGCGCCGATGACCGGCGATCCCTTCAGCCCGCCGATCGAGGAGATGATGACGACCGCGCCGTCCCTGCGCTCGCGCATTTCGGGAACCACCATCTGCACCAGCCAGTGGTTCGACAGGATATTGTTGTCGAGGATCTTGCGAAACTGGTCATCGCTGATCCCCGCCATCGGTCCGTAATAGGGATTGCTCGCCGCGTTGCAGACCAGAATGTCGATCCTGCCAAACGCTTCACGCGTGCGATCAACCAGGTTTTGCAGCGCGTCCTTGTCCGAAATATTGGCGGCGATCGCCAGCGCGCTGCCATCACCCTGCGCGGCGTTGATCGCGGTGGCGACTTCTTCGCATGCATCCTGTTTCCGGCTGGAAATCACCACCTTTGCGCCATGCGCCGCAAGCTGCTCGGCCGCCGCCCGGCCGATCCCGCGCGACGACCCGGTAACGATGGCGACCTTTCCGGTCAGATCGAACAATTTCACATCTCTCTCCCGTTCGCACCGCGCCTATGCACGGCCCGCTTTGCTTCGGTCATTCCGCCCCCGCCTTCACCGCGAAGTGCCACGATGCCTGTGCCAGTCCCGGCACACGCGCCGCCATCGCCTCGGCATCGGCGCTTGACGCATTGCCGTCGATCCAGCGTTTCTTGATCCCCTGAACGATCGCCATCAGGCGGAACATATTGTACGAAAAATACCAGTTCAGGTCGGGCACGCCGTCTCGCCCCGTCTTCTCGCAATAACGCTGCGTGATTTGCTCCAGCGTCGGGATGCCGGTTTCGCCACCGGTCATACCCGATATTCCGGCGCGCCCTTCATCGGGGGGCGTGACCCAGTTCATCGCAAGATACGCGAAATCGGCCAGCGGATCGCCCAGCGTCGACAATTCCCAGTCGAGCACCGCAAGCACGCGAGGCGAGCCTTGCGCGAAGATCATATTGTCGATCCGGTAATCGCCATGGACGATCGATGTTCGCGTCTGAGCAGGAACGGTGGCGGGCAGGAAATCGATCAGCTGCTCGACCTCGGCAATATCATCGGTCTGGCTCAACCGATACTGCCTGGTCCAGCGCGCGACCTGCCGTTCGAAATAATTGCCCGGCTTGCCGTAATCGCCAAGCCCGATCGCCTCGTAATCGATGGCATGAAGCGCGGCGAGCGTATCGACCAGCGCATCATAGCGATCACCACGGCGATCGGGCGTGTCGTCGGGCATCGCCCCGTCCCAGATCGTGCGCCCTTCGACCATTTCCATGATGTAAAAGGGTGCGCCGATAACGCCTTTGTCCTCGCACAGGCCAAGGGGCCGCGCGACGGGAAAGCCGGTGGGATGCAGTGCCGCAATCACCCGATATTCGCGCTCGACGGCATGCGCGGACGGCAGGATGTCACCGAACGGCTTTCGCCGCAGCACATAGGCGCCGCTTTTCGCGTCGATTTGATAAGTCGGATTGCTCTGCCCGCCGGAAAATTTGCGATACGTGATCGGGCCGACAAAGCCCGCCACATTCGCATCCATCCACGCGGTCAGCGCATCGCTGTCGAGGTCGTTTCCCGTCCCCTCGCCGCTCATGCGACGCCTCTCACGCAACCGGCCACGCGTCCCGTCCAGGGAAGCGCCGACGGCGACTTCGCCGGATGGATCATGGCTGCCTTCATAAGCTTCTCTTTCAAGCCTGTTATTTCGGAGGTCAGTCGCTCCGTGTCACGCTGCGTCAGCGTGCCGCAAGCTCTGCCTTCGCATCGGGATATTTACCGAATTCAGCGCGCGCGATCGCGCGGTTATGGACCTCGTCCGGGCCGTCGGCAAAGCGAAGCGTGCGCACGTTCGCCCAAGCGCTCGCCAGATCGAAATCGCCCGACACGCCGCCGCCGCCATGCGCCTGAACCGCATCGTCCAGGATTTGCAGCGCCATGGTCGGCGCCTGAACCTTGATCATCGCGATCTCGTCCCTGGCGGCCTTGTTGCCCGCCTTGTCCATCATATCGGCCGCCTTCAGGCACAATAGACGCGTCATTTCGATATCGATGCGCGCGCGCGCAATCCGCTGTTCCCAAACCGAATGATCCGCGATCCGCTTGCCGAACGCGACGCGGGACAAAAGGCGCTTCGCCATCGCCTCAATCGCGCTTTCGGCAACGCCGATGGTGCGCATGCAATGATGGATGCGTCCCGGCCCAAGCCGCCCCTGCGCGATTTCGAACCCGCGCCCTTCGCCCAGGATAACGTTTTCGGCCGGAACACGCACATTTTCCAGCACCACCTCACCATGACCGTGCGGCGCATGGTCATAGCCATAGACGCTGAGCATCCGTTCGATGCGGACCCCCGGCGCGTCGAGCGGCACCAGAATTTGGCTCTGCTGTTGATGGCGATGATTTTCGGGGTTCGTCTTGCCCATGACGATCGCGATTCGGCAGCGTGGATCGCCCACCCCGCTCGACCACCATTTGCGCCCGTTAATGACGTAATCGTCACCATCGCGAACCATCGATGTTTCGATGTTGGTGGCGTCGGAAGATGCCACCGCCGGTTCGGTCATCAGGAACGCGGAGCGGATTTCGCCGTCCATCAGCGGTTTAAGCCAGCGATCCTTTTGCACACGCGTGCCATAGCGGTGGAGGACTTCCATATTGCCGGTATCGGGTGCCGAACAGTTGAAGCATTCACTCGCCCAGCCGATCCTGCCCATCTCTTCGGCGCATAACGCATATTCGAGATTGGTGAGTTGCTCGCCCTCGAAGGTGAAGCTGTCATCCACCGGCGGCTGGCCCGAATGCGGCGGCATGAAGAAATTCCAGAGCCCTTCGGCCCTGGCTTTCGCTTTCACCTCTTCAATGACGGGAAGCACCTTCCAACGCGGCCCCTGTGCCTCCTGCGCGGCATATTCCGCGTTGCGCGGGCGTATGTTCGCGTCGATAAAGGTCTTCACGCGATCGCGAAAATATGTTTCGCGCTCGGTCAGCGTGAAATCCATAGGGGCGTCCTCTCACTTTTCCGCTTTCGTCCGGCAACCGGTGTAGAGCGTACCCGATCTTCGGTAAAGCGATTCCACCGCAAAATTGTCGTTACGTACTGCGCGCAATCGCTTGCCTTTGCGTATTCAGGCGGTAACACTGATTCTTCGAATTTACGGATGCTGGACTTTTATTACATGGCGTCGACCGCAGACGATAGCGACCAGGGCACCGCCCGCTTTCAAGCAAAGCGCGAGGCGATCCTTGCCGCCGCGGCGGAGGTGATCAACGAACAGTCGGCAAAGGGAATGACCTTTGCCGATGTGGCGCGCCGGGTCGGGCTGAACACCACCAGCGTCACCTATTATTTCAAACGCAAGGAAGACCTTGCCACCGCCTGCTTCTCGCACACGCTCGACTATCTGCAATCGATGCTGGAAAGCGCGCATGAAGAGGCAACGCCGCAAGCGCGGGTGGCAAAGCTGGTCCGCCTCAACATGGCGCGGCTGACCCGAATCGAATCGGGTGAGGAGCGTGATTTCGCGATCCTTTCCGATCTTCGCGCCACCGATGGCGAAGCCAAGAAATTCCTGCTGTCGAAATGGCGCGAAACCTTTCGCATGACCCGCGACCTGTGGGGCGCCAATCCCGGCCGCGCGCAAAAGGATCTGGCGGGGGCACGCGCGCACGTCCTGCTCGAAAACCTGTTCTGGACCCCCATTTGGCTGCGTCGATACGCGGCCGAGCAATATGGCCGGGTGGAGGAGCGGTTCATGGACGTGTTCCAAACCGGCCTTGCCCCGCGCGACGCGCCATGGTCCCCCGAACTGCTGGAAATCGCCTATTGGGAGCCGCAGCCGGGGCGCGAATCATTTTTGCTGGCCGCCACCCGGCTGATCAACGAACTTGGCTATCGCGGCGCGTCGGTGCAGCGGATCGCGTCCGAACTGAAGGTGACGAAGGGCAGTTTCTACCATCATCTCGATGCCAAGGATGATCTGGTCATCCAATGCTATCATCGCAGCTTCGAAGCGATCACTACCGCGCAGCGCGAGGCGGACAGCGCGGGCGGCGACCATTGGCACCGCCTGACCGGCACCATCGCGACGCTGCTCGACATGCAATTTTCCGAACGCATGCCGTTGCTGCGCACCACCGCGCTGCACGGCCTGCCGAATACGGTGCGGCTCGCCATGGTCGATGAATCGAACCGGATCGCGCGCCGCTTCGCCGGAACGATCAGCGACGGCATCGCCGAAGGTTCGATCCGCGCGGTCGATCCGCTGGTCGCCAGCCAGATGCTGATGTCGATCCTGAACGCCGCGTTCGACATGCACAAATGGGCGGCCACCATGCCGCGCCGCCGTGCGATCGCAATGTACGCATCGACCATATTGTTCGGCATGTTCGACGATAGGATGCTCGACGCCTGAGCAGCGCGGGACACATCCTGACCACCGCGCGATTGCGCTCCAAACGAAAAACGGGGCGCCGAACGACGCCCCGCCTTCCATGCTCGCCAAGGGGACTGGCGCAACCGGTCAGAATTTGCCCCGCACGGTGATGCCATAGGTGCGCGGTTCGGCAAGAAACGCCGAATAGGTCTGCTGCGACGCCACGAACGGCGTATTGAACGCGACCTGGGTATATTGGGTGTCGGTCAGGTTCTGCGCCCAACCCTCGATCGACCACCGTTCGTCGGGCCCGCGGATACCGATCCGCGCATTGACCACGACATAGCTGTCCTGTTCCTTGCCATATAGCAGGTCGGACCCGGTGTTGTAATCGTCCACCATGCGGGCATTGACGTAGACCAGCCCCGACAGTCCGCTATTGCCGATCGGCGGGGTATAGGAAACCGACGTCGTACCCACCCATTCGGGCGCGTTCGACACATTGTCGCCGGGCAGCAGCCGCAGCGACGGGTCGAGCGGCGTTCCGCTGTCGTCGCCGATCAGGTCGTGGCGATATTTGGTGTCGGAATAGGTGATGCCCATCGTCATGTTGACGTAGCGCACGGGATTTAGCGACGCTTCGAATTCCACCCCTTGCGCGATCACACCCGCCTGCACATTGTCGGGATCGCACGCGCCGGTGCTGGCGTCGGCATCGGTGTCGGCACCGTTCAGATCGGTCGAACAGCTGTTGACGTTCTGAACGACATAGACCGATCCGTTAAAGGTATTGAGCTGGAAATTGCTGAATTCCTGCCGGTATACGGTCAGTCCGGCGGAAAAATTCTGCGTCGCATATTTGGCGCCGAGTTCGTAGGCGTTCACGGTTTCCGCGCCGAATTGCAGATTCGCCGTGCTACCCGCAACGATCGGCCCCAGCAGCACCCCGGTCGCGCTGGTCCCGGTGAGCGAGGATTTGTCGAGGTTGAACCCGCCCGCCTTGTACCCGCGCGAATAGCTGGCATAGACCATCAATTCGTCGATCGGTTTGTAGGACAGGATCGCGGTGCCGGTAAATTCGTCTTCGTCCCGGCTGTCGTCCAGCGTCACACCATTGAGTTCGGCGGTCGAATTGCCCTGGCACGAAAGCGAGATAATCCCGCCGGCGAGCGATGCCAGCGGCGTTGCGAGAAGCGAAGAAAGCAGCTGGCGGTTCGCGGGGCAGATGGTGTTGTCGTTCTGGAACGACGCATCGAAATCCTTCGTCTCGTTGGTGTAGCGCAGCCCAAGCGTCAGATCGAGCTTGTCGGTGACATGCACGATATTATGCGTGAAAAACGCGAAGCTCTCGCTGTTCTGGTTATACACGTCGACGATATTGCCCATGTCGTTGAGCTGGGCGAGGTTATCGAGACCGGCGAAGATCAACGGCGTCGCCGCGCCGAACGCTCCCGCCCCGCCGTTCGCGGCGAGCAGCGCGCCGCGGCCGAACGCGCTCAGACAGCCGGTGCTGGCCGGGGACGCAAGCGCGGGATTGATGGCGTTGACCACCCGGCACGGCGCGAACGCGCCATATTGCGTACCGAAGCGCAGATTGTCGCGAACCTGAAGGTCTTCATTGGCGTAAAAGCCACCCACAAGCCAGTCGACCCGATCGTTGAACAGCGATCCTTGCAGGCGCAGTTCCTGCGTGAAGGTGTGGAATTCGCGCGCCAGCCCGTTCTTGTTCGCCGCGCGGTACAGGATATCGACCTGCGTGTAATCGGTGTCCGATCCCTGATAGTTGGAATATTCGCGATAGGCGGTGATCGACGTCAGCTTGACGTCGCCAAGCTGGATATCCCCCTCCAGCGACACCCCGTAATCTTCCGTCCGACCGGCAAAAGAGCGGCCCGGCGTCATATAGATATCGCGATCATAGGTGCTTTGCGTCAGCGCGCGCGGGTCCTGTCCCAGCGCCAGCAAGACCGGCACGATCGGGTTCGATGTGCTGGTCAGCGCATCGGATCCCGCTTCGGGCCGGTTATACGGGTCAAGGCCGGGGCTGATCCGCGCGAGCTGCGCCGCTTCCGGCTGAACGAAGGTCGCCGCGCAGCAGGATTCGCTTTTCTTCGAATAGTCGCCGATCAGGCGCAGCGTCAGGTCGGCATTGGGTTCGTACAGCAGCTGACCGCGCACCAGATATCGGTCGCGATCGTTGATGTCGGTATCGTTGACCACATCCTTGTAGAACCCGTCGCGCTTCACATAGACGCCGTCGATCCGCGCTGCGAGCGAGTCGGTAATCGGCGCATTGATGCCCGCATCGGCGCGCATATAATCGTAATTGCCATAGGAGAACGCGCCATAACCGGAAAATTTGAACTCCGGCGGCGCGGTGAAAATGCTGATAAGACCGGCAGAGGAGTTGCGCCCGCCCAGCGTTCCCTGCGGTCCGCGAAGGATTTCAACCCGCTCGATCGGTCCCAGCTCGCCCAGCGCGTTGCCGCTGCGCGACCGGTAGACATTGTCGATGAACACCGCGACCGAACTTTCCAGCCCCGGATTGTCGCCGACGGTGCCGATGCCGCGAATACGCGCCGATCCGTTCGCTTCGTTGCCGGTCGACGAAACCAGCAGCGACGGCGCAAGCTGATTCAGTTCGCGAATATCGGTCGCGCCCGATTTTTCCAGGCTGTCCGCAGTTACGGCCGAAATGGCGACAGGAACATCGGCAAGTACCTGCGCGCGCCCCTGTGCGGTGACGACGATCTCATTTTCAGCGCTTACTCCGGCCTGCGGCGTCGCCGGAGCGCCGGGCTCATCCTGCGTGGTAGCTGCTGCATCGGTGTCCTGAGCGGCCGCGGGCGATGCCAGCGACAATATCAGTGCGGGCACCGCGCAAGCGACAAGAAGGTGTCTCTTGGTCATTTTCCTCTCCCATCCGATTGGAGCGCTTTCGGCCCCATACCGTAGACTCGAATACAGCCATTATAAGAATGAGCCGTCAAGCAGAGTTATAGTTTCAAAATACTACTTATCAGTGATATTTGGCCGGAATTCACCGCCTCTCACCGTTCGGGATTTCCATAAACCGGAATTTGGAAACGACGTTTCGCCACCTTCCCTTCCACTCTGCTAACGGCTCATTTCCGGCCGTTGCGATGCACGTCGCCGATCTATCCGGCTGCACAACGCTACGCTTGCGCCGTCCGGACCGGCGATGCATCGGGCAGAAGCATCCATTTTCGAAGCTATAGTATGGACGGCGTTCATCCGGTCGCGCCAAGTGATAAAAATTTCGCCTTGCGGGCCGCGCGTCGCCGACCCACCTCGCTCGGCACGACACTGGACGCGAAGAGGCACCCATGATCGATCTTCATTACTGGCCCACCCCGAACGGCCACAAAATCACGATTTTTCTTGAAGAAGCCGGGCTCGACTATCGGATAAAACCGGTAAATATCGGCGAGGGCGAACAGTTCGCACCCGATTTCCTGAAAATCGCTCCGAACAATCGCATGCCAGCCATTGTCGATTATTCCCCCACCGGCGGCGATCCGATTGCGATTTTCGAATCCGGCGCGATCCTGATGTATCTCGGCGAAAAGACGGGGCGGTTTCTGCCGGTCGATCCGCACCCGCGGTACGACGTCATCCAGTGGCTGATGTGGCAGATGGGCGGACTTGGTCCGATGGCGGGACAGAACCACCATTTTTCGCGCTACGCACCAGAGAAACTGCCCTATGCGATCGACCGCTATGTCAGGGAAACCAACCGGCTTTACGGCGTGCTCGACCGGCAACTCACTGGAAAAGAGTATATCACCGGCGAATATTCGATCGCCGACATGGCGGCCTATCCCTGGATCGTACCACACGAAGCGCAAGGACAGGACCTAGCCGATTTTCCGGCGCTGAAGTCTTGGTTCCATCGCATGGCGACCCGCCCCGCCGTCGAGCGCGCCTATGCCAGGGGCGAAGAAATCCGCCCCGCCTCGCAGAATGAGATGACCGAAGCGCAAAAGAAGATTCTTTTCGGGCAAGGCGCACCCCGGGCCAGATAAGCCGAATTTTCTAGGCGGGGGCCGTTCGGCACGCTGGATATTCGCTGTTTTCGAATATACCGTATGGAAACTGCCCGCCTTGCTGCCATCGTGGGTTTATGCACTAGCCGGAAAGAGGCGCAATGACCCCGCTCGCAGATATTCTTGCAGCCGCCACCCGCAAGGATGGAGGGCTTGCGGTGGATATACCCGCCGACTGGATGCAGGGGCGCACCGCATATGGTGGCATTTCGACTGCAATCGCGCTTCACGGCGCGATGGGGATTGAAAGCGACTTGCCGCCCCTGCGATCTGCGCAGATATCGTTTATCGGCCCGCTGGCGGGCACCGTGCGGATATCGGCGACGAAGCTTCGTCGCGGACGCAACGCGGCTTTTATCCAATCGGACGTTACCGGCGCAGGGGGTCTTGGCCTGCGCGCGACCTTCGTTTTCATGAACGCGATCGCATCGCGCATCGCGCATGACGCCACGCCCCCCGCCCCGGTCGCGCCGCCGCCCGATGACGCTGAGTTATTCACCGGCCCTGAAAACCATTTCACCGGTAATTTCGATTTTTTCGATTCCGGTGGGGAGGCAGGCGATGCCGAATGGCTTCGCTGGGGACGGCTGCGCGCGCGCGACGGGCTTCATCCGATGGTCGAACTGATGGCGATCGCCGATGCCCTGCCGCCCGCCGCCTATACGCTGATGGAGGGCAGCGCGCCGCTCAGTTCGCTCAGTTGGATCGTGAACCTGCTCGATACTGCGCCCAATACGGATAACGGGTGGTGGCTGCTTCGGGCCGAAACCGATCGCGCGCGCGACGGCTATTCCAGCCAGCGCATGACGATCTGGAACGCGCGCGGCGAAAAGGTCGCCGAAGGGATGCAAGGCGTCGCGATTTTCGGTTGATCGCGGACGCTTGGCCGATTTTGCCGCGCTGGGACAATTTGCGACAATTTCCCGCGCTGGTGACAAAGATGCGAGACACGCACCCTCCATAACGGTCAGCGTTCGGGGGACGATATGTTCTCCCGCCACAACCGAAAGGACGAATGAAAGATGAAGAAGGTCTTCCTGGCCGCGGCGCTTGCGGCCACCTCGATCAGCGGCGTCGCCTTTGCGGCGGCGCAGGATGCTCCCGCCATGCAGGGCAAGAAGCATTTCGGCCCCGACGCCAATCAGGACGGCATCGTCACCCGTCAGGAAGCGATCGCCGCTTCCGACGCGATGTTCGCCCGGATGGATACGAACCATGACGGCCAGCTTTCCGCCGACGAACTGAAGATGGGCCGCCATCACCGCGGCGGACGCCATCATCGGATGGACCCGGAACGCAAAAAGGCGATGATGGAAAAGTTCGACACCAATAAGGACGGTCAACTTTCCGATGCCGAGAAACAGGCCGCGCGCGCTGCCATGAAGGAACATCGCCAGGCGCGCAACGGCGATCGCAAGGGGCCGGAGGGTCGTCCCGACAAGGGTCAGCGCCAGGCGCGCATGATGGCACGGGTCGATACCGACAAGAACGGGTCGATCAGCCAGGCTGAATTCCGCGCCGCCGCCATGCAACGCTTTGCAAAGGCCGACGCCAATAATGACGGCCGCATCGACAAGGCGGAGCGCGAGGCGATACATGCGAAGATGAAGGAACGTCGTGGCCATGGGCTGGACCGGCGCGGCGACGGCCCACCGCCGGCAGAGCGCCCCGACGCGAACTGATCCGTCATAACTCCGATGGCGCCGGGCGTTCACCAATGCCCGGCGCCATCCACCCTTTCCCTTACCCGCGGATATGCTAGCGCATGGACATGGCCGAACCTTCGCATCTTCTGCTGGTCGACGACGAACGATCGATCCGCGAACCGCTTGCCCAATATCTCACCAAACAGGGCTTCCGCGTTACCCAGGCGGGCGATGCGGCAAGCGCGCGCGATCGCCTGAACGCCTATGCCATCGATCTGGTCATCCTCGACATCATGATGCCGGGCGAGGACGGGCTGTCGCTATGTCGTCATATCCGCGCGACCAGCGAAGTGCCCGTCATCCTGCTGACCGCGAAGACGGAGGAGACCGACCGGATCGTCGGACTGGAAATCGGTGCCGACGATTATGTCACCAAACCCTTTTCCCCGCGTGAGCTTGCCGCGCGGATCAAGGTCGTGCTGCGTCGGCTCGATGCCGGGGGCACCCGTCAGAGCGCACCCGATTCGGGCGCTTTTTCGTTCGCAGGCTGGGTTTTGAAGACCGGCGAGCGTGCCCTGATCGATCGCGAAGGCGTGACGGTGGCGCTATCTACCGGCGAATATAATCTGCTCCACGCGCTCGTCACCCGGCCGCGACAGGTGCTCACTCGCGACCAGCTTCTCGACCTGACGCAAGGAAGGGAGGCGGCCGCCTTTGACCGGGCGATCGACAATCAGGTCAGCCGCCTGCGCAAGAAGATCGAACCCGACCCCAAAAACCCGACAATCATCAAGACCGTCTGGGGTGGCGGCTATACGCTATCGGCGGAAGTAACACGGTTGTGAGGCGGCAATTCCCCTGGCCCAAAAGCCTGCCGGGCCAGCTGATGCTGCTGGTGGCGGTGCTGTTGTTCGTGGCGCAGGCGATCAATTTCGCACTGCTGCTCAACGGGCGTCGGCAGCTTCGCTATGCCCAATATACCGTTCCCGCGGTCAACCGCGTGGTCGATTCGGTCGAAGCGCTGCGCGCGGGCGAACCGGTGTCCGATCATCGTGGAGCGCGCCGGACCAGCCTTTCGCCGACCGCCGTCATTCCCGCCGGCCACCACGATGCCCGCCGGGTTGAACGCGCGATGCGAAGCGCGCTTGATGATGCGGGCCTCAGCGTCGGCGCGATAGCCACGCAGATTCGCCACATATCTCCGCATGATCGGCACCTTCGCCATATGGAACCGCGTCGGGCCGAGCGCCTGCGTCAGGCGGCGACCGAACTTCGCATCGCAGTACAGGTGCCGGGCCGGGGCTGGCTGAACGTGCGCATGCCATGGCCGTCGGGCAACGGCTTTATTTTCTGGCAGATCCTACCCCAGACGCTGGTCATCTATCTGGTCATGCTTATCCCGATGTTCTGGCTCGGCCGCCGTATCGCGCGTCCGCTCAACCGCCTTGCCGGAGCAGCGCGCAGTTTCGATCCCGCCCGGCCCGCTCCGCCTGTCGAGGAGCGCGGTCCCGGCGATGTGCGCGCCGTGATCGGGGCGTATAATCAGCTTTCGACGCGAGTCACCGCGATGCTGGATGAAAAGGACCGGATGCTCGGCGCGATCGGGCATGATCTTCGCACCCCCCTTGCCGCGCTCAGGGTGCGCATCGAATCGGTTGAGGATGACAGCGACCGCGACCGCATGGCCGACATTATCGAAGAGATGAACCGCACGCTGGAGGACATCCTGTCGCTTGCCCGGCTCGGACGGCCCAGCGAACCGGTGGGCGAGGCGGATCTCGCCGCGCTGGTCGATGCGGTGGTCGAGGATTTTCGCGATCTGGGGGAAAATGTCGTTGCGCAGGAAGCGCCGCGCACGCGCATCCGCCTTCGCCCGACGCTGATGCGGCGCGCGATCCGCAACCTCATCGAAAATGCGGTGAAATACGGCAACGGCGCGCAGGTCCGGCTGGTCGACAACGGCGCTGAGGTACGGGTCGAGATTGCCGATACCGGCCCCGGTATTCCCGAAGATAAACTGGCCGATGTCTTCGATCCCTTCACCCGCCTCGAAAGTTCGCGCAACCGCGAAACCGGCGGCATCGGCCTTGGCCTTGCGCTCGCCCAGGCGATCGTTCGCGACGCGGGGGGCGACATCCTGCTCGCCAATCGCGACACCGGCGGGCTGATCGCGACGATCCGCCTTCCGCGCCGATGAAGAAACCCATCGCGGCTTCAGGTGTTGGATCGCAGGAATGATCAAGGTCGCCAGTTACAACATGCACAAGTCGGTGGGGCTCGATCGCCGCCGCGATCCCGAACGCACGTTGAACGTGCTGAAGGAGATCGACGCCGATATCATCGCGCTTCAGGAGGCGGATCGGCGCTTCGGTCGTCGCATGAGCGTCATCGCCCCGCACCTTCTCGACGAACATACCGATTGGAAACCGGTGCCGGTCACCATGCGACCGATGAGCATGGGCTGGCACGGCAACGTCCTTCTGGTGCGCAAGGACGCGCGGATAGAGGATTGCGAACCTATCCACCTTCCCGCGCTCGAACCGCGCGGCGCGGTAATGGCCGATATACGGGTGAAGGGCGCGCTGGTGCGCGTGGTGGGCATGCATCTCGACCTGTCCGGGCTTTGGCGGCGGCGTCAGGCGCATATGATCATGAGCCATGTCGATTCCTGCGCGCGCCGCCTGCCCACCGTCATGATGGGCGATCTGAACGAATGGACCCGCAAATCGGGATGTCTTCGCGATTTCGCGCGCGGTTTTGATTTTGCCGATTGCGGCCCCAGCTTCCATGCCCGCCGCCCTGTCGCGCGGCTCGACCGGATCATGGTCTCGCGCGATGCGAAAATCGCCGCCGCGGGGGTTCATGCCAGCGCCGCTGCCCGCACCGCGTCCGACCATCTGCCCATCTGGGCCGAAATTTCGCTATAATGAATTAACCTGGCGGGAATGACAGGCGGTTATGGCGATGCATGACAAGGAATTGCGGCTGGCGCTGGTCTGCTATGGCGGGATCAGCCTGGCCGTATACATGCACGGCATCACCAAGGAATTGTGGCGTCTCGTCTGCGCCAGCAAGGCGCGCCGCGACGGTATGGATGCGGGCGATACCAGCCAGCGAATCTACCACGAACTGCTCGATGAGGTGGCGGCCACGAGCGACCTCAATCTGCGCGTGATGATCGACATCGTTTCCGGCGCAAGCGCGGGCGGTATCAATGGGATTTTTTTGTCGCAAGCGATCGCGACCGGGCAGTCGCTCGATCCGCTGACCGATATGTGGCTGGAAAATGCCGATGTCGAAGCGCTTCTCGCGCCCGACGCAGCGCCCGATTCGAAACTGACCAAAATCTGGGCATTGCCCATCGCCTGGATGGCTGCGCGGCGCGAGCACGGCATAGAAGAGACGGTCGAACCCGCCACCCGCGACGAAGTACGCGCGAAGCTCGAACATTTCGTTCGCGCGCGCTGGTTCGAACCGCCCTTTGGCGGCACCCAGTTTCTGGGAATGTTGTTCGACGCGCTAGATGCGATGCGCGACGGACCGCAATCGGGCCGCCTGCTGCCCGACGGCCAGCCGCTCGACCTGTTCGTCACGGTCACCGACTTTGGCGGTCATCCCGAACGCCTGCGCCTCAATTCGCCGCCCGAAGTGATCGAAACCGAACATCGCCTCGTCTGCTCGTTTACCGATCGCGGCGCCACAGTCACCCCGCTCGGCCATCCGGCGGAACTTGCCTTTGCCGCGCGCGCAACCTCCAGCTTTCCGGGCGCTTTTCCGCCCTTCATGCTCTCCGAACTCGACGATGCGCTCGACGCGCGCGGGATGGACTGGCAGAGCCGCGACGCATTCCTGCAGCATGTCCTGCCGCGCCAATATGCCGCCAACGCGATCGATACGGTGGTGCTCATCGACGGCGCGGTGCTGGTCAATGCGCCCTTCGCCCCCGCGATGAAGGCGCTTCGCGAACGCCCGGCGCGCCGCCATGTCGATCGGCGCTTCGTCTTTATCGACCCGGTTCCCGATCACCGGTTCGGGATCAGCCGCGAACCGAAGCAAAAGCCGGGCTTTTTCCAGACGATCATCGGCGCATTGTCCGAACTTCCGCGGCAGCAGCCGATCAGCGACAATCTGGAGGAAATCGCCGAACGATCGGAAAAGATCGAACGGATGCTCGGTATTGTAGAGGCGATCCGCGAAGAGGTGGAAACCCAGGTCGTCTCGCTCTTCGGATATACGCTCTTTCTTGATTATCCCACGCCCAAACGGCTGGTCGCATGGCGTCGCCGCGCCCAGAACGCGGCGGTGGACAAGGCGGGATACACCCATGCCGCTTATGGCCAGTTAAAAATCGACGGCATGATCGATAAGCTTGCCGAATTGTTTTACACCGTCGCCGATCAGCAGGGACTGGACGAACGGCGGCGGATACGCTCCGCCATCGCCGGAACAATCGATCAGCGCGGCGCGCGCGATTTTTCCGCCAATCATTCCGGCGCGCCATCGCCCGCGACGCTGGAATTTCTGCGCAGCCACGATCTTGCCTTCCGCATCCGTCGGCTGCGGCTGTTGTCGCGGCGGATTACCGATCTCGATTCGGAGCATCTCGACGCGCAACTCCATCCGGTGCGCGACGCGGTGTACGAATCGCTTGCCGATTATCTCGAACTCGAACGATCGACCAACTTTTCCGACCTGAAGGGCGATATCCGCGCACTGCGAGGCGATGCCGGCCCCTTGCTCGACAAGCTGGCCGAACGGATGGACCTGACCGGGCTGGACGCCAAAACCGACGATCGCCTTTCGGCGGGGTTCAGCCAGTTGTCGAAGGAAATGCGGCGACCGGTATTGCTCGCCTATCTCGGCTTCGCCTTTTTCGACATCGCGACGCTGCCATTGCTGCAGGGAGAAGGGCTGGGCGAGTTCGACCCGATGCGCATCGACCGGATTTCGCCCGAAGATGCCGTCGCGATCCGCAAGGGCGGCGCGCAAGCGACGCTAAAGGGCATTCAGTTCAACACCTTCGGCGCTTTTTTCAGCCGGGTGTACCGGGAAAATGACTATCTTTGGGGGCGGTTGCACGGTGCCGACCGGCTGGTCGATATCGTCCTGTCCACCCTGCCCCCGGCCGGACGATTCAAGCCGGGCCGGGTCGATTCGATCAAGCGATCGCTATTTCACGCCATTCTTGATGAAGAGGAAGCAAGGCTGAGCAAGGTCGGCCCGCTGATCGAATCGCTCCGCGGGGAGATCGGCTGACCTTTCCATGCGCGCCGCGAACGCATAAGGTCCTACCGCCTGGGACAACGGAACGGGAGGACCACGCGGCGATGCAGTTTCTCAAAACGCTTTTCTGGGCGTTGCTGATCGGGCTTGGCGCGGCATTCGCCTATAATAACTGGGTGCCGGTCGACCTGCATCTGTGGGGCGGCCTGATTGCCGAAGTGAACCTGCCGCTGCTGCTTCTGGTCAGCTTCCTGATCGGCTTCGTGCCGATGCTGCTCGCTTATTACACGATGCGCTGGCGTCTGCGTCAGCGTATTAGCAATAGCGAACGGGCGCTTGCCGATCTACGCGCCGCGCATGCCGTCGTTCCGCCCCCCGCGCCCGATGTTGCGATCACGCCGGCGGCCCCCGCGCCGCTTGGCGAACCCGACCCCATTCCGGTTCGGGAAGACGGTCCGCTGTTCGAATCTCCCATGAAGAAAGATGATGTATGAGTTCGCCCGTATTCGTCGCGCTCGACACGCCGGACCTTGACCGGGCAAAGGCGATCGCCAGCCGGGTGAAGGCGCATGTCGGCGGGATCAAGCTGGGGCTTGAATTCTTCATGGCGAACGGCCGTCACGGCGTTCACGACATGGCGGCGATCGGCCTGCCCGTCTTTCTCGATCTGAAACTGCACGATATTCCCAACACCGTCGCCAAAGCGATCCAGGCGCTGGGCTCACTCGAACCCGCCATACTCACCGTGCATGCGGCGGGGGGCCGCGCAATGCTGGAAGATGCTAAGGCGGCGGCGCCGGCGGGGACAAAGGTCGTTGCAGTCACGATGCTTACCAGCCTTGATGGCGAAGACCTTCATTCGATCGGCCTGTCGCGCGATCCGCATGAACAGGTCATGCGCCTGACCGAGCTTGCGCGCGCGTCCGGCGTCGACGGGATCGTATGCTCCGGAGCAGAAGTGAAGGCCGCGCGCGCCGTTTGGAAGGACGGGTTTTTCGTGGTGCCCGGCGTTCGCCCCACCGATGGCCATCATGGCGATCAGAAACGAGTCGTCACGCCGCGTCAGGCGCTTGATTCGGGCGCGTCGATCCTGGTCATCGGCCGTCCGATCACGCAGGCGGCGAACCCTGACGAAGCGGCACGGGCAATCGAAGCGACGCTCTGACCCCGCGTCCCTCGATATCTTCCTCTGCCGCATACAAAAAGGGCCGCCCCGTAACGGAGCGGCCCTTCTTCCCTGTCGCGAAACGGTCAGACCCTGCGACCGGTGATCAGCTGCCAGATCACGACGATCACCGCCACGACGAGCAGGATGTGGATAAGGCCGCCCGCAACATGGAAAGCAAAAAAGCCAAGGAGCCACAGGATCAGCAGGATGATGGCGATCGTCCAGAGCATGTCGAAAAATTCCTTCCCCGTTTAAGCGCCGCACGACGCGGCGTCGGTACAGATGCGTAACAGCCCGGCCGGGATTGCGTTCCGCCACTGCGTCAACTTTTATCGTTTATTCCAGCGCGATGGCGCAAGCCCTCGCAGATTTACCCCGCCGCCGCACGTCGCTATAGCCACCGTCATGCCCCGCCCCACCGCCAAAATCTGCGGCCTTTCTACACCCGCCGCGATCGATGCCGCCGTTCGAGGCGGGGCGAGCCATGTCGGGTTCGTGTTTTTCCCCCCCAGCCCGCGCAATGTCGGTTTCGAACAGGTGCGTTCGATCGCCGGGCGAGTTCCCGCGCATATTCGCCGGGTGGGTGTTTTCGTCGATCCGTCGGACGATCTGATCGATGGCGCGATCGCATCCGCCGCGCTCGACGTGCTTCAGCTTCACAAGACCACGCCCGACCGGATCGCCGCGATCCGCGCCCGGACCCGGCGCGAAACCTGGGGCGCGCTGGCAGTTAAAACCCGCGCCGATCTGGATAAGGCATCGGCGCTGGCGGGCGCTGCCGACCGCATCCTGTACGATGCCAAAACGCCGGACAGCGCGGCGCTTCCCGGCGGCATGGGGGTGCGGTTCGACTGGGCATTGCTCGATGGATTTCGTCATCCCGCCCCCTGGGCGCTGTCGGGCGGGCTCGACGCTGCAAATATCGGCGAAGCGCTCACGCGCACCGGCGCACAGCTGGTCGATGTCTCTTCGGGCGTCGAAACCGCCCCCGGCGTCAAGAGCGAGACTCGCATCCTCGCCTTCCTTCGCGCGGCGGCCGGGACCTGAAGGGGATTGGCTCGCTCGCCAAGCCTGCTAAATGCCGCTTGCATATGACCACGCCCAATTCCTATCGCGCCCAGCCCGACGAGCGGGGCCATTTCGGCGATTATGGCGGCCGCTACGTCGCCGAAACGCTGATGCCGCTTATCCTCGATCTGGAAACCGCCTATCGCGCGGCGCGGGCCGACCCGTCATTCGCGGCGCAGTTCGACGATCTGCTCGAACATTATGTCGGCCGCCCCAGCCCGCTCTATCATGCCGAACGGCTGACTGAAGAGCTTCGCAAGGACGCCAATCCGGGCAAGGGCGCGCAGATATGGTTCA
Source organism: Stakelama flava (assembly GCF_019351405.1). GTDB lineage: Bacteria > Pseudomonadota > Alphaproteobacteria > Sphingomonadales > Sphingomonadaceae > Sphingomonas > Sphingomonas flava_A. Next base: position 168,627 of record NZ_JAHWZX010000001.1, read on the forward strand.
AGCGTGACGAGCTGAACCATACCGGTGCGCACAAGATCAACAATTGCATCGGCCAGATTCTGCTTGCGATGCGCATGGGCAAGACGCGGATCATCGCCGAAACCGGCGCGGGTCAGCATGGCGTCGCCACCGCGACCGTATGCGCGCGCTTCGGCCTTCCCTGCGTCATTTATATGGGCGCCAAGGATGCCGAGCGGCAGCAGCCCAATGTGTTCCGCATGAAACTGCTCGGCGCTGAGGTCCGCGCGGTGGAAAGCGGCGCGCGCACGCTGAAGGATGCGATGAACGAAGCACTGCGCGACTGGGTCGCCAATGTCGACGACACCTTCTACATCATTGGCACCGCCGCCGGCCCGCACCCCTATCCTGAACTTGTCCGCGACTTCCAAAGCGTCATCGGCCGCGAAGCGCGCGAACAGATGCAAAAACGCACCGGCCGCCTGCCCGACCTGCTGGTCGCCGCGATCGGCGGCGGATCGAACGCCATCGGCCTGTTCCATCCCTTCCTCGACGACCAGGATGTTCGCATGCTGGGCGTCGAGGCGGCGGGCGAAGGGCTGGACAGGAAACACGCAGCAAGCCTTGCCGGCGGGTTTCCCGGCGTGCTTCATGGCAACAAGACCTATCTGCTGCAGGACGAGGACGGCCAGATCGCCGAAGCGCATTCGATTTCGGCCGGGCTCGACTATCCGGGAATCGGTCCCGAACATGCCTGGCTGAAGGATCAGGGTCGCGTCGATTATGTCGCGGTCAGCGACCGTGAAGCGCTCGACGCGTTCCAGCTTCTGTGCCGGACCGAAGGGATCATCCCCGCACTGGAACCTTCACACGCAATCGCGGCAGTTGCGGCCAAGGCACGGGAAATGAATGAGGATCGTATCATCCTCGCCAATCTGTGCGGCCGCGGGGACAAGGACATCTTCACCGTGGCCGATGCGCTGGGAGTAACGATATGACCCGTCTGCAATATATCATCGTATCGTTCATGGTCTGGGCGCTTGGCATCGAACTGGTCGGAATCCTGTTGTGGAATATCGGCGATGCCGGGATATTCAGCCTGTCGCTGGTCACCATTCCCGCACTGGTGCTGGTACTGATCTTTTTCTTCGCGATCGGCGCGTCGGCGGTCATCACCCGCCGCGCGGTGCGCCGGCGAAGCGCGCGGGGGGACTTCGCTTGAAATCCGCCGCATCCGCCACCGACCGCGATACACAAGTACCGCCACGCGATCGACTCGCCGCTGCCTTCGCCTGTGCCCGTGACGAAGGGCGCGCCGCGCTCGTCACGTTCGTAACCGCGGGCCATGGCGACACCGATGCCAATCTCGACGCACTGGTCGCGGGCGGCGCGGATATCGTCGAATTGGGCATGCCGTTCACCGATCCGATGGCGGACGGCCCCGCGATCCAGGCTGCGAACCTGCGAAGCCTTGCCGCGCACACGACCACCGCCGACATCCTCGCCGTCGCGCGGGGCTTTCGAATGCGTCATCCCGCCGTTCCGCTGATCCTGATGGGCTATGCCAACCCAATGCTGCGCCGGGGGAGCGACTGGTTCGCGAATGCGGCGCGCGAAGCCGGGGCAGACGGCGTCATCTGCGTCGATATTCCGCCCGAGGAGGATTCAGCGCTTGGCCCCGCATTGCGCGATGCCGGGCTGCACCTGGTCCGCCTCGCCACCCCGACGACCGACGCGCGGCGGCTTCCCACCGTGGTGGATGGCGCCAGCGGCTTCCTTTATTATGTTTCGGTCGCCGGAATTACCGGGCTGCAACAGGCGGCGCAGGACAGTATCGAAAGCGCGATTGCCCGGTTGAAAGGCGCGACCGATCTTCCGATCGCGGTCGGATTCGGCGTCCGCACACCCGAACAGGCGGCAGCGATCGGCCGCGTTTCCGACGGGGTGGTCGTCGGATCGGCGATCGTCGAACTGGTCGCAAAGCATGGCGGCGATGCATCGGGCGCGATCACCGAATATATATCGACGCTGGCCACGGCCCTGCGCGGCGCAAGATAAGGATTATTCCATGACCTGGCTCAACCGCGTGCGCAACGCGATCCCCTTCATCACCAAGCGTGAGACGCCCGATCATCTTTGGCACAAATGCAAGAATTGCGGTCAGATGATCTTCACCAAGGAGTATGAGGAAAATCTGCACGTCTGCCCTAATTGCGGCCATCATGGCCGCATCGCACCGGCGCAGCGGTTCGACCAGCTTTTCGATGATTCCCGCTACACCGTCCTTGCCGCCCCGCGCGTTGCCGACGACCCCCTGAAATTCCGCGATTCGAAACGGTACACCGACCGGCTGAAAACGGCGCGCACCGATACCGGCGATCCCGACGCATTTCTGAACGCCACGGGGAAGCTGGGCGGTCGCAAGGTCGTGATCGGGGTTCAGAACTTCGCCTTTATGGGCGGTTCGATGGGTCAGGCCGTGGGCGAAGCGTTTATTCAGGGCGTGGAAAAGGCGATTGCCGAGGCCAGCCCCTATATCGTCTTCACCGCATCGGGCGGCGCACGCATGCAGGAAGGCATCCTGTCGCTGATGCAGATGCCGCGCACCACCGTCGCGATCCAGATGCTGCACGATGCGGGCCTGCCCTATATCGTCGTTCTCACCGATCCCACTTCGGGCGGGGTGATGGCTGCCTATGCCATGCTCGGCGATGTGCAGATCGCCGAACCCGGCGCCACGCTTGCCTTTACCGGCCGCAGGGTGATCGAGAACACGATCCGCGAAAAGCTGCCCGACGATTTTCAGACGAGCGAATATTATCGCGATCACGGCCTGGTCGACATGGTTACGCATCGCCATGAACTGCGCGAAAGGCTGACGAAGCTCGTTGACTATCTTACGCCCGACAGGAAGGCGGCATAGCGCACCTGCGGGAAACACGGCATCATGGATTACGCAGTCTCCGCCGACCCGGCGGTTCAGCGGCAGCTTGACCGGCTCGCCGCGCTTGGCCCCGGCGCGGATGTGCTTGGCCTTGATCGCATTGCCCGCCTGCTCGACCGGCTGGGCAATCCGCAGGATTCCTTACCCCCCGTGTTCCATGTCGCGGGCACCAATGGAAAGGGGTCGACCTGCGCCTTTCTACGCGCCGCGCTGGAGGCGGACGGCAAGCGGGTGCATGTGTTCACCAGCCCTCATCTGGTGCGGTTCAACGAACGTATACGCCTTGGCGGCACGCTGATCGCCGACGCCATGCTCGCCGATCTGCTGGCCGAGGTGATGGATCGTGGCGGCGAAGTCGGCGCCAGTTTTTTCGAAGTGACCACCGCCGCCGCGCTCCTCGCCTTTTCGCGCGAACCTGTCGATGCCTGCGTGATCGAGGTCGGGCTGGGCGGACGGCTCGACGCCACCAACGTTATTCGATCTCCGGCTGCTTGCGGCATCGCGCAACTGGGGATCGACCATCAGGCATTTCTCGGCAATACGCTTGCCGAAATCGCGGCCGAAAAGGCGGGGATCGCGCGCGAAGGGCGGCCGCTCGTTACCCTGTCCTATCGCGACGACGCCGCCGATGCAGTCGAACGAACCGCGCTTGCGCGCGGGGCGGCGCTGCGCATGGCGGAGCGCGATTGGCGGTTCGAGCATGGGGAAGCCGGTGTTCGCATCACCGATGCGCGCGGGTCGATCACCGTCCCCCGCCCCCTGCTGGCGGGCGCGCACCAATCGACCAATCTTGCGCTTGCGGTCGCAATGCTGCGCGCACAGGACCGGGTGACGGTCAGCGACAAGGCGCTGATGGCAGCCGGAATCGCCGCGCACTGGCCCGCGCGAATGCAACGGCTGGGGCCCGGCCCGCTCACCGACCTGCTGCCCGCACCGGCGGAACTGTGGCTCGACGGCGGGCATAACGAAGCGGCCGGCGAAGCCGTAAGCGCCGCGTTGCGCGAACGCGCCGCCGGTCGGCCCGTCGATCTTGTCTGCGGAATGCTGGCGAACAAGGACATGGCGGGTCTGCTCGCTCCCTTTGCCGGTTTTGCCCGCTCGCTGGTGGCGGTGCCGGTGCCGGGACATGATCATCACGCCCCCGATTCGATGGCGCGGGTGGCGCGCGAACTGGGGATTCGCAACTGTTCCGGCGCGTTCGACCCTGCGGAAGCGCTATCGCTGCTGGGCCGACGCGATACCCGGCCATCGGTCGTTCTGATCCTCGGCTCGCTCTATCTCGCCGGCCAAGTGCTTGCGCTGAACGGAGAAAACCCCGCCTGATTAGTTGCTATTGACTTGCAATAACCGAAGTAGGAGGCTGTGCGCATGACGATTCAGCCTTCCCCTTCGCCGATGAAGCGCGCCGTACAGGCGCTGCCCCATGTTCAGCCGGACCATGCGCCCGCACGGCTTTTGCTGTTCGCGATGCGAAGAATGGGCGCGAATGGCCTCCACGACGCGGTGGCCGCGCATGCGCTGTTCACCACCTTCGGCCCCGGCTTCCGCCGCCCGCTCACCCTGCTTCGCACGCTGATGGCCGAAATATCGTCAAGCTCGACCGGGTCGATCCGGATCGCGCCGCCCTGCTGCTGCCGGATGACGGCGGACGAATCGGCGATGGTCGAATGCGTCGCGCGCATCACCACCCGCCCCGATCGCTCGGCACTGATCGCCGCCGACCTGGTCGGCCGCCGCGATCCCGGCGGCATACTCATCGCCGCCGCCGCCCTCGCCACCGCCTTCGAAGACCTCGGCGCACCGCTTTATCGTGATTGACGCGAAGCGGCGTCAGGCGGTCATGGTCTCGTCGCCGCGCGCGTCGCCCTCGCCCTGCGTACCCGCCGTACCGATCGAACGGTCCACCAGTCCGCTGTACATCATCCATCCATAGATCAGGATGCCCGGCACCGCCGCCAGCGTGGTCAGCAGATAGAAGTTCACATATCCCATCGCCTCGATCAGCGCGCCTGCGGTGGTGCCGGTAATGATTCGCCCGACCACCGATGCAGCTGCGGAGATAAGCGCATATTGGAAGGCGGTGAATCGCAGGTCGCACAGTGCCGAGAAATACGCGACCACGACGACACCGCCGAAACCGCTGGCGAAGTTTTCAAACCCGATCGCGCCCGCCATGCCCATATTGCTGTGTCCAGCGGCGGCAAGCGCGGCGAAACTGACATTCGAAATCGCCATCAGGATCAGCGAAAACATCACCGATCGCTTCATCCCCATTCGGGCATACAGGATGCCGCCGACGAAAATGCCGACCAGATAGGCCCAGAACCCGATGCCGACGTCGAAAAACGCGATCTCGTCGTTCGAAAATCCCAGATCGTCGAACAACAAGCGAAAGGTCAGGTTGGCCAGCGTGTCCCCGATCTTGTGGACCAGAATGAACAGCAGCACGATAAACGCGCCCTCGCGCCTGAAGAAATTCGCGACCGGGTCCCACACCGTGCCGACCATCGCAGCGACACCTTTGCGCTCGATGGGATCGCGGCGTCGTTGCGGCTCTCCCACCACCAGCCCGGTCAGCATCGCGGGCAGCGCGAGTGCTGCGCACACGATATAGGCCGCTTCCCAGCCCCAGCGCGCCGCCACGACCAATGCGATCGCGCCCGCGCCCGCCGATCCGATCCGCCAGCCATATTGCGACATGCCCGATCCGACGCCCAACTGGCGCGGTTCCAGTATTTCGATGCGATAGGCATCGATGACAATATCGAATGTCGCGCTGGCCAAGGCGACCAGAATGGCGGCGATCGCGGTGGCGTAGATATCCTGTGTCGGCTGTTGCAGTGCCAGGTTGACGACCGCCACGATCACCAGCGCGCCGGTGAGGATCAGCCAGGATACCCGCTGACCCAGACGCCCCAGCAGCGGGATATGGATGGCATCGACCACCCATGCCCATGCCCATTTGAACGCATAGACAAGAAAGGCCAGGCTGAACGCGGTGACGGTGGATTTCTCGATATTCGCCTGGGCAAGCCGCGTGGTCAGCGTCGCCGCGATCATCGCAAAGGGAAATCCCGACGATATGCCGAGCGCAAGCGCCGCGAGCGGAGCCTTTTCCAGATAGGGCCGGACCGCATCGGTCCAGTTGCCACGCTCGCTCGTCATGTCATTCATTACGCCAGTACGCTCCCCGATCCGGTTGGCCGCGCGAGACTAACGATATCGCGCACGAAAAACAGGGCGGATTTCGCAGCGCGCGGCGCGTCAGGCGGCGGAGCGGAACAGGCTGAAATTATCGGGCAGCTTCTTGGGCCGGTGCCCACCCTTCACCGCGTCGATCGCATCGATCGCGGCGAGCAGGTCGCGCTGGCTATATGGCTTGGCCAGGCATCCGGCCGCGACGTCGCGCGCATCGGTGGGGCAGTCGCCGGTTACGAACAGCGCCGATATGCCGTGCCCGTGCGCGGCGCGCGCGACATCGGTGCCGCTGCCGTCCGCCAGACGGACATCGACCAGCACAAGGTCGATTTCCGCGCCCTGTTCGATCAGCGCGATGGCATCCGCAACCGAATCGACGGTGGCGACGATCTGAAACCCTTCGTCGCCCAGGAAATGTTCGGTGTCGAACGCGACCAGCGGTTCATCCTCCACGATCAGAACATTATTGATCCGCCGTTTTTTCTTCCCGAACAGCATCAGCCCCGCCCAACTCCACGCTACGCCGCCGCGCGATAGCGCGGAGTACCCATCAGTAACATATCAGCGCCACGTTCGTTTCGCGCGGCAAAGTTTTTGCACCGCCGCGCGAAACCTATATCAGGGCACCTGTGTCCAGTTCCTTAAATCCGCCCGCCGAAGATACCCTTAAAGGTGCTCAGCGCATCGCCAAGCTGCTCGCCCGCGCCGGAGTCGCCTCTCGCCGGGAAATCGAACGCATGATTGCCGATGGCCGGATCGCGATCGACGGAAAGCTGCTCGATACCCCCGCCACATTGGTAAAGTCGCTGAACGGCGTCACCGTCGACGGGCGGCCGGTAAAGGCGCCCGCGCCTGCTCGCCTCTTCATCTATCACAAGCCGGCAGGGTTGCTGGTGACCGAGCGCGATCCGAAGGGGCGGCCAACCATCTATGACAAGCTACCCAAGGATTTGCCCCGCCTGATGCCCGTCGGTCGGCTCGACCTCAATACCGAGGGGCTGTTGCTGCTCACCACCGATGGCGGGCTGAAACGTCAGCTTGAATTACCCTCGACCGGGGTCGAACGCGTCTATCGCGCCCGCGCCTATGGCGAAGTCAGCCAGGTGCAGCTTGAGGATCTGATCGAGGGGGTGGAGATCGACGGGGTCCGCTATGGTCAGATCGACGCCAATCTGGAACGGCGGACAGGGGCCAATGTCTGGATCGAACTTCGCCTTGCCGAAGGCAAGAACCGGGAGGTTCGCCGCGTCCTCGAACATCTGGGGCTTAAGGTCAGCCGCCTGATTCGCCTCGCCTATGGCCCCTTCGTTCTCGGCGAGCTTCCACCGGGGGAGATCGGCGAGATACGCCAGCACGATCTGGTCACCTTCCGCAAATCGCTGTCGGGCGGCAGACGCGAAGGCGAGCGGCCGGTCGCCGGGCAGGCACCGCGAACCAGACGCCCTGCCCGCGATGGAGAAGCGACCGAAAAGCGGGGCGCAAAACCACCCCGCCCCCGGTCGAAATCGCAACGCCCGCGCAGCACCGACGCCATACCCGATGCGAAATCGCCGGCAGGGAAAAAGAAGCCCGCCACCGGCAACCGGACCGCGAAAAACAACGCGCCCGCTCGTGAAAAACCTGCGGCGCGCATGGACGCCCCTGCAAAGCCGCGCGCGCGGCCCCGAAAGCCCGGCGGAGGCCGCCCGAAGTGAGGATCATCGCCGGCCAATGGCGCGGCCGCCCGCTCACCACGCCGCGCGGCGACACCACCCGCCCGACCGCGGACCGCACGCGCGAAGCGCTGTTTTCGATGCTCGCCAGCCGCGTCGGCGATTTTGACGGCCTGCGCGTCGCGGATCTGTTCGCCGGATCGGGCGCGATGGGGCTGGAGGCTCTGTCGCGCGGCGCGGCCACCTGCCTGTTCGTCGAACAGGAACGCGGCGCGATCGAAGCGGTGCGCGAAAACGTTCTTCGCCTCGGCGCGCACGGCGCGGACATCCGCGCCCAATCGGTCATGGCGCTCGGCCCGGCGACACAGCCGCTCGACATCATCCTCATGGACCCGCCCTATGGCACGGGTGCGGGCAGCGTCGCGCTCGACCGGCTGAATCGCCTTGGCTGGATCGCCGACCATAGCTGGATCAGCATCGAAACCGGGCGTGACGAAGACGTTTCCGTCGCCGGTTTCGCGATCGAGACCCGGCGCAACCATGGCAAGGCGGCATTGACCCTGCTGCGCCGCGAAGCCGCCTGAGCCGCTTCGACGCATACGACAGGCAGCACCAGTGCGCGGAGCCGATGCGGCCTGTATGCTTGCCGAATGCGAATCGCGATTTTCGGTACAAAGGCGTATGACCGCCGCTTCCTGACAAAGGCCAACGTAGCGCACGGCCACGATCTCGTGTTCTTCGAACCCCGGCTCGACGAAGCGACGGCGGTGCTCGCTGACGGTTTTCCTGCCGTTTGCGTCTTCGTTAACGACTTGCTGAACGCGGACGTGCTCGAACGGCTGGCAGCGGGAGGAACCCGGCTGGTTGCGCTTCGCTGCGCCGGGACCAACAATGTCGATCTGTCGGCTGCGCTAAGGCTGGGGATCACGGTGGTGCGCGTGCCCGCCTATTCGCCGCATGCGGTCGCAGAATTCACCGTCGCGCTGATGCTCGCGCTCGATCGCAACATCGCGCGCGCATGGACGCGCGTACGAGAGAATAATTTCGCGCTCGACGGGCTGATCGGGCGCAATCTGCACGAACGCACGGTCGGCGTGATCGGCACCGGCCGGATCGGCGCGCTGGTGGCGCGAAGCCTGCGGCTCGGCTTCGGGTGCGAGGTGCTGGCGAGCGATGTCGCGCGCGATCCCGATCTGGAAGCGGCGGGGGTTTGCTATGTCGATCCGGCGACGCTGCTCGGCAATGTCGATATCGTCACGCTGCACTGCCCGCTGACGCCCGAAACGCATCACATCGTCGATGCCGCGGCGATTCAATCGGCACGGCCGGGCATGATGATCGTCAACACCAGTCGAGGCGGCCTGATCGACACCGCAGCGATGATCGACGGGCTGAAATCGCGAAAGCTGGGCGGCGTGGCGCTGGACGTATATGAACAGGAAGCGGACCTGTTTTTCGAGGATCTGTCGAGCGAGATCGTTCAAGACGATCTGTTCCAGCGGCTGCTTACCTTTCCCAATGTACTCGTCACCGGGCATCAGGCCTTTCTGACCGAAGAAGCGTTAACCGCCATCGCGGAAACGACACTGGCCAGCATATCGGATGCAGAGGCCGGACGCACGCTGCACAACCGCGTCACGCCCGAACAGGTACGGCCGCACGACTGACCCGCCGCCTATTCGCGCCCGCGCGGCGCGACCGCCAGTCCGATCAGGCTGAGCACGCCCGCCGCGACCAGATACAGGCCCACCGCGTTCAGCCCGCCCCGGCTGGCGAGCGCCTGTGCCGCGATGGGGGCCAGCGCGCCGCCGATGATCCCGCCGACATTGAACCCCACGGACGTGCCGGTATAGCGAACCTCCGCCGGGAATAGCGAAGGCAGCCATCCGCCAAGCGGGCCATAGGCGAACCCCATCAGCGTCAGGGTGAGCGCAAGCCATGCGAACACGCCCCATGCGCTTCCCGATCCCAGCAACGGTCCCATCGCCAGCCCCGATGCGATCGTGCCGATAAAGCCTGTCGCCAGCATGAAGCGCGCGTGAAACCGGTCGGCCCCGCTGCACGCGACGATCACGCCGAACGCCAGAAACAGGATCGCCCCGATCTGCAGCCCCAGAAACTGTTCGCGGCCATAGCCCAGCGTGGTGGTGCCGTAGCCGAGCGCGAATGCTGTCGCGAGGTAGAACATCGCGAAGCACGCGATCACCGCCGCCGTCGCGGTCAGCGTCGCCCGGCCGTGCCGCGACAGCAGCGTGGCGATCGGCACCTTGGGCAGTTCGCCTGCCTTCGCTGCCTCGGTAAAGGCAGGCGTTTCGACCAGCTTCAGCCGCACCCACAGGCCAAGGCCGACCAGAATCGCGCTTGCCAGAAACGGCAATCGCCATCCCCAGGCGGCGAATTGTTCATCCGACAGGAACGCGCCGAGGATCAGGAAAAACCCGTTCGCCAGGATGAATCCCACCGGCGCGCCCATCGGCGGGAACATGCCGTAGCGGTTCTCCCATCCCGCAGGCGCATTCTCCACCGCGAGCAGGCTGGCCCCACCCCATTCGCCGCCCAGCCCCAGCCCTTGGCCGAAGCGAAGCAGGCACAGCAGCAGTGGCGCGACCCATCCCGCCACGGCATAGGTGGGCAGGAACGCGATCGCCGCAGTCGATCCGCCCATCAGCATCAACGATGCGACCAATGTGGATTTGCGCCCCACCCGGTCGCCGAAATGGCCGAACACCACCCCGCCCAACGGCCGGGCGAGAAAGGCGAGGCCGAAGCTCGCATAGCTCAGCATCAACTGCGCCGACGCCGAACTCGCCGGAAAGAATAATGGCCCGAACACCAGCGCGGCGGCAGTGGCATAGACATAGAAATCATAGAATTCGACCGCCGTGCCGGTCAGGCTGGCGAACAGGATGCGCGGCGTTCCGGGCTTGTGCAGCACGTCAGTCATCGATGCACACCGTATGCGTGATCGCCGTCACCTTGCCGTCGGGATCGCGCTCGACATTGTGCGCCGCTTCGCATTTCGGCTTGTCGCCCAGAAGCCCGTGGGTGCGAAGATAGGTCCAGCCGAATAGCACCAGCGCCGCGATCACCAGCCCAATCACCAGCCGCCGCCGGAACCTGCCGCTATTTTCCATCCGAACCCTCCTGTCTCGCCGCGCACCTAACCCCATCGATGCGGTGCAGGCAATCGCCCGGATGGGCGGACGGAGCGATGAAATGCACCCGGCGTTAATCCCCGCGCAAGGCCCGCCACGCCATATTGCAAGCGTTCAGGAAACGGGAGCCCGGCATGCGCAACGAACGTCTTCAACAGGTTCTGCTCGCGGGCGGGATGGCACTCGCTGCCGGCGCGATCGTCGCGTTCGGCAATCCGGTGACGAAGGTTTCGAACGATGCCGACGCGCAGGTCGCGCAGTTCGCACAGGCCGCGCGTACGATCGGCAGTCTGGTCATGGGCCGCCCGGCGGGAACCGCACCCGTTCATCTCGGCTGACCGGCCGCTTCGCACGCGAAGGACACCGCGTAACAACAGTTGCCCCGCGCGGCCGCGTTCCCTACCTGTTCACGCGTGACCGATCTTACCCCCGCCCCGTCCGAACCGCCCTATCTGCGCGGCCTTAACGAACCCCAGCGTGAGGCCGTGCTCACTACAGACGGGCCGGTGCTCGTCCTCGCTGGCGCTGGCACGGGGAAGACCGCCGCGCTTACCCGCCGGCTCGCGCATATCCTGTTCCAGCGAAAGGCATACCCGAGCGAAATCCTCGCAGTTACCTTCACCAACAAGGCGGCGAGAGAGATGCGCCACCGCGTCGGGCAGCTTGTCGGCGACGCGGTGGAGGGGATGCCCTGGCTCGGCACCTTCCATTCGATCGGCGCGAAGATGCTTCGTCGCCATGCCGAGCTGGTCGGGCTGCAATCGAACTTCACCATCCTCGACACCGACGATCAGAAGCGCCTGCTCAAACAGCTTATTCAGGCGAACGAGCTTGACGAAAAACGCTGGCCCGCGCGTCAGCTCGCCGGGCTGATCGACGGGTGGAAGAACAAGGGGCTGACGCCGGGCGATCTCGACGCGGGCGATGCGGAGCAATATGCGAACGGGCGCGGCGCGGACCTGTACGCACAATATCAGGAGCGGCTGAAGACGCTCAACGCCTGCGATTTCGGCGACCTGCTGCTCCACATGCTCACCATCCTGAAAACGCATCGCGAGGTGCTGGAACAGTATCAGAAGCGCTTCCGCTACATCCTGGTCGACGAATATCAGGATACCAACGCCGTCCAGTATCTGTGGCTGCGCCTGCTTGCACAGGAGCGAAAGAACATCGCGTGCGTCGGCGACGACGATCAGTCGATCTATTCGTGGCGCGGTGCGCAGGTGGAGAATATCCTGAAGTTCGAGCGCGACTTTCCCGGCGCCGCGGTCATCCGCCTCGAACAGAATTATCGCAGCACCCCGCACATCCTGGGCGCGGCGAGCGGCGTCATCGCCAATAATGGCGGGCGGCTGGGCAAGACGCTGTGGACCGAACTCGATGCGGGCGAAAAGGTCCGCGTGCTGGGCGTGTGGGACGGCCCCGAAGAGGCGCGCCGGGTGGGTGATGAGATCGAAAGCGCGCAACGCGGCGGCACCAGCCTCGACGACATCGCCATCCTTGTCCGCGCGCAGCACCAGACGCGCGAATTCGAAGACCGCTTCATCGCGATCGGAATGCCCTATCGCATCATCGGCGGCTTTCGCTTCTACGAACGCGCCGAAATCCGCGACGCACTCGCATATCTGCGCATCATCAGCCAGCCCGCCGACGACCTCGCCTTCGAACGCATCGTCAACACGCCCAAACGGGGCTTGGGCGACAAGGCAGTGGCCCAGATACACGCCGTAGCCCGCGCGGAAGGGGTTCCCCTCCTCACCGCCGCCGCGCGCCTCGTCGGCACGGACGAGCTTCAGGCGCGCGCCCGCAATGCGCTCGCCGCGTTCATCGGCGACATCGCCCGCTGGCGCGACATGGCGAACGACCTGCCCCACCCCGAACTCGCGCGCCAGATGCTCGACGAAAGCGGCTACACCGCCATGCTTCAGGCGGATAAATCCGCCGAAGCCGCCGGTCGCCTCGAAAACCTGACCGAACTTGTCCGCGCGATGGAGGAATATGAAACGCTCGGCGCGTTCCTCGAACATGTCAGCCTGGTCATGGACAATGACGCGGTGGCCGATGATGCAAAGGTCACCATCATGACCATCCACGCCGCCAAGGGGCTGGAATATGACACGGTGTTCCTGGTCGGGTGGGAAGAAGGGCTGTTCCCCTCGCAACGCGCGCTCGACGAAGGCGGGATCGCGTCACTGGAGGAGGAACGCCGCCTCGCCTATGTCGCGATCACCCGCGCGCGCCGCCGCGCCACCATCATGCACGCCGCCAACCGCCGCATTTACGGCCAGTGGAACAGCAGCCTGCCCAGCCGCTTCGTCGGCGAACTGCCAAAGGAGCATGTCGAGGAGGAAACCACCATGTCGGGCGGCGAAAGCCTGTGGCGCGCCAACTGGTCCGAACATGCCGATCCCTTCGCCGACACCGCGCGCGGCAGCGGGCGCGGACCGGGGTGGCAACGCGCGGCCGGAAAGCTGGGCGGCGAATGGACCGCCCGCACCTTCACCCGCGAAGCCCCCCGCGTCATCGAAAGCCGCGCCAGCGCGGTGAGTTTGGGCAATAAGGGCCGCGACGACATTGCGGTGGGAATGCGCGTCTTCCACCAGAAATTCGGCTATGGCCGCGTCGAGCAAATCGAAGGCAACAAGCTGGAAATCGAGTTCGAACAAGCGGGGCGGAAACGAGTGATGGATAGTTTTGTTTCCGCGACTTAGCCATAATGAGAATTCGCTTTACACGAATCTGCATAATCGGTAATCTGCTTTCGTTATAAATCGGGGGCGTTATGGAACCGACATATCAAGAACTGCTGGAAGAGGCGTTTCCCGCCTCTTTTGATCGCGCTGTGATTTCTGGTGTTCGCCAAGGTATACTCCTTGCGAACGCAGTGATGGAAAATGAGATTTTCCTAAAGACTTTGGTCGGTGGCGATTTGCGAGGCCATCTTCGGCGAGCAGCAGTGCTTTATCGTGTCCATGAGATGTGCAAAGCGGGTGACTTGCCCTTTAGCTCAGTGATGGACCGAATGCCGCGTGGCGGAGGCCATTGGGTGGAACTTCGATCCGGCGACTTCAAAGCGCATATCTGCAGGACGGATGGTCCTGCAGCGTTTCCTGATGACACGCCGACACGTCAAGACGAACGCCGCACCAATCAGCCGGGCCTGTTTGACCAAAACGTTGTGCCGCTTCATCGGACACCTAGCGACCTCGAACAAATGTATGCGTGGCTTACTTTTGGAGCGACTGGCAAAAGTATTACGCACCTATGTTGGGCTATGCCAGCAGCGAGCCTCGATGACTGGCTGGCTCGTATCAATGTTCTTAGGCGAGTCGAGCAGAGCGCAGACGTCGAGGCGTCAGCACCTCCACCAACTGCCGTGCTGCGCTTTCGCGAGCATGTGGAGGAAACACTCCGCGCAAAAAAGGATGACGGTGAGGCTACGGATAAGGCCTAACCTTTTAAAGTAGATTTTATATGCCAACGGTAACAAGCGATAATCGTTTGGGAAAACCAATTCCCGAACGAATTAAAGAAGCTCGCGAAGCACGGGGGCTCAGCGGCGAGCAGCTTGCTGAAATGATTGGCGTGTCGCGGCAAGCTGTTGCTCAATACGAGACTGGCCAAATCACCCCTGGTCCGGACGCGCTTCGGGCAATTATTGCTGTGACAGGACAATCTCTGTCGTTTTTTACGACCTTGCCGGCTCGCCCCTCTGATCCGCAGACTCCATTCTTTCGTAGTCTTAAGCGGATGGAGTCCCATCATCGCCGCCGAATTTACAGGCGACTTCAATGGGCTGGAGATATATTGAGCTTTCTGGAAAGATTTATCGAACTCCCTTCGGTGAATCTTCCAGATTTCGAATTTGATCCGTGGAATGACGATTTTGATCAAATCGAAGTGGCAGCGGAGATGTTGCGGGACCACTGGGGACTAGGGCGCGGCCCCATTCGCCAACTTGCTCACCTATTGGAAGCCAATGGCATTTTTATTGTCAGAGAGTCGGTAAAATGCTCAGACATGGATGCCGTTAGTTGTTGGATCGGCGGACGGGCGCTCGCGTTGCTCTCCTCAGAGGTGGAAAGCGGCCCCCGCGATCTGTTCAACCTGGCGCATGAGCTAGGGCACATCTGCTTGCACGCTGGCGTGGAAGTAACGTCCGAAAATTTAGACAAAATAGAGAAGCAAGCACACGCGTTCGCTGGAGCATTTTTGCTGCCACAAGAAACTTTTAGTAAAGAAGTTTTGGGAACTTCATTAGGATATTTTATATCCCTGAAAGAGCGTTGGGGTGTTTCCATCGCCGCAATGGCCATGCGCTGTAAATCGCTTAGCATTTTTTCAGAAAATCAACAATCCTATCTGTTTCGACAGATGAATACTCATAAAATAAGAAAAATAGAGCCTCTAGATGATAAATTTCCGGTGAATTCGCCCCACGTTATGGGAGAAGCGATGAAAATGCTTATCGAGCATCGCGTATGTAGCATCGGCGAAATCGAGGAAAACCTAGGCTTGAATATGGAAGATGTTGAAGAACTTTGTGGACTAGAAAAAGGTGTTCTGGACCAAAAAGTTGTTCCATTTAGGTTGAAGGAATGAGGTAATTTCGTCTCGCGTTTAAAACTGTTGCCTAAGCGTTCCACCCCCACCCTCTCTCCCGGAGCCCCCATGACCAACACCCCCTTCCGCCCCCGCATTTGGCTGCTCAAGGAATGCCCCTTTTGTCTGAAGCTGCGCATTGCGCTCAACGAAATGGGCCTTGATGAGCGTGTCGATTACATCGTCTTCGACAAGGGCGACGACACCGAAGCCGATCTTCGCCGCCGCCTCACCGATGCCGGGATCAAGCCCAGCTATCCCGCCGCCGAAGTCGCCCCGGGCGAATATGCGGCCGAAAGCGACGATCTGATCGCGCGCTATGCCCGCGAAGCCGGGGTCGATCCCGAAACCGATCTGCCGCTGCTCGCCTATTACAAGGCGGGCGTGTTTCCGCGCTTTGTCGAAATGTTCAAGACATTGAAGGAAATGGGAAAAGCACCGGCATGATCATGGTTTACGAAAACTTGCGCCGCCCCACCTGATTCTTGCGGAATATCGCGCCGGTTGCACGGTCGGATATTCCGGTCGCCATAGAGGTGACTGGGAGTACCCGGCAATGGCGTTTGATCAGGACCAGAATTGGGCAATCGCGCTTGCCGCCGACCGCATCCTGGTGGAGGCGCGCGGCGCATTCACCGAAGCCTGCCTTGCCGCCCATTTCGATGAACTCGCCCGCCATGTCGCGGATCAGCATGAACGCGGCTGCGTGCGCGCACTGGTCGATCTTCGCGGCGCGCGGGTTCAGCCGCCGGCCGTGATCGGCCTGATCCATCGCCGCGCGAACGAACTGTATCGCGACGGCGACCGGGTCGCGCTCATCACGCCCACTTCGCTCCTGAAGGTGCAATTGCGCCGTATCCTGCCCCCGGATCGGTTCGGCATCTTCGTCTCGCCCGGTGCCGCCAACCATTTCCTCGACCGTGCCGGGGAAAATGCCATGGCGATGGGCTGGTAACACCGGACGAGACTTTTGTTTTACCCGGGGCGTGCGGGCGGGGCGGCGTCGCGCACCCCGCCCGTTCGTTAAATCGGCCTTCTACCAAAGCGCAATGACACCGTGCGAACTTTACCAATGCGGGTGAGTCGTCCTCACCAAGCCCTTGATATTACGAACTGTGATCGGCGATGATCCGCCAGTGCCCTTCGCGCTTTTCGAACACCAGCGACGTCATACCGCTGCTCGCCGCGCCGCGATCGGGCGTCAATATCCAGCGCGCGATCAGCAATTCGCGGTCATTGCCCAAGGCGCGCCAGTAAAGCGGTTCGAAGCGCAGCGCCCCGCGCGTGTTGCCGCGCTTCGTAAAGCTGTCGGCATAGTGCGCGGCGATGTTCGCCCGCCCGCGGATCACTCCATCGCCGGTCACATAGGTCGCATCCCCGGCATAGATTGCGGTGAAGCGGTTCAGGTCGCCGCTGTTCCACCCCGCCGCGCTCGCCTCCATTTCGCGAAGGATCGCCGCGCGCGCCGCCGCCTCCGCGTCCGCTGCGGGCGTCGCGGTCATCACCAGCGCCGCCGCCACGATCATTGCCGCGTCTCCAGCGCCTCTGCATCCGCATCGGCCAGTTCGTCGGCGGCGAATTTTTCGCGCCGCATCGAAAACCGCCCCCGGCACGTGCTGTCGACCGACCAGGTGCCGGTCACTTCGGTTCCGTCGGCATTTACCTGCCCGATATAATCGACCGCATGCGCGAACAGCCCCGCCCCGTCATATTGTTTGACGAACGCGACGGTGGGGCCACCGCGCGCGCCGCTGACGATCGCGCGGCGCAGGTCGCCGAAATGGAAATCGTCGGGCTCGGTGATGCTGCCGGTCACGCTGCCCGACAATTCGGTAAGATCGGCGATGAAGGCGTTGCGCTGCGCCGCGCCGCTATAGCTGCCGTACCAGATGCCGGTCAGGTCGCGCTCGTCTGTCATGCGCGCCCGCCTGTCCTACACGCCCGCGTTGCTGCACATTGGTGCTGTCCGCTCTTTCGCATCGCCCTCCCCATCCGAATGGTTTTCGTGACGTGGTATTGCGATTGCCTATAACATTCTTTCGTCTTTTACGCGAAAAGTGCGAAGCTAGTCGACGGCGCGCCGGTCCGACTCACTTGCTGACCAGCGCCTCCAGCGCATCGACGGTCAGCGGTTCGGCGCACAGAAACCCCTGAAAGAACTGGCACCCTTCCTTGGCCAGCAGGTCGAGTTGCGCTTCGGTCTCCACCCCTTCGGCGATCAGGCCCAGCCCCAGCGACCGCGCCATTTCGATCACCCCGCGCACCACAACCCGGTCGCGTGCGCTGCCGCCGATATCCTGGCTCAACTTGCGGTCGATCTTCAGATAATCCAGCGGCAGCGCCTTCAGATAGGCCAGGCTGGAATAGCCGGTGCCGAAATCGTCGATCGCCACGCGGCACTGCGCGGTGCGAAGCTGTGAAAAAAGGTCCGCCGCCGCGCCCAGGTCCTCCATCAGTCCGGTTTCTGTCACTTCCAGCGTCAACCGGCTGCGCGGAAAGCCGCTGGCGTCGATCCGGCCGAGCAGCGTGTCGGCGAAACCGGGTCGCGCGACGTCGTCGGCGGTGATGTTGACCGACATGCGAAGCTGCTGCAGCGCCTTGGGCCAGCGTGCCGCCGCATCCAGTGCTGCGCGCTGGATCGCCGCCGACACCGCGCCGGCCAGCCCCGCCCGCTCGGCCGCAGTCAGCAGCAGTTCAGCACCCAGTTCGCCCAGCACCGGATGACGCCACCGGGCAAGCGCCTCCACCCCGACGATCGCGCCGCTGGCGATTTCCACCTGCGGCTGGAACCGGATTTCGATCTGTTCTTCGTCCAGCGCGGCGCGGATATCGACGGCAAGCTGCTCAACCGACTGGTGCGCCGGCTCCGCCCGTGCCGACACCTGCCCCTCCCGAGCAAGCGCCAGCGCTTCGGCGGCGCGGCGCAGGAACGTCGCCGGTTCGTCGCCTTCGCGCCGCTCGGTCACGGCCAGCCGCGCCCCCACCCGGGTCTCGCCCGCCGGAGTCGATAGCGGGCGCGACAGGACATGCTGCATCTCGCCGCCGAACAATTCCATGCGTTGGCCTTCGCACGGCGCCGCGACCAGGAAGTCCGCGCCGCCCAGCCGCGCGACCACGGCATCGCCGCCCAGCGAAGCCGCCGCCTTTTCGCTCAGCTTCGCCGCCACCCCGCGCAACAGCGCATCGCCCACCGCGCGGCCCAGCCCGGTATTGACGATCTCGAACCCCGCCAGTCCGACCAGCAGGCCCGATACCGGCGCGCTCCCGGCGAAATTGCGCTGCAACCATTCGCGCGCGCCGCTCGCATCCAGCACGCCGGTCAGCCAGTCGAGACTGACGGGCGGCGGCACGCCCTCCGCTGGCGGTTCCAGCAGCGCACGAATTTCGCGCCCTCCTGCCGTTCGACCCAGATGCTCCACCACCCTGCCGAGACCGGCCAGCGTGTGGACCACCGCCTGCGACACCGCGCCTGACCGCAACCGGCGGATGGCGGCAAGCAGCGCCGCCCGCTCCGCCACCGCCACCATGCGAAGCGCTTCGCGCACCGGCAGCGTCCTGTCGCAGTCCAACGCGGCCGCCAGCGCCGGGCTGAGCATCAGCGTCGCCCCTCCATCCCATCGCCATTGCAGCAACCCGCTCGCGCGCTCATCCTGCCGCGCCTGCGCCACGCCCGGCATGCTTCGCCGACAATGCGCCTCGGCAAAGCGGATGCCGTGGACCAGTTCGGACTGGCTGATCGGGCTGGTCAGAAAATGCGTCGCGCCCGCCGAAAGAAACGCGCCGAGCGACCCCACCATGTTGCGCGACACCAATATGATCAGCGCGCCCCCGCGCCCGCCGACATGACCGGCCAGCCGGCTCGTCGCCGCCAGCGCCTCTTTCACCGCGCCGCGCGCATCGACGAGTACCACCGCTGCACCGCTCGCCAGCAACCGTTGCTCCACGCCTTCCGGCCGCCGTGCCGCCACGACGCTCCATCCGGCGCGCGAAACCGTCGCGGCCAGTTCGTCGCGATGGCGAAAGGACAGCAGGAAGATCGGTTCGCGCCCCGCCCCGACGCCGTTGCCAGCCATCGCTTCGTCCGGTTGCCGTTCGGTTGCATCCACGCCTGTCACGCCCCTTCGTCTACTCCATGCCAAGCATTCGACCAATCCGCGCGAAAGCGCCCTTGCCGGGGTTGTCGCAGGCGATGCTAACGCTTAGCTCTTCCCCCATGGCTTTTGCGCCCGCCCTTGTCGACCAGCATGGTCGCACCATCAGCTATCTTCGCATTTCGGTCACCGACCGCTGCGATCTTCGGTGCCGTTACTGCATGGCGGAACACATGAAGTTCATGCCGCGCGACCGGCTGCTCTCGCTTGAAGAAATCGCGACCATCGCCGAACGCTTCATTGAACGCGGGGTGCGCAAGATTCGGCTGACCGGCGGCGAACCGCTGGTGCGGCGCGACGTGGTTGAACTGACCCGCTGGCTAGGCCGGTATCTGGGCGACGGGCTGGACGAGATCACGATGACGACCAACGCCAACCGGCTGGCCGAACATGCGACGGATTTGTACGCGGCGGGCATGCGGCGGATTAATGTCAGCCTGGACAGTCGCGACCCCGACACATTCCGCTTCATCACCCGGCATGGCGATGTCGAACGCGTGCTTGGCGGCATAGCCGCTGCGAAGGCGGCGGGCATGGCGATCAAGATCAATATGGTGGCGCTCAAAGGGCTGAACGACGAAGAGATCGCTCCCATGCTGGGCTGGTGCGCTGAGGAGGGGTTCGACCTCACGCTTATCGAGACCATGCCGCTGGGCGAGGTCGAGGAAGACCGGATCGAACGCTTCGTGCCGCTTACCGCAGTGCTCGACGATCTGAAAACGCGGTTCGATCTTTCCCCTGCCGATCACCATACCGGCGGTCCGGCACGCTATTGGCAGGTCGCCGACACGCCGACGCGGCTTGGCCTGATATCGCCGCTTACCAATAATTTCTGCGCCGGGTGCAATCGGGTGCGCCTCACCACCGAAGGCAAGCTGTTCATGTGCCTGGGCCATGAGGATCAGGTTGATCTGAAGGCAGCGCTCCGCGAGGGCGGGATCGGTGCGGTGGACGATGCACTGGATGTCGCGATGATCCGCAAGCCCGCCCGGCATGATTTCCGTATCGAACGCGAAGCGGCGCCGGCGGTATCGCGCCATATGAGCGTCACCGGCGGATGAGCGCAGCCATCAAGCGCGCACTGGTCGCCTCTCCCACGCCCGCCGCGCAGACCGCCGCGGAGGAACTTCGCGCCGCGCATGACTGGGTCGATTATAGCGATGCCGAACTGGTCGTGGCGCTGGGCGGCGACGGGTTCATGCTCCAGACGCTCCACGGGATGTTGCAGCAGCGGCGCATCCTGCCGGTCTTTGGCATGAACTTGGGCACGGTCGGCTTCCTGATGAATGACTGGCGCCCCAAGGGCCTGGAAGACAGGCTGACGCGCGCGCGGTCATTCAACGTCACGCCGCTCACCATGCGGGTCGAAACCGTCGATGGTGAAATGAGCGAAATTCCCGCGATCAACGAAGTGTCGCTACTGCGCGAAACGCGTCAGACCGCCAAACTGGAAGTGACCGTCAACCAGCGCGTGGTGATGCCCGAACTGGTATGCGACGGCATTCTGGTCGCGACGCCCGCCGGATCGACCGCTTATAACCTGTCCGCCAATGGTCCTATCCTGCCGCTCGGATCATCGCTGCTGGCGCTTACCCCGATCAGTCCGTTTCGGCCCCGGCGCTGGCGCGGCGCGATACTGCCCGAAAAGGCGTGCATTTCGATCCGCGTGCTTGAAGCCGATAAACGCCCGGTCAGCGCCGTTGCCGACCAGCACGAATTTCGCGAAGTACGCCATGTCGCGATCGAGATCGACCGACTGCGCACGCTAAAGCTGCTTTTCGATCCCGAACACGCCCTTGATGACCGCATCACCATGGAACAGTTCATCGCCTGAAGCCACGGAAGCGATGCGCGGCAGGTAGCGCCCGCATGGCGGCGATCAGAAGCAATTTCAGTAAAAAGTGGCTCCCCGGGCCGGATTCGAACCAGCGACCGATCGGTTAACAGCCGATTGCTCTACCACTGAGCTACCGGGGAATGCCTTGGGCTTCGCATGGCGGACGATACCGTCTGCGAGAGGCGCGCCTATAGCAGTCGATTTCGACGGATTGCAAGCACCTCTATATGCTTATTCGCATCTTTTTGCGCCGTGCCGTTCCGCCTGCATCAAACCGGTTATTTGGCGGCGCGGCGCATATGGGTGCCGCGCACATGCTCCATGACCTGCTGCGCCTGAAGCTTCACCGCCCCGGCGATGCTTTCGTCAATAATCGCTCCGCTTTCATCGAAGGGGCGCTGGACGATCGTGTTCACCCCGATGCCGATCGGGGTGGGCCAGCCGCGTAGCGAATGGATGATGTCGCGAAGCGCGCTGAGCGTCACGCCAGTCGCCTGCCACCCGGCTGCCGACACAATCTGTCCCACCGGGCAACCGTCCATATAGACGCGCGCGTCAGTACGAGTATCTTCAAGCAGATCGATGGCGTTTTTGACCAGCGCGGACACGCTGCCGTGATAGCCGGGCGTTCCGATGACGAAGCCATCGGCACCGCGCGCCGCTTCCACCAACGCGCGCTGGCCATCGGTTCGTTGCGGTTCGCCGGGATTGTAATGCGGTAACGCCAGCAGTTCGGCACCGGCGAACATTTGTGTGTGTGCGCCCAGCATTTCGCACTCACCGAGCACCGCACGCACCAGCATTTCGGTCGAAGAGCCTGGCCGTGTGGTCCCGCCAATTCCGACTATGCTTGGGCCGTCACCCATCCAAATCCCCCAGCGTTTTAATGATTGCGGAGAAATCCAGCCCCGCATTGCCGCCATCGGCAAAGGCTTCGTACAGTTGCGCAGCGTGTTTGCCCATCGGCGTTTCGCTGCCGCTCGCCTGCGCCGCCGCCAGTGCGAGCCGAAGGTCCTTCAACATCAACCCAGTGGCGAAACCGCCCGCATATCCGTGATCCGCCGGGCTTTCGGGACCAACCTCCGGTAACGGGCAATAGCTTGTCATCGACCAGCTCTGACCCGAACTTACCGAGGAGATGTCATAGAATTTCTGCGGATCGAGGCCCTGCCGCTTCGCCAGCATAAAGGCTTCGCACGTCGCGATCATCGTCGCGCCCAGCAGCATGTTGTTACAGATTTTCGCAGTTTGCCCGGTGCCGTTGCTGCCGGCATGGATCACCGCCTTGCCCATATCTTCAAGAAACGGCCGGGCGCGATCGAACCCGTCCTGCGTACCGCCGACCATGAAAGTCAGCGATCCGGCATTGGCGGCCGCGATGCCGCCCGATACCGGCGCATCAACCGCCGTCAGCCCCTTTGCGGACGCAGCATCGGCAACGCGCACTGCGGTTTCCACGTCGATCGTCGAACAGTCGATCAGTACGGCGGCGGTATCGGCGATACCGAACACGCTTTCCTTGTACACCTGTTCGACATGGCTGCCGGCGGGCAGCATGGTGATGACGGCTTCGGCCTTTTCCGCCGCCTTCGCCGCGCTGTCGACAGGCAGGCATCCGGCCTGTTTAGCGCGCGAAAGTGCCTCTTCGGACAGATCGAAGGCGTGAACGTCATGCCCCTTCTTGGCGAGGTTCGCAGCCATGCCGCCGCCCATATTGCCGAGGCCGATAAATCCTACCCGTGCCATTGAATCCAATCCTCTCGCTTATGATTGATGAAAGCGCCGTTACCGACCCTTCCAGTTGCCCGGCCTTTTGTCGACGAACGCGGCCATACCTTCGCCCTGGTCCTCGGTGCCGAAGAGGCCGTGGAACAGGCGGCGTTCGAACTGCACCCCCTGATGCAACATGGTTTCGAACGCGGCGTTGACCATCTCCTTGTTGGCCATCACGGCGAGCGGCGCCATTTCGGCAATCGTCGTTGCGGTTTTCACCGCTTCTTCGATCAGGTCAGCAGCGGGGATAATACGACTCACCAGACCGGCGCGTTCGGCCTCTTCGGCATCCATCATCCGGCCGGTCAGGCACATTTCCATCGCTTTCGCCTTGCCCACAGCGCGAGTGAGCCGCTGCGACCCGCCCATGCCGGGGGTGACGGCCAGTTTCACCTCAGGCTGGCCGAACTTCGCGGTGTCCGCGGCAAGGATGAAATCGCACATCATCGCCAGTTCGCACCCGCCGCCAAGCGCATAGCCGGCGACCGCCGCGATCACCGGCTTTCGGGTGCGGGTGAACTGTTCCCATCCGGCGAAGAAATCGCTGCCGTACATCTCGGCAAAGCCCTGCGCCTGCATCTCCTTGATATCGGCACCGGCGGCAAACGCCTTTTCGCTGCCGGTAATGACTGCACAGCCCTGCCCCTTATCAGCGTCGAACGCAGCCATGGCATCCAGCAGGTCGATCAGAATCTGACTGTTCAGCGCATTGAGCGCCTTGGGCCGGTTCAGCGTAATCAAAGTCACACGGCCGCGCTGTTCGACGGTGATCGTTTCGTAATCGGCCATTGCTTGTCCTTTCGTTCAGCCCTGCGGCGTCCATGCCTCGTCATCAGGCAGCGGCGCAAAAATCTGATCGATCATGTGCGCGCTGACCGCTTCGGGCGTAGCGGGGTTCCATTTGGGGTCGTTGTCCTTGTCGACAATGACCGCGCGAACACCTTCGATGAAATCGTGCCGCTGGCAAACATGCGCCGCGACCGCGAATTCCTGCCGCATCTCGTCCTCAAATGTCGGCATGGTGCGTCCATCCGCGAGCAATTTGAGCGCCACCTTCATCGTTTGCGGCGATTTGGTGCGAAGCGTGGTAAGCTGCGCATTCGCCCATTCGCCGCCATCTTCTTCCAGCGCGACATAAATGTCCTCCAGACGATCTGCGGCGAACAGCCGGTCGATCGCCTGCTGGTCCGCCATGATTTTGGATTCCGGCGGCTGCACGGAGAGTTCGCCCAGCACCGTATCGACCGCTTGCGGATCCTCGGCAATACGACGCTTCGCCTCATCCAGCCTGTCCGAGGGCAGATAATGGGTGGCGAGGCCGAGTGCGAGGCAGTCCGCCCCATCGATCCGCGCTCCCGTAAGGGCAAGATACTCGCCCATCCGCCCCGGCAGCCGCGAAAGATACCATCCGCCGCCGACATCGGGAAACAGGCCGATCCCTGTTTCAGGCATGGCGAGTTTCGTATTCTCGGTCGCTACGCGATATTTGGCGGGAAGCGAAATCCCGACGCCACCGCCCATGGTGATGCCGTCCATGAACGTCACCACCGGCTTGGCATAGGTGAACAGCCGATGGTTCATGCGATATTCCTGACGGAAGAATTCGCGCGCCGCGCTGCCGTCCCCCGCCCCGCTTTCAGCGACCATGCGGATGTCGCCGCCCGCGCAGAAACCGCGCCCCTCGGCATGATCAATCAGAACCGCCTCGATCGCGGTGTCGCCGCGCCATTCGTCGAGCGCCTTCGCCATGGCGATGCACATCGGCGTGTTGAGCGCGTGGATCGCCTTTGGCCGGTTCAGGCGGATACGCCCTGCCTTGCCGTCGGTTTCGATGCGAACATCGTCGGTCATCATGGTTCCTCTGTAAAAGCGCGCGGATTTACTGGCGCAACATGTCGCGACCGATGATCATGCGCATGATCTGGTTCGTGCCCTCCAGGATCGAATGCACGCGCAGATCGCGCCAGAAGCGTTCGACCGGATAGTCCATCAAATAGCCATAGCCGCCATGCAGCTGCAGCGCATCATTGACCACCTTCGATCCGGTGTCGGTGGCGAGCCGTTTCGCCATTGCGGCGAAACGCGTCTTGTCCGGGGCATTGGCGGTAACCTTGGCCGCCGCGACATAGAGCAGGCAGCGCGCCGCCTGAAGCTCGGTTTCCATGTCGGCCAGCATGAACTGGGTGTTCTGAAAATCGGCGATGGCCCTGCCGAACTGCTCGCGCTCCTTCGTATACCGGACCGCCTCGTCGATGCAGCGTTGCGCCCCGCCCAGTGAGCAGGCGCCGATATTCAGACGCCCGCCATCAAGCCCCATCATCGCGATGCGGAAGCCTTCGCCTTCGGCCCCCACGATATTGGCGACCGGCACGCGGACGTCCTCGAAATTCACCTGCGCGGTAGGCTGCGAATGCCATCCGAGCTTCTTCTCCTGCGCGCCGAAGGTTACGCCCGGCATGTCCTTTTCCACGACAAGGCAGGTAATCCCTTTCGGACCATCCTCGCCCGTACGCACCATCACGACGTACACTTCGTTTTCGCCGCCGCCCGAAATGAACTGTTTCGATCCGTTAAGGACATAATGATCACCCTCCTTCACAGCCCGCGTTTTCAGCGCCGCAGCGTCCGATCCGGAAGAGGGTTCGGTAAGGCAATAGCTCGCCATCCGGTCCATGGTGACGAGGTCGGGCAGATATTTGCCCTTCACAGCATCGGAGCCGAACCGGTCGATAATCCATGACGCCATGTTGTGGATCGAAATAAATGCGCTGGTTGAGGGGCAGCCATAGGCCATCGCCTCCATGATCAGCGCCGCTTCCAGCCGCCCCAGATTGATGCCGCCCGATTCTTCGGAGACGTAAATCGCGGCGAATCCCAGTTCTGCCGCCTCCTTGATGACATCGCGCGGGAAAATATGCTTTTCATCCCATTCGCCCGCATGGGGGGTGATGCGATCGGCAGTGAATTTACGCGCCATTTCCTGGATCGCGCGCTGGTCCTCGTTCAGGTCGAATTGATCGGTCATTGCTTTTTTCCGCTCTCCTGGACGCCGGGTGGGATCGGTCCCGCCCGGCGCAATCATCGCTTCTTCGGCTGGCGAAATTTTTATCCCATCGTCGGGATTACGAAGGCGTTTTCGCCCGTGGCGCTGCCGTCGGGCCAGCGCTGGGTGACGGTCTTCACTTTCGTCCAGAAGCGCAGTCCTTCCATGCCATACTGGTTCTGGTCGCCGAATGCCGAGCGCTTCCACCCGCCAAAGCTGTGATAGCTGACCGGCACGGGAATCGGCACGTTAATGCCGACCATGCCGACATTCACCCGCCCCGCAAATTCGCGCGCGGCATGGCCGTTGCGGGTGAAGATCGCGACGCCGTTGCCATATTGATGCTTTGAGGGAAGTTCGAGCGCTTCCTCAAACGAACCCGCGCGAACGATCTGAAGCACAGGGCCGAAAATCTCTTCGCGATAGCTTTCCATTTCGGGGGTCACGCGGTCGAACAGGCTCGGCCCCATGAAAAACCCCTTTTCATGCCCCTGAAGCGTGAAGCCGCGCCCGTCCACAACCAGTTCCGCGCCTTCATCGACGCCCTTTTGAATCCAGTTTTCAACGCGCGTGCGATGTTCGGCGGTGACCACGGGGCCATATTGCGCTTCGGGATCGCTGGAGACGCCGGGGCGCAGCTTTTCGATCGCGGGGAGCAGCTTTTCGCGCAAGCGCTCGGCGGTGTCCTCCCCCACCGGCACCACGACGGGAAGCGCCATGCAGCGCTCCCCCGCAGAACCATAGGCCGCGCCGATCAGGTCGTTGACCGCCTGATCCAGGTCGGCGTCGGGCATGATGATGCCGTGGTTCTTCGCTCCGCCCATCGCCTGCACCCGCTTTCCGGCGGCGACACCGCGATTATAGACGTAATGCGCGATATCCGACGAACCGACAAAGCTGACCGCGCTGATCGCTTCATGGTCGAGGATCGCGTCGACCATTTCCTTGTCGCCATGCACGACCTGAAGGATGCCTTCGGGTGCGCCTGCTTCAAGAAACAGTTCGGCAAGCCGCACCGGCACGCTGGGATCGCGCTCGGAGGGTTTGAGGATAAACGCGTTGCCGCACGCGACCGCCATGCCGAACATCCACATCGGGATCATCGCCGGGAAGTTGAACGGGGTGATGCCCGCACCGATGCCGAGCGGCTGGCGCATCGAATATACGTCGATGCCCGGCCCTGCGCCTTGCGTATATTCCCCCTTCAGCGCCTGCGGGATGCCGCAGGCATATTCGATGATTTCCAGCCCGCGTTGCACATCGCCCTTGGCGTCATCGACCACCTTGCCATGTTCGGATGCAAGCAATTCGGCCAGCTCCTGCATATTCTCTTCGAGAAGCTGCTTGAATTTGAACATCACTCGCGCACGGCGCTGCGGATTGGTGGCGGCCCAGCCGGGCTGCGCGGCCTGTGCGGCGGCAACCGCCCGGTCGAGTTCCGATCGGGTGCCAAGATTGACCTTGGCCTGCACCTCACCGGTATTGGGATCGAAAACATCGTGCTGACGCGCCGAACCGCCGCCCGAATGACCGGAAATGACATGATCGATGATACGCATTGGGCTCTCCTGATCGGATCTTGTGTTATACCTGTAACCTGCAACCGACGTGACAGGTCCGCCAAGCGCGAACAATGGGTGGATTTGCAGGTCATAGCTGCATAATTGCAGGATATGGATTGGGGCGACCTTCCCTATTTTCTCGCCGTGGCGCGGCATGGCCAGCTTGCTCAGGCCGCGGCGGCGATGCATGCCGATCCGACGACGGTGGGGCGCAGGCTGCGGCGGCTGGAACGCGATCTGGGCGTACGGCTGTTCGAACAGACGTCCGAAGGGCAGATATTGACCCCGGCGGGCCGACGCCTTCTGTCGCGGGTGGAAGGGATGGCGACGCTTGCCGCGCAGGGCGAAGCAGCGTCGCGACGCGAGGCGGACATCGCCGGGTCGATCCGCATCAGCGTGGCCGAAGGGTTCGGAACCTGGTTCATCAGCCGGCATCTGGGCGATTTCGCCAAGCGCTATCCTGCACTCGAAATCGATCTGGTGGCGAATAGCGGCTTTCTCAGCCCGTCGCGGCGCGAAACCGACCTTGCCATCCTGCTCGCCCGCCCGCGCAAGGGTCCATTGGTCGCGCGCAAGCTGACCGATTACCAGCTGCGCTTCTACGCCGCGCGAAGCTATCTCGATCAACACGGTCCGATCGATCGGATCGACGCGCTGAACACGCACCGCATCATCGGTTATGTTCCCGATATCGTGTATGCACCCGAACTGCGGTATCTGGACGAACTGCCACTTGCTGCGCATGCGACGCTTCGCTCTTCCAGCATCAACGCCCAGCATCAACTGGTTGCGGCCGGGGCGGGCATCGGGATGCTGCCATGTTTCATCGCCGACTCCGATCCGCGCCTTGCCGCGATCCTGCCCCCGATCCGGGTCATGCGCAGTTTCTGGCTGACCAGCCATCGCGACACGCGCGGCTTTGCGCAGGTAAAAGCGATGAATGAATGGTTGCTCGATCTGGTTTCGGCGCAGCGCAGCGCCCTGACAGGCAATTGCTGATTGTTTATTTCATCCGCTAAGTTTCAGTTTTCCCTGCTATTTTGTTTTTGTTTCCTGATTTGTTCAGCTTCGGTCAATCGTCGCTATGGCACATATCGGCGCAATTGGTGCCGGGAGCGTTCCGGTACGATCAGCGTTGATTTGACTGCCCGCCGGCGTACACAAAGGGCATTCGTGGCCGGCACTGGAGGATTGGATGACCACCCGCAAGAAACCTACCCTACGCTCCGCACTTACCGGCACCGCGCTTGCCGCGGCCGTGCTGACCGCCGGATGCGCAACGCCGACCCCCTATCGTCCGGCGACCGGCGTCGGCGGATATAATGACAACGGCTATAGCGACATGCGGATCGAACAGAACCGCTATCGCGTCATGTTTTCGGGCAACAGCCTGACATCGCGGGAAACGGTCGAACGTTATCTGCTGTATCGCGCCGCCGAACTGACGCTTCAGCAGGGCTATGACTATTTCGTCATGGCCGATCGCGATACCGAAAAGCAGTCGCGAACCTATGTCGATCAGCCGTTCGGCGGTGGATTCGGACCGTATTCGGGCTGGAGCCCCTATTGGCGCTATTACAGCCCGGGCTGGGGCTGGCGTGGCTGGAGCCCCTATTGGGGCGATCCGTTCTGGGGCAACGAGGTCGATGTCCGCACCGTCGACCGATATCAGGCGATGACCGAAATCGTACTGGGCAAGGGACCGAAGCCCAAAGACAATGTCCGCGCCTTTGACGCGCGCTCTGTCATCGACAATCTGGGGCCGACCATCGAAATGCCGCGTGAGCGGTAATCGCGGGCGTAACCTGTAACGCAAACAAAAAGGCCCGCTGCCGAATATTGGCAGCGGGCCTTTTTCATGCCGGTGTCATCGTCAGAGCGCAGTGGCAGTGTTCGTCAAAGCGCCGTGGCAATGTTTGTATTTGCGCCCCGACCCGCAGGGGCACGGCTGGTTGCGGCCGACCCGACCTACCCAGGTTGCCGGATCGTCGCCCAGTTCCTCGCCGCCCGGATTGGCAACCTGAAACGGCGGCTGGGGCTGCGGTTCGAACGCGCCCGATGCGGCGTCGATATCGTTGGTATCGTCCTCCCCCGTCAGCGGGTCGAAATGCGATGTCACGAAATCGGGCACTTCGGGAAGCGGTGGTGGCGCCATGTTGAATTCGGCGAAGGCCAGCACCTTGGTAACGTCTTCGCGAATGCTTTCCAGCATCCGTTCGAACAGCGCGAAGGCCTCCTGCTTATATTCGTTGAGCGGCGTTTTCTGCGCATAGGCGCGCAGGTGAATGATCGACCGCAATGCGTCGAGCGTCGCCAGATGCTCCTTCCAGTGATGATCGAGATTCTGCAGCAGCACCGATTTTTCGACCTGCGCCCAGGTCGAATCGTCCATATCCGCCGATTTCTTTTCGATCACCGCGTCGGCGCGTTCGCGAATGCGCTCTTCGATCGTTTCGGGTTCGATGCCGTCTTCCGCCTCGATCCATTCGTCAACCGGTGCTTCTACATTCAGTATTTCGAGCGTGCGCAGTTTCAGCGCATCGACATCCCATTGTTCGGGATAGGTTCCCGGAGGGCAAAAGCCGCCGACGATCCCGTTCACCGTTTCATGCCGCATGTCGATCACGACGTCGCCGACCGTTTCGGCGTCCATGATGTCGCTGCGCTGTTCATAGATGACCTTGCGCTGATCATTCATCACATCGTCATATTCGACGACCTGTTTGCGGATGTCGTAGTTGCGCGCTTCGACCTTTTTCTGGGCGGTCTCGATCGCCTTGGTCAGCCATTTGCTGCCGATCGCCTCGCCATCGCCGATATTCGAACGCATCATCCGCGCGAACAACGTGTCCGGGCCGAAGATGCGCAGCAGATCGTCGTCGAGGCTGAGGTAGAAGCGCGACAGACCCGGATCGCCCTGACGTCCCGAACGGCCGCGAAGCTGGTTGTCGATGCGCCGGCTTTCGTGCCGTTCGGTACCCAGCACGAACAGGCCGCCGGCGTCGAGCACGCGCTGCTTCTCTTCCTCGATTTCCGCCACGATCTTTTCGGCCTGCGCCGCATATTCGGGCGTGCCTTCCTCAAGGTCCGAAAACTCGTCGCGCATCCTGAAGTCCAGATTGCCGCCAAGCTGAATATCGGTGCCGCGCCCCGCCATGTTGGTGGCGATGGTAACCGCGCCCAGTCGCCCGGCCTGCGCCACGATATGCGCCTCCATCTCGTGATAGCGGGCGTTGAGCACCTTGTGCGGCACCTTTTCGCGCTGAAGGAATTCGCTGAGCAGTTCCGACTTTTCGATCGACACCGTGCCGACCAGCACCGGCTGACCCCGCTCGGCATGCTCCTTGATCGCGCGCGCGATGGCGATGAATTTGTCGTTCAGCGTCTTGTAGAATTCATCGTCATTATCCTCGCGCCGGATCGGGCGGTTGGTCGGAATGGTGACAACATTCATCTTGTAGATGTCATAGAATTCCGCCGCCTCGGTCGCCGCCGTGCCGGTCATCCCGGCGAGCTTGGGATACATGCGGAAATAGTTCTGGAAGGTGATCGAAGCGAGCGTCTGATTCTCCGGCTCGATCTTCACGCCTTCTTTCGCCTCGACCGCCTGATGCAGCCCTTCGGACCAACGACGCCCCTCCATCATACGGCCGGTGAATTCGTCGATGATGACGATCTTGTCGTTCTTTACGATGTAATCGGTGTCGCGCTTGAACATCATATTCGCGCGCAGCGACTGGTTTACGTGATGGACAACCTGCGTATTTTCGAAATCATAGAGGTTCGATCCTTCAAGCAGGCCCGCCGCTTCCAGCATGCGTTCGACCTTTTCGGTGCCATCCTCGGTCAGGATGATCGACTTCTGCTTTTCGTCCTTTTCGTAATCGTCTTCTTCCAACTGCTTCACGATCACGTCGACATTCTTGTACAGTTCGGATCGATCGTCGGTCGGGCCGGAGATGATGAGCGGGGTGCGCGCTTCATCGATCAGCACCGAATCGACCTCGTCGATCAGCGCCATGTTGAACGGGCGCTGCACCATCGACGCGCGATCATATTTCATATTGTCGCGCAGATAGTCGAAGCCGAATTCGTTGTTCGTGCCGTAGGTGATGTCGCTGTGATACGCATCGCGGCGCTGCTGATCGGTCAGGTCGGGGATGATGACGCCGACGGTCATGCCAAGGAAGCGATAGACCCGGCCCATCCATTCGGCGTCGCGCGCGGCCAGATAGTCGTTCACCGTGATGACGTGGATGCCCTTGCCCGGCAGCGCGTTCAGATACACGCCAAGCGTCGCCACCAGCGTCTTTCCCTCGCCCGTGCGCATCTCGGCAATTTCGCCGCGATGGAGGACGATGCCGCCGATCATCTGAACATCGAAATGGCGCATGCCGAGCACGCGTACCGACGCTTCGCGCACCGTGGCGAATGCTTCGGGAAGAAGATCGTCAAGGCTCGCGCCGCCTTCAAGCTTTTCGCGAAACTTGACCGTCTGGTGCGAAAGCTGCTCGTCGCTCATCGCCTGAAGCTCTGGTTCGAGCGCGTTGATCTTCGCGACGACGCCGCGAAGCGATTTGACGTAGCGATCGTTGGACGATCCGAAGATGTTTTTGGCAAGCGAGCCGAACATGAGCGATCCTGTATAGCTTATTATATGGCGCCGCCCGGCTATGCATGGGGCAACGCTCGAAAGCCCGTCGATCGGGCCGAAACGATGGGGCCGGTGGTGCGCGCACCACCGCGTGCGGCTATTCCAGCCGGCGGGTATCGATGCCGATCGCGCGCAAAACGGTGCGCGGCACCGCGATCGCGAAGCTGGGAAGCGACGCCCGCGCGATGCGAGGCAAGGCCGCAAGATAGGCCGCCTGTTCGCGGATCGCGGCCGGCTCTGCGGCGCTGCGCGCATGCTGCGCGGCGGCGTCGCCCAGCCGCTCGATCTGGCTGCGCTCAACCGCGCGGTCACCGGCGATGACGCCGGTCAGACCGGAAAGAAGCGCGGAGAGGAACAGCAGAAGCTGCAAAATCAGCCCTTTTGAAAGTGAACGCATCCAGCATGCCCCGCAGGACATGTCCAAAGCCGACATAATAATCGAAGTGCCGTTCGTCTAACGAAACTTTTATCAGCGCCGTCCGGCAAGCCCACATTTGAACCGTCAGGCGCGATGTATCCGCAAAGCCTTGCCATTGGCAGCAGGAACGCTACCACCGCGCGCATCCTTATTATTTGCGGAGTTCGCCCTTGTCGTCCGCCATTTCCCCCCTCGCCCCTGATCGTTTTCCCGCGCTGCCGCCGATCGGCGGGGTTACGTGTCGCGTCGCGCGAGCGCGGTACAAGGAATGGGATCGTACCGACCTCACCTTCATCACGCTCGATGAGGGAACGAGCGTCGCCGGCGTGACCACGCAAAGCAAATGCCCCTCGCCCGAAGTCGAATGGTGCCGCAAGGCGCTGGTGCTGGGCCGCGCGCGCGCACTGGTGGTCAACGCTGGTAACTCGAACGCCTTTACCGGCAATCGCGGACGCGAGGCGGTTGAGGCGATCGCGGCGCGCGTGGCGGGCGCATTGGCGTGCGAGCCATCGGACGTTTTCGTCGCATCGACCGGAGTGATCGGCGTGCCGCTGCCCATCGACCGGGCGGAAGCGGGACTGGACGCGGCCTTTGCGGCGCAGCCTTGCGACTGGGAAGCCGCGGCCGCGACGATCATGACCACCGACACCTTTCCAAAGGCGGCGGTAACCACCGCCATGGTGCATGGGAAGACCGTGACGATCACCGGAATCATCAAGGGGTCGGGCATGATCGCGCCCGACATGGCAACCATGCTCGGCTTTGTCTTCACCGACGCGGCGGTAAGCCCCGACTTTCTCTCCGAAGCGCTGCGCAGTGCCAATCGCGACAGTTTTTCGTGCATCACGGTGGACAGCGACACATCGACCAGCGACACCGTCCTTGCCTTCGCGACGGGCAAGGCTGGTAATACCCAGCTTGAAGACGATGAAAGCGATGGCGCGGACGCGTTTCGGGCGGCGCTCACCGATCTGTGCACGCAACTCGCCCAGTTGGTGGTACGCGATGGCGAAGGCGCGTCGAAATTCATCACCGTCACCGTCGAGGGCGGGGAAAATGACGACAGCGCACGGCGAGTGGCGATGTCGATCGCCAATTCGCCGCTTGTTAAAACCGCGATCGCGGGCGAGGACGCCAACTGGGGCCGCGTGGTGATGGCGGTGGGCAAGGCAGGCGAACCCGCCGAACGCGACAGGCTGGCCATCCGCTTCGGCGCGACGCAGGTGGCGCGCGACGGGCTGGCGGTGGAAGGTTATGACGAAACGCCCGTTGCAGAGCATCTGAAAGGCAGCGAAGTGGAGATCGGGGTCGATCTGGGGCTGGGGGACGGGCGCGCCACGGTGTGGACCTGCGACCTGACCCATGGATATATTTCGATCAACGCCGATTATCGTAGCTGATGCATATACTTCACGCCCCCGTCGCCGCGCTGATCCGCGAAGTCGCCGAAACCATCGTGCTGCCGCGCTTCCGAAACCTCTCCGCCGGTGAGAAGGAGGAAAAGGCCCCAGACGACTGGGTCACGATCGCCGACCGTGAGAGCGAGGCGCGATTGAGCGAAGGACTCGCCGCGATCCTTCCCGAAGCGCGCATCATCGGGGAAGAGGCCTGCGCCGCCGATCCCGCCATTCTGGACCGCTTGGGTTCGGGAATGCAGTGGATCATCGATCCGGTGGACGGCACCGGCAATTTCGCCGCCGGCAAAGCGCCATTCGGCATCATGGTCGCGCTGGGCGATGGAGCCGATGTCGCGGCGGGATGGATTTACGATCCGCTGCGGCAGCGCATGTGCCATGCCGTGCGCGGCGGCGGAGCATTCATCGATGACGAACCTGTAAAAGCAACCGAAAGCGGGGAAGCGATGCCGGTCGCCGCGCTCGCGACCTATTTCATGCCGCATGCGGAGCGCGCGCGGGTGGTGGAACGCGCGCACGGGAATTTTCGCATCGTGGACATTCCACGTTGCGCGGCCGAGCAATATCCGCGTATTATCCTGGGCGAGAATGACATTTCGATTTTCGAACGCACCCTGCCCTGGGACCATGCGGCGGGAACGTTGCTGCTGACCGAAGCAGGCGGGCGGATCACGCGGCTCGACGGCACGCCCTATCGACTGGGAGATGCGCGGACCGGCATGCTCGCCGCCTCGTCCCCGCGTTTGTGGGAAAAGGCGGCGCGCCTGCTATACGCCTGAGCTTAAAGTTCGCTTTGCAGCCAGGATTTCAGCTGGCTCTTCGGTGCTGCGCCGACCTTGGTCGATGAAACCTGTCCATCCTTGAACAGGATCATGGTGGGGATGCCGCGAACCCCGTATTTTCCGGGCGCTTCGGGATTTTCGTCGATATTGATCTTGGCGATCGTGACCTGATCGGCCAGCTCGCCGGCAATTTCTTCCAGCGCCGGGCCGATCATTTTGCACGGGCCGCACCATTCGGCCCAGAAATCCACAAGGACGGGCTTGTCGGCGTTCAGGACGTCCTGTTCGAAGCTCTCGTCGGTGATCGGCTTGGTCGCCATTGCTACACTCCTTTGGAACAAGGGGTTATATCTATGTGCGATTTGCCGCGCGCTCAACCACCTGCGCCCAAGCTTTCCTCTGTGGCCGCCAATCCCGGCTTGGCCTGCACAAGCATTGTTTCGGGCAGGACGAACAGCCGCGGGGCGGCGGTGTAGAGCAACGCCGCCTCGACATCATGGTCGGGAAATATAACCTTCAGCGCGGCGGCATAGGCCGCCATCTGCCGAACGTGATAGTGGGGAATCGCCTGCAACGTTTCGGGTGCACGCCGTCCCGTCTTGAAATCGATCACCCGGACCCGAGTTTCGGAAACGATAAGGCGATCGACGGTCCCCGAAATCACCTCGCCATCAACGACCGCCACGATCGGCGCTTCGGCCAGCGCATCGCCGCCGAACACTTCGGCCAGCGCGGGATCGTTCAGCACGGCGACCGCCGCGTCGGCGATTTCGGTACGTGTCGCATCATCGGCGACCCCGGCGCTTTGTTTCAACCAGGCGAGTGCGGCAGCATGACGCTGATCGGCGGAGCGGGCGGGCAACCGTTCGAACAGCGCATGGAGCAGACGGCCGCGTTCGGCGGCGGCGCGCATATCGGGCGAAGGCGGTGGATCGGAAACCCTGTCCTCTCCCAACGAAGAGGGCGCGAGCGGACGCGGCGGCCGTGCCTCCTGAGGCGGATCGCGGTGCAGCCAGTCGGGCGCGGGTTGCGGCGCGGGTGCTTCACCGGCGAGCGGCGCGGGCGCTGCCGGGGCATGGCGAGCCGACCCGTCGAACCGCATCGCTCCGTCCGCGTCCGCTTCGACGCCTAGACCGGCCATCGCGCTGCGCGCCGCCTGATACCAGCTCAGCGCGGGCGCCTCACCCTTCGCTTTCGGCCCCAGCGCGCCAGCGATCACCAGCTGCTCCTCCGCGCGCGTCGCGGCGACGTAGAACAGCCGCCAATGCTCCTCCAGCTCCTTGCGCTCGGCTTCGGCAAGCGTATCGGCGAGCGGGCCGCCGCGCTCCCCGGCACGCGGGCGAAAGATCGGCAGGCGCGGCCCCTCCCCGCCTTCGGGGCACCAGCCGACAATGTCGCGGCGGTTCTGCGTCGGATCGACGGTAGCATCGGCAAGAATGACGAGCGGTGCCTGAAGCCCTTTCGCGCCGTGCGCGGTCATCACGCGCACCGCGTCACGCGGCTGCGACGGATCGCGAACGATCTCCACCTCGCCCCGGTCGAACCAGTCGAGAAACCGTTGCAGCGAGGGCGTGGAGACCTGTTCGAACTGCAACGCGGCATTCAGCAGCTCCGAAATCGGGTCGCGCGCCTCTTCGCCCAGCCTGCGCAGTAATTTGCGCCGCCCGTCGAGCTGCCCCGACAATATCTCCTCAAGGAAACGATAGGGCGTTGCAATATCGGCGCGGCGCAGCAGCGCATAAAGCGGTTCGAGCCGCTCCGTCGGCTGGGTCTCGCGCAGGTGCCGCCACAGGCTGCGCCGTTCGCGCATCGCCGCATGCATCAGGTCGTCCTGGCTCCATCCGATCAGCGGCGATACGAGCAGTGAGGCGAGCGCAAGATCGTCTTCCGGCTGAAGCGCGAACCGCACGGCGGCAAGCAGGTCCTGCACCGCGAGCGGGGCGTTGAGGCGCAACCGGTCGACCCCCGCCACCGGCACCCCTTCGGCATAAAGCCGCGCGACGAGCAGCGAGGCGAGTTCGCCGCGCCGTTTGACCAAAATCATGACGTCTTCGGGACGAAGCGGCCTTCCCTTGCTTTCGAGCATATGGCGCTGGTCGAGCATCTGCCTGACCGACCGGGCGACCTGCCGGGCGACCTCTCGCGTGGCGTCGTCTATCCAGCCTTCCTCCTCGGCATCGCTTCCGCCCTCCACCACGGGGGGAAGCAGCGTCACCCGGCCCGGCCCCGCCACTTCGCTGGCATGCGGCTCGGCATCGCTGAAATTGCCCATCCCCGGGTCGGGCAGCGCGGCGATCGCGGCATCGACGAATTCCAGAACCGGTCGGGTCGATCGGAAACTGTGGGTGAGCGAGAGCGTTTCGAGCGGCCGGGCATCGCTTTCGAAATCGGGGCGCACATCGGCGAGCTTTTCGAAATGGCGATGGGCAAGCTGGAAATACCAGGGATCGGTTCCCTGAAATCCGAAAATCGCCTGTTTGTAATCGCCCACGGTGAACAGCGTGCGCACGCTGCCCGACGGTGCGCCTTCGCCCGCGAAGAATTCGTCGGCCATCGCCTGAATGATGGTCCATTGTTCCCAGTTGGTGTCCTGCGCCTCATCGATCAGGACATGTTCGGTCGCCTGATCCAGCTTGTATCGGATCCAGTCGCCCATTCCCGGCTGACGCAGCAGGTGAAGCGTGCGGCGGATCAGATCGTCGAAATCGACCGCCCCGGCCCGCCGCTTGGCGCGGGTATAGCTGTCGGCATAGGCGCGCCCCGCATCAAGCGCGGACGCCAGCAAATCGGCATAGGCGGCGCGCGCGCGCATCCCGATCAGATCGGCACAGCAAGTGCCAAGCGCCATGGCGATATCGGCATAGTCCGGATCGGCCTCGACCAGTTTTTTGGAATAGGCGCGCGGTTCGCCCTTCGCGGTGTGGAAGATGCCGACCAGCGCATCCAGCATCGCGGCGCGCGCCTGCGTATCGGCGGCGAGCCATTGTTCGGCCAGATCGGCGTGTTTGACGCCGGTCGTCGCGCCCCATGTGCGATTGGCGTCGATAATCCGGCGGAGCGCGACGCAATCGAAGCTGTCGTCCCCGCACGCCGCGGCCAGCGCTTCGCCGATATTGCCCGAGGGCAGATCGAGCGCGCGGCGCAGATAGGGCTGGATACCGGTCGGCAACGCTTCCAGCGCATCGGGTGCATGGGCGCAGGCCGCAAGAAAGGCCTCGGCCTGCCCCTCCCCCATTCTGAGGCTGAGCGCACCCACCGCATCGGCGTGCCGCGTGCCGCCGTTCCGCGCCTCTTCCTCAAGCATCGCTGCAAGCGCCTCGCGCGCCATCACCGCCTCCTCGCGCGCTTCGAGCGGGCGGAAACCGGGCACTAGCCCCGCCTCTACCGGAAAGGCGGCGAGCAGCGTCTGGCAGAAGCTGTGGATGGTCTGGATACGGATGCCGCCGCCCGGCGCGTCGAGCACCCGCGCGAACAGCGTGCGGGCGCGGGCGCGCTGATCGGGATCGCCCTTCTCGCCCAGCGCCTGAAGGTCCATCGACAGGTCGCGCGGGTCCATCCGCACCCAGCTGGCCAGCCGAGCGCTGATCCGCGACGCCATTTCGGCCGCCCCTGCCTTGGTAAAGGTCAGGCACAATATCGCGCCAGGATCGACGCCGCGCAGCAACAGGCGGAATACCCGCGCGGTCAGCACCTGGGTCTTGCCGGTGCCCGCCGACGCCGACAGCCAGACATGACGCGCCGGATCGCTGGCCAGCGCCTGATCGCCCTTCAGCGGCGGCAGTCGCTTCGCCTCAGCCGCGCTCACGGCCATACCATTCGTCGCGGCGCATCAACTGGTCGTAATCGGGATAATTGGCATATTCGGGGTTCAGCTTGGCAGTGAAGGGTTCGTTCCCCGTCAGCCAGGCTCCGGCCGCATCGGTGAAATTATCGGCTGCGATGGCGACGAAATCCTCCGCCGGGATCGGCTCCTTCTTCTTCGGATCGACCGGCGAATCGACATAGCCGAAGCCGCCGTCGCGGTTGCGTGACAGCGACCAATATTCGAACGCGCGCGCGTCGCCGCGAACGCCGTCGAACCCGCCGCGCTCGGCGATCAGGCCCAGCAGGCCGAGTTGCAGGCTGAACCCTGCGCGAACCGCGCGCGGCGACGGCGGCTTTCCGGTCTTGTAATCGATGATCGCAAGCCCGCCGTCGGGAAGCCTGTCGATCCGGTCATAGGTGCCCGAAAGCGTGACGCCGGCGATGTCGATTTCACCGCGCTGCTCGACATCGATGACCGTACGCCCGTCGCGCCCCTGATCCTCAAGCCGCTGCGCGATCCAGTCGACCGCCTCCATCAGGCGCGGCTGCCAGAGCGCGCGCATCATCGGATGCGCCCCGGCGAGCATGTCCAGCGCGCGACCGCGCAGCTTCGCCGGATCGCACCCGTCGCTTCGCGCCCAGATTTCCAGCACGCGGTGCACCTCGGTCCCGCGCCACGCCGCGCTGGGATCGGCATCGACCGCGTCGAGCGGCGACAACCCCAGCATCCGGCGCGCGTAAAAGGCATACGGGTCGGCCTTCAGCCGATCGACCTCGGTCACCGACAGTTTTTTCGGCCGGTCGGGCACGGGGGGACAGGGCGCGGGCCTGTCTTGCGGCGCGAAACCCGACGGCCGGTCGATCGCCTGCGCCCAGTCGGCAAGGTCGCTCGCCCGATCCAGCCCGCCCGACAGCGCTTCGAGCCGCAACCAGAAGCGCGAGGCGATGGTCGGCGCGCTCGCATCGCGCCGGGCACGCGTCAGCAGCACGTGCGGCCCGCCCAGCGCACCGGCCAGGTCATGCGCCGACAGCCCGATCCGCCGCTCCAGCCCCGGCAGGCCGAGTTCTGCGCGGATTCGCGGCGCCAGCCACGGGTCGGGCGCTGGCAGCCCCGGCCAGACGCCTTCGTTCAGGCCGCCCAGCACCATCAGGTCGGCGGTCTGAAGCTGCGCCTCCAGCAAGCCGTAAATGGCGAGCCGGGGATGGCCGCCCTGATGCGGGCGAACCGCGATTTCGTCCATCAGCGTGCGCAGCATCTGGGCAAGCGCTGCGGGGTCAACCACGTCCGGCCCTTCCGCGCCTTCGCGTTCCAACGCGTCGAGCAGCTCGGCCGCCTGTCGTCCTTCGGGACGCGACCACAGCCCTTCACCGCACAGCAGATCGGCCGCCTCACGCATTGCGGCGATCAGCCCGGCCAACGGCTGCGCGCCGTGTTCAAATGCGGCGGCGATCGGAGCGATCAGAGCGCGCGCTGCTTCCCAGCCTTCACGCGCGGCGCGCTTCACCGCACCCGACCGGCCATCGTCCGCCGCCAGATGCGCGTCGATCCCGGCAAGTCCCGCCGCCGGACGCGGCCCGCGCAATGCGAGATCCAGGCGGCGCACGCCCTCCAGCCATGCGGTACGCGCCTCGCCCGCGCGCACCAACGGGTGTTTGAGCAGGGCGAGCAGCGGCAGCGGCGCAAACTGCTGCGCCGCCGCCTCGGCCAGCGCAAGCAGGAAGGTGCCGGGCGGCAGCATCGAAAGCGGCTGGCCCGCACTGTCGTCCACGGCGATGTTCCAGCGCGCACAATGCGCCGCAACGCGCCGGGCGAGCGCACGGTCAGGGGTTACCAGCGCCGCCGTTCTTCCCGGCTCCTCAAGCGCGTGACGCAGCGCGATCGCAATCGCCTGCGCCTCGTCCCCTGGCACCGCTAGTTCGAGCGCCGAAACGCCCGAAAGCCGCCGCTCGCCCGCCGGAAGGTCGGTCCACTCGCGCGTGAATTCGGCCGGGGCAAGCGCGTTGGCGATCGCGCGGCTTCGCGGCGGCGCGGCGTCATGGTCGCTGCCGCCGCGCCAGGTCGTGAATTCGCCGCGCGCCACGCCCATG
This sequence comes from Stakelama flava, assembly GCF_019351405.1. Lineage (GTDB taxonomy): Bacteria > Pseudomonadota > Alphaproteobacteria > Sphingomonadales > Sphingomonadaceae > Sphingomonas > Sphingomonas flava_A. The sequence goes on from NZ_JAHWZX010000001.1 coordinate 209,663, forward strand.
CGATCGAGCAGCAGTTTCAGGTGATATTGCGGATGCGTCTCCACCGATCGCGGACGCCGCCCGGTAACCGGGTCGGGCGCGTGCGGGCCGAGCGCGTTCCACTGATCGTCCGGCATTCCGGTGGCTAGGCCGGGCAACACCACCATGCCGCCGGGCAGGTCGGCAACGGTGCGCTGCATCCGCGCGACCGCCGGTGCCGATCCGGTGATGCCCGCGGCGCATACGAACCCCGCCGGGGGATCGTCGCGCCAGCGTTTCGCGACGCGATTGAGCAGCAGGCGGCGGCGATCGGCAAGGTCGATCCTGCCCCGCCGCTCCAATTCTTTGGGCCAGCGTTCGAGAATAATTTCGAACAGGCGAAGCGAGCGCTCCCAATGTTCGGAAAGCGCATCGCCCATATCAAGGTCGCGAAGCGCACGCGGCGCAACTTCCTCGACCAGCAACTGGTCCAGCGTGCGCGCAAGATCGCCGGCCAGCCGCACGGCTTCCGCCGCGTCAACGCTGTCACCGCCACGCTGCCGCTCCTCGCTGACCAGCCGCGCCAGGATCATCCGGCGGCGAAGCGGATCGACCGCGGGCGGGATGGGTTCGGCATCATCCGCCGGGTCGATGAACGGTCCCGCCGCCTCATCCAGTTCGGGATCGCCGATCGCGACCAGACGGGGAAGCAGCAATCCCTTCCCGCTCGCGCGGACAAAAGCGTCGCTGATAGAGCGGATCGCGCGATTGTTGGGGAGCAGGATCACGCCGCGCGCGAACGCCATGTGGTCCTTGCCATAGCGGCGAAGCAGCCCGTCGGCGAGCGCGTCTGCGAACGCCCGGTGCGCCGGGATCGTGTAAAGTCGCGGTCCGCGCCGCTCAACCATCGGCGAGCATCGTCTCGGTCGCCCGGATCGCGCCGGGCGTGCCGACATCGAACCACAGTCCCTGATGGACATGCGCCCAGGCGCGCCCCTGCGCTATCGCACGGTTCCAGAACAGGTTGGTCGAAAACGCGCCCTCCGGCCAGTCGCGGATCACGCGCGGCGACAGCATCTGCACACCGGTAAAGACGAAGGGGGCAAGCCGTCCGGGCTGCCGTCGCTCGATAATCCGGCCGAATGCGTCGAGATGGAAATCGCCGCGACCGGCGTGATTGTTCGCGCGTGCAAGCGGTACGACGAGCAGCAGCGCGTCCATCGTCTCATCATCCCATTGCGCGGCGAGCGAGCGGATCGCGTCGGTCGGCCCGTCCACCCACAGATTGTCGCTGTTGACGCAAAGAAACGGTGCATCGCCGATCAGCTCGCGCGCCTGAACCAGACCGCCACCGGTTTCCATCAGTTGCTTGCGTTCGTCGGAAACGACGATGTCGATATCCTTTACCCGACCGCGAAGATGCGCCTCAAGCGCGTCGGCGAGATAATGGACGTTCACGACCGCACGGCCGATTCCGGCGGAACGCAACCGATCAAAGACATGGTCGATCAGCGGCTTTCCCGCGACCTCGATCAATGGTTTGGGACGTGTCGCGGTGAGCGGGCGCATCCGCTTGCCGAGGCCCGCAGCCATCACCATCGCGGTTTCGGGCACCTTTCCGCCCGGATCGGGGCGCAGATGGCGGGTGGGACGCGTGCTCATTCGCCCGCCGCAAACGCCAGCGGATCACCGCGTTTTTCGGGCGGGATATTGACGTCGAACCACGCACGCACCGGCGCAAGCGCGGGATAGGCGAGATCGCGTTCGAGATAGCGCCACACGCGTGGGCACAGCGCCGGATAGCGCGACTTCCCGTCCCGCTTCCACAGCCGGGTGAAGATTCCGATGATCTTTGCATTCCGCTGCGCGCCGAGCACGTGATAGGCGTCGAGAAACGCCTCGCCCGCGCCGGTACGGCGGCAATAGCGGCCCAATATCGTCGCTTCCAGATCGGCGGGAACGTCACGCCGCGCATCCTGCAACAGCGATACCAGGTCATAGGCGGGATGGCCCGCCAGCGCGTCCTGAAAGTCGAGCAGGCCGAGCGTTTCGGCGCGGCCGTCGATCAGCATGATGTTCTCGGCATGATAATCGCGCAGCACCGTGACCGGCGCGGCAATGTCCGCCTTGGCCAGAACCTTTTCCCACGCGTCGCGATACCCGGCAGTATCGACGCAAAGCCCGACCGCCGGACAATACCATTCGGTCATCAACGCGGCTTCGCGCTGATATTCCTTTCCGTCATAAGGCCGCACGGGCGCGGCTTCATGTTCGGACAGGCGCACCAGCAGGTCCACCGCCGCTTCGTACAGGCGAAGCTCGCTTTCGGGCGCGGCGTCCACCGTTTCGCGCATCCGCGCATCGCCGAAATCCTGCAAAAGCACCAGACCGCGTTCAAGGTCGCGCGACAGGATTTCGGGCGCGGCGAATCCGCGATGCGAAAGCCATTCAGCGATGTCGATAAAGGGGCGCGGGTCTTCGTGCGGCGGCGGCGCATCCATCAGGATCGCACTGCGCCCCGGCGCGACGATGCGGAAATAGCGGCGAAACGAGGCATCCCCGGCCAGCGGCTGGATCGCGGCGTCGCCCCATCCGGCCTTTGCAAGAAATTCGGGGGCAGCGGGGGGCGGATTCATGTCAACGGCCATCGCCCCCTCCATGCCTCCGGCACGCGGGCTGTCAAGCGTCGCGCGCCCGAATCCTCGATCGACAGGGTGAGACACAGGGCATCGGCAAGCCATGCTTCGCCCAGACGTTCCGGCCATTCGACCAGCAGCAGCGAATCAATCCGCGCATCCTCCAGCCCCAGTTCTTCCGCTTCCGCCGCATCCTCTATCCGGTACAGATCGACGTGGAGCACGGGGAAACGCACCTCGGGCGGGTCATAGGGCTGAACGATGGCGAAGCTGGGCGACGGAGCCTCGTCCGCCAGCCCCAGTTCGGCAAGCAGCCCGCGCGCGATGCTGGTCTTACCCGCGCCCAGCGGGCCGGTCAGCCCGATCAGGTCGCCGGGACGCGCGATCCCCGCAAGCCGGCGACCGAGCGAAATATTCGCGGCTTCCCCGTCGAGAATCATTGGCGCGGCAATTCGATGGTCATCAGCGTGCCTTCGCCCGGTTCGGACAGCATCGCGATGGTTCCGCCATGCGCTTCGACAAAGCGCTTGGCGAGCGGCAGGCCAAGACCGAGCGCGCGATCGGTATCGCGTCCCGTTGCGGCCGAATGGGCGAAACGGTCGAACGCATGTTTCGCTGCCTCGCTGCTCATTCCCGGCCCGTCGTCGGAAACCACGATGCGCGCGCGATCGGCATCGCCGTCGACATGCAGAAGGACGCGCCCGCCCTTTTTCAGCCCGCCGATCGAAAAGCGCAGCATATGCTCGATCGCCTGGCGAACCCGACGCTGATCGCCCTGCACCGCGCCCGCCGATCCGCGCACCTCGACGACCAGATCGATGCCGCGTTCCTTTGCCAGCGGCGAAAGCGATTCGGCGGCGGCCTGCGCCACATGCTCCATATCGACCGCCGTCTTGCGCAGCGGTCCGCTATCGCCTTCGGTCAGGTCAAGCACATCGTCCACCAGCCCCGACAGCCGCGCAACCGATTCAAGGATCGCCTCGGCATAGCTGGTGCCGCTTTCGCTGAGATCGCCCGCATAGCCGCCATGCAGCAGCTCGGCGAACCCTTTGATCGAGGTGAGCGGCGTGCGAAGCTCGTAACTCATATTCTCAACAAACGCGGTCTTCACCCGGTCGGCCGCCTCCAACGCCTCGTTGCGGTCACGCAGCGCCTGCTCGATCCGCTTGCTGTCCGAAATGTCGAGCATGGTGAAGAGCGCATTGCCGTCTGGAAGCGGCACCGCGGTGAATTCGAAATGACGTCCGTCGGCAAAGGCCGCTCGCCCACCGCGCTGCTGCCGCTCGACCGTCGCGGCGCGGACCAGCGCGCTCATCAACGAGGCGCGATCGGGTTTGGCAAGCTTGCGTGCACCCGCCTCGGCAAGCGCATCGACGCGCGGATGGCCGGCAAGCAGTTGTTCGTCGAACCCCCAGGCGAGGCGAAACTTGTTGTTCCACAATTGCAGCCGCCCGTCAGAGGCGAATACGCCAAGCGCTTCGAACAGATTGTCGAACATCGCGGTACGCACGCGAAGCAGCGTGTCGCGCGCGCTGGCAAGCTGAACCTGTTCGGTGCGGTCTTCGAAAATGATCAGCAGGCCACCCTCAGGCAGCGGCTGGGCCACGACGCGCAAATGGCTGCCGCCGGGAAGGTGCCAGCTTTCCTCAATCTCCGCCCCTTCGGCGCGAAACCATTCGCGATGCTCCTTTTTCCAACCGGGAAAGTCGCGCACTTCCGGCAGGCGGCCCGCTTCGCGCATCCGTTCAAGAACGCGATCGAATTCGGGCCGGTCGGCCAGCCATTCAGGGCGCATCGCGAACATGCGGCGAAACGGCTGGTTGCAAAAGATCAGCGCGCGATCGGCCGAAAACTGGGCTACCCCCGCCGATAACCGGTCGAGCATGGCGCGTTGCGCTTCCGCAAAGCGTTTCAACCCGCCGCGCGCCTGTTCCAGATCCTCGATATCGACCGCAAAACCCGCCGCGCCGCCGTCGAACAACGGCAGGTCGTGAATGCGCAGCATCCGCCGCTCGCCCTTGATGATCGCGGGGACCGCCGCCGTCTGCGGTTCGCCCGTGTCGCGCGCGATCGCGGCATTGGCGAGCGGGCCGCCCATTCCCGATCCTTCGATCAGTTCGATCTGCTGCTCGATCACCTGCGCATGGGTCGATGCATCGACAGCATGGACATAGGCGGTGTTGACCATCGCCAGCCGCAATTCGCGGGTGCGATACCACATCGGCATCGGCGCGGCTTCGATCAGTGCGGTCAGCGATGCGAAGGCGCCACGCAATTCCTCCGCTTCCTCGCCCAGCCTGCTCACCTGTGTCTGAAGCTCGGATGCGTCGAACAGCCACACGACCACACCGCCAGGCGCATTCAGCGCATGCGGCGCGCGCTCCCCGACCGCCAGCAGCGAACGCGCGCCATGCTGTACGCGCAGCGACAGGCGGAACGGCCGCCCCGCCTTCTGCCCGGCGGTGATCGCTTCGGTCAACGCGGCGAAATCGTCAGGGGCCAGCCCGGTCCCGTCGGTGGAAAGGTCGTTCAGCGTATCGGGTTCGCCTTCAAGCCCAAGCCAGTCGGACAGGGTGCGCGGCGCTTCGATCCGCGCATCGGCACGCACGACCATCGCCAGCGCAGGCGATGAGTCGGCAAAGGCGCGGTGGCGGGCGTTTTCGGCGACCAGCGCCCCGGCCCGCCGCGCACGACGCAGGCCGACGAACAACGCGACCAGTCCAGCGATCAGGAGGATCGCCAGCCCCGCGCCCGCCAACACCGCGTTCGTCGTCGCTATGCCTGTCATGGCGCCACCGCCTTTGTCCGACGCCCCTTAACCATCATCCGCGTTCCTTAGGCGATGATCGGGGCAAACGAAAAGCACCTGCATTCCCATCCGCGCAAAAATGCATCAGTTTAGGTCATAAATGGCCATAAATAAGGAAACGGGCCGCGACCCCAATCGGTCGCGACCCGCATTCGTCGCCATCGTATCGCGAAAGCCGCGATCAGTAGCGATAATGATCCGGCTTGAACGGCCCTTCGACCGGAACGCCGATATAATCGGCCTGCTTCTGGCTGAGCTTCGTCAGCTTCACGCCCAGCTTGTCGAGGTGCAGCGCCGCGACCTTTTCGTCGAGATGCTTGGGCAGGACATAGACGTCGTTCTTATACTCGTCATGCTTTTCCCAAAGTTCGATCTGCGCCAGCACCTGGTTGGTGAAGCTGGAACTCATCACGAAGCTGGGATGACCGGTGGCGCAGCCCAGATTGACCAGACGGCCGCGCGCCAGAACGATAATCTGCTTGCCGTCGGGGAATTCGACCAGGTCGACCTGCGGCTTGATCTCGGTCCATTTATAATTGGACAGCGCCGAAATCTGGATCTCGCTGTCGAAATGGCCGATGTTGCACACGATCGCCATGTTCTTCATCGCCTTCATATGTTCGGCGGTGATGACATCGGCGTTGCCGGTGGCGGTGACGAAGATGTCGGCGCGCTTCACCGCTTCCTCCATCGTCACGACTTCATAACCTTCCATCGCGGCCTGCAAGGCGCAGATCGGATCGACTTCGGTGACGAGCACCCGCGCGCCACCGTTGCGCAGGCTGTCCGCCGACCCCTTGCCGACATCGCCGAAGCCGCACACGCACGCGACCTTGCCCGCCAGCATTACATCGGTAGCGCGACGGATCGCGTCGACCAGCGATTCCTTGCAGCCATACAGATTGTCGAATTTCGACTTGGTGACGCTGTCATTGACGTTGATCGCCGGGAAAGGAAGCGCGCCCTTCTTCGACAGGTGATACAGGCGATGCACGCCGGTCGTCGTCTCTTCCGAAACGCCGCGGATATTCTCGACCGTTTTGGTGAGGTAGCCCGGACGCGCCTTAACGAACGCCTTCAGCGCGCGCTGCATCTCGACCTCTTCCTCATTTTCCGGTTCGGGCATGGTGTCGCCCGCTTCCAGACGCGCGCCCCACAGCGCGAACATGGTGGCATCGCCGCCATCGTCGAGAATCAGGTTGCAGGTTTCATCGCCCCAGTCGAAGATTTTGCCGACATAATCCCAGTAATCGGCGATCGATTCGCCCTTGATCGCAAAGACGGGGACACCGGTTTCGGCGATCGCGGCGGCGGCATGGTCCTGCGTCGAATAGATGTTGCAGGTCGCCCAGCGCACATCGGCGCCCAGCGCGGTCAGCGTTTCGATCAACACGGCGGTCTGGATCGTCATGTGCAGCGACCCGGTGATACGTGCACCTTTGAGCGGCTTGTCCTTGCCATACTCTTCGCGCAGCGCCATCAGGCCGGGCATTTCGGTTTCGGCGATCTCGATTTCCTTGCGACCATAAGCGGCAAGCGAAATGTCCTTGATCACATAGTCCTGGGCTTCGGCGACAGTTGCCACTGGTCAAATCTCCTGGATCGTGAATGTCGTTCGGCGGCGGTCGGGCAAAATACCCGGCGCCATGTGCCCCCTCACCTAATGATTGGCGCATTCGAAAGCAAATCGAATATAAAGAATTCTTTATATCGCCCGATAAGACCACCCGGTCGCAACCGGCAAGCGATCAGGCGGTCCCGCCTTGCGCGGCAAGCAGGCGCGGATCGATCCCCGCCTGGGAAAAGGCATGTTCCCACCGGTCCGCAACGCTGGTGTCGAAAATCAACTCCGGCTTGGAATCGGTGTTGAACCAGCCATGCCGGGTCATCTCTTCATCAAGCTGCCCCTCGCCCCAACCGGCATAGCCAAGCGCGACCAGCCATTCGTCAGGACCGTTGCCCGCAGCAATCGCCTTCAGCACATCGAGCGTTCCGGACAGCGCCCAGCGGCCTGCGACTTCCACCGTGTCCTGCCCGCTCCAGTCGAGCGAGTGAAGGATGAAACCACGGCGCGGCTCGACCGGCCCGCCGAAATGGATCGGCGCGTCGGGCGCTTCCCCCGGATCGATGTCAAACTGGCCGAGCAAGTCGTGCAGGCTCAGTCCATCGATCACCGCGCCGATGCCTATTCCAAGCGCGCCTTCGCTGTCATGCGCGCAAACGGCGATCACCGCACGTTCGAAACGCGGATCGCCGATGCCAGGCAGCGCCAGCAGGAATTGACCGGTAAGAAAGGGTTCTGGCTTCATGCAATCATGAATAGGGGACGGACGGGCTTGGTTCCAAGGTTGAAAATGCGGCTGACCTCGCCAAGCTATCATGCGCACATACAGGTTTCAGCATCGAAAGAAGGATCAGGATATGACGATCAAGGCCGGCGACACGGTTCCCAACGCAACGCTTGTCCGCATGACGGAAAACGGACCCGACAAGGTTCAGGCGCAGGAATTTTTCAAAGGGAAGAAAGTTGCCCTGTTTTCGGTGCCGGGCGCGTTCACGCCGACCTGTTCGGCGAAACACCTGCCCGGTTTCGTGGCGAAGGCCGATGACCTTAAATCCGCCGGAATCGACGAAATCGCGTGCACTGCGGTCAACGACGCGTTTGTGATGGATGCGTGGCAAAAGCAGAACGAGGCAGGCGATGTGACGATGCTGGCCGATGGCAACGGTGAATTCGCCAAGGCGCTGGGACTGGAAATGGACGGTTCCGGTTTTGGCATGGGCACGCGCGGGCAACGCTTTTCGATGATCGTCAATGACGGCACGGTGGAGCAGATCAATGTGGAAGCACCCGGCGAGTTTCGCGTGAGTTCCGCCGAGCATATGCTTGAAACCATGTAATCCTTCGCATCTCGTTCGGCGCCCGGAACGGAACCGGGCGCCGCAGCACGGAGTTGTTGGCGGTGGAACAAGGAGGACGATTTATGGCGAGCACCCCGACCAGCCCCGACACCCCGACCAACGCTTCGGCCGATAAGGCCGATGATTCGGAAACGCTTTCGGACAAGGCGCGCGAAAAGGCCGCGAGCGCGAAGAAAAAGGCAAGCAAGGCGGCGAAGGACACCTCAGCCGCGGCGAAGAAACGTCCCTATGCTGCAGTAGCGCTCGCCACCGGCACGCTCGCCGCGATCGGCGGCGCGGCTTTCGGTATCTTCAAGGTTACCGGCAAAAAGGACGGTAAGAATTCGAAGCCGAAGGTGAAGCCCAGCGCCGACTGACCAACCGTCAGCGAACCGACCGACATAGATGCGAGGCGTCGAGAGTCTTGCGCTCGTAATCTTGACGCATTAGCCGCGAGAGATGACGCAAGCCTCTGACATCGTCGCCGAGCTTGATCGGCTTTACACCGCATCCGTCAGCCGTCTTCGCTCGGCGCTCGATCAATATCTTTCGACCGGCAAGCCGCCTGCGCCCGAATCGCGTTCGGACGGGTCGTTCGCCTACCCCGAAATCCGGCTTCGCTATCGCGGCGGCGCGGATCGCCCTACGCCTGCGCGATCGTTTGGGCGGCTGGTCGAACCGGGCTCCTATCTGATCAGCGTTACCAAGCCGGGAATGTTCGCCGACTATCTGACCGAACAGCTCACCTTGCTGCTCGAAGACTATGACGTTGAAGTCGACGCGGTCCCCGGCACGCAGGAAATTCCCTTTCCCTATGTGCTTGACCCCGGCCATGCGCTGAGCCTCGACGAAGTTTCGGCGACCGAACTGGCGCGCTATTTCCCGTCCACCGACCTTGCCCATATCGGCGACGAGATTGCCGACGGCACCTGGGTGCAGGGACAGCAGGAGGAACGCCCCCTTGCGCTGTTCGACGCGCTGCGCACCGATTTTTCGCTCGCCCGGCTGCGCCATTATACCGGGACGCCGTCCGAACATACGCAGCGCTTCATCCTGTTCACCAACTATCACCGCTATGTCGATGAATTCGTTCGCTGGGCCTGTTCGCAGCTTGGCGAGGGCAGCCGCTTTACCGCCGTGTCTGGTGCAGGCGGGGTGTTGGTCGAACGTGGCGAGGATGTCGACAAGCTGGTCACCGACAGCGCGTGGCGGCGGCATCAAATGCCCGCCTATCACCTGATCGCGCCCGACCGGGCGGGGATCACGCTGGTCAATATCGGCGTGGGACCGTCGAACGCGAAGACGATCTGCGACCATCTCGCCGTGCTGCGGCCCGAAGCATGGCTGATGATCGGCCATTGCGGCGGGCTTCGCCCCAGCCAGCGGATCGGCGACTATGTTCTCGCCCATGCGTATCTGCGCGACGACCATGTCCTTGACGACGTATTGCCGCCCGAAATTCCGGTGCCTGCAATCGCCGAGGTGCAACAGGCGCTGGCGCGCGCGGCCGAAAGCGTTTCGGGCCAGTCGGGCGACAAGCTGAAACGGCGGCTGCGCACCGGCACCATCGTCACCACCGACGATCGCAACTGGGAATTGAGCTATTCCAAATCGGCGCTGCGCTTCTCGCTGAGCCGCGCGGTAGGGATCGACATGGAATCGGCGACGATCGCCGCGCAGGGCTATCGCTTCCGCGTCCCCTACGGCACGCTGCTATGCGTATCGGACAAGCCGCTGCACGGCGAATTGAAGCTGCCGGGACAGGCCAACCGCTTTTACGAACGCGCGATCAATGAACATATGCGCATCGGCATCGAAACCTGCGAACAACTGCGCCGCGAAGGCCCCGGCCTGCACAGCCGCAAGCTGCGCGCATTCAATGAACCGCCGTTCCGGTGAGGGGGAGCGCAGAGATAGGCTGACCGGCAAGATTCGCTCCAATGTTAGCCGTTCGAGGGTGGTCGGGCGTCTGCCATTTGCAGACGTTCGTTTATTTGAGTAATTTTGCTGAATGATGTTGAAACAGCTTGGCCTCGCCATTCTGCTGGGAGCCACCGCGTCCCTCGTTGGCTTCTTTCCGATGAGGGCAGCACTGACAATTTGGTATGTGCATAACGCCCCTCACGACGGACTGTCGGGACTAGGGATAATCGCAGGAAGCTTGTATTTCGCTCTGGCTTGCGGAGCGCTGACTTTCGGGATCGTTCTGAGTCGACGCCGTAAGCGGCCTTAGCGGCCTGTCCGTTCCCCGCGGCGTTAAAAGCGTATCCACAGCTTTGGTCAAACCAAAGTTAGAAAGTGCTGCTCCGTCTCAGTGGCTTTCCATAACTACCCCTACTCGCTCAAAAACCCCGCGATTTCTTCGCCCAGTTCGCGTTTCGTCACCGCGCTCATGTGATTACCGGGGATGACGGCGAGGCAGCCGTTGGGGAGCAGGTCGGCAAGGTCGGCCGAAGAGCCATTGTCGTCATCATCCTCGCCGGTCAGCGCCAGTGCCGGCTGCTGGATCGCGGCCAGCGTCTCGCGCGGCGTATCGACAAAGGTGTCGAGGATGCGGATCAGCGCCTTGGGATCGCCCTTGGTCGTTTTCAGGAACGCCTCGGTCATGAAACCGGGCGATCCGCGCTCGAAACTGCCGAGGTTGTTGAGGACATGGCGGAAATGCTCGCCGCGCCCCGCAGTATCGGTCATGCCCGACAGGCCCATTCCAGCGAACACGATGCGGCGCGGATCGGCCCCGTTCGCCATCATCCGTGCCGCCGTGCGCGCGCCGAGCGAATAGCCGGCAAGGTCGTATCCGCTAAGGCCGAGATGCGCGATCAGCGCGAACTGGTCGTGCATCAGCACATCGGGCGGATAGCTGGCCGCGTCGTGCGGCTTGTCGCTGTCCCCATGCGCGCGAAGATCGGGCATGATTACACGAAAGCCCTCGCGCGCGATCCGCTCGGCATGACCGTAGCGAATCCAGTTTACTTCCGCGTTCGAGAAATAGCCGTGGATCAGCAGCAGGTCGCGCCCCTGCCCCATTTCCCGCCATGCGATGCGAGTCCCATCGAAACTGTCGAAAAACTGCGGTTCGATGCTCGTCTCAGCCACGTACTATCCTCGATTTCTTTAAAAAGCGGCGGGCACCCGCAGGTCCGCGCCGCTTACCCTATTTTCAATCCGCTTTTTTCAGGTGTCGGCGGCCGAGCAGTTCGGCGATCTGTACGGCATTGAGCGCTGCACCCTTGCGCAGATTATCGCTGACGCACCAAAGCGATATGCCGTTGTCGATGGTGGGATCATCGCGAACGCGGCTGATAAAGGTCGCATATTCGCCGACGCATTCCACCGGGGTGACATAGCCGCCATCTTCCCGCTTATCGACCAGCATGATGCCGGGGGCTTCGCGCAGGATGTTCTGCGCTTCCTCTGCCGACAATTCCTTTTCGAACTCGATATTGATCGATTCGGCATGGCCGACAAATACAGGCACACGGACACAGGTGGCGTTCACCTTCACCTTCGGGTCCATGATCTTCTTGGTTTCGACGACCATCTTCCACTCTTCCTTGGTGGAGCCGTCCTCAAGGAACTTGTCGATATGCGGAATGACGTTGAACGCGATCTGCTTGGTGAACTTTACCGGCTCGTTCGAATCGCCGACAAAGATATTGCGGCTCTGTTCGAACAGTTCGTCCATGCCGCTTTTGCCCGCGCCGGAAACCGACTGATAGGTGGAAACGACGACACGCCTGATCGTCGCCGCATCGTGCAGCGGCTTCAGCGCAACGACCATCTGCGCGGTCGAACAGTTCGGGTTGGCGATGATGTTCTTCGCCCGATATCCGTCGATCGCCTCGGCATTCACCTCCGGCACGATCAACGGCACATCCGGGTCCATGCGATAAAGCGATGAATTGTCGATCACCGTGCAACCGGCCGCCGCGAATTTCGGGGCATAGATTTCGGTCGCTTCCGACCCGATGGCGAACAGCGCCATGTCGAATCCGGCGGGATCGAAATGTTCGATGTTCTTGACCTTAAGTTTTCGGCCCGTCTCGCCATATTCGATCTCATCCCCGGTTGAGCGCGACGATGCCAGCGCGACGATTTCGTCGGCCGGGAATTCGCGTTCGGCGAGGATGTTCAACATTTCGCGGCCCACATTGCCCGTGGCTCCGGCGACGGCGACCCGATAACCCATGGTCGTGCTGTTCCTTTCTTCGTTGCGCATGGGCGCCTATCGCGAAGCGCCACTGCGCGCCAACAAAAATGCGTTTGCCGGGATAAAGGCGCACGAATCGTGCCTTCGCGCGCTGCGTTCGAAATGGGCACTATCGTGCCGCTCCGCAAGGCTGAGCGCGGAAAGATCAGGAATAGCGTGCGGGATCGGTAAGCGAAGGGGTGACTTCGTCCATCGGTTCGATCCGGCCGGGATATGCGCCGCCCGCGTGCCTTTCGATTTTCTGGCGCACGCGTGGGGGTTCCCCGTCGGCATATAGCGTGCGCAGCGCCTCCAGATTGGCCATGTCGGCATGGGTCCGGCGTTGATTATGGCGCACATAATCCAGCCAGGTCGGCGCCTGATACCGTTCGATCCACAGCGTTTCGTCGTTCAGGTCCTGCAACAGACGCCAGCGCCGCGCCCCGTCGCGAATGCGGATGCGGCGGCGTTCGGCCATGATGTCCATGAACGCCTGCCAGTTTTCCGGATCGATGCGATAATCGATCGTCACCACGACCGGCCCGCTTCTGGGTTCGACCGGCACCATCGTCGCCGGTTCTTGCCAGCGATCGAGAAGGTCGAGATTCTCCCCGCCCATGTCTGGAAGCCGACGCACGAGCCCGATTGCAAGCACGATCGCCTGCGCACACCCTGCGGTTATCAGGGCGATATTCACCCCGCGCATATCGGCGAGCGCACCGAACACCCAGCTTCCCGCCGCCATTCCGCCGAATGTCACCATCTGATACAGCGACACCGCGCGCGCCACGACCCAGCGCGGCGACCCCAGCTGTATCGAGGCATTAAACGTCGAAAGCGCCATCACCCACCCCGCCCCGGCAAGCGCAAGCACCGGCATGGTGAACACCATGCTCCGGCTGAGCCCCGTTCCGATCGCGCCGATCATAAAGGCAATCGATGCGCCGCGAACGATCGTTTCGGTCGAAAATCGCGCGCGCACCGTGCGAATTGTCAGCGCCGCCGCCACCGCGCCCAGCCCGAACGCGCCCAGCAGCAGGCCATAGGTCAGCGGCCCGCCACGGATCAGATCGCGCGCGACAAGCGGCATCAACGCCGAAATCGAGGAGGAGAACAGCCCGAATGTCGCTGATCGCGTCAGGATCACCTTCAGCGATGGTGACATCAGCACATAGCGCACGCCCGCCCCGATCGCGCTGCCCAGCCGCTCACGCGGAAGCCGCCTTTCGGGCACGTCGCGTTTCCAGCGCAGCAGCACGGTGATGAGGCCAAGATAGCTGACCGCGTTAACGCAAAATGCGGCGGAAGCCCCCGCCGCGGCGACGATGGCGCCACCGATCGCCGGCCCGACACTGCGCGCGATGTTGAACGACATGCTGTTATACGCGATCGCGCTCGACAATAACGGCTTGGGCACCATCTCCCCCACCGATGCCTGCCAGGCGGGCGCGTTGAGCGCGGTGCCGCAGCCGATGAGGAAGGTGAAGCCGAGCAGCATCCACGGCGTCAGCAGGTCGAGCAGCGCGCAAAGCGTCAACAGGCTTGCCGCACCGAACATAAGCGTCTGTGCACCCAGCATGATCCGCCGCCGGTCGAAATTGTCGGCCACCGCGCCCGTCACCAGCGACAGGAGCATGATGGGAAGCGTCGTCGACGCCTGAACCAGCGCGACCAGCGTCGCCGAACCGGACAGCGACACCATCAGCCAGGACGCGCCGACCGCCTGAAGCACCGTGCCGAAATTCGACACAAGGTTGGCGCTCCACACCATGCGATAGATCGGCACGCCATAGGGGGATGCAGGCAGCTTCCCCCCGGTCGCTTCGTCAGTCATCGCAATGCTTCCCCCGTTTCTTCGCCCGGCGAGGAGGGGAAGCCGTCACGCGGCTTATTGTTCCGGGGTATATTCCTCGCGCTCGCCCTTCTTCACCGCGCGGTCGAAGAAGTTGAAGATGGTCGTCCAGACGTGAATGTCGCTTCCCGCGGTATGTGTCTTACCGGGATAGAACATCATTTCGAACGGCACATTGTTCGCCTGCATCCTGCTTGCCAGCAAGGTGGAGTTTTCAAACACCACATTGTCGTCGGACATGCCGTGGATCAGCAACAGCGGATCGGCGATCTTCGTCGCGTCCTGAATGGCGTCCGACTTTTTGTACGCGTCCGCGACCTTGTTGGGGTCGCCCATATACCGTTCGGTATAATGGGTGTCGTACAGTTCCCATTTGGTCACCGGAGCGCCGGACACGCCGCCCGCGTACAGGCCCGGGTCCGCCTCCAGCATCTTCAGCGTCATATAGCCGCCATAGGACCAGCCATAGATGCCGATCCGGTCGGGATCGACGAAGTTCAGGCTTTTCAGATATTGTGCACCCGCCTTCTGGTCGGCGACCTCTACCGACCCCATGGCGCGATAGATCGCATCCTCGAACGCGGTGCCGCGATTGGCCGAACCGCGATTGTCGATCTGAAAGAAGATATAGCCCTTGTCGACGATATATTGCTGCATCGCGCCGCCCCAGGCCTTGCTGACCGTTTGCGAATGCGGGCCGCCATAATGCTGGAACCAGACCGGGTATTTCTTGCCGGGCTTCAGTTCCGGCGTGATCATTTCCCAATTCAGCGTCTGGCCGCCCGGCCCCTTGATCGTCCCGAATTTCCGTTCGCGATGGCTGGGCAAATAGGGGTGATAGGGATGATCGGGGTCGTTGACGTCGTTCCTGCTGATCCATTCGATGCGCTTGCCGGTGGCGTCGGCAAGATAGACCTGCGTCGGCTGATCGGTATTCGACCGGCTGATGATCGCACGGCTGGCATTTTCGTCCATTCGCGCGCCGTTCCACCATCCCGCCTCGGTCAGCCGCGTGGTCTTGCCCGGCGCGGACAGGTCGAGCGCATAAAGATGCTGTTCGAGCACGCCGTCCTTGTTGCCGAGGAAATAGACGCGTCCCCGCTTTTCATCGACGCCCGCAAGACCGGTCACTTCCCAGTCGCCGCTGGTGAGCTGCGTCCACTTTCCGCCAGACAACCGGTACAAATGGCCGTGGCCCGACCGTTCCGACCACCAGATCAGGCTGCCGTCCTTCATGAAGTGATAGTTGTCGGTCAGGTTGATCCAGCTCTTGTCGCCCGCCTTTTCGGTGAACAACACGCTCGTCTTTCCCGTCGCCGGATCGACCTTCAGCATGTCGAGCCGCGTCTGATCGCGATTTTCACGCTGGACGTACAGCCATTTGCCGTCGGGCGACCAGTCGGTTCGCGCCAGATAGATATCGCGCTCGCTGCCCAGATCGACCTTCACCCGGTTCGCCCCGTCGGGGTCCATCACCCATAGCGAGACATCGACATTGGGCGTCCCGGCAGCGGGGTAGCGCTGGTCGTACACCTTTGTCCCCTCCGCGCCGATCGCAGCGCGAGCGACCACGCCGACCGGCGCTTCGTCAAAGCGTTCGACCGCGACGCGCCGGTCGCCCGGCGACCACCAATAGCCGGTCGAGCGGTCCATTTCCTCCTGCGCGACGAATTCGGCCTCGCCCCAATGCACGGTGCCCTTGCCATCATCGGTCACCTGCCGCGCGGTTCCGCCACTTAGCGGCTGCACCCACAGATTCTGGTCGCGAACGAAGCTGACATATCCGCCCGCCGGGCTGATCACGGGATTAAGCTCGCCGGTTTCGCTATCGGTCAGACGACGGACCTCGCCGTCAAGCGTGGCGAGGTACAGGTCACCGTCCAGCGGAACGAGAATCGATTTGCCGTCGGGCGCCCAGTCATAGGCGACGATGCCCTTCAGATTGGTGATGCGCGCGCGTTCGCGCTGCATCTTTTCCGCCTCGGTCAGTTCGGCACCGGTCCCCACTTTTTTGGAATCAACCAGCATCCGCCATTTGCCGGTGCTGGTGTCCATCGCCCACAAATCATAGCGTTCGCGATCATCCTCACGATTGCGCAGCACGGTCAGCAGTTTTCCATCGGGCGAAAGCTTCATTCCCCGCGGCACCGATCCCGAAAGATCAGGGCTGGCGAACAGGCGTTCCAGCGTCAGGTCGGGGGGGCTGTGATCGGCCGGCATATCCGCGGCCATCGCCGTCGATCCCGTCATCGCCGCAAGCGCCAGTCCGGCCAACCGTGTCTTCATCCGCTTTTCGCTCCATATCATCGTCTTGCCGTTCCGTATCGCGGGCGAAGCGAGCCACGTAAAGGGCGGATTGCCCGGCCCCAAATCAGCGCGTAGCGTGCCCCGATGATGCAAACCGATGCCGACACGCTTCCCCCCATGCTGGTGCCCGATCGCGATACGGGGCTGATTTTCGCGCGGGTGATCGACGGAAAAGGCGGCGCACGGCCGATCGACTGGGCTGAGGCCGGGCAGTGGTCGGCCGCGCCGGGCGAAACCTTGTGGATGCATCTCGACCGTACGGTGGAAAGCGTCGACGACTGGTTGCGCGACGAACTGGGCATTTCGGAGGCGACGGTCGAGGCGCTGGTATCCAACCAGACCCGGCCGCGCGCGTTTCGCGAAGGCGACACGCTCATCGCCGTATTGCGCGGCATCAACTTCAATCCCGGCGCAGAGCCGGAGGATATGGTCACGCTTCAGATATGGGCAAAGGCGGATCGGGTCATCACGCTTCGCCGCCGCATCCTTCAGGCGCCGCGCGATGTGCTGGACCAGCTTCATCGCGGTGCCGGTCCGTCCAGCGCTGGCGATCTGGTCACCGAAATCGTCGAACAGCTGGTCGCCACCATGGGCGGTTCGATCGTAGACATGAACGAGC
This sequence comes from Stakelama flava, assembly GCF_019351405.1. Lineage (GTDB taxonomy): Bacteria > Pseudomonadota > Alphaproteobacteria > Sphingomonadales > Sphingomonadaceae > Sphingomonas > Sphingomonas flava_A. The sequence goes on from NZ_JAHWZX010000001.1 coordinate 226,934, forward strand.
GTATCGACGAACTGGAGGAAGATGAAGACGATCTGGATGTCGAGGAGGTACTCGACGTCATCGCGACCATCCGGCGCAATTGCCTTGGCCTGAAACGCCATATGTCGCCGCAGCACGAGGCGCTGATGCAGATCGCGCGCGATCCGCCCAACTGGATGAGCGATGCGAACAGCCGCGACATCCGAGAGACGATCGACCGGCTGAAACGCTATCTGGAGGATATCGACGTTTCGAAGGAAAGCGTGCTGGTGTTGCAGGACGACATAAACAACCGCGCCGCCAACCGTTCGAACCACACCATGTACATGCTGTCGATCGTCGCGGCGATTTTCCTGCCGCTCAGCTTCGTCACCGGACTGCTGGGCATCAATGTCGGCGGATTGCCCGGTGTTCACGACCCGGATGCCTTCTGGGTTACGGTCGCAATTCTTGCCGGATTGCTGGGCATTCAATTAATGTTGTTCCGTCGCCTACGGTGGCTGTAGCGTAAAGTGAACGGTTGCGTTTTTAGCAATCGCCTAAATTGGAACCTGCGGTATCCACCGCCGTTTCCGGTGCGCTATCGGGAGAAGTAATAATAATAACGCGCGGCTGCCGAAGCCGCCAGCAACGCAAAAGGATGTCATGAACACTCGTACCAAGCTTTCGCTCGCCGCTGCGTCGGCGATTTCTTCATTCTGCGCGTTCGCCGGTTCGGCGCATGCACAGGCCTTCTATCTTCAGGAACAGTCGGCTCGCGCGGCGGGACGCGCCTTTTCGGGTGAGGCCGCCGATACCGGCCCGTCCTCGCTGTGGTGGAATCCGGCCTCGATCGCCGGGATCGACGGAATCCAGGGCGATATCAGCGCCAGCCTGATCCTGCCCGAAGGCGAAATCCGCAACAATGGAACCGTCATCGTGCGTCCGGGTCAGTCGGCCGCCAGCGTCGGCGGCGATCCGGTCGCCACCAACCCGATCGAAAGCGGCGTGCTTCCTTCGGGATCGATCGCGGTGCCGATCGGCAACCGGCTGGCGGTGGGCCTGACCTTCGCATCGCCTTACAGCTTCACCACCGATTATGATGACGGCGCGTGGACACGCTACAGCGCCGATCGCACGCGGCTTCGCACCTATGATATTCAGCCTTCGATCGCATTCGCAGTGACGCCGTGGCTGCGCATTGGCGGCGCGGCGAACATCGAACATGCCGAAGCAACGCTGACCAACGCGCTACCCAATCTGAGCGCGGCGCTGCCCGACGGGATGCAGTCGTTGAGCGGCGATGGATGGGATGTGGGCTGGTCCGCCGGGGCGCAGATCGACGGTGGTCCGGTGACGCTCGGCCTCAGCTATAAATCGAGCATTGAGCACGATTTGAAGGGCGACCTGTCCATTTCCGGCCTGCTCGGCCCGCTCGCCGCGCAGAATCTCGACCTTTCCGGCGTACATGCTACCTATTCGACGCCGTGGCAGGCGATCGGCAGCGTTCGCTTCGCAGCGACGGACAAGCTGACGCTGAACGCGCAGGTCATCCGCTATGGCTGGAGCAAGTTCGATTCGATCGACATCGGCGATCCGGTCGACACCTCGATCCCCGAAAACTACAAGAATACCTGGAGCTATGCGGGCGGCTTCGATCTTCAGGTCGATCCGCAGCTTACCCTGCGCGCTGGCGTCCAATATGCCGGAACGCCGACCCGCGACGGATATCGCGATCCACGCGTGCCCGATTCCGACCGCTGGAACTTCGCCACCGGCGCCAGCATCAAGGTATCGGATCATTTCGCGGTCGATGCCGCGGCGAACTATATCCGCTTCGAAGACGCACCGATCGACAAGCCGACGGCGGCCTATGCCGGTACGGTGGTGCAGACCCCGGTGGTGGTCGACGGGCAGCTTAACGACGCCAGCGCGGTGGTGCTGTCGCTGGGCGGTCGCTTCAACTTCTGACGTGATCGACAAGGGAGGGCCGCGTTTCGAACGATTCGGCCTTCCCCCCGACACACCCCCGTCAAAGGGCAAAGAAAAAGGCCCGCCGGATACGCACCGGCGGGCCTTTTCTTATGCCTTGTGGCGACCCGGCTTACTTGGTCGCTGCGTCCTTGGCAGGGCGGGTGTCGCGGCGCTCGGCGATACGCGCCGCCTTACCGGTACGGCCACGCAGATAGTAAAGCTTGGCGCGACGCACGACGCCCTTGCGGACGACCGTGACCGAATCGATGCTGGGCGAATAAAGCGGGAAGACGCGCTCGACGCCTTCACCGAACGAAATCTTGCGAACGGTGAAGGACGATCCCATGCCGCGATTGGTGCGCGCAATGCAGACGCCTTCGAAATTCTGGACGCGGCTGCGATCGCCTTCGACGATGTTCACGCCGATGCGCAGCGTGTCACCCGGGCGGAATTCGGGGATCGACTTCGATTCGCTGAATTTGGCGATCTGTTCGGCTTCAATGGTTTCGATGAGGTTCATCGCTCATTCTTCCTTCGTCTGTCGCCGCGCACCAGAGGGAGAACGGGCCCGAGCGCCACAATAGCGCTCCCAAAGGTCCGGCCTCCTTAGCCGTGTATCATCTTCCGCCCGCGCCGTGCGCCAGGCGGCTATTTTCGCATGATCCCCCGATCGCAGCACTTCGGGGATCGTGCGCCCTTCCCACATTTGCGGTCGGGTATATTGCGGATATTCGAGCAGCCCGTTTTCAAAGCTCTCGTCCATACCGCTCGAAGCCGCGCCCATTACGCCGGGAAGCAGCCGAATGCAAGCGTCCAGCGTGACGAACGCGCCTATTTCGCCGCCCGACAGGACATAATCGCCGATCGAAACCGGCTCCACCGCGCGGCCTTCAAAAATCCGTTCATCGAATCCTTCGAATCTGCCGCACAGGATCGCCACGCCCGGCCCCGCCGCCAGTTCGCGCACCCGCGCCTGAGCAAGCGGTAGCCCACGCGGCGTCATGGCAAGGATCGGGACATCGTCCACCACGCTGTCCACTGCGGCGGCAAGGATGTCGGGGCGAAGCACCATGCCCGCCCCGCCGCCCGCCGGGGTATCGTCCACGCTGCGATGCCGGTCGGTGGCAAAATCACGCATCTGCACTGCGTTCAGCGACCATTTCCCCTCGGCAAGCGCACGCCCCGCAAGCGATATGCCAAGCGGCCCAGGAAACATTTCGGGATACAAGGTGAGGACGGTGGCAGCAAAGGTCATGACGCCCGTCTGTCCCTTTCCCCTGCGCGAATGGCAAGGAAAAGCTTTTTCGCTGTACCCGCGCCGTCGCATGGGACCCGACTGACGGCCAAGCGTTTCATCGGTGCCACCCTCCATATGAAGGAATACCGATGCACGTAGAACCCCGGTTGCCGCTGCTTTCGCCCAATCAGCTGAACGACAAACAAAAGCCGTTATACGAAGACATGAAAAAGGGCATCGCGTCCGATTTTTCCGCCTTTCAGACGATGGACGAAAACGGCGCGCTGATGGGTCCATGGAATCCGTGGCTTCACGATCCCGAAATCGGCGGCGCGATCTGGAACCTGACAAAGGTGATGACGGCGCAGGCGAAACTGCCCGACGATGTGCGACAGGTCGTCATTCTGGTCGTCGGCGCCCATTTCGACGCGGCATATGAACTTTATGCGCATGTTGCGGTCGCCGAAGCGCGCGGCATGACCGATGCCCGGCTGGCCACGCTGTGTTCGGGCCTGAAGGCAAACGACCTCAGCGAAGAGGAAAGCATCGGCTATGACGTCGCCTATGCGCTGGTGAACGGCGGCACGCTGCCCCGGCCGGCATGGGATCTGGCGGTCGAGCGCTTCGGGCTGCACGGCGCGACCGAACTGGTATATCTTGTCGGCCTCTACTGCATGGTATCGACGACGCTGAACGGTTTCGCGGTACAGGTGCCCGAACCCGATGAAACCTGATTCCTCTACCGATCGCCAACGGTCGGGTGAAGAGGTGGATGATTGCATCATCGTCGGCGCAGGGCCTGCCGGGCTGACGGCGGCGATCTATCTCGCGCGCTTCCACCTTCGCATCCGCCTGTTCGATTGCGGCACCAGTCGCGCGGCGCTGATTCCGCGCACGAACAATCACGCCGGCTTTCCCGACGGGATTGCCGGTGCCGAATTGCTGCGCCGAATGCGTGAACAGGCGGCGCGGTTCGGCGCGAGCCGCGTCGAAGCGCGGGTGACCGGCATTGAGGGGCGGGATGATGGCGATTTTCATGTCCGCGTCGGGGAGGAAACTTTCCGTTCGCGCAGCGTGCTGCTCGCTACCGGAGTCGTCAATCACCGCCCGGACATGCCCGATGCGCTGCACGACACCGCGCTTGCACGCGGGCTGCTGCGCTATTGCCCGGTCTGCGATGGCTATGAGGTTACCGACCAGCGGGTCGCCGTTATCGGCAGCGGCGATCACGGCATGCGCGAGGCGCTTTTCCTGCGCACTTTCACACACGACGTCACGCTGATCGCGCCCGACGCGGAGCACGGGCTGTCGGACGAATGCATCGCTCGGCTGGACGAAGCCGGTATCGCACGGATCGACGGCCCCTGCGGTGGCTGGGCGATCGAGGGGAACCGCCTCGCGCTCGACACCGCAGCCGGACGGATGGCGTTCGAGAGCGCGTACCCCGCGCTTGGCTCCACCATCCGCTCCTCGCTCGCCGTTACGGCGGGCGCGAAGGCAACCGATGAGGGGTGTCTGGAAGTCGATACGCATCAACGTACATCGATACCCGGTCTATACGCTGCGGGGGATGTGGTTCTCGGCCTCGACCAGATCAGCCATGCGATGGGCGAGGCAGGCGTCGCCGCAACCACCATTCGCAATGACCTGTATCTGCGAAATCCGCTCTGGCTCTGGCGTCCGCGATCGGATGATGACAAATTTCAGCGAGCGTCAGGACCAAATTGAAAGTGCGAAATGATCTCACCGGTTTCTGAAGATACGATCGCCATCTGCAAATCCCACAACGTTCATATAGCGAGCGATGTTTTTCTGGGTTTTGAAAAACCGAGAGAAATTCTGCTGGAAGCGCCGGTGAGCATACGGCGCGGAATGTACGATGTCGATTTCGTCGGTGCCTACACCTATCTGGGCGGCCGGGAGACTTTGATACGGCATGTCGCTTCGATTGGAAGGTTCTGTTCAATCGCGAGCAATATCGTGTCAGGCCAGGTTGAACATCCGACGGATTACCTCTCATCTTCGCCGGTTCTGACGGGTTTCGAGGAATTTGGAAGTCTGGTCGGGTTTTACGGTCGAAACAGCCATATGGTTGAAAAGGCAGCTATGTGCCTGTCCAATTCTATGGCAAACCGGATCGAAAAGATCCGTATTGGCAGCGATGTATGGATCGGCGAAGGCGCCTTTATTCGTCGCGGCGTGTCAATAGGCGATGGTGCCATCATAGCGGCACGGGCAGTAGTGACCAACGACGTGCCGCCATACGCGATTGTCGGCGGAATTCCTGCACAGATCATTCGCTATCGGTTCGAAGCGCCTGTAATCGAAGCGCTTCTTGAACTGAAATGGTGGAACTACGGCTTATCTGCTTTGGAAGGCGTTGATTTCACCAATATTTCACAAGCGGTGTCCGCAATAGATCGCAACATCTCAAGCAACGCTGCCGCCGCATATAGCGCCCCTCTGGTGAAAATCGATGCGGCTGGCAACGCCAGTATCTGGCGATTCAATCCCGAAAAAGGCGATCTTACGGAATTTAAATGATGTTCGAACTGCGCATATTGCGCCGTTGTTCATCAATTCTCAGCGAAAGCGGCGCTGAGGACCAGCCATTGTTCGTTCCAGTCCGGAACGGCTTCGGGGCGCATGGGCACCATGAAGCGCTTGCCGTTCGGACGTTCGATTTCGATGACATCGCCAGCGCCGTAATTGTCGATCGCCACGACGATACCGATCGCCGCGCCGCTGTCATCGACCACCGGCAGGTCGATCAGGTCGACATGATAATATTCGCCCTCGCCGAGCGGCGGGAGCGCGCAGCGCGGCACGGTAAGTTCAGTGCCGCGCAGCCGCTCGGCCGCGCCGCGATCCTTTACCTCCGCGAAACGGGCGATCATGCCATTGGTGGCATCGCGCGCGCTTTTCAGCGTTAATGCACCACCGTTGAACTGGTTATGCGCGGCCAGGTCCTCTGCGAAAACCTTCAACCGCACCTCGCCCGTCACGCCATGCGCACCCGTGACAACGGCTAGCGTGACGGGGCGGTTGCCCCGCGCCCGATCGGACGCGGTTCGGGGAGGATCGGTTTCAGACGGCATTCGAACGCCCTCCCCTGCCCCCTCCCGCAAGCGGGAGGGGAACCGGAAGATCAACCCTCCGCCTTTTCCTCGGTGGCGGCGGCTTCTTCGGCAGGCGCTTCGCTCTCGGCGGCCGGCTCTTCAGCGGGCGCTGCCTTCGCGGCGGCTGCCGCTTCCTCGGCGGCTTTCGCTTTTTCGGCGCGCTCTTCGGCGCGTTCCTTGGCCTTTTCGCCCGGCTCCGCCTTGTTCGGATTGCTGCGAGCTGCGCGCTCTTTCACACCCGCGGCGTCAAGGAAGCGGAGCACGCGATCGGTCGGCTGCGCTCCGACTTCGATCCAGTGCTTCGCGCGCTCGACGTCGATTTCAACGCGCTTTTCGTCATCCTTGGCGAGAAGCGGGTTATAGGTACCGATCTTTTCAATGAAGCTGCCGTCGCGCGGGCTGCGCGAATCGGCGATCACGATCCGGTAATAGGGGCGCTTCTTCGATCCGCCCCGTGACAAACGCATGCTGACTGCCATTTTCTGATGTCCTTCTTCTTCAAATCCGTCGTCCCGCAATATCGGGACCATTCAACCATGTGCTTTTCCGACGGCATGATGCGCCGGGCCAGCGTCACTTCTTCTTGATCATATCCTCGAAACCGGGGGGAAGCTGCGGCGCGCCGCCCTTGCCGTTGGGCAGGCCGGGAATCCCGTCCATCCCGCCCATCGCATCGCCAAGCTGCTGCCCGCCAAGCGCCTTGCCCAGCCCGGCCATGCCGCCGCCGGCTCCCGCCTTGCCCAGCATCGCCATCATCCCCTTGATCCCGCCCATTTTCTTGATCTTTTTCATGGCGCTTTGCATCTCCTGATGCATTTTGAGCAGGCGATTGACGTCCTGAACCGTGGTGCCCGATCCCTTGGCCACGCGAATCTTGCGTTTGGCGTTGAGCAGCGCGGGTTTTTCGCGCTCCTTGGGCGTCATCGACGTGATCATCGCATCCATGCGAAGCAGCAGCCGTTCATCGACCGCGCCCGACGCCATTGCCGCCTGCGCCTTTTTCAATCCCGGCATCATGCCCGCAATCCCGCCGATGCCGCCCATGCGGCGCATCTGCTGAAGCTGGGCGCGCAGGTCGTTCATGTCGAACTTGCCCTTGGCAAGACGGCTCGCCATGCGCTCGGCGTCTTCCTGCTCGATCGTCGCCGCGGCCTTTTCGACCAGGCTGACAACATCGCCCATGCCCAGGATGCGTCCCGCAACGCGCTTCGGGTGGAAGGCTTCGAGCGCATCGAGCTTTTCGCCCATGCCCGCGAACTTGATCGGCTTGCCCGTGACCGAGCGCATCGAAAGCGCAGCGCCGCCACGCGCATCGCCATCCATCCGGGTCAGGATGACGCCGGTCAGCGGCACCTGTTCGGAAAAGCTGGTTGCGACGTTCACCGCGTCCTGACCGGTCAGCGAATCCACCACCAGCAGGATTTCGGCCGGGTTGGCGATGTCAGCAACCGCCTTCATCTCATCCATCAGCGCCTGATCGACATGCAACCGGCCCGCAGTGTCGAGCAGGAGCACGTCATGCCCCTGAAGCTTTGCCGATTGCAGCGCGCGGCGTGCAATATCGACCGGCTGTTGCCCCTGCACGATCGGAAGGGTCGCGACCTCCGCCTGCTGGCCCAGCACGGCAAGCTGTTCCTGCGCGGCCGGACGATTGACGTCGAGCGACGCCATCATGACCTTCTTGCGCTCCGTGCCCGAAAGCCGTTTGGCAAGCTTTGCCGTGCTCGTCGTCTTGCCCGACCCCTGAAGCCCGACCAGCATTATGACGGCGGGCGGCGCGACGTTGATTTCCAGCTCGGCCGTATCCGGCCCCAGCATTGCGATCAGTTCGTCGTTGACGATCTTCACGACCTGCTGGCCCGGCGTGACCGAGCGGAGCACGTCCTGCCCGATCGCCTTTTCGGTAACGTCGTCGACGAATTTACGCGCCACCGGCAGCGCCACGTCGGCTTCGAGCAGCGCGACGCGAACTTCGCGCATGGCGGTGCGCACATCGGCTTCGGTCAGCGCACCGCGCCCGCGAAGCCGGTCGAATACGCCGCCTAACCTGTCGCTCAGACTATCGAACATGCTCACTCCAATTCCGATCGCCACGGGCCAAACGCAAAACACGCCGGCGGACGAAACCTCGTCGGCCGGCGTACCCCATGGGGCAGCATCTGCATCTCGCTCCTGTGGAACGGTCGCGGAGTCTTTAGCGTAACCCGGCTGATCAGGCAAGCAGCCGAATGGTTTAACCCGATCTATACCTATGTCCCCGATTTTGCCTGCGACAGAAAGACTTGAGGAACGTGCTGGCGATGACGCTGGAAACCGACGCTGCCGCGCAGGATCGCGCACCCGAACGGCAATATGACCTTCTTACCGGCATAATCAGCGTCGCGGCGATCGTGCTGTTCGTCGGCACCGGCAGTTCGGTGTTGTCTGCGACGCTCGCTTATTATTTCGCAGATGGAGAACCGGCCGACCAGACGATCGTCATCGCGCTGCTGCTGAATGTCGCGCTGATCATTTTCGGCTGGGGGCGGCATCGCCACCTGTCGGCGGAAATCGCGGTGCGAACCGCGGCCGAAGCGCGCGCGCAACAACTTGCCTCACGCGATCCGCTGACCGGGTTCCTCAATCGCCGCAGCATCGCCGAAGAAGGAGCGGCGCTGCTCGTTCGTGCGCATCAGCGCGGCAAGGCGGTTGCCATGCTGATGCTCGACCTTGATCATTTCAAGACGGTCAACGACATGCATGGCCATGCGGCTGGCGATACGCTGCTTAAATTGGCGGCGGTCGAAATCACCGAAACGATGCCGTCAAATGCGCTGGTGTCTCGGCTGGGCGGGGATGAATTTGCGTGCGCATTCCCGTTCGATGCGGATCGCCCGGACGCGGTCGAACGAATTGCCGAGCGACTGGTCGCCGGGATGTCCCGCCCTTTCGAGGTGGAGGGCATGCGCTGCAATATCTCCTGCTCGCTTGGCATCGCGCGGTCGGATCGCGATTGCGCGGGCATCGAAACGCTGATGCGATCGGCGGACATCGCAATGTATGCGGCGAAGCGTTCGGGGCGCAATCGCTGGGCCTGGTTCGATCAGTCGATGGAGCGCGAATTGAAAGCGCGAAACGATCTGGAGGGCGGATTGCGGTCGGCAATTCCGCGCGGGGAAATCGTACCCTATTTCGAACAGCAGGTGGATCTGGCGAGCGGACGGCTGGAAGGGTTCGAGGTGCTTGCGCGCTGGCAGCATCCCACACGCGGCCTGATCACGCCGGACCAGTTCATCCCGATCGCCGAGGAAACGGGAATGATCGCCGACCTGTCGATGACGCTCATGCGTCAGGCATTCGCGGGCGCGCGCGACTGGAACTCCGATCTCACCATCTCCGTCAATATCTCGCCCTGGCAGCTTCGCGACGCCTGGCTGGCGCAGAAGGTTATCAAACTGCTCACCGAAACAGGTTTCCCCGCCGACCGGCTGGAAATCGAGATTACCGAAAGCGCGTTGTTCGAAAACCTCGCGCTTGCCCAGTCGATTCTCGGCAGCCTGAAAAATCAGGGGGTCGGGATCGTGCTTGACGATTTCGGCACCGGCTATTCCAGCCTGGCCCATCTGCGTGCCCTTCCCTTTGACCGGATCAAGATCGACCGCAGCTTCATCGCGTCGATGAACGAAAATCAGGACAGCGCCGCGCTGGTCAACACCATCGCCCGGATGGGCGACAGCCTGAACCTGCCCGTCACGGCCGAAGGAGTGGAGGACAAGGCGCTGGAAGAACGGCTTCGCGAAATCGGCGTGGCGCGCGCGCAGGGCTGGACCTATGGCAAGCCGCTGTCGATCACCGGGGTGCGCAGGATGCTTGCCGAGCGGCGGATGCTGTCGCCCGAAAACGGCAGAATGCGCACCGCCGATGAAACGATGCCGGCTCCTACCAGCCAGCGTCTGGCCGGCTAAGATATGCGCGCTCCGCTTCGCTTGATTCGCGCCCCAGCGCCGCATTGCGTGTGGGAAAGCGCCCGAAGCGGGCGATAACATCGCGATGATCGCGCGCGAATTGCGCGGCGTCGGGATTGTCCAGCGCCTCGAACCGGCGAACGCTTTCCTGCTGATCGGCAATGTCCTCCGAATGCATCAGCGGCATGTAGAGAAAATGGCGGCGGTCAGGCGGGAGTTCGCGGTCCCAGCCACGTGCGATCGCCCGTCGCGCAAGCGCGAGGGCAAGTGCATCCGCGGCAAAGCTCGCCGCCTGCCCCCGGTAGATGTTGCGCGAAAACTGATCGAGCACGATCACGGCGGCAAGCAACGCTTGGCGATCGTCGCGCCAGTTGATCGCTCCGCCTGAAAGCAGCGCCGTACGCAGGCATGCGAAACGCCACGCAATTTGCGCATCAACGTCCGCATCCTTTTCGAAATGCTGCTTCGAGGTCAGCTCTTCAAACCAGAAATGAAGCACTTCGCGTGCCTTCGCGTGGACTTCGCCCGTCGGCATGCCTAGATCATCGCGCATGTCGTTTCGCTTTTCCTTTCCGGTCCGCTGATGGCCGAAATCATCAGCCTGGGGTGCAGATTAAACATCGCGGAGAGCGAAACGGTCCGCGCGATCGTGAGTGAACGCGACATGGTGGTTATCAACAGCTGCGCGGTCACCAACGAGGCGGTGCGCCGAACGCGTCAGGCGATCCGCCGCGCGCGCCGCGACCGGCCGGACAGCCAGATCGTCGTAACCGGCTGCGCCGCACAGATCGACGCGGATGAGTTTGCCCGCATGCCGGAGGTGGACCGGGTAATCGGGAATGCCGACAAGCTGCTGCCCGCCGCGTGGCACAGCGCAAAACCGGTGGTGGTGAGTGATGTGATGCAGGTTCGCGAAACCGCGCCGCATCTTGCCGCCAGCTTTTCCGAACATGCCCGTGCCTTTGTCGAGGTTCAGAATGGCTGCGATCACCGCTGCACCTTTTGCGCAATTCCCTATGGCCGCGGGAACAGCCGTTCGGTCCCGGCCGGAATGGTGGTCGACCGGATCGCAGCGCTGGTCGATTCAGGACATCGCGAAGTAGTGCTGACCGGCGTCGACCTGACCAGCTACGGCCCCGATCTTCCCGGCGCGCCGACGCTGGGTATGCTCGTCGAACGCATCCTGAGGCATGTCCCCCGCCTCGAACGACTACGCCTGTCCTCGCTCGATTCGATCGAGATCGACGACAGGCTGTTCACGCTGCTGACCGGGGAAACGCGAATCATGCCGCACGTCCATCTGTCGCTTCAGGCAGGCGACGACATGATCCTGAAACGCATGAAGCGCCGTCATTCGCGCAAGGAAGCGGTGAAAATCGTCGAACGGTTAAAAGCCGCCCGGCCCGAAATCGCCATCGGTGCAGACCTGATCGCGGGTTTTCCGACCGAAACGCCGGAGATGGCGGCGAACACGCGTGCGCTGATCGCCGATTGCGACATTGTTCACGGCCATATCTTCCCCTTTTCCCCGCGCAAGGGCACGCCCGCCGCACGGATGCCGCAGCTGGACCGCGCGATCGTGAAGCAACGCGCCGCCGCCCTGCGAGCGGTCGCGGCCGCGCATCGCCGGACATGGCTGTCGCGCCAGATCGGCACGCGCCAGCGCGTTCTGGTCGAACGTCCCGGTAATCGTGGCCATGCCGGCAATTTCGCAGAGGTGAAGCTGCAAGGAAAATACATCGCTGAGAGCGAATCGATAGGCGCGACGCAAACCGAAACGGGAAATATCCTGGAGGTCGATATCATCGAAATACGCGACGGCGCATTGATCGGGGAACGGGCATGAGCAACGATAGCTGGCACGACCGCCTACTGAGCGGTTTCAAAAGGACTTCCGACCGGCTGACGGGCAATCTGGTCGGCCTGTCGGCGGCGCGGCTCGACGATGAAACGCTCGACGAGATCGAGGAGGCGCTCATCGCCTCCGACCTTGGCCCCGAAATGGCGACACGCGTGCGCAAAAGGCTGGCCGAGGGCCAGTATGAGCGCAACATGGAAGAACTGGGCATTCGCCTGGTCGTTGCCGAGGAGGTCGAAAAAACGCTCGCCCAGGTCGCGAAGCCGCTGGAGATCGAAGCCTTTCCCCGCCCACAGGTGATATTGGTCATCGGCGTCAACGGATCGGGCAAGACCACCACCATCGCGAAGCTGGCGCATCTGCTTCAGGAACAGGACTATGCCGTGATGCTGGCGGCGGGCGATACCTTCCGCGCGGCGGCGATCGGGCAATTGAAAACCTGGGCGGATCGGATCGGCGTTCCCATCGTATCCGGCCCCGAAGGCGGCGATGCCGCGGGCATCGTGTTCGACGCGGTAAAAAAGGCGACAGAGATCGGCACCGACGTACTGATCGTCGATACCGCCGGACGGCTTCAGAACAAGCGCGAGTTGATGGACGAACTTGCCAAGATCCGGCGCGTACTGGGACGGCTCAATCCGCAAGCGCCGCATGACGTGGTGCTGGTGCTTGACGCCACGACCGGCCAGAACGCGCTCAGCCAGATCGAGGTGTTCAAGGAGGTGGCTGGCGTCACCGGGCTTGTCATGACGAAGCTGGACGGGACGGCGCGCGGCGGCGTGCTGGTCAACGCGGCGGAGAAATACGGCCTTCCCATCCACGCCATCGGCGTTGGGGAGAAAGTCGACGATCTGCGCCCCTTCGACGCGAACGAAGTTGCCCGCATCATTGCGGGGGTGGAAGAACTTATCCGATGAATGATACTAAGAAGAGCAGTTCGCCAGGGCTGCGCATGGCGATCGATTTTGGCCCGCTGGCGGTATTTTTTCTGGTGAATACGCTGATGAGCGGGCCGCAAATCGCCCGCGTACTGGCCGCCACCGCCGCCTTCATGGTGGCGATCGTGGTTTCGATGCTTGTTTCGCGCTGGAAGACCGGCACGATCTCCCCGATGCTGTGGATGTCGGGGATCCTTGTGCTCGTTTTCGGCAGCCTGACGCTGTATTTCCACGACGAAACCTTCATCAAGGTGAAGCCTACGATCGTGTACGCGATGTTCGCTGCGATTCTGGGGTTCGGGCTTGCCACGGGGCGTCCGCTGCTTAAACAGATGCTCGAAACCGCCTATCCCGGCCTGAACGAGACCGGGTGGCGCAAGCTGACGATCAACTGGACGATCTTCTTTGTGTTCATGGCGGTGCTGAACGAAGTCGTGTGGCGTCATTCAAGCTGGAATTTCTGGGTCGGGTTCAAGCTGTGGGGCGCGGTGCCGCTGACCCTGATCTTCGCCGCGCTCAACATTCCAATGCTGCTGAAACACGGACTGACGACCGAAAAGGCCGAGGAGCCGCCACTTCCACCCGAGGGGTGATGGCGCAAGGCAAGCGCCGTCACATCACGCCTCAATTCTGTTTCCCGTTCGCATAAAAAAGGGCCCCGGTTTCCCGGAGCCCTTTTCGATTTGGATAGTGCGGATCAGCCGAGTGCGGCTTCGTAATTCTTATTGGCCTGATCCCAGTTGACCACGTCCCACCACGCTTTGAGATACGCGCCGCGATCGTTGCGGTACGTCAGATAATAAGCGTGTTCCCAGACGTCGTTGCCGAGCACTGGCGTACCGGTAAGATCGGTCACATCCATCAGCGGATTGTCCTGGTTCGGCGTGCTGGCGATGGACAGCTTGCCGCTGCTATCGGTCAGAAGCCATGCCCAGCCCGATCCGAACTGGCCTGCGCCCTTGTTGTTGAATTCTTCCTTCAGCTTGTCCAGACCGCCGAATTCGGTGATGGCATCGGCGAGTTTACCCGACGGCTGGCTACCGCCCGGCGTCATGATTTCCCAGAAGAAAGCGTGGTTCCAATAGCCGCCGCCATTGTCGCGCGCCTTGGTCGAATATTTCGAAATCTGCGACAGGACCTCTTCGGCGGACTTGCCCTCGAAGCCCTCTTCCTTGGCGGCATCGTTGAACTTTGTGGTGTAGGCGTTGTGATGCTTGTCGTGATGGAGCTTCATCGTCTCTTCGTTGATGGTCGGCTCCAGCGCGTTGTAATCATATTTCAACGGGGGGAGTTCGAAAGCCATAGATCCTCCTTAGGCATTAAGGGTAGCGGGATACGTCCATGCAACGCCGCACTGGCGCAATGGGTCCAAAGTCGGGGTACGCAAGCGCAACGATTTTCGATACTCGGGATTTATCCCCCCGCATGAAGCAAATCATGCTTGCGCAAGGCATGGCGAAGCTGATCGTAGCTCAAACCCAGTGCCTCGGCCGTTGCGCGTTGATTGAAGCGATTCTCCTCAAGCGCATTGGCAAGTATGGTCCGTTCGAACTGCGCGATCCGCACCTTGAAATCCTGCCGGCTGCTGCCCGGTGTTGAAGCGGCCGGCATGGCCGGTAGGGGCGCGGCGACCGGCATGCCGGATTCCGACGCGTCTGAACCGGAAACGGGCCGATAGGGCGAAGCAAAGGGATCGATCTCGATCTCATCAACCGGACCTTCGCGATCCCATCGATATACCGCGCGTTCGACCACGTTGCGCAATTCGCGCACATTGCCCGGCCAACCGTAGGAACATAGGGCGTCGGTCGCGTTCGCGCCGAACCCTGGCCAGTCGGGCCAGCCGATCTCGGCAGCCATGCGGCGGGCGAAATAATCGGCGAGGATCATGATGTCGTCGGGACGCGCTCTCAGCGGCGGCAGCGTCACCACCTCGAAAGACAGTCGGTCGAGCAGGTCGGCGCGAAACGTTCCCCCCGCCACCCGGTCGGGCAGATGCTCGTTCGTGGCGGCGACGACCCGCACATCGGTCCGCACCGGCCGCGATGCGCCGATACGGGTGACCTCGCCATATTCGACCGCGCGGAGCAGCCGTTCCTGCGCCCCCATGGAAAGCGTGCCGAGTTCGTCGAGGAACAGCGTGCCACCATCGGCCTCCTCGAACCGCCCTGCCCGTGCCTTGGTCGCGCCGGTGAACGCACCGGCTTCATGTCCAAAAAGTTCGGCCTCGATCAGCGTTTCGGGAAGTGCGGCGCAATTCATCACCACCAAGGGCTGGTCCCAGCGCGGGCTGAGGCGGTGAAGCCGCTCGGCAACCAGTTCCTTGCCGGTGCCGCGCTCACCAATCACCAGCACCGGCCGATCAAGCGCGGCGGCCCGGCTGGCGCGTTCGAGCGCGTCGAGAAAGGCCGATGCCTGGCCGATGACTTGCGCCGTTCTGTCCATGACGACCACTTGGCGCATTTTGCCAATAGTTGGCAAGCCATAACGATCTCACCATTGCCACACCTAAACTGGAATTTTCCTAAATTGCTGTAACTACGGAATTTTATAGTTTTGGCACGGCTTCTGCATAGCTTTTGGCATCACCGCTCAGACGGTGAAACTTCGCACCAGGTTCAGGGAGGACCGTATAATGAACAGCAAGATCGCATCCATCACCCGCTCCGTTTCCGGCCTGGCGCTGGCGGCTGTTTTCGGCACCGCGTTGGTTGCCGGCGCGGTTTCCCCTGCTGCCGCGAACGGCGTTTCCGATCCCGATTGGCAGACCACCGTATCGCATCGCCTGAGCGCCAATATTCATCCCATGTCGGCCATCCTGGCCGCCACGCGGGATCAGGCGGGCGCGGTGGTCGCAGCGCATTTCGATGCCGACGGCAATTATGTCGGCAACACGCTGGAAAAAGGCACCGGCAACCATGTGCTCGACCATGAAGCGGTCCGGGCGGTCGACGCGGTAAAATATCCGCAGCTTCCCGCCAATCTGCGCGGCACCCCCCGCACCGTCGCGATGGAAGTATTCTTCAGCGACGAGGCGCGCCAAAAGAGCGGCGAGGCAATGCGCGCTGTTTCGCGCAAGATCGTCGCAAAGTACAACGACAATAGACTGGCCGCCGC
Source organism: Stakelama flava (assembly GCF_019351405.1). Classification (GTDB taxonomy): domain Bacteria; phylum Pseudomonadota; class Alphaproteobacteria; order Sphingomonadales; family Sphingomonadaceae; genus Sphingomonas; species Sphingomonas flava_A. Next base: position 243,079 of record NZ_JAHWZX010000001.1, read on the forward strand.
CACCGAATGAAGCAGCGGTCGATTGCCGGAACGGGCTGCCCCACTCCCGCCCCGGCAATCACACTTAGTAACAATGCGTTAAACGAAGGAGTCTCGTTACCATGGGTATCTTTTCACGAACCCGGGATATCATCGCCGCCAACGTCACCGACTTGCTCGACAAGGCGGAGGACCCGGCCAAGATGATCCGCATGATCATCCTTGAGATGGAAGAAACGCTGGTCGAGGTTCGTGCTTCGGCCGCGCGCACCATCGCCGACCAGAAGGAAATGCGCCGCCATATCAACAAGCTGGAAAAGCTTCAGGACAGCTGGACCGAAAAGGCCGAGCTGGCGCTGTCCAAGGATCGTGAGGATCTGGCCAAGGCCGCGCTGATCGAACGGCAAAAGGCCGCCGACATGGTCGAACAGCTGAACGAGGAGATCACGGTGCTCGACAATGCGCTGAAGTCTTCGGAAGAGGACATCACCAAGCTGCAAAACAAGCTGCGCGAGGCGCGCACCCGGCAGAATTCGGTCATGACCCGGCTCGAATCGGCCAATAACCGCACGCGGATGCGCGAAATGTACACTGGATCGAAGATGCAGGATGCGTTTTCGAAATTCGACATGATGGAAGCGCGCGTCGATATGGCCGAGGGTCGTGCTGAAGCCGCCGGCATGGGCCAGCAAAAAACGCTTGAAGAGGAAATCGCCGAGCTGCGCTCCTCTGAAAAGGTCGAGGCAGAGCTGGAAGCCTTGAAGCGCCGCGTCGGCAAGCAGGAGGGATAACATGCTGGACGATGTATTCCTTCCGATCGTCATCGTGGGAATGCTCTTCATCGGGCTTCCCTGGGTAGTGATGCACTATGTGACAAAGTGGAAACAGGCGGCGACCATTACCGGCGAGGATGAAAAGCTGCTCGACGAGTTGCACTACACCGCCCGCCGGCTGGAAGACCGCCTGCAGACGATCGAACGCATCGTCGCTGCCGACAATCCCGACTTCCGTCCGCAGGTGCCCAGCACCCCGGACGTTTCCGAAATCGACTATTCCCGGAGGAACTGAGCCATGTCCGCAAGCCGTACCAAATTCTATCTCGACAAGCAGAACGGCCAGTGGTCGGGTGTGTGCGCAGGGATAGCCGACTATACCGGGCTGGATGTCGTCTGGGTTCGCGTCAGCGCGGTGATCCTTACGCTGGTCGGAGGCTTCCCCTGGACGCTGATCGCCTATGGCATGGTCGCCTATATGGCGCCGAAAAAGCCGGTCGATCTGTACGGCAGCGCCGAAGACGCCAGGTTCTGGCAGGGCGTGCGCACCAACCCGAAGCGTTCGACCGCCGAGGTGCGATCAAAATTCCGCGACATCGACCGCCGGCTTGCCGACATGGAAATGTTCTACACCAGCCGCAACACGCGGCTTGCCGATGAGATCGACAGCCTGCGCTGAAGCGCCTGAGGATTAGGGAGCCGAACCATGCATCACGGACAAGTTTTCGTCCTGCTCATCGTCGGCATGGCGATGGTAGCCGGAATTATCCGCCAGGTCATCCGCGCGAAATACGGATATGACCCACGCACCCGGCGCGCCGGACGCCGTGGCGGTGCGAGCGACGAAGAACTGGCGCTCACCCGGAAGATCGAACTGCTGTCGAATGAAAACGACAGGCTGACCGGCCAGATCAATCGCCTGGAGGAGCGGCTTCGCGTCCTCGAACGCATCGCGACCGACCCCGCCGAACGCACTTCGCGCGAAATCGACTCGCTACGCTGAGGAAAGGACGTAACCATGCACGACGGTTTCACGATTTTCATGCTCACTTTGGTGGTGATCGGCCTGCCGGTCGGCGGCGGCCTCCTCTTCTCGGCCTATGAGCGCTCGCTCAAGCATCGTGAGAAGATGGCGACGATGATGAACGCGCAGGCGGCGGAGAAAGCGGCGCAATATGCCGCGCAGACCGAACGGCTGGAACAACGCGTCCGGGTGCTGGAACGCATCGTCACCGACAAGGGGATCGATCTCGCCGACGAGATAGAAAAGCTGCGCGATGCGCCGCTGAACTGAAATATAAAACACGATCAGGGAGTTACTTCATGAACCCGTTCGAAATGGTGGTTGCCATCATCGTCATCGTGACCATCGGGAAAATCGTCCAGGCAAAGCTGCAGGCACAGGCGAGCGAGGCGCCCTATCGCGCCGCCGACAGTGAAGAGGCCCGGCAGATGCAGGCGGAAATCCGGGGTCTTCGCGAACGCATCGCGGTGCTCGAACGGGTCATCACCGACAATCACAGCAGCGTCAGCCTGGAGCGCGAGATCGAACGCCTTCGCGACGAAGACCGCCGCTGAACCGCATAAAAGGGGACACGATATGACCAACGATCCCAACCTCTATCTGATCATGGCGGCCACGGCGCTTACCGGACTTGCCATGATGATCGCCGCGACGCTGATCGGCTGGAAAAGCTGGCTTGCGCTCAAGAAGCAGGAATTGTCGCTGGTGCGCGGGCGCGATGTCGATGCTCCGCCGTCCTCAACCGGCGCGCGGATCGAGATCGCCGATTTGAAGGAGCGTATCCGCAAGCTGGAAGCGATCGCCGCCGGCGTCGACCTTTGAAAAAAGCCGATCGGCAACCGTGCCGCCGGCTTTGCCGCCGCTCCCGCGCTTCACTCCCGCAGGGGCGGCGGTTTCATTCATCGGTGCTGACGCTATATCGCGCCCATGCGAAGCATCGATGACCTTAGCGAAGAGTATGAATTCCTCGAACCCGACGACCGATATCGGTTGCTGATCGAACTTGGCCGCGAGCTGGAACCAATGCCGGATGCGTTGAAGACCGACGCCACGCTGGTTCGCGGATGTTCGGCAGCGGTCTGGGTCTATCCCACCGTCCGGGACGATGGCAGGCTGCATTTTCTGGCGGACAGCAACGCCGCGATCACCAAGGGGATCATCGCACTGGTACTGCTGACAGTACAGGATCAGGCCCCGCAGAAAATCACCGAATGCGATATCGAAGGCGCGCTGGATCCCTTTGACCTGAAAAATCAGCTCAGTTCGAACCGTACCCAGGGCATCCCCAATATGATCGCGCTGATCCGCGAAACCGCCGCCCGCTTTACCGGCTGATCCGGAACGATATGCCCTTTCGCGCGCTGGATCAGCGCACGAGCGAAGGGACAGGAAAATCGAACGATTTACGGTGCGTGCGAGCCACTGGCTCGGCCGTCATTGGCGTATACTGCTCGCCGGACTGGTTGCGCTGATCCTGCTCGCGCTGGCGACGCTCGCCGCCTTTCCCTGGGGCAGCCTGGACAGGACAATCGAATCCAGACTGTCGAAGGCGCTGGGTCGCCCCGTAACCATCGGGTCGATCGAACGCGAGGACAGATTTTCGCTGCACCCCGTACTCGACATACGCGACATTACCATCCCGCAGCCCGATTGGGCAGAAGCGGATACGCCGATGCTTCGCGTCCACCGGATGCGATTTGGCTTCGACGCGCTCGCCCTGCTGTTCGGAACCACGCGGATCGAGACGCTGGACATAGGCGGGGCCGACGCGCTGCTGATCCGCACAGCCGATAATCGCATCAACTGGAGCGGCGCATCGGGGAAAAGCGAAGAAGAGGGATCGTCAACGAATGCGCTTCATGCCCTTTCCTTGCAGAATGTAACGATCGCGTATCGCGACGCGCTTCAGAATCGCCGTTTCGACGTCACGCTGAACGGTGGTTCGCAAAGCGGCCTCGACGTGAAGGGTAGCGGCAGCGTCCATGGCGCGCCGGTGAGCGTGCGCGCGCATGGCGGTGCCTTTGCCGCCGAAGATGGATCCGGTCGCTGGCCCTTCGAGCTGAATATCGAGGGTCAGGCGGTAGGTTTGGTGATGCACGGAACCATGGCAAAGCCGCTCGCCACCGATAGCATCGACGCGACGGCAAGCGCCCATGGTGCAGGCCTCGCCTATGTCGACGCGCTGATCGAGGCCGGGCTTCCCGATACGCAGCCGGTGCGAATGACCGCTACCCTTGCCCGCCGCGGACCGGAATGGAAAATTGAAAAGCTGAACGGCACGGTCGGGCGATCGGATTTTTCAGGAGATGCCACGATCCGCAAAGGGGGCGGGCAGAGCCGTATCGACGGCACCTTACATGCCGACCGTTTTGATTTCGCCGATCTGTCGACCGATGCCCAGCGTGCAAAGGCGGATGCGAAACAGGCGCGGCAGGGCAAGCTGGTCGTACCCGACACCGCGATTGACCTCGATAATCTGGGCGATGTTGCAGGCGTGCTTCGCCTCCATGCCGACCGGCTGCTCGCACCCGGCTCCGATCCGTTCACCAGCCTTGACGCCACGTTGACGCTTGAAAAGAAAACACTGACGGTTTCGCCGCTGCGTTTCGGGATGCCACACGGCACCCTGTCGGGTAAAGCCGTGATTGCCCAGAAATCGGCGGGGCCGCAGCTTCACCTGCAGCTGGAACTGAATGGGGGCCAATTATCTGATCTGTTTCCGGCCAGCGGTGTCGATGCCCCTGCCCGTGGTCGCATCGACCTGACAGGAACCGGCAAGACGATCCGCGCGGCGATCGGCGCTGCCAGCGGTCGTTTGGCGCTGACCGCGCGCAACGGCGTGCTGCCCGACAAGACTGCGCTGCTGCTGGGGCAGGATGTTGGCGGCGGCCTGTTCGCGGGAAAGAAGAAACAGGCGGTCCTTCGCTGCCTGATCGCCCCGTTCACCCTCAAAAACGGAACGGCAAGTGCCGGCAATGTGCGGATAGATACCAGCCGCGCGGTCACCCGTGCAGCCGGAACGATCCGCTTCCCTTCCGAAAGCCTGAACCTGGCGTTGCACGGCGTCGCGAAACAGCATTCGACCTTGCGGATCGGCGGCGCCGTCCCGGTGCGCGGGACGATCAAATCGCCGAAAATATCACCGCCCGAAAAAGGTGATTCTGTCGGCGACGTCATCGGTCAGGTCGGAAAAGCGCTGTTTGGCGGCGATGAACCGGTTGCGACCGATATCGATTGCGATCACGCGATCACAGCAGCGATGAATTTCTGAGGCCGCCCGGCGCCGACGACCTTCATCGTTCCGGGGCGAGACCGAGCGAGCGCGCCACCTCATCAAGGTTCGCACCGGGCGCAACCAGCAGCCACTGGTCCATTCGCGAGGCGTTGACGACCGTTACGGCGTTTTTCGGGCAGACGCCGAGGCATTTCGTTTCGACGATGCCGACATGGCCCTTACGCCCTTTCTTCACGCCCAGATGTTTGCGAAGCGCCTTGGACAGCTTTTGTTTGCCATCAGCGCCAAAGCCGCCCCTGACCTTTTTCTGGCATTTGGCGCAGACAAGCGCGGCGTTGGTCCAGTTGGCGTTTATATGGCTTTTCAACCGGGTTTCCACTGACGGCGCTCTTCGACCGATTTCAGCACGTCATACGCCGCCTGAATCGCGTGGAAGCGCTTTGCGGCCTCGGCATCGTCCGGCCGCTTGTCGGGATGGTTTTCCTTGGCAAGCCGCCGCCAGGAGGCGCGAACAGCATCAAAATCGGCATCGCTGTCGAGTTCAAGGATGTCGAGAGCGCGCATCTCATCGCGCGAACGGGTGCCGTCGCCCGGTCCCGCCCAGCCATAATGCGCCGAATCGGCAAAACCCGACGCATCGCGCCGTTCATTCGCCTCACGCTGCTTCGCCTCTTCCTCGCTCAGCCCTTCGAAATAATTCCAGCCGCGATTATATTCCGCCGCGTGTTTTTCGCAGAAATACCAGCGTTCCGGGCTGTTGGGTGCTTTGGGCGCGGGGCAGGTGCCGGGTTCTTCACACCCCTGGCGGTCGCACAGGCGGACATTCGCCGCCTCACGTCCTTGTTCGCCATAGGGACGCCAGCGCGGAAAGCCCCAGTCATAGGATCGGGAAGTTCGTGCCATAAGCGTATGAAATAGGGCGCAAGCGCCGCAAAGACCAGAGCAGGACGCAGCGAAATCGTGCCAGAGGGCCTGTAAGCCGGGTTCTGTCCATCCCTTGCGGGACTGGGCGACCATTCCTCTAGGACGGTGCTTGCGCGCCGCCTCAAGCAACCAACCCGGACGGCGGGCCGGAACTGTAGCCCATTTGCCATCCCTATTCGGTCTTGCTCCCGGTGGGGTTTGCCATGCCGCCGCCGTTACCGACCGCGCGGTGCGCCCTTACCGCACCCTTTCACCGTGACCCGGTCGAAACCGGGCCGTCTGCTCTCTGTGGCACTTTCCCTGGGGTCGCCCCCGCCGGGCGTTACCCGGCACCGTCGTTTCCGTGGAGCCCGGACTTTCCTCGTGGCGCATGTCCACGCGGTCGCCCAGCCCTCTGGCACGCGCGCTAGTTAGTCGTCTCCCTGCGGTTTGGGAAGCAGCAGCGCGAGAAGAATCGCGCGGCATTCGGCATCGATGATCCCGTCGATCAGTTCGGGACGGAATCGCCGCTGAAACGCAACGACCGCAGCTTCGCCGTCCGTCACGTCGTACCCGAAACGTTCGAGCGCCAGCATGAAGCCGCCATCGGGCCAGTGCGGATCGGCAAGATTTCTGGTCGGTCGCGGAAGGACTAGGCGAAGCCGCGCCAGTTTCCCCCAGGGGAACAGCTCGCCCGGATCCTGTTTGCGCGCCGGGGCGACATCGGAATGGCCCACCACGTTTCCGCGCGTGATTTCGTACCGGTCCTTGATCGCATGGACCAGACGAATGACCGAGGCGACCTGGGGATCGGGAAAGGGGCGATAGCCGAATTCATGGCCGGGATTGACGATCTCTATCCCCACCGACGCGCTGTTGATGTCGCCGATGTCGCGCCAATGCGAACGACCGGCGTGCCAGGCGCGATTGTCTTCATCGACCAGACGATGAACCGCACCATCCTCCTCAACCAGATAATGCGCCGAAACTTTTGATTCGGCATCGGTGAGACGGGCGAGCGCCGCCGCACCGCTCTGCATCCCGGTATAGTGCAGCACGATCATCGAAACCGACAGCGTGCGCTGATCGAAATTGGGCGAAGGGTTTTCGATGAATTTCATTGCGCGCGCATATCACCGCTGGGAAAGCCGTTCTTCCCGATTGGGGGCAATATCGCGCGAAAGCAAGTCGTCGTCAGGCGGCATCGCGCGCCGTTGCGGGCGTCCGGCGGTAAAAGCCGCGAAAACGCTGGCACGGCATTAACGCCTTTGTATGCCCGATTACCGTCTCTCCTGCGCCGAGAACCAGCAGGCTTTCATCGCGCATCGCGCCCGCCAGTTTGGCGAAGACGCGTGAACGCAATTCGTCCGAAAAATACAAAAGCACATTTCGGCACAAAATCAGGTCGAACTTCCCCGGTGGCGGCGCTTCGTTGGCCAGATTGTTGCGGCGGAACTGAACACGGCGAACCAGATCGGAACGGGCGATCCATTCTTCATCGACGCTGTCGAACCAGGAAATCATTCGACGCACCGGCAGGCCTCGCTGGATTTCGAACTGGCTGAACCGCCCTGCCTGCGCGCGGCGGAGCGCCATTGCCGAAATATCGGTGGCAACGATTTCGGGAAAAGCAGGATCGTCGGCGGCGAGCCGTTCGGACAGGAGGATCGCAAGCGAAAACGGCTCCTGCCCGGTCGAACATCCTGCCGACCATATGCGAAACCGCCGCCCGTTATTTTCCGCGCGCACGGTAAGCGCCGCATCGACAATCTGATCGAGGATCGATGCATCCCGGAAGAACGACGTTTCGTGGTTCACGATCGCTTCGATAACGGTGTCGGTCAGCGGCGAGTCGGGATTGCTGACCACCGCTGTCGCAAGATCGTCCAGCGATGCGAAATCATTCAGGCGAAGCAGCGGCTGCAGTGCGGTTTCGATCCGCCAGCTGCGACTTGCCCCGACCTGCTGGCCGGTACGCTGTTCAAGGATAGCCGCGATGACGCCCAGCGCCCCTTGCGAAAGCGCGCCGCTGGCGGGACGGGCAGTGGCAGGCGAAACGATCATGCGGTGCAGCTCCGCGCGATAAACTGGCCGATTGCGTCGGGGGTCATGACTGCCGATGCGTTACCACCCGCAGCGATTGCGCCGGGCATGCCCCAGACGACAGAACTTTCCCTGTCCTGCACCAGAACGGTGCCACCTGCGTCATGCAGGCTTTGCGCGCCCAACATTCCGTCCCTCCCCATACCGCTCAATACGATCGCCAACCCGCGCGCGCCGTAAACTTCCGCCACCGAAGCCAGCATCGGATCGACCGAGGGCATGCAGCCGCTGTTCGACCGTTCCTGAACCAGCCGGATCGCTGCGCCATCGGAAATGCGAACACAGCGCATATGCGCATCGCCCGGCGCGACGATGATCCGGCCTGGCCGAATACGCATATGGTCGCTCGCCACATCGCACGGCCGGCCGGCCAGCAGGGCAAGCTGCGTCGCGAAATAGCGCATGAACGACATGGGCAGATGCTGGGTCACCAGAATCGGGACATCAAAAGCAGGCGGAATCGCCCGCAATACCTGCGACAGCGCATGAATGCCGCCGGTCGAAGCGCCGATCGCAACGATATCGAAAGCGTGGACAGGCTTCACCGAACCGGTCGGACACCCCGGCGCAGGATTGCCTGAACGCACCGTCAGGCGAACCATCCGGTCGTAAAGCGCATCGGCGAAGCGCGTCGCCAGCCTGCCCGTATCGGGCTTCACCATCGTGTCCGCGGCACCCAGCGCCAGCGCCTGAACCGCCGCCGCACCGCCTTCGTCGCAAGCCGACGATACGACAATGATCCGTGCGCCATTGCCCAGCCGAAGCAGGTCGGGAAGCGCAGTCAGCCCATCGACGCCCGGCATCTCAATGTCGAGGAGAATGATATCGACCTGATTGTGTCGCAGATGGTCGAGCGCTGCCCCGGCGTTGGGGACGGTCGCCGACACCGCAAATCCTGCGAACGAGTCGACCATTCGCGTAATCACGGTGCGCGCCACGACCGAATCGTCCACCACCAGCACACGCGACATCGCGGTTTCGCGGGCGGTATTCGTATCCATATCGTGGGTGGCGATGTTCATGACCGCGCGGTTCAGGCCATGCCGACGATCTGAAGCTTGCTTTCAAGCGTTTCGCGATCGAACGGCTTCATCACATATTCGTCCGCCCCCGCATCGATCGCGGCGCGAATATGCGCCATGCCGTTTTCGGTCGTGCAAAATATGATCTTCGGCCGATTGGTGACGTCCGATTCGCCGAGCGCCCGCAGAAAATCCATGCCGCTCATCACCGGCATGTTCCAGTCGAGCAGCACCACATCGGGTGGCGAATCAAGGCAGCTGTCCAGCGCCTGGCGGCCATCGCACGCTTCGCGAACCTCGAATTGCAAGGTTTCGAGGATATGGCGGGCGACCTGTCGAATCACTTTCGAATCATCGACTACCAGACAGCTCTTCATGAAAAATACCCTGTTGTACGCATAGAAACGAAGCGATGGCATGGCGTTCGTAAGGGCCGCGTTAACGCGCGGCGATCAGTCGGATTTTTCATCGCCATGAACCAGGCATTCGACATCGACGATCAGGATCGGTTCGCCGTCGCGCTCCACATAACCACGCCCCGCCTTTCGCCAGACGCGATCCAGTGCGATGCCGTCGGTCAGCGGATTGGCGGCGAACGGCACCACATCCTCCAGTTCCTCGACCATGACCGCGTAATGATGCCCGTCGACCTGGGTGATGACCGCCCGGCCAATCTCAGGCGAGGGCGAAAGACCGAGCGCGGCCCGGCTGTCGATCACCGTGACCACGCGGCTGCGAAGCGCACTGATGCCGCGGACATGACCGGGCGCAAGCGGAACGTCGGTGACGCCGGCAAGGTCGATGACCGATTCGACCTGTTCCGAATCGATAACGACAGGCCGTCCGGCGATTCGCGCGACGAGGTAGAGCGATTCCATCAGATGGTCCTCAGGCGTTCCGCGACGGCGCCCAACAACGCGGCGCGATCATAGCGGAATATGCCTGCACGGTCCGCCCCGCCGCCCCTGCGATCACTAAGATGCACCAGCGGCGCAGTCCCGGCCGCATCGGGTGTTTCGCCTTCGCGCGCCAGCACCACCGCCGGCGCCTGCCCTGCCTCCAATTTGAAAACCGCGCGATACCCGGCGCTTTCCAGCAGCGGTTTGACAAAGTTGCGCATCCACCCGTCGTCCGCGCCTGCCAGCAGGCATATCGGCGAGGCGTCATGCGCCGCCTCGTTCGGGCCGAATTGTTCGAACAGCCAGTTGGGATCGATCATCTCGATCTGCTCGCCCTCGACCAGCATCACCCCGGCCACCGGCCCCTGTTCCCCCGGCGTCATCTCGTCACGCACATGCACGATGTCGAACGCTTCGCGCACCGCATAGGCGATTTCACCGTCGCCGCAATTCAGCCGTAACAACGCGATGCTGCCCCGCGGCGGAAGGTCGCCCGTCACCGCGACGGTGATCATCGATCCGTCGATCGCGATGCGCAGCCGCCCGGCGGACATCGCCACCGCCTCCGCCCGCGCCTTTTCGATCCGGTCGACGACCGAAAGCGGTATGCTGCGCCGGCTGCCATCGAGATCGAGGAACATCAGCGCAGGCATGCCCAGATCTTCCTCCACCTCCGCTTCCTCCTCCGACCGGGTGAACGCGCCGTTGATGCCAAACCGGACATTGGCGCGCGCGGCGATGCCCGCACCGTCGAGCAACAGCATCGGCTGACCGCTGTCGGGCAGCGTCTGACCCCCATATACGCCGCTTGCCATGATCTGCGGCACCGCCGGTTTGATGACCAGTTCCTCGGTATCGAATACGGTATCGACCGCCAGTGCATAGCTGCCCGTGCCCATGCCGACGATGACCAGCATTCCCGCCGTCTCGTGCCCGGACGATTCGATGCGCAACACATCGCAAAGCCGGACAAGCGGCAGCTTGCGGCCGCGCACTGTGGCGATGCTTGCACTGCCCAGTTGATCTACCCGGATGTTCTGCGCGCCGGCGCTGACGATCTCCTCAACCGCCTGACGGGGCAATGCGAACGACTGGTTCCCCACGCCCAGCGTCACTGCCGAGATGATCGACAAGGTAAGTGGCAGGTGGATAGTGATCCTGAGCCCCTTTCCGGGCGAATTATCGAGTTCGATCCTGCCGCCGATCTGATCGACGCTGGCGCGCACGACGTCCATCCCGACCCCGCGGCCGGACACTTCGGTGGCGGCATCCTTTGTGCTCAGCCCTGGCTCGAAGATCAGCGCCAGCTTCGCCTGATCGGGCAGCTTGCGCAATTCCGCTTCGCTGCGCGACCCATTCTCGGCCAGTTTGCGAATCACCCGCTCGACATCGATGCCGCGTCCGTCATCGATGATTTCCATGACGATCTGATTGCCGGATTGCCGTGCCGCAACGGTCAGGCGGCCATTTTCCGGCTTTCCAGCCTTGCGTCGGTCGGCGGGAAATTCAATGCCGTGATCGATCGAATTGCGAATGATGTGGACCAGCGGATCGCGCATCGCCTCGATCATTTCGCGGTCGAGTTCGACATCGGCCCCGTCGATCGACAGCGATACCGCCTTGCCCAGGCTCGCTGCGGTATCGCGCACCACGCGGGGCAAGGGCGAAAACAAGGCGTCTAGTTTCTGCATTCGGGTCAGCGTGACCGCATCGCGCATATCGGCGACCGTCGCGGACATGCGTTCCAGCGCGGCCTCTATCGCCGGATCGCAATCGCTATCGCGCAGGCGGCGGGCCAGTTCGTTGCGCGCCAGCACCATGTCGGACATCCCGCCCATCATCCGGTCGAGCAGATCAACGCTCAGCCGCACACTACGCGACGCGGGACGAACCTGCACCGGCGCGGCGTGATGCACCTCCGCCGATCCGTCCTCCAGCGCGGCGATGAGGAGGTCCTCGCCCGAATGGTCGAGCGCTGTTCCCGCATCGATCGCTTCGACGATCTCGGCAATTCGATCGACAATGCCGAGCACGGCGTTGACCAGTTGCTGGTCCGGCGTGCGATGCCCGTCGCGAACCTGCGCCAGGACATCCTCTGCCGCATGGCTGAGCCGCTGCAACCGGGGAAGGTCAAGGAATCCGCAGCTTCCCTTTACCGTATGCACGAACCGGAAAATGGCATCCAGCCGTGCGCGATCGCCGGGCGCGGCTTCCCAAGCGACGATCTCACCCGAAAGCGTTTCCAGCGTTTCGCGTGTTTCGGCAATGAAGTCCTGAAGCAGATCGTCCATGGTTCCCCGCACATAAGCGCGCAGGCACCATGCCGCAGGACGGTTAAAGGCTGGTTTACCCGACCCGGAAAGATGCCCCAAAGACGAGAATGTCCGCCTCAGGCGGCGAAACTTGGAGGCTGCCGCCGCTCTGCATCACGAGTTGATGGACCAGAAACGCCGCTGCGGCGCGCGGCGTTACCGGGGCATCGCCCGATTCGCCAAGCAGCGCATTGCGTAATTCGCCATCCAGAACGATGCGCGGGCCATCGGCGCGCACGCCGATTTCGATCATATTGTCCACGACCTCTGCGCCGATATCGAGTTGGCCGCCGCGAATCAGCGCATCGCCGCCGATCAGCGCAAGGTTGAGCAGCACCTTGATCGCCTGTTTGGGAAGCACCTGCTCGCTCACCATCCAGCCGAGTTGCAGCCGTTGATTGTCGCCAAACAGCCCTTCAATGGCTGTCTTCGCCTCCCGCGCGTCAACCGTTTCGCCAAATCCCCCGGCCGCACCGAAGGCAAGCCGGAAGAATTTCAGCTTGTTGGCCGAAGCGCGCGCGCTGTCGGCGAGCAGTTCGAGGCAGCGAGCGCGCATTTCCGGATCATGTTCGTCGGCAAGCAGTTCCAGCCCGTTGTTGAGCGCGCCGACCGGACTGAGCAGGTCATGGCACAACCGGGAACATAAAAGGCTCGCAAAATCAGTCGCGGAAATATTCAAGCTCGACGCTCCAGCTATCTTCCCTCCCCGACCGCAGGACCGCGGCCAGGGACGTATCGATCCGATTACCAGTCGGCATGTCGAAAGCAACCGCATCGAAGCGCCCGTGCATATCGCCTTGCGCCACCGCGCGCCACAGTCGCGCTTCATCGCGCGTGACGATCAGCCATAATTTTCCGTCCGGCTGAGCCATTGCCGCGTCCGTGGCTGAGGGAAACGGCCTGCCGCCGGGATGCGAATGATAATAGCCGATAATTTCGAATCCGCCCGGACGCCGCGCCAGCCGGTGGCAGCGCAACAACATCGCCGGATCGATTTCGAAACGGCGCGCGGGATCGGCGGCCGCGTTGGCGGTGGCGAGCGCTGCACGCACCGCATCGCCATGTCCGCGCAGAATACCGCAAATTTCGGCATCAGGAGACTGTCCGGCCAACACCATCAATCGGGTCAGCGTCGCTCTTGAAATTCGCGGGTTCATGCCCATCTTGCTACCCGAATGGATCGGGGGGTTTCCACAATAGAAGCGCGCATCGCGGACATGGCCCATGGCTGGCGTCTGGACCGTGCGCTTGCGCAGGCCGTCCCTACGATTTCGCGCGAACGATTGAAGGTCCTGATCGCCAAGGGAAATGTCGTCGACCCGCGCGGCGTTCCTGTGCGCAACGCATCGCAGAAAATCTCCGCCGGCGAAATATTCAGCGTTTCGGTCCCCGAACCCGAACCCGCCCATAATGTCGCCGAAGCGATCCCGCTTTCGATCGTGTATGAAGACGAGCATCTGATCGTGATCGACAAGCCGGTGGGGCTGGTCGTCCACCCGGCGGCGGGAAATCCCGATGGCACGCTGGTCAATGCGCTGCTTCATCATTGCGCGGGCCAGCTTTCGGGCATCGGCGGCGTTGCGCGTCCCGGCATCGTCCATCGCATCGACAAGGATACATCGGGACTGATCGTCGCGGCAAAGCACGACCGCGCGCACGAAGGGCTGGCGCGTCAGTTCAAGGCGCATACGATCGACCGGCGCTATCTGGCGATCGTCGCCGGCCTGCCGGTTCAGGGCGAGGGCATTGTCGAAGCACCGCTCGGCCGTTCGTCCGCCAATCGCAAGAAAGTGGCGATCGTTCCGGGCGGCAAGCACGCGACCACCCGCTATCGTCTGGTCGAACCGCTGAACCAGGCCGCGCTGGTCGAATGCCGGCTGGAGACCGGACGTACGCATCAGGTGCGCGTGCACATGGCATCGATCGGCCACCCGCTGCTGGGTGATCAGACCTATGGCCGTCCGCGCCCCGTTCACCGGCCGATCCTCGAAACGCTGGGTTTCCGGCGTCAGGCCTTGCACGCGGCCCGGTTGGGGTTCACCCACCCTATAAATAGTAACGCTTTGTCGTTCGATAGCGAAATGCCTGCGGACATGCGGGAACTGTTGGGCCAACTTCACGTATAGGAACTGGTGACGATCGCGCTATCAGGCGACGGCACCGACGGATCAAGGAGACACGGATCATGGCAGGCGCAAGCAACGTCCCGGCGACGATCCCCGCGCTTGGCGGAGAGGCGAGCCTCAACCGCTATCTTGCCGAGATCAAGAAATTCCCGATTCTCACGCCCGAGCAGGAATATATGCTCGCCAAGCGGTTTCAGGAGCATCAGGACCCGGAAGCGGCCGCCCAGCTGGTCACCAGCCATTTGCGGCTCGTGGCGAAGATCGCCATGGGCTATCGCGGCTATGGGCTGCCGGTCAGCGAACTGATTTCGGAGGGCAATATCGGCCTGATGCAGGGCGTGAAGAAATTCGAACCCGATCGCGGCTTTCGCCTCGCCACCTATGCGATGTGGTGGATTCGCGCCTCGATCCAGGAATTCATTCTGCGGTCATGGAGCCTGGTTAAGATGGGCACCACTGCGGCGCAGAAAAAGCTGTTCTTCAACCTGCGCAGGATGAAGGCGAAGCTCGACGCGTTCGAGGACGGCGACCTGCGTCCCGAAGATGTCGAGAAGATCGCGACCGATCTGGGCGTGACCGCTGATGAGGTCACCAGCATGAATCGCCGCATGGCGATGGGCGGCGATACGTCGCTTAACGTGCCGATGCGCGAGGATGGCGAAGCGCAGTGGCAGGACTGGCTTCAGGATGACGAGCCGCTTCAGGACGAACGTGTCGCCGATGCGCAGGAAGCCGATGTCCGTCACGATATGCTGGTCGAAGCGATGGACGATTTGAACGATCGCGAAAAGCATATCCTGACCGAGCGCCGGTTGACCGACGACCCCAAGACACTGGAAGAATTATCGCAGGTTTATGGCGTCAGCCGCGAACGTGTCCGCCAGATCGAAGTGCGCGCGTTCGAGAAGCTGCAAAAGGCGATGATGCGACTGGCGGGCGATAAGCGGTTGCTCCCCGCCGGGTGATCGTGCATCGCTTGTTGCCGTAAGGGGCAGACGGAAACGGGGCTGGATCGAGGTGAAATGGCTTTGATCGCAGCCTGACCATCCGACTTGTCCCCTGCTGCCACCCTGCCCGGTCATCAATCGCGGAACGTAATGGCTAAATCCCGAAAGCGTCGCGGCCGCCCCATCCGGTGGATAGCGGTCACGCTGGTCAAACTCGCTGCCGCTTTCCTTATCCTGTCGGTAATCTGGGTCGGGGTGTATCGGTTCGTGCCGCCGCCGATCACGATAACGATGCTCGGCGATATGATTTCCGGTCACGGCGTCACCAAAGACTGGATGGGCATCGGACGTATTGACCGCGACATGGCGCGCGCGGCGATCGCGGGCGAAGATTCACGCTTTTGCGAACATTCGGGGTTCGATTACGAAGCCATTCGCAAGGCGTTCGAGCGTAATCAGGCGGGCGGCCACGTCATCCGCGGCGGCTCCACGATTAGTCAGCAGACCGCGAAAAATGTCTTTTTGTGGCAGGATGGCGGCTATTTCCGCAAAGGACTGGAAGCGTGGTTCACCTTCCTGATCGAACATTTATGGGGCAAGCGCCGGATCATGGAAGTCTATCTGAACGTCGCAGAGACGGGGATCGGCACTTATGGCGTCGATGCTGGCGCACGGCGTTATTTCGGTCATGGTGCGGATACGCTCAGCACGCAGGAAGCGGCGCGGATCGCGGCGGTGCTGCCGCTTCCCAAGAAACGCGCCGCCATTGCCCCCAGCGGCTTTACCCGCCGATACGGCAACACCATCGCAAAACGGATGAATGTCGTGCGTACCGACGGGCTTGATGCCTGCGTCTATTGACGCGCGATCAGTTGTTTGAACCCTGATCGATCGCGTCGCCCGCCTTGTCGGCGGTATCCGACACACTCTTGGCGGCGTCGGTGACTGCCTGAGTCTTCAGATTGTCATTCTTGCTCTGGTTGAGCAGGAAATAGGCGCCGACGATCACGAGGATCAGCACCGCAAAGCCAATCAACAGACCGCCCCCGCCACCGCCGCGCCGTTCCTCGATCACGGTTGTATGGGTGTGGCCCTCGCGGGGTTCGGTCGTTTCTACACGTTCATCTACCATCGCGGCGTCCTCCTTTAAACTGGGAGGGTCAACGTGGATTGGCTTTCAAATGTTCCGCGACCGACATGGTTGGCGATGCCGGGTCAGAATGGCATCTTGAATCCCGGCGGAAGTTCCATGCCGCTGGTCAGCTTCGACATTTCCTCATTACTTGCCTGATCCGCCTTGGCGCGGGCATCGTTGAACGCGGCGGTGACCAGATCCTCGACCACCTGCTTTTCCGAAGGCTGGAGCAGCGATTCGTCGATATTCACGCCGACGATCCGGCCCTTTGCCGTCGCTTTCACCGTGACGAGACCTCCGCCCGCCTTCCCTTCAACCTCGATCGTGTCAAGATTGGCCTGCGCTTTTTGAAGTTCGTTTTGAACATTCTGAGCCATGTTCATGATTTCTTCGAGATTTTGCATCGCAATCATCCATTCTGCTTGCGGGTCCAGCTGGCCAGTTCGGCACCGGGAAACGCGTCCATCGCCGCGGCGACCATCGGTTCGGCGAGCACCGACGCACGATCGGCCTCCTGATCCGCACGCCGCCTTTCACGCAATGTCGGTTCGCCCGGCGCATCGCTGGCCGTGATCTTCCATACAACGCCCGTAATCTCGCGCAGGTCCGCGGCAAGGTCACGCAAAAATTCGCTGGGCAGCGGCCGCGCGGCGCTCACTTCCATCTTTGGCGGATCGAACGTGATCGGGCTTATGAGGTTGCGAACATGCGATTCCATCGCATGCTTATTATGCCGTTCAAGCAGCGCGGCGAGATCGTCAAGACTGGTCGGGAGCTGCTGTACGGGTGGACCATCGGGCGCAGGCGCAGGCGCGGCGGGGGGACCGTCGGGTTGCGCGCCACCGACAGGCTGAACGGGCGGCGAATCTCCCCGCGCCAGCCGACGGGCGAGATCGCCCGGATCGGGAAGCGAGGCGGCATGGACGATACGGAGCAGCGCCATTTCGCACGCTTCGATCGGCATGGCGGCGCGCGCCACCTCTTCATGCCCTTTCAACAGCATCTGCCACAACCGGTGGAGCAACGGATTCGACAACGACCCCGCCCACTCGCCCAGCATGTCGCGGGCTTCTGCCGACTGCGCCGGATCGTCCGGCGTGCCCACCTTCACCAGCGTGATGCCGTGCACCGTTTCGAGCAGCGCCTGCATCACCGACTGGGGATCGACGCCAAGATCATATTGCCGCCGGATCGCCGTGATCACGCCGGCTGCATCGCCGCCCAGCAACAGCCCGAACAGGTCGCGCATCGCGCCGCGATCGGACAGGCCCAGCATCTGGCGAACCGCATCGGCTCGAACGCCCCCGCCCTCCATATCGGCATGGGCGATCGCCTGATCGAGGATGGACAGGCCGTCGCGCGCCGATCCTTCCGCCGCGCGCGCGATCAACGCCAGCGCTTCGGGTTCGGCCTGAGCGCCCTCCTGCTCAGCAACCCAGGCGAAATGCGTGGCCAGCTTTTCGGCGGAAATGCGCCGCAGATCGAAACGCTGACAGCGCGAAAGCACCGTTACCGGCACCTTGTGCACTTCGGTGGTGGCGAAAAGGAACTTCACATGGGCCGGCGGCTCTTCCAACGTCTTCAGCAGCGCGTTGAAGGCGTTTTTCGACAGCATGTGGACTTCATCGATGATGTAGATTTTGTAGCGCGCCGAAACCGCGGCGTAGCGCGACGCTTCGATAATTTCGCGCACATCGTCGACGCCGGTATGACTGGCCGCGTCCATTTCGATGACGTCGATATGGCGCCCTTCGGCGATAGCGCGGCACGGTTCGCACACGCCGCATGGAGAGATGGTCGGGCCACCATTGCCGTCCGGCCCGATGCAGTTCAGCGCCTTCGCGATCAGCCGCGCGGTCGATGTCTTGCCCACCCCGCGAACACCGGTGAGCAGAAATGCGTGCGCCAGCCGGTCGCGGCGAATCGCGTTGGCCAGCGTGGTGACCATCGCATCCTGGCCGATCAGTTCGGAAAAGGTCTGCGGCCGGTATTTGCGCGCGAGCACGCGATAGCTTTCCGCCTTGTTCGGCTGGGGCGGTTCGTCGAGGCCGAGGGACGATTCGTTCATCGCTGCGGGTCTAGCCCAAGCAGGCGGGCGTGTCGAAGAGATCGGCACTGTGAAGCAGCGTCGCTCGCTCGCCAGTGCCGAACGCCTCCGCACCGCCAGGGCATATCGGCGTTGCAGCGGGACATTCAGCTTTTTCGAAAAGGTGGGAGCCGGAACGACCCGATACGAAATCGTTGCGGCTGCTTCCTTCCGGACCTGACCGGGTTGGCGACGGCACCGTCCGCCCGACTCCCGTCCGGGCATATGGTCGAAGCTACCTTACGACGCAAGGGGGTGCGGATGAAGACAGCCGCGCGCGGCGCCACTTCGTCAGAAAAAGGTCGTGAGCCCGTAGAACAGCGCGCCGACCGCCGCCGAAGCGGGAATCGTCACTACCCAGGCGATGACGACATTCTGAGCCACACCCCAGCGCACGGCGGATGCGCGTCGCGCAGTCCCTGCCCCGATGATCGACCCGGTGATCGTGTGCGTGGTCGAAACCGGAATGCCCAGAAAGGATGCGCCGAACAGCACGATCGATCCGGCGAGCGAAGCGCTGAACCCCTGATGCTGCGACAATTTGGTGATTCGCGATCCCATCGTTTCGATGATCCGCCAGCCGCCGGTCATCGTGCCCAGCGCGATCGCGGTGTAGCAGGCGATGGCAACCCAGTGCGGCACTTCGAACGGCCCGGTCAGATACCCGGTCGAATACAGCAGGACGGTGATGATCCCCATCGTCTTTTGCGCGTCGTTCAGGCCATGGCTGAGCGAATAGGCGCCTGAGGAAAACAGGTGCAGCACGCGCAGCCCCTTTTCCGCGCCGCGCGCCGTTGCGCGGTGCAGCGCCCAGCTGGACAGCAGCATGACGAGCATGGCGAGGAACATGCCGATCATCGGCGACAGCACGATGGCAAGCAGCGTCTTGTTCAGCCCGCCCCATTCGATGCCGGTAAGGCCCGCATGCGCGACGCCAGCCCCGATCAGCCCGCCGATCAGCGCGTGGCTGGACGAAGACGGTATCCCCTTCATCCAGGTGACGACGTTCCAGAACATCGCGCCGACCAGCGCGCCGAAAATCACCGCGGGCGTGACGAGGTCCTTGTCGATCAACCCCTTGCCGATGGTTTCGGCAACGGCGTGCAGGCTGGGAAAGGCGATGGTGAGGAAATAGGCCGCGAAGTTGAAGACCGCGGCGAATCCCACCGCCATCAGCGGCGACAGCAACCGGGTCGCAACGACGGTCGCGATAGAATTGGCGGCATCATGCAGCCCGTTGAGATAATCAAAGGCCAGCGCGACGACGATCAGCGCGACCAGCAGCGGAAAGGCGAGTTCGTGCACGAAAAGCCGGCCGGTCAGACGTGATCGATGACGATGCCGTCGATTTCATCGGCGACATCTTCGAACGCGTCGACGATGCGTTCGAGATGCTTGTAGATTTCGCGCTCCACGACGAAGCGCAGCGTATCGTTCTCGCCATGCTGCTTCAGCGCTTTTTTCAGCCCCTCGGTATGAATTTCATCGGCATGTCCCTCCATGCGCACCAGCCGTTCGGTCAGTTCGTGCAGCCGCCGGCCGTTGCGCGCGACATCGCGCAGCAGCGGCATGGCATCGGCGGTCAGGCGCGCGGCATCGACCACGATCGCCGCCATGTCGCGCATTTCGGGGGTGAAATCGGCAAAGCCGTACAGGTCGATCGCCTGCGCCGCCGCCTGCATTTCGTCCACCGTGTCGTCCAGCGCGCCGATCAGGCTGGTAATCGCGGCACGATCGAAGGGGGTGAGGAAGGTCCGGCGAACCGTCTGAAGCACTTCGCGGGTGATTTCGTCGGCATCATGTTCGCGCTCGATAATCTCGCGGATATGCTCGTTCGCGCCCTTTCCATCGCCGAACAGGCGCGCGGTGGCGTCCGCCGCGGCGAGCACGGCGGCGGCCTGCGCCTCGAACATTTCGAAGAAATTGCCCGTTCTGGGCAACAGGCGCTGGAACCAGGCGAACATGGCTTTAATCCCCGATTTTTGTGAAACCGTGCTCATCAGCCCGGTGCGCGCGGCGGCGCTTTTGAACTCCGACGCGGCGAAGGAGCGAATCAGCTCTCCCAGATCCTCCTCGTCCACCGCATCCGCCGCCTCGGCAAGCGAGAACCAGCGACGCTCGCGCTGCTTCTCTTCCTTCCAGGAATCGAGAACACGCGTAGCGGCAAGCGGAAAGACATCGACATCGACCATCAGCGACGCGCCGCTGCCGCGCCGTTTTCTGTATCGGTAGCTGCCAAGCGGCACCGGGCAGACAGCGCCGATGATCCCCGCTTCCTCCTCCGCCTCCGCCGCGGCGGCAAGGTGTGGTGGCACGCCGGGACCGATATTCCCCTTCGGCATCACCCAGCGCCCGGTATCGCGCGAGGTGATTAGCATCACCTGCACCGGCGAATCGCCTGCGATATCCTCGGACCGATAGGGAAGGGCTGCTATCTGACGAATGGGTTGCATTCCTGTTGTGATCAGGTTGCAGCCCCTTAAGGGCCAGTCGTGCGCGGCGCAACGTCCCGTATGCGGTTGAGACAGGCAGGGTTAATGGTACATGGTTACCTGCCCTTGGTTGCACGTGATACCATCCACCGAAGGAACGCCGCCGCATGACCACCGCCGAAGTGACGCCCGAACTCGACATCGCCACCCATGCCGACCGGGCGTTTTTCGGCCATCCCAAGGGACTTGCCTATCTGGCCTTTACCGAAGCGTGGGAGCGGTTTTCCTATTACGGGATGCAGACTCTGCTGGTGCTGTACATGGTGCATCACCTGTTGCAGCCGCAAAATATCGGCAATGTCGCGGCGTTCGGCGCGTTCCATTCGCTGCCTATGTATCGCGGGCTTTCGGGAGAGGCGCTGGCGTCCGCGATCTTCGGCACCTATGCCGCGCTCGTCTATCTGACGCCGATCGCCGGCGGCTTTATCGCCGATCGCTGGCTGGGCAAGCGGCGCGCGGTATTGTTCGGCGCGATCGCGATGGCGGCGGGCCATTTCCTGATGGCGTTCGAAGCGAGCTTCCTGTTCGCACTGCTCGCGCTCGTCATCGGATCGGGACTGATGAAGGGCAATATCGCGAGTCAGGTCGGCTCGCTGTATAACGAGGCGGACCTGCGCCGCGCCGATGCGTTCCAGATATTTTATCTCGGCATCAATGCAGGCGTGATCCTGTCCCCCATCATCGTCGGGACACTGGGGCAGGATGTCGGTTGGCACTGGGGGTTCGGCGCGGCCGGCGTGGGGATGCTGATTTCGCTCGCCATTTATATCGCCGGGCAAAAATATCTGCCACGCGAACATTTCACCGCAAAGGACCGTAGCGCCACCGCAGCGCCGAAGGCGAAGCTGACGCGCGGCGACCTTCCCGCCCTGATCGCGGTGCTGCTGCTGATCCCGGTGCTGGCGATCGCGCTGATCCCCAATATGCAGATCTTCAACATCTACCTGATCTGGGGCGACCAGCATTTCGCGCTGAGCCAGTTCAATGTCCCCGCTCTGCACTTCCGGTTCCTCTCGTCCTACCTCATCACCATCGATTCGATCGTGTCGGTGTCGTTCCTGTTCCTCGTCGCGCTGTTCTATCGCTGGTACGGAAAGCGGTGGGAGCAGCCCGATGAACTGACCAAGATGATCATCGGCGCAGGGTTTTCGGTAGCGGGGATGGCCTGCCTGTTCATGGCCGCCGCCACGACGCCCGAAGGGCATAAGATAAGCATGTTCTGGCCGATGATGTTCGAACTGATGAACTCGATCGGCTTTGCGCATGTCCTGCCGGTCAGTCTGGCGCTGTTCGCGCGGCTTGCCCCAAAGGCGCTGAACGCGACGGTGATCGGTTTCTATTACCTGTCCTTCTTCGCCGCCAATTCAATGATCGGCTGGCTGGGCGGATTTTACGTGAAGATGCCCACGACCAGCTTCTGGCTGATCCATGGCGCGTGCGCCGCCTTTGCGGGCGTGGTGTTCATCGCGTTCAAGCTGCTGCTCGCCAAACGGCTTATGCACGACGCGCCGGACGTGGCGCCGGGCTGACCCCCTGCCCGTTAAACCTCGGCCGGGGCAGTGCTCCAGCCGAGATGCGGCAGCGTGATCGAGCGTTTGCCGGCAAGATCGACTCGCGTGACGAACAGGTCGCGCTCCTCGATATAGGCGATCAGGCGGCGGACGCGGCCCAGCGAACTGGTGCCATAGGTTTCGGCAAGCTGCTCCTCGCTCGGGCACGGCGCGCCGTCCTTCGCCGCGCGCGCGACGAGCAGGAAGGTCCCGAGCATATCGTCGGGCAAGGTATCGGCAAGCGCGATCGCCGCCTCCCACTCCTCACCCGGCGCATCGAAGATACCGGCGCGCGCGCACGACAGTCGGCGCGTGAATTGCGCAAGGTCGAGCGGCGGCGGCGACAGACCCGCCATTCGGCAGCGGACCTGAAAATCCTGAAACAGCACGGGCGGAGCGCGAAACGCCGAATCCGAATCGGCAACGATCGCGCGCAACGTGTCGGCGATGATCGCCTCCACCTCTTCCGGCTCCTTTTCGGGAAGCGCCGCGGCGCTTGGCGTTTGCTGCGAAACACTGGCCGCCAGCTTTTCCATCAGCGTTTCCAAAGCCTGTTTCTTTGGCGTGGGCGGCGGCGGTGGCGGCGGCGCTTCTTCCAGTTCAGCGAAGAGCAGATCCTTCATGTCCTCTGCCGGCGCTGTGGGAAGCGGGGTCAGCTTGGGGCTGCCGCTGCGCGCACTGGTTTCGACATCGCCGATTTTCACCGACACCGGGCGGCGGCTGAGCGCGGGACCGAGCGCGAGGAAATTGCCGCGCGCCAGGTCGCGAATCTGTTCGGCCTGTCGCCGCTCCATACCCAGCAGGTCGGCGGCCCGCGCCATGTCGATGTCGAGAAAGGTGCGCCCCATCAGGAAGTTTGACGCCTCGGCAGCAACATTCTTGGCAAGCTTAGCGAGCCGCTGGGTCGCGATCACGCCTGCAAGCCCGCGCTTTCGCCCGCGACACATCAGGTTGGTCATCGCGCCCAGCGAGGCACGGCGCACATCCTCCGGCACCTCCCCACCGCCGGTGGGGGCGAAAAGCTGCGCTTCATCCACGACGACCAGCGCGGGGTACCAGTGCTCGCGTGGCGCATCGAACAATGCGGACAGGAACCAGGCCGCGCAGCGCATCTGCCCGTCGGCCTCCAGCCCTTCCAGGTTCAGCACAACCGAAGCGCGATGTTCGCGAAGCCGTGCGGCAAAGGTCGTGAT
This sequence comes from Stakelama flava, assembly GCF_019351405.1. GTDB lineage: Bacteria > Pseudomonadota > Alphaproteobacteria > Sphingomonadales > Sphingomonadaceae > Sphingomonas > Sphingomonas flava_A. The sequence goes on from NZ_JAHWZX010000001.1 coordinate 266,858, forward strand.
CTCCCGCTCCGAATGGTCGAGCGCGTCGATGACGACATGGCCATAGGCGTCGGACAGGGTGACAAAATCGCCTTCGGGATCGATGACCACTTGCTGCACCTGTCCTGCGCTTTTTTCGAGCAGGCGGCGAAGGAGATGCGACTTCCCCGACCCCGAATTGCCTTGCACCAGCAATCGCGTGGCGAGCAGTTCTTCGAGGTCCATGGGAACGCTGTTCCCCGCGCCGTCGGTTCCAAGATCGACGAGAACGGTCATGGGATCGTTAATGGCGGAAGCGGGCATGCCGGGGCAAGGGCGGCGGTGGAGTTATCCACAGGCTTTTGATGGCGGCCATGTCGGAACCTGCGCGGGCGGCGGGCCAGCGTTTCTGCTGGATGCTCGCATTCGTTGGGCTGGCGATCATGATCACAACGCCGTTTGCGCTGAGCTTGTCGAAGCGCTGCTCTTTCTCCTGTTGCGCGGAAGAAAGAAGGACGGTCCTTCGACAAGCTCAGGACGAGCGGCACTGTGTCATCCCGTGAACAGCGCGCCCACCAGTTCGCCGACCTTGGCATGGACCGCGTTGGCCGCATTGTCGGGTGTATCGGGCGCCCATAAATAGCTGGCGATGATGATCGGGCGCTTGCCTTCGCCGGGCCAGGCGATTGCAACATCGTTGAACCAGCCATCGCCGCTGGTGCCGGTCTTGTCGCCCACCTTCCAGTCGGCGGGAAGGCCTGCGCGCAGCCGGTCGCTGCCGGTGGTGCTGTCGACCAGCCATTCGCCCAGCATCCTGCGATTGTCCTCGGTCAGCGCATTGGTCAGGAGCAGATCGTTTACCAGCGTCGCCATGGCATAGGGCGTCGTCGCATCCTGCTCCTGCCCCGGACGAACGCGGTTCACCAACGGTTCGGGATGGTCGATATTGGTGACCGCATCGCCGACATCGCGCAGATAGCGCGTAACGCCTCGCGGGCCGCCCACCTGCGGCAGCAAAAGGTTCGCGGCGCTGTTGTCGCTGACCGTAACTGCCGCCTTGGCCAGTTCCGCGATCGTCATGCTGCCCCTGGCAAGGTTCGCCTTCACGACGGGGGCGTAATCGAGCACATCGGCCTGTGTGATCCGCACCGATTTATTCAGATCGACATCGCCGCGCTCCGCCTTTGCCAGCACACAGGCAGCAAGCGGCAGCTTGAACGTCGAACACAGCGCGAAGCGTTCATCGGCGCGCCACAGCAGGCGCTGGCCGTTGCCGGTATTGAGCACGGCAAGACCCAGCCTGCCCTGAACCGCATCCTCCAATTGTTCGAAGACCGAACCGCCCGCCGCCTGAAACGCGCGGGCGCTGCCGGTGGTCGCCGCGACGCCCAGCGCAGCGGCAGCGGAAAGAATATCGCGGCGATTGAAATTCATGAGTCAGCGTCCCTGCATATTATGGACCTGGGAAGGGATGCGCACCGTCAATTCGTCCATTCCGTCGGCAAGCGTGATCTGACAGGCGAGGCGGCTGGTGCGATGCACATCAGCGGCAAGGTCGAGCATATCCTCTTCCTCGTCGCTCGCTGGCGGCAGCTTCGTGAAATCATCATCAGACACGATGACATGGCAGGTCGAGCAGGCCATCTGCCCCTCACATGTCCCTTCAAGCGGCTGCCCCGCCGCCTGCCCCACCCGAAGCAGCGAATCGCCGGGTTCACCCTCCACCTCCTGCACGGTTTCGCCGTCGGGTCCGATGAAGCGGACGCGAGTCATACGGGCGCCATCTGGCTGCGTGCGGCTTCGTCGATGCGGTGGATGGCGGCGATAAGGTCCTCCCGTTGCGTATAGCGGCCGAAGCCCAGGCGAATGCTGCTACGCGCCTCGCGGTCGGACAGGCCGATGCCGCGCAACACATGGCTCGACCGCCCCGAACCGCTGGCACAGGCCGATCCGGCCGAAAAGGCGATGTCGCGAAGCTCACTCATCAACCGGTTCACGTCCAGCCCTTCGCGCCTGATGTTGAGGTTGCCGCGATAACGATGATCGGTTGAACCGTTGATGACCCAGCCATCGCCCAATGCATTGACCGCGGCATCCCAGAGCGCGGCGACATGCGTTGCGTCGGCGTCAAAGCGATCGGCGGCGAGTTGAGCCGCCACACCGAAACCGGCGCACAAGGCTGGCGAGAGCGTGCCCGATCGACCCGCCTTTTCCTGCCCGCCGCCATGGAGCAGCGGAGCAATTTGCGCACCGTCACGAATCCATAGCGCGCCGATCCCCTTCGGTCCGTGAATCTTGTGTGCCGAAAGCGCGATCAGGTCGCATCCTTCGGGAATCGCGATCCGGCCATAGCCCTGCACCGCATCGCACAGCATCAACGCACCGGCTTCATGCGCAATCGCCGCGATTTCCGCGACGGGTTGAATCACGCCGATTTCGTTATTCACGAGCATCGCTTCGACGAGCGCGGTCCCCGGCGTGATTGCTTCGCGGATGGAGTGGAGGTCGATCAGGCCATCTCCATCGACCGGCAATATTATGACCTCGCGCCCTTTCGCCTCCAGCGCGCGGACGGTGTCAAGCACGGCGGCATGTTCGGTCACCAGCGTGACGGTGCGTCCTTCGACGCCCTTGATCGCCCAGTTGAGCGCTTCGGTCGCGCCGCTGGTGAAGGGCAGTATGCCGCCGGGGGGAAGCAGCGCCGCGACCTGTTCGCGCGCGACCTCCACCGCCGCCGCAGCCGCGCGACCCGGACGATGGCTGCTGTGCGGATTGGCGTGCCCGCTTTCGAGCCAGGGAAGCATCGCGGCGAGTGCTTCGGGAGCAAGCGGCGTCGTCGCCTGATAATCGAGATAGGTCATGCGGCACGGCTCCGCGCGTCTTGCGCGATTCGCGTCCACGCCTCGGCAAAGGCGGCGATGTGTTCCGGCGTTGTGTTCCAGCCGACGCTGACCCGGATCGCGCAATCGGCAAGGTCGCCCGGCGTGCGAATCGCACGTAGGACATGGCTGGATTTAAGCGTGCCCGACGAACAGGCGCTGCCCGCCGACACGGCGATCCCCGTAATGTCGAAGCGGATGAGCTGGGTCGCCGATTTCACGCCCGGCATCGCCCAGTTGCAAATCGCCCGCGATCCGCCGGGCGCGATCTGCACCCCGCCCGCATCGGCTAGCTTCATCTGAAGATCGAGCAGCGCCGGACGCAGCGCCGAAAGCCAGGTGGCGGTGCCGTCCTCATCAACCTCGCGCGCTTCCAGCGCGGCGGCCATGCCCAGCGCACCGGGGAGATTCTCCGTCCCACCGCGATACCCGAATTCCTGCCCGCCCGATGCCTCAAGCACCGAAAATTCGCGCACCAGCAGCGCGCCGATTCCCGGTGGTCCGCCGAATTTATGCGCCGACAGGGCGATCATGTCCGCATCGGGAAGCGCATGTTTGCCCGCCGATTGCGAACAGTCCGAAAAGAGCAGGCCGCCCTTCGTCCGCACATCGGCGGCAATATCGGCGACCGGCTGAATCGCGCCGAGTTCGGAATTGACATGCTGCACCGCGACCAGCGGCGCATCGCTTCGGGTGAGCAGCGCGCATAGCAGTTCGCGATCGATCTGACCGCCGGGCAGGACGGGTATGCGCCGTGCATCGCCCGCCATGCGGAGCACCGAATCATGTTCGATCGCGCCGACCAGCCGGTCGCCGCCCTTCCCGCGCCGCAACGCGATGGCGATCGCCTCGCTCGCGCCGCTGGTAAAGATCAGTTCGCCATCCCAGCCGAGCGCGGCCTTTATTCGGAGGCGCGCATCCTCAAGCGCGGCGCGCGCCGCACGGCCTTCGGCATGCGGAGAGGAAGGATTTGCAAAGCCACGCATTGCGTCTTCCATCGCCGCAATCGCCTGCGGCCGCATCGGCGTAGTGGCCGCATGATCCAGATAGATACGTTCAGCCATGCCGGGCCATGTTCAGGATGATTGCGCGAAAGGTCACGTCGCCTATATAGCCTCCACATTTTCCGCGTGCCACCGCGCGCGATCCCCAATTGCGGAAGATTCATGCCCGAAGTCATTTTTCCCGGTCCCGAAGGTCGCCTTGAAGGCCGTTTCGCGCCCGCCCCCAAACCGCGCGCGCCGGTCGCGCTGATCCTGCACCCCCACCCGGCATCGGGCGGCACGATGAACAACCGCATCGTTCAGGAACTCTACAAGACCTTTCAGCGGCGCGGCTTCGCGACCCTGCGGTTCAATTTTCGCGGCGTCGGGCGCAGCCAGGGCACGTTCGACAACGGCATCGGCGAATTGTCCGATGCGGCGAGCGCGCTCGACTGGGTGCAGAGCTTCCATCCCGAAGCGTCCACCACCTGGGTCGCAGCGCCCAGTTTCGGCGCGTGGATCGGCATGCAGCTTTTGATGCGCCGCCCCGAAATTCGCGGTTTCATCTCGATCGCGCCGCCCGCAAACCTGTATGATTTCAGCTTTCTGGCGCCCTGCCCCGCCTCTGGTATCATCATCAACGGCGAATCGGACGAAGTGGTGACGCCCAGCGGGGTTCAGCGGCTGGTCGACAAGCTGCGCACCCAGAAGCACATCACGATTCATCATGAAACCATTCCGGGGGCGAACCATTTCTTCGAACATGAAATGGACCCGCTGATGGGATCGGTGAACAATTATCTGGATATGCGGCTGGACCCGAACTGCCCGATCAAGTGATCGGCGCGGTTCGGGCCGGGCGCGGACGGCGGTCAGCCGCGTTTCAGATCGGCCGACTGGATATGCCAGCGACGCTGTTCGGCGCTTGATCCGGGAACATCATTGACGCGGCGAAGCGTATACGTGCCGGCAAAATGCTGCTGCGTGCCGTCCTTCAGCCGCGAATCGATTTCGACCGGGACCTCGATATAGATCGAACCGGCGGCGCCTTCGGGTTGGCCGACATTGCCGATCGTCACCTTTGTCGAGGCGGTCTGGGCAAAGCCCTTTTCAAAGCCGGTCAGGCTCTGGTGGCTTGCCTTGCCGTCATCGCCCCAAAGGGCATAGGCGGTACGGAAATCGCCGCTGTCGATCGCGTCGTAATAGTGACGGACCACGGCAGCCGCCGCTCGCGACGTTTTGGCCTCGGCCGGGGTGGCGGGAACGTCGTCCGATCCATCGGAAACGGTCGCAGCGGTCGGCGCGGGCGTGGGATTGGAAGCGGAAGCCACGACCGAATCGTCCCCATTCATACCGGTATCCGCGCTCTGCGATGATGCATCGGGGGCGGCGACGTCAGCGGTTGCCGAATTGTCGGCTGTCGTTTGTCCGCCCGAACAGGCAACGAGCAGCGCGAACGGCGCAGCCATGGCAAAAGTCGGGGTCCGGATCGTCATATTCGTACCTCATCCTGTATCAGTTGTGCGTCAAAAACCACGCAATCCCGACAAAAGGTCCGTCACAGCGTCCAGATCAGCACATTGCCGAGCAGGACCGCCGCGCAGACGATCATCAACAATCCCTTGTTCCGCGTACCCCTTCCGCGCCGGATCAGCACCACGCCGCCGGCAAACAGCATGAAGACCGCGACCATCGCGATGGCAGGCGCTGCCGCCGCGATCGCTTCAGCTACCGGGTGCATCGCTGTCAGGCTCGCCGGGCATCAACGATCGCCGGCCAGCGCAGCGGAATAGGCATCGACATCGACATTGCCGCCGGACAGCACCACCAGCATCCCCGGCTGCGGTGCGACCTTTCGCGCCAGCAGCGCGGCGAGCGCCACCGCGCCCCCCGGCTCCACCACCAGCCGCAGCTTTGTCGCCGCCCAGCGCTGGGCGGCGCGAACCTCCGCTTCGCTGACCGCGACCCCCTTCGCATCGCGCCGCGCCAGAACTTCGAAGGTGCGCTCGCTGACCCGTTTGGTCTGCAACGCATCGCAGGCGGTGGGCGGCGGATTGTCGCCAACCGGCTCGATCCACCCCGCCTCCAGGCTGCGACACATATCGTCCCAGCCTTCGGGTTCGACCACGGTGATCGCCGCATCGGGCAGGCCAAGCGTCATCCCCGCCGCCAGGCCGCCGCCGCCGCACGGCACGACGAGATGCGACGGATCGGGCAGCCCTGCCTCCACCATCTGGGTCATCGCTTCGATCGCGGCGCTCCCCTGCCCCTCTATCACCCAGGGATCATCGAAGCTGGGCACCAGAATGGCGCCGCGCGCATGGGCAAGGTGCGCGGCGATCTTTTCGCGGCTTTCGCTGTCGCGGTCATAGGTCACGATCTCCGCCCCCAACGCCAGCGTCCCTTCGCGCTTCGATCGCGGCGCGTCGGCGGGCATCACGATCACCGCGGGCATGCCGAGCCGCTTTGCCGCCCAGGCGATGCCCTGCGCATGATTGCCGGACGAAAAGGCGACCACCCCCTTGTCACGCACATCGGGATCGATCGCGGTCAACCGGTGCCATGCGCCGCGCAGCTTGAACGCGCCCATGGGTTGCAGACATTCGGCCTTGAACGTTACGGCGACGCCCCCCACGTCGTGCACGTAAATAGGGGATGGCGGCAGAATCGCCGCCACTTTCGCCGCAGCATCGCGAACGCCTGCCCTGGTCGGTTGTCGCATTATCGTCACGTATTTCCCCAGTCTTGGAACGGTGCATCGCCGAAACGCTTTACATAGCAGAAGGTGGTCCCTATGTGGGCGCTCCGCTGCCCCAGGGACTTCCTACCGCAAGGCAGCTCTTATGTTGAACTACCCTGTGGAGGTCCCTTGAATTGGCCGAACATCATAGCGCGCTGGGGCTAGCAACCGCCCTTCGTCCGGTCCAGCCGGTAACCCTCGTCCGCCCCCATGCGGCGCGCAGGGCAGCTACATTCTTTACCGAGAAATTTCCCGGTCGCTGCATGTATGCGGTGAAGGCGAACCCTTCGCCCGACCTGTTGCAGCTGCTGTGGGAATCGGGTGTCACCCATTACGACGTGGCGTCGATCGGTGAAGTGCGCCTCGTATCGCGTACACTTCCGCAAGCCACCTTGTGCTTCATGCACCCGGTCAAGGCGGAAGAGGCGATTGCAGAGGCCTATTTCACGCATGGCGTTCGCACCTTCAGCCTGGACACGATCGAGGAGCTGGAAAAGATCATGCGCGCCACGCGCGGCGCCGAAGACCTGACGCTGTGCGTCCGGCTTCGCGTATCGTCGGACTTGTCCAAGCTGAGCCTTGCCGCGAAGTTCGGTGCCGAACTCGACGATGTGAAGGAATTGCTCTTCGCCACGCGTCAGGCGGCGGACGCGCTCGGCATCTGCTTCCATGTCGGCAGCCAGGCGATGAGCCCCGACGCCTATGCCAATGCGATGGAAATCGTTCGCGCTGCGATTGTCGAGGCATCGGTCACGGTCGACGTGATCGATGTTGGCGGCGGATTCCCCTCCACCTATCCCGGTATGGAGCCGCCGCCGCTGGAACGCTATTTCGACGCGATCCATCGCGCGTTCGAAAGCCTGCCGATTTCCTATTCGGCCGAGCTATGGGCCGAACCGGGTCGCGCGCTGTGCGCCGAATACAGCTCGCTGATCGTGCGGGTGGAAAAACGGCGCGGGACCGAACTGTATATCAATGACGGCGCGTATGGCGCGCTGTTCGACGCGGCGCATATGGGCTGGCGATTTCCGGTAAAGCGGCTTCGCGAGGTGCCGACCGCTTCGCCCTATGAAGCGTTCAGCTTTTACGGCCCAACCTGCGACGATATCGATCATATGGCAGGGCCCTTTTTGCTACCCGCTGATATCCAGACCGGCGATTATATCGAGATCGGGATGCTGGGGGCTTATGGCGCTGCGCTGCGCACCGCGTTCAACGGCTTCGGTTCCGACGAAACCCATATCGTCAATGACGAACCGATGGACACGCTGTATCTGGGCGATACGCATGAAAGCGAACCCGACCGGGTGGTGTCGCTGGACGAGCATCGCCGCAAGGCGGGTCAGTAAGGACGAAAAAGGCCGGACGGGATTACCCGATCCGGCCTTTTTTTGCCTGGAACCGTTTGCGCTCAGCAAAGCTTCTCAACCGCGCCCGACAAGAACGATGGGGAAGCGAACCGCTTAGCTCAACCGGTCGCGAAACGTCGTCCAGTCGAATTGGCGGACGACCTCCAGACTGTCGTCGCGGCTGTCCCATATCGCGATTGCGGGCAGCGACACGCCGTTGAAGGTGGTTGTCTTCACCATCGAATAATGCGCCTGATCGAGGAACGCGAAGCGATCGCCCGGTTCGGGACGTGACGCGAAGCGATAATCCCCGATCTCATCCCCGGCGAGACAGGACGGGCCGCCGAGCCGAACGGTCACTCCGCCTTCGGCCGGTTCACCCAGCATCGCGGGACGGTACGGCGCCTCGATCACGTCGGGCATATGGCAGGTCGCAGAAATGTCGACGATCGCCACCGGCATGCCGTTGTCGAATATGTCGACGAACTCGCCGACCAATATGCCGGCATCAAGCGCGATCGCCTCACCGGGTTCGAGCATCACCTCGCACCCGGTTTCCTCGCGCACCTGCCGAATGAACGCAATCAGATCGTCGCGCTGATAATCGAGACGCGTGATGTGATGCCCGCCGCCGAAATTGATCCATTTAAGCTGCGCGAAATAAGGTGCGAGCCGCGGTTTCAGCGCTTCCCAGGTACGGCGCAGCGGCGGGAAATCCTGTTCGCACAGCGTATGGATGTGAACGCCGTCGATCCCGTCCAGATGTTCGGGCAGAAGCTGATCGACCGGAAAGCCGAGCCGCGAATGGGGTCGCGCAGGATCATATTTCGACACCTCGCCCTCGCTGTGCATCGGGTTGAGGCGAAGCCCCATATCGAACGTCTCGCCTGTTTCGCGCGCCGCTTGTGCCGCGCCGCGCATCGCCGCCGCCTGCCCCGGCGAATTGAAGATGACATGATCGGACAGGCGGAACACTTCCGCCATGTCGGCGTCCTTATACCCGGCGCAAAAGGTCGCGACTTCGCCGGTATAGCACTCGGCGGCGAGCCGCGCTTCCCACAGGCCTGATGTCGCGGCGCCGTCGAGATAGCGCCCGACCAGAGGCCCAAGCGACCACATCGAAAAGGCTTTGAGCGCGAGCAAAATCTTGCACCCCGCCCGGTCACGCACATCGGCAAGCACTTGCAGATTTGCCTCAACCGCCGCGCGATCGACTACGAAACAGGGCGATGGAACGCGCGACAGATCGAAATCGGTGAATGCGCCCGGACCGCCGGATTTGGTGGTCATGGGGGTCTGGGGTTCGGGATCTGAATGCTTGGTCATTTCCTATTCCTCACAATCAAACCCATTCGCACCCGTCCGTGCTGAGCTTGTCGAAGCACCGTTCTTCTTAACGCCGGGCGGAAGAAGAACAGCCCTTCGACAGGCTCAGGGCAAACGGTGCGCAGATATCGAGCCGCTGGCGGCACGGGCCTGCGTCGGGGCGCGGATCAGAAACGCAGCGGTTCGGCGAGTTCGCGTACCTGCCAGGGCAGGCCATGCTGGTTGAGCATGTCCATGAACGGATCGGGATCGAGCTGTTCCATGTTGAACACACCCTCCCCCTTCCACGTGCCGTTCAGCATCAGCGCGGCGCCGATCATTGCAGGCACGCCGGTGGTGTAGCTTACCGCCTGATTGCCGGTTTCCTCGAACGCGGCTTCGTGATCGCACACATTGTAGATGCGCACGGTTTTCGCCTCACCGTCCTTGGTGCCGGTGGCGATGTCGCCGATATTGGTCTTGCCCTTGGTCGTCTGGCCCAGATCGCTGGGTTCAGGCAGCACCGCTTTCAGGAACTGAAGCGGGATGATCTCGACGCCGTTATACATGACCGGATCGATCCGGGTCATGCCGACATTCTGAAGCACGTCGAGATAGCGCAGATATTGATCGCCGAAGGTCATCCAGAAGCGGATGCGCTTGATGCCCGGAATGTGTTTGGCCAGGCTTTCCAGTTCCTCATGATACATGAGGTACATGTTCTTCGTGCCGACTTCCTCGAAATTATAAACCTGCCGCGTCGAAAGCGCGGGCGTTTCGATCCATTCGCCATTTTCGTAATGGCGCGCGGGCGCGGTGATTTCGCGGATGTTGATTTCGGGATTGAAATTGGTCGCGAAATGCTGGCCGTGATCGCCGCCATTGCAATCGAGAATGTCGAGCGTGTCGATCGTGTCGAGGTGATGTTTCTTCAAATATGCGGCGAACACGCTGGTGACGCCCGGATCGAAACCCGAGCCGAGCAGCGCCATCAGTCCCGCTTCCTTGAAACGTTCCTGATATTCCCATTGCCAGCGATATTCGAACTTCGCCTCGTCGCGCGGTTCGTAATTTGCGGTGTCCAGATAATGCACACCGGCCTTCAGGCAGGCGTCCATGATCGGCAGGTCCTGATAGGGCAGCGCGAGATTGACGACCAGCGCGGGCTTCACCTGCTCGATCAGCCTGACCGTCGCATCGACATCGTCGGCGTCCACCTGAGCCGTATCGATGTCGGCGCCGAACCGCTGCTTCACCGATGCGGCGATCGCATCGCATTTGAACCGGCGTCGGCTGGCCAACGTGATCTTCCCGAACAGTTGCGGGTTCTTCGCCATCTTGTGAACCGCGACCGACGAAACGCCGCCTGCACCGATTACGAGAACGTCCTTCACGCCATATGCCTTTCGGTAAATTCGAACAGGCGCCGGACATAGCGATGCACAGGGGCGATGCAAGCCGCCGCCCCTCGACAAAGCACCGCCCGGTGGCGCAAAGAGACGCGCAACCAAGCGAAGGACGGGGACGAATATGACGATGGACAGGCGGACGCTGCTGGGCGGAGCAATCGGACTTGGCGTGGCGGGAGCTGCAGGCGTCGCCAATGCGCAGGACTGGCCCGCCCCAGTGCCCGCCGACAAAGCGCCCGACAAGCCCGCATGGCCGCCGCAGGAAACATTCCGACTGTGGCCCGGCCGACCGCCCGGCGCTCCGGCGACGTTGCCCGCCGACCGGTCGACGATGGAAGGCCCCGCAAACGGACGCCAGCTATGGGTGCGCGGCGTCGCCACTCCCACCGTTTCGGTCTATCGCCCCAAGAACCCCGACGGGCGCGCGCTGCTGTGCATTCCGGGCGGCGGATACCAGTTTCTGTCGGTACAGAATGAAGGGATCGACGTCGCCGATACCTTCAACCCCCATGGCATCACGATCTTCGTCCTGACCTATCGCCTGCCCGGTGAAGGCTGGTCGAACCGGGCGAACGTCCCGTTGCAGGATGCGCAACGCGCGATGCGGCTGATCCGTTCGCGCGCCGCGCGCTGGAATCTCGACCCCAAAAAGCTGGGCATTGTCGGCTTTTCCGCGGGCGGCCATCTGGCCGCTTCGCTGACCGTCGGGTTCGACGACAAAATCTACACTCCCGTGGACGATGCGGACAAATTGTCGGCAAAGCCGGCCTATTCCGGGCTGATCTATCCGGTGATCGACCTGTCGCTCGCACCCAACGGCAATTCGACCAAGAGCCTGCTCGGCTCCGAACCCACGCCGCAACTTTACGCGCGCTATGATGCCAGCAAGCGCATGGGCGATTACGCCCCGCCGATGTTCATCGTTCAGGCGCTGGACGATCCCATCGTGAATCCCAAAAATGCGATAAACATGATGGAAGCGGCACGCGCGCACAAAGTGCCGGTGGAGGCGCATTTCTTCGAACATGGCGGGCACGGTTTCGGGCCAAAGCAACTGGCAAAGGACATGCCCGCCGCACACTGGCCACTGCTGTTCCGGCTATGGACAGCAAAGCATAGCTGAGCGAAGCGTGCTTCCTCAGTCGAACAGGCGGCGGGCGGCGCGATCAAGCATCAGCAATTGCCAGAGCGTCCGGCCGTGATCGGCGCGGCCCGCGCGGTGATCCGCCGCCAGCCGCGCCAGTGCCTTGCGATCGAACCACGCACTGAGGATGGGTGATACGGCAAGCGCCCTCGCTTCAGGTGCAAGTTCGCCGCGAAACCACGCACTGACCGGCGTGACGAACCCCATTTTGGGGCGGTAGAGAATCTCCTTGGGCAACCAGGGCGCCATCGCCTTCTTCATCAGCCATTTGCCCTCGCCATGGCGAAGCCGCATCGACACGGGCAGGCGCGCGGCAAATTCGATCAGGCGATGGTCGAGCAATGGTTCGCGCGCCTCCAGCCCCACCGCCATGCTCGTCCGATCGATCTTGGTCAGGATATCGCCCGGCAGCCAGTGTTTGAAATCGGCATATTGCGCGCGGTCAAGCGGTTCGCGCGCGGGCGCATCGCGCATTGCGGCGATATAGCGATCCTCTGCCCGATGCCCGTCGAGCCGTCTGGTCATCGAATCGGCGTATAATTGCCGGCGAAGTGCGGGCGGCGTCACGCCGACCGAGCGGGCATAGGCTTCATCCCCTTCTTCCGCGATGCCGAGCAGCGTGGTCTTAGCGCGCAGGAAGCGCGGCGCCCAGTCCGCCTTTGGGTAAGCGCGCCCCAGCGTGCCGAATACAGGACTGCGGATGGAATCGGGGATCAGACCGCGCACCCGTTCCTCTGCCGCCTGGAACCGGTATCGGCGATATCCGGCCATCGCTTCGTCCGCACCATCACCCGACAGAGCCACCGTCACCCGTTCGCGGGCAAGCGCGCAGACCTGATAGGTGGCGAGCGCCGAGGCATCTGCAAAGGGTTCGTCGAACGCCCGCGTCAACCGGTCGACCAACGCGAAATCGTCCGGCGCTACGGTGCGGGTACGGTGGCTGGTCGCAAAACGCTTGGCCACGATTTCGGCATGCGCGGTTTCGTCATGATCGGCCTGATCGAACCCGATGGTGCAGGTTTCGACCGGCTGACGGCTGGTTTCGGCCATCAACGCAACCACCGCCGAACTGTCCACCCCGCCCGAAAGGAACGCGCCCAGCGGCACGTCGGAGACCATGCGCGATCGCACCGCCTGACGCAGATGTTCGGCCAGTTCGGCCTGAAGGTCGCTGGCCGATCCCTTTGCCCGGTCAGAAAAATCGACGTCCCACCATTGCACCGGATCGGGCACGGGGTGGCCGCGCCGAAGCAGCAGGAAATGTCCCGCGGGCAATTTCCTCACCCCCGCGATCATGCTCGCATCGTCGGGAATATAGCCCAGCGCCATGAAATCCTCCACCGCGCGGACATCGGCTTCACGCCGCATCAGCGGATGGGCGAGCAACCCTTTCAGTTCGGATGCGAACGCCACCGCCCCGTCCGACAGGCGGGTGTAGAAAAGCGGCTTCACCCCCATCCGGTCGCGCGCCAGAAACAGGCTCCGCGTCCCGGCATCGTACAGCGCGAACGCGAACATGCCGTTCAGCCGGTCGAGCAGATCGGGGCCCCATGCGCGCCAGCCGTGAAGCAGCACTTCGGTATCGCTTTGCGTGGTGAAGTGCGCGCCCATATCGGTGAGTTCGCGCGCCAGTTCGGCGAAATTGTAAACCTCGCCATTGAAACTGATCGTCAATCCGCCGTCCGGCGTGGCCATGGGCTGCGCACCGCCCTCCAGATCGATGATCGAAAGGCGGCGATGGCCAAGCGCCACGCCGGTATCGGTCCATATCCCTGCACCGTCGGGACCGCGATGCGCCAGCGCTTCGGTCATGGCGGCGATGCGCGCGGGATCGACCGGCTTTGGCGTTTCGGGATAGAAGAGACCGGCAATGCCGCACATCAGGGGGCGGTCCTTACCATCCGGTCGGCAAGCGTGTCGATGTCGAGCGCATCGACAAAGCGCGCCATGTCCGCGCGCGGGACATTGGTACCGTTTTCCTCTTCCGAAACCAGAACCGCAACCGCACGCTGACGCCCGCCAAGCAACCTGGCGCGCAGCGTGGCGAGCTTCACCATGTTCGGATCGGCGGTCAGCGTTCCGGCGACATCGTACCAGATCACGACATGGCGATAGACGGGGCCCGGGGCGGTCATGCGCATGGTCGCCCCGCCCTTCACCGGCGCTTCGTCGGCGACGCGCACCCATTTGCCATTTTCCCGGATCGGTCCGATGCCGAAGCCGACAACCTCCCGCCCGTCCGACTGGCCGGCATAGATTGCCACGGCCAGATCGACGCGTGCGCCGTCCGGTCCCGCATATTGCCCGATCAGCACATGGTCCGCGCCCGGATAGTTGGGCGTCCATGCCGACCGGGTGACGCGATCTACCCGTTGCCATCCCGGAACATCTGGCAGCGAGATGGCGCGGGGCAGCGCATCGGCGCGTCCCGCGATCGCTGCGGACCATGCGAAGAATGCAACCGCGATGGCGATCACGAACCCGGTTCCGGTCACCGGATCGGTGCGATGCCGTACCGGCGGCGGAAAATCGGCGGGATCGAACCAAGGCGCATCGGGATCGCGGTCGAACCATCGCCAGCCAATGGCGAGCACGGCGGCCATGACCAGCGCGAAGAAAATCCACCCGTAAACGATATGGTCGAACCCCGTCGCTGCCTCGACCGATGTCCAATAGGCGGCGTAGATCGTACCGAACGCGCGCAAACCGTTTGCAATCACCGGGACGATCAGCGCCATCGCCATAAAGCCCGCGCGGCGCGCCCATGAAATATAGCAGACATTGGCGACCAGCGCGCCATAGGCGATCATCGCGATCAGGAACTTGGCCCCCGAACACGCCTCCGCCACCTCGAAATAGCCGTTCGGGATGGTGATGAGCACCCCGTCGACACTGGCGGGCACCGCGAACAGGTGAAGCAGCGCCATGCACATCTTCACTGTGACCGTTTGCAGCGGGCCTTCGAACATTTCGCCGAAGGGAACGAGGAAGAACAGGAAGGCGAGCGGGAAGAGCAGCGCGCGCGCGACATGCGGCCCCAACAACGTCAACGCCGCGCCCTGGATCATCACAACCAGCCCGAAATGGCGCAGCAGCGCCACGCCTGCCGCGCTCCCCAGCAGCCAGGCAAAGCCGCCCGCCACTACCAGCGCAAGGCCGGGATACCAGCTTTGCGGCACAAGCCGCGCCAGCCCCTCGCGTCGCTGCCAAACCAGCCAGCCGAACACTGGCATGATGAACAGGCAGTGGCCGAAGGTCGTGCTGTTCCAGTAAATACCGGCAAGGTCGGCGACATCGGCATGGAACAGGATCAGCAGTGCAGCGATGGCGCCGCCCAGAAACAGCGCATTGCGGCGCCAACGGCCGTTAAAGCCGCCGCGCGCACCATCGAAATCACGGGAGGACCAGGCGATGCTCATGCGGCGGATCTGTCACCCGCCCGCCCCGGCGTCGCAAGCCCGACAAGCGTATCGAGCACCGAAAACCGCGCGCTCCAGCCATAGCGTTCGACCATGCGCGCGCGCGCCGCCGCGCCCAGCGCGCGGGCGGCGCTCGGATCATCGAGCAGCGCGACGACTTCGCTGGCGAACGCATTTGCGTCCTCCGCAACCCGAAGCGCGCCGCCATGATCGATACCGCAAGCCGCAGCGGGGGTGGCAACCACAGGACGCGCCATCGCCATCGCCTCCAACACCTTGTTCTGAATCCCGCGCGCCAGTTCCAACGGCGCGACCGCGATCGTGGCGGCGGCGAGCCAGCTGCGCACATCCTCCACCTCGCCAGTCACGATCACGCCGGACAGCTTACCGAGTGCAGTCACCGTGCCGCCCGGCCGCCGCCCGACGATTGCGAACCGCGCCTGCGGGTACGAGGCACGAACCTGGGGAAGGATTTCGCGCGCAAACCAATCGACCGCCTCGACATTGGGGCGATAATCCATCTGGCCGGTGAAGACGATCAACGGCCCCGCTGCGTTCAGCCGCTCAAAACCGGCGTCGCCATCGTAAAATTCGGTGTCGATTCCGTTTTCAACCACCTGGACTCGCGCCGCACCGCCTTGCGCGCGAAACAGTGCCGCTTCGGCTTCGCTGACGAAAAGACTGACGTCCGCGCGCGCCGCCACAGCGCGTTCATGGTCGGCGATCAAGCGGCCCTCGCGCGCATTGATCCACGCCATCGGCCCATGGGCGTCCTTCGCATAAGCGGCGAATTTTGCCGAATCCATATCGACAAAGTCCATCACCAGCCGGCCCGCGAAATCGCGCGGGATATATTGCGCCATCTGCCCGGAAAACACGTAGATCGCGTCGATGGCATGGCCCGCCAATACCTCGCCCACGGCCTTGCGCATCGAACGATGATCGAACGCCGCAATCGAAGCGGGGGTGCCGCGCACGAGTGATTGCAACCCCGCGACCAGCATCGATTTGCTCCGCGGGATGACCGTTGCGCTAACGGTATGGCGTGCCAGTTCAGCGTCATGGCCCAAGTCGCGAGCGTCATCCGCAAAGGCAAGCAAATGGACCGGGGCGCGGCTGCCGAGATACTTCAGGATATGACAGCTGCGGATTTTGTCCCCGCGATCGGGCGGATAGGGCACGCGATGGGCGAGGAACAGGATGTCGCCCATCACCCCAGCCCTTTTGCGATCAACGGGCCGATGCGGTTAGCCGCCCAAAGCGGCAATTTCTTCCATGCCGCCACCTGCAACCGGTATTTGGGGCTGAGCGGATTGATCTTGCGCGGCTCCCCGTCGCGTGCGCGCGCCCAATAGGTGAGCGGTTCGGGGGTGAAACCCCAATTCTTCTTGTACGCCGCCGGCCCGGTCCCGACCTTCGACCGACCGAAATCGAACCGGGCGCATCCACGCCGCCGCGCATGGCACATCAGCGCGTAATACATGCGTTCATTGGCGCGAAGCGTCCGCGCGGCGTGAACGCCCCCGCCCCAATAGGGATAAACCGTGCCGCGCCAGTACAGGCTGAGAACGGCCGCAACCGGCCGCTGCTTTTCGCGCACGACAAGGATATCGGCCGATTCGCCGAACTCCTCCAGCATGGCGGTAAACAGCCGTTTCGGAAAAACCGGCGTGCCCAGATTGCGCACCGATTCGGCATATACCGCATAATGATCGCGCCGCTGTCTGGCATCGCGGCCCGTCTCGACCGTCAGATCGCCTTTCAGCGATTTGCGGATTTCGGCACGCTGCTTGCGCGGTATCGCGGAAAGCTGTTCCTCGTCACTTTGGGCAAGATCGCCGACAAAGCCCAGATAGCTGTCGTCGCACTGCCAGCCCGCGGCGGGCCGCGCCCCGCCGCGCAGTTCCAGCGTGTTGCAGCCCCGGTTCTGGGTGAGTGCCCATGCCGCATCGACCAGCGGCGTTACCGCCGCGTCATCGCTTGCGAGCACCCCGCCGCCGACCGCGAAGCCGGCCGACACCATGGCGTTGCCGAACAGCGGCGAGCGGGTTTCGGTAAGCGGCAATATGCCGTGGAGCGCCCCTTGCGCATCCTGCGCCACCAGCATGCGCGCACGCTGACCACAGCCGCGTTCGACCGCAATGCTCCATTGCGGCAGGTGAAATGGCGTGCCGCCCGGATGCGCTTCGACAAACGCCGTAATTCGCGCGCAATCGTTATCGTCGTACAGATCGGCGTCGCGCACCGTCAGCTTGGGGAACGAAATCGGCGCGTTCATCCTAGCCGAGCGCCTTCCGCAGCGGCGACTTCGTCAACCCGCGTCCATTGATGCGCGGCGAGCAGGCGGCGCAGCTTGCTCTCCATCGCCGACAGGCGGCTGTAATGGCGAAGACGCGATCGGATCGGTGCATCGCTCACCCGCGGCTGATCCGGATCGACTTCCCATGGATGAAAATAGAATATGGCGGGCCGTCCATCTCGACCGTTCACCCGGCGCACCGTCCAGCGCATGAACGCGCCGGGCAACAGGCGGAAAAAACCGCCGCCCGTCGCCATGTTGCGCCTGCCCAGCCTGGCAGTCGTGACTGGCAGTTCGACCAGCGGCGAATCGTCCAGCGGGCGAAAGGCGAAGCGCGGCGCTTCGGGCCAGCCATAATGATCGTGCACCACCGGGGCGACGCTGGAAGAATAGCGATAGCCTTCCCCGGCAAGGATGTCGTGCGCCCAGGGCGTGCGCTTGTCGATCGAGAAACTGGGCGCGCGATACCCGGTGACCGCGACGCCGGACGTTTGCTCAAGCACCGCACGCGTGCGGCGCAGGTCGTCACGAAACTGATCGGGCGTCAACGTGAAGACGCGCCGATGATCCCAGCCATGGCTGGCGACCTCATGCCCGGCATCGGCAATCCGCCGCATCAGTTTCGGATTGCGCTGTGCAATCCAGCCGAGCGTGAAAAAGGTCGCCTTCACCCCGGCTTCGGCGAACAGCGCAAGCACGGCATCGCTGTTCGCTTCGACACGATGTTCCAGCCGGTCCCAGTCGGCGCGATCGATCACGCGTTCGAACGCGCCGACCTGGAACCAGTCTTCGATATCGACGGACATCGCGTTGCGCATCGCCGTGCCGCTCCTATCCCATCGAATTTCGGATAGTGCCGATATCGGGTCGCGCGCCGTCGCCTTCCACCCAGTCGACGAGCAGCGTGAGAACCCGGCGAAGCGCCCGATCCTGTTCATCCAGTCGCGATTCGATCCGCGCGAGTTGCTTCGCCATGTCGTCGGACTCATCGCGCACCGGTTCCTCAGGCGTTTCCTCAACAGGCGCAGGCGCCGGGGCCGGGTGATTTTCCTGATGATCGACCGTCGGCGCTGGGTCGGCCGGTTCGGCAGCTATCGGGCCTGGCTCGGGCACCGGCTCGCGCGGTTCGGAGCGCGCTGCCGCAACCCGCGCGACCGGGTTCATGTCGCCTTCCAGATCGGCAATGACCTGTTCGACATCCGCTCCCGAAAAAGCGTCAATCTCCTCGATCGCGCCGAACAGCAGAACCCGGCCCGCAAGCTGGTTCACCAGCCGTGGGATGCCGTGCGACCAGCGGTGGATCGCGGCAATCGCGTCGTTGCTGAAACGCGGCCGCCCGCGCCAGCCCACGACCGACAGCCGGTGGATCAGATAGGATTCGACCTCATCGCGCTCCATCGGGGCAAGATGATGCATCGCGATGATCCGCTGGCGAAGCTGTTCCAGCCGCGAATGGCCCTGCAGCACGTCGCGAAATTCGGGCTGGCCGAGCAGGAATATCTGAAGCAGCGGATAACCGCCCGATTGAAAATTGGAGAGCATCCGAAGTTCTTCGAGCGAAGCGACGGGAAGCGCCTGCGCCTCGTCGACGATCAGCAGCGTCCGGCGTCCTTCGCGCGCCTGAGCATGCAGGCCGCGCTCGATCGCGGCGAGCAGATGCGCCTTCGCCATCCCGCTGCTGTCGACGTCCAGCCCCGCCGCGACCATGTGCAGCAGGTCCTCCGCCTCTATCTGCGTGGTGACGATGGTGATGAGGTGCAGTTGCTCGGTATCCAGCGTCTCGGTCAGGTGACCGACCAGCGTCGTCTTTCCCGCGCCCGGATCGCCGGTGATGACGATGAACCCCTCGCCCTGGCTGATGCCATAGCCGAGATACGCCATCGCCTTTCTGTGCGTGGCGGTATCGAACCAGAATTTCGGATCGGGGGTAAGCTGGAATGGCCTTCCGCTCAGTCCGTAATGGTCGTCATACATTCTGTCTGCTCCTCATCCGCGGCCGTGGCGCGTCAGAAACTGTAGCCAAGGCCGAGCAGCGCCTGGGCGGAAATATCCTGCTGCGCGCCTTCGGTATCATAGGTGAAAAGACCGCCGGAAAGCGACGCGCCCAGCCGGCCGAAACTGCGGGTATAGGCAAGGTTCGCCCCCGCCCCCCAGACCGACGAGCTGCCCAGCCCGCTTTCGTAATAATTGGCGTAGATATTGCCCGACAGTGTCGAAGTTGACGACAGCGCCCGTGCGGCGAAAGCCTGAAAATAATAGCTTTCGTCAGTGACGCCGTCGATATCGATCCCGGCGATGAGTTCGGGCGCATAATAGCGGCGATTGGCATAGCCCGCACCTATGCCGAAGCGCGTGCCGCCACGATTGAAGGAGATCACGCCGTCCACGCCCCGCGCGCGATAATTGGCGGCGGCAAGCGATTGCAGCACGCCGTTCAGGCAACCGCCCGCGGCGCTTCCCACGCTGCCATAGACGCAGCCATTGTAATTGTTGCTGAACGTATCGGGGCTGGTGTCGAATTGCGTCGGCAGCGCTTCCACCGCCGACCCTAGTTGCCGTCCAAAACTCTGCACGCTGTCGTACACGCCGACCTGTATCCCCGAACCGGGGCCGATCTGGTGGCTGAACGATCCGGTATAGCTCCAGCTGTCATAGCGCCTGCCGATCCGCGCTTCCAGTTCGGTGCGCGGGCTGGGCCGCCATAAGATGCCCGCGTCCCAGAATAGCGGGTTGTCGGTTTCATACGCGATCCGCCGCGGCGAATCGGGATCGGTGACATAGCGTCCGCTGCTGCTGATCACCGGATCGCCGTCATCGTCGGTCAGCGCATCGCGCTGGCTGATTTCGATATGCTCATAGCCCGCGCCGCCGACAAGCGCGAGTTCGCGGCTGACCGGCAGCACTAGGTCGCCCCGGACATATTCGCCCTGATAACGCTGGTCGAGCTGACTCGCATCCTCCCGGTTTACCGCGGCGCTGACCGTGATCCCGACGGGCAGGACGCGGCCCGCCTCCACGCCCGCGCTCGCGCTGAAGGCATGCCGGGTCGAGCTGTCGAAATAATCCTGCGCGGGCTGATCGGCGGCGGCGACATAATCGGGCGTCTCCGCCTTGGTATAGCCGAAGCGATATGCCGCGCCGATCTGTACGGGGCCGATGCCGGTGGACACGGTCGGCCCTAGATCGGCCGAATAGATTTGCGTGATATTGTCGCTATCGACCGCAAGCAGCGACGGGTCAGCACCGCGAATATCGGTGCGGCTGCGCGTCGCGATCGCGCTGGCGTCGAACGATACGCCCGGCGCTACGTCGATCGCCGCGCGCGCCAGCCCGCTATGCACATCCTCGTCGCTCAGATCGTCGTCATAGGCGAAGCGATGTTCGTAATTATAGCTTAGCTGCACTTGCACCCGGCGCGACTGGATCAAGGCATCGAGCCCCGCGCCGAGCGTCGAATAGGTAAGCACATCGCCCGATTGCAGATCGGCGGTCAGCACCTGCGACGCCTCGATATGCGGCGTGATTTCGGTTCGCGACTGCGCGGAGGCAGGCTCTGCGGTGGCGATCAGCGCGATACCGCACAGGAGCGCGCGGTTCCTCATTTTCCTGAATCCGTGCCGTAATAGGTGCCAAATCGCGCGCCGCCGGGGGCGAAGGTGACGCCGTTGAGGAGAAGCTGGATGTGATCGCACCGGTCGAGCAGTTGCACCGCTTCGCGCAGGTCCGCTTCGCTGGTCGAATCGGCGCGCACGACGAGCATCACCTGTCCGACATGCATCGCAAGTGCCGAGGCGGAAGAGGCGGCGAGCGCGGGCGGCGAATCGAACAGCACGATGCGCTTCGGATTGGCTGCGGCCAGACGATCGAGGATCGCGCTGGCACGCGCGCTGGCGAGCAGTTCGGTGTCGCTGTCCGACCGCGTGCCTGCCGGCAGGATCGAAAGGTGCGGTATATCGGTGGCAAGTATCAGGCGTTCGACGTCGATCGATGAATCGCCCAGCGCGTCGAGCAGCCCCGGCCCCGGTTCGATCCCCAGCGTGGCCGGAATGTCGGGCTTCGCGAAATCGGCATCGACCAGCAGGATTTCGACATCCTTTTCCGCCGCCAGCGAAATGGCAAGGTTGATAGCGCAAAAGGTCTTGCCGTCGTTCGGTCGTGCAGAGCCGACCAGAATCATTCGCGAATGCGCGCCATTCTCCCGTTCCACGGCAGCGGCGGTGATCAGCAATTGCCGCTTCACCAGCCGCATTTCCTCGGCCAGCGCGGTTACCGGCGCACCGGGCACCAGCATGCCCTTTTCGACCAGTCGGTCGCGATCGATCGCGACGACATCACGCGGTGCGGTGGATAGGCCCAGCTTGCCCCTGACCAGCGGCGGATCGTTACGGGGCTGTTCGGGTGCGGACGGCGGCTCTGACGGTGAACCTGCAACCGGCTCCTGCGCGACGGCCACCGTCGGCGTGGCCGGCACGGCTGATTCTTCTCGCGGCGCGGCTTGCGCATCCTCCACATCGGAAAAGCGTCGTGGTTTGTCGAGCGGGGGGAACTCGCCCGGCACGCCATAGGCATAGCGTTCGGCGGCGCGTTCGAGCAGCGTGCCCTTATATTTGCGCGGAGTGCTTTCGTTCATCGCCTGCTCCTCACGCGACCATCCCGCGCTGGACGAATTCGATGCCCAGCAGCGCGACATAGGCGAAGGCGAGCGCCCCTGCTCCGCCGTAAAACAGTTTCAGCCGCTTTCGCCGAAGCGCGCTCTGCGCATGGGTCACTACCTCGCCGATCGAACCGATCACCGGCATGCCGCTTGCACGCTCAAGCCGCGCCGCTGTGGGAAAGGTGGTGCGCAGCTTGCCCAGCGCGAACGCAGCGCCGATGCCACCGCCAATGCCAAGGATCAGCACCCCGGTCAGCAGCAACGGACGGTTGGGCGCGGCCGGAACACGCGGCGCGGTCGGCGGATCGACCACGTTGAATTTTACCGAATCATCGGCATTTTGCGCCTGCGCCTGTAGCTTCACCTGCTCGCGGTCGGACAGCAATTTATTATATTGGTCCTGCAGTACCTGAAGATCGCGCTGGGTCTGCGCCTGATCCGCGGCGACCGCCGGGTTGCCGTTCAGCTTCGCCTGAAGCTGGTCGAGATCGCCCTGAAGCTGGTTGCGGCGCTGGGTCAGCTCGGCAACGCGCGATTCCTTGTCCGCCTGCATCGACTGAAGCTGCATATAAAGCGGGTTGGGCGAACCGCCGCCGCTGTTGACCGGTTCGCTCCGGGCGGCCTGCTTCGCCTGGGCAAGCTGATTTTTCAGCGCGATCACATCGGGATGCTGATCTGTCCAGCCGCGCGCACGCGCTTCCGCCAGTTGCCCCTCGATCGTAGCAACCCGCGTGCGTGCGGGACCGGCGCTGCCTGCGCTGCCCGGAATAGAACGCGGCGTGCTCGACAGCTGCGCACCGACCGCGGTCATGCTGGAGCGCGCGGCGGCAAGGTCCTGTTCGACATCGGCAAGCTGACTGCGCGCGGCGGAAATGCGATCGGTGAGCGATCCCGTGCCGGGCAGCGAGGAAAGATACTGGTCCTGAAAATCAGCAACTTTCTCCTCCGCCGCTTGAAGCTGTTTCTGACGCTGATCGAGCTGCTGGTTGAGAAAATCGAGCCGCTGCGCGACATCCTCGCGATCGGCGGACAGATTGTCGCTAACGAACACGTCGATCAGCTTCTGGACGATCTGGCGGGAGAGTTTCGCGCTCTCGGCATCCGACCCGGCGGCGACGCTGGCCGAAATCTTGAACAGATTGTCCTGTTGCTGGGTAACGGTGATCATGTCCTGAAGCGCGGCGACCTTTGCCGCGACCTCGGCATCGCTCGACGCGCTTTTGGAAAGATCGGTGCCGCGCACCACCTTTTCCAGATTCACGGCCGATGTCAGCGTCTGGCGGATGCGGTCCATCTGGCGCGCCTGCTGAACCGGTGTGGCGGCGGCGTCGCCCTGAAGAATATCGCTGGTTTCAACCAGGATACGCGCGCTCGATTCATATCGGTTAGGGATTTGCGAAACGACCAGCCAGCCGGCAAGGCACAGCGCCCATGCGACGGCAAGCGCGATCCAGCGCTTCGCCCAGATCGCATGCAGCGCGATCCGGAGTTCGTCGACCATCCCCCCCATGATCAGAACATGCTTTCAGGAATGATGATGACATCGCCGGGCTGCAAGCGGACATTGGCCGAAATGTCGCCATCCTTCAGCAGGCTGCCGAGGCGCAGGCGATATTCGCGCTGCTTGCCGGTCTGCGGGTCAAGCCGCACCAGCCGCGCGCGGTTGCCCGACGCATATTCGTTGAGGCCACCCACCGTAATCATCGCGTCAAGCAACGTCATGTTCGCGCGATACGGAATGGAGGCAGGCTTTTCGCTGGCGCCGACGATGCGTATCTGCTGACCGAAAGTGCCGGAAAAATTTTCCACGATCACCGATACGATCGGGTCCTGAATATACTGGCTGAGCGCGATTTTCATGTCTTCGGCAAGCATCGCCGGCGTCTTGCCCACGGCGGGCATGTCGCTCACCAGCGGCGTGGTGATGCGCCCGTCGGGACGGACCTGAACCTTTGCCGACAGTTCGGCATTGCGCCACACGAATATCTGAAGCTGGTCCAGCGGGCCGATGACATATTCATCGCTCACCTGTTGCGGATTGGCGGAAAGCTGCGCCGGGGGAAGTTCCTGGCCGGTGCTGGTCGCGCAGCCGCCCAGCATCGCGGCGAGCGCAAGCGGTGCGGCGATTGTTCCCGCAAGATCGACGAAACGCATCTGCCCTTCCCTCCATCGCCGGCCCCCCCTGCGCTTCGTTGGTCGCAGGAGTGCCACGGTTCAGCCCCCGGCTATGCGGGAGGGAGGTTAAGATAGCGTTAGGGCTGGTGCGCTCGGGCCAGCACTTCAAGCGCGGCGGTATGACCGAGAAACGCCGAAGGACTGGCCGTCGCGCCGTATGCCCCGGCAAGGAAAATCGCGACGATATCGCCCGGTTCGGCGCGGGGGAGCGCGATGCGATCGGCCAGCCGGTCGAGCGGCGTGCACAGGCACCCGACGACCGACGCGGTCTCCACCGCCTCCCCATCCATGTTCGCGGCCAGCGCGACCGGATAGTTGCGCCGAACCACCGTGCCGAAATTGCCGCTCGCCGCGAGCTGGTGATGGAGGCCGCCATCGACGACCAGAAAGGTTTCGCCCTGGCTGACCTTCCGGTCGACCACGCGGGTGAGATAGACGCCAGCCTCTCCCACCAGCCATCGGCCGAGTTCGACGGCATAGCCGCATCCCGAAACGGTGAGCGGGCAAGTATCGATTGCGTGCCGCAACGCCGTCCCGATGGCTTCGACATCGACCGGTTCGTCACCCGGAAAATAAGGGATGCCGAACCCGCCGCCCAGATTGACGAACGGGGGCATGTGGCCCGCTGCCCAGGCCAGCCGTTCGGCGAGCGCAAGCGTTGCC
The DNA here is from genome assembly GCF_019351405.1 of Stakelama flava. Classification (GTDB taxonomy): domain Bacteria; phylum Pseudomonadota; class Alphaproteobacteria; order Sphingomonadales; family Sphingomonadaceae; genus Sphingomonas; species Sphingomonas flava_A. The sequence continues at coordinate 291,835 of NZ_JAHWZX010000001.1, forward strand.
GCCTGTGTTTCGATAATGGCGGCGGTGTCGAGCGATTGCGATCCTGCGAAGATATGGAATCCGCGCCAGTCGGCGCCGCGTTCGACCAGCATGCGCACCAGCGCGGGAACGTCCGCCGCATCGACACCGAATTGCGAGGCGCGCCCGCCCATCTTCATGCCCGAACCGCGCAGTTCGAAATCGGGGTTCACGCGAACCGCGAGCCGCGGAACAACGCCCGTACGCTCGCCGATGGCAAGCGCGCGCGCCGCCTCGCCCGTCGATTCCAGATTGAGCGTTACGCCCGCCCGGATCGCCGCCTCCAGCTCGTCATCGCGTTTTCCCGGACCGGCAAAGCTGATCGCGCGACCGGGCTTCGCTTCCAGCGCAAGGGCCATCTCTCCGCCCGAAGCGACATCCAGCCCATCGACCAGTCCCGCCATTGCCCGCACCAGCGGCGGATAAGGGTTCGCCTTGATCGCATAATGAATCCCGACCGACTCCGGCAGCGCGGCTCGCAACCGGGCAACGCGGCGATCGATCGCGGGCATGTCATAGATGAACGCGGGTGTATCGCCTGCCCGGTCGATCCAATAATCGGCGTCCATGCCGGCGATGGTCAGCACGCGCCTGCCCGCATAATCGGGCGGGATCGGTCCCATCGGCTTCATGTGTTCACCTCGGCCCGAAGCCTTGCGCGGTCAAGTTTGCCATTGGCGTTGCGCGGCAGTTCATCGCGCCAGTCATAGCGCGATGGCTGCATGAAAGCGGGAAGCTCCCGTCGCAGGCGCAGGCGAACCGCCTCCTCCGCCGCAGCCCGGTCCCCGTTCGCGCGCGCGATGATGGTGATCGACTGGCCCAGCCGAGCGTCGGGAACGCCGAACGCCGCCGCTTCGGCCACTTCATCGCCCGCGAGCACCGCCTCCTCGATTTCCTGCGGGCTAATCCGGTTGCCCGCGCTCTTGATCATTTCATCGTCGCGACCGACGAAGCGAAGCAGCCCGTCTTCGCCCTCCACCACCGTATCGCCGGACCAGACCGCCATCCCTCCGCTCACGGCAAAAGACGGCGCTGGCCGGAAACGAATGGCGGTTCGTTCTGCATCGTGCCAGTACCCTTGCGCGACGAGCGGTCCGGCATGAACCAGTTCCCCCGGCTCACCCGGCGCGGCACGGCTGCCATCGGGCCGCAGGACAAGAATTTCGGCAAAGGGGACTGCGCGCCCCATCGAATCGGGATGCGCATCGATCAATGCCGGATCGAGAAACGTCGAACGGAACGCTTCGGTCAGGCCGTACATCGCGTACAGATCGGCCTGTGCGAAACGTTCGCGCAACCCCCGCACCAGGCGGGGCGTGAGCGCGCCGCCCGAATTGGTGAGCCGCTTCAACCGGGCGGCATCGACATCGGTCCACCCGGTTTCGAGCAATTGCACCCATAGCGGCGGCACCCCGGCGAGCGTGGTGATATCGTGGCGAGCCACCGCCTTCACCACGTCGCGCGGGGTCAGATAATCAAGCGGAACGACCGTGGCCCCCGCAGCCCATGTCGACAGCAGCTGGTTCTGCCCATAGTCGAAACTGAGCGGCAGCACGCCGAGCACGCGGTCGTCCGGCGTAAGCTTCAGATAGTGCGCGACGCTGACCGCGCCCAGCCACAGATTGGTGTGCGAAAGCATCACCCCTTTGGGCCGTCCGGTCGATCCCGACGTATAGAGGATTGCGGCGATTTTCTCCGGGTCGGCAGACGAGGGAGGCAGAGGAACACCGCCCTTCAGGTCATCCTCGTTTAACAGTCGGCAGCCGACGGGCACGTCGCCATCGTTCAGCGCGGGGTGGCGAGCGGACTGGGTGACGAACAACGCGGCACCGCTATCGGCCAGGATATGCGCGACCTGCGCGCGTTTGAGCGCCGGGTTGACCGGTACATGCACCAGTCCCGCACGCGGCGCAGCAAGCGGAAGCAGGCAGGCGGTGCGCGTCTTGGGCAGCCAGCTCGCCACCCGGTCGCCGGGCGACAGGCCATAGTGCGCAAGTGCGCCGGCAAGTTCGCCCACCGCAGTTTCCAGCGCGTCGTAATCCAGACTGCCATGTCGGTGAACAAGCGCGGGCGCGCCGCCACCGCCGCTCAGGGGCAGGTGGTCGATCGGGCGGGGAACGGGATCAAGCGGAACCATCGTCAGCCTTGATAGCCATGGCGGCGGCGCTAACAAGGGCGGCCTTGGCTTTGCGACGCGCAGCGATTATCGAACCGCGCGGTTGAACATTGATGCAAAGGATCGAATCCTTGGTTCCCGAAGGCAAGGTGGAAGTGGAAAAGACGGTTCGCGCGACGCTGGGCGACGTGCTGGGTCTGACGCCCGAGCGGGTTGCGTCGTTCGACGACGAAACGCCGCTGTTCGGCGCGCTTCCCGAACTTGATTCGATGGCGGTCGCCGGTCTGCTCACCGAACTCGAGGACCGGCTGGGCATCCTGATCGACGATGACGATATCGATGGCGAGACGCTGGAAACCTTCGGCGCGCTCACCCGCTTCGCGAGCGCCAAGGCGCTTCAGTGATCAATTCCTACGATTGGGAAGGCGGGAATGAGGCGATGCTTCGCTTCGGCCCCGATACCGGCCCGGTCGTACTGATCGCGCTTCCTTTGTTAGAGGAGGCGAACCGGACGCGTGCGCTGGTCATTACCGTTTTGCGGATGCTGGCCGGGCACGGAATCGGCGGCGCGCTGCCCGACCTTCCGGGTACGGGCGAAAGCCTCCTTCCGACAAGCGAAATGACGCTGGAGGGATTGCGCTCCGCCTTCGCGGCGGCGGCCCTGTCGCTCGGGTCGCGCCCCGTTCACGTCGCCAGCATCCGCAGCGGGTCGCTGATCGATGTGCAGGCAAAGGCCGCCGGCCGCTGGCGGCTTGCCCCGCAAAGCGGCCCCGGCCTGCTTCGCGATTTGCACCGCGTTCAGCGCGTATCCGAACTGGGGGACACGAAAGCCGACGCGTTGGTTTTTGCCGGCAATCGCCTCGCCCCCGCGCTGATCGAGGCGCTCGACCAACCGCCCGCCGCCACCCCCGGCCCGCTTCGCGAAGTCGCTATCCAGAGCGGCCAGCCCGATCCCGTAATCGAAGGTCCCGCGCTGTGGCGGCGCAGCGAACCCGGCAACGACGCGGCCTTCGCCGAACGCATCGCCGACGACATCGCCCGCTGGATCGCTTCGTGCGACGCCTGATAACCTTCGGCTGCGAAGGCGAAACGCTGCTCGGCACGCTAGATGACGCACCCGGCAGAACCGGCCTGCTGATCGTGTCGGGCGGCAACGAAATCCGCATCGGCGCGCATCGTGGCATGGCGATGCTGGCGCAGGACGTTGCGGCGGCGGGCTATCCGGTATTTCGGTTCGATCGGCGCGGGATCGGGGATTCGAGCGGCGTAAATGGCGGTTTTGAATCGAGCGGACCCGACATTGCCGCCGCCGCCGCGTGTTTTCGCGCAAGACAGCCGCAGATCGACCGGCTGATCGCATTCGGCAATTGCGACGCCGCGACGGCGCTGATACTTTTCGGCCGGGAAGCGAACGTCGATCGAATGCTGCTCGCCAATCCCTGGATCGGCGGCGATTCAGGTCCAGAAGCTATACCGCCCGCCGCCGCGATCCGCGCGCGCTATGCCGCCCGTATGCGCGATCCGCACCAATGGCTGCGTCTGTTGCGCGGCGGCGTGAATATGTCCAGACTTATTCAGGGTGTAGCGCGGATTGTCGCCAGCAGGCGTGAACCTGCACAACCACTCTTTACACAATGTGTGAACTCTCTTCGCGCGCTGGGAAGCGATGCGGCCCTACTCCTCGCAAGCGGTGACAACACCGCCATCGCTTTCACCGATGCCTGGACTCGCGCGCCCACCGCGCTTCGCAGCGCTATTGCCTGTCAGCGCTGCGACACCGCCAGCCACAGCTTCGCGCACGAAGCCGACAAGGCATGGCTTTACGAACGCATTCTGGAAACGATGCGCGACTGAGCGACCGGGCTTGCGGCGAGAGCGCTACTCCGCCGCCTCGGCGATATCCGCCTCCATCTCACCCAGAAAGCGTTCGGCATCGAGCGCGGCCATGCAGCCGGTTCCCGCCGCCGTCACCGCTTGCCGATAGGTTTTGTCCATCACATCGCCGCACGCGAACACGCCAGCCACGCTGGTGCGCGTGCTGCCGGTTTCGACAGCGATATAGCCGTCATCGTCAAGGGAAAGATGCCCGCGGAACAGTTCGGTCGCCGGGTGATGGCCGATCGCGACGAAGCCGCCCTCCACATCAAGCGTGGAAGTGTCGCCGGTCTGCGTGTCCTTCAGTTCCAGCGCGACCAACCCTTCCGGATTGCCGCCGCCGACAAAGCGTTCGACCTGCTTGTTCCAAAGCACCTTGATCTTGTCGCTCTTGAACAGGCGCTCCTGCAGGATCCGTTCGGCGCGCAGTTCGTTGCGGCGATGGATCAGCGTCACATCGTCCGAATGGTTGGTAAGGTACAGCGCCTCTTCGACCGCGGTATTGCCGCCGCCGATCACCGCGACCTTTTTCCCGCGATAGAAAAACCCGTCGCACGTCGCGCAGGCGGAAACGCCCTTGCCCTTCATCGCTTCTTCCGAATCAAGGCCGAGCCATTTTGCCTGCGCCCCGGTGGCGATCACCAGCACATCGCCTTCATACACATCGCCGCCATCGCCGGTCATTCGGAAGGGCCGCTGGGTCAGGTCGACGTCGACGATCGTGTCCCAGATCAGCGTCGTGCCGACATGCTCTGCCTGTTTCTGCATCTGTTCCATCAGCCAGGGGCCCTGGATGACATCCGCGAAACCGGGATAATTTTCGACATCGGTGGTCGTCATCAACTGACCGCCGGGCTGAATGCCCTGAACCAGAATTGGTTTCATCCCGGCGCGCGCACCGTAAATGGCGGCGGACAGCCCGGCAGGTCCGGAACCCAGGATCAGCATACGGGTCTTGTGGGTGTCGCTCACATGTCTCTCTATCGTTCAGAGGAAAACCGTCGGGCGCGGCAGATAGCGCGACCCCGACCATGGGTGCAACATAGGGAAGGGCGATGGCGGCGAAAGCCCCTTTCGCCAGAAGCAAAACTTGCTGCAACGATATCAGTGCTGCAGGGTTCATCGTGAAGTACCATCGGGAGAATACGCCATGGCCGGGCAGGACGATATCGAAATCAAGCAATATGAAGGCGCTGCCGGCGGCTGGGGTTCGATGGAAGGCATGGCGCATGTCCTGCCCAAGGAAAAGCTTAACGCGGAAGCGCTCGACGCGCTGCGCCGTCAGAACAAGCCCGAAGGCGTGATGTGCGTCAGCTGCGCCTGGGGCAAGCCCGCCAAGCCGCATGTCGCGGAATTCTGCGAAAACGGGGCGAAGGCGACCGCGTGGGAACTGACCACGCTTCGCAACACCCCCGATTTCTTTCAGGCGCACAGCGTCGGCGAATTGCAGGGCTGGCGCGATTATGACCTGGAACAAGCGGGCCGCCTGACCCATCCGATGAAATATGACGCGGCATCGGACAAATATGTCGCGGTAAGCTGGAAAGAGGCGTTCGACGCGATCGGCGCGAAGCTGAAGAAGCTCGATGCGAAAAAGGTCGTTTTCTACGCCTCGGGCCGGGCGAGCCTTGAAACCAGCTATATGTATTCGCTGTGCGCGCGGCTGTACGGATCGCACAACCTGCCCGACAGTTCGAACATGTGTCACGAAACGACGTCGGTGGGGCTGAGCAACGCCATCGGTTCGCCGGTCGCGACGATCCAGATGGACGATTACGAACATTGCGACACGATCTTCTGCTGGGGGCAGAATGTCGGAACCAACAGCCCGCGCATGCTTCACGTGCTGGAAAAGGCGCGCAAGCGGGGCGTCGAGATCGTCACCTTCAACCCGTTGAAGGAACGCGGATGGGAGAAATTCACCAACCCGCAAAATCCGGTGCAGATGACGCTGGGCACATCGACACAGATTTCGACCCAATATCATCAGGTGAAGGCTGGCGGCGACATCTCCGCGATCCTGGGCATCGCCAAGATCGCGATCGAGGCCGATGACGAAGCCCGTTCGGCGGGGCGCGAAGCTATCCTCGACCATCATTTCATCGAACAACACACCGTTCGTTTCGAAGAATTCGCCGATTATGCGCGTAAGGCGAAATGGGACGACATCGTTCGCGAAAGCGGCCTGACGCGCGAAGCGATCGAGGATGCAGCGCGTATCTATTTGAAATCAAAGGCGATGATCGCCGTATACGGCATGGGCATTACCCAGCACCGCTATGGCATGGATTCGCTCTACATGATCGTGAATTTGCTGCTGATGCGCGGCCATATCGGCCGTCCGGGGGCTGGCCCCGGTCCGGTTCGCGGCCATTCGAACGTGCAGGGACAGCGAACGGTGGGGATTACCGAAAAGCCCAAACTGGCCCCGAATGCGCGGCTGAAACAGCTTTACGATTTCAATCCGCCCGACTGGCAGGGATGGGATACGGTCGAAAGCTGCCGTCACATTATCGACGGCACCTGCGACGGTTTTATCCAGCTTGGCGGCAATTTCCTACGCGCCACGCCCGAGCATGAAAAGATGGTCAAGGGATGGGAGAAAATCCCGTTGCAGGTCCATATCGCGACCAAGCTGAACAAATCGCACCTGCATCCGGGCGAGGATTGCTGGCTGCTCCCCTGTCTCGGCCGGATGGAGCGCGATATGCAGGCAAGCGGGCCGCAGGCAGTGACGATGGAGGATTCGTTCAGCCATATCTATGGCTCGCGCGGCAAGGCCACCCCGGCGAGCCACCACCTGCTGTCCGAACCCGCGATCGTCGCGGGTATCGCCAAGGCGGCGCTGGAACCGAACGAAAATGTCCCCTGGGACGCATGGGTCGATGATTACAGCTTGGTGCGCGACGCGATCGAGGATACCTATCCCGACAAATTCTCCAACTTCAACGACCGCATGTGGCAACCGGGCGGCTTCTGGAAGGGCAATCCGGCGGCGCACCGCAAATGGGAGACCGAAAGCGGCAAGGCGGAATTCAACGCCCCGCGCGCGATGAACGCCGCCGGGTTCGACGACAAGCCCGGCCGGTTCCGGCTGGTGACTCTGCGGTCGAACGATCAGTTCAACACGACCATCTACGGCTATCACGATCGCTTCCGCGGCATTCACGGCACGCGAGAGGTCGTCATGATGAATCATGCGGATATGACCGCGCTGGGCCTGTTCGAAGGCGATATGGTTTCGCTGGCGAGCGATGCCGATGATCAGGAGGACCGCGTCGTCGACGGGCTGCGCATCGTTCCTTATGACATTCCGCAGGGGTGCCTTGGCGGCTATTATCCCGAACTCAACGTGCTGATCCCGATCGAACATCATGCACTGGAAAGCCATGTCCCGGCGGGCAAATCGGTGCCGGTAACGATCCGCAAATCGCGGTGACCGCGCAGGTCGGCGCGATACTGGCCGGCGGGGCGGCACGACGGTTCGGTGGTGACAAGGCGCTGGCCATGCTGGATGGCGTCGCGCTGATCGACCATGCCGCCCGCGCGCTGGGCGATCATGTCAATCGCGTCGTGGTAATCGGGCGGGAACATGGCGCCTTGCCGCATGCGCCGGACCGTCCGGCCCCCGATCTGGGGCCGCTGGGCGGCATTACCGGGGCACTTGCCTATGCCATGATCCATGGCGCGGATTCGGTTCTGACGGTAGCGTGCGATGTACCTCGCCCGCCCGAAAGTCTGTTTCGCGTATTGGCGCGTCCGCCCGCCTTTTGCGATGACCACCCCGTTTTCGGCCATTGGCCAGTTTCGCTACTACCCGATCTGGAGGTTTGGCTGAATCGTGACGGCGATCGGTCGGTTCGCGGGTTCGCGCGCGCGGTCGGCGCGCTGCCGGTTCGCATCGCCGAACCGATCATGGATATCGACACGCGCGAGGATCTGGAACGCGCACGATGATCCGACGTGACGAAGCCGTGACCCGGTTGTCGGAAACAGGCGCCGAACCGATAGCGCGCGCAATCGCTGTGGAGGCACCCGTCGCGGTCGAATTCAACGGCATCGGCTATGCCGTGATGATGATGACCCCGGCGGACCTTCCCGCCTTCGCACTTGGCTTTGCGCTGACCGAGCGCATCGCTGCGGGGCCGGACGATGTGATCGATTGCGACGTGGCGGACGTGCCCGCCGGAATCGTACTTCGCATCACCGTTTCGCCCAGCGCCGCCGAACGGATCGGCGAGCGCATCCGCCACCGAACCAGCGATACCGGATGCGGACTATGTGGAATCGCCAGTCTGGACAGCCTGCAACGCCCCCTCCCTCCCGCGCCCAAACCGATGGCGATCGACCGGGCGGCGATCGACCGGGCAACCGCCGGATTGCGCGAATATCAGCCGCTGGGGGCGGCTACCGGCGCGACGCACGCCGCCGCATTTTGCGGTACGGAGGGTGCGATCATCGCCGCGGCGGAGGATGTCGGGCGGCACAATGCGCTGGACAAGTTGATCGGCGGGATCGGTGGAAAAGCGCCCGGCCCCGGCTTCGCGCTCGTAACCTCGCGGATCAGCTTTGAAATGGCCGACAAGGCGCTGGTCGCGGGATTTCCGCTGCTGGTCGGGATATCCGCGGCGACGACGATGGCGCTCGACCATGCGCGGCGTAACGGATTGGCGCTGGTCGCCCTGGCGCGGCGCGATTCGATGCTGGTGATGAACGATCCGGCCATCGGGACGATCTGAACACCCATTGGGCCTGCAAGATCAGGCGAGCATTTCCTTAAGCGGGACGCTGTCGTCGGCAAGTTTTGCAGGGTCTATCCGCGCGCCTTCCGCGACCAGCTTGCGTCCCTGAACATAGTCTTTGATCCTGTTGACGCAGTCGAGCGCAATCACGCTTCCCTGCCGCAGATATACGACCGAAAAGCTGCGCGCATCAGGATCGCCGCGAACTATCGCCGTGTCATGCCCGATCGACAGGCCGACGGTTTGCAGCTTCAAATCATATTGGTTCGACCAGAACCACGGCACCGCTGCATATGCTGCGTCCTGCCCTACGATCGTCTTTGCCGCCACCACGGCCTGATCATTGGCGTTCTGCACCGATTCCAGCCGTAGCGACGCATTTGCGGCAAATCTGTTTTCGTGCAGCGCGCAATCGCCGATTGCGTAAATGTCGGGCAGGCTGGTGCGACACTGCGCATCGACCTCGACGCCGTTGCCGCCGCGTGCCCCCGCCGCGATCAGCGGTTCGACCGCAGGCGCGATGCCGATCCCGACAATGACCATATCGGCGGAAAGCGTTTCGCCATCGGAGAGGCGAACCCCCTTCACCGTTTCGTCGCCAAGAATGCAGTCGACCGCCGAGCCGAGCCGTATATCGACACCATGGCTGCGATGTTCACGTTCGAAGAACCGCGACAATGCTTCGCCCGCCACACGGGACAGCACCCTGTCCTGCGCTTCCAGCAGCACCACCTGCTTGCCGAATTTGGCAAGCACCGCTGCTGCTTCTAACCCGATATAGCCGCCGCCAACGACCACCACGCGCGCCACGTCGGGCAGTTCGGCCATCATCCTGTCGGCATCGGCGCGTGACCGGACACTGTGAACGCCGGCAAGATGATGTCCGTCGCAGGTCAGCCGCCGCGGCGCACCGCCGGTTGCCCAGACCAGTGCACCATAGCTGATTTCACTGCCGCGATCGGTGACGATGCGATACGCGCCAGCGTCCACGCCGACCACGCTTTCGCCTAGCGCGAAATCCACATGCCGTTCCGCCCAGAAGGGCTCCGGGCGGATCAGCAGGCGATCGAACGTCTTGTCGCCTGCAAGATATTCCTTGGACAGGGGCGGGCGTTCATAGGGCAGCTCCGGCTCCGCCCCGACCAGCAGGATGCTGCCCTCGAACCCGTTCTGACGAAGCGCGATCGCACATGCCGCCCCCGCCTGCCCAGCGCCGACGATAACGACATCCGCATGCCTGTTCATTCGAAAGCCCCCGAACCGGCTTAATCCTCCGGCGCGATCCGCACGCGCAATCCGTCCAGATCGGGACCGAAGGGAATCTGGCACGACAGGCGGGAATATTCGTTCCGATGTTCCGAACTGTCGAGCAAATCGTCCTCATCCTCGCTCATCTTCGGCAATTTGACCATGAATTCCGGATCGACATGCACATGGCACGTCGCGCAGGAACAGCATCCGCCGCACAGGGCCAGCAGTTCATCGAACCCGTTGTCACGAATGACTTCCATGACCGAATGGCCCGCTTCGCCATCGACCTCAGTCTCTTTTCCTTCACGCGTGACGACGTTCAGCTTTGGCATGGAAGTTCTAAACCTTTCAAAATTTCTGAAAGCGGCAATGATATGGCTTGCGCGATGCATGAACCGTCATGTGCTTGCAAGCATGTTGCCTCTTTAACGAATACACTCTTACACCAGTTCGATCGCTATCGCGGTTGCTTCGCCCCCGCCGATGCAAAGGCTCGCAATGCCCCGCTTCAGCCCGCGATTTTGCAGCGCGGCCAGAAGCGTCGCCATGATCCGTGCGCCGCTCGCGCCGATCGGATGACCCAGCGCACAGGCGCCGCCGTTCACGTTCAATCTGTCTTCGGGGATGTCTAGGTCGCGTTGGGCGATCATCGCAACCACGGCAAATGCCTCATTGACTTCGAACAGGTCGACATCCGCGACGCTCCAGCCGATCCGATCCATCAGCTTTTTCATCGCCGGCACCGGCGCGGTGGTAAACAGGCCGGGTTCGTGCGCATGGGCAGCATGGCCGACGATCCGCGCCATCACGTTCATCCCCAGCTTTTCGGCAACGCTGGCGCGGGTCATGACCAGCGCCGCCGCCCCGTCGGAGATTGAGGAAGCGTTGGCGGGCGTGATCGTTCCGTCCTTTTCGAAAACCGGTTTCAGCGTAGGAATCTTGTCGATCTTTGCCTTGCCCGGTTGCTCGTCAGTCGCGACGGTCACGCTGCCCTTGCGCCCCGGAACCTCAACCGCGACGATCTCACGTTCGAACGCACCGCTGGCGATCGCTTCGTTGGCACGATTGAGCGAGCGGATCGCATATTCGTCCTGCGCCTCGCGCGTGAACTGGTACATCCGCACCGCATCCTCGGCGAACGCGCCCATGGGCTTGCCGGGGGTATAGGCATCTTCCAGCCCGTCCATCATCATCGTGTCGATGACCTGACCATGGCCCAGCCGCGCACCCGCACGATGTTTGGGAAGCGCGTAGGGCGCGTTCGACATGCTTTCCATGCCGCCCGCAACGATCATGTCGGCGCTACCCGCGGCCAGCGCGTCATGCGCCATTATCGCCGCCTGCATCCCCGATCCGCACATCTTGTTGACGGTGGTCGCCTGCGTATTGCGCGCCAGTCCCGCGCCAAGCGCCGCCTGCCGGGCGGGCGCCTGTCCCAGCGTGGCTGGCAGGACGCAGCCCATGAAAATCTGGTCGATCGCATCGGCTTTCGCGCCCGCGCGCTCTATCGCTGCTTTCACGGCGGCAGCCCCCAGCTGTGTCGCGCTGAGACCGGTGAGTTCGCCCATAAAACCGCCCATGGGCGTGCGGGCATAGCTGGCGATGACAACGGGATCGGCGGACATGAACGGCTCTCCAAAACAGCAGGAACGGGCGCGCGAAAACGCGCCGCTTTATTCTGACAAGCGCTAGATCGACCCGCAGCCGCCGCGCGTCAAGCCGACCCCATAGGGCGGTGAACATCGAAAAATAGGGGAAATGGTAGCGGAGGAGGGACTTGAACCCCCGACACCCGGATTATGATTCCGGTGCTCTAACCAGCTGAGCTACTCCGCCCCGTTTCGGGCCTCGCATCGTGCGAAGAGCGCGCGACATAGGGCGATGACGCCGCCCGGTCAAGCGAACATGTGGCGCGAAATCGCTTCCCACGGTCCGCCGCGGTAATAGAAGGCCGCGAGACCCGCGATCACGACCGGGCGCGCGGTAAATTCCGCTTCCAGCCTGGCCTTCAGCGCGCGCGCCTCCTTCGGCGCGACCTTGTTCTGCACCGTGACGTGCGCGCGCCAGCCTCCCGCATCCTGCGGCGTGAGCAGCGGGGCGAAAGCATCGGCAAGCGAATCACGAATGTTCTGCAACGCACAGGATTCGATCCGATAGGCAACGCCGCCGCCCAGATCCATCAACCCGGCGATGCGCGCGGATGGCGCCGCCACGCCACGCGTTTCCCCGGCGAGGCGTTGTTTGAGCTCGGGCAGCAGCGTGGGCGGCAAATGGTGAAACAGCGTCAGATGCGCGGTCAGATGGTTTCGGTCGGGCGGGAAAAACGTCTTTCGCTGCCGGTCGAACCACGCCTGATCCTCACCACCGAACAATGCGGTGACGATGATCGGCGCGGCATCGGTCAAATCTCCACCTGGCTGCCCAGTTCGACCACGCGATTGGTCGGCAGACGGAAAAACTCCATCGCGCTTTCGGCGTTGCGCAGCATCCAGGAGAAAATCTTCTCACGCCAGATCATCATGCCCGGCCGTTCGGCGGGGAGCAGCGTCTGTCGGGCGAGGAAGAAGCTGGTGTCCATCATCTTGAACTCCTCGCCACAGGTATGGACCTGCTTCAGCGCGGCGGGGACGTCGGCATCCTGCATGAAGCCATAGCGGATGACCATGCGGTGGAAGCCCTGCCCCAGATCCTCGCTCCGCACGCGCTCGGCATCGACTACGAAGGGCTGATCCATGATCTTTACGGTCAGCAGGACGACACGCTCGTGCAGCACCTTGTTGTGTTTCAGATTGTGTAGCAGCGCGTGCGGCACGCCTTCGGGGGTGGAGGTCATGAAAACGGCGGTGCCGGGGACGCGGCTCGCCGAATTGGCCGCCGACTGGATGAACACCTTGATCGGCATCGCGGCTTCACGCATCCGCTCGATCATCAGCTTGCGCCCCTTTGCCCAGGTCGTCAGCATCGTGAACACGATGAACCCGACCAGCAGCGGGAACCAGCCACCATCGGGGATCTTGGTCGTGTTCGCCGCGAAATAGGCGATATCGACGATGAAGAAGATGGTGAGCAGCGGCAGCGCGTAGCGCTTCTTCCAGTTCCACAGCCAGAACAGCAAAACGGTGAGCAGACAGGTGTCGATCAGCATCGCACCCGTCACCGCGATGCCGTAAGCGCTGGTGAGGTTGGACGAAGTCTGGAAGAACAGCACCAGCAGAATGACCATCGTCATCAACAGCCAGTTGATGATCGGAATGTATATCTGCCCTGCGGTCGCTGCACTGGTGTGATCGATGCGCAGTCGGGGAATGAAGCCAAGCTGAATCGCCTGCTGCGTTACCGAAAACGCGCCCGAAATCACCGCCTGGCTGGCGATGATCGCGGCTGCCGTCGCCACCAGCACCAGCGGCAGGCGAAGCGATTCGGGCGCCAGCAGATAGAAGGGGCTTTCCAGCGCGAGCACGCCGTCACGGATCAGCAGCCCGCCCTGCCCCATATAGTTGCACATCAGCGCGGGCAGCACGAACCACAGCCACGAAACGCGGATCGGGTTGCGGCCGAAATGGCCCATATCGGCGTAGAGCGCCTCCGCGCCGGTCACCGCCAGCACCACCGAACCGAGCGCGAAAAATGCCTGCATCGGGCTGATCAGGAAAAATTCAACCGCATGATAGGGCAGCAGCGCCCAGAGCACCTGCGGCGTCTGAACGATCGAAATGATCCCCAACACCGCGATGATCAGGAAATAGCACATCATGATCGGGCCGAAGAACGCCCCGACGCGCGACGTGCCGCCGCGTTGTATCGAAAACAGGAAAACCAGAATCACCACCGCGATCGGCAGCACAAGGTCGCCAAAGGCAGGCGCTGCAACCGCAAGCCCTTCAATCGCGCCGAGTACAGAGACGGCGGGGGTGATCATGCTGTCGCCATAAAAAAGCGCGGTGGCGAACACGCCCAGCAGCACGATTCCGCGTGACCATCGCTTTTCCTTGGTCCGGCCGGAAACAAGCGCGAGCAGCGCCAGGCTGCCGCCCTCCCCCTTGTTATCAGCCCGCATGATGATGGTAACGTATTTCAACGTCACCACGATCATCATCGACCAGAACATCAGGCTGATGACGCCCATGATGTGGGCGGTGTCCAGCGTCAGTTCATGATGACCGGCAAAGGTTTCGCGAAACGCGTAGAGCGGCGACGTGCCGATGTCGCCGAACACCACGCCGATCGCGGCAATGGCAAGCTTCCACGTCTTTTGCGTGTGCTCCCCGTGATGGCCGGCGGGTCGCTCCGCCGGTTCCAGGGCGGTGTCTTCGCCGGAAGTCACGTGCGCTTGATTCGCGCCGGAAGAATGTCAGAAAAGGCCATACAGACCAGCTTGCGCCTTTTAATCTCGAAACCGCGGCGCGTTAGCACGCGCGTCATGCCCCCGCAATGCCACGACTCACCGCATCGGTGCCGGTAAGCATCGCATCGGCCTCGCTGCGCGTGGGGACGCTACGCAAAACGAAGCTGGACGAGATGGTCAGGACATTGGGCAGCCGGCCCAGATGTTCGCGGTGAAGCCGTTCATAATCGTCGAGGTCGCGACACACTATCTTCAGCCGGTAATCCTGCGCTCCCGACACCAGCATGCATTCGGTGATCCCGTCGATCGTCGCAATCGCGCGTTCGAATGCGGCAAGGTCTTCGTCGACTTGCGTGCCGAGCGTGATGTCGACCAGAGCGATTACGTGAAAACCGAGCATACGCCGCCCCAGACGCGCGCAATAGCCGCGAATGCGGCCGGTCGCTTCCAGCGCCTGAATGCGGCGCGTACAGGCCGATTGCGACAGGCCCGCCCTGGCCGCGACCTCGCTTACGCTCATCCGCGCGTCATCTGACAGCAGCGCCATGATTTTACGGTCCATCGCGTCGATTTGCATGGAATCACCGAATTATTTGCCAACCACCGCACTTCCATGCGCCTGCTTCGACTTCTGACGCAAGCTTTGCAGAGATTCGCAACCGCCCGCGATGCTAAGGGTTACCCGGAGCGAACAAGCGAAGAGGATGAAGCCATGCGCATCGGCGTGCCAAAGGAAATCAAGAGTCAGGAATATCGGGTCGGCCTGACCCCGCCCTCCGTCGCAGAGCTGGTCGCGGCGGGACATGAGGTGATTATCGAAACCAATGCAGGCGGCGGCATCGATTTCGACGACAGCGATTATACCGGTGTCGGCGCGCGCATCGTTCCCGATGCGAAAAGCGTTTTCGAACAGGCCGATATGATTGTGAAGGTGAAGGAGCCACAGCCGGTCGAGATCGCGATGCTTGAGCCGCGCCATACGCTGTTCACCTATCTTCACCTCGCCGCCAGCCGGGACCTGACCGAGGGGCTGCTCAAATCGGGCGCGACCTGCATCGCCTATGAAACCGTTACCGGGCCGAAGGGCGGCCTGCCGCTGCTCAAGCCGATGAGCGAGGTCGCAGGACGCATGTCGGTTCAGGTCGGCGCGCATTTCCTGGAAAAGGAACAGGGCGGCCGCGGAATCCTGCTCGGCGGCGTACCGGGCGTTGCCCCTGCCCGCGTCGCAATTCTGGGCGGCGGAACATCGGGAGTGAACGCGGCGCAGATGGCGGTCGGTATGCGCGCCGATGTCACCATCTATGACATTTCGAACGAACGGCTGGCCGAACTCGACATGTTCTTTTCCAGCCAGATCAAGACCGCCTATGCATCGAAAGCGGCAATCGAGGCGGCGGTTGCGAAGGCGCATCTGGTAATCGGCGCGGTGCTGGTTCCCGGCGCGGCCGCTCCAAAGCTGGTGACGCGCGACATGCTGAAAACGATGAAGCGCGGCAGCGTGCTCGTCGATATCGCGATCGATCAGGGCGGGTGCTTCGAAACGTCGAAGCCGACCACCCATGACGACCCAGTCTATGAAATCGACGGGGTTACCCATTATTGCGTGGCGAACATGCCGGGCGCGGTGGCGCGCACCAGCGCGTTCGCGCTCAACAACGCAACGCTGCCGTTCGTGCTACGCCTTGCCAATATGGGAGCGGAAAAGGCGATGCAGAGCGATCCGCATCTTGCCGCGGGCCTCAACACCTCGAACGGCAAAATCCGCTATGAGGCGGTCGCTCAGGCATTCGGCATGGCGCATGATCCGTGGAATGGAACGAACTGAGAACAAACTGCGTTGGGCATCGCGAAAGGAAAATCCGATGCCCAATCAACACCCCAAGGCCGACCCTACCTCCAATGCCGAGAAGGACCCGGAAAACTGGACAACCGGCGATGAAGCGATGACCGGGGCGCAAGCCTCTTACCTGAAAACGCTCAGCGAGGAGGCGGGCGAACCGTTCGACGAAAGCCTGAGCAAGGCGGACGCATCGCTGCGCATCGACGAATTGCAGAAGCGCACCGGGCGCGGCGCAGACGCGTAAGCGATTTATTCGTGGCCCGAGGCCTCTTCCGATAGCATGATAAACCGGTCGAGCAGCACAAGCCGCTGGCGAATCCCGTCGCAAAATGTCGCTTCGGGCGAACACAGTGCCAGCGCACGCGCCCAATGCGGCCGTGCGGCCTTAAACCGGTTCGCCCGGATCAGCGCGACGCCATAGAAAAACTGTGGGCCGGAATGATCGGGAGCGAGCGTAATGGCGCGTTCGAATGCAAGCCGTGCCGGGGGAGACAGATCACCTTCGTCATGCTCGATGTAAACCATGCCAAGCCAGGTCCATAGCGACGCGGTTTGCGGTTGATGACGAACCGCGGCGAGCATCAGCTTGACCGCCGATTCGGTCGACCCCTTGCGCACCAGCGCATCGGCGGCGAGGAAATAGGGTCGTTCATAGGTCAGCTTGCCGAACATCTGCTCGCGCAGCTCGACCATCTGCGCATCGCCTTCGGCCATGATGGTGCCATGCGTAACCGGCGCGCCGGGAAGCCCCGGATGCCCTTGCCAGGCATAGCCCGCCGCCCCCAGCGTCAGCGCGGCAAGAACGAAGGTCCACAGCCCGCGCGACACGCCCATCGCCAGCAACACGCCGATAACCGCGACCGCCACGCCGCCAAGGATCAGCCATCCGGTCATCGCCGCCGCCTCCTGAAACTTCGTGTGGCAAGCCACACGCCCGCGCCCAGCAACAGGAAGGGCGCAAACCAGAGCGGCGCGGTGGCCCAGCCGAGCGGCGGATCATAGGTCACATAATCGCCATAACGTTCGATCAACCAGTCGCGGACCGCTTCGGGAGCCTCTCCGTTTGCAATCCGCTCGCGCACCAGTGCGCGCATATCGGCGGCCATATCGGCGTCGCTGTCGACGATCGACTGGCCCTGGCATACCAGACAGCGAAGCTCTTCCATCAGATCGTGGGCCTTTGCCTCCTGCGCGGGATCAGGCAGTTCGCTATAGGCATAGCGATCGGCATCGGCGGTCTGCGCTGTGAGAGGAATCGGCGCGCCGAGCGCCGCGAGCAGCGAAAGCGCGATCAGCATACCCCTCATCGCGCATCTTCCAATGCTTTCAGAATGCCGGGAATGTCCTCTTCGCGGATAGGCCCGACATGTTGTTCGACGATCTTTCCCTGCCCGTCGATCACGAAGGTTTCGGGAACCCCCGATGAGCCGAGGGCAAGCTGGACGCGGCCCTTCGGATCGCTGCCCAGCCGGGCATAGGGGTCGCCCCAGCGGTTCAGAAAGGTGCGGACATCGCCGGGTGTGTCGCGCACCGCCACCGCATCGATCGGCACGCCGCGCGCCGCAAGATCGGCAAGTTGGGGCGCTTCGGCTGCGCAAGGGACGCACCAGCTTGCGAAGATATTTACCAGCCGGGGCTTGCCCCGCCGGTACAAAGCAGCGTTGATTCCGGGCTTGTCGTCGAGCAACGGGGCCAGGTCGAAGCGCGGCAGATCCCTGCCGACCATATGCGAAAATACCGTGCGATCGGACGGCTGGTGCATTTCCATCGCGACCAGTGCGACGATCCCGGCGAAGACCAGCAGCGGAGCCCAGAGCAGCCAGTGCCTCATATCATCCCCGCCGCGACACGCCGCCGTCGCCGCTCGGTGCGCCACTCACGCGTGACACGGCCAATCAGCGACAGCAACCCGCCCAGCGCGATCATGCCGCCGCCAAGCCAGATGAGCGTAACCAGCGGTTTCCACCACAGCCGGAGCTGCCAGCGCCCATCGGCATTGCGTTCGCCGAGCACGGTGTAAAGCTGTCCATCGAAAGCGGTCAGGATCGCCGATTCATTGGTGGTCGTAACCGGATCGGAAAAATAGCGCCGTTGCGGGTTCAGCACCGCCGTTCCGCCCCCGCGTCGGGCGGTGAGGACGCCCCCGATTGCCGACCAGTTCTTGCCCACCTGCGGCTTCACACCGGTAAAGGCCACCCGGTACGGCCCGACATCGACGCTTTGGCCAAGACGAAGCGCGACCAGCCGTTCGCGGGTAAACGCCGCTTCGGACGCCATGCCGGTAACCGCCACCGCCACCCCCAGATGCGCGATCACCATGCCCCAGGTGAACAGCGGCATGCGGCGCAGATTGCGGCCCCATAATGGCGCGACGCTTGCCAGCGCCAGTCCTGCGGCGAGCGCAAGCCCTGTGAGTGGCAGCGCTCCGGCCCCGGCAGTGAGGAACAGCAGCGCGGTCAGCGTCGCCAGCGCCGCCCCGGCCGGAAGCGCCATGCGCCGCATCAAAAGGCGCGCATCGTCACGCCGCCAGCGGAGCATTGGCCCGGCGGCAAGCGCGATCATCAGCAGCAGCGCGACCGGTCCCACGGTTTTGTCGAAGAACGGTTTTCCGACCGACAATTGCACTCCCATCGCCTGCGCAACCAGCGGATACAGTGTTCCGATCAGGACGATGCCCAGAATGACGCTGAGCAGCAGGTTGTTGAGTACCAGCCCCGCCTCGCGGCTCACCGGATCGAACGTATTGCCCTGCCGCACCGTGCCGATCCGCGCGGCGAACAGCGCGAGCGCGCCGCCGATATAGATTGCCAACAGCACGAGCAGGAAGCTGCCGCGCGCAGGATCGACGGCAAAGGAATGGACACTGGTCAATATGCCCGATCGCACCAGAAACGTGCCGATCATCGACATCGAGAACGCCACCACCGCCAGCATGATCGTCCAGGCGCGCAGCCCGTCGCGCGTCGCCAGGACATTTACCGAATGGAGCAGCGCAGTCGCGGCGAGCCAGGGCATCAGCGAGGCATTCTCGACCGGGTCCCAGAACCACCACCCACCCCAGCCGAGTTCGTAATAGGCCCAATAGCTTCCCGCCGTTATGCCCAGCGTCAGGAACAGCCACGCGCCAAGTATCCATGGCCGCATCGCGCGGGCAAAGGCCGGGCCGACCTCGCGAGTGACCAGCGCGCCGACCGCGAAGGAAAACGCGACCGACAGGCCGACATAGCCGAAATACAGCGTGGGCGGATGAAAGGCGAGGCCGGGGTCCTGCAGCAGCGGGTTTAGGCCACGCCCGTCGGCGGGCGGCGGCCATATCCGCGCGAACGGGTTAGACGACAACAACAGGAAGGCAAAGAAGCCG
Source organism: Stakelama flava (assembly GCF_019351405.1). Classification (GTDB taxonomy): domain Bacteria; phylum Pseudomonadota; class Alphaproteobacteria; order Sphingomonadales; family Sphingomonadaceae; genus Sphingomonas; species Sphingomonas flava_A. Next base: position 311,383 of record NZ_JAHWZX010000001.1, read on the forward strand.
AGCGCGATCAATCCTTGCGCGCCAAGCGTCGCGATCACCGTGCGACGATCAAGACGCCATTCGAAGATCGCGATGGCCGCGCCGGAAATGCCAAGGATCGTCACCCATAGCAGCATCGATCCTTCATGGTTTCCCCATGCGCCGGCGATCTTGTACAGCAGCGGCTTCATCGAATGGCTGTTTTCGGCGACCAGCAGCACCGACATGTCCGACCGGGCGAACAGCGCGATCAACGCCGCCATCGCGAACAGCGTCAATACGCCCTGAACAACGGCGACGGGGCGAACCGCCGCCATGATATCGTCGCGATTAAAGCGAATGCCGGTAATCGCCAGCGCGCACTGGAGCAGCGCCAGCGACGCCGCCAGCCACAAAATCGCCAGCCCCGCTTCGGCGATCATGGCTTCAGGCTTTCCGTCTTGTGCATTTTGCCCGCCATTTGCGGGGGCATATAGCGTTCGTCATGTTTGGCGAGCAGCGTATCGGCGGTGAACCCGCCATCGGCACGGAAATGCCCTTCGGCGACGACGCCGGATCCTTCGCGGAACAGATCGGGGGTTACGCCGGTGAAACGGACCGGAACGCTGGCCTTTCCATCGGTCACGACGAAGCGAATGGTGACGCCGTCGCCTTGGCGTTCGACCGATCCCTGCTTCACCATGCCGCCCAGCCGCACCGAACGGTTTGGATCGGGCAGATGGCCGACGATATCGGCGGGGGCATAGAAAAACGCCGCCTCGTCGCGCAACGCCGACAGCGCCAGCGCGCTCGCGCCGAATATGGCGAGAAGCGCCAGCCCGGCGAGGACGAACCGCTGATGCTTCGGCTTCATCGGCGGCGAAGCGCCTCTACCGCGCGCTCGGCACGGCGCATCGCGCGCCAGCTCACACCTGCTATCCCGGCCATGCCGATGCCCATAATCGCATAAGCGCCGACGACAAACGGCCAGGGATTCATGCCGCCGCCATGCGGCGCATACGCGCTTCCGCTTTTTGCAGGCCAAGCGCAGCGCGCATCCGCATCAGCACGATCGCTGCGAAAAACAGGGTGAAACCCGACAAGGTGAACCATAGCGGCCAGAGCATCGAAGGAGCGATCGTCGAACCCGTCAGCCCGATACTCTGCCCCTGATGCAGCGTATGCCACCACACCACCGAATAGCGAATGACCGGCAGCAAGACCGTACCGGCGATACCGAACACCGCCGGGATGCGGCCATCGCCGCCGCGATCGGCATCAGCGCGCGCCAGCGCGATATAGGCGATGTAGACGAAAAACAGCAGCAGCATCGACGTCAGCCGCCCGTCCCACTGCCACCAGGTGCCCCAGGTCGGCCGCCCCCAGATCGATCCGGTGACAAGGCACAGCGCCGCGAACAGCGCGCCGGGAACCGCCATCGCGCGCGCGGCGATCGCGGCCAGCGGATGGCGCCAGACCAGATAGGCGAAGCTTGCCACGGCCAGTCCGCCCCACCCCGCCATGCCCAGCCAGGCGGCAGGAACGTGGATATACAGGATGCGGACGGTGTCGCCCTGCAGATAATCGGGCGGCGTCCGTGTCAGCCCCGCCCAGCATCCGATCAGCGCAAGAACGACCCCGCACCAGAAGCACAACGGCGTCAGCGGACGCGCGAGTTTCAGGAAGCGCGCTGGATTCGCAAGGGCGTGGAGGATCGGCACGGCACAGCCGGGGTAATCGATTGAAGCCCGCGATTCCAGCCATAAGCGGGCGGGCTCGCCCCAGGCCCCGTAATTGTGATAGGCTGGCGCCATAAAAGAAAGAATGTCGCAGGAGGGAATATGCACGAACGGCAGGGGCCGCGAATGCGTCGCGGCACGAGAATCGTCCTCGCCGTCGCGCTTGGCGTGGCGATGGGCATCGCTTTCGGCAACGCGGCTGTCGGAATAGCAGTCGGGGTGTCGCTGGTCGTCGCCTGCGCGGCTATTCCGGGCGAACGTGGCGACACGCATGGCGGGGAAGCAGCCGAACCATATTCGTCATGATCGAATAATGGCGACGTGCCGTACCCGTCACGCACTGCCTCCATCGTCATCGCGAGAAGCGGCGCGACGCGGCGATCCAGCAACAACAGGTTATATAGCGCGGTTATCTGAATCCCCGCGCCTCTACAGGGCTTGCAATGTCGCTATTGCGAGGGGTTCAGATCAACGTAATTGGGAGAGGGCAGCGCCCCGCCGGCTCAGCCGCGACCGATAAGCCGCTGCGCGATACGGTCCGCGACCTCGGCATGCGTCGCGCCGCTGCGTTCGCTTTCGTCCCATACCTCGACCAGTCGCAGCGGAATCCGATCGATCCGCGCCTCGACTTCCGCGCGGTCGCCCTGACCGAGATATTCCAGCCCGACATTGATGATGCCGCCTGCGTTGATGACATAGTCGGGGGCGTACAGGATGCCACGATCGAACAGCCGCGCGCCGTCGGCGCGAAGCGCAAGCTGGTTATTCGCGCCGCCCGCCACCGCCTTGCACTGAAGCGCGTCGATCGTCCGCTCATCCAGGATCGCGCCCAGCGCGTTGGGGCTGACGATATCGGCTTCCTGCATCAGGATTTCGGCCGGGTCGGCGGTCTTCGCACCAAGTTCGTCGGCAAGTTTCGCCGCCCGGTCGGTCGCGACGTCTGCGATGGTCAGCACCGCGCCGTCCGCCGCCAGCTTGCGTGCCAGCGTGCCGCCAACGCTGCCGACGCCCTGAATCGCGACGCGGACGCCCTTCATCGAATCCGCGCCCAGCGCGCGCTTCGCCGCTGCCTTAACGCCCAGATAAATGCCGTGCGCGGTAAACGGGCCGGGATCGCCGCCCGCAGCGCCTTCCCCGACCGGCAGGCCCGATACGTGGCGCGTCTGCGTCGCGATGACTTTCATTCGCGCTTCGGACATGCCGACATCCTCGGCAGTCACATATTTGCCGGCGAGCGATTCGACCGACCGGCCGAATGCTTCAAGCTGTTCGGTGGTGATGACGTCGCCCTGCTTTTCGGCAAGCACCACGCCCTTGCCCCCGCCCATCGGCAGATTGGCCATCGCGTTCTTGTAGCTCATCCCCCGCGAAAGGCGCAGCGCGTCGGTGATCGCCGCGCGCGGATCGGCATAATGCCAGAAACGGACTCCACCCGCCGCCGGGCCGAGATGCGTGGAATGGATTGCGATTACCGCCCGAAGCCCCGATTCGGGGTCGGTGAACAGGTGAACGCCTTCATGATCGTCGAAGTCGGGAAAGCCCCAGTCGGTCTGCACGGCGGTTGTCCGGATCGCTGAAAATTGGCGCGAATGCGCGAAAATGGGGCGACCGATGGGACTTGAACCCACGACCCCTGGTACCACAAACCAGTGCTCTAACCAACTGAGCTACGATCGCCGTGAAGCAGCGCGCTTAGCGGCAGGATGTCGCCGCCGTCAAGCATATCAGGCAGCAACCATGCTGCTTCTTGTAATTCGGATCGCTTCGGCCGGGGTGGTTTCGCCTTCGCGCACCAGTGCGCGTGCCGCCGCGCCCAGATTCGGCGTATTCAGAAAAGCATGCCGGGCAAGGATCGCCGCATCGCCGCCCACACCGATCAGGCGGCGGAGCGCATCGTCGGCCCGCACGACCTCCATCGCCGCAATTTCACCTGAAAAACCGCTTCCCCGACAGCGCCCGCATCCCACCGCGCGGAACACCATCGCGCCGGCATCGAAGCCCAGCAGCGCCGCATCCGACCGGCTGGCCTGAACCGGCTGCTTGCACGCACCGCACAGCCGCCGCAGCGCGCGTTGCGCAATGACCGCGCGTAGCACGCAGGCGAGATCGAAGCGGTCGGGCTTTCGCGGCGCAACCAGCGAAATCGCGCCCAGCGCATCGCCCGACGAAACTCCGGCGACGACCAGCCGCGATCCGGCGGCCGACATCGCCATGCGGACCGATTCTGCGCTTTGAAGCGTGTCGATCAGCAGCGTGTCAGCGGCCACCCGCTCGGCACAGGCAAGCGCGGCGTGAAGCGATATTTGCCGGTCATGGTGCAATCGGTCGAGCGAAAGCACCGCGCGGCCGGCGGCACGGTGGTGATCGCCCAGCGCGGCGATGGTGCGCGCCCTTCCGTGCGCATCCGGATCGGCAACGAGGACCAGTCCGGTGCGGCGATCCATGGCATGCGCCACACGTTCGGCGAACTGATGCGGCACGCCCGTGATGGACAGTGCGAAGGCGGGCGGTTCGGAGGCAGGGAGCCGAACAAGCATTATCACGTCGTCGCCCGCAACCACCCGTTCCAGCGCAAGCGCTTCTTCGTCGGCCAGCAGGGCGAGCCGCTTCAGAACGGCAGCGCCCAATGCCCGATCCAACGCAGCCACGCGGCGGATAGCGCCGTCCGGCCAAAGCGCATCAATCACAAGCTGCGGCTGCCCGGCATATAGCCGCAGCGCCTGCGTACCCGCACGTGCCGCCGCCGTCATGAGCGAATGCACGATGGCGTCAGCACGTTCGTCGGCGTTTTCACCATCGCGCGCGCGCAAAAATACAGCTTCACTCAGCGGTGCGGTAATCGGGTCGAGCATCGGCCGCTGCGCGCGCCCGCCAATCGGCGGAACGTCGATACACCCATCCGTTCCGCGCTTCGCCCGCGCTGCCATGCGCGCTCTCCTCCGGCACTTTCGGGAGAAAAGGCTATTGCGGATATTTTTCGCTTCCGTGACAGCGATGCAAAATCGCGGCGACCAGTGGAAACGGGCTTTGCATCGGCCCGGCCCTTGCCCACATTGCGCGGATGACCGTACCGTCCATGTCCGCCGCCCGCGCTCCCGACCTTGGCTCCGGCTATCCGATCGAACCGGTGATCGATCATCTTTCGACCCAGCAACGGGTACAAAAGGTGCCAAGCCCGAAGCTGACTCTGTTCGTGCGCAAACAGTTCCTCGAACCGGCGCTTTGTCAGTCTTTGATGGACCGGATCGATGCGAAGCGGCGTCCCTCGACGGTGGGCGACGATAATGGCGACCCCGGTTTCCGTACCAGCGAGACCTGCGATCTGGCGTCGGAGGATGCGGTTGTCGCCGAACTCGACAAGCGTATTACCGCGTTCACCGGCCTTGACCCGCTTCACGGCGAACCGGTGCAGGGGCAGCGCTATGCCGTCGGACAGGAGTTCAAGGCGCACACCGATTATTTCGAACCGACGGGGCAGGATTACGACAAATATTGCCGCGTTGCCGGGCAGCGAACCTGGACCGTGATGATTTACCTGAACGAACCGGACGCCGGTGGCGCGACCCGGTTCAAGGTCATCGACAAGATCGTGAAACCCGAAACCGGAAAGCTGCTCGCCTGGAGCAACCTTCGCGCCGATGGCAGCCCCAATGCGGCCACGCTCCACCACGCGATGAAGGTACGCGCGGGCACCAAATATGTCGTCACCAAATGGTTTCGCGAGCGCCACTGGGGATAGACGCTCCGTACCTGCCCCGGCGATCGATACAAAACAGGCCCCGGACCATTGCGGGGCCTGCACCTGCCCAAATCAGAACTTCGCGCTCAGGCCCAGCGAATATATCCGCCCGCGATCATAGCGGTTGAAATACACCCGGCCGTTTTCGCCGAAATCCTGATATTCCTTGTAATCGGTGTGGAGAAGGTTGCGCCCCTCCAGCTTCAGTTCGAACGCAGTGCCCGCAACCGTGAAGCCCTGACGCGCGACCAGATCGAGCTGAACGCCAGGATATTCATAGGTGTCGGGCAACGTGTCCGAACCGTTATATTGCGCCCCGCGCGCGGTGATCCGTTTGCTGGCGTAATTGGCGAGCAGCGTAATCTGCGACAGGCTTTCGGTGTCCTCGACGCCGATCTGCACATTGACGATATGATCCGACTGACCGGTTAGCGGCGCGCCGTCGACATACAGCGTGTTCGCCGGGATCATTTGCGTCGCTGAACCCGCCAGCGGATAGGGCACATCCTCATCACCCACCTTCAGCTTCGATTGGGTATAGGTGTAGTTGGCGATGATGAAGGCGCGCCGGGTCCCGAAACCGCTTCCCACCCAGTCGAGCGGGAAATATTTCGTCGCCTCCACCTCAGCACCATACAGTTCGGCCGCCGGGGCATAGGAAAAGCCGGTCAGAACCGGATTGTCCTGCGAAGTGAAGAAGGACACCGTCTCGATCGGATTGTCGAGATGCTTGTAAAAACCTGCAATACTCAGGCTTTGCTGATCGGCGAAATACCATTCGAAGCGCGCCTCGGCATTTTTCAGCACCGTATCGGTAAGATAGGGATTGCCGATAAAGCTGCGGGTCGAATCGAAATCCTGATAGAATTGGGGGGCGAGTTCACGAAACTGCGGCCGGGCGATCGTCTTCGACCCCGCGATGCGCACCTGCATGTCAGGCGCGAAGTTCCAGGTGATCGTCGCCGCCGGCAGCCAGTGGTCAAGGTCCAGCTTGGTCCCGACGAAAACATCGTCGCCGGTATTCACCGACTCCGTCGCGTCTTCATAGCGCACGCCGATCGTCGCGCGCAGGCCATCGGCAAGTTCCGATTCGATCTGTCCGTATCCGGCATGGATGGTCAGTCCACCACGATAACGCGCCGCCCCCTGGCTGGCCGATGTGTTGATCAACGTGACGCATCCGTCGGCGGGCACATCGCATGAATCGTACAGCACCGTATCCGAAAGCAGCTGGTCGGGGCGCAGATAGCTGTACGGTGTGGGCAGCGATCCGCCATTGGCATAGCGATATTCGAAGCTGAACCGGGTCGAATCCCGATCCGTGTCCGAATAATAATACCCGGCGGAAAGCGTGGTGGGCCGCGCCATGGGCAGCTTGTACGAAAGGTCCGCCTGCCCGCTCCACAAATCCTCGTTCAGATCGCTGAAATTGACCGTGGCATAACTGAACGCCGTCTGGTTCAGCGCATTGACGTACACCCCATTGTCGGGGTCGTATTTATACTGGAACTCGCGCTCATACGGCGCCTTGCGCTTGGTATTGGCATAGGCGCCGCGCAGGTCGATCCCCAGGTTGCCGATCTTGAATTCGCCGGTCGCTTGGCTTTCGAACAACTGCCGTTCATACCAGTTGCTATTCTGCTGAACGATCGGATCGCCGCTGGAATTGGTATAGTTGGTCGCGGTCGCCAGACGCCCCTGTTTCAGCGTGTCGTGGATATAGACATTGGTCCAGCGGATGCGCTGTTCGCCAAATTCCGCGCCCAGGCCCAGCAGGCCGTTGGCGACGATCCGGTTATCGGTGATGACCGCGTCGAAATCGTTACGCTTCTGTCCGTTCGGTGTGGTCGTATCCTGCTGAGTCGTCTCGCGCGTGCGGAACGTATTGGAGAAATTGCCCGCCGCGATCACGCCCAGCCGGCCGGTGCCGATATCGGTGGAGGTGCCGAAACTCAGATCAGCGCCCAGATTGGCGGGCAGATGGTAATTGGCCTGAAGGACCGTCGTCTTCCGATTATCCATCTGCGCGATCTGATCGGTGGTGACATAGGCCGAGCTGCCATTGCCAAGCCCGATGTCGCGGATGAAGGAAGGCACATCGCGGGTGCCGTCGTCGAACCCGTTCCAGTCATGACCGCCGCCATCATAAACATAGCCCAGTTCGCTGGTGCTTTCGGTATCCGCCGCGATCGAACCGCCTATTTTGAGGAAGGTCTTGTCGGGGATGGCGCGCGTCGTCAGATTGATGACGCCGCCGCCGAATTCACCCGGATAGTTGACCGAATAGCTTTTCTGAACCAGCGCGCTGCCGACGATTTCGGTTGGAAAGATGTCGAGCGGCACCGTCCGGCGAAGCGGTTCGGGGCTGGGAAGCGGCGAACCGTTGAGCATGGCGAGCGAATAGCGATCGCCAAGGCCCCGCACGAAGACAAACCCGGAATTGACCACGGAAAGGCCCGTGACCCGGCCGAGCGCCCCGGCGATGTCGCCCTCGCCCGTGCGGGCGATATCCTCGCTCGAAAGTACCGAGAGAACCTGCGGCGTCGCGCGAACCTGATTGGGAATATTCTGGCCGACGACGACGATATCCCCGGCCGATTGCGGATCATATCCGGGCGTTGACACTTCCACATCCTGATCGTCTGGCTGACGGTCCTGTGGCGGGGCGGCGGTGGCGGGGGCGCTCTGGGCACCCGAAGCGCTGCCCCCGGTCTGGGCGAGCGCCGCCGGGGCGACGAGTTGTGTCGTGAACAGCAACATCGTGCCGAATGCTAGTGGCTTGGTCATGGCAGGAATCCCGCTCGAATTAGCGAATGTCGAGGCGCCGGGACGGCGGATTTTCCGCAACATCCCGGCGCCGGTTCCATCGAACGCCGTCGGCCTTAACGGCCGGAACAGGCGAAATAGACGGACGTGAACATCGGCGGGCCAAGGTCCTGAAGCGCGCTGTCGGCGGGGCGCACCGTGCTGCGATCCGACTGGCTCTTCTCACGCGCGATCATGTTCAGGCACGGCACGTCGGTATCGACTACCATGTTGTAGAAATGATAGTCCGCGCCGCCGCGAATGCGCAGCGCTGCCGGCGATGGCGAGGTGTGGATGACGGTAACGTTCGCAACTTGGCCATATTGGCGGGGCAACAGGTCTTCATTGCCGTTCGAATCGATCTCGAAGGCGAAGCTGTCGTCGGTCGACCCGCCAACCTTCTGCGCGATCACCACATATTGGATCATGCCGCGCCAGCCATTGTCGGTGTCCAGACTGTCGTCATCCGCGCCGATCAGCGCGAGATGCTTCAGATTGACGGTGCCGCCAAAGAATTCGATGCCGTCATCCGACGAATTGAACGTCTGAAGATGGTCGATCGTCGTACCCGAACCGACACCGCCCAGCGTCAGGCTTTGCAATTCGTTGCCCGGTGCGATCGCGATACCCGAATAGTTGATCTGGACATATTCGATCTCACCGCTCGAATCGGCGGCGTCGGGACCGCCGTAATTATGCGGAGAGGCGAATCCTTCGATCGCATTTTCGCAGGTCGTGCTCGACCCCGCCGCATTGTTCGGGCCGGTGCCCGACGCGCAAACCGCCGTCGGTGCCTGACCCAGCAGGATCACGCCGCCCCACTGCCCCTGCGATCCTTCGCTGACGCCGCCGGTGGTAATGCTCTGACCCGATGTGAAGATGATCGGATTGTCGGCGGTGCCCACCGCGTGGATCTGCGAACCGCGATTGACCAGCAGCGCGTCGTTATTGGCATTATCCGAATCCGACGCGATCACCACGCCCGGCTGGATCGTCAGATTGCCGACGGTGCCGCCGCCATTGCCGGTGGTGCCCATATCGGTGCCGACCTGTACCAACCCGCTCAGCCGATAGATGACGCCAGCGACATAGGGCAGCGTGTAGGTGCCGTTGATCTGGCTGGGCAGCGTACAGATACGGAAATCGTTGATGACGCCCGCATCGGTCGTGCCGCTGGCGCACGCGCTGGCGGCAGGCGTGGTGGCGGGCTTTTCCATCGGAAGGTCGGTGCACGCGCGATCGCTGCCGAAGTTCGCAGCGCTGGAATTACAGGTCCAGCCCGAAAAGGACGTATCGCCCTGACCGTTGAGCGCACCGATATATTGCGCCCGGTCGAAAAACGCATCGACGCCCGACATATCGGTAGCGGTCAGTGTCGCGGCGGCGTTGGCGGCGAGCAAGCCGCTCAGCGGGCTGGTGCCGTCGGCAACGACATTGTCGCCCGACTCGGCGATTTGCAGCTGTTCTTCCGGGGTGATGGTGATGCCGCTATCGCCTTCGCCATCGTTCGACGCGAAATCTTCCGCGGTGAAGCTGGCGCCCGGCGTGGGAGTCGGTGTCGGCGCGGGAGCGGGCGTGGGATTCACTACTACGGTGCCAGCACCGGGCGATGCGACGCTGTCCGCGCCGTCACACCCCGAAAGCGCCGCCGCCGAACACCCTGCCAGCAGCATCAAACCGATACGATGAATCCGTGCCATAAAACCGTTCCCCTTATTTGCACCGCTCCGCCGACGTGAAATGCAGGGTGCGGGACCCGATTCGGCGAAGCGCTGCGATTGCAGGGCCGTGGCTAGGGACGTCCGATGACAGGACGATGCGGTTTTGGAGACGCTTTTGTTACGCTTGCGTGGCGTGACTATGACACCCCGCGCGCGATACCCCGGCACGGGTAAAAAGAATGCGAGCCAAAGCCGCACAAATCCTGTATGGCCGCACGCGAAGCCAGTGATGCGACCTTTGGGCAGGGCTGTCCCTGCCACGCATCGGCATATCCCGCCCGCCGCCATCGCGGCTTGGCCAATTCGAAAGCATCATGACCTTTACCACCCTACCGCCCGTTTTCGGCGATGCCCTTGCCGAGCGCGGCTATGCCGAACCGACCGCCGTACAGGCCGCCGTCCTTGCCCCCGAAGCGCAGGGGCGCGACCTGATCGTTTCCGCCCAGACCGGATCGGGAAAGACGGTCGCTTTCGGGCTGGCCCTGTCGGACGACCTTGTTCGCGAACTTGACGGACTTACCGACAGACCGCTCGCGCTCGTCATCGCGCCGACGCGCGAATTGGCGCTTCAGGTGAGCCGCGAACTGGCTTGGCTCTACGCCAGAACGGGCGCGCGCATCGCCACCTGCGTCGGCGGGATGGATGCGTCGAAGGAGCGGCGCACGCTTCGCGGCGGCGCGCATATCGTGGTCGGCACGCCGGGGCGGCTTCGCGATCATCTTGAACGCGGCGCGCTCGACCTTTCGGCGCTGGGCGCGGTGGTGCTCGACGAAGCGGACGAAATGCTCGATATGGGCTTTCGCGAGGATCTGGAAGAGATACTCGACGCCACGCCCGATCAGCGACGGACGCTGCTGTTTTCAGCGACGATGCCCAAATCGATCGTCGCGCTCGCAAAACGATATCAGCGCGACGCGCTGCGCATCTCGACCGCTGGCGACGATCGCGGCCATGGCGACATCGCGTTTCAGGCGGTTACCGTTTCGCCGTCTGAAATCGACGCGGCCGCGATCAACCTGCTTCGCTTTCACGAAGCGGAAACCGCAATCCTGTTCTGCGCCACGCGCGACAATGTCCGTCGGCTGCACGCCACGCTGCTCGAACGCGGTTTCGCCGCCGTCGCGCTTTCGGGCGAACATTCGCAGTCGGAGCGCAATCAGGCGCTTCAGGCGCTTCGCGATCGCAGAGCGCGGGTGTGCGTCGCGACCGACGTGGCGGCGCGCGGTATCGACCTGCCCAGCCTCAGTCTGGTCGTCCATGTCGAAATCCCGCGCGATGCCGAAACGCTTCAGCACCGCTCGGGCCGGACGGGGCGCGCCGGGAAGAAGGGCACGGCGGTACTGATCGTGCCGTATCCGCGCCGCAGACGCGTCGAATCAATGCTGCGCGGTGCGAAGATACAGGCCGACTGGATCGACGCGCCTACGCCCGAAACGATCCGCGCGCAGGATCGCGAGCGGCTGCTTGCCGACCTGCTTCAACCCGCTGAATATGATGAGGAGGACCGCGCACTCGCGCAGCGCCTGATCGCCGAACGCTCGCCAGAGGACATCGCCGCCGCTTTGGTCCGTGCGCACCGCGCCGCCATGCCGCAGCCCGAAGAACTGATCGCGAACACACCCGAAGCGCGTCGCGCGGCGCAGCAGGAGCGTCACCGGCCGGGTTTCGAAGATGTCGTCTGGTTCCGCCTCGACATAGGACGACGCCAGAATGCCGATCCGCGCTGGCTGCTTCCACTGCTATGCCGCCGTGGCCATATCACCCGCAACGAAGTGGGCGCGATCCGCATCGGCGCGAACGAAACCCATTTTCAGGTGCCGAGCGCCATTGGCGGCAAGTTCAGCGCGGCAATCGCGCGCACGGCGAGCGACGAAGGCGACGAAGCGAGCGTTCATATCGAACCGTCCGAAGGCCCACGCGATGCCCCGCGCGGCAACCGCACCGGCGGACCGCGCAAAGGCCGCGCCAACGCACCCGGCGCAGGTCGCCCGGCAGGTGCGAAACGCCGTCCGCATCCAACCGGCAAAAAGCCCAAACGCCGCAAGGACCACCCGTCATAAGCGCCTCAGGCGTGGCTGCACCAAAGAATACGCCACCCAACAAGTCGCCTTAGCGGTTTCTGGAGTACCGAACCCCCGCTATTGGGACGATATTTTCCTACCGATATCCGGGGGACGCATAGCCGACGCCCACTGATGCTTCCGGACAGAAATCACCCCCTGGTGGTGTGCCTTCCCGGAACTTGGCCGGCCCCCCCGCACCGTCGCTCAGACGAGGGTACAGATCGGGATACCACACAAATGGACTTATGTTGTCGCTCGAATACACCCCCCGGCCGGCTTCATAGCCTGGGGCGTAACAAGTCACTCGATCGCGAACCGTTCGATCCGGGCCAGGAGCAATCCACACATCCCTGACCGTGATCGGATGAGACGTATTGTTCCATTGGTCAATGCTGTCTGAAAACCAGTATGCCGAACCATAGCCGCTATTAGGCGCGGCATTTTCAAGGCAATGCGCATTCGATTCTACGATAATAATTTCACCTGTTATCGCTGCCTGCGCTGACAGGAACATACCCTGATAGTTGGTCGTGAACGTCGTACGATGTGAATACAGACTGCGGATGGGCTGACCCAGTTGCAGAAAGTCTGGATGAAGACCCGCATTATCCCCCCGAAGCCCATCTCCCCAGCAATTCTGGATGTAAATGTCAGGATTGGTGCCCGATCCGCCCCCCGCTGAAAAACAGTCCGAAGGTTGCCGAATCAAATTTACGGCGATTCCTTCAAAATAAGCGCTGCCGCTCAAACCATACCATTGATGCGCACGCGATCCGCCGCTGGGATTATAGTCAACCCTACCCCCGATCTGGCGTACGTTTCGACCCGTTGTAAGGTTAAAACCACCAACGCGTGGTGATTCACTTGGAATGAAATTAATATCTGTGTTCGTTGATGCGCCCGATGGGTCACCTTGATATCCCGTTCCAAGATTGACGACGATCGGATTGGAAAGCGCTGGTGGCGCGAACAAAAGACGCTCGGCGTATCGATGCCCGCTAACCGGTTGCAACAAGTCCGCATTTTCAAGAGCATTGATAAACTGCGCTTTTGTTGCAGCGTATCCCAGATCGTCAAGTGCCGATACGACTTGCGCTTCTGTCGGTGTAGGCATGGATTCGGATCCTTCTTTAGCGAGGCAAGCAATCGTGAAATTGCCAATCCAAACTACACAAATGCAAACTATCCTTAAAGCTGGCCAACCTCGGACATATCTCTTTTATCGTCCATTTGGTTCTTCGACTGACCAAAGGTTTGCCACTGCATCACAACGCCACTGTAAAATACAGCGTCGTGGAATAAGGTCGTAAAAACTTCATGGAGCATCGCTTGCCAAGCCAACCGAAGTCAATGCGATCGGCGAATTTCGAAGCGTCGAGCGGGCATCCAACGAGATTCTTCGGGACATGGAGGAATTGGTGCCAGATACTTTGCACCGGTCCGGCACCGGAGCCGGACTCCCCAACATCCAACCCGCGGAGGTGAAAATGTCAGGGTAGACCGGCCTTAGAAGGTGGTGGGCGCGGCTGGGATTGAACCAGCGACCCCTGCGGTGTGAACACAGTGCTCTACCACTGAGCTACGCGCCCATGCCCTGTTCAACAGGGCGGGTGGGGAGCCTCTAGGGAAGCCCCCGCCGCTTGTCCAGTCCTTTACAGACCGATCAGTTGACCGAGTCTTTCAGGCCCTTGCCGGCCTTGAACTTGGGCTGAGTCGAGGCCTTGATCGTCATCGGCTCGCCGGTGCGCGGATTGCGGCCCGTCGATGCCTTGCGATTGCTGACCGAAAACGTGCCGAACCCGACCAGGCGAACTTCGTCACCCTTTTTCAGGGCACCGGTGATCGAATCGAAAACCGCTTCAACGGCCTTGCTGGCATCGCCCTTGCTCAGACCCGACTGGTCGGCAACCTGCCCGATGAGTTCCTGCTTGTTCATATTCGTCGAACCCCTGTTTGTTCCGGTTTGAAAAATAATCACTAGCCGCCGTGCCGTCGACGGCGCGTGACTGAATGACCAGTAAGGCGGTTCATATCCCTGCTGTCAAAAGGAAAATGACGTTTTTCCGCGAGAAACCACGAAAAAACCCGCGCTTAATGCGGCAAAGCGCCCCCTACGCCGCCCACCGGCTGCTGGGGCTGGGCCGCCAGTTCATCGGCATCGGTCCAGTCGATCGGCTCCAGCGACTCGGTCAGCGCGATTCGCAAAACCTCGTCGACATGGCGCACGGGAACGATCTCCAGCGCTTCGCGGATATTCGCGGGAATTTCGGCAAGGTCCTTCTCATTTTCTTCCGGAATGAGGACAAGTTTGATCCCGCCGCGCATCGCTGCCAGCAATTTTTCCTTCAATCCGCCGATCGGCAATACCCGGCCGCGAAGCGTGACTTCGCCGGTCATCGCCACATCCTTGCGAACCGGAACGCCGGTCAGCGTCGATACGATGGAGGTAACCAATCCGATGCCCGCCGATGGCCCGTCCTTGGGCACGGCGCCTTCGGGCAGATGGACGTGAATGTCCTTGCGGGCGAAAATGCTGGGCTTCACGCCATATTGCGGGGCACGTGCCTTGACGAAGCTCATCGCGGCCTCGACCGACTCCTTCATCACCTCGCCCAGCTTGCCGGTCGTCTTGATCGCGCCCTTGCCCGGCACGGTAACACTTTCGATGGTCAGCAATTCGCCGCCCACCTCGGTCCAGGCAAGCCCGGTAACCGCACCGATCTGGTGCTCTTCCTCCGAAATGCCGAAGCGATATTTGCGCACCCCCGAAAAATCGCGAAGATTTTCGGGGGTGACCACCACGCTCTCGACTTCGTTTTCGAGTATCTTGCGAAGCGCCTTTCGCGCCAGCTTGGCGATTTCCCGCTCCAGCGTTCGCACCCCCGCCTCGCGCGTATAATAGCGGATCAGGTCGCGAAGCCCCGCTTCGGTCAGTTCGAACTCGCCTTCTTTCAGGCCGTGCATCTCGACCTGCTTTTCGATCAGGTGGCGCTGCGCGATCTCCACCTTTTCATCCTCGGTATAGCCTTCGAGGCGGATGATCTCCATGCGGTCGAGCAGTGGCTGGGGCAGGTTAAGCGTGTTGGCGGTGCACACGAACATCACGTCCGAAAGATCGATGTCGATCTCAAGATAATGATCGTTGAATTTGTTGTTCTGTTCGGGGTCGAGCACTTCGAGAAGCGCCGATGCCGGGTCGCCGCGAAAATCCTGGCCCAGCTTGTCGATCTCGTCGAGCAGGAACAGCGGGTTGCCCGTTCCCGCCTTTTTCAGGTTCGACACGATCTTGCCGGGCAGACTGCCGATATAGGTGCGGCGATGGCCGCGAATTTCGGCCTCGTCGCGAACGCCGCCAAGCGATTGGCGAACGAATTCACGCCCCGTCGCCCGCGCGATCGATTTGCCGAGCGACGTCTTGCCAACGCCCGGAGGGCCGACAAGGCACAGGATCGGGCCTTTCAGCTTGTTGGTGCGCGCCTGCACCGCCAGATATTCGACGATACGGTCCTTCACCTTTTCAAGCGCATAATGGTCCTCGTCGAGCACCTTTTCCGCCTCGGTCAGGTCCTTTTTCAGCTTTGACTTCTTGCCCCAGGGCAGGCCGAGCAGCACGTCGAGATAGTTGCGCACCACCGTAGCCTCGGCGCTCATCGGCGCCATGGTCTTCAGCTTTTTGAGTTCCGCCTGCGCCTTGGCGCGCGCTTCCTTGGACAGTTTGAGCGCGCCGATCTTCTGGGTCAGCTCGGCGATCTCGTCGCCCTCGCCTTCCTCGCCCTCATTGCCCAGTTCGCGCTGGATCGCCTTCAACTGTTCGTTGAGATAATATTCGCGCTGGGTCTTTTCCATCTGCCGTTTCACGCGGCTCTTGATCTTCTTTTCGACCTGCAGGACGCCCAGTTCGCCCTCCATGAAGGCATAGACCATTTCCAGCCGCTTGGCGGGATCGGTTTCGACCAGCAGCGACTGTTTATCGGCCACCTTGACCGCAATATTGGCGGCAACCGCGTCGGCGAGGCGCGATGGATCGTCTAGTTCGGCCAATTGCCCGGCCGTTTCGGCGGGCAGCTTGCGGTTGAGCTTGGCATAGTTTTCGAACTGCTCGATCACAGAGCGCATCAGCGCCTTAAGATCGGGACTGAACTCTTCGGGCGTGATGTCACGCACCTTTTCGCCCAGTTCGGCGCTGGTGGACTCAAGACTTTCATCGCCCCCCTCGACCGGCGCCACGGTCGCGGTAAGATAATCGCCGGTCGCTTCCAGCCCTTCGAGCCGGCCGCGCTCCTTGCCCGAAACCAGCACGCGTACCGTCCCGTCGGGCAGCTTCAGCAACTGAAGCACCTCGGCCGACACACCGGTATCGTACAGATCGTCGCGGTCGGGATCGTCCTCGGCAGGATCGAGCTGCGCGACGAGGAAGATTTCCTTGTCATCTGCCATCGCCGCTTCCAGCGCGGCGACCGATTTGTCGCGCCCCACGAACAGCGGAACGATCATGTGCGGAAAGACGACGATGTCGCGAAGGGGAAGGACGGGATAGGATTGTTTCATGAATACTCCGGATGGCGCCCGTCACGGCGCTTGGCTTTGTTTTATATATGGGGATCGTAAAGCCTCCATCAACGTCGGCGAAACTTTCCGAACCGGACATGCTTGCCATCGCCGACCCGACCGGCGACACCACGCCTGATATTTTTGCCGGGGGGAGCGCCAGATACCCATGAAGTGCCGCCATTTTTTCACCACAGCCGCGCTGGCCGCGCTTTGCCCCCTTACGGCGCATGCCGTTCCCGACAAGGGCAAGCCCGAACTTACCGCGCAGACCATGCGGTCAGGCGGGCCGATCAATCCCGAACAGGCCAGCCTTCGCTTCGATCATGCCGATCTTGCGTTCGAGGTTTTTCCCGACAGCGAAACGATCAAGGGGGTCGCCACGCTCGACTTCACCGCTACCGGGTCGCTGAACCGGCTGCTGATCGATCTCGACCGGAACCTCCCGGTCAGCGCGGTCTCGATCAACGGGAAGGCACTGCGGCCCGCCGCCTGGACGAACCCGGAAGGAAAATTGGCGATCACCCTGCCGCGCCATATCGCAAAAGGCGGCACGATCCGGGCGAAGATTACCTATGGCGGTACGCCGCATGTCGCGGTTCGCGCGCCATGGGACGACGGCATGGTGTGGGCGCGAACCCCGGACGGCCAGCCCTGGATCGCAACGACGGCGGAAGGCTATGGCTGCGACCTGTTCTGGCCATGCCTGGACTTCCCGACGGGCGAACCGGGCAGCGTAGACCTGCACATCACCGTGCCGGCCGGGCTGAAAGCGCCCTCGAACGGCGTACTGAAGGGGGTGGATACGCTTCCCGACGGCCGCACTCGCTGGAACTGGCATGCGAAGCACCCCAACACCTATGCCATCGCGCTGAACATCGGCCCGTATAAAGAACTGCACGCGACCTATCACAGCCGCTACGGCAATGATATTCCGCTATATTACTGGTATCTGCCGGGCGAGGAGGAAGCGGCGAAGGACCTGTTCGCCGAATTCGCCCCGACGCTCGATTTCTACGAAAGCAAGATCGGCCCCTATCCGTTCGGGGACGAGAAGATGGGCGTGGTGCACACCCCCTATCTCGGCATGGAGCACCAGACGATCAACGGTTATGGCAACCATTACAAAAAGACGCCAAGCGGCTTTGACGAGATATTCCAGCATGAATTCGGCCATGAATGGTTCGCCAACCAACTGACCGCCGCGAACTGGGACGATTACTGGCTGCACGAGGGGTTCGAGGAATATATGCAGCCGCTCTATGGCCTGTGGCTGCAGGGGCAGGCGCGGTACGACGCGATGATGCTCGATCAGCGCAACCGGATCGTGAACAAGGTGCCGATGGTGCGCGGCCGCGTCATTACCGAGGAAGAGGTGTATGAGGCCAAGGACGGCGGTCCGGGGCAGGACATCTATTTCAAGGGCGCGTGGATGCTCCATACGCTGCGCAATCTGATCGGCGACAAGGATTTCTACGCCGCTACCCGGCTGGAGGTCTATGGCCGCCCCGACCCGAAACCCGGCAACTTCACGCCGCGCTACGGTTCGACCGATGAATTCGTCCGCAACGTCAATCGGGTGACGGGCAAGGATTATGGCTGGTTCTTCAACGTCTATCTGAAACAGGCCGCGTTGCCTGAATTGCAGCAGCATCGCGGCAACGGGCGGCTCGACCTTTCCTGGAAGGTTCCGGGCGGCGGCCCCTTCCCCATGCCGGTCGAAGTGCAGGCCGGCGACCGGTTCGAAACCGTACCGATGACCGATGGCCATGGCAGTATCGCGGTGCCCGACGATGCCCATATCGTGCTCGATCCGCATGCGCGCATCCTGAAAGTCGAACCGGCGGTGGAAGCGGCCAAGGCGTGGGAGGCGGAGCAGCAGCAATAACGCACCAAAGCGTTAGGATGATGGAAAGCGCCGTTATCGATAGTGTGCTGGCGCAGCGGATTGTCGCCCGATGCGGCTAGGGCACCTCCGCAAGCACTGGTTCGATGCGGTCGCGCCCCCCGCGTTTGGCGCGATAAAGCGCCCGGTCGGCGGTCATCAGCGCGGTATCCATGCCTCTCATGCCATAGGGTGCCACTCCGCCCGAGAAACGAACATCCGCACCGCCCGGCACGTCGAGCGGTTCGTCGCGAAGCGACTGGGCGAGCCGTTCGAGGATGCCGGTCGATTCGCGCACCGTCGCGCCGGTCAACAGCACCACGAACTCTTCCCCGCCCCAGCGCGCGATCAGGTCCCCCCGGCGAAGCGCGCCTACCAGACGGTGGGAGAATAGGCGAAGCACATCGTCCCCCGCCCGGTGGCCATAAGTATCATTGACCGCTTTGAAATGATCGAGGTCGACGATCGCGAGCGCGCTGTAATCATAACAATGGGCGACTTCGGCAACGCGCGCTTCGAACCCGCGCCGGTTCCACAGTCCGGTAAGCGGATCGCGATGCGCGGCTTCGTCCAACTGATCGACCAGGTCGTGCGTGGCAGTGGCCGCGCGGTTCACGCTGGTGATCAGCGCACCCATCAGATCGCGGCCGTCACATTCCTCAAGCACCGGCCATTCCCCCTCGCCAAGCGCATCCAGTGCCTCGGTACTGCGCCTTACCGGGACGAGCAGCCAGTTGATTGCCGAAAGCGCGAAGGCAGTTCCGGCCAGCGTGGCGATGACCAGCACGCCGGTATCGCGCCAGCCGAAATGACCGAGCGCGAGCTGCCACAGCACGAAGACGATCAACGGGACGTGCGTACCGATAAAACACACTAAAAACAGACGCATGCGCAGATCGGTCGGAAAAAGGAACCGCGTCGCGCGATAGAAACGCATTCACTACCCCTGAAATCAAATCGCAGTGTTCACGCGCCAATCGCACCCGTCCGGCAAATCCGCGTAGATTGGCAGCGCCAGACCATAATTTGCCACCTGCGCGCGCGTTTCGAAAGCGCCTCCGTCAAAAAGCGCGAATAAAAAAAGGCCGGGGCAGTGAATGCCGCCCCGGCCCCTTTCTCAACTTGGAAAGCACTGTCGGATCAGGCAGCGTCGCCGCCGCTCGCACCCGTCTTCTTCTTTTCGGCATAGACGCGAACCGGTTCCTTGCGGCCTTCGACCACATCCTTGTCGATCATCACCTCATCAACGCCGTCCATGCTGGGCAGGTCGAACATGGTGTCGAGCAGAATACCCTCAAGTATCGAGCGCAGGCCTCGCGCACCGGTCTTTCGTTCGATCGCCTTCTTGGCGATCGCCACCAGCGCGTCGTCGTTAAAGCCCAGGTTCACATTCTCCATGTCGAACAGCTTGTTATACTGTTTGACCAACGCGTTTTTGGGCTCAGTGAGAATCTTGACCAGCGCGTCGTTGTCGAGGTCCTCCAACGTCGCAATAACCGGCAGACGCCCGACAAATTCGGGAATAAGCCCGAATTTCAGCAAATCTTCCGGCTCGACCTGACGAAGAACCTCACCCGTGCGGCGCTCTTCCGGCGATGCGACATACGCGCCGAAGCCGATCGATTTGCGCTGCAGGCGGTCGCCGATAATCTTGTCCAGCCCCGCGAACGCACCGCCGCAGATAAACAGGATGTTCGTCGTATCGACCTGCAAGAATTCCTGCTGCGGGTGCTTGCGCCCGCCTTGGGGCGGCACGCTGGCAACCGTGCCCTCCATCATCTTGAGCAGCGCCTGCTGAACGCCCTCGCCCGAAACATCGCGTGTGATCGAGGGATTTTCCGCCTTGCGGCTGATCTTGTCGATTTCGTCGATATAGACGATGCCGCGCTGGGCGCGCTCGACATTATAATCGGACGCCTGAAGCAGTTTCAGAATGATGTTTTCTACATCTTCACCGACATAGCCCGCTTCGGTAAGCGTCGTCGCGTCCGCCATGGTGAACGGCACGTCGAGGATGCGCGCCAGCGTCTGCGCGAGCAGCGTCTTGCCGCACCCGGTTGGGCCGACCAGCAGGATGTTCGACTTGGCAAGCTCGACATCGGCGCCCTTCGCACCGTGGTTGAGCCGCTTGTAATGGTTATGAACCGCGACCGACAGAACACGCTTCGCCTGTTTTTGCCCGATGACATAGTCGTCGAGCACGTCGCAGATTTCCAGCGGCGTGGGTACGCCGCCGTCCTTTTTCGAAACCAGCGCCGACTTCGTTTCCTCGCGGATGATGTCGTTGCACAGTTCCACGCATTCGTCGCAGATGAAGACGGTGGGGCCCGCGATCAGCTTGCGCACTTCGTGCTGGCTCTTTCCGCAGAAGGAGCAATAGAGCGTGCTTTTCGAATCGCCGCCGCTCAATTTCGTCATAAAATCCGTACCTTTTCAGTCCGGTATCACAGCCGCCAGACGCATTTGCCTGCACGTCATGGCCGCGGGCCGGACTCGCTTACTGTACCCGACACTTTGCCGTGCCGATAGCCAATATGTCTACCCGGTGATTTTCAAACAACCCGTTGACGTAGCGACAAAGATGCGGCGGCGGCGCTTTTCCGGCCGGAATTACCGCCGCCGTCCACACGCGATCAGCTTTCCGACGACGGAGCGGGCGTGCTTTCGCCGTCTTCCTTGCCCGGTCCGGGGCGCTTTTCATATACTTCATCGACCAGGCCGAATTCCTTCGCCTCGCCCGCTTCGAGGAAGGTGTCGCGATCCATCGCCTTTTCGATCTTTTCCAGCGGCTGACCGGTATATTTGCAATACAGATCGTTCATACGCTTGCGGATTCGAAGGATTTCCTTCGCCTGGATTTCGATATCCGACGCCATGCCCTGCGCGCCTCCCGACGGCTGGTGAACCATGATTCGGGCGTTGGTCAGTGCCACGCGCATCCCGGGTTCGCCGCTCGCAAGCAGGAAGCTGCCCATCGACGCTGCCTGACCGATGCACACGGTGCCGACACGCGGACGGATATACTGCATCGTGTCGTGGATCGCCATGCCGGCGGTCACGACCCCGCCCGGCGAATTGATATACATCCAGATGTCCTTGGTCGGATTTTCCGATTCCAGGAACAGAAGCTGGGCGGTGATGAGAGACGCCATCTGGTCCTCCACCCCGCCGGTCACGAAGACGATCCGTTCGCGCAACAGGCGCGAATAGATGTCGAAGCTGCGTTCGCCGCGGCTCGACTGTTCGATCACGATCGGAACGAGGGCATCCATGGGGTCGTAATTGTTCTGCATAAAATCCCGCTCGGTTGGTTGGCCCCGCCAACATCGGCGCTCGCATCGCGCGGCGCAAGGGGCGGCAGGCGGGTTGTCGTCAAACGCCGGGCGGGCGCTGCGCGAGATAGGCCAGTCGGCGCACCTCGCGCCGCCCACGGACCACGGTGTCGAGGATCAGCCCGGTGAAGATGTTGAGCGCCGCCAGCAGCATCAGCCCGGTCGAAAGGATCGCGGTGGGGAAGCGCGGCACCAGCCCGGTTTGGGCATAGGTAACGAACAGCGGTATCGCGAGCACGATCGCGACCAGTGCAAGCATCGCCGCGACAAGGCCGAAATATAATAATGGCCGTTCGACCCGGTACAGCGTGATGATGGTGCGTACGATGCGCAGGCCGTCGCCATAGGTGTTGAGCTTCGACGCCGATCCGTCGGGACGCGCGAAATAGCGTGTTTCAACCTCACCCACCGGCATTTTCAATTCCAGCGCATGGACGCTGATTTCGGTCTCGATCTCGAACCCGCCGGTCAGGACCGGGAAACTTTTGACGAACCGCCGCGAAAATACCCGGTAGCCGGAAAAAATATCGGTGAAGCTGCGTCCGAACAGCCGCGCGAGCAGGCCGGTCATCAGCCGGTTTCCGGTAACATGGCCGCGACGATAGGCCTTGGCCGCATCATGGATGCGCGCGCCCACGACCATGTCCAGCTGTTCGTTCAGCAGCCGATCGACCATCGCGGGCGCGGCATCCGCGTCATAAGTCGCATCGCCGTCGGCCATGACATAGATATCCGCCTCGACATCGGCGAACATGCGGCGGACTACATTGCCCTTGCCCTGAATCCGTTCGGTCCGGACGATCGCGCCCGCATCCGCCGCGACCTCTCGCGTGCGGTCGCGCGAATTATTGTCGTAAACATAAATCGCCGCGTCCGGAAGCGCGGCACGAAAGGCGGCGACCGTCTGCGCGATCGCCGCCTCTTCGTTATAGCAGGGCAGAAGCACCGCGACATGCGGGCTATCGTCGGTCATCACACCTGCCCCTTCACCTTAAAAGGCGGAGATCAGCCTTCCTTCTTGGCAGCCGCTTTCTTGGCCGGAGCCTTTTTGGCGGCGGGCTTCTTCTCGCCCTCGCTGTCGTCAGACTTCTTGGCGGGCGCCTTTTTGGCTGCGGCTTTCTTGGCCGGGGCCTTCTTTTCGGCAGCAGGCTCCTCGTCCGTATCAGCCTTGGCCGCGGCCTTTTTGGCGGGCGCCTTTTTGGCCGCAGGCTTTTCCTCCGACTTGGCTTCATCAGCCTTGTCATCGGTCTTCTTCGCAGTGGCCTTTTTGGCGGGCGCTTTCTTCTTGGCGGCGGGCTTTGCCTTTTCGGCCTCTGCCTCGTCCTCAGCCTCGATCGCGGCTTCCAGTTCCTCGCGAGTTACTTCGCGATCGGTGATTTCCGCCTTTTCGAACAGGAAGTCGACGACCTTGTCCTCGTAAAGCGGTGCGCGAAGCTGAGCGGCAGCCATCGGCTCCTGCTGAACATACTGAATGAACCGTTCACGGTCTTCCGGGCCGTATTGCTGCGCCGCCTGCATGATCAGGCGGCTCATTTCCTGCTGCGTGACCTCGACGCCGTTTTCCTGACCGATTTCGGAAAGCAGCAGGCCCAGGCGAACCCGGCGCTCGGCGATCGCGCGATATTCGTCGCGGTCGTTTTCCAGTTCCTTCTTCGCCGCTTCGGGATCTTCCTCATGGCTCGCTTCATGCTCAAGCTGGTGCCAGATCTGCTGGAACTCCTGCTCGACCATGGTCGGCGGGACGGGGAAATCATGCCCGGCGGCAAGCTGATCGAGCAGCTTGCGCTTCATATGCGTACGGGTAAGGCCGTTCAGTTCCTGCTCGACCTGCCCCTTCATCAGTTCGCGAAGCTGCTCCAGGCTTTCCAGCCCCAGATTCTTGGCGAAGTCATCGTCGACCTTCGTTTCCCCGGCGACCTTCACCGCCTTGATGGTCAGGTCGAACGTCGCTTCCTTGCCGGCCAGTTCCTTCGCGCCATAATCTTCGGGGAAGGTGACGGTAATCGTCTTTTCCTCGCCCGCCTTGACGCCGACGATCTGATCTTCAAAGCCGGGGATCAGGCGGCCCGATCCGATCTCGACCGCCATATCCTCACCGGTGCCGCCGTCGAACGCGGTGCCGTCCACCTTGCCGACGAAATCCATGACGACCTGGTCGCCTTCCTTCGCCTTGCGCGTCTTGGGTGCATCCTCGAACTGCTTCTGCTGGCCGGCAAGCGTTTCGAGCTGTTCGTCGATCACGCTTTCATCGGCGGGAACGGTCAGGCGCTCCAGCGTCAGCCCGTCGATCGACGGGGTCGGGACATCGGGCAGCACTTCCAGTTCGACCGCGATCTCCGCATCCTTGCCGGGTTCGTAATCGTTCTTCAGTTCGACCGAAGGCTGCATCGCCGGACGCAGCTTATGCTCGGCGATCAGCGAATCGACGCCTTCGCGGATGCTGTTGTTCAACGCGTCCTGGCTCAGCGCCTCGCCGTGCATTTTGCGGATCAGGTTGGCGGGCACCTTGCCGGGCCGGAAACCGGGCATACGGACCTGCGGCGCGACACGCTTCACTTCGGCATCGACTTTCGCATCGATGTCCTTGGCGGTGATCGTCATCGTATAGGCGCGTTTCAGGCCTTCGTTCAACGTCTCGACAGTCTGCATTCCCACGCTTTCAAAATAGAATTTCAAGGATCCCTATTGGCTGGCATCCCGATCACAGGGGCGGAAACTGGTGCGGGCGAAGGGACTCGAACCCCCACATCTTTCGATACTGGAACCTAAATCCAGCGCGTCTACCAGTTCCGCCACGCCCGCAAACGGACACCGCCGGTCGGCCGGCTCTATAGCAGCCATGTTGTTTCGAGCAAGTGTCCCGCAACCCAGCCCCTTCCCATGCGTTTTCACGGGCCAAAGGACAAGGAGAAACACGCCGTGCCCGATCAGCCATCACCCGAACCGTTTCCGCTGCCCGACACCCATCCGCCTGAAACGCCGGTGCGCCCTACGCCCCAACCTACCCAGCCGCCGCCCGAGCGCCCCGGCGAACCCGATCCGGGACTTCCCGGCGCGCCTCCGCCCGAAATATCGCCGCCCGGCCCCGATATCGATGTTCCGGACCCCGGCCCCGCGCCGCAACCCGGCCCGACCACGGTACCGGGACAGCCGGTCGATTGAAGCCTCCGATCGGCCGCACGGCATCAGCCCTGGCGCTGCCCCGCCTTCGCGCTTAAGGAAGCGGCACATGCGCATTCCGCTGTTCCCGCTTCTCGCCGCATCGGCGCTGATGTCCTGCTCGCCCGGCGGCGGCAATTGGCACGGCACCGATATCGATGGTCAGGTTCCCGCGCTTTCGCTTCATATGACGCAAGCGGCAACGGGTAAGCCTGTCGATGCCGACAATTTCCGCGGGAAGGTGACGCTGCTGTATTTCGGCTATACCTTCTGTCCCGACATCTGTCCGATGACATTGTCCAACCTCGGCCGCGCGCTTCATCAGATGGGCGATGCAGCAAACGATGTCCGCGTCCTGTTCGTCACCGTCGATCCGCGCCGCGACACGGCAAAACAAGTCGCCGACTATGTAAAGGCGTTTGGTCCCCAATTTGTGGGCCTGCGCGGCAGCGAGGACCAGCTTGCCCGCATCGCCAAACGCTATCGCGTCGCCTATTCGGTGAAACCCGCCGCCGATCCTGCGAAATATGAAGTTACGCACAGCAGCGCATTGTTCGTCTTCGATCGCGACGGGGAGGCGCGCCTGCTCGAAAACTCGCTTTCCACCGACAAGCCCGACATTGACGGCGTCGCCGCCGACCTGAAACGGCTGACAGCCGAAAAGCCTTAGTATCGAAACGGTGCGGTGTTTTGTAACGCCCGGACAGTTTCTGGCTGCCGCTACTCTCGCCACGACCATCGCGTGGCTGCGATACCTGTTGCCGCCAGCTAAGGCGCGGCGACCACATCGACCACTACTTCATAATTTTCGAGGCGGAGGTCAGCTATACCGGCCTCGGAAACACCGTCCTGATGGATACCCTCCACAGTACCCGCAGAGACGGCTTCCATATCTTCGCGGGTCTTCCATAGCGAGATGTTGAGCGCTTTGCCGGTGGCTTCATCGACGAGAAGGAGGAAGCCCGAGAACCCCGGTCTCTCACGGGCGCCGGGAAGTTGCTGCTTGGCGAGACTGACAAAGCCGTCGACACCTTCGTCCCCCATCTGTGCGGAAATAACTCGTGCGAACATGCTTGCTCCTGCTGGCAGGGTTCCCGCGTTCGCTTTTACGGTGTCTCCCATTGGATTGACAGGAAATGGTCTAATCGGGCTATTCTACCGTCCGGTCCAGCCGGCACTCGACACGCCGCCATTTCCGGGCCGGGCGGTGCGCTCCTGTTCGCGGCGCATGTTGTTCAGCACGCAAATCAGCCCGACGACACTCATCATCGCGGGCGGAATCCACACCACGCCGCCGCCCAGCCGCTGGTCCGAAATCGCGTCGATGCCGGGATAGAGCCGCCCGCACCAGGCATAAAAACCGTAAATGTCGCTATCGGCAAAAGCGATGATTGCGCCAAGCGCGATCTGCGGGAAGATGATGCCGACACTCATCACCGCGCGCATCGCGAAACTGTTACCCGCCTGCCCGGCCCCGCGCGGGTCCAGCACCACCGCCCAGAACAACAGCCCGTCGATCACCATCGACCAGTTCATCACCGTGTAAAGCGCGGGATTGATCATCGCGACGAAATGCACCGGCGGCCAGAGCCATAGCGCGATCAGCCCCAGAAAAAAGGCGATGGCGATTTCCGGCTGGCGGAAGAACCGCATCACTGCGTGCATATGGCGATGGGATGCCACACGGCGCACGGGGCCGGGCATTCCTGCCGCTATCGTTTGCCAGGGCCATGCAAGCGCGATCAGAAAGGGCCCCAGATGATGCATCACCACATGCTGGATGCGGTTCAGGAAGAACATATGCTGGGCGGCATATTCGAAATGCGTCTGAAGCACTGCCCAGATCGCCGCCATGCCGATCAGAAACAGGACAATCCGCCCCGCGCCCATCGGCACCGCGCGCAAGCCGCGAAAGAACCACCAGAGTGTGAAGGCGGCGGCGAGAAACCAGAGCGGCGAAAAATCCCATGGTGCCCAGAACGGCATCCACGATGCGCGATAGTGCGCAATCGTCCACAGCAGGCACGTCACCACCGCGATTCCCACTACGCCGGGGACATCGCCGCGCATGCGATCACCGATCAGATTTTTGGAAACAAGCGGACTCACCCGTTCGGGCTACACCTGTGGCAGGGGCAAGGCAAAGGGAGAGGCTTTAACCCTTGGATGAAGCATCGTCGTGGCCGCTCTGACGATAGCGGCCCAGTTCGTTCGCCTGCTGCGGGTTCATCCCGTCATAGGCGGCGCGGGCAGCATCGGAGATCGAGATCACGACATCGGGCACTTCGACGGTTCGGATATCGTCCTTGCCGCGAACGACATAGGCGGTGTCGAAAAAGGGACGCACCTTCACATAATCGACAAGAAAGGCCGCATCATTGGTGACTGGACGGGAACCATCGGCTGACATTGTACAGCTCCGTTTTCGCAGATAGCGCCCACCTGATGGCGATCAGCTTAACGAATTTCCGCCGCGCCATGACCTCCGCAAATATACAGCGGCGAAAGGCAGCTTTTCGCTAACCATAAAGGCGGCGGCGATGTCATTCCGCCAGTCGCTTCGCCTTTACGATTATCACCGGGTCTGCGGGCATTTCGCCCTTGAACGCGCCGCGATCGTTCTTTTCGGGGTCGAGCGGCGTGTCGAGGATGCTGACAAGGACATCGCGCCCCTCCACCACCTTGCCGAACGCGGCATAGCCCAGATTATCGCCGGACGCTTCGGGATGCGCATCGAAGGACGGGCGCTGATCGCCCAGCGTGATCGTGAATTCGCCCTGCGCGGTGCCGGGCTTCAATCGCGGCATCGAAAGCGTGCCGTCGGTGTGGTGAAGCCCCGTTTCGGTCGTCGGCTCATGCTTGATCGGGGGAAACAGCTTTTTCGGGTTGGTCTGCATCCCGAACTGGACGAATCCGAATTCGTTATCGACCTTCACGATGCGATAAAATTTGGCGCCGTTCATCCGGCCCGAATCGACATAATGCAGGAAATTCTTCGCAGTAATCGGCGCGTCTTTGGTATCGACGGCGACCACCATCTTGCCCGCGCTGGTGTCGAGTTCGACGCGCGGCCATCCGGCATAGGGATCGGGCAACCCCTTGATCGGCGAAGGCGCGTCCTGTGCCAGTGCAGCGCTTGCCACCAGCATGGGCAGGAACATCGCCGACACCTTTATCACCAACCGCATCGCCCTCTCCTCAGCCAAGCGCCTTTTTCAGCAGCTCGTTGACGACCTGCGGATTGGCCTTGCCCTGCATCGCCTTCATCGTCTGACCGACGAAAAAGCCGAACAATTTGTCCTTGCCGCCGCGATAATCGGCGACCTTGTCGGGGTTTGCCTCCAGCACCTTGGCAATCTCGGCTTCGATCGCGCCGGTATCGCTGGTCTGCTTCAGCCCCTTTTCCTCGACGATCTTCGCAGGCGCATCACCGGTTTCCAGCATGATCTCAAGCACCTGCTTGGCGATGCTGCCAGAGATTGTGCCATCTGCAACCAGGCCGAGCAGTTCGGCACCCTTTTCCGGGCTGACAGGGCTGTTCTCGATGTCCTTGCCCAGCCGGTTCAGTGCGCCGAACAGTTCGGAGATCAGCCAGTTGGATGCCGCTTTCGCGACTTCCGCCTCACCCTTTTTCTGAATCCGCGCGCTTTCGGCGAGCAGCGCCTCGAACCAGCGCGCGGTTTCGGCATCGGCGGTCAGGACGGCGGCGTTATAGGCCGGAAGGCCAAGGTCGCCTTCATAGCGCCGACGCTTGGCATCGGGCAATTCGGGCAGCGTCGCACGGCATTCGTCCAGAAATGCGTCGTCAAGCACCAGCGGCAGCAGGTCGGGATCGGGAAAGTAGCGATAATCATGCGCATCTTCCTTCGACCGCATCGACCGCGTCTCACCCTTGTCGGGGTCAAACAGGCGAGTTTCCTGAACGATCCGCCCGCCGCTTTCGAGCACATCGACCTGACGCTGCGCCTCCTGCTCGATCGCCTGCATCACGAAGCGAACCGAATTGACGTTCTTCGTCTCGGTCCGAGTACCCAGTTCCCCGCCCGGCTTGCGCACCGAGACATTAACGTCGGCGCGCATCGACCCCTGATCCATATTGCCGTCGCACGACCCGACATAGCGCAGGATCGAACGCAGCTTGGTCAGATACGCGCCCGCCTCCTGCGGCGAGCGCATGTCGGGGCGGCTGACGATTTCCATCAGCGCAACCCCCGAACGGTTGAGATCGACATAGGAGCGCGTCGGGTGCTGATCGTGCATCAGCTTTCCGGCATCCTGTTCGACATGGATACGCTCGACGCCGATTTCCTTGACCTCGGCCTCCGGGTCCTTTTCGTCGAGGCTCACCTCGATCACTCCCTCGCCCACAAGCGGGTGATAGAGCTGCGAAATCTGATAGCCCTGCGGCAGATCGGCGTAGAAATAATTCTTGCGATCGAAGCGCGACCATTTGTTGATCACGGCATTGATCGCCATGCCGGTGCGAACCGCCTGACGAATGCATTCACGGTTGGGCACGGGAAGCATCCCCGGCATCGCCGCGTCAACCAGCGAGACCTGCGTGTTCGGCTCCGCCCCGAACGCGGTCGAAGCGCCCGAAAACAGCTTCGCCTTCGACGTGACCTGCGCATGGACCTCAAGGCCGATCACGACCTCCCATTCGCCCGTTGCGCCCTGAATGCGGTAATTGCTCATCGCTCTGTTTCCGTTCGGGCTGAGCCTGTCGAAGCCCCGCCCTTCTTCAAGAAGAAAGTACCGCCCTTCGACAAGCTCAGGGCGAACGGTGAGGCTATGCTCACCACCACGCGTCCGGCCGCGCGGTGAACCCGGCGCGTTGTTCCAGCGCGAGTCCGGCGTTCAGCACGTTTTGCTCGTCCATCGCCTTGCCGATGATCTGAAGCCCCAGCGGAAGCCCCTGCTTGTCGAGGCCGCCCGGCACGCTCATCGCAGGAAGGCCTGCAAGGCTGCTCGGCACGGTGAAGACGTCGTTCAGATACATGGACAGCGGATCGGTCGTCTCGCCCAGCCCGAATGCAGCGCTGGGCGCGGTGGGGGTGAGCAGCAGGTCGCACAAACCCCATGCATTTTCAAAGTCCTGCGCGATCAGCGTGCGGACCTTTTGCGCCTGCGTGTAATAGGCGTCGTAGAAACCGGCGCTCAGCACATAGGTGCCGATCATGATGCGGCGCTTCACCTCGTCACCGAACCCGGCGGCACGCGTCGCGGCATACATGTCCTGTAACCCCGCCCCGTCAGGCAGGTCGCGCTGGCCGTAACGCACGCCGTCATAGCGCGCGAGGTTCGACGACGCCTCGGCAGGTGCGATGATGTAATAGGCGGGCAGCGCATATTTGGTATGCGGCAGCGAAACCTCAACGATTTCCGCGCCCGCATCCTTCGCCCAGTCGATACCCTGTTGCCACAGCGCCTCGATCTCCGGCGACATGCCGTCCATGCGATATTCCTTCGGAATACCGACCCGCTTGCCCGCAAGGCTGGGGTTCAGCCCTGCTTCCCAGTTCGGCACCGGCGCATCGAGCGAGGTCGCGTCTTTCGGATCGAACCCCGCCATCGCTTCCAGCAGGATCGCGCAATCGGTGACGTCGCGCGCCATCGCGCCCGCCTGATCGAGCGAGGAAGCGAATGCGATCACGCCCCAACGCGAACAGCGGCCATAGGTCGGCTTGATCCCGGTAATGCCAGTGAACGATGCGGGCTGACGGATCGAACCACCGGTATCGGTGCCGGTCGCGGCAGGGCATAGCCGCGCCGCGATCGCCGCCGATGACCCACCCGACGATCCGCCGGGGGTGAGCGGTGCATTGCCGCCATCCGTGCGCCTCCATGGCGAAACCACATTGCCGAACGCGCTGGTTTCGTTCGACGATCCCATTGCGAACTGGTCCATGTTCAGCTTGCCCAGCATGCCGGCACCCGCATCCCACAACCGCTGCGAGACACTGGACTCATAACGCGGTTCGAACCCTTCAAGGATATGGCTCGCCGCCGCCGACTGCACGCCATTGGTGCAGAACAGGTCCTTCATGCCGATCGGAACCCCGGCGAGCGGAGCCAGCGTGTCGCCCCTGCCACGCGCATCGTCAGCTGCCTTTGCCGCCGCAAGCGCATGATCGGGCGTTTCGACGAGGAAGGCGTTCAGTTCTTTCGCCTTCGACACGTTGACGATGAAGGCATCGGCAACCTCACGCGCGGAAAATTCGCCAGAACGGACGCCGTCGCGCAGGCGCTTCACGCCGAAATCGGTAAGTTCGCTCATTATTCGATCACCTTGGGCACGGCGAAAAAGCCATGTTCGGCCTGCGGCGCATTGGCGAGCACATCGTCGCGCACATTGCCGTCGGTCACCACGTCTTCGCGCAGGCGAAGCGTATTGGGGATGACAGCGGTGGTCGGTTCGACATTGCTCGTGTCGACTTCGCCAAGCTGCTCTACCCAGCCGATGATGTTGTTGAGTTCAGGGACAAGGCGCTCCGCCTCCTCCTCGCTCACCGCGATGCGCGCAAGGCTCGCGATCTTCTGTACGGTTGCTTTGTCTACGGACATGCCATGCCCGCTAGCACCGCCCGCGCGCGCCGCGCAACGCTATTTGCAATCGCGCACGGGTTCGGGCGACACTCGCGCCGGTTGCAAGCTTCGCAATCGTGGCGCACGGGGTGGCGCATCGGCCCCCGGCACCTTATGTTGCACCGCACAATGGAGATGGCCCGTTGGCCCGGAAGTTCCTTTATGTCGTCGCGATACTCATCATGCTCTCGGTAGCCGCCGCCTTTGCCTATCGCTTTTTCGGCGATTCGCTCCTGCGTCAGGTGCTTGTGCCCTCCGCCCGGTTCGAGGCGAAGCCGCATGTCGCGCAGAACGCCTATCGTGATCCCGCGATGTGGATCGCCCGGCCCGACAAGCCCAACAATCCGGCAATGTGGACGCCGGAAGGATATGCACCGGCAGCGAATCCGAAGGCCGCGGTGTTCTTCATTCACCCGACCTCGTTTCTCAAACGCAGCGCGTGGAACGCGCCGCTCGACGATGAAGAGGCGAACGCCCGCGCGGCTCTGTTCCTGCGCGGTCAGGCGAGTGCATTCAACGAAGCGGGCGCGATCTGGGCACCGCGCTATCGTCAGGCGACGTTCGGCGCGTTCCTGACCAGCGAAGAAAGCGCTGAACAGGCGCTCGACCTCGCCTATGGCGATGTGGAGGCAGCGTTCGACGAATTCATCCGCGAAGTCGGGCCGGATCGGCCGATCATCCTTGCCGGGCACAGCCAGGGCGCGCTGCATTTGACCCGGCTGCTGAAGGACCGCGTGGCGGGCACCGCGCTCGCGAAGCGGATCGTCGCCGCCTATGTCGTTGGCTGGCCAGTTTCGCGCACCGTCGATCTGCCCGAAATGGGGCTGCCCGAATGCACCGTCCCCGATCAGACGGGGTGCATCCTTTCGTGGGAAAGTTTCGCCGAACCCGCAGACCCTGCGATGATATTCGACAAATTCGACGCAACGCAGGGCTTTACCGGTCAGCCGCGCAAGGACACGCCGCTGGTGTGCACCAATCCGATCAGCGGAAAGGCGAATGACGATGCACCTGCCGATGCCAATCTGGGTACGCTCTATCCCTCTTCCGACCTGAAATCGGCGACGATGAAGGCGGGGCGCGTCCCGGCGCGATGCAGCGGCCGCGGCCTATTACTGATCGGCAGCCCGCCCGATGTCGGCCCCTATGTACTGCCGGGAAACAACTACCACGTCTTCGACTATTCGCTGTTCTGGGCGAATATCCGGCAGGACGCGAACCGCCGTCTGACCGCTTTTCTGGCCGACCGCGACTGACGACCTTCGGCGAATTCCTGTACTTAATCGCGCCGAAACCTTCCTGCCGCCGCATCGCAGGCACGGATCGTCACTCCCGCGATTGAAGGTATTGCCGATCCAGCACAAATGCAGCCTCCCCTTTGTAACGGGAGAAAGTTTATGAAGACGATTATCGCATCCGCACTCGTCGCCACCGGCCTTATTGCTGGCGCTCCCATCGCCGCAGCCCAGTCCAACACCATGATGGCGGAACCACAGGCAGCCACCGATGTCAGCGACGCGGAGGTCGAATCGTTCGCCGCCGCAGCAGGCGAAATGCAGGCCCTACCCGACGATTCGAGCACCGATGCCGCCGCGAAGCAGCAGCAGATGCTCGCCATCCTGAAAAAGCATAATATGAAGCCCGAACGCTTCAACGCGATCGGTAAGGCATTGCAGACCGACAAGGATCTTCAGACACGCGTCGGCACCGCCATGCAGGCCCAGCCGGGCGGCCCCGAATAAGGGCTGAATGCGCACATGATCTCATAAGGGGCGGGTCTTCCGGCAAGGCCCGCCCCTTTTCACTGCCCTATCGACATGGGGCGCCGTCGATGCGTAATCGGGCGACATGATCACCGCCGCCACCGCCGAATATCGCGCCACTTTGCCGGAGGGCGGCCGCCTGCTCGGCCTCGACGTCGGGACAAAGACGATCGGCACCGCGCTTTGCGATGCGGGATGGAGCTTCGCTACGCCCGCAACGCTTATCCGCCGCACCAAATTCACCAAGGACAAGGCCGCGCTGGCCGATATGGTCGCCAAACAAATGGTGAAGGGGCTCGTCATCGGCCTGCCGCTCAACATGGACGGCAGCGATTCGCCGCGCACCCAGTCGGTTCGCGCCTTTGCCCGCAATCTCGACGATCTGGGCCTTGCCATCCTGCTATGGGACGAACGCTGGTCGACCGCAGCGGTGGAACGCGCGATGATCGCGCAAGACACCTCACGCGCGAAACGAAGCGAAAAGGTGGATAACGCCGCCGCCGCCTATATCCTGCAGGGCGCGATCGACAGTCTGGTCGCAGCGCGGTTTTAGCGCGCCCCGCCCCTTGCCACCCCGCCCGCTCAGGGGTAGCGAGCCGCTTTAATGTCAGCATCCGATCACAGCCCCGCTGCCGTTCTGAACGGCAGCGAAGCCTTTCCGCACCGGCACCTCACCGGCATTGCCGGCCTGCAGCCGCATGAAATCACATTCCTGCTCGATGAAGCCGAAAAATGGGCCGAATCGAACCGCGCGCGCCGCCCGAGCGACCACCGGCTGGACGGTATCACGCAAATCAACGCCTTTTTCGAAAATTCCACGCGCACGCTGCTTTCGTTCGAAATCGCGGGCAAGCGGCTGGGCGCCGATGTGGTGAACATGGCGGTCGCGCAATCGAGCGTGAAAAAGGGCGAAACGCTGATCGACACGGCGGTTACGCTGAACGCGATGCGCGCCGACGTCATCGTCATCCGCCATTCCAGTTCGGGGGCGGTGCAACTGATCGCGAGCAAGGTCGATTGTCCCGTGCTAAACGCTGGCGACGGCTGGCACGAACATCCCACCCAGGCGCTGCTCGATGCGCTGACGATCCGGCGGCGGCGTGGAACGGTGCACGGCCAGCGCGTGGTGATCTGCGGCGACCTGATGCACAGCCGGGTCGCGCGATCGAACATCCTGGCGCTGACCGCGCTGTCGGCGGAGGTACGCGTGGTCGCGCCGTCGACGCTGATGCCCGGCGCGATCGAGGCGATGGGCGTCACTGCCTTTCACAATTTCGACGAAGCGCTGGAGGGCGCGGACGTGGTGATGATGCTGCGGCTTCAGAACGAACGCATGTCGGGTGCCTTCATCCCTTCGACGCGCGAATATCACCTTCGCTACGGCCTCACCCACGAACGGCTGGAACGCGCGAAACCCGATGCGCTGGTGATGCATCCCGGCCCGATGAACCGGGGCGTCGAAATCGCATCCGGCGTTGCCGACGATCCCGAACGATCGGCGATCAACGAACAGGTCGAAATGGGCGTCGCGGTGCGCATGGCATGCCTCGACGTGCTGACCCGCAAATCGCGCGGCGTGGAGGGCTGGGCATGACCGTCACCTTCACCAATGCCCGCCTCGTCTGCCCGTCTGGCGGGATGCGCGAGGGCGACCTGCATGTCGCAGGCGACCGGATCGCCGACAGCGGTGGCGGCGACACGATCGACCTTGGCGGAAAGCTGCTCGCGCCCGCGATCGTCGATCTGGGGGTGTTCGCGATTGACGAGGCCGCCTGCGCCCGCGGCGGCATCGCCCGGGTCGGCCTGATGCCCGACCAATCGCCGGTGCTCGATGATCCGGGCATCGTTCAGCGCGCGGCCGCGATGGGCAAGCCCGAATTATGGGTTCATCCGATCGCGGCGGCGACCAAGGGACTGGCGGGTATAGACCTTGCCGAAATGGCGATCGCGGCTGAAGCGGGTGCGCGCGCGGTCGCCACCGGGCGGCGCTGGATCGCCGATTCGGGGGTGATGCGCCGCGTGCTCGGCTATGCGCGCGATTGCGGCCTGACGGTCATCGTCCATGCCGAGGATGACGGGCTTGCAGGCGGCGCGGTCGCGACCGAGGGGGAGACGGCCACCCGGCTGGGACTGGCCGCAGCACCAGCGATCGCCGAATCGCTTGCCGTCGCCCGCGACATCGCACTGGCGGAGGAAAGCGGCGCGGCGATCCATTTCCGTCAGCTTACCACGGCCAAATCCTTCGATCTGGTTCGCGCGGCAAAGGCTCGCGGCATCGCCGTCACCTGCGGCATCACGCCTGCGCATCTGTACCTGTCCGATATCGATATCAGCGATTTTCGCACCTTTGCCCGCCTCTCCCCGCCGCTGAGGAGCGAGACCGACCGGCAGGCGGCGCGCGCGGCGCTGGCCGATGGGACCATCGATATCCTGTGTTCGGGCCATGATCCGCGCGGGCCGGAGGCAAAGCGCCTGCCCTTTGCCGATGCCGCGCCGGGATCGGCGGGGGCCGAAACGCTGCTCGCACTCGGCCTTGGCCTTGTCCGCGACGAACTTGTAACGCTCGACCGGCTTTTCGCGCTGCTGTCGGCCAATCCGGGCCGGATATTGGGGCTGGACACCGGCACGCTGTCGCCGGGCAGTCCGGCCGACCTGATCGTCGTGGATGCGGATGCGCCGTGGCGAATCGATGCGGACCGGATGGCGGCATCGGCAGGAAACACCCCCTTTGACGGCCTGCCGGTGCAGGGCAAGGTGGTGCAGCTATGGAAAGGGGGCGCCCGCATCCGCTGACGCCCCCTCGGGAGAAGCCTTCGCTGGTTTTCGTGGGTCAGCGAGAGGCGAGCTGCATATCCTTGTTGCCGAGCCACGCGGCCAGCCGGTCTCCGGCATCGGCGCGCACGAAGCACTGGCCGCCTGCCGACTTCACCTTGCCGCACAGCCGCACCGCATCGACGCGCGTGAAGCCCCCGACCGACAGGCGATAGAAATCGCGCCCGTGCACGGTGGCGTTCATGCCCGACGGGGTAAGCGCCGCGACCGACTGGTGCCGCGCCTTGATCCGCCCCCAGGCGTCATGTGCGACGGCGGCGTTGCGATAGGCGCCAAGCTGAACATAATAATTCCCCTCGGCAAGCTCACGCGCCTGCGCCGTTCGGGCGGAAGCCACCGATTCCGGTTTGGCCCCGACCGATGCCGCCTGCGCCACGGCCGGGGCTGTGGCGTGATAGGAGGCGGGAAGCTGCTGAACGATTTCCCGGCGCGGCGCGAAGGAAATGGCAGGCCCCTTCTCGGCGGGAAGGTGGGCCATTGGCGCAACCGCGGGAGTTTCCATCGCTTTGGCCAGCATCGCGTCGCTATCGGCGTCCGGTGCCGGTGCCGGTGCGGGCGCAGGGTTCGACGCTTGCGCGGGATCGACCGGTGTCACCGCCGCAAGCTGCGTATCACTATCCTTCAGCGCCAGTCGCACAGGCTGCCCCGAATCGGCCACCGGAACCACGCCGAGCAGCGCCGCCACCTGATCGGAGGCGCTTTTGGGTTTGGCGAATGCCGCCCATTCCATCATCCGGTCATTGAGTTCCCCCGGCGCGACGTCGATCGAAGCGACCGCTTTCGCCTCTCTCCAACGCCCGGCGAGTGCGAGCGCAAGCGCGAGATTCTGCCGCGCGGTGGGACTTGCCGTCGCACCGCGTGCGGCCTGGCTGAGAATTGAAATCGCGCCATTGGGATCGCCCGCCAGCGCAAGTGCCAGTCCGCGATCGCCCGGCGCGATCACGTCCCGGTTTGTTTCCAGCGTGTGGCGCGCGCCATCCCAGTCGCCGGTCGCGGTCTGCGCCAGCGCAAGGCTGAGCGCCGCATGGCCATTGCCGGGATCGAGCACCAGCGTATCGTTGAGCGCCTGCGTCGCCGAAACAAAGCGCCCCGCCTTCAGATAGGCCTGACCCAGCAGCGCGCGGTTGACCGCATCGCGGGGGGCATAGGCAACCGCCTGTTCGGCATAACCGACCGCCTTTTCATATTTGCCCCTGGTCATCATGCGGTCCGCCTTTTGTGCATATTCGGCCGCTTTCGCCGCAGTCTTACCCTCGCTCGTGCCAGCGGTGGCGAGCATTGTGTGGGTCGCGGAGCAGCCGACCATCGTTCCGCCGAATACCAGCGCGGACAGACCGAAGCTCAACATGGTTCGGGTGTTCATGACTTTCCCTCTTCGAATCAATTACCGCGCCCGTCGTCGAGCTGGCGAACCAGCGCATCGACTTCGGGCAGATCGTCGAGAAATCGGTCGAGCGCGCGGGTCACGAGCGTCTGGGCGGAATCGCCGCGAATGGCCGAGGCGAGACGCAGGCGCAGGTGACGGTCGGTATCGAGGCGAAGCGTGAAGGCCGCCTTGCGCCGCTTCGTCCCGGTTTCGCGCCGAATGCGTTTGGCGGTGTTGAGCGATATCGAATGTTCGACGCTCGACGGCGCGGCTGCGGGTTCGACGACGGGTGGAGTTTGGTCCGGCGCGCGATCGATCGATTCGCTATCGTGCTCAAACCGCTCGGCCAGCCGCTCACGATCGCGCAGGACGGCAGGCGATTGGACCGGTTCTGTGGGTGGCATCGGCGCGGGCGTAAGCCCTGTTGGCACCGGTTCCGAAGCGGCCGACGACGCAACGTCGCCCATGTCGTTCCACCCCAGATCCTCAAGCGATTCGGGACTCATGTCGACAAAACCCTGCGGCCGCATGGCGGGGCGTGCTTGCCCCTTGCGGGCGAGCAGGCCGGAGGATAGCGATGCGAACGGCTTTGGATTGGGAAGGGTCATTACTCAACTCACCACTCTGCGACCGAAGCCCGCGGCGGGTCGCGCCATGCCGAAGCTGCTCGGCGCGGCGGGCGTGCTGAACACGGTGCGGCGGAAATTCTTTTCCATGCGATCGGCGATATAGGTCCACAGCGTCTCGACCTCGGCGCTCGACCGGCCCCTGGGGTCGATCTCCATCACGGTGCGCCCGTCGATCATCGACGCGGCGAAGTCGGTGCGATGGTGCAGCGTCACCGGCGCAACGGTGCCGTGCTGCGACAGCGCGACGGCTGCTTCGGACGTGATCTTCGCCTTTGGCGTCGCGCCGTTCACCACGAATACCAGCGGCTTGCCCGCGCGCTCGCACAGGTCGACCGTGGCGCCGACGGCGCGAAGGTCGTGTGGACTGGGCCGGGTGGGGACGACGATCAGTTCGGCCACCGCGATAACGCTCTGGATCGCCATGGTGATGGCAGGCGGCGTATCGATAACGGCGAGGCGGAAACCCTGCTGGCGCAGCACCTCAAGATCGCTGGCGAGCCGCGCTACCGTCGTCTGCGCAAATGCCGGGGCGTCGACCTGCCGCTCATTCCACCAGTCGGCAAGCGATCCTTGCGGATCGATGTCGATCAAAACGACGGGGCCGTGGCCGGCCCGCTCCGCTTGCACGGCAAGATGTCCGGAAAGTGTCGTCTTTCCCGATCCGCCCTTTTGCGATGCCATCGCGAGTACGCGCATTCTTGCCCCTGAGATTTTGCGACGATTTTCAGGGCAAGCCATGCCACGCGGACGAATAAGAACTAGTTAACGCGCCAATCAGCGGGGGCTTTGCGCAAGTTAGGCAAGATGAAAGTTTTGGCCGCTAGGGTTAAGCCCGCATTATCCACAAGCGGTTCGGGACGGACGGGAAACAGGCATGAAGCACGGCCATTGGAAAACAGTCGGAACGCTATGCGTCACACTGATCGCGGCGATGCCGGCCGTCGCCGATGTGAAGGATGGCGTCGATGCATGGACGCGCGGCGATTTCGCCGCCGCGGTGGCGCAATGGCGTGGCCCGGCCGAACGCGGCGACGCCGATGCGCAGTTCAACCTGGGTCAGGCGTACAAGCTGGGCCGGGGCGTTCCGCGTGACCTGACCATCGCCCAGTCCTGGTATCACAAGGCAGCGGTTCAGGGCCATCGCGAGGCGCAGGACAATTACGGGCTGGCATTGTTCGAAAATGGTGATCCGACGGCGGCGATGCCGTGGCTCAAACAATCCGCCGATCGCGGCGAACCGCGCGCGCAATATGTTCTCGGCACGATCTACTTCAACGGCGAATATGTCGAAAAGGACTGGGTACGCGCCTATGCGCTGATGTCGCGCGCGGCCGCCGCCGGGCTTCCCCAGGCATCGAAGACGCTTACCGAAATGGGGCGCTATGTCTCGCTGGACGACCGGCAAAAGGGGCTGAAACTGGCGCGCGACTATGAAAAGCAGGCGATCGCTTCGGAGCGCGAAGCCTCCGCTATAGCCGGTCGCGGCGAAGATACGACACCCGCCGCCCCGCCGCCTGGAACGGTTGCGCAAACCGATCTTCCGCCCTCCAACGCCTATGGCTATGGCAGCCTCACACCCCGGCAACCAGACGCTACCCCACCGCGCGCGCAAGCTGCGCCGCCGCCGCGTTCAAAGCCGGAACCGGGTCCGCAACCCGAAGCGAAGCCGGCGGCCCGCCCCGCCCCCGTATCTACCCCCGTTTCCGGCGGCTGGGCGGTGCAGCTCGGCGCATTCGGCGAACCCGGCAACGCGCCGCGCCTGTGGCAACAGGTGAAGAGCCGTTTCCCTGCCCGCGACGTCCATTATGCAAAGGCAGGCCGCCTGACCAAGGTCATTGTCGGTCCCTATGCCTCTCGCGCAGAGGCGCAGGCGGCATGCGCAAAGGTCACCCCCTGCATCCCGGTGCGAAACTAAACCGTTATGCTTGCCAGTCGGCGCGGGCGATGCCCTGCGCGTAGAGCAGCGCGGTCAGGTCATTATGGTCGATCCGCGCCCCCGCCGCAGCCGCCACCACCGGCTTTGCATGATAGGCGACGCCCAGTCCCGCCAGCCGGATCATGTCGAGATCGTTCGCGCCATCGCCGACGCACAGCGTCGCCTCGTCGGGCAGGCTCAATTCGCGCCGCGCCTCGACCAGTGTCGCCTCTTTGGTCGAAGAATCGACGATCGGCTTCGCCACCCGGCCAGTCAGCGCGCCGTCTTCAATCAACAGGCGATTGGCGATCACCCGGTCGAACCCGATCGTTTCGCCCACCGGTTCGGCGAAATGGGTAAAGCCGCCCGAAACCAGGATCGTCGTCGCGCCGCGCGCGGCCATGGTGCGCACCAGCGCGCGCGCGCCGTCGGTGAGAGTCACCCGCTCATTCAGGCATTGCCCGATCGCATCGGCGGATAGCCCCTTCAGAAGCGCCACCCGCTCGTCCAGCGCCTGCGCAAAATCGAGTTCACCGCGCATCGCCCGTTCCGTGACCTGGGCGATCTGCGCCTTGATCCCGGCATAGTCGGCCAGTTCGTCGATGCATTCGACGGTGATCATCGTCGAATCCATATCGGCGACGAGCAGTTTCTTTTCCCGCCCCGCGATCGGCTGAACCACAACGTCCACCGCCTCAAACGCGCCTTCCAGCGCCAGCCGCGCAGCATCGGGCTTCGCGCCGAACGCGATGTCGGCCGCGTACCCCTCGTCGATCCAGCCCCAGCCTTCGGGCAGGCAGCCGGTATTGGCCAGCCGCGCCTGCGCATTCGAAATAGCAGGCGCGTCGAGCGTTCCCTTTGCTATCAGCGTTGCAATGAACATCGACACCCTCTTGCGCTTTGAAACTGAAATACGCGTATCTACGCCGCTGATCGACACGGCGGCGGGGGCAAGCGAATGACGGACACCCTGCCCCGCGTGGCGCTCATCGCAGGGCCGACCGCCAGCGGCAAGTCCGCGCTCGCCATCGCGCTGGCAAAGGCGCATCGCGGAACCGTCATCAACGCCGACAGCGCGCAGGTCTATCGCGACCTTCGCATCCTGTCCGCCCGTCCGTCCGCAGAAGAGGAAGCCCAAGTCCCGCACCGCCTGTTCGGCCATGTCGACGGCGCCGAAAACTATTCGGCCGCACGCTGGGCGCGCGAAGCAAGGACGGAGATCGCAAGCGCGCACGCCAACAACCGCCTGCCGATACTGGTTGGTGGAACCGGCATGTATATGCGTACGCTGATCGAGGGAATCGCACCCGTTCCCGAAATCGATGCGGAGGTTCGAGCGGAAGTCCGCGCCCGTCCGGTCGCGCAAAATTATCGCGACCTGCAATCGCTCGACCCTGCGAGCGCGCAGCGGCTGCGCCCGACCGACACCACGCGGATCGCGCGAGCGCTGGAAGTGGTGCGTTCGACAGGCCGTCCGCTCGCGGACTGGCAACGCGCCAAGACGGGCGGGATCGGGAATGCGATCCGGCTGATGCCGCTTGTCCTGCTACCCGACCGGGCATGGCTGACCGATCGTTGCGACCGGCGATTCGTGTCGATGCTCGATCACGGTGCGGTGCCTGAAGCACTTGCGCTGGCCGCCCGGGCGGACATTCCCGACACCTCGCCTGTGCGCCGAGCCATCGGCGTGCCGCAGATACTTGGCTGGCAAGCCGGCGAAATCAGCCGCGACCAAGCGGTCAGCGACGCACAGGCGGCCACCCGCCAATATGCCAAGAGGCAATATACCTGGTTTCGCAATCAGCCGCCGCCGGCATGGCAACGCGTCAGCGAGACAGAAAAAATCCAATTGCATCTAATATTTGAAACATTATTTTTATGATTTGGGTTGACGCATAGTTTTTATGTCATTAGCCGCATCGCTCCAGCCATGATATTGCATGTGCGAAGATCAGGAGGCATTGCATGACCCAGAAGAGTGGAGCCGATATCCTTGTCGAGGCGCTGTGCGATCTCGGCGTGGACGTCGTGTTCGGCTATCCGGGCGGCGCGGTGCTTCCCATCTATGACGCGCTGTTCCAGCATCCACGCATCCGCCATATTCTGGTGCGCCATGAACAGGCCGCGACGCACGCGG
Source organism: Stakelama flava (assembly GCF_019351405.1). Lineage (GTDB taxonomy): Bacteria > Pseudomonadota > Alphaproteobacteria > Sphingomonadales > Sphingomonadaceae > Sphingomonas > Sphingomonas flava_A. Next base: position 353,559 of record NZ_JAHWZX010000001.1, read on the forward strand.
CGGAAGGTTACGCCCGCGCGACGGGAAAACCCGGCGTCGTGCTGGTAACGTCGGGTCCGGGCGCGACCAATGCCGTGACCGGCATCACCGACGCGCTGATGGATTCGATTCCCATGGTCGTCATCACCGGTCAGGTTCCAACGACGCTGATCGGCACCGACGCGTTTCAGGAGGCCGATACCGTCGGCATCACGCGCCACTGCACCAAACATAATTACCTGGTGAAGAACCCCGATCAGCTCGGCAATGTCGTGCATGAGGCGTTTCACATAGCGACGTCGGGCCGCCCCGGCCCGGTGGTCGTCGATATTCCTAAGGATGTTCAGGTTGCCAGCGCGAAATACGCCCGCCCCGGCCCGATCCGGCACAAGACCTATCGCCCCGCACTGAAAGCGGATAAGGCGCAGATCGAAACGGTCATCGACATGCTGGCCGAGGCCGAACGGCCGATCCTTTATACCGGCGGCGGCGTCATCAACGCCGGTCCGGCTGCGTCGCAGATATTGCGCGATCTGGCGCGGATTACCGGCGCCCCTGTCACGTCGACGCTGATGGGCCTTGGCGCCTTTCCCGCCTCGTCCGACCAATGGCTCGGCATGCTGGGCATGCACGGCACTTATGAAGCCAATATGGCGATGAACAAGGCGGACCTGATCCTGTGTCTTGGTGCCCGGTTCGATGACCGGGTGACGGGGCGGCTTGATGCCTTTTCGCCGGAATCGAAGAAAATCCATATCGATATCGACCGGTCGAGCGTGAACAAGAATGTCCGCGTCGATCTGGCCGTGATCGCCGATGTCGGCCATGCGCTGGAAGACATGGTGCGCATCTGGAAAAGCCGCCAGCTTGCCAGGCCCGATCTGGGCGAATGGTGGCGGCGGATCGAGGGATGGCGTCAGACTCGCTGCCTCGACTTTCCCGAAACCGCCGACGCCATCATGCCGCAGCGGGCGATCCGCGCGCTTTGGGAAGCGACGAAGGGCAAGGCGCCGATCGTTTCGACCGAGGTCGGCCAGCACCAGATGTGGGCCGCGCAGCATTTCGGATTCGAAGCGCCGAACAAATGGCTGACGTCGGGCGGGCTGGGCACCATGGGGTACGGCCTGCCCGCCGCGATTGGCGCGCAACTGGGCAATCCGGGCGCGCTGGTCATCGACATTGCGGGCGAAGCATCGATCCAGATGAATATTCAGGAGATGGCAACCGCCGCGCAATATCGCCTGCCCGTGAAGGTCTTTATACTCAACAACGAATATATGGGCATGGTCCGCCAGTGGCAGGAACTGACCTATTCCAGCCGCTATTCGGAAAGCTACAGCAACTCGCTGCCCGACTTCGTCAAACTCGCCGAAGCCTATGGCTGGAAGGGTATTCGCATCGAAGCGCCGGGCGAGCTGGACGACGGCATCGCCGCGATGCTTGCGCATGACGGGCCGGTGATGGTCGATTGCCGCGTGGCGAAACTCGCCAACTGCTTCCCGATGATCCCGTCAGGCGCGGCGCACACAGAAATGCTGCTTCAGGCGAACGAGGTGTCGGGCACGATGGACGACGAAGCCAAGGCGCTGGTGTGATGCTTTCGCGTTCCACCATGCCGTTCGCTTCGAGCGCAGTCGAGAAGCGCACCACCCCGCCCACGTGTCCCGACGCCGCTCGACACGAACGGATTAGCTGAACATGCATATCAAGGAAGAACAGCGCGAGCGGCATACGCTTGCCGTCATCGTCGACAACGAACCGGGCATTCTGGCGCGCATCGCGGGGATGTTTACCGCTCGCGGCTATAATATCGAATCGCTGACGGTGACCGATATTTCCGCCGACGATCTGGTCAGCCGGATCACCATCGTCACCACTGCCAGCCCGCACGTCATGGAACAGATCATCGCCCAGCTGGAGCGACTGGTCCCGGTGCACAAGGTCACCGATCTTACCGTGCTGGGCGAACATGTCGAACGCGAACTCGCGCTGGTGAAGGTCGCCGGAAAGGGGGAGCACCGGATCGAGGCGCTGCGCCTTGCCGATGTCTATCGCGCGCGCGTCGTCGATGCGACGATCGAAAGTTTCGTGTTCGAAGTGACCGGCGGCAGCGAAAAGATCGACAAGTTCGTCGAACTGATGCGCGAGGTCGGCCTGATCGAAGTCGCGCGAACCGGCATCGTCGCCATCGCCCGCGGGAAAGAGGCGGCCTGACCACAACGCGTAATTCCATCCGTATCCCGGCGCAGACCGGAATCCATAGCCAACAGGGCATTTCCAGCCGCCCTGCCCCGGCCTTCGCCGGAGTATAAACGAAAGGGACTGAACCAAAATGCGTGTCTATTATGATCGTGACGCCGATCTGAACCTGATCACCGGCAAGAAGATCGCCATCATCGGCTATGGCAGCCAGGGCCATGCCCATGCCCAGAATCTGCGCGATTCGGGTGTGAAGGACGTTGCGATCGGGCTTCGCAAGGGTTCGTCGACACGCAAAAAGGCCGAAGAGGCCGGGTTTCAGGTAATGACCGGCGCGGAAGCCGCTGCCTGGGCGGATATCATCATGATGCTCGCGCCCGACGAACATCAGGCCGCGATCTGGGACGCCGATATCCGCGATAATATCCGCCCCGGAACCGCGATCGCTTTCGCGCATGGCCTGAACATCCATTTCGGCCTCATCGAAACGCCCGACAATATCGACGTCATCATGATCGCGCCCAAGGGGCCGGGCCACACGGTACGCAGCGAATATGTCCGCGGCGGCGGTGTCCCCTGCCTGATCGCGATCGATCAGGACGCGACCGGCAATGCGCACGACATCAGCCTTGCCTATGCCAGCGCCATCGGTGGCGGCCGTTCGGGCATTATCGAAACCAATTTCCGCGAAGAATGCGAAACCGACCTGTTCGGCGAACAGGCGGTGCTGTGCGGCGGCCTCACCCACCTCATCACCGCCGGGTTCGAAACGCTGGTCGAGGCGGGGTATGCCCCCGAAATGGCCTATTTCGAATGCCTGCACGAAGTGAAGCTCATCGTCGACCTGATGTATGAAGGCGGCATCGCCAATATGCGCTATTCGATCTCGAACACGGCGGAATATGGCGACATCACCACCGGCCCGCGCATCGTCACCGACGAAACCAAGGCGGAGATGAAGCGCGTGCTCGCCGATATTCAGGGCGGCCGGTTCGTGAAGAATTTCGTGCTCGACAACCGCGCCGGCCAGCCCGAACTGAAGGCAAGCCGCAAGGCGGCCGCCGCACACGACATCGAAAAGGTCGGCAGCGAACTGCGCGCGATGATGCCGTGGATCGGCGCGAACAAGCTGGTCGACAAGGACAAGAACTGATCGCGCGCATGCGTCAACACATCGTTTCGCCTTTTGGCGTTTGAAAGCCGGGCGGCGCCGGATACGGTGCCGCCCGGTTTCATATTTTCGGGAGACACGCGAATGCGCCGCACCCTTCTTGCCCTGACGCTGGCACTCACCGCCGCACCCGCGCTTGCCCAGACCATGCCGACAGAGCTTTCGGGCAAGGGATCGGCGGCCGATATCGCGGCGGGTGCCTATACGGTCGAACCGGGCCATACCCAGGTCGATTTCACCATCAGCCATATGGGTATTTCGCCCTTTTCAGGAACGCTGTCGGGCGCGAGCGGCAGCATGACGATCGATCCGGCGAATCTTTCCGCGACGAAGCTGGACGTGACCATCCCGCTCGCCAGCATCCAGACCACCAGCGACAAGCTGACCGGTGAACTGAAAAGCGCCGACTGGTTCGACGCCGAACAATATCCGACGGCGAAATTCCACGCGACCAAGGTCGAAAAGACCGGTGCCGCGACCGCCCGGATCACCGGTGATCTGACCCTGCACGGCGTGACGAAGCCGATCACGATCGCCGCAAAATTCTACGGTGCGGCGATGAATCCGATGAGCAAGAAGGCAAGCCTCGGCTTTACCGGCCGCGCGATGATTCAGCGCTCGCAATTCGGAATCGACAAATATGTACCGCTGGTTTCGGACGAAACCATGCTGACCATTCACGCAGCGTTCGAAAAGCAGTAAATCCCCCGCGAACCGCCTGGCGCACGCGTCAGGCGGCGGAGCGATGGGCCGCAAGCCCTTCGAATGTGCCCCGCACGGCAGGCGATGCATTGGCGACGCGCCTGCCGACTTCCTCGACAAATGCTTTCGCATCCTCGCCGTGCGAATGATGCGCCATCGCCCAGTCGCCGAATTCGCGCGTTTCGATCATGCGCTCCGAAAGCCGGACGATGCCGCGATGGCGTGAATCCTTTCCGATCCGCGCAACGGTGCGTTCGACGACGCTCGCCTCCCCCTCCAGCACCTGCATGAACCGCTTGCCATCGCTGTAAAGCAGGCCGGTCAACGCATCCCGTTCGTTATTCTGGCGCGACCGGGCCAGAATCCGTTCGACCATCGATCGCGTCACCGGGGCTGTGGCGGTGCTGATATAAATGAACTGCAACATGCGAAAACCTTCCTGACGGCGCATTATCCGCTTTACTTGCCAGGGGTTTAACAAGCTATTCACGCCACGACGTACGCACTGGCTGGACAAAAAGCATCAAATCGGCAATGAACGGCGCATGATGATTACCGGGACGCTATTCGGCCTGCGACTTATTCGCCCTTAGGGCGAGCGCCTTTGCGCGCCGTACCTAAGGGGTGACTTGCCGAATATATCGTCCGTTTCAGCGCCGCATCGCACGCGGCCGCTTCTTCAAGTGAGAGATCATCATGCTGCGCGATCCCGCCGTTAAGTACCGCCCGTTTCCGCAGGTCGATTTGGCCGACCGACAATGGCCGGGCCGAACCATCACCCAGCCGCCGCGCTGGCTTTCCACCGATATGCGCGATGGCAACCAGGCGCTGATCGATCCGATGAACGCGGAAAAGAAGAACCGCTTTTTCGATCTGCTGGTCGAAGTGGGCCTTAAGGAGATCGAAGTCGGTTTCCCGTCGGCCGGAGCGACCGAATTCGACTTCATCTCGGGACTCGTCCGGTCGGACCGCATCCCCGACGACGTGACGGTGCAGGTACTCACCCAGTCGCGCCGCGACCTGATTGAAAAGAGCTTCGAATCGCTGCGCGGCGCGCGCACCGCGATCGTGCATCTCTACAACGCCGTTTCCCCCGCATGGCGCCGGATCGTGTTCGACATGAGCCGCGAAGAGGTTCGCGAAGTGGCCGTGGCCGGCGCGAAACTTTTGCGCGACGGCGCGGCGGCGCAGCCCGATACCGACTGGCAGTTCGAATATTCGCCCGAAACCTTCTCCACCGCCGAACTCGATTTTTCGATCGAGGTTTGCGAGGCGGTGATGGACATACTGCGCCCTACCCCCGAAGCGCCGTTGATCCTGAATCTTCCCGCCACGGTGGAGGCGGCGACGCCCAATATCTATGCCGACCAGATCGAATATTTCTGTCGGCATATCCGCAATCGCGACAGCGTCGTGGTCTCGCTTCATACCCATAATGATCGCGGCACCGGGGTCGCTGCGTCCGAACTGGGACTTCTTGCCGGCGCCGACCGGGTCGAGGGCTGCCTGTTCGGCAATGGCGAACGCACCGGGAATGTCGATCTGGTAACACTTGCGCTGAACATGTACACGCAAGGCGTTGATCCGGGGCTAGATTTCTCCGACATCGATCGGGTGATCGGCACCGTCACCTATTGCAACAACCTGCCCGTTCATCCGCGCCATCCCTATGCCGGCGGTCTGGTGTTCACCGCCTTTTCGGGAAGCCATCAGGACGCGATCAAGAAGGGCTTTGCCGCTCAGGAAGCGCGCAACGACGAAATCTGGGACGTTCCCTATCTGCCGATCGATCCGAAGGATCTGGGACGCGATTACGAAGCGGTCATCCGCGTCAATTCTCAAAGCGGCAAGGGCGGCGTCGCCTGGGTGCTGCAACAGGATCAGGGGCTGAAACTGCCCAAACGGCTTCAGGCGCATTTCAGCCGGCATGTTCAGGCGCTCGCTGATCAGAGCAGTCGCGAACTTAACGCCGCCGATATCTGGGACGCGTTTCGTGCGACCTATCGGTTGGAGGACGGACAGCCGATCGAACTGGTCGCATGGGACGAACGCCGCGCACCTAATGGCGATCGCATCTTCACCGGCACGATTGAGGTCGACGGAACGCAAAACAGCATCAGCGGTCGCGGCAACGGGCTGATCTCCTCGGTACTCGGCGCGCTTCACGATGCCGAAGGCGTCGAACTGGAAGTGCAAAGCTATGCTGAGCACGCCATCGGTCAGGGCTCGAATGCCCGCGCCGCCGCTTATGTAGAGGCTACCGGGCCCGACGGGCGCACCCATTGGGGCGTGGGTATCGATGAGGATGTGGCAACCGCCAGCGTGCGCGCGGTATTGTCCGCCGCCAACGCAACGCGCGTCTGATCGATCGGTCAGGGCGCGGGACGGCAGCAGCCGTATCGCGCCCGCCCGCCTCGCTTAGAGCGGCTTTAATAGCCCATCAGTTTCAATACTTCGGCACGGCTGCGCGGATCGTCGCGAAACACGCCCATCATCCGGCTGGTCGTCATGGTGACGCCGGGCGTGCGCACGCCGCGTGCGGTCATGCAGCCATGGGTGGCGTCGATCACCACCGCCACGCCGCGCGGCTGCAAATGCTCCCATATGCAATCGGCGACCTCCGCCGTCAGCCGCTCCTGCACCTGAAGCCGCCGGGCGAACGCGTGCAGCACCCGCGCCAGTTTCGAAATGCCTACCACCCGGTTCTCCGGAAGATAGGCGATATGCGCCTTGCCCGTGATCGGCGCCATATGGTGTTCGCAATGCGACTGAAACGGAATATCCTTCAGCAGGACGATCTCGTCATATCCGCCTACTTCCTCGAACACGCGCGAAAGATGGTGGGCGGGATCCTCGGCATAGCCCTGACAATATTCGCGCCACGCACGCGCAACGCGTTTGGGCGTATCGACCAGTCCTTCGCGCGTCGGATCGTCGCCGGTCCACCGGATCAGCGTACGCACCGCCTCTGCCACATCGTCGGGGACCGATAGATTGTCCTCGTCATCGTACAGGTCGCCGTCATCCGGGCTGAGGCGTTCGTTGGTCATCGATTCTCGTCTCCTCGTCGCACGATTGCGCATCCCTAAGCCAAAAGCGGCATGGATTGAAACAGCCGCGAAGCGCGCGCGCCTATGCCGCGCCGCGCGCGATCGCCAGCATCGCGTCGAGATCGAGATGCTTTTCGATCGCCGCGGCGATTTCATCCAGAGCACAATCGATATCGGCGGCATGGTCCGGCCCCGTCGCATCCGCGCCGATCCGCGACAGCCATGCCGCGCGCTGCGCCGCTTCGCCCAGCAAGCCGTGAATATAGCTTCCCGCGACCAGGCCGTCCGCGCGCATCGCGCCATCGGCGCCACCGCCGGACAGCTGCCCCAGCGGCCGGTCGGCATCGCAGCCGGTGGTCCGACCAAGATGGATTTCATAGCCGCTGAACGCCGCCCCCAGCGCAACGCCGCGCACCTGGCGCAGCGTCTTGTCGCCGGTCAGCACCGTTTCCACATCGAGCAGCCCCAGCCCGGCGACCTCGCCCGCTGGCCCCTCCACCCCGTCAGGATCGGCGATTTGCCGGCCCAGCATCTGATATCCGCCGCACAGGCCAAGCACCGGGCGGCGCTTGCGCACATGCGCCAGGATATCGACATCCCACCCTTGCGCACGGATGAAGCGCATATCGGCGATGATTGTCTTCGATCCGGCAAGAATGATCATTGCCGCATCGGGGATCGCCTCGCCCGGCGGCACCATCACCACATCGATCGCCGGTTCCAGCCGCAGCGGATCAAGATCATCGAAATTGGCGATGCGCGGCGTCACCGGGCAGGCAATTACGATCCGGTCCGATGCAGCGCTATGAGTGCGCTCCAATATCACCGCATCCTCGCTGGGCAATCGCCGGGCGGGCGGCAGCCAGGGAAGCATGCCCAGCGCCGCCCAGCCGGTACGCTGAACGATTGCGGCCATTCCGTCCGCGAACAACGCGGGATCGCCGCGAAACTTGTTGATTACGAAACCGCGGATCATCGCCGCATCGTCCGGCGCGATTACCGCATGGGTGCCGACCAGCGATGCGATCACGCCGCCGCGGTCGATATCGCCGATCAGAACGACCGGGACCTGCGCAGCGCGCGCGAACCCCATATTGGCGATGTCGCCCGCACGCAGGTTGATTTCCGCCGGAGATCCCGCCCCTTCGACCACCACGATATCGGCCTGTTCGGCAAGCGCGCGATAGCTTTGCAGCACCGCCGTCATCAGTTCCCGCCGCCCCTCGCGCCAATTCGCCGAGCCAAGCGTGCCGCGAACCCGGCCATGCACCACCAGTTGCGACGTGCGATCTCCCTGCGGCTTCAACAGCACGGGGTTCATATCCACGTCGGGGGGCACGCGACACGCGATTGCCTGAGTCGCCTGCGCACGGCCGATTTCTCCGCCATCGGCGGTAACGGCGGCGTTGTTGCTCATATTCTGCGGTTTGAACGGACGCACGCTCAGGCCGCGATTGGCGAGCGCACGGCATATCCCGGCGACCAGCACCGATTTGCCGACATCGGAACCGGTGCCCTGAAACATCAAAGCGCCCATATGATTCCCCCCGCAATCGCCCATAACAGCGCACAGGCGCGAACATAGACGGCAAGCGCTCGCTTCAGATCGCCCGCCCCTGCGCTGCGGCCCTCTCCACCGATCCACGGCTTGTCATTCGCTACGCCGTCATAGGCGATCGGCCCGGTGAGCGCGACGCCCAGCGCGCCCGCCATCGCCGCTTCCGGCCATCCGGCATTGGGCGATGCATGGCGGGCGTGATCGCGCAGCATCACGCGCCACCCTCCGGGCGCAGCGATGCACAACACCACCCCGGCAACCCGGGCGGGGACCAGGTTGAAAAGGTCGTCGCACCGCGCCGCAGCCCAGCCAAAGGCGCGCCACGGTTCCTCATAATGGCCGATCAGGCTGTCGGCAGTGTTGATCGCCTTATATGCCCAAAGCCCCGGCAGCCCTGCGAAAAGGAGCCATGCCAGCGGCGCGACCACGCCATCGCAGAAACTTTCGGCCAGGCTTTCGATCGCGGCGCGCGCGATGCCAGCGCGATCAAGCGCCGCGACATCGCGGCCGACGATCCGCGACACGGCAATTCGCGCGCCGTCGATATCGTCGCTCGCCAGCGCTCGCCAGACCGGGCGAACATGGTCGTACAGGCTGCGCTGGGCAAGGCCGGGCCAGGCGAAGAGCGAAGCCGCAACCCAGCCCCAACGGCCGAACAGCGCATAGACCAGCGTCTCGATCGCCAACCCCGCCGCGATGGCGATGCTGAGGAGCGCGACCACCGTAACGATGCCTGCCGCCCTGCGCCGGGCGAAGCTTCGCTGCGGCCGGTTGCCGTGCCGTTCGCACCAGCTGATGAAGCGCGCAAAGCCGCCTACCGGATGTCCCACCAGCCGATACAGCGGCGCAGGCCAGCCGATCGTCGCATCGAGCACCAGCGCAATAACCGCGACCGGCCTAATCATCGGCAAGCGCCGCTTCCAATCGCGCAAAACCTGCTGCGTCGGGTGGCAGACCGAAGCGCAACCAGTGCGGGTGGCAGGTGAACGGACGCACCAGAATGCCGCGCCGCGCCAGCTTGTCGAACAGCCCGTCGCTCGCGGCGGGATGTTCCGCCAGCCGGAACAGCGGGCATTCGCCGCGCACCGTCATGCCATGGCGCGCGAGCAGCATATCCAGCGCATCCGCATCGCTCACAAGCCGCTGCCGGGTGGCTGCGATCCAGCGCGCATCGCGATAGGCGGCGGTGCCCCATGCGATTGCTTCGGCAGAAACGGGCCAGTCGCCGGTCATCGCACGCACCCGCGCAAGGATGGCGGGCGGTGCCACCACGAACCCCAGCCGCAGCCCGGCAAGGCCGAAAAACTTGCCGAATGAGCGTAAGACGATAACCGGCGCGGCGTCGGTCAGATGCGACAATATGCTGATGCCCGGCTGCGCATCGGCAAATGCTTCATCGACAATCAGCCACCCCCCGGCGCTTGCCTTGGCGCGGGAGAACGACAGCATTCGCGCTACGTCGCATACCCGCCCGTCGGGGTTGTTCGGATTGGCGAGCAGCAGCGTCCCGCCGCTTCGCGCCGCTTCCTTCACTGCGCCGTACGGCACCCGCCGCGCCGCAACCTCCCCCTGCGTGCCATAGCCCGGCGTGACCGCGCATAGCGGCTGCGGCAAGCCAAGCACAGGCAACATCCTCAACCCCATTTCGCTTCCCGGAAGTGCCGCAACGCGCTCCGCCGCAACGCCGAAATGCGCCGCTGCCGCCGCCTCCAGTTCGGCGAGCGCCTGGCGGTCGGGCAACGACGCGTGATCTATGGTTAGTCCCGCATCCGGCTTCCAGGGAAGCGGATTGATACCAGTCGACAGGTCCAGCCACGGCAGCGGCGCGTGCGGATACAGCCGCCGCGCCGCGTCCATCCGGCCGCCATGATACGAAAAATATGCCGATTCCGCTTGCATCATAGCGTCCGCCATCGCCATTCAGCGGCACACAGGCAAGCCGGAAGCATGATGACGACACAGCCGAGCACGTTTCTGATCCTTGGCGGCGCGCGCTCCGGCAAGAGCCGTCATGCCCAGCGCATCGCACAGGCCGATGGCGGCGAAAGGGTGTTCGTGGCGACTGCGCAAGCCTTTGACGACGAAATGCGCGACCGCATCGCCCGACACCGTGCCGATCGCGACTCAAGCTGGCACACAGTCGAAGCGCCGCTCGCGCTCGTCGATGCGATCCGTTCGGAAGATGCGCCAGGCCGGGTGCTGCTGGTCGATTGCCTGACGCTGTGGCTGTCGAACCTGCTGCTCGCCGGACACGATGTCGCCGCCGAAAGCGATGCGCTGGTCGCCGCAGTGCCCCGTCTTTGTGCACGGCTCATTCTGGTAAGCAACGAGGTCGGCCTCAGCGTCGTACCCGACAATGCGCTCGCCCGCCGGTTCCGGGATGCGGCTGGCATGCTAAACCAGCGGCTTGCCCAAATCTGCGACTCCACCGAATTCATCGTCGCCGGCCACCCCATCCGCCTAAACCGCGCGGAATAGCGGCGAAAACCTCAATTAACGGCGCGACGGTGTGTGTGTTGGGAGCGGATTAGATCAATATTTTTCGCTGCAAGAGCTTTCCAACCAGCTCGTTTATATGCACCCCAATATGCAACCTAAGCTACTAGGTCTAACCCGAAAGTTTAGTCGCGGCCGGGCCTTAGAAGCTTGGATCGCCGTACCCACGCCTTAATCGACATCCGTCGACAATCCGCGATCCGCTAACGTTTCATATGCGTCACCGCTGCGGCAGTTGAGGAACCGGGACAGCCGAACCGTCATCCGCCCACGTATCGCCATCAAGAGTGATCGTATCGGCATATTGAGTGGCCAGCGAATAAGGGCCATGATCGGCATACCCCGAATAATCGCGCGAGATCCGGTTTCCGCCGATCACGATTCCGGTATTAACCGCGCCGGGATTTGTGAGCGTCCCATTCTGCGTGATGAACTGTATGGGATAGTTGTTCGATCCCGCGACATAGTTACGCTGGAAAGCGCCGGTATCGGAGGCCTGTCCTGTATCGGGCCTCACTATCACCGCACTCGTGCAATTCGCTGAAGCTGGCATGCCCAGCCAGTTTTCTTGGACCACGCCGTAGCCGCGAACAAACTGAATCCCATCCATGTGCGGATAGCGGACGTCGTTCGGTGCGCCATAATACGGGCCATATGCTGCAGCGTCCCACGCCAGCATGTCATGGATATAGTTGCGTTCGATTACTGCGCCGATCGGCGCCTTGATGGCATCGTCACCGCAAGCGGCTATGTCGCAATGGTCGACCACAAGGCCAGTCGCATAAGATGCGCCACCGATGCCGCTATAGGCACGTTCGCCTGCTCCATCGATTTGAATATGATGAATATGCGCGTTGCTCGCTGCCGCCTCGACCATGACGAGCTGACGATGCATCGCATTCAGCGCCGCACGCTTGTCCTGCGCGGTCTGCCCTGACGGCCATCCATTCGCATCAACGTCGTAAACATAGGCTTCCGGGTCGATCGCAGCGCCGAGTACCGCACAGTCGCGAAGTTCAATCCCGGACGCGGTGATATCGATCCAACCAATGACCCGTTTACCCACCAGCGCGTCGGCATCAGCCTGCGTCGCAATCGTATAAGGCGCCGCCTCGATCGTATCAGTGATTGGAACACGCGATCCGCATGCGACCCGAAACCATGTCTCGAGTTCATGCAGTGGGCGTTCGAACGCGCTTTCCCATGTCAGCGGCTGTACCAAGTTGATCAGGCGTAAACCGTCGATCACCGTCGTTGCACTAGAAAATAGTGCAATCGCTTCGGCATCGTTGAGTCCAGCAGCAGACAATGCTGCGTCGACCGCCGAGGGGCTGATAGATTCCTGCCCGTTATCCCCGCTGTCGGCGCTCATCATCTGGTTAGATACGTCCACCATCTTTCGGTTCCTTTGTCATCCGTCCGCACCATCTGGCGAGCAGTGGTGTCCCGGGAGGGATTCGAACCCCCGACCTACGGATTAGGAATCCGGCGCTCTATCCTCCTGAGCTACCGGGACACAGCCGGGGTTGGTAGTGCGCGCGCCTGCGCCGGTCAATTGCGCGCCGAAGGCGGGACCACCGGGAAGGGCAGCGGCGCGACAGCGATCCCATCGTCCAGCAATTCGCGCGCCTGCTCGATCGTCGCCTCACCATGGATGGCCGCCCTGTCTTCCTCGCCATGGTGCATCGCGCGGGCACGTTCGGTGAAAGCGCTGCCGACCCATTGCGATCCCTCCAGCGCCTTTTGCTGCGCCTGTGCCAGCGCTGCCATGGCCTGCTTGACCGCTTCGGGCATGGCTTCGCCTTTTTCCGCCGGTGGCTGCGCGGCAGTCAGTTCCCGGCGATTGCCCTTTGTCGCGATGTTCGGCGCCATCAGCGCCTTTTCCACGCTCGCATCGCCGCAGATCGGACAGCGGATCAGGCCATCGGCCTTTTGCTCGGCATAGGCGCTGCTCGATGCGAACCAGCTTTCGAACACATGGCCCGCGCCGCATTTGAGGTCGAATACGATCATGGCGCGCGCTCCACCTGCGGAATCGCGCGGCGATTGGCGAACGACGGTAATTGCCCGCGCACCTCCGCAATGCGCGCGGGATCGATTTCGGCAAAGCCCATCCCGGCGGGCTCGCCCATGTCGAGCAACACCTCGCCCCAGGGATCGACCACCATCGAATGGCCCCAGGTGGCGCGACCGTCTTCATGCTCGCCGGTCTGCGCCGCAGCGATCACGAACGCGCTCGATTCGATCGCGCGGGCGCGAAGCAGGGTTTCCCAATGCGCCTTGCCGGTAGGGCGAGTGAACGCCGACGGCACGGCAAGCACCGTTGCCCCGGCATCGCTCAACGCGCGATACAGGTCGGGAAACCGAAGATCGTAACATATCGACAGGCCAAGACAGCCGAGCGGTGTATCGACCACCACCGCGCGTTCGCCAGGGGCATAGACCGCCGATTCGCGCCAACGTTCCCCAGTGGCAAGATCGACGTCGAACAAATGCAGCTTGTCGTAGCGCGCGCGAATATTGCCGTCGCTGTCGATCACGAAGCTGCGATTGGCGCGTCGGCCATCGTCACGCTTCAGCGCCAGCGAACCCAGCGCGACCCAGATGCCGTGGCGCCGCGCTTCACGGCACGCGGCGGACAGGACGATATCCTCTCCTTCCCCGGCGATATGCGCCCCAGCGCGGTCACGATCGCTGTCGAGCAATCCCGTCATTTCGGGGGTAAACAGCATTGCAGCGCCGTCAGCTGCGGCCTCGCCAATCGCCCGGACGATGGTATCGGCGTTCGCCGCCGGGTCGATCCCCGACGTCATCTGCGCCAGCGCGACCTTCATCCGTTGAGCAGCGGGTCGACGCCCCCTTTGCGGTCCAGCGCGGCAAGATCGTCCGACCCGCCGATATGCCGATCGTCGATGAATATCTGCGGCACCGTCATGCCGCCGTTCGCGCGGTCGATCATCTCGGCACGCTTCGCCTGATCCATGGTGATGTCATATTCGACATATTCGGCCCCCTTTTCGTCCAGCAGCGCTTTCGCGCGAGTGCAGAAGGGGCAGAACGCCTTGGTATAGATTTCGACCTTTGCCATGGGTGACAGGTGTGGCTCCCCCGCCCGATTGTCAATCGCCGCTTTCTTCCGGCAACACGCGTGCGAACGCAGCGATGGCGACGTTTTTCGCGCCCGCCCGCTTCAGCACGCGGATGCAGGCATCGCTCGTCGCGCCGCTCGTATAGACATCGTCGACCAGCAGGATCGCCTTTCCGGCAATGCGTTCGGTCCAGCGCGGATGAACGGCGAATGCGCCCGCCAGCACCGTGTGACGCGCCTTCGGCCCCATGCCGCGCAGAACCGGGGTGCGCCGCGTTCGCACCAATGCGTCGCAGACGAACGGAATATCGCATTGTCGCGCCAGCCCCTGCGCGATCAGCGCCGCCTGATTGAAGCCTCGCGACCATATTCGCGACGTATGAAGCGGCACCGGAACGATCAGGTCGGCGGTTCGCGGGAGGGTTCGCGCGATCAGCCGGGCGGCGGTTTCGGCATGCGCGGTGCGCCGGCCATATTTCAGCTTCAGCATGATCGCGCGCGATACCTCGCCATAGGCGACCGCGGCATGAATACCGTCATGCAGCGGCGGTTCTGCCATGCATGCGGCGCATTCGGTGCCCGGCCCGCGATCATATTCGAACGGCAGGTTGCACCGCGCGCACGCCGGCTCGCCCGGAAAGTCCAGCGCGGACCAGCAGGCGGCGCAAAGCCGGTGATCCGCCTCCGTAATCGCGCCGCAGCTCGGGCAGCGTGGCGGCAGGGCGAAGGCGACCGCTTCGCGAAGGGTTTGCACCGCAAGGTTCACGCCCCCTTGTCGCCGTAGCGACGAAGCGGCACAAGCGCTTCGCGTGAGTGCCCCCCGGATATTTTCACCCCTTGCCCGCCGCCAGCGCCGGAATCGCGCCGCGCAGGGCTTTTCCGAATTCCGCTTTCTCCACGATTTCATGCGCGAAGGCATTGAGGAGCGGCTGAGCGCGGTAAAGCGCGATTTTTCCGATATTCTTGACCTTGGCTGCTGGGATGCGAGCTTTTCGCCGCCGCCGAGCGTGCGAATCACCCGTTGCGATCCCGGCTATCGCTTCGCGAATGGCGCGCACGGCGTTCAGGCGGACGAGGATCGCCTTCCTTTTGCCGACGCCGCTTTCGATCTGGTGGTGGCGATCGGCACGCTGGACACGGTGAACGACCTTCCCGGCGCGTTGACGCTGATCCGCCGCGCGCTGCGCCCCGATGGCTTGTTCCTTGGCGCATTTACGGGGGCGGGCACGCTGGCGACGCTTCGCCGCGTTCTGATCCAGGCAGAAAGCGATCGCCCTGCCGCACGGATCCATCCGCAAATCGACGTCCAGTCGGCGGGCGACCTGCTCGCCCGCGCGGGGTTCGCACTTCCGGTCGCCGATACCGAAAGCCTGTCGGTACGCTATCGCGACATTTTTTCGCTGTTCCGCGATCTGCGCGGCATGGCGGCGACCAATGTGATGACGCAGCGCAGTCCGCTGTCGCGCGCCACGCTGGCAGCAGCGGCGCAGGCCTTCGCCGCGCTTGGCGATGCCGACGGACGCACCACCGAACGGTTCGAGGTTATCACCGTCACTGGCTGGGCACCCGACCCGTCGCAGCCCAAACCCGCGCGGCGCGGCAGCGCCTCCGCCTCGCTCGCCGAAGCGTTGAAGCCGAAAGACTGAAGCGCGGGCGTTCAGATCAGCGCGTCGAGCATCCCGATCAGCGGCCGGTCGGCCGGTGGCATGTCGAGCGAAAACAGCGCGGGCGCGGGCAGCCATTGCAGCTCGCTGGCATGAAGCGCGCGCGGCACGCCGCGCCATTTGCGCAGGACATAGAGCAACAGCAGCAGATGTTTCTCGCCCAGCGGCTCGCTGGCAAAGGTCGCGGGGGCGAGGCACGATGCCTCGGTCTCTATCCCCAATTCCTCGCGCAGTTCGCGGACCAACGCCGCCTCCGGCATCTCCCCGGCTTCAGGCTTGCCGCCGGGAAATTCCCACAGCCCCGCCATCGGCTTTCCCGGCGGTCGTCGCTGCACCAGCACCCGGCCATCGGCATCGACCATCGCCGCGGCAACGACCAGAAACGGCATGGCGGAGGAGGCGGCGCGTTGATCGGTCAGCATTTTTTTAAGGATCCGTTGTTATTGGGCGCAAAGGATATGGAGGATTCCGCATGATCGAGGCCATTCTACACGCGACGCAAGCCCTGGTGCGCAACCGGGCGGGCGCCACCGCGGTCGAATATGGCCTGATCGTCGCGCTGATCGTCATAGTGATCATCGGCGCGATCAGCAGCCTTGGCGGCGGCACTGGCGGCCTTTGGGGTACGGTGCATGACAAGGTGGTGGACGCGATGGGCTGACGGCGGGTGGCGGACGTTTAAGCCTTTTTCAAGACTCATTCGATACACCGGCCGGGCTAACCGGGTGGATTGCTCGGATAGCCGGGTAATTGAACACACGGAACCGATGGAGACCGGTATGTTGGCCATTCGCAAGTTTATTCGCAATTCCAAGGGCGCGACCGCGATCGAGTACGGCCTGATCGCCGCGCTGATCGCCGTCGCCGCGATCGCCGCGATGCGCGGTCTGGGCGGTCAGCTGACCGACACGTTCGACAACGTCACCACCTCGCTTGGCGGCACCGCCAGCGGAGGCTGAATAATTTAGTCTGTCAAAAAAGGGCGGCGGCGCGAAAGTGCCGTCGCCTTTTTCGTTTCGTAATCCAATGCGATGATCGGACCGCGCGTAAGCCGCTCAGCCGCGCCCCATCGCCAGAAACTTGGCGCGGCGTTCGCGGCGAAGCGTTTCGGCATCCTTGCCGTCGAGCTGCTTCAGCGATTTTTCCAGTGCATCGCCCAGCGCCTTGATCGCGGCGCCCGAATCGCGATGCGCACCGCCCAGCGGTTCGCCGATAATGCCATCGATGACGCCCAGTTCCTTCAGGTGCTGCGCCGTCACTTTCATCGCCTCTGCCGCATCGGCCGCCTTGTCCGCGGTGCGCCACAGGATCGATGCGCACCCTTCGGGCGAGATCACCGAATAGACCGCGTGTTCCATCATCAGCACGCGGTTGCCGCTGGCCAGCGCAATCGCGCCGCCCGATCCACCCTCGCCCAGGATCGTCGCAACCATCGGCACGCCCAGATTGAGCGACGCCTCTGTAGAGCGCGCGATCGCCTCCGCCTGGCCGCGCTCTTCGGCCTGCACGCCCGGAAACGCGCCCGACGTATCGACCAGCGTCACCACCGGAATGCCAAACCGGTCGGCAAGCTGCATCAGGCGGATCGCCTTGCGATAGCCCTCCGGCTTGCCCATACCGAAATTGTGCTGGAGGCGGCTGGCGGTATCGTCGCCCTTTTCATGGCCGATAACCATGACCTTGCGCCCGCGAAACCGGCCAAGACCGCCCAGAATCGCGCTGTCGTCGGCAAAGGCGCGGTCGCCCGCCAGTTCGACGAAATCGTCGATCAGCCCCGCGACATAATGTTTGAAATGCGGCCGTTCGGGATGGCGCGCCACCTGTGTTTTCTGCCACGGCGTCAGCCGGGCATAGGTCTCACGCAGAAGCTTGTCCGATTTCGCCTGAATCCGCGCGACTTCGCTGTCGATGTCGATATCGACATTTCCCTCGGTCGCGGTGGCGCGCAATTCGTCGATCCGGCCCTGAAGCTCGGCGATCGGTTTTTCAAAGTCCAGGAAGCTAGGCATATATCCCAAGGCGGTTAGGACGGACGTGACGGAACGTCAACGAGCGGATGGCGCTGATTGACCAGATCGACCAGCCTGCGGCTGTCGACATGGGTGTAGATTTCGGTCGTCGCGATATCGGCATGGCCGAGCATCGACTGCAGCGCGCGCAAATCCGCCCCGCCCTCCAACAAATGCGTGGCAAAGGCGTGGCGCAGCACATGCGGGCTGACCCGATCGGGGGGAATGCCTGCTTCAGCCGCCAGCGCCTTCATCAACTGATACAGCCGAATCCGCGTGAGATGCTTGCGCCCCGATGGAAACAGAAAGGCACTGGTGGGCGGCACATGGTCGCGCCAGATCGCCACCGCCGCGCGCGCGCGATCCGAAATCGGGACCAGCCGTTCGCGCCCGCCCTTGCCCGACAGGATCAGGAAAGGCCGATCGGACGCGATCGCGTTGCGTGGCAGCGATACCAGCTCGCTCGCGCGCAGACCCGATCCGTAGAGCAGCTCGACCAGCGCAGCGAGGCGCAGGTCGCGTGGATCGGGCGGAATGCGCGCCTGCCGCTCGGCAATCGCGGCGAACAGCTTTTCGACATCGCCCGTCGACAGCACCTTCGGCAATCGTCGCGCGGCTCCGGGCCGCGGCAGGAAGCGGCCCGGATCGTCGGCGCGATGCCCCTCCTCCGCCAGAAAGGCGAAGAAGCGACGCAATGTCGATGCCTTGCGCGAAACCGTCGAGCGGGCAAGCGTGCCCCACCCTTCCGCCAATCGCTGGACCGCCGCTTCGTCGGCATCGGCAAGGCCACCCGACAGCGCGTCGGACGCCAGCCGCAAATCGGTGGCATAGGCGGCGATAGTGTTGCGCGACGCGCCCGCCTCGGCTGCCATCATTTCCAGAAAGCGCTCGATCAGCGCACCATCGCCGCTGGCGGTCAAAGCCGGGCGATCGCCTCTGCGGCGATCATGCGGGCATAGCCGTCAAGCCCGGAGGCGCGCATCGCCGCGACGATGTGAAACAGTGCTTCGGGGGGAACGCCCTGCCAATACGGTGTCTGCATGCCGATGCCGGCCAGCACCATCACCATGCCCGGATCGCCGCGCTGTCCGGCGGCATCGATCGCCTCTGCCCAGCGATTTTGCGGTTGCAGCGCCAGCCCGACCGCCTGTGCGGAGGAACGCGCATCGCCGTCCGACAAGCGCCCCAGCCCGGCAAGCCCGGCAACCAGCATCTGCGCCTTGCGCGAATCGCCCTCCGCCCCGCGTACCCGATAGGCATCGACATCCGAATCGTTGAACATCCGGCTGGGCGACGGATCGGCAAGCGCCAGCATCGCCCATGCATTGCTGCCGCGCGCGACATTGGGCATCCAGCGCATCGCCGCTTCATCTAGCCCCGCCGAAAGCATGGAAGCGATCAGCCGGTCGGCCTTCGCCGCATTTGGGCCGGAGGCGGGAATCCCCGCCGATGCCCGCGCGGTCAGCACCAGCCGGGCATAGCGGCCCAGCGGGCCTTCGGGGCCGTCCCATAACCGTTGCAAGGCGGTCAGCCTGTCGTCGACGGTCGCCGCCGAATAGGCTTCGCGCAGGTCGTGCGCCACGGCGCGGTCGGCGGTGGACGCTTCGCCCTCTTCATCAATCTGGCCGTACAGATCGACCAGCGACGCGCTTGACAAAACACCACGCGCGGCTGCTTCATCGATATAAGGAAGGCGATCTGCGGGTGATACCATCGGCGCCTGCACGCGCCAGAAGCGCACTTGTGGCTGTGCGTCGCGCAACAACCGGTCCGGCACGTCCGCTCCGGTGGCGGTGGCCAGCCCATAGCGCCAGGCGGTCAGGCGATCGACGCCATCCCATTCGATGGTGACCGCACGGCGCCCCTGCGCGCCCTCCCCCAGCACCTTTTCGGCCAGCAGAATGTCGATATTGTTGCCGCCGCGCCTGCGCAGCGAATCGATCATTTTGCCCGCTTCGTCGGGCTTGCCGGCAAGACCCGCGCACATCGCGGCCGCGAGTTTCCAGCTTGGTTCGTCCGAAACGGTCTGCGCCGTGCCGACCAGCGGACACAACCCCGCAGGATCGGCCATGGCAAGATGCGCCTGCATCGCCACCTGATACAATTTGGGCGTGTAATTATCGGTATCGACCGATTGCACCACCGCGCGCGCTGCGAATGCTTCGCCCATTCGCACCAATAGCCAGGCCCGCTCGGCGGCGAAATCCGCGCCGTTCACATTGGACGGGACCGCCGTCTGCGATGCCAGCGTGCGCCGCAAGCCGATCGACAGCCAGCGCGATGCAAGCGGCGTATCGATTCGCCGCATCAGCGCTTCGATATAGCGGCCGTCATTGCCGCCATAGGCGGTCGCGGGCAGTCCGCCGTTTCGGGCGGACAAAAAGCCCGCACGCGAAAGCGGCCGCCGGGCATAGGCGGGCAGTTCGTATTTCAGCAGTTCATCGGCGCTGATCGGAGTCGGCGTCGCGCTGGGCGTCGGCTCCGGCTGCACGCCCTCGCCCGGCGGCAGCAGGTCGCCCGGCGCACGGCCGGGCGCGGGTTGCGGCGCCGCTGTCGGCGCGGGCGCAGGCGTCGGCGCTGCTGGCTGGGCCGGTCGCGGGCGCGGCGTCGGGCTGGGCGTCGGCGCATCGCCAAACCCCGGCGGCAGAAGTGATTCGGGCTTGTCCTGTCCGATCGCCGGCATCCCCGCCACCGCGAGGACCGCCGCGAGCGCACAAAGCGCCGTACTAGTTCGTGAGATTGTCAAGCGGGATCACCTTTTCGACGGTCGTCACGGGTTTTTCGGTATCCCTGGACGAAAGCAGGATCAGCCCGCCGACCAGTATGACCAGAATGACGATGAGAAGGAGAAGGGATCGAGACATGCGTTGGTCGCCCAAGAAAAGCTTTATGACAATGATGCGCGCGGCCTTTTGCCCGAAGCGCGGGTGCGCTGTATAGCCCTCATGGCAATGTTACAAACCCACTCCAACACTCCCCCATGGGATGGCAGGACGATCGTTCTGGTCGGACTGATGGGCGTGGGCAAATCCACTGTCGGGCGGCGGCTGGCGCATCGGCTGAATCTGCCGTTCGTCGATGCCGACACCGAAATAGAGGCGGCGGCGGGGCTAAGCATACCGGAAATTTTCGATCGCTTCGGCGAAGCGCATTTCCGCGATGGCGAACGGCGGGTGATTCACCGGCTGATCGACGGGACGACAAAGGTGATCGCTACCGGCGGCGGGGCATTCATGCAGGACGAAACCCGCGCGATGATCCTGAGCCAGACCTATGCCATCTGGCTGGACGCGGACCCGGCCGTGCTGGCCGACCGGGTCCAGCGGCGCGACACCCGACCGCTTTTGCGCAATCGCGATCCGGTGGAGGTGCTGACCGACCTCGCCGCGACGCGCAACCCCGTCTATGCGCTTGCCCCGGTGCGAATAGAAAGCAGGGATGCCCCGCACGAAGTTACGGTGGACGCGATATTGAAGGTGCTGAAAACGTGAAATCACTTGCCGTCGCGCTGGGCGAGCGCAGCTACGACATCCATATCGAACAGGGATTGCTGGGCCGCGCGGGTGATCTGGTCGGCCCGCTGGTCGGAAAGCGACCGGTCGTGATCGTCGCCGATCGCAATGTCGCGGTGCATTTGTCCACGCTTCGCGGATCGCTGGCCGCCGCAGGCATCGCCAGCGAGGCGATCGAACTGCCCGCGGGGGAAGCTACCAAAAGCTGGGACCAGTTGATTGCGCTGACCGATCGACTGCTCGATCTGGGCGTCGAACGCAGCGACTATATCATCGCGCTGGGCGGCGGCGTGATCGGCGATCTGGTCGGCTTTGCCGCGGCGATCCTGAAACGCGGATGCAACTTCATTCAGGTGCCGACCAGCCTGCTTGCCCAGGTCGACAGTTCGGTCGGCGGCAAAACGGCGATCAACACGCCTGCGGGCAAGAATCTGGTCGGTGCGTTTCACCAGCCCGCCATGGTGCTGATCGACCCGGCGACACTGGATACGCTGCCCCCCCGCGAAATACGCGCCGGCTATGCGGAGGTCGTCAAATACGGCCTGATCGACGACCCCGAATTCTTCGACTGGTGCGAAGCGAATTGCGACGTGCTGATGGCGGGGAACGCGGGCGCGCGCGAACACGCCATCGCCGCGTCGGTCGCGGCGAAAGCGCGCATCGTTGCCGAGGATGAACGCGAAACCACCGGTAAGCGCGCGCTGCTCAACCTGGGCCATACCTTCGGCCATGCCCTGGAAGCGGACACCGGCTTTTCTGAGAGGCTGCTCCATGGCGAAGCGGTGGCGGCGGGCATGGCGCTCGCCTTCGCCTATTCCGCGCGGGCGGGACTTTGCGACGAAGCCGAAGCGAAGCGCGTCGCCGCCCATCTGCGCGCGGCGGGCCTTCCCGACGGACTGGCGGCTGCGGGCGTCAGCGCAAGCGGGCGCACGCTGGTCGATCATATGCGGCATGACAAGAAAATGGCGGCGGGCACGCTGCCCTTCCTGCTCGCGCGCGGGATCGGGCAAACCTATTTCGACCGCGATGTCGATCTTGCCGATGTCGAAGCCTTTCTGGATAGCTGCCCACGAGCATGATATTCATCCCGCAGGTCTGGCAGGGGAGAATGGTCATGGCGATCAGGGGATTGGGAGGGGCGTCCGCGGTTACGCTCGCGCTGCTGGCCGGGGCCTGCGCCGACCGATCGAACGACAAACAGGACCTGACCCCCGAAATCCTTGCCCAGATCGCGCAGTCGTGCGGCGCCACCGATGCCCGATTATATCCACAGGGAAGCGGCTGGCCCAATGTCGGTTTTCGCTTCACCGACACTGCGCCCGCGCCCGACAAGCCGACACCGACCGTCAAATGCATGGGCAAGCGACTGGAGGGTTATCGCTACGGCTATATGATGCTCGATCCCGCGGGCGCGACCATGCGCTGATCGGGCGCGCTTACCCGCGCACCGCGCTCCAGGCGAGCCACAACCACCCCGCGATCAATGCCGCCCCGCCGATCGGCGTGATCGCGCCCAGCCAGCGCGGCAGGCCAAGCGCCATCAGGTACAGCGACCCGGCAAAGATCAGGCCGCCTGCCAGAAACAGGAGCGCGGGCCCCTTCGCCTCCAGCCGGAGCACCGCCAGCGCGGCAACCGCATGGACAAGCTGGTAATGACCGCCGGTTTTCAACCATTCCGCAGCGTCGCCGCTAGCGCCATGCGCCCCGAACGCTCCCGCGCCCACGGCAAGCGCGCCCGACAACGCCGCAAAAAGGACCAGCCAGTTCATCCGCATTCCCCGTCTTTGTTCCTGCGACCGCTGCGAAACGCTTCCAGCGCGGGAAGAAAATCCTCGCGCCCCGCGTGCAAATCCCCTGCCTCGGCCTGGGCATCCATTCGCTGCGCATCCCGGTTGCGATATTCGGCTTCGCTCTCATCGCGTTCGCCTTCATCGACGCCGACGCATTCCATCGCCGCGCGAGCCATTGCGATCGCCGATTCGAACACTTCGCGAAACACGCCCTCGACCGGCGCGCCCTTCATCCGAAGCACGCTCCGGCGGTCATAGGCGCGAACGAAAAGCCCCGCATCCGGGAAAGCCTGGCAAATACTGGTCAGCGTATCGCTGTCCAGCGTATCGCCATCCTGACAGAATAATATGAGTTGCGCGTCGGCCGCCCCCGCCTGACGAAGCAGGTCGATCCGCGTGCCGTCGCCATAATAGACTTTCGCCCCGAACGTCCCCGCACGCTCGATCATGGCCGGATCGATATCGACCAGCGTGACGCTGATATCCTGCGCGATCAGCATCTGCGCCGCGGTCTGCCCGAAACGGCCATAGCCGACCACGATCGCGCTGGCGCCGTCATGCTGCGGTTCGTCCAGCCCGTCGGCGCTGGGAGCAGGCTCTGCACGGAACCGGCGGGTAATCATCATCAGGAACGGCGTGGTCGCCATCGACAGCGTCACCACCGCGCCGAACACGCTCGCCGCCGACGACGCGATCAGATAGGAATGCTGCGCCTGTGCGAAGAGGACGAAGCCGAATTCGCCCCCCTGACTCAGGAGCAGGCCGAGCGCGAAGGCGCTTCGCCAGCGCATCCGCGCGGCCAGCCCGATTCCCATGATGACCGCTGCCTTGGTCACGATCAGCGCCAGCGCCATTCCGACGACGAAAACCGGCCGTTCGGCGATGGCGTGGAGGTTCAGCATCATGCCGACCGAAACGAAGAACAGGCCGAGCAGGATCGACCGGAACGGTTCGACATCGGCTTCCAGTTCGTGCCGATACGGGCTGTCGGCAAGCATCACGCCCGCGATGAACGCGCCCAGCGCCGTGGAAAGCCCAAGCGCATCCATGATCGCCGCCGCCGCGATGACGGTGAACAGCCCTGCGAACACGAACATTTCGCGTTCGCCCCAGCGCCCGATCAGCGTGAAGAGCGGTCGCAGCAGGAACCGCCCGGCAAGCACCAGTCCGACGATCGCGAGCACCGTGTATAATGTCAGCACCCATCCCGGCGGACCACCGGCATCGGCGGGGTTGCGCGACAATGCGGTGGTGATGGTGATCAGCGGAACGATCGACAGATCCTGAAACAAAAGGATCGAAAAGGCCCGCTCTCCGAACGGCGTGCGCAGCCTGCCCGCCGACTGGAGCATCGGCAGCACCTGCGCGGTCGAGGACAGCGCGAGCGGCAGCGCAAGGACGGTCGCGGCGGCAAGCGAAAACCCGGTCGGCAACCATACCACGCCAAGCAGCGCGATCCCGCACAAGGCTACCTGCGCCAATCCGAAGCCGAAAATATCATGCTTCATCCGCCAAAGGCGCGACGGGTTCAGTTCCAGCCCGACCAGGAACAGCAACAAGGTGATGCCAAGTTCGGCGATCCCCATTTTCGATTCGGCGCCGCCGACAATGCCAAGACCCTGCGGACCGACGAGCGCCCCTGCGACCAGATATCCCAGCGTCGCGCCAAGGCCGAACCGGCGGAATATCAGAACGAAGGCAAGCGCGAACCCGAGCAGCAGCGCGCCTTCGCTGACCAGCGAGGCAATGCCGCCCTGCGCCTCCATCAGCCGCGCGCCTGCTGCGCCGCTTCCGCCGCCGCCTCAAAGGCGAGACGGATCGAGGCATGGCGGGCGCTGTGCGGCAAGGCAGGTGTGAAAATATCCAGCCCCGGCCAGTCGGGCGGCCCTTCCCCACCCGCCAGCCAGTCAGTCAGCGAATCGCGCGCTGAGGCAAGTTCTTCCGGGGTCCGGCCGATAATGTTCGCGGCGAGTAGCGACGAGGACGCCTGTCCGAGTGCACAGGCGCGCACGAGCATGCCAAGCTCGCTAACCCGACCCTCGCCATCGACATTGACGTCGACCGTCACCCGGCTCCCGCAGATCGGCGAACGTTTCTCGACGCTGGCCATCGGCGCTTCCAGCCGTTCATGATAGGGGATCGACGCGGCGAGGCGCAGAATTTCCTTGTTGTACAGTGGAGCGTTCACCCCGCCCATTTAGGGGCGATCGCGCCAAAGCGCGAGGGGGCACGAAGCCGCGCGCGCCATTCCTTCGATCGGACGCGTCAGGCGGCAGGCCGGATCAGCAGCGCAGGTCGCGCCGCAATCGCGCTCACCATCCGAAACGAGGCCGCTTCTCAATGCTTTCCCCCGGTGGGAACCGCCATTGAGACGCGATTGTCCTTGTGCGGAAAAACCGGTTCGCCGCGCCGCCGCCGTTCGATGAAATCGGCGATCCCCGCACTGGTCGCGTTCAGCATCGGATAGCTTCGCGACGTTACCATCCAGTCGGGCCGCCGGTCGGGGCCGCCATGGATCGTGTCGATCACCAGCAGCATCAGCAGGAAGGCGAGGCTGACGAGGATCAGCCCCTTCAGCGCGCCGAAGCCGAAGCCGAGGGCGCGATCGACCGGGCCAAGAATCGACGTGCGCGTGCGCGACCCGATCGCATTGGCGACCAGGCGCCCGCCGAAATAGGTCAGCCCCGCGATGATCGCGAACGACAGCACCGCCGCGCCTGCATCGGTTCCCACATAATCGGAAAGCATCGCGGCAAGCGGCGTGTGGAAAAACTTCACCGCGAAGATGATGAATATCCATGCGATCAGCGAAAGCACTTCAGTCACGAAGCCGCGCATGAAGCCAAGGACCGCCGCGCCGCCCACGATGATCAATACGATGATGTCGAGTGCGGTCAGGCCCATATTCACGCTCACCCCATTCGGCCGCATCCCGCGACCGGCAGTTCCACTATCCGAACGCGCCGCTACGCATGCGCGCCGAAACGGTCAACGAAAAGCCGGTGACCGCCGCTTGCCGCACGATCGGATCACGACATGCTCGCTTACCCTATGCGTATTATTCGAACAATACACCTATCGGCCAAGCATGTGATCGACAAATGCTGAAAGGCTGGCGAACCCCGCCACCTGAAGCGGCGTTTTTTCCGCCTGTTGCAATGACGGGGCGAGCGCGCGCTGAAAGCCCAGCTTGCCCGCTTCCTTCATGCGCAGCGGGCCATGGGCCACGGGGCGAACCTCGCCCGACAGCGCGATTTCGCCGAACGCCACCGCATCGGTGGGGACCGGGCGTTCGGAAAGCGCCGAAACCAGCGCGGCGGCGACCGCCAGATCGGCCGCCGGGTCGGACACGCGATAGCCCCCGGCGATATTCAGATAGACCTCGCTGGTCGAAAAGCTGAGCCCGCACCGCGCTTCGAGCACCGCCAATATCATGGCAAGCCTGCCCGAATCCCAGCCGACGACCGCGCGCCGGGGGGTAGCACCACTGGCCAGGCGCACCACCAGCGCCTGTATCTCCACCAGCACCGGGCGGGTGCCTTCCAGCGCGGGAAAGACGACCGTGCCGCTGACATCCTCGTCGCGCGAGGTGAGGAACAGGCTGGAGGGGTTGGCAACTTCGCTCAACCCCTCGCCCGCCATCGCGAACACGCCGATCTCATCGGTGCCGCCAAAGCGGTTCTTCACCGCGCGCAGGATGCGATACTGGTGGCTGCGCTCGCCTTCGAATGCCAGTACGGTATCGACCATATGTTCAAGCACGCGTGGACCGGCGATCGTGCCGTCCTTGGTCACATGGCCGACCAGCACCAGCGCGGTGCCGCGTTCCTTGGCAAAGCGGATCAGTTCCTGCGCCGATGCGCGCACCTGGCTTACCGTGCCGGGCGCGCCCTCGATCAGATCGGAATGCATTGTCTGGATCGAATCGATGACGAGCAGCGCGGGCGGGTTCGCCGTGCCGATCGTCGTCAATATGTCGCGAACGCTGGTCGCGGCGGCAAGCTGAACCGGCGCCTTGCCCAATCCCAGCCGTCGCGCGCGCAGCCGTACCTGATCCGATGCTTCCTCGCCCGATACATAGGCCACGCTTTTGCCCGCCAGCGCCAGCCGGGCCGCCGCCTGCAACAGCAACGTGGATTTGCCGATCCCCGGATCGCCCCCGATCAGGGTCGCCGACCCTTCGACGAAACCGCCGCCCAATGCCCGGTCGAGTTCCGCGATGCCGGTCGCCATCCGTTCGGGAAGCGCGACATCGGCGTCAAGGCCCGAAAGGTCGATCGCGCGCCCACCCGATTGCAGGTTGTGCTTTGCCTGAAACGGCGTGACGACCGCGCCCGCATCCTCGACCAGCGTGTTCCAGTCGCCGCAATCGGCGCATTGGCCCTGCCATTTCGACGCCACCGAACCGCAATTGTGGCAAACATATCGTTTCTGGGGTTTCGCCATGCGGACATGGGTAGCGCAGGCGGAACGAAAAGGGAATATCCGATGTCCGCGACTTTATTCATAATCAAAAAAACGATGCTGGTCAGCCGTCTTTCAGTTCGCTTCCACGCTTCAGCACCTTGTCGCCATCATCCTGTTCAATGATGTAAGCGGGATTATCCCCGGTGCCGTTTTTCACCACCTTGCTGCCCTTGAAGGTGCGCTGGACCCGGCGTTCGAACCGGTCGGTGATCTTGCCCTTCCCCTCTCCATTACCCCATTCCCATTTTACCTTCTGCCCCTTTTGATATTTGTTCGACATCGCTTCGCTCCTTGCCTTGACGCCGTTCCATAACCGGAACGACGACGGCTTCGTTCCGATGGCTTTCGCGCCAAACAATGATTAAAGGCCCGAAACATGCACCCGAGTGATGTACGTGTGGCGCTGTTCAGCGGGAACTATAACTATACCCGCGACGGCGCGAACCAGGCGCTGAACCAGCTTGCCGGGCACCTGCTTGCCCGCGGGGTGGCGTTGCGCGTCTATTCGCCGACCGTGGCCGAACCCGCGTTCGAACCGACCGGCGAACTCATCAGCGTGCCTGCCCTGTCGCTTCCCGGCGGGCGCAGCGAATACAAGATGGCGCTTGGCCTGCCGCGCAAGATTCGCGCGGACCTGGATGCCTTTGCGCCGAATATCGTTCATGTCGCCGCGCCCGACATCATGGGCCATCGCGCGCTCAGCTGGGCGCGCGGCCGCGACATCGCATCGGTCGCGTCGCTGCACACCCGGTTCGAAACCTATCCGCGCTATTATCATTTAACGGCGCTCGAACCGCTCGCCATCCGGCTGTCGCGGCGCTTCTATGATCGCGCCGACCAGGTGCTGGTCCCCGGCGGGTCGATTGCCGATATCGTGGCGGGATGGGGCGTGGAAACGCCAATATCGATCTGGTCGCGCGGCGTGGATCATGACCGTTTCCGGCCCGGCCGCCGCTCGCTCGACTGGCGGCGTTCGCTGGGGATCGGCGACGACGATGTCGCGATCGGCTTTCTGGGCCGGCTGGTGCTGGAAAAGGGGCTGGACGTATTCGCCGACGTCATCGCCGCGCTGGAGGCGCGCGGCGTGCCGCACAAGGTGCTGGTGATCGGCGAAGGCCCCGCGCGCGACTGGTTCGCCGAGCGGGTTCCCGATGCGGTTTTCGCCGGATTCCAGACGGGAGACGATCTGGGCCGTGCCGTCGCGTCGATGGATATCTTCTTCAATCCTTCGGTCACCGAAACGTTCGGCAACGTCACGCTGGAGGCGATGGCGTCGGGCGTTCCGGTCGTGGCCGCACGCGCCACCGGAGCCATGGACCTGGTGCGCGACGGCGTTACCGGTTTTCTGGTCGGGCCGCGCGATATTGCAGGCTATGCGCGGCGTATCGGCGAACTGGTGGAAAATACCGCCTTGCGCCACGCGGCCGGCGGTGCCGGGCACGCAGTGGCGCAGGGGTTCGAATGGAACCGGATCAACGAAACGGTGCTGCAGACCTATCTGAAGCTCGCCCGCTGACATTGCGGGCGGGCCGCGCCCTTCCGGGCAAGGTGGGGACCGCCCGGAGGAAACAGATTGTGCAGCCGTTTTCAGCCAGCCTGCCAGTCGAAGGTCAGCGGCGCTTCGCGATGGGCGAAGCGATCGAGATGGCGTTCCAGCACCCCTTTCAAAGCGGCCAGATGCTCGGCGCTGCTTGCCTCCAACCGGATCGCAAGATTTTCCGGCTCCGCCTTCAGCACGGCTTTCGCATCATCGTCCCAGTCGGCGCCGCGTGCGTCCCGGGGAAAAATGATCGTGCCGTGTTCGGGCGTAAAATCGACATCCAGGCTGTGCGACCAGTGCTTGCACAATTGCTGAAGATAGCGGCTGCCATTTTCGGTCGGCACATTGGCGGTTGCGCTGTTCATGTCACATTCTCCCATGGGCGGCGACCCGATACCGAGCCGCCGCCGCAAAAGCTGCAATCTGGTCACAGCCGTTCGATTTTTCGAGCAGCTTCGTCGATGATTTCAGCAACGTCGTGCAGGGTATCCTCCTGCGTTTCGTCATCCGTCAGCCGCTGCTGCAACACCGTGCGAAGATTCACCATGGCTCGCTTTACCGGCCCGGCATTTGTGCGCGCACGCATCGACGCGACTGCCTCCAGCCGCGCCATCAGCGCGGCGACCACTTCCGCATTTTCTTCCAGGTGCGCGGTTCCTGTCTCGGTAATGGCATAGATCTTTTTAGCGCCCTCGCTCTCCTGTTCGGCGATCAGGTCCATATCCCCAAGCATGGTGACGGTGGGATAGACGACCCCGGGACTGGGCGCATAGGCACCGCCGGTACGCTCCTCGATCTCGCGGATCAGATCATAGCCATGGCGCGGCTGATCGGCGATCAACTTCAGCAGGACGAGGCGCAGTTCGCCGCCGTCGAACATGCGTCGCCCGCGCCCCCGGCCACCTCCGCGACCGCCCTCGTCGCGCCATTCCCCGCCGCGGGGCATTCCCCCGCCGCGCGGACCCCAGCCGCGACCGCTGAAATCCATGCCGAAATGCGCACGTCGTCCGCCGCATTCCTTATGATGATGTCCAAACATATGTATCCTTCCAATATTAGACCGCTCTAAGATATATCGTAGTTGTTACGGATCAATCCCTGGCTGCAAATTTTTTTGCAGGCCCTATCTTTGGTGACGATGGCCGACCTTTTTGCCGACGCAGTTCCGCCCGAACCCGAAGAATCCGTGCGCGAAGACGCGCCGCTGGCCGACCGGCTGCGTCCGCGCACGCTGGATCAGGTGGTGGGTCAGGAGCATCTGACCGGCGCCGACGGCGCGATCGGCCGCATGGTTGCGGCCGGGAAGCTGTCCTCGATTATTTTATGGGGTCCGCCGGGCACTGGTAAAACGACTATCGCCCGACTGCTCGCCGCGGCGGTTGGCCTGCGCTTTGCCTCGATCTCGGCGGTGTTTTCCGGCGTTGCGGACTTGAAAAAGGTCTTTGGCGAGGCGCGCGAGCACGCGAAACTAGGCAAGCGAACGCTGATGTTCGTGGACGAAATCCACCGGTTCAACCGGGCGCAGCAGGACGGATTCCTGCCTTATGTAGAGGACGGGACCGTAACGCTGGTCGG
This sequence comes from Stakelama flava, assembly GCF_019351405.1. GTDB lineage: Bacteria > Pseudomonadota > Alphaproteobacteria > Sphingomonadales > Sphingomonadaceae > Sphingomonas > Sphingomonas flava_A. The sequence continues at coordinate 384,359 of NZ_JAHWZX010000001.1, forward strand.
GGCGACGACCGAAAACCCGTCATTCGAACTCAACGCGGCTTTGTTGTCGCGTGCGCAGGTGCTGATCCTGCACCGGCTTGACGCCACCGCGCTCAATACGCTGCTTGCCCGTGGCGAGGAACTGAAACAGCGCCCCCTCCCGCTTACCGACGAAGCGCGCGCCGCGCTGGTCGCGAGTGCGGATGGCGACGGCCGCTTTCTGCTCAACCAGGCTGAAACACTGTTCTCGGTCGATCTCAATTCGCCGCTCGACTCCGCCGGTCTTTCCGCGCTGCTCCAGCGGCGCATGGCGGTGTACGACAAGGACCGCGAGGGTCATTACAACCTCATCTCCGCACTGCATAAGAGCCTGCGCGGTTCCGATCCGCAGGCCGCGCTCTACTATCTCGCCCGGATGCTGGTGGCGGGCGAAGAGCCGCTTTATGTGCTGCGGCGCATCGTGCGCTTCGCCAGCGAGGATATCGGCATGGCCGATCCCAATGCACTGGTGCAAAGTCTTGCGGCCAAGGAAGCCTATGACTTTCTCGGCTCGCCCGAAGGCGAACTGGCGATCGTTCAGGCGTGTCTGTATTGCGCGACCGCACCCAAATCGAACGCCGCCTATTCGGCGCAAAAGGCGGCGTGGCGTTCGGCGAAATCGACAGGCTCGCTGATGCCGCCCCCCAATATCCTGAACGCGCCGACGCGGCTGATGAAGGATATCGGCTATGGCAAGGACTATGCCTATGACCACCACACGGCAGAGGGGTTTTCGGGCGCGAACTACTGGCCCGAAGGGATGAATCGCGAAACCTTTTACACGCCAACCGGCCGGGGGTTTGAAAAACGGGTGGCCGAACGCCTCGCCTATTGGGACGAGCTTCGCGCGCGCGCGGACACGGAGTGACGGGAGCGCCGAAGCATTTCACCCGCTTTGCCGCGATCGACTGGTCCGGCGCAAAGGGCAGCCGGCATAAGGGCATCGCGCTGGCGACATGCAAAGCCGGCGATGACGCCCCCGCGCTTGTCGAACCGCCCGGCAGCACATGGTCGCGCAGCGAAATCCTCGCCTGGGTCCGGCAGCGCGCCGATATGCCGATGCTGATCGGATTCGATTTCAGCTTCGCCCCGCCCCTGGTTGAGCGCGGAGCTTATCTTCCGGGCGAGGATACGCCGTCGGGTGCGCGCGAATTCTGGGCCTATGTAGATGCCGACTGTACCGATGCCGATCTTGGCGCCGCGTCATTTCTCGAACGGCGGCGCGGCAGCCACTTCTATCTCGGCGCTGCCGACGGCGCGAAGGCGCGGTTCATGCATTTTCGCCGCTGCGAGGCGCATTTCAACGCGTCGGGCGGCGGCAAACCTTCGACAGTATATGACGCCATCGGCGCGGCGCAGGTGGCGAAGGCGAGCTTTGCGGGGATGCGACTGCTCCACCATCTGGGGACGACCGTCCCTGTCTGGCCGTTCGATCCGCTGCCCGAAAGGGGCGCGCTGGTCGTCGAAATCTATACCGCGATCGCCGCGCGTGCGGCCGGACTGCGCAAGGGGTTGAGCAAGCTTCGCGATGCAGCCGCGCTCGATGTCGCGTTGCGGGCCCTTGGATCGCGCCCGCATGCCCCATTGCCGCGCTATGACGATCATTCCACCGATGCGATCCTCGCCGCTGCATGGCTTCGCGCCCATGTGACACGATCCGACCTGTGGACGCCCCCCGCGCTCACGTCGCGTATCGCGCACACCGAAGGATGGACCTTCGGAATCGGCTGAATCGCGCGGACGACGGTGTATAAGTCGTTGTTAACCGGCAATTGTGGAACGTGATGCCCGATCAGATGTTATATCGCACTGCAGCGGGGATCATTGGCGGGATAATATTGGACATCGTCAGCGACAAATCCGATGCGGGCACCCGGGAACGAGCGCCCAGGCACAAACTGTTCGAACCGGCAACCCTGCGCGTTCTCGGACAGCAATATCGCTGCCACATTCTCAACCTGTCGCGCACTGGATTCGCTTTTCATTGCGATGCCGATCTGCCGCGCAACATCAGCATCGTCGTCACATGCCGCGATCATGAAATGGTAGCGCGCGTGCGCTGGAATCAGGCACAGCGGTACGGCGCGCAATTCGTATTGCCACTCGCAGATTCTACGCTGGAAAAATTCGCGCGGCGCTGATGGATGATGGTGCCGGTTGCAGGATTCGAACCCGCGACCTTCGGTTTACAAAACCGCTGCTCTACCAACTGAGCTAAACCGGCCCGCGCGCCTGTCTATGCGCAGCGCGGCCGGTACGCAACGGATCAGCGCGATGCGGGCGAAAATTTCCGTAAAACACTGCCTCGCAGTTGTCATCTATCTGTAATAATTTATTTTCTGCCGCAGTCCCGGCTTTCGTTGCCATCGGCGGTGAGGTCTGTTGTAATGCTCTGGCTATTCTTTCCAGGGGCCGCGCTGCCTGATCCGGCAGCCCACAGCTCGATCAATACGTGATCGCTTTCGTCCGGCCCGGCACAAGAGGGAGCCCATGAACGCAAAGACCAAACAGCGCGTCTTCGCGCCCGACGAACGTCAGGATTATGGCGAGGACCCTACAGCGGTTCGCCAGTCGAGCAAATACACGTCCGAATATGTCCGCGGTTTCGTCGACAAATGGGATGAACTGATTGACTGGGAACAGCGCGCCAAAAGCGAGGGACGCTTTTTTATCGATGTGCTGAAAGCGCGCGGGAAAACCAGCGTGCTCGACGTAGCGACCGGCACCGGTTTCCATTCGGTCCAGCTTTTGAAGGCCGGGTTTGATGTGTTTTCGGCGGACGGATCGGCGGAAATGCTGGCCAAGGCATTCAAGAACGGCGTCGATAACGATGTCGTGCTGAAGACCGTGCATGCCGACTGGCGCTGGCTGAACCGGGATGTCCACGGCAAGTTCGACGCCGTCATCTGCCTCGGCAACAGCTTCACCCATTTGTTCGATGAAGCCGACCGCCGCCGTGCGCTCGCCGAATTCTATGCCGTGCTGAAACATGACGGCATCCTGATTCTCGACCAGCGCAATTACGACACGATCCTCGACGACGGATTTTCGACAAAACACAAATTTTATTATTGTGGGGACAAGGTTTCAGCCGAGCCGGTGCATGTCGATGAAGGGCTGGCGCGCTTCGAATATACCTTTCCTGACGGGTCGAAGCATAATCTGAACATGTTTCCGCTGCGCAAGGATTATACCCGCGGCCTGTTGCGCGACGCCGGTTTTCAGCAAATCCACAGCTACGGCGATTTTCAGGAAGAGGGTGAGGAAAAGAACCCCGATTTTTTCATTCATGTTGCGGAGAAAAGCTATGGCGACGAAGACTGATCAGGGCGTCGCGACCGCTCGCGACTATTATGACAGCGAAGAAGCCGACAATTTCTACCACACGATCTGGGGCGGCGAAGACATCCATGTCGGGCTGTACCAGAACACCAGCGACATTCGCGAGGCGAGCCGCGCGACCGTCGAACGAATGGCCGGGCGGCTGGGCAATGTGCAGGGTAAATCACTGCTCGACATCGGGTCTGGCTATGGCGGTGCCGCGCGCGTCATGGCGGGACAGCATGGCGCGAAGGTAACCTGCCTGAACGTCGCCGTCGTGGAAAACGCCCGCAATCGCGAACTGACCAAAGCAGCCGGGCTCAGCGACAAGGTGGAGGTCGTCGACGGGTCGTTTGACGATCTGCCGTTCGGCGATGAAAGTTTCGATGCCGCGTGGAGCCAGGACGCGATCCTCCACGCACCCGACCGGGTCGCCGTGTTGGAGGAACTGGCGCGCGTGTTGCGGCCCGGTGCGGATTTCATCTTCACCGATCCGATGCAGGCCGATGACCTGAGGGACGAAAGCGACCTTCAGCCGATTTATGATCGCATCCATCTGCCCAATCTGGCTTCGTTCGGCTTCTATCGCCGCGAACTGGGCCGGCTTGGCTTTGAAGAGGTCGAAATCGAGGATCATTCGGCGCAGCTTCGCAACCATTATGCGCGTGTCGCCGAAGAGTTGAAGGCCCGCCGGTGCGATCTGGACGCAAGCGATGCGTGGGTAGAACGCATGCTCACCGGCCTCGGCCATTGGGTGAACGGCGCCGATGCCGGTAAGCTCACCTGGGGCATCCTGCACTTCCGCAAGAAGGGCTGAAGACGCTTGCGAATCGCTAAGCCCCCGCCCCGGCTTACCCGCGGCGGGGGTTTCTATGCGCGCGCGCCGTACGCACGCCTCGCATCATATGTCCCGATCATCTGCGTCGCTCAGGTGATGCGCCCTCGCATCTTCGCGCAAATCCCGGAACAACGCCCAGCACAGCGCGATCATGATCAACACGAAGGGACAGGCGACCAGGACGGTAAAGGTCTGAAGCGCCTCAAGCCCGCCCATCACCAGCAGAATCGCCGCCACCGCCGCGCTTGCAATCGCCCATAAGGCAACCAGCCATTTTTTTGGCTCCACCGCACCGCGCGACGACAGCGTCGCGAGCACAAGCGCGCTTGCATCCGCGCCGCTCACCCAGAAAATCCCGGTCAGCGCCATCACCATGATTCCGGTCACCACCGGAAACGGAAAGGGCTTCAGCGCGGCGAAAAAGGCGTTTTCCGGCGCTCCGGCGCTCGCGATATCGGCGACGCCGTGCATCTGCATGTCGATCGCCGCGCCTCCGAAGATGACGAACCAGATCGCCGAAACCAGCGTCGGGATCACAAGCACGCCGAACACGAACTGCCGGATCGTGCGCCCGCGCGAAATCCGCGCGATGAAGGTGGAAACGAACGGAGTCCACGAAATCCACCATGCCCAGAAGAAGATCGTCCATTTACCCATCCATTCGTCGCCGCCAAAGGCGCTCGAATGAAAACTCATCGCGACAAAATTGCTTAGATACGCGCCGATCGAGGACGGGATCAGGTCGAACAGGAACACCGTCGAACCCAGCACCAGCACGAAAAACAGCAGGACGACCGCCATCACCATATTGGCGTTTGAAAGCCATTTGATGCCCTTGGAAACGCCGCTGAGCGCCGAGATGATCGCGAAGACCGACAGGATGGCGATCACCCCCAGCGCAAGTTCGATACCGGTGGTCGATTCGCCCATCGAAGCTGCGGCAGCGGCCTTGTCGCGCAGCCCCAGATACATGCCCAGCCCTCCCGCAATCTGAAGCGCGCCGAGGCCCAGCGATGTCGCACCACCGAATTTGGTTGCCACGATCGCCCAGATGTCGATCGGCTTTCCCCAGCCACGCTGCTCGATCCGGTGCTTTCCAAGCAACGATTGAAACGGCCCGCTGATCAGGTTGCCGCGCCCCTTGCGAAAGGTGGAATAGGCAAGCGCCAGCGCGAACAGGCCGTATATCCCCCATGGGTGCAGCCCCCAGTGAAAAAGCGTATAGGCCATCGCCATCCGCCCGGCATCCGGCGTTTGCGCCGTCAGGCCCCAGCCCGGCGGCGGCGACGCGAAATGGGTGACGGGTTCGTAGACGCCATAGAACATCAGCCCGATGCCCATACCGGCCGAAAACATCATCGCGATCCACGAAAGCGTGGAAAATTCCGGCCGCTCGTCATCCTTGCCCAGCCGGATCTTTCCCCACGGCCCAAGCGCGAGCAGAATGATGAAGCCCAGAAAGCCGGTGGCGGACAGGATGAACACCCAGCCGAAATCGCGCATCACCCAATCGAGCGCGGCGGTAGCTCGATTATCGACCTGTTCGGGAAAGGCTGCACCTGCCACGCAGAAAATGACAATGATGCCGAAAGAAACGAAAAATACGACCGGATCGATCGCATTGTTCGTGCGTGATTGGCTTTTCGCCTCGTCCATGCTTGCCCCCTGCTGCGTACCGCCAACCGGTCGCCGCATGTTAGGTTCCATAGTGCTGGGGGCAGGTTTCCACTGGTGAATGCCTGTCTCATATGCAAAAAAGGCTGAATGAGACCGAGCCGGCCAAGATGCTCGCCGACAGCAGGAGAGATCATGAACTTTTCGTATCGCGCCGGAGGGGCGGTGTTTCCTGCGGGGTCGCAGGCATTGCCGCATCAATGACCGATGAATCGCCGATAAGTCGCGCGTCGCAAGACGGCGGTGTCGGATCGCTCGGGCGGATCGGCTTCGGGTCCGCGCCGATCGGCAATCTGTACGAAATCATGTCCGATGACGCGGCACAGGCGACGCTCGACGCGGCATGGCAGTCCGGCCTGCGATATTTCGACACCGCGCCGCATTACGGGTTCGGCCTTTCCGAAAAGCGTGTCGGCGCAGCGCTTGCCCGGCTCGACCGTCAGGAAAGCGCGATCGTCTCGACAAAGGTGGGCCGCCGCCTCGCCCCCGCTCCCGATGCCGACCTGTCAGCGCTGCGTCAGGGTTTCGTGTCTCCCGAACCGGTCGAGAGTGTTTTCGATTACAGCTATGACGGCGTCCTTCGCTCCTACGAAGCGAGCCGGAAGCGACTGAAACGCGATTCGATCGACATTCTTTACGCGCACGATCTGGGCCGCATGACGCATGGCGACGAGCACCCGGCCCGGCTGCGCGAATTTCTGGACGGCGGCTATCGCGCGATGCGTGAACTGCGTGACGGTGGCGCGGTCGCCGCGATCGGCCTGGGCGTCAACGAAACGGCGGTGTGCGAAGAGGTGCTTGGCCATGCCGAGCTTGACCTGATCCTGCTCGCCGGTCGCTATACCTTGCTCGAACAGGATGCGCTCGACCAGTTCCTGCCGCTCTGCGCGCGGCGTGACGTGCGGATCGTGCTGGGCGGGCCATTCAATTCGGGCATTCTCGCCACCGGCGTGCGTGGTGGCGGCGACCTGCATTACAATTATGAACCCGCACCGCGCGACGTTATCGCCCGCGTCGCCGCCATTGAAGAGGTGTGCGCCCTGCACGGCGTTCCGCTCGCCGCTGCGGCGCTGCAATTCCCGCTTGCCCATCCGCAGGTGGCCAGCGTCATCCCCGGCACGCGCACCCCCGAACAGCTTCGTGCCGCGCTCGACCTGCTCGACACCTCCATTCCGGCCGAATGCTGGCGCATGCTTCGCGACCGCTCGCTGATCCGCGCCGACGCGCCGCTTCCCCTACCCCAATAAAAGGACTCATCCCGATGGCAGGACGCCTTGACGGCAAAATCGCAATCATCACCGCCGCAGGACAAGGCATCGGCCGCGCGAGCGCCGAATTATTCGCCCGCGAAGGCGCGAAGGTTCATGCGATCGACATCAATAGCGACGCGCTCGGGGCGCTTCAGGGTTGCGAAACGCATGTCCTCGACCTGCTCGATGGCGATGGGATCAGCGCGCTTGCGGAGCGAATCGGAACCGTAGACATCCTTTTCAACTGCGCCGGCTTCGTTCATTCCGGCACCATTCTTGATTGCGATGAAGCTGCTTATGACTTTTCCTTCGACCTGAATGTGAAGGCCGCGTACCGCATGATCCGCGCTTTTCTACCTGCAATGATCGAAAAGGGCGGCGGGTCGATCGTGAATATGTCGTCGGTGGCAAGCTCGGTTATCGCGGTGCCCGGTCGGTTCGTCTATGGCGCGTCGAAGGCGGCTGTTATCGGACTTACCAAGGCGGTGGCCGCCGACCATGTCAAACAGGGCATACGCTGCAATGCGATCTGCCCCGGCACCGTGCAGTCCCCCTCACTCGAAGAGCGCATGGCTGCGACCGGCGATGCCGACAAGGCGCGTGCCGATTTCGTCGCACGGCAGCCGATGGGCCGACTGGGCACCGCGAACGAAATCGCGCAACTGGCGCTATATCTTGCCAGCGACGAATCGGGTTACACCACCGGCACGGCCAATGTCATCGACGGCGGCTGGGCGAACACATGACCCGGCGCGTCTGCCTTGCGCTCGATCTGGTCGATGACGCCGATCTGATCGCTGAATATGAACGATGGCATCGGGTGGGCAACACCCCGCCCGAAATCATTCGCTCGATCCGCGAGGCGGGAATCGAAAATATGGAAATTTTCCGCGCAGGTGATCGGATGGTGATGGTGATGGACGTAAACGAACGCTTCGATCCCGCGGCCAAGACGGCCGCCGACGCTGCCAACCCCCATGTCGCGGCATGGGAAGCGCGGATGCGGCAGTTTCAAAGGGCAATACCCGCCGCTGCTCCCGGGGGCGGCTGGACCGAAATGGCGCGCATATTTCGCCTGATCGACCATGACGAAACAGGCTCGCAATAGAATATCCGCATTCGAAAACGGGGCGGGCAGACAAGGAGAGGATCATCGTGGCTATTCCCGAACAGGATGCCGGGGAAAACCGGCGAGGCGCATTTATCGCGCCCGGCTATCTTGCCGGATTCATCCTCGTCACCAGCCTGTTTTTTCTCTGGGCGCTCGCCAATAATTTCAACGACATCCTGATTCGACAGTTTCAGAAAGCGCTCGACCTCAACCGCGCCGAAGCGGGGTTCATCCAGTTCGTTTTCTATATCGGCTATTTCACCATGGCGCTTCCCGCCGGGATGGTGATGCGCCGGTTCGGATATCGCGCAGGCATCCTCGCCGGACTGGGGCTGTACGCGGTGGGCGCGCTGCTATTCTATCCGGCGGCCGAGATACGGGTATATGCCGCCTTTCTGGCCGCATTGTTCGTCATCGCGGCAGGCGCGGCGTTTCTGGAAACCGCGGCCAATCCCTATATCGTCGCATTCGGCCACCCCTCGCGCGCCGAACAGCGGCTCAACTTCGCACAGGCGTTCAACGGGTTCGGCGGATTTCTGGCGCCGATCATCGGCGGCGTTTTCATCTTTTCGGGCATAGAACATTCCAAGGCCGATATCGCCGCGATGCCGCCCGCACAGCAGGCTGCCTATCGCGCGACGGAAGCGCAGATGGTGCAAGGCCCCTATCTGGTGCTGGCCGTACTGGTCGTGCTGATCGCTATCGCGGTCGCCATGGTCCGCCTGCCGCACATCGAACCACCCGGACGCGCAAGCGACGCCCACGGCAAGCGCCCTTCGCGGTTCGCCATATTGCGCGAACCGGCGCTGGCCGGAGCGGTTACAGCGCAGTTTTTCAATATCGGTGCGCAGGTCGGCGTGTGGAGCTTCTTCATCGACTTTGTGAAGGAAGTGACGCCGACCACCCCGGAACGCACCGCCGCATTCCTGCTGTCGTTCAGCCTTGCCCTGTTCATGGCCGGGCGCTTCATCGGCGCGGCGCTGATGCAACGGATTGCCGCCACGCGCCTGTTGACGTTCTTCGCGCTGGCCGGAGTGTTCCTCGCCGCCCTCGCCGCGCTTACCGGCGGATGGATCGCGGTGGGTGCGCTGACGCTGACCAGCCTGTTCATGTCGATCATGTTCCCCACGATTTTCTCGCTGGGGGTAAAGGATCTGGGCGAACGCGCCATGCTGGGCGCGCCGTTGATCGTCATGGCGATCATCGGCGGCGCCGTATTCCCGCCGATGATGGGGTTTATTTCACAGGCGATCGGCGCGCTTCAGCCGGTCATGCTGGTTCCCGCGTTATGCTTAGCGGTGGTCGCCTTTTATGCAACGCGCGCGCATCGCGCCGCTGGCAGGGTGGAAACACCGCCCGCCGCCTCGCCGCTGCACTGATCAGAAAAGAAAGGGACCATCGCCGACGGTGTCTAACGATGGACCTTTCGATATAGAACATGCCCCCCAAGCGAATTATTTCGCGGCCGTCACGGAAGTGTATCCCGGCCGTCTGGCGTTATCGGCTCCAGGCGACGAATTCCTGTCCCTGCTCGCCCAGCTTTTCGATGCCCAGACGCACCGTATCGCCAGCCTTCAAATAGCGTTCGGGCTTTTGCCCCATCCCTACCCCCGGCGGGGTGCCGGTGGTGATGATGTCGCCCGGTTCCAGCACCATGAATTCGCTGAGATAGCTGACGATCTTCGCAACCGAAAAGATCATCGTGCGCGAATTGCCGGTCTGCATCCGTTCGCCGTTCACCTCCAGCCACATGTCGAGATTCTGCGGATCGCCCACCTCATCGCCGGTGACCAGCCAGGGGCCGACGGGGCCGAAGGTGGCGCACCCCTTTCCCTTGTCCCAGGTGCCGCCGCGCGACAGCTGAAAATCGCGTTCCGATACATCGTTGATGACGCAATAGCCCGCTACATGGTTCAGCGCGTCGGCTTCCTCGACATAGCTTGCGCGGCTGCCGATCACGACGCCCAGTTCGACTTCCCAGTCGGTCTTCACCGATCCGCGCGGGATGATGACCGGATCATTCGGCCCGGCAAGACACGACACCGCCTTGGTGAACATCACCGGCTCTTGCGGGATCGGCAGGTTCGATTCGGCGGCATGATCGGCATAGTTCAGCCCGATGGCGATGAACTGACGCGTACCGGTGAACGGCAGGCCATAGCGCTGCTCCCCTTCGACCCGCGGCAGGTCCGACGGATCGATATCGGCCAGCTTTTTCAGGTTTTCAGGCGACAAGCCATCGGCAGTCAGATCGGCCAGCACGCCCGACAAGTCGCGGATTGCGCCATCGGCATCGATCATTCCGGGCTTTTCGGCGCCCGGCGCGCCGTAACGGCATAATTTCATCGGTCGGATTTCCTTTCATGCGAATGGACCAACGCCTGATCGATCGCGGCCTGCGCGATCGGCGCCATGATGGCGTATCCGGCGCGCAACGGGTGGACGCCGTCCACCGTAAGCTCGCGTTTCATCAGGCCGTTCTGGTCGACCAGCGCCGAATAATAATCGGCATAGGCATAGCCCCTGCCATGGCAGAACCCCTTCAGCCAGCTGTTCAGCTGCCGCAATTCGGCGGGGTCGCGCTCCTTCAGAACGTCGTGCGCCTGTTCGCTGTAATTGTTGACCGGCAACAGTGATCCGAACACCACGGCGATGCCGTGCCGATCGGCGATGTCGGCCATTGCCTCATAATTCTGCTCGATCGTTTCGGGCGTTTCCTTCTGCAGAAATCCCTGCACGTCGTTCACCCCGGCCAGAATGACCACCACCCGCGGGTGAAGCTGAACCACGTCCTGCTGAAAACGCAGCACCATCTGCGCGGTCACCTGGCTGCCGATCCCGCGGTTGATATAGGGTTTGTCGCCGAAATTGCGGTGAAGGTCCCAGCGATCGGTGATCGAATCGCCCATGAACACGACTCGATCCTCATCCGGCTTTGGCGGGGCCAGCTTGCGGTTGGCAGGGATGTACAGATACCGCTCGCCGAAATCCTGCATCAGGCTGGGCACCAGCTTCTCGCGGAACGGACCAAGCCAGGGCCCCCAATCCTTTTCCTTCACTTCCCGGCGCTCCGGCGAATTCTGAAACACGGGCTCGGCCGCCTTTGGGGTAGAATCACCTTGTGTCGCCGCCAGCGCCTGCGGCGTAAATGCGAGCGCTACCGCACACAGCGCTCCGCCGATTTTTCTACCCGTCATGTTCGCTCCTCTCTCCACCGCATTTCCCGGCGAACCGCCAATTTCCAACGGTGGCAACCCCAAATGCAAGGTTGCGCTACCATCGGTCACTAGTGGGTGCAAATTTCATATATGAATTGGTGTCGAAATGTTTTAGGAGGGCTGCGCATCGGGGCGAGTTGCGCCGATCACAACAATACGATGCGGCACCGCCCCGACGGAATTCGCACGTAAGTTCAAGGGAGACGGATAGTGATCCAGGGCAATGCGCGCTCACGTCGAGCGCATTCGAAACTGACTGCCACGGCCTCGCTGGTGGCGCTGCTGGCCATGGGCTGGAGCTCGACCGCCTTCGCGCAGCAAAGCGACACCACCGACGATCAGAGCCAGAATGATCAGCAGCAGTCGCAGGCGACCGGCAGCGGAACCACCGCTCCCAGCGGCGATCAGGACGCGACGGCGCAGACCGACGGCGTCGCGGGTCAGCCCGCATCCGATATCGTGGTCACCGGCGTGCGCGCCAGCCTTCAGTCGGCGCAGAACATCAAGCGCAACGCGGGACAGATCGTCGATTCGGTCGTCGCCGAAGACATCGGCAAGCTGCCCGATCGCAACGTCGCAGAAGCGCTGCAGCGGATTACCGGCGTCCAGATCCAACGCAGCTATGGCGAGGGAAGCTCGATCGCCATTCGCGGGCTCAGCCAGGTTCGCACCGAAATCAACGGACGCGACGTGTTCACCGCGAATGGCGGGCGCACGCTCAGCCTGGAAGATGTGCCGTCCGAACTGCTGGCGGGAATCGATGTTTACAAAAACCCGTCGGCCGAACTGATCGAAGGCGGCATTGGCGGCCTCGTCAACCTGCGAACGCGCAAGCCCTTCGACTTTGACGGCTTCAAGCTGTCGGCGAGCGGCGGCATCAATTATTATGACCTGTACGGCAAGAGCAAGCCGCAGGCCAACATCCTCGTGTCCGATCGCTGGGATACCGGAATCGGCGAAATCGGCGTGCTCGTCGATCTGGCGTATCAGAAGACGGCATTCCGTCAGGATCAGATTTCCAGCCAGCCCTTCTACCTGCTCGACGAAAGCGACGAAACCGACGCTGCGATCGCCGCCGGACTGGGCCGCACGGGGCAGGACACCTATCTCGCGCACGGCGTGGGCATCGGTCAGTATCTTGGCGATCGCCGCCGGCTTGGCGCCGATGTGGCCGTGCAATGGCGCCCGACCGATACTCTGCAATTCACCGGCGAATATATTCGTTCGGACTACAAGTTCCGCTACGGCGATTACAGCTATTTCGCCTATACCGGCGATGCGACCATCACCCCGGACTATACGCAGCCTTTCAGTTTCGACGATGACGGCAATTTCCGCAGCGGCACGTTCGTCAACGTGCCGGTGAACGCGAATACCAGCCTGGAAACGCGCAATTCGGTTACCAATGACTATTCGCTGCACGGCGTCTGGAACCCCTCCTCCGATCTCGAAGTGAGCGGCGATTTCCAGTATATTCGCGGCACGACCGACAGCGAGCGTTCGATCGTCATCCTGTCTTCCACCGCCGAGCGGCTTTATACTTCGGTGGGCGACGGTGTTCCGACGATGCTCATTTACGGCGATGGCGACGCCAGCAACGGCGACGGGTCGACCACCAATTTCGACAATTACCGCACCGGCGGCGGGTATCTCGACCATATCGAACATTCCGTCGGCACCGAATATGCTGGCCGCTTCGATGCGAAGTATCAGCTTCACGGCGGTTTCCTTCGCGCGCTTGAAGGCGGTTTGCGGTACACTGACCGCTCTGCGGTGACCGACAGCAGCACCTATGCCTATTACGGCATCGCAACCGCGCTGCCCGATTCGCTGCTGGAGGTTCGTCCGTTCCGCGGCGACCTGTATCGCGGTTTCGACGGCGTCCCGACCGGCGCTGTTTTCTTTAACCGGAACATAGTGCTGGACTATGATGCCACGCGTGAAGCGCTGGCCCCCTATGTTTCGGAATCGCAGCAAGAAGCCCTGCTCGACGGCGTGAGCTATGTTCCCAGCGACCGGAATACGCAGGGCGAAAAAACCTATACCGCTTACGGACTGGTCCGCTTCGGCAGTGACGATTTCGCGGTTCCGTTCGAGGGCAATATCGGTGTCCGCGTTGTCCGGACCGAAGTAAGCACCGCCGGCTATCAGGTCCGCACGCCGCAGGTGCAGGTCGGCACCGATGACGACGGCAATCCGATCTATGGCAACGGCGATGTCGAATATCAGCCGATCAGCGTCGATTCGAACTATACCAAGGCGCTGCCCAGCCTGAACCTGACCTTCCACCTGACGCCCGAATTGCAGTTGCGGCTGGCGGCGTCCGAGGCGCTTTCACGCCCCAGCTTCACGCAGCTCAACCCGAACATCAACATCGTCGAATATAATCCCACGAATTCGCAACGCACTGCCTCTTCGGGGAACCCAGATCTCCGTCCGCTGACCGCCAAACAGCTTGACGCGAGCCTAGAATATTACTTCGCCGATACCGGTATGATCTATGGCGCGGCGTTCTATAAGAAGGTCGACGGGTTCATCGCCAATGTCGTTACGCAGGAAACCTATACCTTCGGCGACAGCAGCTACACCTATGATGTGACGCGCCCGGTCAACGGCGATAATGGCAAGATCAAAGGCTTCGAAATCGGCGGCAATACCTTTTTCGACTTCCTTCCCGGGTGGCTGTCGGGCTTCGGTGCGCAGGCGAACTTCACCTATGTCGACAGCAAGGCGCCCAGCCCGCAAGCCACCGACAATGAAGGCAACCAGCTTCTGGTGCCGCTCGAACTGCTGTCGAAATACAGCTACAACCTTGTCGGCATTTACGACAAAGGCGCGGTTTCGGCGCGCGTCGCGTATAACTGGCGCAGCAAATATGTCGTGACGACGCAGGGCAACGGATCGGGTAACTTGCCCATCTTCAACGCGCCGCGTGGTCAGCTCGATGCCTCGTTCACCTATACGGTCAACCCGCATTTCGCGCTCACGGTGGACGGGACGAACCTGACCGATACCGAAAACCGCACCTATTACGGCATCGAAAGCCGTCCGCAGTCGTCGGTGCTGAACGATCGCCGGGTCAGCATCACCGCCCGCATCACCTACTAACAACCACTCCTACAGTTCCCCCTGTGAGCCGGAGCCTAGTGCCCCGGCTCTTTTTTTGCCTGCCGCCATCTACAAAAAAGCGGATGCCGACCCCATGTCGAACATCCGCTTTTTGTCGCTTTGCACCCGACGCCACATGACGCCGGGCACAGTATGTCGGCGCGTCAGCCGGGGCGTTTCACGGTTACTTCGCTGCCCGTATAGGCCACCGTGACATCGGCAGCGCCGTCCAGGTCGAGCGGCTGCCCCGGCTTGATCCAGCGGATGCGGAACGTGCGGCTGGCGGGCATGCCGTCATAGCCCTTGCCCTGCCGCGCACCGATGAAAACGCTGCCCGTCGCATCGTCATAGCGGATCGGGATGCGGCTATATTTACCGGTGCGATAGCCCTCGCTCGTCCCGTCATCCTCATACAGGCCGAACGATCCGTCCGCTCCCGTATAGATGTTGAGCGTTACCGGCGCATCGGGCTTCTGATCGACATATTGCTGGACCGGCCCCATCGGAACAATCGCGCCTTCGCGCACGAACAGCGGCATGCGTTCATAGGGCGCATCGACATTTACGCTCTTTCCGCCCGCAACGCGTTCACCGGTGTAGAAATTGTACCAGCCGGTCGAAGCGCTGGGCAGATACACCTCGCGCGAGCGCGCCTTGTAGGTGGTGACCGGCGCGACCAGGAAGCTGTCGCCGAACAGATATTCGTCCGCGCTGTCGCGCGCCTGCCTGTCGTTCGGAAAGTCCATGACAAGGCCGCGCATGATGCTGCCGTCGTTGAACCACGTGTTCGCCGCCTGGGTGTAGATATAAGGCATCAGGCGATAGCGAAGCTGATCGTACCAGACCATCGACTTGCGCATCGGCGAACCGTCGGGCGAAATCTCGTAAATCTCGCGATACGGATATTCGCCATGGCTGCGGAACAGCGGGCTGAATGCGCCGAACTGGAACCAGCGCAGGTTCAGTTCGCGCCATTCGTTCAGGTCCTCCGGCTTTGGATTGTCGGTCGAATAGCGGTCTTCCAACGCAAACCCGCCGATATCGTGCGTCCAGTTGGGAATTCCCGACATGGACAGGTTCACCCCTGCCGAAATCTGCGCGCGCAGATCGTACCAGCGGCTTGCAACGTCGCCGGACCAGAGCGCCGCGCCTGCGCGCTGCAGCCCGCCGAACCCCGACCGGGTAAGGATGAACGGGCGGACATCGGGTTTGAACTGGCGCCAGCCGTCATGCACGCCCTCGGCATGAACCAGCGGAAAGCTGTTGAAATATTCGGCCGCCGGTCCCTTGGCGTTCGGCCCCATCGTCTTGATGCGGTTTTCGATCGACAGGTTGGAGTGAATGTCGGGTTCGGTCGCGTCCATCCACCAGGCATCGACGCCCAGCACGGCCAGCTTGTCCTTCATCTGCCGCCAATAGATTTCGCGCGCTTCGGGGGCATAGGGATCATAGTCGGTGTTCAGATAGCCTTTACCGACCCAGTCCTTGTTCCCCATCTTCAGGTTGCCGTGATAGGTATATCCTTTGGCATCCAGTTCCTTGTAATTGTCGGTCGTCGGATAGAATTTGGGCCAGACCGAAATCATGAAGTGCGCGTTCAGATCGTGCACCTTGTCGATCATCCCCTTGGGATCGGGGAAGCGGCTCTTGTCGAAATCGTGGCTGCCCCATGCGTCCTCGGGCCAATAGAACCAGTCCTGCACGATATTGTCGAGCGGGATGTCGCGTTTGCGATACTGTTCGACCACGTCAATCAGTTCGTCCTGCGTCTTGTAGCGCTGGCGCGACTGCCAGAAGCCATAGGCCCATTTGGGCATCATCACGGCCTTGCCCGTCAGCTTGCGATACCCCGCGACCACGTCGTCCATGTCCTTGCCCGGCACGAACCAGTAATTGACGGCATGGCCGACATTGCTGGAAAACCAGACCGAATGGCGGTCGGCATCGGCAAGCGGGTCGTTGTGGAAGAACGCCATATATCCGGCGTTCGGTTTCCATTCGATGCGGACACTGGCCGGCTTGCCCTTGGTCATCGGAACTTCGAAGTTGGCATACCAGGGATTCCAGTTCTGCCGCCAGCGATTGAGCACTTCCTTGCCGTCGATAAAGACCTTGAAATAACTGGACCCATACAGGCGGAACTTGTGCATTCCGCTCTTGTCCGGGGTCAGCTCACCCGTCCAGACGACCTTCTGGCTTTCGGTCGCATTGCCTGCGGTGTTCTGCCCGCTATCGGCGGCGACCGTCTTCGCCTTGGCGGCTTCGGGCCATTTGTCCTGGTCAGAGATATATTGGTAATCGATTGTCGCTTCGCGGCGAGTCACGGCAAGCTTGTCATCCAGATAATATTGCGCGGTAAAGCCGGGCTTGCCCCCGCTCGTCACCTTCATGCCCTGCCCCACAAAGGAATATTCCTTCGGATTGCCGAACCGGGTGATCGAGTTGTTGTCCCACAATATGCCGTAATTGCGCGTCGACACCAGAAACGGCACCGCAATGTCCATATTGTGCTGGGCGAGTTCAACGTCCTCGCCATTATAGTTCATCTGGCTGTTCTGGTGCTGGCCCAGGCCATACAGCCCCTCATCGGTGCCGCGATTGAATTGCTGGGACACCGACACGAAAGGCTTGCCCTCGATCGTCTCGGATGTGAACACGGGCTGGCCCGCCTGATCGAGGAGCAGCTTCCCACTGGCATCAAGGAAGCGAACCTTGCCGGTGGCAAGATCGATATCGGCGGTATCGCGATCGGTTTTCAGAAGGACGTGGCCGTTCTGATCGGCGATCGAAAATTTGCCCGGCTTTGGCGGAGCGGGCACCATCAGGCTGGTATCGCGCGGCGCGCCTGCTTTCGTCTTCGGTGCGGCGATGACGTGGAAAATGCCATCGCCGTGAACGGTAACCTTCACCGTTGCCGCACTGCCGTTCGCGGGCGAAACGACGACCCCGTCATCGGTGCGCGAATACCTGCCCGCCTGCTGCGCCATTGCCGCCGGGGCCATCGCGCTTGCCGCCATCAGCGCGGAAACGATCATTGCCTTGCTCATATCATCCGTCCTCGTCGTCCAGCCCGCGCGCTCGCCGGGCAATTTTGTTTTCAGCGATAGCTGCCCATGATGACTTTCAGCAGCACCGGCTGCTCGATCAGGTTGATGCCGTAGTCTGTCTGATCCCCGTTCCACACACGGTCCATCACCCATTTTCCGTCATCGAAATGCCCCTGTTCGACACGCACGACCATGCCATGCTCAGGCCCGCCCTCGGCCGCTTCGAAATGCATCCGGACATGATCGCCGGTCATCAGAAACTCGTTCGGCGAAAGCTGCGCGACGACGACGCCGCCGACGGGCTTGTCGGCCCAGGGCGGCGGCGTCTGGTCAAGGAAATCCCAGTCCTTTTCCCCAAACTGCCACTCGCCATAGCTGGTGGAAATTTTCCATTTGCCCATGACCGTCGATTGCCCGGACCCGTCGTCAGGCTTCGATGCGCCCCATGTCGGGTGCGTGAAGGCGATGCGGGACCAGTTGCGCCCCATCGCCTCGAACGCCGCATATTTGGACGCGAACGCATCGAGCGTATCATCGTCAAGGCTTTGCGCGCCCAGCGGATAATTGAAATATCCGGTGTCATCCATGCCGAATGGCGAAAAGCCGATCGCGCCCAGCCCCATCGCCTTGTAGAAGTACCGCGCATATTCCGCGGCATTGCCGATTTCCGGCACCATCAGCGGATTGTCGGGGCGGGCATAGCTTTCCAGATACGCATCGACATCCTTGCTCTTGCGATCATAGATGTCGGGCGCTTCGAAATCGATCGCTGGCGCCGCCGCCTTCCAGATGTCGAGCACGTCCTGTTGCGGCCCACCGCTCGAGACCGCCGTCGGCTCCGGCGTCTTGAAGGGATCAGCAAGCGAAGCGTTCACATACATCGGGATCGGCTTCACCGCCTTACCCGCCGCCGCGATCTCGTTGATGTACCGTGCGGTATACCAGGTATTGAACGCGCGATCCGCCTGATCTGCGAACACCGCGCTCCAGCTGCCGGGTTTCTTGCCCAGCGCGCTGACAAGCGTATCGGGCACCGGGCCATCGAACAGCTTCTGCGCTTCGGGGCCGTAATCGCGCGGGCTGCGATAGCTACCGACTTCATTTTCCGGCTGGACCAGGATCACCGTATTCTGCGGATCATGCGCCTTCAAATAGGTCATCAGGGCAACGAAAGCGCGCTTGTCCGCCTCCAGCGTGGAACGGTGCATCGGCGACAGGACATAATGGTCCTTGCCATCCCGCGTCTTCATCCTCGGAAAGCGCCGATTGTCGAGCTTTACCCAATCCGGGGCATAGCCGGGCGCGGTATTCTTCCAGGTTGCGAACCACAGCAGGACAACCCGCTTGTCGTGCGCGCGCGCCTGTTCAAGCAGCGTCTGGACAAAGGAGAAATCGAATTTGCCCTCTTCGGGTTCGATCTGCTGCCAGGCGACCGGAATTTCGACGGTATTTGCGTGGATCCGGTCGAGCACCGGCCAAACCTTTGGCAGCGCCGCGGCGTAGTTGCTCGAATTGTTCACCTGCCCGCCAAGAATGGTGAAGGGTTCGCCATCGACGATCAGCGCGTGGCGGCCGTTTCGGGTCTGGATTTGCGGAACCGCGCCTTGCTGCGCCTGTGCGAGCGCCGGAACGGCGGTAAGCGTCATCGCGGCCCCGGCGGCCACGGCGGTCAGACGTGCGATCAATCAATCCTCCCTCGGCGCAGGCTATGTCCCGCGCTCTCTTGACGTACGGGCAGCGAGCCGGAACGCTTTCCGGTACGCATACCCGTGCGACCCTCTTTCAACAAAGGTAGAATTTCAAGTATAAATGACTGCTTCACGTATGGGACAGGCTGTCGAATCCCTTTGCAACGATCGTTGGATAAAGCGATGGCGAAGTGAAAGAAGGTGATTGGCTGAACGTGACGACAGATTCGAAATACCGCGCTCCGGCGTTGCAAAAAGGGCTGGCGATCCTCGAAACGCTCGCCAACTCGCGAATGCCGATGAGCATGTCGGACATTTCGACGGCGTTGGAACGATCTCGCAACGAAATCTTCCGCATGCTTCAGGTGCTGGAGGACATGCGCTATATCAGCCGCGACGAAGCAGGCGGCTATTCGCTCACCAACCGCCTGTTCGCGCTTTCGATGCGCCAGCCGCCGATCCGCGACCTGCTGTCGCTCGCCTTTCCGCTGATGACCGAACTTGCCGAAGAGGCGGGCCAGTCCTGCCACCTTGCCGTGGCGTCGGGTGCGGAAATGGTGGTGGTTGCGCGGGTGGAGGCACCCGGCCTGCTGGGCTTCGCGGTGCGCGTGGGATATCGTCGCCCGCTCCACCTTTCGGCATCGGGCCTTGTCCTGCTCGCCTTCGAACCTGCCGAACGGCAGGCGCAGATGATCGACGAAATCGACCTGCTCGACGGTGCGATCGACCGCGCCGCGCTGCTCAGCCAGCTGAACGACATCGCGGCGCAGGGCTATGTCGCCCGCGAAAGTGGCATGATCAACGGCATCCTGGATATATCCGCGCCGATCCTTGCCGCCGGCGAAGCGCGCGCCGCGCTTACCGTACCCTATGTCAGCGGCGCGGGAGCCAAGCTGGATCGCGCACGCGCCAGCGAGATGGTGTGCGATACCGCAAGAACCGTTTCACACGCGCTGGAAGGGACGCAGATCGAATAGCCGACGCGATTCACCAGCTTAACCGGCCGGATCGCCATACACGATGCCGCGCCCGTCGGTGCCGACATAGACGCGCCCGAAACGTTTCGGATCGCCGATGATCAACCGGAAGCGCATCCCCCATTGGTGCGCATCGTCGTTGATCCGCATCCAGTGCGCCCCCCCGTCGATCGATCGCCACAGCGCGTTCAACCCATCCTTTTTGCCGATGGCGTAGACCGCAGGCCAGTTGCTGCCGGGCGCGCCCTTGCCCAGCCCGTAATAAGCGACCGACAGCGCGCCGCTCGATACGCGCCAATGTTCGCCGAAATCGGTTGAACGGTATAAACGTTCCCCGATGCGCAGCCACAGTACCCCCGCCCTGCCCGGCACCGCACGCATCGGGTTCTGCGCTTCCCGCCACGTCGTTTTCGCAGCCGACAGGTCGGCGGGAAGCCCGGTTCCGGCAACGCGATGAAACGTCGCCCCGCCGTCATCGCTGCGCATCAGCCGATTGGCGGCGAAGTCGATCGCGTAAAAGCGTTTCGGGTCCGCCTTGTCGGCGGTGGGGCGGCTGCCGACCGGCATACCATTTGCCCGCTGCCAGCTTCGCCCCCGGTCGCGGGTCAGCATCGGCAGGTTTGTCCCGGCAAGGAAGGTGCCGCCATCCGCCGAAACCACGACGGGCGCATCGCCGGTGCGAATCGGCGGCGGTCCGTCGATCGGCTCGGACGGCCGAACAATGTCGGGTGTCAGCGGCTGCCAGCTACGCCCGTAATCGTCAGACCATGCAAGCGAAGCGCCGGGCACCAGCCGGGTATGCGTGCTCCCGCTGCGCACCATGATGTTCGGCGCAATTCCCCCATAATCGAGCGTGTTGGTGTTGGTGAGATACGGATTGGTGTGCACCGTCGGCGGAGAAACCGTCAGATCGTCGTGCCGGAAACCCGCAATGTCGCCAAAGCCGGAAACCAGCGGCGGCCCGTCCGCTGGGCTGATCATGGTGATGATCGCGGTCTGTTCGATTCCCTTGGTCCAGGGAAGCCATTGCATCCGCCCGGCCTTGTCGAACTGCCGCGTGGCGTAGAGCGTCGCACCGGTTGTATAGGCGGCATGTCCGGCATCGAACGGATCGATGGCAAGTCCCGCGATCCAGTGTCCGAAATCGGCATGGTCACCGTCAAGGTCCAGGAACGGCGTTGCCGACACGTCGCGCACCGAGCGGCGGAACAGTTCATCCCAATGGCCGCCGCCATCGCTCGACCGCCATACCGTATCGACCGGGTGATAGCGGTCGATCGTGCTCACTGCGATCACGTTCGGATCCTGCGACGATACTGCAACGCCCATATACCCGCCGACGGGAGCATCGGCGCGCTGGTCGGGAGTTACGTCGCGCCATGTTCCTCGGCGAAGATCGTAGCGCCACACCGCGCCGCGCGTGACGCCATTCGGGCCGATCGCGTCGGAATAGGTGATGGTCGCGACATGATCGCCGCCGATGACCGCCTTTACCGGAAGAAGGTCGGTGGCGGGACCGCCGGGAACGACATGCCAGCTTGCTCCCCCGTCCTGCGACAGGAACAGATGATGCTTGCCCGGATCGGCACTGCCGACCAGCATACGACCCGGCGTTGCAGGATCGAACACGACGAAACTCAGCCCGCCGTGCGTCGCGCGGCCTTCTTTCGGAATACCCAGCCCCGGCAACGGAAAGCCATCGACCTTTCGCCAGTGCGCCGCGCGATCATCGCTGCGCCACAGCCCCTGATGGCGCGAGCCGAAGAAAAGCGTCGCGCGATGCGCAGGATCGATCGCCAGTCGCTCGCCAAGCCCGCGACCGTCTTCATTACCGCCCATTTTGAACGGCACCGGCACGATCTTCCAATGCGCGCCGCGATCGTCCGAACGCATCATCGCTGCGGGAGAGCGCCACGACATGCCCGTCGCCAGATACACCCGGTCGGGATCGACCGGATCGGGCGCAACGCTTTCGACGCCCATATAGCTGCCTTCAGCCATGCCGTCTTCTAGCGGAATCCAGCGCCCTGCACGGTGATCCCACCGATAGGCACCACCCATATCGGTCCGCAGATAGGCAAGGCCGCGCTCGGCCCGACTGAAAACAATGCCGGGCGCAAAACCGCCGCCGCCCACGCGAACATTATGCCATATATAGGGTATCGCGCTTTGCCCGCGCGCCGTTACGGCATTCGCGGTCAAAAGCGGCATTAGCGCCAGACCGAGCGCAAATATGGGTCGAAATTCTCTCATACGCCCCTTTCGATGCACTTTACTGGTGCAATGCGTGTTTATATCCGAAACTGGCATTTCCTTATTGCTTCGGCAACGCTAACATCGCGCCCAAGCCGCGCCAGCCGGTGCCCAAGGATTGCATGCGCGACAGGTTCGCCAGAGAGGATTGAAATGACCGACCTTTCCCCCCCGCACTTCCGCAACGTGCGCGCATCGTTTTGCGCCGCACTGCTTGCCTGCGCAGCGCTGCCCACCGTGGCGACGGCGCAAACCATGGTGGACGGCGATCCCCATGCCGACGACCCGTCGGGGATTGTCGACAATCCCTGCCCGCAGCATGCCATGCCTACCGATGGCACGGGCTGGCATATGTGGAACCTGCACATGCTGACCCGCGATTTTGGCCAGCTTTGCCGCTATCGCGCCGCCAATTCCGACTTGAAGGCATCGGGCAAGCCGGTGCGCGTCGTCTTCATGGGCGATTCGATCACCGACAACTGGATCAACCTCGACAAGGAATTCTTCGTCGATGGCCGCGTCGATCGCGGCATCAGCGGGCAGACCACGCCGCAAATGCTGGTGCGGTTCCGCGAGGACGTGATCGACCTCCACCCGCAGGCGGTTCATATCATGGCAGGCACCAATGACATTGCGGGAAACACCGGCGCCAGCACGCTGGCAACGGTTCAGGGCAATATCCGCACCATGGCCGAACTGGCAAAGGCGCACGGGATAAAGGTCATTCTGGGGTCGATCCCGCCCGCCGGGCAGTTCCCCTGGGCCAAGGACAAGAATCCCGTCCCAGTCATCAAGGCGATGAACGACTGGCTGCGCGGTTATGCGGCCCAAAACGGCTTCACCTATGTCGATTATCACGCCGCGATGACCACCCCCGAAGGCGCGATGAAGGATGGGTTGTCGAGCGACGGCGTGCATCCCGCGGCAAAGGGATATGCGGTGATGGAACCGCTGACCCTCGCCGCCATCCGCAAGACGCTGGGTCAATAAAGAGGCGCGCCCGATCGGGTGGACACAGAAAAACGGGGAGCAGGCGTATGGTGATGAAGCTGGGCAGACGATCGGTGCTGGCGGGAATGGCGGCTGCGGGAATGGTGCGCCGTGCTATGGCGAAGGGACCGCTTGGCATGCAGACCGGGCCGGTGCAGCCAAACTGGCCCTCGCTGGTCGATAATTACCGCTATCCCGACTGGTTCCGCGATGCGAAGCTGGGCCTGTGGGCGCATTGGGGGCCGCAATCGGTCCCCGAACAGGGCGATTGGTACGGCCGCTTCATGTATATGCAGGGCCATCCGATGTACGATCATCATCTGAAGACCTATGGCCATCCTTCGCAAACCGGCTTCATGGACATTCAGAACAAATGGACGGCCGATCGCTGGGACCCCGACGCCCTGATCGCGCGGTATAAAAAGGCGGGGGCAAAATATTTCGTCGCGCTCGCATGCCATCACGACAATCTCGACTGTTATGACAGCGCTTATCAGCCGTGGAATTCGCTTCGTGTCGGCCCGAAAAAGGATGTCGTCGGAACATGGGAAAAGGCGGCGCGCAAGGCGGGGCTTCGCTTCGGCGTATCCAATCACGCGGCGCATAGCTGGCACTGGTATCAACCCGCCTATGCCTATGATCCCGAAGGGCCGATGAAGGGCGCTCGCTACGACGCCTATCGCCTGACAAAGGCGGATGGCGCGGGAAAATGGTGGGACGGGCTGGACCCGCATGATCTTTACACCGGTCGCCACATGGTCGCCCCCGACGGCATCGACAGCATCAAGGCGATGGACAAATGGCACGCCGATCATGACGGCGAATGGATGGAGCACGGCCCGGCGAACGATCCGGCCTATGTCTCCAAATGGCTGATGCGGCAGATTGATCTGGTGCAGAAATACAAACCCGACCTTGTCTATTTCGACGATTACGGCCTGCCGTTCGGCTCCGCGGGTCTGGAGGCGGTTGCCGATTATTACAACCGGTCGATCGACTGGCACGGCAAGATCGACGTGGTGCTCACCGCCAAGCAATTGAAGCCATGGGAGCGCTTTGGCGTGGTTCAGGCGGTGGAGCGCGGTTTTGCCGACCGGATCTGGGATGAACCATGGCAGACCGGCACCTGTATCGGCGACTGGTTCTACAATGTCGCACGGTTGAACGACCATAGCTACAAGACCGCTGAACAGGTAATCCAGCGACTTTCCGACATCGTTTCGAAGAACGGCAACCTGCTATTGTCGATTCCCCAGCCCGGCGACGGCAGCATCGATTCCGACGAAGAGCGCATCCTCGACCGCATGTCCGACTGGATGGCGGTCAATGGAGAAGCCATCTTCGCCTCCCGCCCCTGGCACAGCTATGGCGAAGGGCCGACGGTGCTGGAAACCGGCATGCAGAATGAGGACAAGGCAAAGCCCTTCACCGCGCGGGACATCCGGTTCACCACCAGGGGCGACACGCTGTATGCCATTTTCCTCGGCTGGCCGCGCGGCACGGCGTCGGTCGCCTCGCTCGGCGCGAAGGCGTTGGGCAACCGGGGGATCGAACGCGTCACGCTGCTGGGCGGAGGCGAGGTGAACCATCGCCAGGATGGCGATGCGCTGCACATCGATTTTCCGGCCAACGCGAAAAACGGGTTCGTCCCGGTACTTCGCCTTAATGGACGGGGGCTGACTGCGTGAGCCTTGTCCTGCTCCACCCCGATGACAATATCCTGATCGTCACCGCGCCGATCGCAGCCGGTGATATCGTCACCGTGGAAGGCGCGCCGATCCCCGCGGCGACGCCCATCGGCATCGGTCACAAGGTTGCGCGGCGTGCGTTGGACGCGGGCGACAAGGTATTGAAATACGGCGCGCCGATCGGGTCGATGACGGCGGCGGTAAACGCCGGCGACCATATTCACATGCACAATATGAAGAGCGATTACATCCCCAGCCATACGCGGGATGCGATCGACCAAAGGAACGGTTCATGATCCCAGCCTGGCAACGCAGCGACGGCCGCAAGGGCATCCGCAACGTGATTGCGGTGTGCTATCTGGTCGAATGCGCGCATCATGTCGCACGACGCATCGTCGACAAGGCCGACCGGGCCGATGTCCAGTTGATCGGCTTTCCCGGCTGCTATCCCAACAGCTATGCCGACAAGATGATGAAGGCGATCGCCACTCACCCCAATCTGGGCGGGCTGGTGATCGTTTCGCTTGGATGCGAAAGCTTCAATCGCGAAGGTCTTGCGCGCGCCGCCGAAAAGAGCGGTCGCCCGGTCGAAACACTGGTGATTCAGGAAGTCGGCGGCACTGCGGCGACCATCGAAGCCGGGCTGGCGGCGGTTGACCGCGTGCGGACTGAGGCCGACCGCGCCGAGCGCACGACGATGGCAATCGACGAACTCGTCATCGGCACCATCTGCGGCGGATCGGACGGGACCAGCGGCATCACCGCCAACCCCGCCGTCGGCAGGGCGTTTGACCGGCTGGTCGAAGAAGGCGCGACCTGCATTTTCGAAGAGACCGGCGAACTTGTCGGATGCGAAGCGATCATGGCCGATCGCGCGGTGACCCCCGAACTTGGGCGCGAACTGATGGCCACGGTGGAAAAGGCCGAACGCTATTACACGGTCATGGGCTTTGGCAGCTTCGCCCCCGGCAATGCGGAGGGCGGGCTGACGACGCAGGAAGAAAAATCGATGGGCGCCTATTCCAAATCGGGCAGTTCGCCGATTTCCGGCATCATCCGCCCGGCGGAGGTTCCGCCCTCCAACGGGCTGTATCTTCTAGACGTCGTACCCGACGGCGAACCGCGCTTCGGCTTTCCCAACATTTCGGACAATGCCGAAATCGTCGAGCTGATCGCCTGCGGCTCGCACATCGTGCTGTTCACCACCGGACGCGGTTCGGTGGTCGGGTCCGCAATCTCCCCGGTCATCAAAATCTGCGCGAACCCGGAAACCGCGCGTCGTCTGGCCGCGGATATGGACGTCAACGCCGGCCGCATCCTTGACGGCGAAGCGAGCATTGATGAGGTCGGAACCGAAATCTACGAACGCACGCTTGCCGTTGCCGGCGGGCAGCAGAGCGTGTCCGAAGCGCTGGGCCATCAGGAATTTATCCTGACCTATAAAAGCTTCGAACCCACCGGTCCCGCATGCCTGCCGCGCGCCAGGGTTGCCTGACGATATAGGAAAAAGCAGCGCTGCGCTTCGCGGTGGTCAGCGCTGCGCGGGCGCGGCATTGGCCGACGGATCGCGCGGGACCGCCGATGCCATGCCCGGGGGTGCGCACTGCGCCGCCAACCGGTCCGCTTCCTCGTTCAGGTCGATCAGGTTGACCGCCTTCATCGTGCCATCGACGCTGGCCTGAATGAAGTGCCCCCGACGGTTGGGACCGGGTCGGCGCTGACCGACGGCGCGAACGATCGTTTCCAGTTTTTGGACGACCAGGCCGCTGAACGCGCCTTCCTTTTCCACGACCAGCACCATGCGGTCGGGCCGGTCGTCAAATTCGCCCGTGTCGGCGAGATCGAACAGCGGCAACGGCGCGCCGTTATAGGTCGCGATGCCGCGAAGCGCCGATCCGTCCGCGCGCGCGCCGGTGACATTGCCGGGATAGGAAATGATCTGTTTGACCGTCGCGAGCCGCGCCGCGCCCTGCCGTTTTCCGGCGCGGAATATTACGAAAGGCTGACGCTCGCCCTTTACTGACGGCGCACCGGCGGCGGCGGGTTTTTCGTTCCCCCCGCCCGGCCGGTCGCGGCGAAGCGCGCCAAGCATCCGCAATTCATCGCTCTTGCGCAATGCATCACTGTCGAGCAGCAGACTTTGCGATCCGTCCGCATCGACCACCGCGCCTGTAAAGAGCGACAAGCGCTGGGCCAGCGACGATGCGAGCGGTCGGACCGATTCCGCGCCCAGCGGCAGGATGCTGCGCACCTTGTCGATCTTCACGCCAAGCATGCGCGTGTCGTCCAGCCGCAATATCACGATCGCGCCGCCCGTGCCTTCCGCCGCACGACCGGAAAGCCCGAGCAGCGCAATATCGTCGATCACCGGAATTTCGTGATTGAGATAATGGACCACGCCGATCCACTTGCTTGACCGGACGGGGCCGGGCTTCAGCTGGATTCCGGGCAAGGTGGCGACGACGATTGCCGCCTCGATCGCCATGCTGGTTTCCGCCACCGACACCATGACGACAGCGCGGCGATTGGTCAGCGATCCCGCCTGCGCATCGGCACTGCTCTCGCGGGCGTGAACCACGCCGGGCAGTCCAAAGACCGCGCCGGGTTCGACAAGTCCCACCAGCATATCGCCGTGCGGAAAGCCGCTGGTGACGATCCGTCCTTCACCGCCGCCCGCAACCTCCAGCGACTGTATGCGTGCTGCGGGAATGCGCGCGAGTCCCGACACCATGTCCATGATGAGGCCGACCAGCGCCCGCTCATACCGCAGGATCAGGATAACCCCCGCCCCATCGTCGCGCGGCCCGAAGCCCAGATGCGCGGCGATGTCGAGCACCGGAATGACGCGCCCGCGGATCACGATGGTACCGGTGCAAGCGCCCGTTCCCGAAAAATCGTGATGCAGCCGATCGGGCATCGGCACCACTTCGCGTATATTTTCCGCCGGGACGGCCAGATCGCGCCCGCACAATCGCATCAGCCCGACATCGAGCGGCTGAACGGCGGGGTTGGGCTGTTGTTGCCCCACGCCCACCGCGGCGGGGGGAGATGCGCAAGTCATCCGTGGTGCGCCTGAGTCGAATGCGCGAGGTCACCGATCAGACCGACCACTTTCATCGTCATCTGCTCCTGCTTCTTCGCCGCACGGGCAATCTCGTCGATCGACTGCGTGGTCTTTTCGACGCTCTTCGCGATGCCTTCGAACGCCGTCTGTGCACTGCGCGAACGTTCGGTGCCATGGGCCACCCGCTCGCCCGATTCCTCGATCAGCTTGGCGATCTCGCTGGCGGCGTCCGCGCTTCGTTCGGCAAGCTTGCGCACCTCTTCGGCAACCACCGAAAAGCCGACACCGTGTTCGCCAGCGCGCGCCGCCTCGATCGCGGCGTTGAACGCCAGCAGATTGGTCTGGCTGGCAAGTTCGCCGATTACACCGACGATCTTCGCAATCTGTCCCGACGACCGGTTGATGAGATCGATCGATTCGATCGCATTGCCGATCGCTTCGCTTCCCTGCGTTGCGGCGCCCTCGGTCTCAAGCGCGTCGACGCTTGCTCCTTCGGCCCCTTTCGAAATGGTTGCGATCGCCCGGATCAGCTCATCGACCATGCCGTGCATTTCCTGGCTCTTGGTCGCGATCCGCTGCTCGAGTTCGACCTGGTTGCTGATGTCGTAGGCATGTTTGATAACGCGCACCGGATTACCCGACAGGTCATAGATCGGGCTGTAGCTCGCCTGGATATAGACGTCGCGACCGTATTTGCCGAGCCTGTGGAAACGCCCCGAATGGGTCTCCCCCGCGTTCAGCAGTCGCCAGAATTCGCCATATTCCTTCGACTTCAGGTAATCGGGCATGCAGAACATGCTGTGATGCTGGCCGACGATTTCGCGTAAGGTATACCCCATCACCGCAAGGAAATTGGCGTTCGCGGTAAGCACGTTGCCGTCAAGATCGAATTCGATCGTCGCCTGGCTGCGCTCGATCGCGTCCAGCCGGTTTTCGGTCTCGATCGACAGCAGCTTGTCCTCGGTCACGTCCATCGCATAGGTGACGAGCTTGTACGGCTTGCCGCACAAATCGAGAATGGGATTGACCGTCGCGCGAATCCATTTTTCCCGTCCGCCCTTGGCAATGCGCTTGAATTCACCCGACAGGAATTCGCCCTGCGACAGGCCTTCCTCGCGCTGGCGATAGGCTTCGCTCTGCGCCACCTCGGGTTCGACCAGCATCCGCTGGTTCTTGCCGCGAAGCTCCTCGATCGAATAGCCGACCATTTTCAGGAAGTTGCGATTGGCATCGATGATCGTGCCGTCCAGCGCGGTTTCCAATACGCACTCGGCGCGGCTGATCGCCTCGACCTTGCCTTCGAACTCAAGCGTGGCGAGCTTGGCCTCGGTCGCATCGATGGCGTATTCGACCACCTTCCATGGCCGGCCGTCCAGGTCGAGGATCGGGTTGAAGCTGGAGGTGGCCCAGATTTCGCGGCCATCCTTGGCCACCCGCCGGAAATATCCGGCTTCATGCTCGCCGCGGCCCATGCGATACCAGAACTGCCGGTAATCGGCATGGATGTGGCACCCCGGATGGCTCGTTTCCTGATGGTGCAGACCGACAATCTCGTCACGGCGATAGCCGAACATCTTGCAGAACAAATCGTTGGCGGTCAGGATGTTACCGGCCATGTCATATTCGACAACCGCATGCTGGCGCCCGACTGCTTCCACCTTGCCTTCGGCCTCGGCCGCGGCGAGCCGCTGGGCGGTGACGTCCATGGCGTATTTGACGATCTTCACCGGCCGTCCGCGAAGGTCCATGATCGGGTTATAAGTCGCCTGGATCCAGATTTCCCTGCCGTCCTTGGCAAGGCGTTTGAACGCGCCGCTTTGATATTCGCCCTGACCCAGCCGTTCCCAGAACTGTTCATATTCGGGCGAGCGCGCATATTCGGCCGTACAGAACATCCGATGATGCTGGCCGACGACGTCATCGCGCTTATAGCCGGTGATTTTCAGGAAATTATCGTTGGCGGACAGGACATTGCCGCCCAGATCGAATTCGATCACCGCCTGGGCGCGGCTGATCGCGCTCAGCAGGCCCTGATGCATCATCGCCTGCTGCTTGGCAGCGGTAACGTCCATCGCGATCTTGACGATGCGTTTTACCGTTTCACCCTCGCGGACGGGATAATATTTCGCGCGGATCCACACCTCGCGCCCGTTGCGCGCCAGCCGTTTGAACTCGCCGTCCTTCGCGGTGCCGTCGCGCAGCCCCAGCCAGAATACCTCGTAATCCGAACTTTCGGTGAACGCGTCTTCGCAGAACATGCTGTGGTTCTGACCGATGACCTCTTCGGGCGCATAGTCCATCAAGTTCAGAAAAAGCTTGTTGGCGCGAAGGATCGTGCCGTCGGGCGCGAATTCGATCACCGCCTGCGAGGTCTCCAGCATTGCGCCGAGTTCGCGCAGGGCATCCTCGCGCTGCGGGGGCTGAAGGCTTTTGTCGGTGGATTGAAAGGTCATGCGGCAAGGTCCCGATGCTTATTATGCCGGAATCCGATGTCGCTCGCCCGATGCGCGGGCCGTCACCGTTTTACCGACGGTGCCATTATAGAAGGATGTTCGCGCGAAGGTTTTTGCGAGATAATAAAAATAGATACGCGCCGCATTGCCGTCGCGATCGCGCGGCCGGCGCATGATCGACCGATGCGCCGCGGTCTGAATCCCGATCGCACGGCAACGACGCTTCGCTGTTCCCTTGCGCGGGCGATCGCAGTATCGCACGCGTTGACGACCGGTGATGCCGAATCGGCCACCTTGCCCCGGCAAGGCGGATCGCACCGCCGACGTCGAAGGTGAAAATGCCACTCCTTGCGTGAAGCACCGACCGGCGGAACGTCATCGTCCCGTCGCGTGACATCCTACTGCAACCTGAAACCGGGCACCCGTTAATGCATGAAGCCGCCACGCACCTGCTGACCGATCATGGCGACGTCGTGGGCTTCGCCATGCTCGTGATCCTGTTCGTTCTGTTCGCCATGGAGCGCTTGCCGCCGGTCGTGCTCGCCGTTGCGGGCGGAATCGCGATGATGGCGCTTGGTTTTGTCAGCACTGACGAACTGCTTCAGGTTTTCAGCAATCCCGCGCCGATCACGATCGGGGCGATGTTCGTCATTTCCGGCGCGCTGCTTCGCACCGGCGCGCTGGAAGAGGTGTCGGGCTGGGTCATTCGCAGAACCCTGCGCAGGCCGCGTCTCGCGCTTGCGGAAATCGGCGGGGGCACGATGATGGCGTCGGCGTTCATGAACAACACGCCGGTCGTCATCGTGATGATCCCGATCATCAAGAAATTGTCGCGGCTGCTGGGTATTTCACCCACCCGGTTGCTGATCCCGCTTTCCTATATCTCCATTCTAGGCGGCACATTGACGCTGATCGGCACGTCCACGAACCTGTTGGTATCGGGCGTCGCGACAGCGCGGGGCCAGCCCGGTTTCGGCATTTTCGAAATTACCGGCGTCGGAATTGTGGTTGCGCTGACCGGCGTGGTGTTTCTCGCCATTATGGGGCCGCTCTTGCTGCCCGATCGCGAACCCGTCGGTGTTTCCGAACAGGGGGAAAGCGACAGCTACCTCTCTCACCTCCTGATCAATTCGGACAGCGGCTATATCGGCCAGCGGATCGATGAAAGCGCCCTCGGTCGGCGTGCCGGGATACGCATTCTTGCCGTACAACGCGGACTGACGCTTCACCGGCAGGATATCGACGCGCTTGAGATCGAGGCTGGCGACCAGTTCGTCGTCGCGGCGAGCCCGGCGGAACTGGCATCCCTGGCGGAGACCGACGATTTTCGCGTCGGTCTGACCGGGATGGGCGGCGGCATCACGATGAGCGGCCCCGATCGCGATCGCGACGCCCGGCTGGTCGAAGCGGTGGTATCGCCCTCGCACCCCATTATCGGACGCCGGCTGGCTGACATCCCCCTTCTATCCCGGCTGAAGCTGCGCGTGCTGGGCCTGTCGCGCCCGCGCCACGTCGCCGGGCCAAGCCTTGCCGAGGTGCGCGTTCGCGCGGGCGACCGCCTGCTCGTCGCGGCAGCGCCGGACGCCGCCGCCGCGCTTCACGGCAACATCAACCTGGCGCAGGTGACCGAAGCGCCGGCGCGCGCGTTCAAACGAAAGAAAGCGCCAATCGCCGTCGCCACCATCATTCTGGTCGTCGGTCTCGCGGCGATCTTTTCGCTTCCCATCGAAGCGCTTGCGCTGGCCGGGGTCGCGATCGTGCTGCTCACCCGCTGCGTCGAACCCGAAGAAGCGTGGAGCGCCATCGACGGCAACACGCTGGTCCTGATTTTTGGCATGCTCGCCTTCGGGCTGGGGTTACAGAATGCCGGCACGGTCGAGCTGATCGTGTCGTGGGTTCAGCCGATGCTGGCAACCGCATCACCGCTGCTATTGCTGATCGGCGTCTATGCGCTGACCAGCCTGCTGACCGAAACCGTCACCAACAACGCCGTTGCGGTAATCATGACCCCGCTGGTGATCGGGCTTGGCAGCGCGCTGAACGTCGATCCGCGTCAGATGATCGTCGCGGTGATGTTCGGCGCCAGCGCAAGCTTTGCCACCCCGATCGGATATCAGACCAACACGCTCGTCTATGGCGCGGCGAACTATCGCTTCACCGACTTTGTAAAGATCGGCCTGCCGTTGAACATCGCTGTCGGGCTGACCGCCTGCATCGCGATCGACTGGCTCTTCTGATCGCGTAAAAACCAGCCGCTGCAGTCCGGCAGCTGAAAAAGCGATGCGCAAACCCAACGCGAATGGTGCCCTGGCCGGACTCACATTCGGCTCTGAGACCGGCAGAAAAGCTGCGATTGTGGCGCATCCTGTTTTCGTGGTCCACTCGTGGTCCCCCCCCTAATTCGGTGCGGAACACGGACCCGAAGTCTCGCCCAGCGAACCTTTTGGGTTCTTTTTTAGGATGATTCGCCCGGCTCTTGCCTCCAATCGGCACGGCCGAAATGGGTCAGCTTTCCGCCTGTCCGGTTTCGGTGGTGGAAGTGAGAGAAGCTGACATTTTGGCGAGCCCATGCTTTTGTCGGCAGGCGCCGATACAGCCGTCATTCGTCGCGTTGGTTGGGCTCGCTACAAGCTGCCGTTGCTTCACCATCAATGCCGCAGATCACCGAGCCCGAGTTCGTTCCACATCCAGGTGAAGTCATAGCTTGCCATTGGGTCGCCAGCGCCCGCTTTCGCTGCGCCATTTTCGAGATATTTGAGCCAGTCGGCGACCTTGGTCCGACCGGCCTTGGTACGGGACAGCGCGCGGGGCGTGTCATCGCCGAGTGCGGGCACGGCTTCATCAAGCGTCCGCGCATATTCCCGGGTCATCATATCGTGGATGACCCGCTCCATTTCCTGTGGCGGAATTTCCAGCTCTTCATCTGGATAGCCGCGCGCGGCATCATCGGCCATGGCCTGCGCCAACGTGCGGATTTCGGTCAGCGGGGCACCTACGCTATTGCTCAGCCATGCACTCATCTGTTCGATCGCGCGCTTCGCGCGTTCCGCGCTGTTCACCTCCACGATCAGTTTGCGGCCTGTGAGTGCCACATTGGCGAAAACGAGCGTGCCGTCGTCCATGCTGGTCACGAAAGCCTGTTTGCCCTTGCCCGGGTTCTTGGCCTTCGCCTCCGGTGCCAGCCAGTTCCAGAAAACCTCGTTGGCGGGCGACAACCATTCCGCCGCGTTCAGCCGTCGTGCAACGCTCTTGCCGATCACGCCCTTTGCCAAAGGGAAAATGATCCGGTGAAAGACCAGATCATCACCGTCAGCGTTAACCAGTTCCGGTTCACCGCCGGGCACGGCCTTGCCCAGGCAGTCCAGCAACCAGATATTGGTGAACATCGGCGCGGAAGCGTGCAGCAATGCATCGTGGTCGGATGGATCGAATCGGGCCGCATGCGGCGGCTCGTCAACAAGCCGGGCAAAAGTATCGAGCAGGCGTGCAGCGCCCTCCGGGCCGAACGGCAAAAGCGCCCCGGAAATGCCAAGCCGCCCGTTCACATTCACAATTCGCGCTGCAATCTTATCCCAGTTGACCAAGGTCCGGGTTGCGCTGTGCTCCCGCACCGTTACCGGGACTGTATCCCGCAACAAGTCGCGCAGCGTCATGGACTGGCCGGGGACAACGTCGCTAATCTCGTAGAGCGACATGGCGCTATCCCGGAGTGCCCGCATATAGGCCTTGTTGGGCGCCTTCTCGTTCCAACCCCGGCGTTTTAGGTAATCTTCGACCAGATTGCGACCATCCGGTTCCATTTCCTGCGTAAGCAGGTCCTCGAAGGCACAGCCCCACAGTGGCCCTTCCCAGTGATCACCGATGAGATCGAACATTGCATCGGGATCAAGCCCGGTCGCCTCGCATGCCGGGCCGAGATGCGCCGACAGCATTTCATCCATCGCTTCGTCCCAAGGCGCTCGACCTGCATACCTCATTAGCCCGGATAGATCATGGGCGGACTTCGCTCGGGACATTCCTTGAAACCTTTCGCATCGATGCGCAGTGCCACCCCGATAGACGGTGCCTCCTGTGTTTCCAAGTTTCCCTGCTGCATCATGCATCAGGGAGTAGATCGAGTTGGGGCGCACAGAGTGGTATACAGAATCCGCGAACATAGCCGCCGTTCGAATAGTCGCACGCCACCCCGAAAGCCGCCCTACGTTCAGGCTGGTGCGGGCGGTGACAATTGGGCTGGATGCGGCCAGACCGCTCTCAGGCGTCGGAAAACTGGAGCTGACATTCCGCAGCAATCTTCAGGCTGACACTTTCGA
Organism: Stakelama flava; assembly: GCF_019351405.1. Classification (GTDB taxonomy): domain Bacteria; phylum Pseudomonadota; class Alphaproteobacteria; order Sphingomonadales; family Sphingomonadaceae; genus Sphingomonas; species Sphingomonas flava_A. Next base: position 419,370 of record NZ_JAHWZX010000001.1, read on the forward strand.
CCCGAACCCGCCCTTCTGGTAAATCGCAGCATTCCTACTTGGCTGCTGGGAGCGGTCACTTTAGGGAAGGCCCCCCTTCGATCGGCGTGTTCGCCCAATTCCGGGAGATCGAATAGGCTTCCTGCTAGAGCAGGTCCTCCTGAGCCGCCTGATAGATCGTCCGGACGGTGGCCTTGAAACCAAGACTGCGCGCAAGCGAGGTATCGCACTGTCCTGCCCATGGATCGTTCAGCGGCTCCGCAGAGCCTTCAAGCGGTCCCCCGGCGAGCGCGCACAGTTCAAGCATCGACACCGGCACGTCGTCGGCAATGTTCACAACACGGCGATCCATCGCGCCGTTGAGGGCCAGTGCCATCGCGGTGGCGATGTTACGGTGATGGATGGTGCTCATCCGGCTGGCGGGATGCCACGCGCTGGCGGCCGCGTGGGGGGGAATGGCTTGGATATGTCGCCGTCGCCGTAAACGAAGGGGAAGCGGATGATCGCCCAGTTCAGCCCGCTGTCGCGGACCACCTGCTCCGCCGCGACCTTGCTTGCCGGATAGGCTGGGGTTGGATCGAGTGGGTCATCCTCTTTCGCGGGGCGCTGCCGCGGCTCCTGCGATTCGTAAACGCGCCCGGTGCTTGCCAGGATGAACCGGGCGTCGGACACATTTTCCTTCACTGCGGCAACGAGGTTGCGCGTCGCATCGAGGTTGCTCCGCCAGATCAGTGCCTCGTCCTGCGTGCGGAACACCGATGCGAGGTGGATGACGGCCGACACGCCCTCGAGCGCTGCCGGCAGCGTCGAAGGATCAAGCAGATCGCCCGAGGCCGCCGAGGCACCCTGCGGCGCAGGTTTACCGGCGCGCACGAGCGCCCGGCAATCGTGGCCCGCGGCCATCAGGCGCGGCAGCAGTCGCGTTCCGACGAGGCCCGTCGCGCCGGTCACAAGAATGGTCATTTGCTGTTTCCTTGATCGCTGAACGCATTGAGCCGCTCGGTTGCCAGGCGCAGGACCCGGACGGCCGCTTCTTTGTCAGCATCGCTGATGCCTGCGAACGCTGCTTCGTTGATGACTGTGGAAAGGTCGGGCAACTGACGCCACAATTCAGTCCCGGCGGGTGTCGCGCGCAACAGCTTGCGGCGTTGATCTTTATCATCCGTCACCTGTTCGATCAGGCCCTTTCGGACTAACGCACCGGCGATGACGCTCAACGTCGCGCGCTCGATCTGAAGCAGGTGAACCAGGTCACGCTGCATCGTCGGACCCTCCTGCATGAGCTGATGCAAAATATACCATTGCGTCGAGCCGAGATCGAACGGACGCAGCATGGTTTCCATTGCCGCGCGGCCCGCGAAGTAGCACCGTTTCGCCCAGGCGCCGACCGCACCATGGCGCCCATCAATCAATCCCGATGGGTGGATTACACGGTACATGATCGGTAGGTGTTTCGCGAAACACCGACGTAGCTGACGTTCGAGACGCCTTGGGAGTTCGTCATAAGCTGCCGATGCTTCACAAGGCGAACCAGCTCTCGGTATTTTGCGGAACCGGGAAGATCAATATCGGTGCGTTCTGATATACGTTGGCGCACGCGACGCGCCGAGAGCGCTCCTGAGGCAAGGCGAACATATTCAAACCCGTCTGCCTACCTGCCAACCCTATGCTAGGGTTTGATGCTTTGGACGTTGAATATGCTTTCAGGTATGAAGCCGATGAAATCTGGGTCGGAGCAATCAGAACAAGCAGCGGCTCGGCTCAATCAAATAGCGACGAGGCTGCTCCGGTTGGCGCGCTCGCCCGCAAGGAACGCCGGACTGTCCAGTGCGCAATATTCCGCGATGGGCGTCATTTTTCAAAGGCCCGGAATAAGCTTGGTCGAACTGGCCGAGCACGAAGCAGTTCGACACCCCACCATGAGCCGCTTGGTACGCGCGTTGATCCAGTCAGAGTTGGTCCGCAAGTCGGCCAATGAAGGCGATCGGCGTGCGAACCACCTTGAGCTCACGGCCGCCGGCAGGAAGAAATATCTGCTGGCATCCGAGCGGCGTATCGCATTGTTCCGCCTCGTTCTTTCGAGATTGAGCCCTGGCGCTCGCGAGGAGGTTCTTTCGGTGGCAGAGTCAATGGCGGAACTTGTCGCCCCTCACAGCGAAGAAAGCTGATTGCCGCCTCCCATATATGTAGCTATGCTACGTTTATATCGGATCGTTTATCCGACCGCTGGGGGTGCTGATGCGAACGAATCTTCTCGGCCGCAACGGGTCACGATATGCGTCAGCAATCCTCCTCACCGTCGTATTGGTGGTCTATTTACTCAACGCTTCCTGGTTGGCCCGTGCGCCGACCGGCGCGCCCTCGCTTTTGGCACATCGCGGGGTGCACCAACTCTACGATCGTGCCGGTCTATCCCGTGACGCATGCACGGCGACGCGCATGCTGCCTTCGACGAACCCATATCTCGAGAACACCATTCCTTCGATGGCAGCAAGCTTCGCGCTTGGCGCCGATATCCTCGAACTCGACATTCACCCGACGACCGATCGCGATTTCGCGGTCTTTCATGACTGGACGCTCGACTGCCGCACCAACGGCCATGGAGTTACACGCGAGCATTCGATGAACGATCTGAAGGCGCTCGACATCGGCTGGAGCTACACGTCCGATGGCGGCAAGACCTTCCCTTTCCGCGGCAAGGGCGTAGGCATGATACCCAGTCTGATCGAGGTGCTTCGGCGATTCCCGCAGCACAGGTTCCTGCTCAACTTCAAGAGTCGCTGGCCCGGCGAGGCCGATCTGCTTCTTGGCTATCTCAGCGAACGTGATGTCGACATCGCGCGGCAGATCATGGTCTATGGCGATGCACGCCCCGTCGACCGTTGGCGGCAACTGACCGGGCGAGGCGCGGCATTCTCGATGGCGTCGGTGAAGGCCTGCACAGTAGGCTATCTGGAGCTGGGCTGGTCGACCGTCGTGCCGGAGGCATGCAGGGGCGGTGTGATCGGCGTTCCCATCGCATGGCGCCACGTCTTCTGGGGTTGGCCCAACCGATTCCTTGAAAGGATGCGCAAGGCGGGGACCGAGGTCATCCTTTTCGGCAACGTTCAAGGTGAAAACGGCGCTCCCGGTATTACTGATCCAAAGGATCTGATCGGTGTTCCGCCCGGGTTCGGCGGCATCGTCTGGGCGGACAGTATCGAACGGATCGGCCCGGCGTGGCGGTCGCGATTTGACGCCAGCCAAGGCACGCCGACACCGCACGTGCCGAACCTGCAGCACGGCCAAGAGGTGCGGCCATGATGGCGCCGCGCTTCGGCCTGCTGATCCTCGCACTCGTCGCAATGAGCGGATGCACGAACAAAAGTCCGACGGTGGCTAGCGCGGCGACCGTCATCGACCATGTGACCGTCCTCGACGGCCGCGGCGGACCGGGTAACGTCGATGCCCGTGTCGTGGTTCGCGACGGGCGCATCGTCAGCATTGCGCCAGCGTCTGGCGCGGTGCCGGAAGGCGCGGTGATCGATGGCCGGGGAAAATTCCTGCTGCCCGGATTCATCGATATGCACGCCCATCTTCTCTTTCCGCGATGCACGCCTGGCGATGGCCCACTAAGCTTTGACCGTGCGCTTTCAGAAAAGGCGCTTTCGCGAGAACTCGACTTCGGGATCACGATGGTTCGCAGCCCAGCTACCCCGACGATAGAAGGCCTCAAGCTGCGCGATGACCTCAACGCCGGCCGGGTTCGAGGTCCGCGTGCCTTGGCGTCTGCCGAACTCATCAACGACCAAACGCTGAGCGAGGCGCAGTTGCGACAGATCGTGCGCAACGCGCTTCCCTTTCGGCCTGACTATTTCAAGGTCTATGCGCGGTTAAGACCGGAGCAGGTGGCGACCGTCATAGACGAAGCCCACCGTCACGGCATCCCAGTCATCGGGCACCTGCAACGAACGACCTGGACCCAAGGCGTTGCCCTTGGCATCGACCATCTGGCGCACAGTGTGGACTGGTCCACCGACAGCCTTCCGGAGTCAGCCCGACCGGGCTATGTCGAGGCCCTGAAGAACAGAAGAGGCTTCCGGGCAAGGATCGATTGGCTCGAGGCGTTCGATCCCGATGGAGCCGGTCAACGAGAGTTGATCGCAGCCCTCGCCCGCAAGCGCATATCGGTCGATGTGACGCTCATCGCGTATGACGGCAAGTTCTCGCCACCGGATGAGCCACGATACCGTCAGAACCCGTATCTGCGCGCATTTCCGGAACTTCGCCACGATTGGGAGCGGTGCGACGACGTGACCGCGGAGTGGACGCCGGATGACTACCGGCGCTGGAAGGCGGCAAGGCCGAAGCTGTTCGCTTGGATACGGAAGATGCACGAGGGCGGCGTCCTCCTTGTCAGCGGGACCGACATGACCAACGAGTGGATCGTCCCCGGCGAAGGCCTGCATCAGGAATTCGAGTTGCTGGCCGAGGCCGGGCTGACGCCAAACCAGATCCTGCGCATGACCGGGACGAACGCAGCGGAAGCGCTCAAACGCGACGACGTGGGTATCGTCGAAGCAGGCCGGCGAGCTGATTTGGTTCTCCTCTCGAAGGATCCACGCAAATCGATATCGAACACGCGCTCGATCATCTGGGTCATGCAGGGCGGCAGGATCGTGGGACGAGGTAGGCCACGTCCATAGGATTCACTAGGGGAGAGGCCGTCATGTTCATGCGATGGGTTTTCGCAGGCGTTCTCCCGCCGACCGCAACAATTTGCGCAGACGCGTCTCAAAATACTTTGCAGCCCGCCGGTTCGCTCGATCGATCGAAGATTTCCAAAAGCGCGTCTGGTCCACCCTGCGGTTTGGGAGCCTTCAAGCCATGTGCAACAGCCGATATGGCCCGGTCTGTCCCCGACGCGCTTTCGCATCCAGAGCTTGGGTCCCTCGGCCCGCCTGCCGACCGGGAATGATGGCCGCGGGCAAACAACGTCAGTCGCCCCACGATGACGGTCTATCGCCCGAAGGGCGCCAACAGCGCAGTTGCGATCACCATGTTTCCCGGCGGCGGCTTGCCTTGGTGCATGTTGATAGCGCCAGTGGTGGGTTCCGCCAACATAGCAGTCGTTCGGCAGCAAAATCTGCTCCTTGGAAACTGTCATACGTTCACATGTTGCTGACCATCAGCAGCCGAGCGGCAAGCTGCCCTCGATGTCGCTCTGGATGATGTCGGGTGCGCCCTTCATCGCCGGTCTACTTGGTGTATGAGACATTGAAGCTCGAGCGCAGAAATTGGTCTTGCCTATTCTAACGGGGCGAAAGCCGTTAGTTCGTTGATCAAGCAAAGATGATTCATTGGGGTAGGTATGACTATCGCGATCGCATGGGTGCGGCGGATAACTGACTGCGAGGAACTTGTCTTCACGACCGACAGCCGCTTGTCGGGCACTGCATTCGATTTCGACGCCTGCCCGAAGGTGCTTCCCCTGCCGCGGAGTGATTGCGCAATCGCCTTCGCAGGGGAAACTGATCATGCTTATCCAATGATGCATCAGGTTGCAGCTGCCTTTGATGCTCACGCACCGCTTCGCCGCAGATCAATGGATTTGCCCGCAGCGAAGACCCATGCGCTCAAGATCATCGACGCAATGGGTGCAGCAATCCGGCCGTCGCCGCTCGTACATGGCCTTCCCGATGCGCAGCCGATTCCTAGCGCGGAGTTTCTATTCGGCGGGTATTCGTGGGTGAGGAAGGAGTTTCTCCTCTGGACCATAAAATACAGCAACCGTGAGAAACGACACCTAGCCCTGCCAGCCCCATGGATTGGCTTTGATTCTGACCCAGGCGGTGTCGGCCTGAGGAAGCGGCGGGCTGGCAATTTTCGACCTATCGCGCAGGTCGCGATAGCGGGGGATCAAGCGCCGATGGCGCGCGAACTGTTGGCCGCTCTGATAACAAAGAGGGACGACAGGTACTCGCTCGAGAAACTCGATTTTGAGCCATTCGAGGTGGTGCGTGATATGCTTCGAAGTGCATCCAAGCCGCATACTATTGGCGGGCCGCCGCAAGTGGTGAAGGTATACCAGTATTCGGACTGTGTGCCACTCGGGGTGTGGTGGCCCGATAGACCCAACGGTTCTCCTCACCTGCAAGGCAGAAGATGCTTCGGCTACGAAAGAACCGAAAGGTTTTTCCTTGATCCCGACACGCTCTTCAGTTCCCGGCTGCCAGAAGTAACACCGGATGACCGATCACCCGATGGTCAAGCTGTCTGACCGAGTTTCCGTGGATGCAACGCGACGCTGACAAAGCAGCCAGCCTCGGCACTACACAACCCATAAGACCTGCCAGCAACTCATATTCCGAAGCGCTTGGAGCTGGACCAAAACCTGTTGCGTCGAAATAGGTGATCCGCACGGAGGCGTGGGGAAAGGACTCATTATGGCCGATTATCGAGGAACCAGAATGTTGACCGGCGACAAGCGGACGAGGGAGGTGAAGCATTGGACGCAATGGCTTCGGCAGGTACCAGGGATAAGGCGCAAGTTCTGCCGGTGGACCGAGGATTTTGATCCTTTTCATTCTAACGAAGCTGCCAGCGTCGCCGTCCTGGCAAACGCAGCGGCTAAGGCAGGCTACCTAGCACATACCGAATATGTGGCGTTGAAGCGCCATCCTTCCCGAGGTAGACCGTTTAGACAAGGCAGGTGCGACCTATGGATCGCCGATGTCGATAACGAACTTTCGTGGGCTTTCGAGGTCAAGCAGCACTTCGCTGCTGCCAAGATCCGCCAGTCGACCTTCAATTCGCGCCTGGAGCGGGCATGCAACGACGCGAAAGATGTAGATCGCGACGAGGCCAACTCGCGGGTCGGCTGCCTGATCGTTGTGCCTGGATTGCACTTCGAGCAGACGCCAGATCTCGTCGAGCATTTCGATGATCTTTGTGCAGACGCGGATGTCGCGTTCCGGATCGGCGGAGGTGTAGGCTCGATATGGCTTGCGTTTGTATTTGTTGATTAGCGCCAAAATTGCGGTCGTCTAGCTATCCTGATCGCCCTGTCGAAAGCTGCCGTACGTTCACACAGGGACATTGGATACCTACCACGGGTAGCGGACAGCGTCATGGGTCACACTCACCAGCGATAACCATGTCCTGCTATCGCGAGCCGCCCGTCTTATTTCAAAAAATGGTCAGGTTTGCCCAATTGCGCCGAAGCTTCGCCGAGCCTTTACGCGGCCCTGTTCGCCCGAAGCGTGTCCTTGAATAGTTCGAAGGCCGTGGTGCCCTGCCGGTCGGGGTAATAGAGGTGGTAACCGGCGAATGGCTGGCACCACGGCTCCAGCAGGCGGATGAGATGGCCATCGGCCATCGGCGCCGCCACCAGATCCTCCAGAATGTAGAGGATTCCGAAACCCTCAAGCGCAGCGGCCACCAGCAGGTCGCCGTCGTTGAACACCGGCCCGCGGCCTGGCTTGACCGTCACCGCATGGCCGTCACGCTCGAACGACCAGGGAGACAGGTCGCCATGCGCGTCGCGGTAAGCGATACAGCGATGGCCTGCGAGGTCGGCGGGCTCCATCGGAACCGGATGCTCGCTCAGATAACCCGGAGCGGCCACCACCGCGACGCGCAGCGGAGGCCCGACCGCCAGCGCGATCATGTCCTTTTCCAATCGTTCGCCGAGCCGGATGCCGGCATCGTAGCGGCCCGCCACGACATCGGTCATTCCATTCTCCACGCACACCTCCACCTCAATGCCGGGGTGGCGCCGCATGAAGGATGGGAGCATCGGCCACAGCAACGTGTCCGCGGCGTGCTTGCCGGTCGTGATCCGGACGGTGCCGATCGCTGCCCCGCGTGCCTGGGACAGCGCCTCGATCTCGACGTCCAGCCCGGCCAGTGCCGGTGACAGGGTGGCGAGGAGGCGTTCGCCGGCAGCTGTCGGAGCGACGCTGCGCGTCGTTCGCGTGAGCAGGCGAAACCCGAGTCGTCCCTCCAGCCGCTTCATGGTCTGGCTCAACGCCGACTGCGTGACTCCGAGCCGCCTCGCGGCGCGCGTGAAGCTGCGGTCAGCGGCGATCGCCGCGAAGACGGCGAGGTCGCCGAGCTGATCCGGACGCATTGATGATCCCCGCTACTGAGCCCTATTACTGATTAGCCGATTATCTCGATCCATTAGCACGACTACCTAGCCGACGACAGCAGAAGCGAGGAGCAGGTGATGGGTAAGGTTTGGCTGGTAACGGGCGCAAGCCGGGGGCTGGGACGCGAGATCACGCGCGCGGCACTCGATGCGGGCGAGACGGTTGTGGCAACGGCGCGGTCTGCCGACGCGGTGCGCGATGTCTTTGGCGGTGAACACGATCGCCTGTGCGCTTTAGCGCTCGATATCACCGACGCCGAAGCCGCGAACGCGGTTGCCGCCGAGACCGTCAAGCGGTTCGGCGCGATTGACGTGCTGGTCAACAATGCCGGCTATGCCGAGCTGGGTTTCTTCGAGACCTTCACCGACGCTGCAGTGCGGCGTCAGTTCGAGGTCAATTTGTTCGGCACGATGAACGTCGCGCGTGCGGTCGTTCCTCACATGCGTGCGCGTCGCTCGGGTCTGATCGTCACCATATCGTCCGTCAGCGGGCTCGTCTCCAACGCCGGCGGAGCGGTCTACTCGGCGTCGAAGTTCGCCCTTGAGGGATGGATGGAAGGCTTTGCGCAGGAACTGGCACCGTTGGGTGTCCGCTCGCTTCTGATCGAGCCTGGGATGCTGCGCACCGAATTCATGGACGGCAAGTCGGCGAGCTTCGGCGGGATCGATATTCCGGACTATGCCGAGGCGATTGCGCAGTATTGCGCGTTCGTGGCCGATGCCAACGGCAATCAGCTGAACGATCCGAGACTGCTAGCCGCGCGGATCGTGGCGCTTGCTTCGCAGGGCGAGGCGCCATCGCGGCTCGTGTTCGGTGACGACGCCCGGCAGTGGGCCGGCGCGAAAGTGGATAAGTTGCGGCAGGAGATCGCCCAATCCGCCGATCGCGGCTGACACGACAGACGGCAAGGTAGGAGTAGGCGATTGCCCGGTACCGCTGACAAAGCAGCCCTTTCCGGCGCTTTGCCACTTCCCGAAACTTGCCTTTGGTTCACATTTCAGGAGCACGCGTAGCGACGGAAGCTGTCGCACGGTGAGTGGACGCCAGGCGCCGCGCGTGGCAGATTCTGCGACCAGCAGGACGCCTTAATTTGGATCGTCGAATGCGGATCGGGGGGCCAAAACATGAAAAGCGGGATTACTGGTGTGGTCGGGATCTTTGTCGCTGTAGTCGCCATCGGTGCGCTAGCCATCTTCGATCACGCTTCCGGTGCCGAGGCATCCATTCAAGACCAAGCGGCAGTTTACAACGCGGTGCTCGCATCCTGGCAGGGCAAGGAACAGGGGCATCAACTCGTTGACGAGCATTTGAGCGAAGCTCCGTCGAAAGCCGACGCGGAGTTTGAGGAATGCGCGAAAGGATTAGATTTCCCGGCTGGAAGTGATGCCCGGAAAAATAAATCCCTTATAGGCATTCCCCTTCAGGCTAAGGGCATCGAGATCATCGACGGATCCAAATGGGCTCCAGCCGACCTAGGAGCGGCCATTGCAAACGGCGAGGCCGTTGAAACAGCGGTCAAGGAAGGCTTCTCACATTCCCTGATATCGCTTTCACAGATCACCTTCAGCAACGACGGCAGGGATGCGCTGGTGAAATTCGGTATGGCTTGTGGAAGTTTGTGTGGATCAGGGTCAACCATCCACCTGCATAAGCGTTCAACGGGGTGGAGCATAGTGGACAGATGTGGAGCCTGGATGTCCTGAGGCACTGCTCCCGCGCACGGGCCCGCATGTTCGCCAACCGCCTGAATAGCGGACATTCACCGGATCAACGCCTCTCTTTCATACCTGCCGATCGTTCATACGGATGGACCGGCTTCCCAAAGATCTCGGGAAGCCGGAGTTTTCAAATCGCGGTCCTCTCGGACAAAGTTAGCGCATCATCGACATCCACGCCGAGGTATCTGACAGTATTTTCGATGTTGGTATGGCCGAGCAGGATTTGCACTGCCCGAAGATTCCCTGTGGCCTTGTAGATCAACGCCGCTTTGGTCCGTCGCATAGAGTGCGTGCCATATTCCCGTCTGTCGAGGCCGATCGTCGACACCCATTCGTCGACGAGGCGCGCATATTGTCGTGTGCTCAAGTGACCGAGGTAGTCGATCCTGCTCGGAAATACGAAGTCGCAAATCGTACCGCCGCGCCGATCGAGCCAGGCTTTCAGACTCTTGCGCGCTTCGGACATGATCTCGAATTGAACGGGGCGAGCGGTCTTTTGCTGGATAACGGTGGCGCGATCACGGAAGGAGCCTGCGCTCATCAGGTCGCCTATCCTGATCTTGACCAGATCGCAGCCACGCAGCTTGCTGTCGATAGCCAGGTCGAACAGTGCGCGGTCACGCAGCCGTTTATGCTCGTCGAGATAAAAGCGAATCGCCCAGATGTCGCGCGGCTTGAGTGGGCGCTTGGGCCCTACGTTCTGCCCTGCATTCCAAGGGCGCCGGTCGTGCACCGCAGGGTCGAGGTCTGAATGTCCCATGATGTTTCTCCACTGGCCGGAATGGCCGGCGCGAAGATAGGACGACGCCCAGCCCGCTGAGGCATGACAGCTCAATACGACCTAAGCCTTCCGAGGCTGCCGGCCCAGCCAGAGCCGCCAGGCAGGAAGGCGCGGGAGAACTACGCGGTCGAGAATCAGGACAATAATCAATGACACCCCGAACAATGGGAGGAGCACGGCGAGCAGGATGATCGAGGCAGTCAGCCAGAGCGAGAAACGCGGCCGCGCGCCTGGCGCTGGCGCGCCGAGCATACCCGATGGTCGCCGACGCCACCACATCACCACCGCACTAATCGATACCGTCAGCAGGCTGATCGCGGTGAGCACCAAGACCGCCTGGTTGAGGCGGCCAAACAGATGGCCTTCGTGCGTTGCAATGACGACGTTGACCACCTTGTCCACGATATTTTCCTGCGCGAACGTTCGTTCCCCGGTGACCGCGCCGGTGGCGGGATCGATTGTGTAAGTCACGCGCAGCGGCCGATCCTGAATCTGCGAGGCAATGGTCCAGTCACGGAATCCGGCGGGCGGCGGCGTGATCCATACAGGCTGCGGGACATGCAGCCGCGAAGCGAGTGGCACCACCGTGTCGAGGACGTGCAGATCGACCCGAGGCTGATCATCCGGCAGGCCATCCGGCGCGGCGACTTGTACCATTGCGGCCATCTCGGCGGTGGTCATGCCAGGCATGCCACCTTGCGGCGGCGCTGGTGTCTTACCGCCAAGATTGCGCTTCGCCGCCGGCTGGTTGGTCGTCCCCACCGGCCAGTCTGGCGCACCGGCGGTGACCGACCACAGGTTGCGCGTCCAGCTCAGGTAATTGCCCCAATTGGATGACCAGGGCAGCCCGCTGAGCAGCAGGAATAGCGCGATGAGCGAGACCCAGAAGCCGGTGACGCCGTGCAGGTCGCGCCAGAACAATCGCCCACGTCGGCGAAGTCGCGGATAGAGCACGCCGCCCAGCCCGCGTTGTCCACGCGGCCACCACAGATAGAGGCCCGTCAGAATCATTACGATCGCCCAGCAGGCGGCGAGTTCGACGATCATCGAACCGCGATTGCCGAGCAGCAGCTGGCCGTGAAGGTGCGCTACGATGTCCATCGGCCGGCGATCGTTGCGCTGCACCTTCATCGGCTTGAGTGTGCCGGGGTTGATATAGACGCGGTAAGGAATCGCGCCCTTCGTCACCACCACCTGCCCGGCGCCGGTCGGCGTCGCAGGCGGCTGGTAAAGCGTGAAGGCCGACCCAGGAATCGCGGCGATCGCAGCGCGCGCCTCGGCGGAAGGAGCCGCTGCCAGGCCCGCAAGGTGCAATGATTCATACGGACGGTCGAGCCACGCCTCGATGTCCGGCCGGAAGATGTAGATCGATCCGGTGATTGCCAGCCAGCATATGAAGGGAATGCAGAACAGCCCGGCATAGAAATGCCAGCGCCATATTGCGGCGTAATCAGGCCAGCGGGCACGCGGCTTACCTTCGGCGCCCGACGCTCTCACAACTCCCTCCGGAGCGAGATCGCGAAGCTCCTCGGCTCGCCGGGATACAGACCGGCCGACAGCGACTGGAACACCGGGGTTCCGACATAATAATGCTTGTCGAACAGGTTCTTGAGGTTGAGCTGCGCGTGCCAGTGGCCGATCGTGTAGCCGAGATCCGTGTCGAACACCGTATAGGCATGGAGATCGGGCGTCGGCGTCGACGACCGGTCATAGGTCTTGACCGCCCCCATGTAGCGCATCCCGCCGCCGACCGAGATGCCGTTCGGCAGTGCGTAGCTGGTATAGAGATCGGCGGTGGACCGGGGCAGCCAGGGCCGTGTCTCGCCGACATTGCTGGGATGTTCGGGATCCTTGGTTACTCTGGGATCGAGCAACGCGAGACCGGCCTTGACCTGCCAATGATCGGTGATCGCGCCGGTCGCCTCCAGCTCGGCACCGCGATGCCGCACGCCCGCCGCGCGGTAGAGCGCCTCGCCATCGATCATCGTGTCATAGACCGCGACGTTGCTCTCATCGATCTGGAACAGCGCGCCCGTCAGCAGGATGTGATGGCCGAGCAGATATTTGGCGCCGATCTCATATTGCTTGCCCTTCACCGGCGGCAGCACGTCGTGACCGACATCGATCCTCAGGTTGGGCTGATAGGATTCGCTGTACGAGCCGTAGAAATTGAGCCCGCGCGCCGGCGTGACAATCGCTGCGGCGCGATAGCTCAACTGGTTCCCGGGGTTATATTGCTGGAAAGCGCCGTCATAGACCTGCTGGTCGACCTTGGGACGCGAATAGGCAATGCCGCCGACCAGCGTCACCGGATCGGCCACCTTGATGACCGCCTGTGCCGAGCCGGTCAGATAATTCATCCGCTGATCCTGCTCGTAGCCGCCCGGCACCGGCGTTAGCGCGTTGAACGCATCGCTGACCGCCTGATCGCCGTCGAAGATATTGGCGGTGCCGCCATCGAAATTCAGCTCCGAGATGAAATAGCGGTAGTGCTGATAACGAAGCGATGCCGATAGCGTGCTGCCGGGAAGCCCGAGATCGTCGAGCTTGCGTATCGTGGTTCCTGCCACGGTGAAGTCGTAGACGCGCCAGTCGCTGAAATGCTCGCCATTGATCGGGAAGCTGCCGTCGGTGGCGATGAAGCCATAGGGATAGACGTTGTCGCCGCCATGGGTGGTATATTGATATACCGTCTTAAGATCGAACGACCACAGATCCGATGGCCTCCATGTGAGCCCCGCGTCGGTCCGCCTGGCCTGCGCCAGCGCGCGGAAGTCCGAGCCGCCGACTAAGAACGAACGCGCCACCGGGACGGGGGAACCGTCAGTGAAGGTGGGGATGCCGTTATAGGGCGTGTCCTCGGTGCGTTGGTAGTTCACGTGCAGATAGCCGCTGAGCGTCGGCGTGACGTCCACATCCAGCCCGCCGTAGAGCACGGTCTTGTTGAGGTGGACGAAGTCGACGAAGCTGCCGCCCTGTTCGTGCGCGGCGACGGCGATGGCACGGATCGTGCCCGAGGCGTTAAGCGCGCCAGCTACCTGCCCCTCCAGCCGCCAACGGCTCCATGAGCCGCCGAGCGCCTCGACATAGCTTGGTGTATGGGGTCCGGCGCTTTTCGACACCAAGTTGACGACGCCGCCGGGGCTCTGCGCGCCATAGACGACCGACGCCGGCCCCTTGACCAGCTCGTAGCGCTCCAGCGTTGCGGGGTCAGGATCGGTGATCTGGTCGCCGACCAGCAAGCCATCGACCGCGTAATTGGCGGCAAAGCCGCGCAGCCACAGCTGATTGCCGTAGCTCGGGCTGTAGCTCGCCCACAGCGCGCCCGGCGTATATTGCGCGATCTCACCCATGTTCTTGAGATCGGCGGCCTTGACGAAATCATTGTTCACCAGGCTGATCGACTGCGGCACCTTTTCGATCGGAAGCGGCAGGTTGGTGATCCCGCTCGTATCGGCGTCGAGGAAGCGATAGCCGGTGACGACGATGTCGCCGCTGTCGTTCGTTGAACTCGACCCCACATCCTGAGGTGTAGCGGGAGCGACAGCCGTCGTGTCACCATCGGCGGCGTAGGCCGGCGCGGACAGCGCGACGAGCGATATGCCCGCCGCAATCAGAAATCTGGACATGAAAAACCCTGTTCGCCAGTCGACCGGTCGGCTCGCGGACGCCGGTCGGCATCCTGGAAAAGCCGGTGTGCGCCATTGGCACCCACCGGAGTTATCGATCAGATGACGCAGTGAATTGCGCGCTCAGACGATCGCGGGCGGTCCGGTGATGGGCGGCCAGAGCGCGCGCGGCACAGCGACGGTAATGCGCTCGGGCAAGCGGAAGAGCGTGGTGACGATAAAAAGGAGGGCGACCGCCAGTAGCAGCGGATCGGCCGCCGCCAGCGACGGCAGCGACAAGCCCGCGAACGGACAGATGCTGTCCTTGTTATCGGACTGACGATCATGGTGCTCGTGATGGGGCCCAGCCGCCTTTGTCGGCGTCATGCCGGGCATTGGCGCCATCAGCCCGTTACCGGTCAACTGCATGGGGCCATGGCCGGAACACAAGGTGATGACGACATGGCCGTTTTCGACGACGGGCATGAAGCCGCTGGGCACTGCCATGCGCGCCAGCATCGCCATCGCGATCAGCGCGAACGCCATCGCCCAGCGGCGACCCAGGATATGGCGAAGGTTGGCCATCGGCAGCCGTCTAGCGCTCCGCGCGCTCGCCGTCACCTGGCGTGTTGCCGGCCGTGCCGCTCCGGCTTCGACGATCTAAGCATCCGAGGCTACGTTTTCCGCCAACAAGCCGGACGTTGAAGGGCGGAATCGGACAGCATGATATCTTCCCTTCGTTAATCCAGATGGGGAACGGCAGCTTCGCGCCTTCGGCTCGTCCACTGAGTCTCTATAAGCGGCGAACGAAAGCGGTCCTCCCGGTCAGCCGCCGTTTTGCATCAAACCATCGCCTGGTATGATCGCAAGTGTTCGCTCCAGGTCGCGGCTCGCCACGATCGCGGCCAGATAGCCATCGGGGCGGACCAGCGCCCACTGACCTGCCGCCAAGCCATAGGCGTCGGCGACGTGCCCCTCGTCATCGACGATGTCTCCGCGTTCGCCAACAGTGACGATGCGGAGATACGTGCGCGGTGCCGGTCGCCCTTCGACGTCATAGCCCAGCACCGTCCAGTGCGGCCCCCGGAACAGGTCGAACAGCCGGGTGGGTTGGCCCGCCTGGCCCCGACAAGGGGCGTCCGGCGCGCGATCGCCCGCCTGCACCCGCGCCGTGCCGATCGAACCCGGCAATGCCAGCGATGATCCGCGGTACCCAAGATCGAGTTGGCGCACCTCACGGTTGCGCTGCATCGCGCCCTTTCTGGCTTCGTCGAGCAGACGCGTCGACAGGCCGAGCATCTCCGCCGCGACCGGTCGTCGCTCCTCCTCATAGGTGTCGAGTAACGCGGCGGGGCCGCCGTCGAGTATGGCGGCCAGCTTCCAGCCGAGATTGTAGGCATCCTGCACACTGGTGTTGAGCCCTTGTCCGCCCGTTGGCGGATGGATGTGCGCGGCGTCGCCGGCCAGGAAGACGCGCCCGACGCGATAGCGCTCGGCAAGGCGGGCGTTCATCGAATAGACCGACGCCCACGAAACCGCGTGGACGGCGATGTCGGCACGGCCCGTCCGCTCTGCGATCAAGGCGGTCAGCGCAGCTGGCGAGAGGTCCACCTCTCCATCGGACGGCACCGGCCCCTGAATCTGGAAAAGATCCGTGCCCGCCAGCGGGCAGATCATCACCATGCTCGCATCGGTGCCGAGCTGGAAGCGATGCCACGCCGTGCGGTCGAGACCATCGAGCCTAACATCA
>NZ_JAHWZX010000010.1 GCF_019351405.1 Stakelama flava
GGCTGTAGTCCGATACCGCGCCAACAACACCACGCCCCCAAAAAGACCGAAGATGCCCGCCATCAGGAGTTGATCCGCTGGTCCGTTCAGGAGGTCCGGCGCATCGCCGTCAAACTCGCTCAACGCCGGATCGAGCCTGCCTGCATCATCGCCTGGTCATGCTGGAGGCGAGTTCATCAAGCCGCAGCAAAACCGGCTCACCTCAAAACCAAATTGCAACTGTAATGATAGGCACCCACACATCGAGCCGCTGGTCATGCGTTCCGAACGCCGCGCCCGACACGCTCCGCTTTGCATCCGCCCCGCCACCGGTAACGCTGTCCAGCGTACTAAGCAGCTTCGGCGGCGAACAGGCGGCAAGCAATGCAGCCAGCGCCACCGCCGCAACGCGGCGCATCAGCGGTCGAACTTCGCCGTGGTCTTGGCTGCGACTTCCTCCGCCGTGACGCCGTCGGCAAGCTCGACCAGCTTGAACGCGCTGTCATGGTCCGGCCGCTGGAAAACGCACAGATCAGTTATGATCATATCGACGACATTCTTGCCGGTCAGCGGCAGGGTGCATTCGGGAATGAACTTCGGATCGCCATGTTTGGAGGTGTGCTCCATCACCACGATGATCTTCTTGACGCCCGCGACCAGGTCCATCGCGCCGCCCATCCCCTTGATCATTTTGCCGGGAATCATCCAGTTGGCGATATCGCCATTTTCAGCGACTTCCATCGCGCCCAGCACGGCAAGGTCGATATGCCCGCCGCGGATCATGGCGAAACTGGTCGCGCTGTCGAAATAGACCGTGCGGTCGAGTTCGCTTACCGTCTGCTTGCCCGCATTGATCAGGTCAGGGTCTTCCTCACCCGCCAGCGGAAAGGGACCGATGCCCAGCATCCCGTTTTCCGATTGCAGCGTCACGTCCACCCCGTCGGGGATATGGTTGGCGACCAGCGTCGGAATGCCGATACCGAGATTGACGTAAAAGCCGTCCTCCAGCTCCTTCGCGGCGCGCGCCGCCATTTGGTCGCGAGTCCAGGCCATAGCTACTCCTTGCTGCCGGAGGTCCGGGGACTCCAGCGTTTATCGGTCGGGAAGATGTCGTTGACGCCGCCTTTCAGCGACGATCCGTAAACCGGGTTGGGGAGAAGAAACCAGCCCTTGCCCCAAAGTGCTGCGATCGCAGGCGAAGACGCCGCCGCGCGGCGCTCACCCACCGAAAGCGAGGGCGCTTCGAACAGATCGCTAAAATCGCCAAGCTGGTCACCCACCATCGCGATTACGCAATAGCGCGACGCGATCGTGGCGCGGCGGCCATCCTTGCCATGCTCCCCCGCCGCTTTTGTGAACAGCGTCTTGCCCGGCACCGCAGGACCAAGCCCCGCGCGGTCGAGCATCGCACCGGTGGCATCGGCATTCGCGGTCGAACGGTTGGTGTTGAAAATCACCGTGACCCCGTGCGCGCGCGCGCTGTTCAGCGCCTCTGCCACGCCGGGGACCGGAGCGACCTTGTCGCCGCCGGTCTGTTCCCACTCGCTCCAGCGTTCGGGGGTGAAGGCATTCCCCGCCGCCGCGTCCGATTCGAAGCCGAGGTTGAGCAGCGTGGTTTCATCGACATCGAGCACGATTGCCACCGGCCGACCGGCTTTACATTCGCGCCATTGCGGATCGGCGAGCGTCGCACCGGGGGCAAGCAGCGCAGAACGCACCGGCTGGCCGCTTTCATACCGCTCGACACTATCAAGAACATAGTCGGTAAGGCCCGCATAGGCCTGCCGCGAAAGCGCTGCCGCCTCACCCGATCCGTACAGGAATTGCATCGCCGGCGGCACGGAGGCGGCGGCAGGCTGCGCCGCCGGCTCGCTGACCGACGTGGCGGTGGAGGCGCAGCCGGCCAGCAGCAATGCCGCGACCGGCACCGTAACGCCAATCCGGATGCTCACGCCGCCTCGCGCTCGCGAACCGTGCGGAACTCGATCTTCTTGTCATAGGGCGCGCCGACGATCATCCGGTTGACGTAAATGCTGGGCAGATGAATCTGATCGGGGTCGAGGGTGCCGGTCGGCACCACTTCCTCAACCTCGGCGATGCAGACCTTGCCCGCCGTCGCCATCGGCAGGTTGAAGTTGCGCGCTGTCTTACGGAAGATCAGGTTCCCTGCCTCGTCGGCCTTCCATCCCTTCACGATGGCGATATCGGCGACAATGCCGCGTTCGAGGATATACTCCTCGCCATCGAACTGCTTCACTTCCTTGCCCTCGGCAATCTGGGTGCCGACGCCGGTCTTGGTATAGAAGCCGGGAATGCCGGCACCGCCCGCGCGGCAGCGCTCGGCCAGCGTCCCCTGCGGGCAGAATTCAACCTCCAGTTCGCCCGACAGGAACTGCCGCTCGAACTCCTTGTTTTCGCCGACATAGGAGGAGATCATCTTCTTCACCTGCTTCGAACGAAGCAGCTTGCCCAGCCCTTCGTTATCGATGCCGGCATTGTTGCTGGCGATGGTCAGGTCCTTCGTCCCCGCCGCCTGGATCGCATCGATCAGCCGTTCGGGAATGCCGCACAGTCCGAAGCCGCCCGCACAGATCATCATGCCGTCGAAAAGAAGGCCGTCCAGCGCCGCCTGAGCATCGGGATACAGCTTCTTCATGGCATCGAATCTCCGCAATATGGTTCGCCCTGACCAAAGCGATTACGCGGGCGGGCCATGGGGGGTCAAGCAGCCGGACCGGCGTTCAGCTTTTCGCCCGGCGCGCATCGCGCGAAGCGACCGCGCCGCCCTTTGCTCCCCGCGCGCCAGCCGCTAGACCTGCTTTCCATGACCGAAAAACGCAGCGGCGGACGTATCCTTACCGACAACCTTCTGGCGCAAGGGTGCGACCGGATTTTCCACGTTCCCGGCGAAAGTTTCCTCGCCGTGCTCGACGCGCTGCACGATACGCCCGCCATCGATCTTGTCACCTGCCGTCAGGAAGGGGGCGCTGCCTTCATGGCCTGTGCCGATGGCGCGCTGATCGGCAAGCCGGGCGTCTGCTTCGTCACGCGCGGCCCCGGCGCGACCAATGCCAGCATCGGGGTGCATGTCGCGATGCAGGATTCGATCCCCATGCTGTTGTTCATCGGCGATGTCGACCGGTCGATGCGCGGGCGCGAAGGGTTTCAGGAAATCGACTTTCCCGCGATGTTCGCCCCGATCTCCAAATGGGCGACGCGGATCGAGGACGCGGCGCGTATTCCCGAATATGTCGCGCGCGCCTGGCGGGTGGCGACCGGAGGCCGACCCGGCCCGGTGGTCATCGCGCTTCCCGAAGACATGCTGAAAGATCGGGTAACGGCAACCGACCGGCCGCGCCTTGCAACGCCGCAGCGTGGGCTGGACCCAGATGCACTGACTCCGATGCTCGATTTGCTGCGCACCGCCGAACGACCGGTGGCGATCATCGGCGGCGCCGGGTGGGACGCCGCGACCGGCGAAGCGTTCGACGCCTTTGCGCGCGGCTGGGGCCTGCCGGTCGCGGGCGCGTTCCGGCGACAGGACGCAATCTCGAACACATCGCCCGTCTGGGCGGGCAATCTCGGCTATGGCCCCAACCCACGGCTGGTCGAACGCGTGAAGCAGGCTGACCTGATCCTTGCCATCGGCGCGCGACTGGGGGAGGCAACGACCGACGGCTATTCGCTGATCACACCCGACCATCCCGGCCAGACGCTGGTTCATGTGCATCCCGATGCGAACGAAATTGACAGCGTATATCGCACCGACCTCGCAATCGTCGCGGGCATGGCCGATTTCGCCGCTGCGCTCGCAGCGACCGAGCCGCCGTCCGCTCCGCATCCTGCGGCAGCGCAGGCGAATGGCGAATGGCGCAAATGGTCGACACCAGCCCTGCGCGAAGGCGTCGCGCTCGATCTGGGCCAGTGCGTCGCCGCGATGCGCGAACGGCTGACGCCGGACGATACGATCATCTGCAACGGCGCGGGCAATTTTTCCGCCTGGTGGCACCGCTATTGGCGATATGGCCATCTCGGCACGCAATTGGCGCCAACCGCGGGCGCGATGGGCTATGGCGTCCCGGCGGCGGTGGCGGCGGCGCTTCGGCGCCCGGAAAAGACTGCGATAGCGCTGGCCGGGGACGGCGATTTTCTGATGAACGGGCAGGAGCTCGCCACCGCGGCGCAGCATGGCGCGAACCTGCTGGTGATCCTGATCGACAATGGCGGCTATGGCACGATCCGGATGCATCAGGAGCGCGAATATCCCGAGCGCGTGAGTGGCACGGCGCTCGCAAATCCCGACTTTTCGGCGCTAACGCGCGCGTATGGCGGCTGGGCGGAAAGCGTGGAGCGTACCGAACAATTCGCCCCCGCGCTCGATCGCGCACTGTCCCGAAACGGCATCCGCCTGATCCATTGCCGGACCGACATGGAGTATATCAATCCGGCGACCACAATCGCAAAAATGCGGGTAAATTAGCGCACACCGCTTGCGATCGCGCGGGTACGCAAACAAACGAAAACCGCCGCGCTGAACACCTTTCGGCATCCCACGCGGCGGATTTCATCGATCCCCGGCATACCGGGGGGCAATAGGAGACGACTTAGATATCGTCGCCCAGCGCGCCCTTCACCTTACCGGCGAATTGCTGCGCCTTACCCTTGCCTTCCTGCGCCGCGCCTTCTTCGCGCGTCGCGGGGTCGTTGGACTGCTGCTTCAGCTTACCCGCTGCTTCATTGGCATTGCCTTTGATTTTGTCGGTCAGTTCACCCATGACAGGTCTCCTTCGAACTACAGGTGCAAAAAGCGCAACCTGTTGATTTAATTGTTCTTGAAGAACGCGCAGGGGGACATCGCGTTCCCCTTGCCGTCATTCGGTTCGTCGCATCGCCCTTCGCTTCGTCGCGAACCAATCCGGCAAGAGCGGCGTGCTAAGCCGCTACTGTCATCCGTTTCGTGCGCGCAGCTGGCGAAACATTATGCGCAGATCGTCCACAACCGCCGACGGATTTTCATAATAGCCGAAATGGCCACCTCTTTCGTGTGCGTTGAGAAACACGGTGTTGAAAAAGTCGGCGCGCGGCCCGTTTTGGAAAAGCTTCACACGATCCGCAGTGGCCACACCGGCGGGGTTTTCGCCGCCAAGGAAACTGATGCCGACCGGTGCCTCTACCACGGGGTGTCGGTCGTGCGATGGTGCCCAGGGCGCGCGCGCCGCATCTGCATAGGCGCGCATCGACGAACCGGCGGTGCCGCTCGCCCAGTATATCGTGGCGTTGGCCAGCATATGTTCGGTCGGGAAAACGCGTTCGGGATCGCCGGTGACGCGCCCCGTTTCGTCGCGGGTATCGCCCCATGCGCGCCAACGTTCGAGCAGCCAGGCAAGCAGGCCGACAGGCGAATCGTTAAGCGCATAGGCAAGCGTCTGCGGATCGAGCACATGCACCGCGAAATGCGCGGCGAACTTTGTCACGCCCGGCGGCACCGCCGCTCCGCTGTCCCATGCCCGCGCGGCAACGTTCCACGGCATTTTCCCGCCGAACTGGTCGAGCAGCATCGGGTGCATCAGATGTGCCCCGATCAACGTATCGGCGTATTTATGGCCCAGTTGTGACGCGATCAGCGCGCCCCAGTCGCCGCCGCTCGCCCCGTACCGGGAATAGCCGAGCACGTCATGCATCAGCCGGTGCCACAAATCGGCAATCTGCCAGAAGGTCAGCCCCGCGCGCGGCACGGGGCCGGAAAATCCGTATCCCGGCAGCGACGGGATCACCAGATCGAATGCATCTGCCGGGTCGCCGCCAAACGCTTCCGGATCGCTTAAAGGCCCGATCACGCGCGCCATGTCCCAGAACGACCATGGCCAGCCATGGGTCAGGATCAGCGGCGTCGGCGACGGCCCCTTTCCGCGCACGTGCAGATAATGGATCGGAATGCCGTCAATTTCGACGATCCAGTTGGGATAGGCATTGATTCGCGCTTCGACCGCGCGCCAGTCGAATTCCTCCGACCATATCCTCGCCAGACCGCGCAGATAATCAGCCTGCACGCCATAGGACCAGTCGGCATTGCCCGGATCGTCGGGCCATCGCGTCGCGCGCACCCGCGCCGCCAGATCGGTTAGCGTGCTTTCCGGAACATGGACGGTATGGCGCACCGGTGATGGGCTGTCGGTCATTTGCGGGTCACTCTCCTTATGTCGATGCGCGCTCTTGCGGCAGGATGCGGAAGCGGTGGGAGCCGAGTTGCTCGATCGTCGCGCCTGCTGCCTTTGCCACCTGTTCCAGCTCGCGCGCGGCGGCCGGATCATCGGCATCGATTTCCACCGGCCCGTTCCCGTCGCGCAGCAACCGGGCGAGGCGAATCGCCGGCCAGGGACAGCGCATGCCGCGCGCGTCAATTCGCCGGATCAATCGCGATCCCGATCAAAGGGATTGCGCGACGCGCGCACCGTCAGGCGCACCGGCACGCCGTCAAAGCCGAATTCGCGCCGGATGCCGTTGACCAGATAGCGTTTATAGCTTTCAGGAAGCTGATCGACTCGCGTGCCGAACAAAACGAAACTGGGCGGACGCGTCTTTGCCTGAGTCAGATAACGCGGCTTGATTCGCTTGCCGCCCGGAGCGGGGGGCGGATTTTCGGCCATTGCGCGTTCGAACCAGCGGTTGAGCGCACCGGTCGACACGCGGCGCGACCATGCATCGCGCGTTTCGAACCCGACCTTGACCAGCGTGTCGACGCCCTTTCCGGTGGCGGCGGAGACGGTGAGCACCGTGATTCCCTTCGCCTGCGCCAGTCCTTCCTCCAGCGCCGCCTTCACCCCGTTGAACAGGCTGCTGGCGTCCTGCGCCACGTCCCATTTGTTGATCGCGATGATCAGCGCCCTGCCCTCTTGCAGGACATTGTCGGCGATTTTCAGGTCCTGAAGCTCCAGCCCCTTGGTCGCGTCGAGCAGCAGCACGACCACTTCAGCGAAATTCACCGCGCGCAGCGCATCGGCGACCGACAATTTTTCCAGCTTTTCCTGCACCCGCGCGCGCTTACGCATGCCCGCGGTGTCGATCAGCCGGACCGGGCGGCCCTGCCATTCCCAGTCGATCGCGATCGAATCGCGCGTAATCCCTGCTTCCGGGCCGGTCAGCAGCCGGTTCTGTCCCAGCATCCGGTTGATCAGCGTCGATTTGCCCGCATTCGGTCGGCCGACGATCGCCAGTTTCAGCGGTGGATCGCCTTCCGCTTCCTCCGCCGCGTCGATCTCCGCCTGAACCCGCTCGACATGCGGCAACAGCGCTTCGAACAGGTCGGCGACCCCGTCGCCATGTTCGGCGGACAATTGCACCGGATCGCCCATACCCAGCGCCAGCGATTCGAGCACGCCCGATTCGCCCGCGCGCCCTTCGGCCTTGTTCGCGCCCAGAATGACCGGGGTGGCGGATGCGCGCAGCCAGCGGGCGATTTCCTCATCCAGCGGCGTAATCCCGGCGCGCGCGTCGATCAGGAACAGCGCGACATCGGCGTCGGCCACCGCCGCCTCGGTCTGCTGGCGCATACGGCCGGGCAGTGACTGCGCATCCTCATCCTCATACCCGGCGGTGTCGATGACGCGAAAGTCGAGGCCAAGCAGATGCGCCTCGCCCTCACGCCGGTCGCGGGTCACCCCCGGCTGATCGTCGACCAGCGCCAGGCGTTTTCCCACCAGCCGGTTGAACAGCGTGGATTTGCCCACATTGGGGCGTCCGATAATGGCGACGACGGGTAACGGCATGGGGCGGTCCTAAACGATTACGCGCCGTGCTTCACGCGCCTTTCGCCGATGCGGGGATCAGCGAAAGGCGGTGATGCGGCCGTCGTTCGACAGGGTGAAGAGCATGTTGTTCGCGACAACGGGCGGCAGGCTGAACGAATCGCCGACATCGCGCATCGCGTCGACGGTCCCGCTTTGCGGATCGACGCTGGTCATCGCGCCGCGGCTGCTGACCACATACAGGCGGCTGCCCGCCATGACCGGTCCCGACCAGTAGATCGGATCCTTCTTTTTCTTTTCGTTGCGATAGCCGGGAAGCTGCGCGATCCAGCGCACCTTGCCGCTGTCGCGCGCGATGCACAGTAATTTGGCGTCGTTGGACATCACATAGATCCAGTTGCCCGCGACCCACGGCGTCTTGGTGCCCGCGATATTCTGTTCCCACAGCCGCCGGCCGCTCAATATGTCGAGCGCGACCATGCGGCCGCCTTCACCGATGGCGAAAACCTGATCATCGTCGATCACCGGATCGGCGTCGATATCGGCCAGCGAGGACACCGAAGTGGAAATCGTCGTGCGCGACAGCGTGTCCCCCCACAGCGTCGCGCCGTTTTCGTAGCGATAGGCGTTCAGTTCGCCGGAGGAGAACCCCGCCACCACCGATCCGCGTCCCGCGGCCGGAGCGGCAACCCCGAACACGCCCTGCGATTCGAGCGAGCCGGACTGGTTCCAGCTCACCTCCCCCGTCTGCTGCGACAGCGCGAACAGCTGATTGTCCTGGCTGATCACATAGACATTGCCGTTGGCGATCGTCGGCGCGCCGCGAAGCGGGCCGCCCGGCTTCTGACGCCACACAATGGCGCCGTCCTCGGCATTCATCGCAACGACATCGCCCATGCCGTTGGTGGCGTACAGCTGACCGTCCTGATAGCTGACCCCGCCACCGAACAGCACGCGCGAACCCTGCTGCGCCTCGGTAGCGGTCGACTTGGTCCAGCGCTCGGCACCGGTCGCGGCGTCCAGGCTGTGCACCTTGCCGTCGGTGTCCATGACGTACATCGTGCCGTTGACGACGATCGGCGCCGCGGCCAGCCTTGCCCGGCTGGAATTGCCCGCAATCATGGCGGTCCATGCGGTGTTCAGCTGATCGCCCAGCGCAAGATTGCCCATGACCTTCGCCGCATTGCCGCCCGACTGGGTCCAGTCGGGATTGGCGACCGGAGCGGGCACCGTCACCGGTACGCTGGCGATCGTTTCATCTGCTGCGATGCTGCTTTCGGACGAAAGCACGGGAACGCGCTCGCCCAGTACCGGGGTCGCCTTCTTACCGTCGCCACCAAAAATGCCGCAGCCGCAAAGCGCGGTGAGCGCCAATATCGCGGCGGAAGTCCTGAACGTCGTCATCCTGCCTTCGTATCCTTCGCGTTCTTGTCGCCCGTTTTGCCGTTTCCGGCGGCCTTGTCCGTATCCGTTCCCAAAGCACCCGCCATCTGAACGGCACGTTGCCGGACACTATCGGGAATGTCGTCCGACGCGGCCAGATCGCTGTACATCTTGCTCGCCAGGTCCCGCCGGCCCGAGCGCATATAGGCGATCGCCACCATCTCGCCCGCGCTGCCGAACCAGGGGCTTTCCTTCATCGCCAGCGGGCGCAGCCGCTGAATGACGTCCTGCGGCTTCATATCGTCATACTGCACCAGCGTCTGACGAATGATCGCCAGATCGCGATAGGGCTGCGGCAGTGCGTCGTCATTGGCGATCTCGGCGAACTTCTTCGCCGCGCCCTTGGCATCGTCGTTGCGCAGCAGGACATCGGCCTGAACGAAGCGCGACATCGCGCGATAGCCGTCGATCTTTGAAGCGGTCAGCGGTTGAAGCTGCTTGCCCGCCGCGTCGACATTCTCCTTGCCCAACGCATCGATCGCGGCGTTATACTGAATGCCCGCCTCGGACGCCTTGGCGTTTTTCGCATGCATCCAGTACAGCCAGCCACCCACAGCGGCGATCACCACGACGATAGCGATCGCCACCCACACGCCATAGCGCCGGCCGAAGCTCGCAAACTGCTCGCGGCGCATCTCTTCATCGACTTCGCGGAAAAAAGCCTCGTTGGACTCGGGGGACAAGGCCACGTTGTATCAGCTCCGGCAGAAAAGGGATGGAAGGGCGCGGACCTTAACCGCGCGCGACGTAAAAACCTAGATCAGTTCTTTGGCGCATAAACCTGCTCCTCACCGGGAAAGGTCCGGGCGCGTACATCGCGGGCATAGGTTTCAACCGCGGCGGAAATGCGGCCAGCCAGATTATCGAATTTTTTGACGAAGCGCGGCGTCCGTTCGAACAGGCCCAGCATGTCCTCCGCCACCAGCACCTGCCCGTCGCACTGCGCCGATGCGCCGATACCGATCGTCGGGCAAGCAAGCGATTGCGTCGCCTCTATCGCAATGGGTTCCACGACGCCTTCCAGAACGACGCTGAACGCGCCCGCTTCGGCGACCGCCTTCGCATCGTCGAGGATCTTCGCCGCTTCCTCGTCACTGCGCCCGCGCGCACCATAGCCACCCAGCACATTCACCGCCTGCGGCGTCAATCCGACATGCCCCATCACCGGAACGCCGCGTTCGGACAGGAAGCGCACCGTGTCGGCCATTGCCCGGCCGCCCTCCAGCTTTACCGCCGCCGCGCCGGTTTCCTTCAACAGGCGCGATGCGCTGGCAAAAGCCTGTTCGGGCGATGCCTCATAGCTGCCGAACGGCATGTCGATGACGACCATCGCGTGATAGCTGCCGCGCACCACCGCCGCCCCGTGCGCCACCATCATTTCCAGCGTCACCGGCACCGTGGAAGGCAGGCCGTAAATCACCTGGCCCAAGCTGTCGCCGACCAGCAGCATGTCGCAATGCGGATCGAGCAGTTGCGCCATGCGAACCGTATAGGCGGTCAGCATGACCAGCGGATCGCCGCCCTTGCGCCTGCGAATCGCTGGCACCGTCATCCGCTTCATCGGCGCGGGCGTCGGGTTTGCGCGGCTGGTCGCCGTGTCGATCGTATAGGTCGTGGACATCGCCCGCGCTCCTAGCGCTTGCGCCTGCGCGACGCCAGCGCTCCGCACCATGACGTAAGATATAATTTACTTGATGTATTATATTTTTTACATTTAGTCGAGTTGAGCAAACATTGAGGTGCGGGATGGCGTACAAGGAGAAGATCGCATGGCTTACGCTGGGGTCGATGCTGGTGGCCTATGGTGTCTATTTTTCGCTGCTTGCGCTATATTTCGATCCTGCTGCGCCCGACGGCCCCCGCATTTTGAGGATGCTGATCCTGTTCGGCAGTGTAACCATTGTTCAGGCGATCTTCGTGGCGATCGTGGCGGCGATTATCGCGATCGGCGCCCGTCGCGCCGGTGAAGACCGACCCGACGAACGCGACAGGGCGATCGCCAGACGCGGCACAAATGCGGCGTATTTCGTATTGATGACGGGCATGATCCTGGTCGGCGTCGTCATGCCTTTCGGCGATCCCCGATGGAAGATCACCAATGCGGCGCTGCTCGCGCTGGTGATTGCAGAGGCGACCCGCCACACCCTGATCATCGCCAGCTATCGCCGGGGCTGGCATGGCTAAACCACCGATCAGCAACGATATCCGAACGCTTCGTTTTCTGGCCGCTGAAATGACCCAGGCCGATCTGGGCGCGCGGGTGGGCGTCACGCGTCAGACCATCGCCGCGATCGAACAAGGCAGATATTCGCCCTCGCTGGAAACCGCCTTCCGCATCGCACGGGTCTTCGCGAAACCGCTTGAAGAGGTGTTTCGCTGGGACGGCGGTTGAACGCGCCTACAGCAGCGTCTCGCCATATTCGCCGGGTTTAAATCCGACCAAGATGCCGCCGGGATATTCGAGTACCGGGCGTTTGATCATTGCCGGGTTTTCGACCATCAGCGCGATTGCGCGCGCGCGATCGATATCCTGTTTCTGTGCATCGGGCAGCTTGCGAAACGTCGTGCCCGCCTTGTTAAGCAGCTTTTCCCAACCCACCCGATCGGCCCATAATTCCAGCGTCGCCGCGTCGATCCCGTCGGCGCGATAGTCGTGAAAACGATAACCTATCCCATGTTCGTCAAGCCAGGCGCGCGCCTTCTTCATCGTATCGCAATTTTTGATGCCGTGGATCGTGACGCTCATTTTCCGCTCCTGCACTCGCGAATGACCTGTTTCAACGCCGGGGCGACCGGCACCGACAATGGCGACCGCCCGTCCAGATCGGTTTCCAACGTGCCCGACGTCGCGAGCAGCTTGTCCAGCCAGGGATCGCGCAGCGGCATCTGCCCGGTATAGCCCGGTTCATCGGTCCTGCCCGAAAATGCGCGCACCAGCGACGCCCCTTCTACCAGCGACAGATTCAGGTTGGCGACCGGCGGTACCTGCGAATCGTCGGATGTCCGGTGAAAGACCAGCGCATCATCCGCCCGGTCGCACGCGATGCTCAGGCTGGCCGCGCCCTGCCCCGTTCCAAACACCGCGCCGTCACCAGACGCGTACCAGCGGCTTGCACGCCCCGGTTCGGGCGGAACCGTTTCGGACGGGTCCGACGCGATGACCGGCTTCACCACCGGCGGCCCGTCCGGACTGGGCGTCGGGCCGGGATCGGGCGCCGCGATGTTGGCGCTGTTGTCTGCGGTTCTGGCGTCGGGCGAACATCCGGGCAGGCCGACGGCAATCGCGACGGCCAGCGACATCCCCGTCGCGCATTGACGGGACCGTACGGTGCTCCTGCGCATCATATTACGGAAAGTGGCAGGAAGCACCTGCCCATAGCCGCGCGATTTTCGCCTGCGCGCCGTCGCCTGACAGCAACGCATGCATAGCGCCCGCCTTCACCTCACGCCCTTCGCTGTTCGCGACGTTTTCCACCTTGTAGGAGGATGCGAATTGCTTGCGCGTCGAACCGATGCCCACACCCGACATGGTCGACACCTTTGACGGCGCTTGCAGCGACCAGCCGACGAAATCACCGTCCTTCACCAACAGCGTCAGGCCATCATCGAAGCGCGCAAAATCCAGCGGCCCCGATTCGCATTCTCGGTTCGTCCCGCGTTCCACCGGTTCCCCGGCGGCACGCCCGACCGCATCGAGCGCGTCCGAAGCCTGCGTCCCGAATTGCACGCGCCGGGTTCGCCCGCTTTGCGGGTCGACCAGCGCGATCGAATCGGGCGCGATGTTGAGCAGCGGCGTGACGGTCGCCTGCCCATTTGCGCCCTTCCCGCCGTTGGTGGCGGAACAGCGCACCCGCACATCCTCTCCGCCATTGGCGCGCACGGTCAACCTGCCGTCATCGCCTAGCGTAAGGGTGAATTGCTCCTCGCGCGTGATGCCTTCGCTGTCGAGCACGGCATTGACCTTCACCGAATCATCTTCGCCCTTGGTGACCGATGCTACCCGGGCGCTGCCGTCGTAAAATTGCAGTTGCCGGGCCGCTATGGTCAGCCGCATATCGCTCGCCGCCGCCGAACAGCTTGCCGCATCCTGATCCCATGTACCGGTGAAGCGCGCCGGAATATCGGGCGACGGATCGGGCGCGCCCACATTCGCGATTCCCGCGTCCTGATTATCCGGCGTTTCGCCATTGCCGCCGCATCCGGCGAGCATGGCAAGTGCGATCACCGCCAGTCCGCGCATCATTTCCGGTTTCCTTTCCCGCTTCATGCTTCCGCGCTTTCGCCGGCGCGTCGCAGCCGCTTGTCGGGATAACGGCATAGCGAGGCAAGGAAACAATCGGCACATTTGGGCGCCCGGCCGGTGCATACGCGCTTGCCGAAGCGGATCAACCAGAAATGCCCCTCCGGCTTTACCCAGTCGGGCGCGCGTTCGTCCAGCGCCTCGGCGATCTTCGCCTCGGTCGATCCCAGCGCCAGCCCGGTGCGCTCGCATACCCGGCCGACATGCGTGTCGACCGCAATCGCGTCGCCGCCAAAGGTGAATGCCAGCACGATATCGGCGCATTTACGGCCGATGCCGTGCATCGAAAGCAGGCCCTGCCGCGTATCGGGTACATGCCCGTCATGATCGTCGATCAACTGGCGGCAGAATTTGCGAATCGCCTTCGCCTTGTTGTTGTACAGCCCCGCGGGCCGAATCGCATCGATCAAAGTGGCGTCATCCAGCGCGAGCATCGCCTGCGGCGTTTCGGCCAGACGGAACAGCGCGCGCGTGGCCTTTGCCGTGTTGCTGTCACGCGACTGGGCCGAAAGCATGCATGCGATGCAGGATCGAAACGCGTCGGGCTGCCCTTTCGGCCCCTTCGCATTCGCCATATCGCCGCCCATCGCGTCGCGCAGCAGTTCAAAGGTCCGTTCAACCTCTTGCGCATCAAGCAGCCTGTCGGCCACCACTTCTCTTCCATTCGCCATGGCCAAGCAAAGCCGGAAACGAAAAAAGAGTTCCCTGCCCGTCGGCGCTTGGGCGCGGCCAACCACAGCCCCTTCCCCGCGCCACGGAAGAACGGCCCTTCAATCACCTATTACCAGCAGCGCTGTTCAAGAAGACGCAAAGGCTTGCATCATCGCGTGATCCGGGCGGCCTTGCCCCGCAAGCCCATTATTTCCTCGACTATGCGGCGGCTTGCCCCGCCGGGTGATCCGGGCGGCCCGCCCCGCAAGCCCGCTATTTCCTCGCCCGTGCGGCGGCTTGCGCCGCCGAATGATCCGGGCGGGCTTGCCCCACAAGCCCGCTATTTCCGGATCATTCCCACTCGATCGTGCCGGGGGGTTTGCTGGTATAGTCGTACACGACGCGGTTCACGCCGCGCACTTCGTTGACGATCCGGGTCGCCACGCGGGGCAGGAAATCGCCGGGAAAGGGAAAAACTTCCGCCGTCATGCCGTCAGTCGACGTCACCGCGCGCAGCGCAAGGACGTGGTCATAGGTACGCCCGTCGCCCATCACCCCCACCGTGCGTACCGGAAGCAGCACCGCGAACGCCTGCCAGATCGCGTCATACAGGCCTGCGCTGCGGATTTCCTCCAGATAGATCGCATCGGCCTTGCGCAGGATGTCGCAGCGTTCCTTGCTCACCTCTCCCGGAATGCGGATGGCGAGGCCCGGACCGGGGAACGGATGGCGTCCGACAAAGGCTTCGGGCAGGCCCAGTTCCTTGCCCAGCGCGCGCACCTCGTCCTTGAACAGTTCGCGCAGCGGCTCGACCAGCTTCATGTTCATGCGTTCGGGCAGGCCGCCGACATTGTGATGGCTCTTGATGGTCACGCTCGGCCCGCCGGTGAAGCTGACGCTTTCGATCACATCGGGGTACAGTGTCCCCTGGGCGAGGAATTGCGCGCCGCCGATCTTCTTAGCCTCTTCCTCGAACACGTCGATAAAGGTCTTGCCGATGAACTTGCGCTTCTGTTCGGGGTCGGTCACCCCGGCCAGGCCGTGCAGGAACAGCGTTTCGGCCTGCACATGGACGAGCGGGATATTGTAGCTGCCGCGGAACAGGCCGACGACCTGCTCCGCCTCCCCGGAGCGCAGCAAGCCATGATCGACAAAGACGCAGGTGAGTTGGTCGCCGATCGCTTCGTGGATCAGCACCGCGGCAACCGCCGAATCGACACCGCCCGACAGTCCGCAAATCACACGGGCATCGCCCACCTGTTCGCGGATTTCGGCGATCTTCGCATCGCGGAATTCAGCCATTGTCCAGTCGCCAGACAGGCCACAGACATGGCGCGCGAAATTGGCGATCAGCCGAGCCCCGTCGGGGGTGTGAACGACTTCGGGGTGAAACTGCATCCCGTAATAGCGGCGGCTGTCATCGGCGATGACGGCATAGGGCGCGCCCGGACTTGTCGCCACCACGCGGAAACCGGGCGCAAGGTCGGCGACCCGGTCGCCATGGCTCATCCACACCTGATGCGTTTCGCCGATATTCCACAATCCGTTGAACAGTTCGCACCCGGCGTCGATTTCGATGAAAGCGCGGCCGAATTCGCCCGAATCGCCCTGCTCGACCGCACCGCCAAGCTGCTCCATCATCACCTGCTGGCCATAGCAGATGCCGAAAACCGGAACGCCCGAATCGAAAATCGCCTGCGGCGCGCGCGGGCTGTCGGCTTCGGGGACCGATGCGGGACTGCCCGACAGGATGACGCCCTTTGGCTTCATCCGTTCGAACGCCTCCGCTGCGGAGTTGAACGGTGCGATTTCGCTATAGACGCCCGCTTCGCGCACCCGGCGCGCGATAAGCTGGGTCACCTGGCTGCCGAAATCGACGATCAGGATGGAATCGGGATCAAGCGCGGTCATGCCCGAGGCAGATAGCAGATGCCGCGTAGAGGGGAAGTGGTAGCGAACCGGTCGCCCGCGCCGAACGCCATACGATCGCGCCTATTGCGCGCCGATCGCGACATGGTCGTAACTGATCTCGCGCGCGATCCGCCATCCGTCTGGCATCCTGCGCCACAGGTGAAGGAACGTCGCCTCTTCGACCAGGCGATCGGGCCTGCCCGCTTCGATCAGGTAAAAGCGATGCCGACCGATCTGCATCACCCGCCCCTCGCCTAGCGCATGAAAGCTGTTGCTGCCCGGAATGAACTCACGGCGCAGCACCTCTGCCTCACCACGCGCGCGCCGGTTACAGGTTTCGATACCGTCAGCGAGAAACTGGTCGCCATTGGCGGCGATCAGCCCTTCGCGGTCGTGATAGAATTCGAAATCATCGGTCACCATCGCCCGCATCGCCTGCGGATCGCACCGATCGAACGCCGCCGCGAACAGTTGCGCGTCGCGTTCGATCAGGCGCGCGACAATGTCGGGCGCGACATGGGTACGCGCCGTGCGTGCCGCCGGTTGCCGCTGCGCATGTGTCGCCGAAGGGAGAGCCAATAGGGCGAAGGCAGCGACGGTGGTTCCAAATAGGCTTCGCATGTGTGTTGCGTATCAACACACATGCGAAGCGCAAGCGCGATTACTCGGGCATATGTACGTTCATTCCCGTCCAATAGGCGGCGAAAGCCCAGAGGTTGGAATATTCCTCGATGATCTTGTCGGTCGGCTTGCCTGACCCGTGGCCGGCGCGCGTCTCGATCGTCACCAGATGCGGTTTGTCGCCGATATCGGCATGCTGAAGCGCGGCAGTGTATTTGAACGTATGCCCCGGCACCACGCGGTCGTCGGTGTCCGCCGTCGATGCCAGAATCGCAGGATAGTCCTTGCCCGAATGAATGTTGTGATAGGGCGAATAGGAATAGAGGACATCGAAATCCTCCTTCTTCTCCGGATAGCCGTAATCATCGACCCAGTAGCGCCCGGCAGTAAATTTGTCGAAGCGCAGCATGTCCATCACCCCTACCGCCGGAAGCGCCGCTGCGAACAGGTCGGGCCGCTGGTTGGTGACCGCGCCGATCAACAACCCGCCGTTCGATCCGCCCTGAATGGCGAGCTTGTCCTTGGTCGTCACGCCTTGCGCGATCAGGTCCTCGCCCGCGGCGATGAAATCGTCGAACACATTTTGCTTGTTGTGCAACCGGCCGGCATCGTGCCACGCCTTGCCATATTCGCCGCCGCCGCGAAGATTGGCGACGGCCAGCACCCCGCCCTGCTCCATCCACGCGAGCCGGGTGGAGGAAAAGGCGGGGGTCAGCGGAATGTTGAACCCGCCATAGCCGTACAACAACGTGGGCGCGGGTTCGCTGATCCCCTTTTTATGCACGATGAACATCGGAACGCGGGTCCCGTCCTTCGAGGTATAGAAGCGCTGCTTCACCTCATACTGGTCGGGATCGAAATCGACTTGCGGCTTTGCCCAGGCGGTCGCCTCACCGCTGTTGATGTCATAGCGATAGATCGTCGTGGGCGTCGCGAAGCTGGTGAATGCAAAGAAGGTTTCGTCCGAATCCGCATCGCCGCCAAAGCCCGCCGCGGTGCCGATGCCGGGCAATTCCACCATGCCCAGCGATTTGCCGTCGGGCGCATAACGGCGGACCTGCGTCTTCGCATCGACCAGATAGCTGGCGAAAATCCGCCCGCCGGTCATGCTTGCGCTGTCCAGCGTCGCGTCCGATTGCGGCACGATTTCCTTCATCGTCGCCATCGGATCGGCCGCCGCAACGTCCAGCGTGACGATCCGACCGCGCGGCGCATCCTTGTTGGTGTCGAAATAGAAAGTCGATCCGACATTGCCGATCGGCGACCACTGGTTTTCCAGCTTCGCAACGATCGTGCGCGGCTTCGCATCCGCCTTGGTAAGGTCCTTTACCGTGACCGCATAGCGGTTGTCGGTGCCTTCGCTGGTGATGATGACCAGCCATTTGCCGTCATCGGTAACCTGCGCGCTATGCCCGTATTTGGGATGGTCCGGTGTTTTGTAGACGAGCCGGTCCGCCGCCTGATCGGTCCCCAGTTTGTGGAAATAAACGGTCTGGTTTTCGTTCGTCGCCTGAAACTTCTCACCGCTCGCCGGTTCGGGAAAGCGCGAATAATAGAAGCCCGATCCGTCCTTCGCCCAGGAAAAGTCGGAAAATTTGACCCATTGCAGCTCGTCGGAAAGCTGCTGCCCCGTCGCGACGTTCAGCACCTTTACCATGCGCCAGTCGGTGCCGCCGTCCTGCACCGCGTACAACAGATATTTTCCGTCTTCCGACGGCACCCATTCGGCAAGCGCGGTCGCGCCGTCGGCTGACCAGTCATTGGGGTTGAGCAGCACCCTGCCCTCGCCGTTCAGCGAATCGCGCACGAACAGTTCGGCCTGATTCTGCAGCCCGCTATTATGCTGATAGAAATAATGCCCGCCCTTTTCGGTCGGAATCCCGAAGCGTTCATAATCCATCAGCGCGCGCAGTCGTTTGGCAAAGATATCGCGTCCCGGCAGCGTCGCCAGATAGGCGTCGGTGACCTTGTTCTCCGCCGCGACCCAGTCGGCCACCTCCTTGTCCTCTCGGACATCGTTTTCCAGCCAGCGATACGGATCGGCGACCTTCGTCCCGAAATAATCGTCAACCACGTCACCGCGACGCGTTTCGGGATAGTGCAACTGGCTGGTAGGCATCGCGGTCGTGGTCTCCGAACTGGTCTGAGCGTTGAGCGGCCCCGCCGCGAACAGCAGCGGCAGAGCGAGCAGGGTCAAGCGGCGCATTGAAATTCCCCCCGAAACAAAAGTGCCCGCACCGTAGATAGCGACAGCATCTTTCTCAAGCGGCCTGCGTAGGCCGAAACACGGGCACCTCTCACCACCTCGTCATTGCGAGCCCGCGGCGCGGGCGAAGTAATCCAGCGGCGGCATGCGGGTCGCTGGATCGCCGCGTCGCTTCGCTACTCGCGATGACGAAGCGCGGGAACTCCGCCCCTGCGACCTTCCGGCCAAAAAACAAAACCCGCCCCGCGCCGCCCTGTCGGAACAGGCGCGCGGGGCGGGTCTTGCTCAACCCATAAAAGGCTTACGGAGATCAGGCCGCGTCTTCGAAATCCTCATCGGTCATGACCGGACCCGAATCCTGCCCCTTGGCATCGACGTCACGATCGACGAATTCGATGACCGCCATCGGCGAAGCGTCCGACGCGCGAATACCGGCCTTGATGATGCGGGTATAGCCACCGTTGCGGCTAGCATAGCGATCGGCGAACACGTCGAACAGCTTGACGAGCTGCGTGTCGTCCATCAGCCGCGCTGCAGCGAGCCGACGGTTCGACAGGCCGCCCTTCTTGGCCAGCGTCACCAGCTTCTCGACATAGGGGCGAAGTTCCTTCGCCTTGGCAAGCGTGGTGGTGATCTGTTCATGCTTGATGAGCGAAGCCGACATGTTGCGCAAAAGCGCCTGACGGTGGGCGGAGGTGCGCTGCAGCTTACGGCCGCCATAACGATGACGCATGGTATTTCCTTTCCGTTCGTACCGGGGCCGTTTTACGGACCTCCCCGGGCCAGGCAGGGACGGCTGGCCTGCTCCAAAAATCCGTCGCCTTCCCGACCGGGAAGGCCCCAAACGCTTACGCCGTCATTCCCGCGGAAGTGGGGAATCCGGCCAAAGACGGCGACGCCGCGGCAAAGCCGCATCGTCAGACGGGTCGGCACTGCCGACCCGCTGGCCGTGCTGATTGCTGAAACGGCGGATAGACTTGGCTATCCGCCTGCAATCAGCCCAGAATCTCCTGTTCGAGCTTCTTGGCCATTTCCTCGATATTTTCCGGCGGCCAGCCAGGGATTTCCATCCCGAGGCGAAGGCCCATCGAGCTCAGGACTTCCTTGATCTCGTTAAGGCTCTTACGACCGAAATTCGGCGTGCGAAGCATCTCGGCCTCGGTCTTCTGAACCAGATCGCCGATATAGATGATATTGTCGTTCTTCAGGCAGTTGGCCGAACGCACCGACAGTTCCAGTTCGTCGACCTTCTTGAGGAGGTAACGATTGATCTGCGCGGTATCGCCACCGGCTTCGCCCGCCGCCGGAGCAGCCTGACCCGCCGGGGCCTGTGCAGGCATCGCCGAATCGTCGAAATGCACGAACAGCGCTAGCTGGTCCTGAAGGATACGCGCGGCATAGGCCACGGCATCTTCCGGCGTCACCGTGCCATCGGTTTCGATCGACAGCGTCAGCTTGTCATAATCGAGTTCCTGACCGACGCGGGTGTTTTCCACCTTGTACGAAACCTGGCGAACCGGGCTGTACAGCGCATCGACCGGGATCAGACCGATCGGCGCGTCGGCGGGGCGGTTGCCCGCCGCGGGAACATAGCCCTTTCCGGTATCGGCGGTCAGTTCCATGTTCAGCGTCGCGCCCTCATCCAGATGGCAAAGGACGAGGTCGGGATTGGTCACTTCGATATCGCCGCTGACCGCGATGTCGCCGGCCTTCACCTCTGCGGGGCCGGTTGCCGAAAGCTGAAGCCGCTTGGGGCCTTCGCCCTGCATTTTCAGCGCGATCTGCTTCACGTTCAGGACGATATCCGTTACATCCTCACGCACACCGGCGAGCGAAGAGAATTCGTGGAGCACATTCTCGATCTTGAGCGACGTTACCGCCGCACCCTGAAGCGACGAGAGCAGAACGCGGCGAAGCGCATTGCCGAGCGTCAGGCCGAAACCGCGCTCCAGCGGCTCGGCAACGAACGTCGCCTTGCGCTTTGAATCGCCGCCCGACTTCTTCTCGAGGCCATTGGGCTTCTTGAGTTCCTGCCAGTTCTTTGCGTTGACAGACACGGGCTTCCCCTAGGTTGGGCGGGAAAAGGGGCGATTCCCGCCGAAAAAACCGATGCGAACAAAGCGAGCGTTTGTAAGAACGCTTTGTTCCGACGGCGAAATCAGACGCGGCGGCGCTTCGACGGACGAACGCCGTTGTGCGGGATCGGGGTCACGTCGCGGATCGACGTGATCTGGAAACCGACCGCCTGCAGCGCGCGAAGCGCCGATTCGCGGCCCGAACCCGGACCCTTCACTTCGACTTCCAGCGTGCGGACGCCATGATCGGCGGCCTTGCGCCCGGCATCCTCCGCCGCGACCTGCGCGGCATAGGGCGTCGACTTGCGGCTGCCCTTAAAACCCATCATGCCGGCCGAAGACCAGCTGATCGCATTGCCCTGCGCGTCGGTGATGGTGATCATCGTGTTGTTGAAGCTGGCGTTCACATGGGCGACGCCGGCCGAGATGTTTTTGCGTTCACGCCTGCGAAGGCGCTGCGGTTCACGTGCCATTGATTTGATGTCCTGACCTGAAATCTCAATACAGAGAGCGGGAGGCTATCTGCCTCGTACCGGCCTCCGGCGGAGAAAAAGCAGAAAATCGTCCTCGGACGATTTTCCTTACTTTTTCTTGCCCGCGATCGGCTTTGCCTTGCCCTTGCGGGTCCGCGCATTGGTGTGCGTGCGCTGGCCGCGAACCGGCAGGCCCTTACGGTGCCGAAGCCCGCGATAGCAGGCGAGGTCCATCAACCGCTTGATGTTCATCGCGGTTTCGCGGCGAAGATCGCCTTCAACCGTGTACCCGGCATCGATCGCTTCACGCAGGTGAAGGACTTCCTGATCGGTCAGGTCCTGCACGCGGCGTTCCGGCGCGATGTTCAGATTCTGGGTGATTTCCTTCGCCTTGGCCTGGCCAATGCCGTGGATATACTGAAGCGCGATCACCACGCGCTTGTTGGTCGGGATGTTGACACCCGCAATACGTGCCATGAGTTTGTTTTCTCCCAGCTCCACGAGGTGCGCATGGCAGCGTTCACCCCATCTCGTCGCGTTAAATATTCCGCAACGCAAGCGACCGGCGTGCGCACGATAACGCCGCCGGAAACACCTTCGTATCGGAATTACGGCTCCGCTTAGGTCCAACGCGATCCGCTGTCAAGCGAAGCGTCGCCGACGCACCCACGCGCGCCGACGCAAATCGCTATCCTATACCACGCCATAGGCAAGCATCGCGTCAGCCACCTTGCGAAAACCCGCGACGTTCGCGCCCCTGACATAATCGCAATAATCGCCCTTGCCATCGGTGCCGTCGTCGCGGCAACGCTGGTGAATATCCCGCATGATATCGACCAACAGGCCCTGTACCTGATCCTTGTCCCAGGAACGGCGTTCCGAATTCTGGCTCATCTCCAGACCCGACACCGCCACGCCTCCGGCATTCGCGGCCTTGCCCGGCGCATACAGGATGCGCGCTTCCTTGAACGCCTTCACGCCGTCGCGCTCGGTCGGCATGTTCGCCCCTTCGGCAACCGCGATACAGCCATTATCGAGCAGCGTGCGCGCGTCATCGCCGCTCAATTCGTTCTGCGTCGCGCATGGCATCGCAATGTCGCATTTCACGCCCCAAGGTTTTTTGCCCTTGTGAAAACGCGCCCCGGAAAATTCATCGGCATAGTCGGCGATCTCTCCGCCGCGCCGCCCCTTATGCTCCTTAATCCAGCCGATCTTTTCGGCGTCGACCCCGTCGGGATCGTGAATGAACCCCTTGCTGTCGGACATCGCGACCACCCTCGCGCCAAGGTCGGTTGCCTTTTCCGCGGCATGGGTGGCGACATTGCCCGATCCCGAAATCACGACATCCAGACCATCAAGGTCGCGGCCCTGCGTATCGAGCATCGAGCGCAGGAAATACACCGCGCCATAGCCGGTGGCTTCGGGCCGGATCAGCGACCCGCCATATTCCAGCCCCTTGCCGGTCAGCACCCCGGTAAAGCGATTGGTGATCCGCTTATACTGGCCGAACATAAACCCGATTTCGCGCGACCCGACCCCGATATCGCCCGCCGGTACGTCGATATCCGCGCCGACATGGCGGTACAGTTCGGTCATGAAACTCTGGCAGAAGCGCATGATTTCCCGCTCGGAGCGGCCTTTGGGATTGAAATCCGCCCCGCCCTTGCCGCCACCCATGGGAAGGCCGGTGAGCGAATTCTTGAACGTCTGCTCGAACGCAAGGAATTTGAGCACGCTCTCCGTCACGCTCGGATGAAAGCGCAGCCCGCCTTTATAGGGCCCGATGGCATTGTTGTTCTGCACCCGGTAGCCGCGCTGAACGCAGATATCGCCATCGTCATTTTCCCAACAAATGCGAAAGCTGATCACCCGATCGGGTTCGCTCATCCGCCGCAAAATCTGCTGGTGATGATATTCGGGATTTTCGGCGATGAGCGCTTCGACATCCTCGGCCACTTCGCGCACTGCCTGTACGAATTCGGGTTGATTGGGATTGCGCTCTTTCAGGTCTTCCAGAAAATCGTTCAGCTTCGGGCGCTGCGCCATATATCTGCTCCAGTTGCGGGCGGTAGCGGCTGCAGCCGGGAGGGGCGTTGATATGCACCTGGCGTGATCCGCGATGATCGGGACAGGCCAAAACGCACTACACAAAGCAAATGTCCCCGAAACGAAGAAAAGCCGGCGCATGTCGCACCGGCTTTCCCATATAGACGCTGATTTCAGAGGCTCGGCGTTCAGGACTTCCGGTCGAGAATCGCCTCGATCTCGCGCGTGACGTCGTCGATCTGCCCCATGCCGTCGACACGATGAACAAGCCTGCGTGCTTCATAGATCGGCAGGATCGGCGCGGTCTTGGCACGATATTCGGCCATGCGGGTACGCACCGTTTCCGCATTATCGTCGGGTCGGCGCTTGAATTCATGGCTGCCGCACTTGTCGCACACGCCCGCCTGTCTGGGCAGCTTGTATTTGTCGTGATAGCCCGCCCCGCATTCGGCGCAGGTAAACCGACCGACGATGCGCTCGACCAGCGCATCTTCATCGACCTTCAACTCGATTACGTAATCGAGCTTGCGGCCGCGCTCGCCCAGCAGGATATCGAGCGCCTCAGCCTGCGCGGCAGTGCGCGGATAGCCGTCGAAAATCGCGCCGGTATTCGCTTCGAGCCGGTCGAGCCGTTCGCCGATGATCGCCGAAACGATCGCGTCGGACACCAGTTCACCGGCGTCCATCACCGCTTTCGCCTTCACGCCTACCGGACTTTGATCCTTCACCGCGGCGCGCAGCATGTCGCCCGTCGACAGCTGCACCATGCCGCGGTCCTTTTCGAGCCGGCTGGCCTGGGTGCCCTTACCCGCCCCCGGCGGACCAAGCAGGATGATGTTCACGCACGCTTCCCCTGTTACCGTGATTGCCGCCGATACCGGCGAACGTCGTCAACGCAGACGTCCGCCCTTCAGCTTCGCCTTCTTGATCAGGTCGCCATATTGATGCGCCAGCAAATGCGACTGTATCTGCGCCACCGTGTCCATCGTCACATTGACCACGATCAACAGGCTCGTCCCGCCCAGCAGGAAGGAAATGCCCATCTGCGCGATCAGATATTCGGGCAACAGGCAGATCAGCGCCAGATAGGCCGCGCCGATCACCGTGATACGAGTCAGCACATAGTCCAGATAGGTCTCGGTGTTCTTGCCCGGACGGATGCCGGGAATGAACCCGCCATAGCGCTTCAGATTGTCCGCCGTCTCTTCGGGATTGAACACGACCGCGGTGTAGAAGAACGAGAAGAATACGATACCCGCACCGTATAGCAGCATATAGACCAGCGATCCGTGCTGGAGATACTGGTTCAGCGTCAGCACGATATCGCCCCAGGTGCTTTCGCCCGACACCTTGTTCCCGGCGAACTGGCTGATCGTCAGCGGCATCAGCAACAGCGAAGAGGCGAAGATCGGCGGGATGACGCCCGCGGTGTTGATCTTCAGCGGCAAATGGCTGCGATCGGCATGGACGCCGCGCGCGGTCTGTCGCTTGGGATACTGGATCAGGATACGCCGCTGCGCCCGTTCCATGAAACAGATGAACAGCACCAGACCCGCCACCGCTGCAATGACCACCACGATCGTCAGCGGGTTGACCGATCCCGAACGGCCGCCTTCGAACAACTGGGCCAGCGTGACCGGCAGGTTGGCGACGATGCCTGCCATGATGATCAGCGAAATGCCGTTGCCAATACCGCGGCTGGTGATCTGTTCGCCCAGCCACATCAGGAACATCGTGCCGCCGATCAGCGACACCACCGCCGCGACGCGGAAGATCATGCCCGGCGCGACCACCGCCTGAACTCCCTGGTTGGCGCCCAGCGCCTCAAGCCCGGCGGCAAGGAAATATCCCTGC
Source organism: Stakelama flava (assembly GCF_019351405.1). Classification (GTDB taxonomy): domain Bacteria; phylum Pseudomonadota; class Alphaproteobacteria; order Sphingomonadales; family Sphingomonadaceae; genus Sphingomonas; species Sphingomonas flava_A. The sequence continues at coordinate 25,305 of NZ_JAHWZX010000010.1, forward strand.
ACCGCCGTCAGCCCGACCGTGCCATAACGGGTATATTGGTTCAGCTTCTTGCGGCCCGATTCGCCTTCCTTCTTGATCGCGGCGAGTTGCGGGCTGAGCGAAGTGGCGAGCTGCACCACGATCGATGCGGTGATGTACGGCATCACGCCCAGCGCGGTGACGCTCATGCGCTTGAGCGACCCACCCGAAAAGCTATTGAAGAAATCAAGGACGCCGCCGGAGGTGTGCTGCGCCAGCAGGCCCAGCGCCGTAGGGTCGATCCCCGGCAGCGGGACATAGCTCAGCATCCGGAAGATGATGAGGGCGCCCAGCGTGAACCACAGCCGCTTCTTCAGCTCGGTGGCCTGGCTGAAATTGGCGAGGCTAAGCCCCGCGCCCATTTGATCGGCAGAACTCGCCATGTTTATCTACACGTCCTGAAATGATGAACGGCGGAAACGGCAAACACCGCTCCCGCCGCCCCATATAATGAAGTGCACAGGCTTGTCTAAGCCAGTGTCACGGGCCGCGGGAAATCAGTCCCCGGCCTTTGCCTTGTTCTTCGACTGGCCCTTGCCCTTCTTGGCGGCGGCCTTTTCCGAAGCGGGCACGACCTCGATCACCTCGATCGAACCACCGGCCTTCTCGACCGCTTCCTTCGCGCCCTTGGACGCACCGGCAACGATGAACTTCGCCTTCGCGGTCAGCTCACCCTTGCCCAGCAGGCGGACGCCGTCCTTGCCACCGCGCGCCAGATTGGCGGCCTTCAGCGCGGCATGGTCGATATCCTTCGATGCATCCAGCTTCTTGGCGTCGATCGCCTTCTGCACCGTGCCCAGATTCACCTCGGCATAATCCTTGGCGAAGGGGTTGTTAAAGCCGCGCTTTGGCAGGCGCATGTGGAGCGGCATCTGACCGCCCTCGAAACCGTTGATCGAAACGCCCGAGCGCGCCTTGGCGCCCTTCTGGCCGCGACCGGCGGTCTTGCCCTTGCCCGAACCGATGCCGCGTCCGACGCGCATCCGGCCCTTGCGGGCGCCTTCATTATCGCGGAGTTCGTTGATCTTCATAACTATGCACTCGCTTTCGCTTTGTTCGCGCTTGAAAAACAGGAAGGGGGCCGCTTAGCCCCCTTCCCCATATTTGTCATCACCGAATTGCGCTTTCGCGCGATCAGCCTTCGGCTTCGACGGTGACCATGTGATGCACCTTCTGGATCATGCCCCGTACCTCAGGCGTGTCCACCAGCTCGCTGGTCTTGTGCATCTTGCCCAGGCCAAGGCCGGTCAGCGTGGCGCGCTGCGCCTTGTCGCGCCGGATCGGCGAACCGGTCTGGGTGACCTTGATGGTCTTCTTGTCGTTCTTTTTCGCCATGACGGTTTACTCCGTGATCGCGGCGGCATCAGCCTCCGCGGTCTGCGAACCGCCGCGGCCCAGCAGGTCGGCAATCTTCTTGCCGCGACGCTGCGCCACCGCCTTCGGGCTGGACTGGTCGCCCAGCGCCTCAAAGGTTGCACGGATCATGTTATAGGGGTTGGACGTGCCGACCGATTTGGTCACCACATCGGCAACGCCCAGCGATTCGAACACGGCGCGCATCGGACCGCCGGCGATGATGCCCGTACCCGACGGAGCCGAGCGGACATAGACCCGACCAGCGCCGAACGTGCCGCGACCGTCATGGTGAAGCGTACGACCCTCGCGCAGCGGCACGCGGATCATCTTCTTCTTGGCCGAAGCAGTCGCCTTTGAAATCGCCTCGGGAACCTCGCGTGCCTTGCCATGGCCAAAACCGACCCGGCCCTTGCCATCGCCTACGACGACGAGCGCGGCGAAACCGAAGCGCTTACCACCCTTCACCGTCTTGGAAACGCGGTTGATGTGAACCAGCTTTTCGATCAGCTCTTCGCCATCGTCCTGATTGCGGCGATCGTCGCGGCGACCACGGCCCCGGCCGCCGTCGCGGCCACGTCCGCCATCGCGTCCACGGCCGCCACGGCCACCGCGCGGCTGACCCTGATTCTGGCCGCCCTGATTTTGCCCGCCCTGATTCTGGGCGGGCTGGGTGACGTCCTGCGCCGTGGTTTCGGGGGCGAGCGTCTGCTCGGGCTGGTTGCCCTGGCCGGTCGTATTTTCGTCAGCCATTCTTAAAACTCCAATCCGCCTTCACGCGCCGCGTCGGCAAGCGCCTTGACCCGGCCGTGAAACAGGAAACCGCCGCGGTCGAATACCACCCTGGTGACGCCGGCCTTCTTCGCCGCCTCGGCGACGCGCGTACCGACATCCTTGGCGGCATCGATGTTCGCGCCGTTCTTGCCGCGCTCGGCCTTTTCCAGCGTCGACGCTGCGGCAACAGTCTTGCCCTCGGTATCGTCGATCACCTGGGCATAGATATGCTTGCCCGAACGGTGGATCGACAGCCGGGGACGGCCGCCCGCGCGCTTCGCCAGCGCACTGCGATTGCGGCGGCGCCGCTTCTGAAAGAGAGACAGACCCTTGGCCATTACTTCTTCTTCCCTTCCTTGCGGAAGATATACTCGCCGGCGTATTTCACACCCTTGCCCTTATAGGGTTCGGGCTTGCGCCACTGGCGGATTTCCGCGGCCAACTGGCCTACCTTCTGCTTATCGATGCCCGAAATCTCGACCGTCGTCTGGTCGGGGGTCTTGACCTCAAGCCCTTCGGGAATCTCGATATCGACATCGTGGCTGAAGCCGAGCTGAAGTTTCAGCTTGCGACCCTGCGCATTGGCGCGATAGCCGACGCCGTTGATTTCCAGCTTCTTTGAAAAGCCTTCGGTCACGCCCGTCACCAGGTTCTGGATCAGCGTGCGCTGCATGCCCCAGAAAGAGCGTGCCCGCTTCGTCTGGTTCACCGGGTTTACCTGGATACCACGATCGGTCATCTCATAAGAGACAAGCGGATCCTTCGGCATGGTGAGCGTGCCCTTGGGACCCTTCACCGAGATTTCGCCACCGTCGATATTGGCGGTTACACCTGCCGGTACGGCGACCGGCCGTTTGCCTGTACGGCTCATCAGAACACCTCCGCCAGCACTTCGCCGCCGACATTCTGATCCCGCGCTTCCGCGTCGGACAGAACGCCGCGAGGCGTCGAAACGATGGTGATGCCAAGTCCGTTGCGAACGCGCGGAAGTTCCTTGGAACCCGAATAGACGCGGCGGCCGGGCTTCGACACGCGCGCAACATGCTTGATCGCGGGCTGGCCTTCGAAATATTTCAGCTCGATGCGGATGCCTGCAGCGGGGCCCATCTGCTCTTCGCTGTACCCGCGAATAAAGCCTTCGCGCTGCAAAACGTCGAGCACGCGGGTGCGCAGCTTCGACGCCGGCGTAAGGACGGAATCCTTGCGCGCGCGCTGGCCGTTGCGGATGCGGGTGAGCATGTCACCCAGGGGATCGGTCAATGCCATTGCGTTTTCCTTACCAGCTCGACTTGGTGACGCCGGGGATCATGCCGCGGTTGGCAAGATCGCGAAGCATCACGCGCGCGAGACGGAACTTGCGGTAATAACCGCGCGGACGGCCGGTCAGCTCGCAGCGGTTGCGAATGCGCGTCGGATTGCCGTTGCGCGGAATTTCCGCCATTTTGAGCCGGGCGACCCAACGATCCTGGAATTCCAGGCTTTCGTCGTCCGCAATGGCCTTCAGCTTCGCATATTGGCCGGCATATTTCTTCACCAGCTTCTTGCGACGCTCATTCTTGTTGATCGAACTCAGTTTCGCCATGACTTAAGTTCTTCCTTCCTTATGCAGCCTGCTGGGTTTCTTCGTTCGCGGGGAACGGGAAACCGAAAAGGCGCAGGAGTTCGCGAGCCTCTTCATCGGTCTTCGCGGTAGTGGTCACGATGATGTCCATGCCCCGGACCTTGTCGATCTGATCGTAATTGATCTCGGGGAAGACAATCTGTTCCTTTACGCCCATGGCATAGTTGCCACGGCCGTCGAACGACTTCGGATTCAGCCCGCGAAAGTCGCGAATACGCGGCATCGCGATCGTCACCAGACGGTCGAGGAATTCGAACATGCGTTCGCGGCGCAGGGTCACCTTGCACCCGATCGCCATGCCTTCACGCAGCTTGAACTGCGCGATCGACTTCTTCGCCTTGGTCACGACGGGCTTCTGGCCGGCGATCCGCTCCATTTCGGAAACGGCCTGATCGACCTTCTTGCGGTCCTGCGTCGCTTCGCCAACGCCCATGTTCAGGACGATCTTGTCGATGCGCGGGATTTCCATGTCGTTCTTATAGTTGAACTTCGACTTCATCGCCTTGGCGATTTCGTCGTCGTACAGCTTGCGCATACGCGGAACGTATTTTTCAGCCATTGATGACCTCCCCGGTCTTGACGGCCACGCGGACCTTCTTGCCGTCGCGCTCCTCAAAGCGGACGCGGGTAGCCTTGCCGTCCTTCGTCACATGCGCGACGTTGGAAATGTCCATCGGCGCCGGGTTGCGATCGATGCCGCCCTGCGGATTTTCCTGGCTCGGCTTACGATGGCGGGCATGCACGTTGATGCCCTCGACGATCACCTTGCCCTCGCGCGGCATGGCCTGAACCACTTCACCGGTGCGGCCCTTGTCCTTGCCGGACAGAACGATGACCTGATCGCCCTTCTTGATCTTGGCGGCGGCCATTACAGCACCTCCGGCGCAAGGCTGATGATCTTCATATAGCCCTTCGAACGCAGCTCGCGCACGACCGGGCCAAAGATACGGGTGCCGATCGGCTCTTCGTTCTTGTTGACGAGAACGGCTGCGTTGCCGTCGAAGCGGATCACCGAACCGTCGGGGCGACGAATGTCCTTCGACGTGCGAACGATGACGGCGCGATGGACGTCGCCCTTCTTCACACGGCCGCGCGGCACCGCATCCTTGACGGAGACGACGATCACGTCGCCAACGCCGGCAAAGCGGCGTTTGGAGCCGCCCAGCACCTTGATACACTGCACCCGCTTCGCGCCGCTGTTGTCCGCGACGTCGAGATTGGATTGCATCTGGATCATCGATCCAATTCCTTCTCGTTAGGCCTGCCGGGAAATCCCGGTGGTTCCGTTGCTCTTAAAACAGCTGGGTTCAGGCTTCGGCCTGGACCTCTTCGGGCGTCGCATGGGTGTTCACCCGCGCGATCACCTTCCACGTCTTGGTCTTGGAAATCGGTGCGATCTCCTCAATCCGGACGGTTTCGCCTTCCTTGTACTCATTGCCCTCGTCATGGGCATGATATTTTTTCGACCGACGCATGATCTTGCCATAGAGCGGGTGTTTAACCCGGCGCTCCACCAGCACGGTCACGGTCTTGTCGGTCTTGTCGGAGACGATCTGCCCCTGCAGCACGCGCTTCGGCATGTCTTCGCGTCCTTCCTACTTGGCAGCCGAGCGCGAGCGCTCGTTCTGCAGCGTCTTGATACGGGCGATGTCGCGACGGACTTCCTTCACGCGGCTCGTTTTTTCGAGCTGCTGGGTCGCCGCCTGGAAACGCAGGTTGAACGCCTCGCGCTTCAGCTGGCCGAGCTGCGTATTCAGCTCGTCGTCGGATTTCGTCCGAAGATCGGTAATGTCGGTCATGATCCTCAACCCTCCAGGTGCGAATGGTCGCCCAGGCGAGCCACCACCTTGGTCTTGATCGGCAGCTTCATCGCCGCACGCTCGAACGCCTCGGCGGCCAGCGGGCCGGCAACGCCGTCCAGTTCGAACAGGATACGGCCGGGCTTGACGCGGGCGGCCCAATATTCAGGGCTACCCTTACCCTTACCCTGACGGACTTCGGCAGGCTTCTTCGAAACCGGCACGTCGGGGAACACGCGGATCCACAAACGTCCCTGACGCTTGATGTGACGCGTGATCGCGCGGCGGGCCGCCTCGATCTGGCGAGCGGTGATCCGTTCGGGCTCGAGCGCTTTAAGGCCGTACGAGCCGAAGTTCAGCGTCGTGCCGCCCTTCGCATCGCCATGGATGCGGCCCTTGAAGGCCTTGCGGAACTTGGTGCGCTTTGGTTGCAGCATGGTTCTTGTCCTGGTCCCTTAAGCTCAGCGTGCCGGACGGACGCCGGAGGTCTGAGCCTCCATCATCAGCCGGTCCTGCGCCATGGGATCGTGGCCCAGGATCTCACCCTTGAAGATCCACACCTTCACGCCGCACACGCCATAGGCGGTGTGCGCTTCGGCTTCGGCATAATCGACATTGGCGCGCAGCGTGTGAAGTGGAACGCGGCCTTCGCGATACCATTCGACGCGGGCAATCTCGGCACCGCCCAGACGGCCGCCGCACGTGATACGGATACCTTCCGCACCAAGACGAAGCGCCGACTGAACCGCGCGCTTCATCGCCCGGCGGAACGCGATACGGCGTTCCAGCTGGTCGGCAACGCCCTGTGCGACGAGCTTGGCATCGATTTCCGGCTTGCGGATTTCTACTATGTTCAACGACACGTCGGAATCGGTCATCGTCTTCAGCTTCTGACGAAGCTTTTCGATGTCCGCACCCTTTTTGCCGATGATCACACCGGGACGCGCCGCATAAATCGACACGCGGCAAAGCTTGGCCGGACGCTCGATCACAACCTTCGAGATCGCTGCCTGCGGCACCGTCTTCAGGATGTACTGGCGGATCTTGAGATCCTCCATGAGGAGGCGGCCATAATCATGGCCTTCGGCGAACCAGCGGCTGTCCCAGGTCCGGTTGATCTGGAGCCGAAGCCCGATCGGATTGCTCTTCTGACCCATGACTTACGCCTCTTCCATCTCGCGAACGACGATCCGCAGCCGCGAAAACGGCTTGAGGATGCGCGTCGACTTGCCGCGGCCACGGGCGTGGAACCGCTTCATGGTGATCGACTTGCCGACCGAAGCCTCGGCGACGACCAGTGCGTCGACGTCGAGATTGTGGTTGTTCTCCGCATTGGCGATCGCCGAAGCGAGCACCTTGCGCGCATCAACCGCCATCGCCCGCTTCGAGAAAGCGAGGATGTTCAGCGCTTCATCCGCCTTCTTGCCGCGGATCAGGCCGGCGACGAGGTTCAGCTTCTGGGCCGAACCACGAATGGTGGTGCCGACGGCCAGCGCTTCCTTCTCGCCGACGCGGCGTTCAGCTGCCTGCTTGCTCATCAGCGCTTACCCTTCTTGTCGGCGGCGTGGCCGGGGAAGAAGCGCGTCGGCGCGAATTCACCCAGCTTCATGCCGACCATGTCTTCATTGATCGACACCGGCACGAACTTGCGGCCGTTATAGACGTTGAACGTCAGCCCCACGAACTGCGGGAGAATGGTGGAGCGGCGCGACCAGGTCTTGATCGGCGCACGGCCACCGGCGTCCTGCGCGGCTTCCGCTTTTTTCAGCAGGCTCAGTTCTACGAACGGGCCTTTCCAGACTGAACGAGCCATTATTTAGCCCTTCTTCTTGGCGTGACGCGACCGGATGATCATCTTGTCGGTCTGCTTGTTATTGCGCGTGCGCGCACCCTTGGTCGGCTTGCCCCACGGCGTAACCGGATGACGGCCGCCCGAAGTACGGCCTTCACCACCACCATGCGGGTGGTCGACCGGGTTCTTCGCGACGCCACGGGTCAGCGGGCGCTTGCCCTTCCAGCGGGTACGTCCGGCCTTGCCGAAATTCTGGTTCTGGTTGTCGGGGTTCGACACCGCACCAACCGTCGCCATGCAATTGGCGTGGATGTAGCGCTGCTCGCCCGAATTCAGACGGACGATGACCATGCCGCGGTCACGACCAACAACCTGGACATAGGTGCCTGCCGACCGGGCGATTTGCCCGCCCTTCATCGGCTTCATCTCCACATTGTGGACGATGGTGCCGACCGGCATCTGACCCAGTTCCATGGCATTGCCCGGCTTTACGTCAGTCTTCTTGCCCGCGATCACCTTGTCGCCCGCAGCAAGCCGCTGCGGCGCGATGATGTACGCCTGCTCACCGTCGCTATATTCGATCAGCGCGATGAACGCGGTGCGGTTGGGATCATATTCCAGACGCGCTACCGTGCCTTCGACGTCCCATTTGCGGCGCTTGAAATCGATGATGCGATAGCGCTGCTTGTGGCCGCCGGCGATTCCGCGCGACGTGACATGGCCCTTGTTGTTGCGGCCGCCCGTCTTGCGCTTGCCCTCGGTCAACTGCTTGACAGGGCCGCCCTTGTGAAGACCGCTGCGGTCGACGAGGATCAGTCCGCGTCGTGCCGGAGAAGTCGGGTTGTAATGCTTGAGTGCCATTTACCTCAGACCCCCGTCGTGACGTCGATCGAATCGCCGTCCTTCAGCGTCACGATCGCTTTTTTCATGTCGGTGCGCTTGTACGGCGCGCCCTTCCACTTCTTGGTCTTGCCCTTCTGGACAATCGTGTTCACGGCCGTTACCGAAACGTTGAACAACGCTTCGACCGCTGCCTTGATCTCGGGCTTGCTCGCGTCGTTCGCCACCTTGAACACCACCGCATTCGCCTCGCTGACCAGCGTCGACTTTTCGGTGATATGGGGCGCGACGATCACGTCGTAATGGCGGTTATCGACCGCCGACTTTGCCGGCTTCTTAGCCATTGAAACGCGCCTCCAGCTTTTCGACCGCCGCCTTGGTCAGGACCAGCGTGTCATGCTTCAGGATGTCGTAGACGTTCGCACCAACCGCCGGCAGGACGTTCACGCCTGCCAAGTTGCGGGCGGCCTTCGCCTCGCTCTGCTCGCCGTCGATCACCAGCGCGGTCTTGCCCACGCCCAGCTTCTCGAACTGCGCCTTGAGCGCCTTTGTCTTATCGGCGTCGAACGCGTCGAGCACGATCAGCGAACCGGACTTGGCATGGCTCGAAAGCGCCATTTTGAGGCCCAGCGCACGGATCTTCTTGTTGAGCGACACCGAAAATTCGCGGGCCCGGGCGCCGTGCGCCTTGCCGCCACCGATGAAGATCGGCGCCTTGCGGTCGCCGTGACGGGCAGTACCCCCACCCTTCTGGCGACCCCATTTCTTGCCGGTGCGCGCAACGTCCGAACGTTCACGGGTCGGACGCGCATAAGCGCGACGATTCTCGAGCTGCCAGGTAACGACGCGGTGCAGAATGTCCGCACGCGGCTCAACCGCGAAAACCGCGTCATTGAGCTCGATGTCGCCGCTTGCCTTGGCGTCGAGGGTCTGAACCTTGACCTTCACTTGATCAGCCCTCCTGGCCTTCGGTCGCTTCCGCGTTCGCCGCTTCATCAGCAGGCGTATCGGCGGGAGCGGAGTCGTTGGAATTCGCGGCCTGCTTCAAGCCGGCCGGATAGGGAGCCTCGGCATGGCGCGGAACCTTCACGGCGTCCTTGACGATCAGCCACGCACCCTTGTGACCGGGCACCGAGCCCTTCACGAAGATCAGCCCGCGCTCGACATCGGTCGAAACGATCTCAAGATTCTGCTGCGTGCGGTTACGGTCGCCCATGTGACCGGCCATCTTCTTGTTCTTGAAGACGCGGCCCGGGTCCTGACGGTTACCGGTCGAACCATGCGAGCGGTGCGACAGCGAAACGCCGTGCGAAGCCCGCAGACCGCCGAAGCCCCAGCGCTTCATCGCACCGGCAAAGCCCTTGCCCTGGGTACGGCCCGACACATCGACCAGCTGGCCCGCGACAAAATGATCGGCAGCCAGTTCGGCGCCGACGTCCAGCAGGCCGTCTTCCTCGACGCGAAATTCGCAGACGATTGCCTTGGGCTCGACTTCGGCCTTGCCGAAATGGCCGCGCTGCGGCTTGCTCAGATTCTTTGCCTTGGCGCTGCCCGCGCCAAGCTGGACGGCGACATAGCCATCCTTGTCCATCTCGCGACGGGCGACGACCTGAACGCCTTCAAGCGCCAGAACGGTCACCGGCACATGCCGGCCATCATCCTGGAACAGGCGGGTCATCCCCATTTTCTTCGCGATCACGCCAGTGCGCATGATCCATTCACTCCCATACAGAGGCACCGCGAAGGACCATTCCTTTGCGGTGCGTGCCAGCCCGAAATATGAAATGCGAGCCCCCGCCGGGCTGAGCGTCCGATATGCCGGGGCATGTCGGACATGACGGGGGACGCAGGCCCGGCAGCCGAAGCGGCCGGCGGTATCCCAATGTCGTGTGAGGGCGAACCCTCAGCGCTCACCGCTATTCGCGGGAGCCTGTTTTCACCGGAAGTGCAAATGCACAGACTAGGCGAAAACCGAATCTCTTTGTCGTCGAGAAGGCGCGTCCTTACGCCAGTTTGATCTCGACATCAACACCCGCAGCAAGATCGAGCTTCATCAGCGCGTCGACGGTCTGCGGCGTGGGCTGAACGATGTCCAGCATACGCTTATAGGTGCGCACCTCGAACTGCTCGCGCGACTTCTTGTCGATGTGCGGGCCACGGTTCACGGTGAACTTCTCGATTCGCGTCGGCAGGGGGATGGGACCACGAATTAGCGCGCCGGTGCGGCGGGCGGTCTCGGCGATATCGCCGGTCGCCTGATCGAGCACGCGATGATCGAACGCCTTCAGGCGAATGCGGATATTGTTGTCCATAACCCTACCAATGCGAAAGAGCGGGGCCGCTCCCCCAACCACCGGTCCCGAAAAGTACAGGACGACGGTCGAAAGGCAGCCTCTTGCTGTTCAAACCGAAAACTGAAGGGGCGCCTCTACAGCGGCGCGCGATTCGGATCAACCCCCCGAAATGCGATTTTACCGCAGAATCACTGGCATGTGGGATTCAACGGTGCCAACAGCGCCGTCAACTCCGGATCGCTGGCGAACCGCCGCATCGGCAATCGCGTTTCGAACATGCTATACCGCCGCCGTCGCTTCAATACGCGCCCGGTGTTCCACGCCCCATATGCACAGCGGCATCAGCGCCTCGGCAAGCGTAATGCCGAAATCGGTGATCGTGTAATCAACCCTGGGCGGTACTTGCTGGTAATCGCGACGGATCAGCACGCCCGCCGCGGCAAGTTCGCGCAATTGCTGGATCAGCACCTTTTCACTGACGCTGCCGATCGCACGTTTCAGTTCGCCAAACCGTTTCGGCCCGGCGCGCAAATGATACAGGATCAGTGGCTTCCATTTGCCGCCGATCACGGCAAACGCAATGTCCAGACCGCAACCGCTGTCATCGCCGACCTCAACCATATTCGACACTTACCTTTGTGTATGTACTGGTGCAATGGCAACCGGTCAGCCATATCGCCATTGCCGTACTTTCCGGCCCGGCGCGTCGCGCATGGGCCTTGCGCGGCGCAGCAACCATCCGGCAATGGAGACCCCGAAAATGGCCCAGTCCATGCTTCTTATCGATACCACCTATCAACTTGCCCCGAAGGATGTGGACGCGTTCAGGGCGCTCGCCCTGAAAATGGCATCGGCGGCTCGAAAACGCGACGGATGCGCGTTCCTGAAGGTCGCGCAGAGCCTGGAGGACAGCACCATCTTCCATCTTTTCGAAGGATGGCGCGACTGGCAAGCGGTCGAGGCGCATGGCGCGAGCGAGCAATTCCAGCAGGTGTTGGCAGAGGCGGGAAAGCTGACGATCACGAACCGCACCGCGGAATTGTACACCGTGTCCGAAAGCAGGCCGCTCGATATGCCATCATGATATGCGGCTCGATCGGCGTATCATTTCGGTGACACAACATTGCTGCGCCGATTGCGCAAGGCGTCGGGGTGTTCACCTTTCGGGCCGCATGGCGACATAGCCGGTCCGCAAACCCGGCAAGAAGCCCAGCTTTTCGTAAAAGCGGTGAACGCGGGGGTCCGGGCGGCCGCTTTGCATCAGCACATGGTGGCAGTCGAGCGCCCAGCCATGGTCGAGCGCCCTGCTGACGACGGCCCCGCCATGCCCCTGCCCCCTGTGATCGGGATGAGTCACCACGTTTTCAAGAAACGCGTGCGATCGCCCGTTGCGCAACAGGTTCGGTGCGGTGATCAGCGTGCACGTCGCGGCCAGTCCCTTCTCGATGGCACTCACGAACACAAACAGGTGATTGCTCGCCAGCGTAGCGTCCCAGATTTGCGCGGCCCGCTCGGCGGGTCGGGCGAACTCGCTTACTTCGGACGCTGCGAAAAGCGCCAGTATCGCGGGAAGGTCTGCCTTCTTCGCCAGACGAATCGTGTGCATTCTTCTCTCCTTCGATACCGGACCGCTTTGCGGCCTACCATCGAGTGATCGCGCTAACCGCGCGTGAGCAGAGCCGGCGGCTTGCGTAAGAATGCTGTGTTGCGGCGCCCGCCCAGCTGCACTGAACCCTATATCCGACCAAAAACTTCTCTAAAGGCTCGCGCGATCCCGTTCGGAAACGCCGCGCCGCCCACAAACAAAAAGCCCGACCTCCCCTTAGGGACGCCGGGCCTTTGCGTTGTCCTTCACCCTTCCGGGTGTCGGATTACTTGTCGATGCCGCTCACGACGCCGGCGCCGACGGTGCGGCCGCCTTCGCGGATCGTGAAGCGCTGGCCGACGTCCATCGCGATCGGCGCGATCAGCTTGACGCCGAGCGCGACGTTATCGCCGGGCATGACCATCTCGGTGCCCTCGGGCAGTTCGACGGTGCCGGTGACGTCGGTCGTCCGGAAGTAGAACTGCGGACGATAGTTCGCGAAGAACGGCGTGTGACGGCCGCCTTCGTCCTTCGACAGAACGTACACTTCCGATTTGAACTCGGTGTGCGGGGTGATCGAACCCGGCTTGGCCAGAACCTGACCGCGCTCGACATCGTCACGCGCAACGCCGCGCAGCAGCGCGCCGACATTGTCGCCCGCATGGCCTTCGTCGAGCAGCTTGCGGAACATTTCCACGCCGGTGACGGTGGTCTTGCGGGTGTCGGTGATGCCGACGATCTCGACTTCCTCGCCAACCTTGATGACGCCGGTTTCAATACGGCCGGTAACAACCGTACCGCGACCCGAGATCGAGAACACGTCTTCGATCGGCATCATGAACGGCTTGTCGAGCGGACGCTCCGGCTCAGGGATATAGGCATCGACCTGCTTCATCAGCTCGAGAACGGCCTTCTTGCCGATTTCCTCGTTGCTGTCTTCCAGCGCGGCCAGCGCCGAACCCTTAACGATCGGAATATCGTCGCCCGGGAATTCGTACGAGCTGAGCAGTTCGCGAATTTCCAACTCGACCAGTTCGAGCAGTTCCTCGTCGTCGACCTGATCGACCTTGTTCATGAACACGACCATCGCGGGCACGCCGACCTGACGGGCAAGCAGGATGTGCTCACGGGTCTGCGGCATCGGGCCGTCAGCAGCCGAAACCACCAGGATCGCGCCGTCCATCTGCGCCGCGCCGGTGATCATGTTCTTCACATAGTCGGCGTGGCCGGGGCAGTCGACATGCGCATAGTGGCGCTTTTCGGTTTCATATTCGACGTGCGCGGTCGAAATGGTGATACCGCGCTCACGCTCTTCGGGCGCCTTGTCGATGTTCGCGTAATCGGTGAACGTCGCGCCGCCGGTTTCGGCCAGGACCTTGGTGATCGCCGCCGTCAGCGACGTCTTGCCATGGTCGACGTGACCGATGGTGCCGATGTTCAGGTGCGGTTTCGACCGCTCGAACTTTGCTTTCGCCATTTTTTCCTACCTTCTGATTCTACGCTATTTCGAATCGCCTGAAGCAGCGCGAAGCGCGCCCATAGCGAGCCTTTTCCAATTACGCCAGCTTCGCCTTCACTTCGTCGGCGACGTTCTGCGGCACTTCGTCGTAATGCGAGAACTGCATCGTGTACTGCGCGCGGCCCTGCGTGAACGAACGAAGCTCGTTCACATATCCGAACATGTTGGCCAGCGGAACGTTGGCGATGACCGCCTGAGCGTTACCGCGGGCCTCGGTGCCCTGAATCTGGCCGCGACGCGAGTTCATGTCGCCGATCACGTCGCCGAGATAATCCTCGGGCGTGATCACTTCCACCTTCATCACCGGCTCAAGCAGCTTGATGCCGGCTTTCTGCGCCACTTCACGCATCGCGCCGCGGGCCGCGATCTCGAACGCCAGCGCCGAAGAGTCGACGTCGTGATACTTGCCGTCAGTCAGGTGAACTTCGAAGTCGATGATCGGGAAACCGATCAGGTGGCCGCTCTCGGCCGCCTCGCGCATGCCCTTTTCGACCGACGGGATATATTCGCGCGGGATGTTGCCGCCCTTGATCTCGTCGAAGAACTGATAGCCCGATCCGCGCTCGCCCGGCACGACCTTGACCTTGACCTCGCCGAACTGGCCCGAACCACCCGACTGTTTCTTGTGCGTGTAGGTCAGCTCGACCGGCTTGGCCAGATATTCGCGATACGCCACCTGCGGCGCGCCGACATTCGCCTCGACCTTGAATTCGCGCTTCATGCGATCGACCAGAATGTCGAGGTGAAGCTCGCCCATCCCCTTGATGATCGTCTGGCCCGATTCATGGTCGGTCGATACGCGGAACGAGGGATCCTCAGCTGCCAGGCGGTTGAGCGCGACGCCCATCTTTTCCTGGTCGGCCTTGGTCTTGGGCTCCACAGACAGTTCAATCACCGGCTCGGGAAATTCCATCCGTTCGAGGATGATCGGCTTGTTGGGATCGCACAACGTGTCACCGGTCGTCGTTTCCTTCAGACCCGCGATCGCGACGATGTCGCCGGCAAATGCTTCCTCGATGTCCTCACGCGAGTTCGCGTGCATCAGGAGCATACGGCCGACCTTTTCCTTCTTGTCCTTCACCGAGTTCAGATACGACCCCTTGGTGAGCTTGCCCGAATAGATGCGGGTGAAGGTCAGCGTGCCGACAAACGGGTCGTTCATGATCTTGAACGCCAGTGCCGAGAACGGCTCGTCGTCCGACGACGGACGGGTCGCTTCTTCATCGCTGTCGGGCAGCACGCCCTTGATCGCCGGAACATCGACCGGGCTGGGCAGATAATCGACGATCGCGTCGAGCAGCGGCTGAACGCCCTTGTTCTTGAAGGCCGAACCGCACAGTACCGGCACGAATGCGTGCTCCAGCGTTCCCTTGCGGATCAGCTTCTTCAGCGTCGCGACATCGGGTTCATTGCCTTCCAGATACGCTTCCATCGCCTCGTCGTCCTGCTCGACGGCAAGTTCGACCAGCTTTTCGCGATATTCGGCGGCTTCGTCCTTCATGTCGTCGGGAATGTCGACATAGTTGAACTTCGCGCCCAACCCTTCCGATTCCCAGATGATGCCGCGCATCTCGACCAAGTCGACCAGCCCCTGAAGATTGCTCTCCATGCCGATCGGCAGATACAGGACGGCAGGTGTCGCGCCCAGGCGATCGATGATCGACTGAACGCAATATTTGAAGTCGGCGCCCGTGCGGTCGAGCTTATTGATGAAGCACATCCGCGGAACCTTGTACTTGTCCGCCTGACGCCACACCGTTTCCGACTGCGGCTCGACGCCGGCAACGCCGTCGAAGCAGGCGACCGCACCGTCGAGCACACGCAGCGAACGTTCGACTTCAATGGTGAAGTCGACGTGGCCGGGCGTGTCGATGATGTTGATGCGATGGTCGTTCCAGAAACAGGTCGTGGCGGCCGACGTGATCGTGATCCCGCGCTCCTGCTCCTGCTCCATCCAGTCCATCGTCGCGGTACCTTCATGCACCTCGCCGATCTTGTACGACTTGCCGGTGTAGAACAGGATACGCTCCGTCGTCGTCGTCTTGCCGGCATCGATGTGCGCCATGATGCCGATGTTGCGATACGTGTCGAGCGGTTCTTTACGAGCCATCTTGGAAAAACTCCGGTGCCGGGAAAGTCGTCCCCGGCGATCAGTTAAAAACTACCAGCGATAATGGCTGAAGGCGCGGTTCGCCTCGGCCATCCGGTGGGTATCTTCACGCTTCTTCACCGCGTTGCCGCGATTATTCGATGCGTCGAGCAGTTCGCCCGACAAGCGGGCGGCCATGGTGTGTTCGCTGCGGGCGCGCGATGCGCTGATCAGCCAGCGGATCGCCAGCGCCTGGGCGCGTTCGGGGCGAACCTCGACCGGGACCTGATAAGTCGCACCGCCGACGCGGCGGCTGCGGACCTCGATGCCCGGCTTGATGTTGTTCAGCGCTTCGTGGAACACGCCGAGCGGCTCCTTCTTCGCGCGCGCTTCGACCGTATCGAGCGCGCCATAGACGATGCGCTCCGCAGTGGATTTCTTACCGTCCAGCATGACCGAGTTCATGAACTTGGAAAGAACGATATCTCCGAACTTCGGATCAGGCAGGATTTCCCGTTTTTCGGGACGACGACGACGAGCCATTTCTGTTTCCTTGGACTAATTCAGCTTACCCGGAACCCTAAGGAGCCCCGTCATGATGACGGACGCCCTGTCCGGCGCTTACTTTGGCTGTATTACTTCGGACGCTTCGCGCCGTATTTCGAACGCGACTGCTTGCGGTCCTTCACGCCCTGCGTATCGAGAACGCCGCGCAGCACATGATAGCGCACACCGGGAAGGTCGCGCACACGTCCGCCGCGGATCAGCACCACCGAGTGCTCCTGCAGGTTGTGGCCCTCACCGGGGATATAGCTGATGACTTCGCGCTGGTTCGTCAGGCGAACCTTGGCGACCTTGCGAAGCGCCGAGTTCGGCTTTTTCGGGGTCGTCGTATAGACGCGAGTGCAAACGCCGCGCTTTTGCGGATTCTGTTCCATCGCAGGGACCTTG
Organism: Stakelama flava; assembly: GCF_019351405.1. GTDB lineage: Bacteria > Pseudomonadota > Alphaproteobacteria > Sphingomonadales > Sphingomonadaceae > Sphingomonas > Sphingomonas flava_A. The sequence continues at coordinate 41,940 of NZ_JAHWZX010000010.1, forward strand.
CTCTTGGCCTTCTGCGGTTCGCGGCCCTTGCGGACCAACTGGTTAATCGTCGGCATGAAGCCCTTCACCTTATCTTGCCGGAAGTCCCGGCGGTTACTTTGCTGGAGCCCTAGTCGTGCAATACAAAAAGCCCCCGGCGGCCAATGACCCCCCGGGTCTTCGTCTCCAACAACGTTCTGCTCTTTGACTGGCAGGGGCGCCGCGGGCGGGATTCGTCCGGTCGCATATCCTGCAGACGCGGGGGCCTATAGCGGGGCCGGCAGAAACGGTCAATGCCCGCCGCGACGCTTAATCTGGGGTGCGGTACAGCCGGGATCAAGCTTCACCGGCTATAGTGGGACTATGAATGCCATAGCCCTTCACGCCCGACCCGACGCGCGGTGGAAATACATTGCGCTCGCGCTTGCTCTGGCGGTGCTTGCGGCCGAAGCGGCGCTTCCCGCCCTCCCCGCACCGGGGCTGTGGGCGGTGAAGCGATATGCCGCACCGGACATGTCCTTGCTACTGCCGTTCAGTGTTCTGCTGGCGATCGGTGCGGTGGCGGCGCTGGTGCTGGAGATGGCCGGAAGGAATGCGGCGCGTCATGATCCGCTGCGAAGCGGCGCATTGGTCGCGCTTGCGCTGGCGCTTACGCTTCCGGCCGCGCATTTCGTGCTCGCCGCCGCCGCGCTGCCGCTATCAATCGCACGCGTTACGCGCTCGCGCGATCTTCTGACGCCGTTGCTGATTGCAGCTGCGCTTGTCGCGGTTCTCGCGGGCGGGCCGCATTGGGGAGCGCCTGCACTTGCCTGGGCTACGTTGCGGCTGATCCGGTCCGGGCCCCGTGAGGCGGCGAACGATAATCGCCATGGGATGCTGCTCAATCCGATCGATTGGCTACGCCTTGGCCGTATTCACCTGCGATATCGCTGAGCCACCGGTTCAGTGGCGTCGCGCAACAAGCGGGATGCGCTGGCTTCACGTCCCTTGCGCGAAAGAACTGCCCGCCGCGCATGGCGACGGGCGAGGTTCGATTACAGATTTTCGATCAGTTCGAGATGCGATTTGACCACCGACGCGGTCTTGGACGCGAAATCCTTGAACGGATCGGCGCTGCCATTGTCGGCATAGTCCTGAAGCAGGTTCAGCGCATTCTGATGCGCCTCGCGCTGCTGGCTCTTGTAAAGATCGTCAAACGAATCGCCGCTCGCCGCGTTGAGCGCGTCGATCTTGCTCTGCAATTCGGGTGGCAGTGCGGCGTCGGGCGTCACGCCATCCACCTTTGTCGCAGCGGTTTTCAGGTCCGCAGTCGACTTGCCATGATCGGTGATCATCTTTGCAGCGAAATCTTTAAGATCTTGGCTTGTCGCCTTGGTCTGGGCGATCTTGGCCGACTGGATTTCAAACGCATCGCTTTGCGCAACCGTGTCGGCGAATTGCTGCGGCGTCATATCGGCTGCGCTCATCGCGCCGTTCGCCATCATGCCGTTGCCGCCCATATCGTCGGCCATCATGTCGTTGGCCATCGTGTCGTTCGACATCATCGCCATGTTATCGGTCGAGGCATTGTTGCCGCCGCACGCCGCCAACAGGGCAAAAGCCGGCAGTAACGCGGCCGAAGGGATAATCCGTTTCATAAAGCACTCCTAACGCTTTTCCGCGACACGAACGCCGGCCGCCGCGCCCTGTTCCCTCCAGGACGGGTCGGCCGGGGTTCGAAGCACCCGGCGATGGCGTGCAAATCAATCAGATATGGATCGCGCGGCCATAGGCGCCAAGCACGCTTTCGTGCATCATTTCCGACAGCGTGGGGTGTGGGAAGACTGTTTCCATCAGCTCCGCCTCGGTCGTTTCCAGCTGGCGTGCGGCGACATAGCCCTGAATCAGTTCGGTCACTTCGGCACCGATCATGTGCGCGCCCAGCAATTCGCCGGTCTTTTCGTCAAAGATCGTTTTGATGAAGCCGTCCGCCTCGCCCAGCGCGATTGCCTTGCCATTGCCGATGAACGGGAATTTGCCGACCTTCACCTTATGGCCCGCTTCCTTGGCCTTGGCTTCGGTCAGGCCTACGCTCGCCACCTGAGGGCGCGAATAGGTGCAGCCCGGAATATTCCACGTCTCGAACGGATGCGGCTTTTCGCCCGCAATTGCCTCGACGCAGACCACGCCTTCATGGCTCGCCTTGTGCGCAAGCCATGGCGGCCCCGTCACGTCGCCGATCGCATAGATTCCCTCAACATTGGTGCGGGAATAGCCATCGGTGACGATATGCCCGCGATCGGTCTTCACGCCAAGGTCCTCCAGACCGATATTCTCGGTATTGGGGACGATACCGATCGCGACGATGACATGGCTGTATTCCTCGGTGACCGACTTGCCATCCTTGCCCTTGATCGTCGCCTTGACCGATTTCGCGCCGGTTTCCAGCTTCTCGACGCCGGCGCCGGTCATGATCTTCATGCCCTGCTTTTGCAGCGTTTTATCCATGTGGGCGGACACTTCCTCGTCCTCGACAGGCAGGATGCGCGGTAGCATCTCGACGATGGTGACGTCGGCGCCCATGTCCGAATAGAAGCTGGCGAATTCGACACCGATCGCGCCCGATCCGATTACGAGCAGCTTGGTCGGCATTTCTTCGGGCACCATCGCGTGGCGATAGGTCCAGATGCGCTTGCCATCGGCCTTGGCGAAGGGCAGGTCGCGGGCACGCGCGCCGGTCGCGACGATGATGTGCTTGGCCTGAAGATCGACCGTCTTGTCGCCTTGGGTCACCTGCAGCTTGCCCTTGCCGGTCAGCTTGCCGACGCCTTCATGCACCGCGACCTTGTGCTTCTTCATCAGACCCTTGACGCCTGCGTTCAGCTGCCCCGAAACCTTGCGGCTGCGCTCGACGATCCTGGTAAGGTCGAACCCGGTATTTTCCGCCTTAAGCCCGTAATCGGCAGCATGCGTCATGTAATGATAGATTTCGGACGTGCGCAGCAGCGCCTTGGTCGGGATGCAGCCCCAATTGAGGCAGATGCCGCCAAGCCGTTCGCGCTCGACGATCGCCACCTTCATGCCGAGCTGGCTCGCCCGGATCGCCGCGACATAGCCGCCGGGGCCGGAACCGAGAACGATAAGGTCGTAAGTATCAGCCATCATGGATTCCTTGGGGAAAGAATGAGTTACATTTCGACGGCGCGCGGCTTGCCCTGCTCGTCGATGGCGACGAAGACGAAGCTCGCCTGCGTCACCTTTTCATGGGTTTCGCCGAAACGGTCGCGACGCCATGCCTCGACCTCGATGGTCATCGACGTGCGGCCCGACCGGACCAGTTCGGCGAACACGCTGACTTCATCGCCGACATAGACGGGGTGATGAAACTGCATGCTGTCGACCGCGGCAGTGACGGCACGCCCCTTGGAATGGCGTGAGGCGACCAGCCCCGCCGCCATGTCCATCTGGCCCATCAGCCAGCCGCCGAAGATATCGCCGTACGGATTGGTATCGGCGGGCTGGGTGGTCACACGGATCGCCGGATCGCGTGCCGGCGGCTGCGCCGAATCAGTCATTGCCGCCCGCTCCGTCAAGCGCCAGCCGGTCGGCGCGATAGGCGCGCATAACCGGCCAGACGCCCATCAATACCACCACGACGACCGCCGCGCCCGTCACCAACCAGATATCGTGGCGCCCCAGCGGATAGGACCAGGCCGACAACCAGCCCAGCAGCACCACCGCGGCAAGCCCCGCGACGATGTACAGCACCTCGATCAGAACGCGCATTCCCTGCCCTTTTCGTTCAGGCGATCATGCCGAGCGGCGATTCGACCAGTTCCTTGAACACCTTCAGCATGGCCGCGCCGTCGGCGCCGTCGATCGCGCGATGGTCGAAGCTGCCGGTGGCGCTCATCATCGTTGCGACCTGCAGCGCATCGTCTATCACGTGCGGACGCTTCTCACCCGCGCCGACCGCCAGGATCATGCCCTGCGGCGGATTAATGACCGCTTCGAACTGCTTGATGCCGAACATGCCCATATTGGACAGCGATGCCGTGCCGCCCTGATATTCCTCAGGCTTCAGCTTGTTTTCCTTGGCGCGACCGGCCAGTTCCTTGATCTCGGTCGAGATCGAAGACAGGCTCTTGTTCGCCGCGTCGCGGATAATCGGCGTGATCAGACCCGACGGGGTCGACACCGCCACCGACACGTCGGCCCGCGAATATTTGATCAGCTTGTCGCCCGCGAAGGTCACGTTGCACTTCGGGCTTTCGGCAAGCGCGACGCCCAGCGCCTTGATCAGCATGTCGTTCACCGACAGCTTGATCCCGCGCGATTCCAGCCCCTTGTTCAACTCGCCGCGCAGCTTGAGCAGCGCATCAAGGCGAATGTCGACGGTCAGATAGATGTGCGGGACGGTCTGCTTCGCCTCGGTCAGGCGGCGCGCGATCGTCTTGCGAATGTTGGAAAGTTTTTCCGCTTCGTGCGGAATCGTCTCATCATACCACACCGCCTTCGGTTCGGCCGGCGCGGCTGCGGACGCCGCCGCTGCGGGGGCTTCGGCGGCAGGCGCGGCCTTCGCTCCCGGTTTCGCACCTTCGACATCCGCCTTTATGATGCGACCATACGGGCCGGAGCCTTCAACCTGCGAAAGCTCGATACCCTTTTCCTTTGCGATCCGGCGCGCAAGCGGGCTGGCCTTGATACGCTCACCCTGCGTCGGTGCGGGACCGGCTTTTGCGCTCGGAGCGGCAGGCTTGCCGTGATCTTCGGCCTGCGCGGCATCGCGGTCGGCGCGCTTCGCCTCGTCACCCGTTTTATTGGGATCGGACGGGTCGGGCTTGCCTTCGTCATTTTCGGGCTTGGGCGTTGCCGCCTTGTCCGACGCGGCGGGGGCTTCGACGTCGGAGACATCCTCACCCTCTTCGGCCAGCATGGCGATGACCGCGCCGACCTTCACATTGTCGGTTCCTTCGGGAACCGTGATCTTTGCGATGGTGCCGGGATCGACCGCCTCGAACTCCATCGTCGCCTTGTCGGTTTCGATTTCGGCAAGCAGATCGCCTGAATCGACCGTGTCGCCTTCTTTCACCAGCCATTTGGCCAGCGTGCCCTCCTCCATCGTCGGAGAAAGTGCGGGCATCTTGATTTCAATCGCCATGAACTGTCCTGAAGCGTGATTCCCGGGGATGGTCCCCCTAATTCCCTCCACGCGAGGCGCGGTCAAGCCTATCGGGCTTGCACGAACGTCTTCGCTGGGTCACTGAACGCCCATCGGGAGAGACTTATCCATGCGAACCTATCTGGTCGTGATCGATGAAAGCAGGGAATCGGAGATCGCAATGCGCTTCGCCGCGCGTCGCGCGGTGAAGACCGGCGGCGGGATAGAAATTCTCGCGCTGATCCCCGCGCCCGAATTCGTCCAGTGGGGCGGCGTGATGGCGACGATGGAGGAAGAGGCGATGCAGCGCGCGCAGGCGTTGGTCGCCGGGGCGGCGGGGACGCTGCTGGAGGAATCGGGCCTGAAACCGTCGATCAACGTTTCGCGCGGCGACGGGGCGAAGATCGTTCGAGACATGATCGCGGCGAATCCCGATATCGCGGCACTGGTGCTCGGCGCGGCACCCGATGGTTCGCCCGGTCCGCTGGTCACCCATTTCGCCGGCGTCGATGCGGGAAAGCTGCCCGTTCCGGTGATGATCATTCCCGGCGATCTGGATCGTGAGGCGATCGACCGCCTCAGCTGACCGTACAAGGCCCAGCCACCGCCGTCCGCCCCGATTTTTATTTTCGCAGCAGGCGTTTGCCCCGCACTGGCCGGCGAAGCAGCTTCTTGCCAGGCGCGGCATACTGCACCACGGGCTGGGGCGCGGCCACTTCCTCAACCCACTCCTCGGTCGTTGTGGTGGTCGTCGTGGTCGTGGTCATCACCGCAGGCGTCACCGTAACGACCGTCGTCGGAACCCACATCACGCCCTGGGAATAGCTGTACCCTCCCTGCACGCAGCCGCAGGACGGCTGCACCGTCACGGCCTGCACCGCGCCGCATCCACCTGACGTGCCATAACCGCTGCCCGGACAGGCGGGCTGCACCGGCGCTTCGGAATAGAGATAAGGTTCGGCATAATCGTCCGGCGCATAGGCGTCGGAATAGCCATACCCCTCGCCCGCGACTCTATCCCAGTCGATATTGCGCATCCAGTCGGCAATCTGTCCGTACGAATCGACCAGAAGCGCATCGTCATAATAGCGGATCCAGTGATATCCGCGCGGCGGCGTGGTCAGCCCCCAAAACCCATAATCACGCACGTGAAAGCGCGGAGCCTGCCAGTAATCGGGCAAGCGCCAGCCACGAGCCGGCTGGCGATACGCCTGCCAGCCACCCGGCGCGCGCGTACCGCCTTCCCACCGTCCATGACCATCGTCATGCCAGCGCGGCTGCGCATGGTGCATCCCGGCAGGAACATTCTGATGCGGCAGCGGCGGTGGCGTATTGCGATACGCGCCGCCAGATGTCTGCGCGGAAACCGGGGCGGCCGCCGCGAACGGCAGGGTGGCCAGGGCAATAGCGGTCGTCGCGATCATGCGCATGGGCGATCGGTCTCCTTTTCGATGCCGCGCGCATGGCTTTTGCACGGCCGGGTTCAGCCATCGGGCAATTTCCTAACGAAATTTAACCCTGACGGTGCCGAAACGCAGGCGGAAAACCGGCAAGCCCTTGTCCCGAATCGGGATTTGCCGAAATCAGTCGAATTGAGCGAGGCGCGGGCCGAGTATGCGCATCAATGCCTCGCATCCGGCGGCGTCCCCGGCGTCGAACCGGGCAGCGTGCGGGCTGTCTAGGTCGAGTACCCCGATCAGCGCGCCCTGCACCACGATCGGCACGACCAGTTCGGACCGGCTGTCGGCATCGCAGGCGATGTGGCCGGGAAAGGCGTGCACGTCCTCCACCAGCTGGGTTTCGCGCGTTTCAGCTGCGGCGCCGCATACACCGCTACCCGGCGCGATCCGGATACAGGCGGGCTTGCCCTGAAACGGGCCAAGCACCAGTTCGCCATCGACCATGCGATAAAAGCCAGCCCAATTGAGGTCGGGCAGATATTGCCAGATCAGCGCCGCCGCATTGGCCATGTTGGCGATTTCATCGGGTTCGTCGGCGGTAAGCGCGTCGAGCGCGGCCGCCAGATCGCGATAAAGCTCGGCCTTGCTGCCATTTGAAATATCGAACTGGTACATTTTCGCCTCAATCCATGCGCACGCGGCCGCGCGCCTGTTTGACCCTGGACCGCGCCTTTTTCGAATCGACGCGTTTCGCCTTGGCATTGCGGCTTGGCTTCGTCTTGATCCGCCGCGCATCGCGCTGATGCGCCTCTTCGACCAGTTCGGCCAGCCGGCGGCGCGCATCCTCGCGATTCGCTTCCTGCGTGCGGAATTTCCGCGCGGTGATGATCAGTTCACCGCCACTATTAAGGCGCGTACCCGCAAGCTGTTTCAGCTTGTGATAGGCAAAGGGCGGCAAGCGCAATCGATATATGTCGACGCGAAGCTGAACCGCCGTCGCCACCTTGTTCACATTCTGCCCGCCCGGCCCCGACGCGGCGATGAAACGTTCGTCAACGATCGCCTCATCGGGAATCACAAAGTCAGCCACGATCGAACCCCACCTGCGTAAACCGCTCGGGCCAGGGCGCCTGCGCGCTTATATCGGGCTTGCCTGGTCGGGGCAGGCTCAGCGAAACGGCATGAAGCATCATCGCCCCGCCGCCCGCGCCATAGACGGGATCGCCCATGATCGGGATGCCAAGCCCTTCGGCGGCATGAACGCGAATCTGATGGGTGCGACCCGTTTCGGGATAGAAGGCGACCAGCGCGCGATGCGGTTGCCGTTCGATCACCTTCCACCGGGTGCGCGCCGCCTTGCCCTTTGCATCGCCGCGCATTCGCCAGCCCGTCGCCGCGCTCGACACCTTGGTCAGCGCCAGATCAATTGTTCCGGAATCCTCTTGGGGCGCACCGTCCAGAAGGGCGAAATAGCGCTTGGTTACCTGCCCCTGCTCGAACGCTTGATGAAACCGCTTGTGCGCCTTTGGATTGCGCGACAGTAACAGGCAGCCCGAGGTATCGCGGTCTATCCGGTGAACCAGTTTGGGGGGGCGTTGAAAACCAAAGGTAAGGTCGCCCAGCATCGCCTCGACGCTAGGCGATCCGTCGCGCGGTCGGTCGACGGCAAGTCCGGCCGGCTTGTCGATCACGACTGCCTCTCCGTCGATGAAAAGCACGCTGTCCTCGATCATATATTGGCAACGTCCTGCAGCATATGGTCCGCTGCCTTTCCATGGCCGCTCAACACGGCAATATCCCCCGTGACTTCCAGCACCACGGCGTCAACCTTTTCATACTCTGCGATATTATGCTCACGCAGCTTCGCGATGACGTCGCTGCGGCTGACCCGTGCATCGGTCAGCACATCGTCCAGAAACTGGCCGTTGCGCATCAACAGGCGCGGCTGATTTTCCAGCGCAGCGCGCATCCCAGTGGAGCGGCGCAGCTTCGCATAGACGAATTGCCACACGGTCAGCATTCCAGCGCCCAGCGTCGATTGAATAAAAGCATGCCAACTGGACGATGCGATCATCTGCGCCAGAAGCGATGCTGTCGCCAGCGTGACAAGGAGATCGATCGCAGTCATCTTGGTCAGCGTGCGCAGACCGAAAAGCCGTACCAGCGAGGCGATCCAAGCAATGCCGATCAGCGACAGCAGGATGGCGCGAACTACCGAATCCGCGATTGGGTACAAGCCGAACATGACTGGCAAATAGGAAGGGCGGGCGGCAAACGCCACCCGCCCTCACCGTCATAGCGCTTTGTGGTATCGATTCAGCCCGCCAGTTTCGCCGCCATTTCGGCGATGCGGCGGCCCTGATACCGGGCACCGTCAAGTTCGATCTCGCTCGGCTGGCGGCTGCCATCGCCATCGGCAATGGTGGTCGCGCCGTAAGGAGAGCCGCCCTTCACCGCATCGACGCCCATCTGCTCCTGAAACCCGTAATCAAGGCCGACGACCACCATGCCGAAATGCATCAGATTGGTAATCATCGAAAACAGCGTCGTTTCCTGTCCGCCATGCTGGCTGGCGGTTGAGGTGAATGCGCCGCCAACCTTGCCGTTGAATGCTCCTTTCGCCCAAAGCCCGCCGGCGGTGTCGAGAAATGCCGCCATCTGGCTCGGCATCCGGCCGAACCGGGTGGGCGCGCCTAGGATGATCGAATCATAGTCGGCCAGCGCGTTCACATCCTCCAGCACCTTATGGTCATATTCGGTGCGAAAGCCCGCTGCTTCGACGACTTCCTGCGGCGCGGTTTCGGGGACGCGCATGACGTCGACCTGCGCGCCTGCACCGCGCACACCTTCGGCCACGGCGTCGGCCATCTGCTCGATATGGCCGTAGGAGGAATAATACAGCACGAGAATCTTTGTCATTTGAAAGGCTCCTTTTTATTCCGAATCGACCAGCACGATTTCGGCGTCTTCCAGCGCCTCGATCGTCACCGTTTCCCCGCCCGAAAGCGCCGCACCGTCGCGCGATGCAAAGCGTTCGCCGTTGATCGCTACCGCGCCCGCTGCGGATACCAGATAGGCGTGCCGTCCTTCGCCCACACTATGGGTCACCTGCTCGCCCGCTTTTAGCGTCGCCCCCATGACGCGGGCATCGGCGCGAATACGCAGCGCATCCGCATCTTCGGCAAAGCCGCTCGCCAGCGTTACGAAACGGCCCGAACGGTCGCCACGCGGGAAAGGCTTCGCGCCCCAGCTCGGCGCGCCGCCCTTTTCACGCGGCTCGATCCATATCTGGAACAGCGTCGTGGTTTCGCGCTCCAGATTATATTCGGCATGACGAACGCCGGTTCCGGCGCTCATCACCTGGACATCGCCCGCTTCGGTGCGGCCCTTGTTGCCCATCGAATCCTGATGGGTGATCGCGCCGCTGCGGACATAGGTTATGATTTCCATGTCGCGATGCGGATGTGGCGGGAAACCGCTATCCGCCGCGATCTCGTCATCGTTCCACACCCGGATCGCGCCCCAGCCCATGCGCGCGGGATCATGATACCCGGCAAAGGAAAAATGATGTCTGGCGTTCAGCCAGCCATGATCGGCATGGCCCAGACTTTCGAACGGTCGTTTTTCGATCATGACGATGCCTTTGATTGCTTGTGATACAGATAGGACGCATGATCGATCGGTAAACGGAAACGTTGGAAACGGATCGTTTCATGTCACTACCTGATTTCGAAGGCTGGGCGATATTCGCCTGCGTGGTGGAGCACCGATCGTTCAGCGGTGCTGCGCAGGCGATAGGAATTTCCAAAGCCACCGTGTCGAAAGCGATAACCAGGCTGGAGCAGCGGTTGGGCACCAATCTGTTCCACCGCACATCCCGCAAACTGACGCTGACCGAGAGCGGCGCGGCGCTTGCCGAGCGGGCGAAACGCATTCTGGGCGAAGCGCAATGCGCGGAGGAAGAGGCGCGGCAGGCGGCCGTCGCGCCCAGCGGCACGGTGCGCATCGCGGCACCGCTGACCTTCGGCCTCAGCCAGGTTGCGCCGGCAATCGCCGACTTTCTGGCCGAATATCCCCAAATCCATATCGACCTGAAATTGTCCGACGCGACGGTCGACATCGTTGCGGACGGGTTCGACATCGCCCTGCGGATCGCCGATCTTCCCGACAGCAGCCTTCGCGCGCGTCGTCTGGCACCTGTCCGCATCCACACGGTCGCAGCGCCCGCCTATCTCGACCGCCACGGCCGGCCAAGCCATCCGTCCGAACTGACCGATCATCGCTGCTTCGTCTATTCCAATACGTCGCGCCCCGATCTGTGGCAATATTACGGGCCGGAAGGCGAGGAAGCGGGGATCCGCGTGGAAGGTCCGCTGATCGTCGACAACGGCCGGGCGATGCTTCCGGCGCTTCGGCGCGGCCTCGGCATTGCGCGCCTTCCCGATTTCATCGTCGACGAATTGCTGAATGACGGCTCATTGGAAGCGGTACTCACCGGGTGGGACACGCGGCCGATCGCGCTGCATATGATGACGCCACCGGGAACCTTGCGCCCGGCGCGCGTTACGTTGCTCATGGATTTTCTTGCAGAACGGTTTCGCGCACGCGAAGAGGCCGGCCGATGAACCGTCTCACCCCCGACACGGCCGACGCCCGTTTTCTGCGGCGCGCCATATTGCTGCTGTTGCTGCTGGGGCTGACGGTGGCGCTGTACCGCGCGCTCGACCTTCTGATCCTGGGTTTCGGATCGATGCTGGGCGCGATCACCATTCACGCCATCGCCGACCTGTATGATGAAAAGCTGCACCTGCCGCGACGCGCCTGCGTTCCCGCGGGCATGTTCACCGTCCTGTTCGCGATCGCCTTTCTGGTCTGGCTGGTCGCGTGGCAATTCGGAGAGCAGGTCAATCAGCTTGTCGTGGCGCTGCCCGGCCTGCTCGAACAGTTCGAAACGACGCTGTCGCAATCGCCGGTGGGTGCAAAGATCGTCGCCGCGGTCGAGGCGGCATTCGCCGGATCGCGGATCGCTCAGGATATCGGCGGGCTGGTCAGCGGATCGGGGGAGATGGTGCTGAACTTCATCCTGCTGATCGTAGGCGCGATCTTTCTTTCCTCCGAACCCGATCTGTACAAGCGCGGCTTCCTGCTACTCATCCCCAAAAGCAAACGGCCCGCCTTTGCCGATGCGCTGAACGATGCGTCGGATACGCTCCGCCTCTGGCTGCGCGCGCAGCTTATATGCATGACGTCGATGGGCGTTCTGGTCGGTATCGGCCTGTGGATATCCGGCGTGCCGTCCGCCGCCGCGCTTGGCCTGCTGGCGGGGCTCAGCGAGTTCATTCCCTATGTCGGCCCCACTGCGGCGATGCTGCCCGCGCTGGGACTGGCGGCGACCCAGGGGACGGGGCCGCTGGTCGGATCGCTGGTCACCTATGCCGTTGTTCGCCTGGTCCAGACCAACTTCATCACGCCCTTCGTTCAGGCGCGGGTTGTGGCGATTCCGCCCGCGGTGACACTGTTCGCGATCGTGGGCATCGGGGTAGTATTCGGAATTTTCGGCCTTTTCTTCTCCGCCGCGCTATTGGTTGTCCTATATACCTTAATACGCAGCCTTTACCTTCGGGAAACACTGGGTGAAGAGGTTTAGCTAACCTTCCCACACGGCGCGACTCGCGGAGTTAAGGCGGTTAGTCGGAAATTAACCTTTTGCCTTCATACCTGTTTAGGTTAATTAAATCCGAGCATGCACGCCGACGGCACCGTCCGGCTTACCGGCAAAGGAACAGGGGACACCCATGCGCGTATTGCTGATCGAAGACGAACCGACGACGGCGCAGGCAATCGAGCTGATGCTGAATACCGAAGGGTTCAACGTCTACGCCACCGACCTGGGCGAAGAGGGTTTGGACCTCGGCAAGCTGTATGATTACGACATCATCCTGCTCGACCTGAACCTGCCCGACATGCACGGCTATGACGTGCTGAAGAAACTGCGCGTCGCGCGGGTGCAAACGCCGGTGCTGATCCTGTCGGGCGTTTCGGAAATGGACAGCAAGGTGCGCTCGTTCGGCTTCGGCGCGGACGATTATGTCACCAAGCCGTTCCATCGCGAGGAACTGATCGCGCGCATCCATGCGGTGGTGCGCCGGTCCAAGGGCCATTCGCAGTCGGTGATCAAAACCGGTAAGCTGGCCGTGAATCTGGACGCCAAGACAGTTGAAGTCGACGGCGCGCGGGTTCATCTGACCGGCAAGGAATATGCGATGCTCGAACTGCTGAGCCTTCGCAAGGGCACGACGCTGACCAAGGAAATGTTCCTCAACCACCTGTATGGCGGGATGGACGAACCGGAACTGAAAATCATCGACGTCTTCATCTGCAAGCTGCGCAAGAAGCTGTCGATGGCGACCGATGGCGAAAATTATATCGAAACTGTCTGGGGTCGCGGCTATGTGCTGCGCGACGCCGACGAACCGGCGTCCGCCGAAACGCAGGTCGCCTGACACCAACTTGAGCGCGGGGCTTGGGTCGGGGCCGTGCCGTTCGCTGGAACGGGGCGGCCCTGGTGAAATGCCTGCCCGCCTGCCCGTGTAAAAACGGTTGCCCGACCGCCCTATTGCCGCGCTTCTTGCTATCACGCCAAGGTCGGTCAGCCATGCTCGCCGCGACGCGGGAAGAGGCGCGATTGCTTCGCCCCGGCATCAATTGCCTGCAAGCTTCGCATTGAATGACCGGGCGCGCCTTCCCATCGTTATGGGAGGCGGCGGTTTTTTCACGATGCCGCCGCCCGCCCGGCGCACCGCGCCGCGGCAACCAACCATCAGAGGAAACCATATGCAGACAGCAAAGAATGGCGACACCGTACTTATCGACTATGTCGTTCGCAAAAGCGACGATACCGTTGTCGGCGGCACGCAGCAGGAAGGGCCGCAGACCGTCACCATCGGCGGATCGCAGATTTTTCCGCAGATCGAGGCCGCACTCGACGGCATGAAGGTGGGCGAGGAACAGACGGTCAAAATCGCGGCAGCCGATGCGTTCGGCCCGCGTCACGAAGACCGTATCATCGAAATTCCGCGCGCGAACCTGCCGCAGGACCCGGCCCCTCAGCCCGGCATGGCGCTATCCGCGCAGCAGCAGGACGGATCGACCGCGACGCTGGTCATCACCGAAGTAGGCGATGAAGCGATCAAGGCGGACGCCAACCATCCGCTCGCCGGAGAAGACCTCACCTTCGGGCTGACGCTGGTCGAGATCAAGCAGGCCGCCTGAGCGCGAAGACGCTTCTGCGCCGGACCGGAAACGCCCGCGCGTTCCGGTTCCGGCGCGCGCCGCGACCCGATCCGCGTTCAGCGCGTCGCGCTTTCGCGGACAAAACCGAAGACAAGCCGCACCAGCGCATCTTCAAACCCCGCCGTGCCGAGCAGAGGCGAGCTTTGCAGCGTTGCCTGACGCAGCGTTTCGAACAACGAATGGGTCAGCACGAACGCTTCGCCTTTGTCGGGTTGGCGCCTGTCGGTTTCGCAAGCCTGCGCCGCCAGAACGAACAGCAGACGCCCTATCCTGTCGGGCGGAGCCGGAACGCCCTGCGCGATCGCCAGCTGCAGCAGCGCCCGAACCAGACGGCGTTGGGGCATCCGGTGGACGTTGAACGCCTCGTGCAGAATGCGCACGATTTGCCGCACCTTCGCTTCGGCGGTGTCGAACCGACCATCGTCCAGCACGGTTTCGATCCGGCGCCAGGTCGCTTCGCGCTGTCGTTCGATCAGCGCAAGCACGATCGCTTCGCGGTTCGGGAAATACTGGTAGATCGTACCGATCGAAAAGCCCGCCCGCCGCGCGAGATGATTTGTGGTGAGGTTTTCGCCCCCCTCCTCCTCCAAAATCCGAGCAGTCGCTTCGAGGATCGTCTCGACGGTCTGCTTCGAACGCGCCTGAACCGGATTTTTCCGCGCGATTTCAGGTTCCTGATTTTGCTCCATGGTCAAATGGCTCCGGTCGGGAAAAGCGAGTTTCAAAGCGAAAAATTCGCGCCGACATATAGCGCATCATTGCTGAACGCGAAGCGCATGCATCGCATGGCGGAGCGGCGGCACGACACCAAGGAGCCGAATTTTGAAATCGAAGCATATGCGCAAGGACCGTTCATGGCCGCAGTGGCGAAAGACGGGTATCGCCATGGGCGCGGTGCTGGGGCTGACGGCGCTGACGGCCGGAACGGTCGCGGCAGGCCCATTTTTGCGGAAGCAGCCATCGCATGTCGATCCGTATCACGCGAAAGTCGCGGCGGCGGGATATGTTCGCAAGACCGCGCGGGTCAACACGATCACGCTAAGCTATGCCGAAGGCCCGGATAACGGTCCCCCGCTTATCCTGCTGCACGCGCAGTTGCTCGACTGGTTCAGCTATAGCCGCGTCCTGCCGCAGCTCGCCAAATCCTATCATGTATATGACATCGACTATCCCGGTCATGGCGAAACCCGGACGCCCGCCGACTATCCGATGACCGCGAACCGGATCGGCGCTGATTTAAGCGATTTCATCAAACAGAAAATCGGCAAACCGGTTTACGTGACCGGCAATTCATCGGGAGGCCTGCTCGCCACATGGCTTGCCGCGAACCGGCCCGATCAGGTCAGGGCCGCGCTGCTGGAGGACCCGCCGCTGTTTTCGTCCGAATATCCGCGGATCAAACAGACGATCGCCGATAAGGCTTTCAAAACCAGCCATACCGCCGCGACGCAGGACCATCCTGACGATTTCCTGTTATACTGGATTCACAACAACGCCGCCTTCTTTCGGAAGAATGTCGGCCCGGGCACCCCGTTTCTTCTTACCCGCGCGGTGCAGATGTATCGCAAGCGGAACCCCGGAAAGCCGGTCGAACTGCGGATCATCAAGGATGATACCGTCCGGATGCTCATCCGCGGTCTGGACCAATATGATCCGCGTTTCGGCGCGGCCTTTTACGACGGAAGCTGGAACAAGGGCTTCGATCATGCCGAGGCACTGGCGAAAATCCGCTGCCCGGTGCTGCTGATGCAGGCGAATTACACCATCGATGACGACGGCATTCTGAACGGGGCAATGACGAAGGAGGATGCCGATCACGCCATGTCGCTTCTCAAACACGGCAAATATATCAAGGTCGATTCATCGCATGTCGTGAACCTGGAAAAACCGGACGAATTCGTTCGCATCCTCAACGGCTTTTTTCTGAACCGCTGATCCGAAGGCCCGCCTCGGCCGATTGCTGACGTGGCGGGTCTTTTCTCCGGCGAACGCGAACCGTCCCTGAAGGGATGCGCGCCGAAAATGGCGATTTTGCGTGACCCAAAACGCAGCGTGCCAGAGTTGACTCAATCACAGCCAGAAGGCGAGCGCGGGGGACGTGAGCAACGCCTGACAGGAAGTTGGCGGCGAGCGTGTCGTATCGGACGGCAACGCGGCGGAAATTCCTGATCCGGCAGAAGGCCACCGCACCGCCATCGCCTCAAGCGCACGATGAATAGTCTCATGACAGCAGCGTGAAAGTGACGCCGGTCAGATCGAAGCTGGCGCCGGTAACGCCAAACATTCAAAAAACCGTTTCTATCGCAATGCGATACGCCCATTTAAGCGCGCCGATACACCAGCGACAGATTGTTGGCGGGCATTTCGATCACCCGCTCGAGATGCAGCGCGTTCGCGCCCGCCGCCGCGCTGATATCCTCCACCCGACGCAACCCCCAGCGCGAATCGCGCGCGCGCAGCGACGCATCGAAGGCGCGATTCGATTCGGCGGTCGTCACGCCATCGCGAACGAACGGCCCGTAAAGATATAGCGGCGCTTCGGACGTGAGCAGCCTGCCCGCCCCCGCCATCAGGCCAAGCGTCGCCTGCCACGGCGCGATATGCGTCATGTTGATGCAGACGATGGCGTCGGCACGCGCCACTGGCCAGACGGTATCGGCAGCATCGAGCGCAACCGGGGGAAGAGCATTATTCCGTTCGGCGCACCAGCTTTTAATCGATGCCAGCGCCTGCGGATCGGGATCGCTGGGCTGCCATTCGCATGTCTCGAAACGCTGCGCGAAAAAAGAGCAATGTTCGCCGCTGCCGCTTGCCACTTCAAGCACGCGCCCGGTTCCGGGCAGCACGCCTGGCAGCACATCCGCGATCGGTTCGCGGTTACGCAGCGTAGCGGGCGCATGTTTGCGCACCGCGCCGCCATCCTCAGACACGATCCAGGGCGCGGCTTCGCCCGTCAATGTCTGGCGCGCGCGGCTTCGAGCAGGCGTTTGGCGCGCAGATACATTTCAATCCGCTGCGCCGAAAACATGCCGATGGCGAAGGCGATCAGGATGTCGGTGATTATCAGCGGATCGACATGCATATCGCTCCCGCTCTCAACCGCGATCCGCGCCGCCTGCCGCACGACGATCAACGCAACGATGAACAGGAAAGCCGCTGGCGAGGCTTTCTGGTTCAGCGCATGGGTTTCGGGATCGACATGGATCTGCATCATCTTGCCGCGCTGCCATCCCAGTACGGCCCCCAGCCCCAGCGCCACCAGCGCGAACAGCCAGCCAGCGGACGAGGGCGGATGGCCAGCGAACGCCATCGCACCGATCAGGGTATAAATGGCGGGAAGCACCCATAGCCGTTCCAGCCGCAAGGGGCGCAAACGGTTCATCGATCGCATGCGAAAGGCAAGCACCGCCAGAACCACCAGCGCGGTGATGCCATAGGTGATCCAGATATTCGGTTCGTGCGTACCGCCGTGCATGGCCATCCCCCGTTCGTTCGGTCAACGAATGGCGGCAGCCTATAACAACCGGGCGCAATTGCGAACGGTCAATGATGGATTTCGCGGCGCACCTGCGCATGGGCGAGCAGTGCGAAAAGCGCGGTGCCGCCGGCGACATTGCCGAAAAGCGCGGGAAACAGGAAGCCGCCAAGCGCCCATCCTGGCGATACGGAACCGTCGAGCAGTAGCACCCATGTTTCGCACGATCCGGCGATGACATGCGAAAATCCACCCAGGGCGATCAGCCAGGTCAGCAGCATGATGACCCAAATCCGCTGTCCCGAGGAACTGGGCATCAGCCACACGATGACCGCGAGCAGGAATCCGCTTGGAATACCGGTCAGAAACGTGCCCCATGCGTCGCGCTCGGTCACCGCATGGCTCACGCTGGAAATCGCGGCCTGCATCTCGACGCCGCCGAAACCACCGATATGTTCGAACAGGGCAAAGGCGAAGGTGCCGATGATATTCGCGCCGAACACCAGCAGCCATAGCCGCGCGGTTCGTCCCAGACTCGCCCAGCTTGGCGCAGTGGCAAGCGGCAGTACCGCGGTGATCGTGCTTTCGGTGAAAAGTTGTAACCGTCCCATGATGACAATGATGAAACCGACCGTATAGCCGAAGCTGGCCAGCAATTCGCGTGACGCGCTTTCGGGCAGGCGCTCCATCAGCACCGCTTCGGACAGGACCGACATCCCCATGGCAACGCCGGCGGCGACGCCCGACCATATCAGCGAGGATGCGGGGCGTTCCAGCTCTTCGATGCCCTGCCGCCGGATCGCCTCATGCACCACCTTGGCGGGCGGGGCGCGGCGCTCCTCGACATCGACCTCTTCCTCTTCGGTCAGGTCGGCCGCGTTTTTTTCGGCTTCGGCGTCCAGCGGTTCGTCGGAAAGCCTCCCTTCGCGCAGCTCGCGCTCGCGATGGGTCATGACGGAAAGGCCGCGGGGATCATCGCGTTAGGACGCAACAGCGCGCGCAATGTTCCCCGCGCGAAACGCTATTCAGCGGCGGCCGCCGGTTCCGGTTCGTTCCACACCAGCACCGGCTTGCGCGCGGCCTGCGTCTCGTCGAGCCGGCGGCGCGGCGCGTAATAGGGCGCGCCTTTCAGGCGTTCATCCCCCGCCTTCGCGCGTTCGACCACCGATCGCACTGCGCCGATGAACTGATCCAGATCCGCCCGCGATTCGGTTTCGGTCGGCTCGATCAGCATCGCGCCATGCACGACCAGCGGGAAGTACATGGTCATCGGGTGAAAGCCTTCGTCGATCAGCGCCTTGGCGATGTCGAGCGTCGACAGCCCCTCGGCGATTCCCGCATCGCCGAACAGCGCCTCGTGCATGCACGGGCCCTTGCCGAACGGCGCATGGAGCACATCGTCAAGACTGCGCAGGATATAGTTGGCGTTGAGCACCGCATCCTCGGCGACCTGCCGCAATCCGTCCGCGCCATGGCTCATGATATAGCTCAGCGCGCGGGTGAACATGCCCATCTGGCCGTGGAACGCGACCATGCGGCCAAACGAATGGGCGTGATGTTCGTCCGCGGTCTCTTCCTCGACCAGATGGAAGCCGTCGTCGCGCTTTTCGACAAAGGGCAGCGGCGCGAACGGGGTCAGTGCTTCGGAAAAGACCACGGGGCCGGAGCCGGGACCACCACCGCCATGCGGGGTGGAAAAGGTCTTGTGCAGATTGATATGCATGGCATCGACGCCAAGGTCGCCGGGGCGCACGCGGCCGACGATCGCGTTGAAATTCGCTCCGTCGCAATAGACGAACGCGCCCGCTTCGTGCACCGCGTCCGAAATCGCCTTCATGTCGCGCTCGAACAGGCCGCAGGTATTGGGATTGGTAATCATCACCGAGGCAACGTCGGGCCCCAGCCGTTCGCGGATTTTTTCCAGATCGACGCGCCCTTCCTTCGTCGCGGGAATAGCCTCCACCTTGTACCCGGCAAAGGCGGCGGTGGCCGGATTGGTGCCGTGCGCGCTTTCCGGCACCAGCACCACCTGACGCGCGTCGCCGCGCGCTTCAAGCGCCGCCCGGATCGCAAGGATGCCGCACAATTCGCCATGCGCCCCCGCCTTAGGGCTCATCGCGACCGAATTCATGCCAGTCAGTTTCACCAGCCAGTCGGCAAGTTCGTGGATCAGCCCCAGCGCACCTTGCACGCTGTCCACCGGCTGCAACGGGTGGATGTCGGCGAAACCGGGCAGCCGCGCCACCCGCTCGTTGAGGCGCGGATTATGCTTCATCGTGCACGATCCCAGCGGGAACAGGCCAAGGTCGATGGCATAATTCTGGCGGCTGAGCCGCGTATAATGACGAACCGTTTCGGGTTCGGTCAGCCCCGGCAGGCCGATCGGAGACGTGCGCGACAGATCGCCCAGTCGCGATCCCACCACATCGCCTTCGGGAAAATCGACGCCGGTGACGTCGTTCGAGCCGATTTCGAAGATCAGCGATTCTTCCAGCATCAGCGCGCGGTTGCCGGTGAAGGTATCGACCGCGGCACCGTCATTGCCGCTGCCCATTTCGGGACGCCATCCGCTCTGGTTCAAAGACATGATTACTTCCCGTTCGGGCTGAGCTTGTCTAAGCCCTGCCCTGCTGTTTCAAGACAAGAAAAATACGGCGCTTCGACAAGCTCGGCGCGAACGGACAAAGCGGGGCACTGCCTCATGCCAGCACCTCTTTCAGCCCTTGCGCAAGGGCGGTGATATCCTCCTGCGTCGTCATCTCGCTCGCCGCGACGACCAGACCGTTGGCGAGCGCGCCTTCCGCCGGATACAAGCGGCCGAGCGATACGCCCGCAAGAATGCCCTTGTCGGCCAGTGCGCGCACCACGGGACGCGCCTCGCCGGGCAGCTTCACGGTGAATTCGTTGAAGAAATGATCGTTGACCAGTTCGACGCCCGGTATATTCGTCAGCGCATCGGCGGTGCGGCACGCCATGGCGTGGCTGAGCGCGGCCATGCGGCGAAGCCCCGCCTCCCCCAGCAAGGTCATGTGGATCGAGAAAGCGAGCGCGCACAGCCCCGAATTGGTGCATATGTTCGACGTCGCCTTTTCGCGGCGGATATGCTGTTCGCGCGTCGAAAGCGTGAGGACATAGCCGCGCTTGCCCTCGGCATCGACCGTTTCGCCGGCAAGCCTGCCCGGCATCTGGCGCACCAGCTTTTGCGAACAGCCGAACAGGCCGACATACGGCCCGCCGAACTGCAAACCGACGCCAAGCGACTGGCCTTCGCCGACCACGATGTCCGCACCCATCTCGCCCGGCGATTTGATCGCGCCCAGCGCGACGGGTTCGGTGACGACCGCGATCAGCAGCGCCTTTTTGGCATGCGCCGCCTCCGCCAGTTTCGTCATATCGCCGATGCGGCCCAGAATATCGGGATATTGCACGACCAAGCACGAGGTGTCGTCGTCGATCTGTTCGATCAGCGCATCGGTGTCCGGCTCGGCGGTCAGGGCGGGCGTTCCGGTGACCAGCGTGTCGCCGGTGAACTTTGCCATCGTATTGGCCACCGACACATAATGCGGGTGCAGCCCCGATGACAGGATCGCGCGCTTGCGCCTGGTGACGCGGCCGGCCATCACGACCGCTTCCCAGCAGGCGGTCGAACCGTCATACATCGATGCGTTAGCGACCTCCGTGCCGAACAGGCGCGCCACCTGCGTCTGGAATTCGAACAGCATCTGCAGCGTGCCCTGCGCGATTTCGGGCTGATAGGGGGTGTAGGCGGTCAGGAATTCGCCGCGCTGGATGATGTGATCGACGCTGGCCGGGACATGATGCTTGTACGCGCCGCATCCCAGGAAGAACGGCCCGTCGCCCGCGGTCAGGTTCCTCGCCGCCAGTTTCGACAAATGGCGCTCCACCGCCATCTCGCTCGCATGCATCGGCAGATCGGGAATCGTCCCGTTCAGCCGTGCGATTTCAGGCACATCAACGAACAAATCGTCGATGGTGGACGCGCCGACTTTCGCAAGCATCGCCTGCCGGTCGTCATTGGTCAGCGGTAGATATCGCATAAACATTCCCGTGGCCCCGGCGGAGGCCGGGACCGTTCGCATGTATCACAACTGGTTTCACGGCTCCGCGCCTCCGCCGGAGCGGACGGTTCAAAGCTTGGAAACGAACGCGCCGTATTTTTCTTCGTCCATCAGGCCGTCCAGCTCGCCGGCATCGGCCATGTCCAGCTTGAAAAACCAGCCATCGCCTTCCGCGTCGTCGTTGACCAGGGCGGGCGTGTCCTCCAGATCGCCGTTCAGTTCGACGACGGTGCCAGAAATCGGCGAATAGACGTCGGATGCCGCCTTTACCGATTCGACAACAGCGGCTTCATCGCCCTTTTCGAAGCGCTTCCCTTCGTCGGGGAGTTCGACAAAAACGATGTCGCCCAGCTGCCCCTGCGCGTAATCGGTGATTCCGACGGTGGCGGTGCTGCCGTCAACGTCGATCCATTCATGGTCTTCGGTGAAATAACGGGTCATCGGTTATGCTCCTGCACGAACATAGCGGTGGGGGACGAAAGGCATTGCGGCCACGGTGGCATGGTGAACCTTGCCGCGCTGCGATACGGTAATGGCGGTGCCGGGGGCGGCCATGGCGACGGGAACATAGGCCATTGCGATCGGCTTTCCCACGCTGGGCGCGACCCCCCCAGAAGTGACGCGACCGACCATCGATCCTTCGCCGTCGAGCACATCGGCGCCTTCGCGCACCGGCTGACGCCCGTCGATGATCAGGCCGACGCGTCTGGCGACGGCACCGTTTTCGCGCTCGGCCAGGATGTGATCCGCGCCGGCGAATCCGCGCTCCTCACGCCGCCGCTTCGACAGTGCAAAGCCCAGATCGGCCGTAACCGGCGTGATTTCGGGATCGAGGTCGTGACCATAAAGCGGCAGCCCCGCCTCCAGCCGGAGCGAATCGCGCGCACCCAGCCCGATCGGCTTCACCTCGGGCTGTTCGAGCAGCGCATCAGTAAAAACCGTGGCAGCATCGCCGGGCAGCGAAATCTCGAACCCGTCCTCGCCGGTATAGCCCGACCGGCTGATCCAAAGCGGCACGCCCTGCCAGTCAAACGCACCCGCACGCATGAAGACCAGATCGGCGACGCCGGGCACCAGCCGCGCCAGCGCATCGACCGCCTTCGGGCCCTGCAGCGCCAGCAGTGCGCGATCTTCCATATGGTTGATCGTAATCCGGTCGGCGACATGTTCGCGCAGCGTGCCGATATCGTCGAACTTCACCGCGCCGTTGACGACCATGTAGAGGTCGTCTGCGCCCGCTTCGCCGAACGGATGGCCTTCGGGAAGCCTTGTGATCATCAGATCGTCGAGGATTCCGCCCGCTTCGTTCAGCAGCAGCGAATAGCGCATCCGTCCGGCCTTGAGCGCCCTTACGTCGCCGGGCAGCAGTTTTTCCAGCTCGGCGTCCGCACCGTCGCCCGAAAAGACGAGCTGGCCCATATGGCTGACATCGAACAGGCCCGCCGATTCGCGTGTCCACAGATGTTCGGCCATGATGCCTTCATACTGGACGGGCATTTCATAACCGGCGAACGGCACCATCCGGCCACCACGGGCGCGATGCCATGCATCGAGCGGCAATAGTGCCGGCTGGCTTTCGGTAACTTCCTCGCGCAATCGGTCCTCCGTAAACAGCCAATGCGATGAACCTGCCGCAGGCCGGCCTGGTTTCATCGCCCCCTCTGTCACGGAACCTGAGAGCTTTCCCCCGGTTGGGGTTACCCCTTCGGTGGAGACGGCGACGAAACGTACCGGCTCGCTTTCCAGAGTGTCGTGGCCGCGCGGTCCCTTGGCCTGAGAGATTCCGGGGCGGTTGCTCCTTCGGCGCTCCGGATTTTCACCCGGAGACTCTCCCGCGCATGCCAGAGCCGGTTTCCCGGCATCGACATATAAAGTTTTCTACATATCCCGGCCGGAAGTCAATCGGGGACAAATGTCGGCGCGCGCTTTTTACCGGGTGAGATTGTATTTCAGCTGATCGCTGGTCAGCTGAAATCCGACCAGTGTTTCGAATGTCGCGCGCGCGACCGCCGACCGCACTGCCGGATCGCTCAACGGATCGACCGCGGCGTTTTCATCGCCCGCCTTGCGCTTTTGCGTGATCTTGTCGCGCACATCCTGTGGAAGCGTAGCGGCGCTGCGCGCAATCACGCTACTTCCCTGCGCCGAAACCTGCGCTCGCGCCTGACCGGCGGCGAAATGCACGCTTGCCTGCGCCACTCGCTTGGCAGTCACTGCCGTACCGCCGCGAACCACGGTGATGAAATAGGGGAAGGTAACGTCGCGCGCGGCCGACGTGTCGCTGCGCCGCGCCTCGATATCAAAGGTCACCTGGCTCACCACCTGGTCGCCGCTGTCGTTGCAGGCGGCGCGAACATTGGTGATCGTCGCGGTCACGTCGATCGCCGAGGCGAGCCGGCTGTCCTTCGGGTTGAACAGCGTGATGTCGCCGGTGCCGGCGGGCACCCCGACTTCGGGGCAGGCGGAGCGCATCGCGGTGATGCCGCCCGACGGATCGATCTGCCCTTCCTTGGCGCATCCCCCTGCGATCACGAGCGGCGCGAGGGCGAAAAACATTCCGGTCTTGCGGGAGATCACGGTCGGGTACACCTTTCTGAACTGGGCGGCCGCACCCGTACGGGACGACCGCTGAAGCGGCGCGCATCATAGGAAGCGCCTTTCGCGCACGCAAGCAATCGCGTAGAGAGCTGCGTCATGGCCGACAGCAAACCGACAATCGAACTTCTGATCGCCGCACCGCGCGGTTTCTGCGCCGGCGTCGATCGCGCCATCCAGATCGTCGAAATGGCGATCGAACGCTATGGCGCGCCGGTCTATGTCCGACATGAGATCGTCCATAACAAATTCGTCGTGGATTCGCTGCGCGCCAAAGGGGCGGTCTTCGTGGAGACGCTCGATCAGGTGCCCGACGGCGTTCCCGTCGTCTTTTCCGCGCACGGCGTGCCAAAGGCGGTGCCGGAAAAAGCGCAGGAACGCGGACTCACCTATGTCGACGCCACCTGCCCGCTGGTCAGCAAGGTGCATCGTCAGGCCGAACGGCTGGTCGCGGCGGGCAAGCATATCCTGTTCATCGGCCATGCCGGCCATCCGGAGGTGATCGGGACGTTCGGTCAGGTGCCCGGTGGCGGGATGACGCTGGTGGAAACAGCCGCAGATGTCGAAAAACTGACGCCCGTCGATCCGGACAATCTGGCGTTTCTGACCCAGACGACGCTTTCGGTCGACGATACCGCGGCGACGGTCGCAGCGCTGAAGGCGCGCTTTCCCACGATCATCGCGCCGAAAGCCGACGATATCTGCTACGCCACGTCCAACCGGCAGGCGGCGGTAAAGGCGATCGCTTCCTCGGTCGATCTGGTGCTGGTGATCGGTGCGCCCAATTCGTCCAATTCGCTTCGACTGGTCGAAGTGGCCGAACGGCAGGGCACCGATGCCAAACTGGTCCAGCGTGCGACTGACCTTGATTTCACATGGCTGGAGGGCGTCGGGTCGCTGGGCATCAGCGCGGGCGCTTCTGCCCCCGAACTGCTGGTGCGCGAACTGGTCGACCATATCGCCACCCGGTTCGACGTGACCGAGCGCGAAGTGCGCACCGCGGAAGAGAATATCACCTTCAAACCGCCGCGCGGGCTTCAGGCCGCCTGAGACAGCGCGTTCGGGGGAAGCATTTTGGCAGTCTATACACAGGTTCCGGCGGAAACGCTGGCAGCGTTCCTGCAACGCTTCGATGTCGGCGAACTCGTATCGGCCAAGGGCATCGCCGAAGGGGTCGAAAACAGCAATTACCTGGTCGAAACGACCGGCGGGCGCTTCATCCTGACGCTGTACGAAAAGCGTGTGGCGGCGAATGACCTGCCCTTCTTCATGGCGCTGCTCGATCACCTTGCCGATCAGGGGCAGCCGGTGCCGCCCGCCATTCCGGATCGCAAAGGGCGCGAGATACACGAGCTTTGCGACCGACCCGCCTGCCTCATCAAATTCCTGCCCGGCGTTTCGGTCAGCCATCCGACCCCGGCACAGGCCCGTTCGGCGGGCGCGGCGATGGGCGGGATGCACGATGCGCTAACCGATTTCGGGCGCGACAGGCACAATTCGATGGGAGTCGAAAGCTGGAAGCCGCTGTTCCAAAAATGCGGCGACGACCTCGACCGCATTCGTCCCGGCCTTCATGCCGAAGCGGCGGCGATGGTGGAGGAGGTGCTGTCGGGCTGGCCCGCCGCCGACGCCCTGCCCCGTGCGGCGATCCATGCCGACCTTTTCCCGGACAATGTGCTGATGCTGGGCGATACGGTCACCGGGCTGATCGATTTTTATTTCGCGTGCACCGATTTTCGCGCCTACGATTTGGCCGTGATGCATACCGCCTGGGCGTTTGACGCGAGCGGCGAAACCCTGCACGCCAATATCGGGAATGCGCTGCTCGACGGATACCGGTCGCGCTTTGCGTTGAGCGAGGCCGAACGCGAAGCGCTGCCGCTGCTCGCAAGGGGAGCGTGCCTTCGCTTTTTCC
The DNA here is from genome assembly GCF_019351405.1 of Stakelama flava. GTDB lineage: Bacteria > Pseudomonadota > Alphaproteobacteria > Sphingomonadales > Sphingomonadaceae > Sphingomonas > Sphingomonas flava_A. The sequence goes on from NZ_JAHWZX010000010.1 coordinate 67,816, forward strand.
TGAGCCGCGCCTGGGACTGGCTAAACACCCCGGCGGATGCGCTGGTGACGCGCAAGGACCCGATCGCCTATCTCAACCGCTATCACCGCTATGCGGCTGCGAACCCGTTCGCATGAGCGAGCTTCCGCATGTCGAGATCGCGACCGACGGCGCGTGCAAGGGCAATCCGGGACCGGGCGGCTGGGGCGTCCTGCTGCGCATCGGCGATCGTGAGAAGGAACTGTCGGGCGGTGAACCGAACACGACCAACAACCGCATGGAATTGATGGCCGCGATTCAGGGCCTCAACGCACTCAAGCGGCCGTGCCGCGTCACCCTGTCCACCGACAGCAAATATGTCATGGACGGGCTGACCAAATGGATTCACGGCTGGCAGAAAAACGGCTGGAAGACGGCCGCGAAAAAGCCGGTGAAAAACGCCGAGCTGTGGAAGGAACTGCTGGCCGCCGCAAAACCGCATCGCGTCGAATGGGTCTGGGTAAAGGGTCATGCCGGTCACCCCGACAATGAACGCGCCGACCAGCTGGCAAGCGACGCTGCAATCGCCGCGCGGTGACGGGAATTATCGACGATGGCGGCGGCGAACGAAGCGGATCGGCCTTGCCCGAACATCGGGCCGTTTCGCGACAGTCCGTACGATATCCTCGCGGCGGAATGCTTCGCTTGAATCGACCGAGGCGCGCGCGCACTGCTCCGCCACCGGGCAGCGGCTGCACTGATCGGCATCCTTCAACTGCTGCCTGCATGCGCGGATATAGCTGAGCGACAGGCACGAATGGATCGCCGCGTCGGGCGCGGCGTTCGCGTCGGCGGCGGCGCGCGCCTCTTCCATCGCGCGCCGGCCGAGAAATGCCGGGTCCAGCCTTTGCCCTGCCATTGTTCAGTTCTTCACCCGGCGTTCAGTTCGCGCTCCATCGCGTCGGCCAGGCGGTCGAACCCCTCGCCGCGCAATTCGCCGATCCACTGGCGCACGAATGCCGGACTGACCAGCCCCAGCCGCAACTCCATCAACACGAAATTGGCGGTTTCGCTGCCCGTAATGTCGGAAGAAATCGAACCGTTGGGTTTGTCATTCGACATCGGGGGACTCGTCAAATCGGCATCGGGTTCGGCAATGACGGCGGCGGGGGGCATATCATCTCCGCGAATGTGAGTTTTCTCCCGATAGTCGCCCCCGCCTTTACCGGAAATTAGGTATTTCTACAGGCGACGGTTCAGCGAAGCGTAAGTGCGGCGAATCACCTGTTCCCCCGGCGCGCTTTCCCCTTCCCTCCCGGCACCGGACTTGCTCTAAGCAGGGCATGACCAGATTTTTCCGCACCGCCGTTACCGCCGGCAGCATCGCCGCGCTTTGCGCTCCCGCCCTCGTCATGGCCAAAAGCGCTGCCGATCCCGACCCGCGCAGCGCCTATCAATCGGTCGATCCGTTCATCGGAACGGGCGGCGAAGGCCATACCTTCCCCGGCGCGGTGGCTCCGTTCGGCATGGTGCAATTGTCGCCGGATACCGACACCACCTGCACCGTGCGCGACTGTTACGGCCACGCAGCGGGCTATCGCTACGACGATCCGACGATTCAGGGGTTCAGCCACACTCATTTTTCGGGCGCGGGCCATTCGGATCTGGGCGATTTCCTGATCATGCCGGTGTCGGGCGACACAGTGAAGCTGGAACCCGGCAGCGGCGATGATCCCGCATCGGGTTATCGTTCGCGCTTCAGCCATGACAGCGAAGTCGCGCAACCGGGATATTATGCGGTCACCCTGTCCGATTACGGCGTTCGTGCGGAAATGACGGCGGGAACGCGCATCGGCATCCACCGCTATACCTTCCCCGCGGACAAGGCGGCGCATCTGGTGTTCGATCTGCGCACCTCGCTCTACAACTATCCGGGCAAGACCCTGTGGTCGTCGATCCGGCTTCGCGACGACCGCACGATCACCGGATGCCGCCAGACGCGCGGTTGGGCGCCCGACCGCAAACTGTGCTTCGCGATGCGTTTCTCCGCCCCGTTGTCGGCGCACCGCTTTGTCAGCACTGAACAGGACGTGACGTACAAGGGGTTTCAAGGCCCCGGCCGCGGCACCGACGCGGTGGAGGCGAAGCAGGGGCGCGCGCTGGTCGCGCAGCTCGATTTCGGGACGCTGACCAAGCCGCTGGAGGTAAAGGTTGCGATCTCCTCGGTCGATGAAGCGGGGGCGCTCAACAATCTTTACGCCGAAACGGGCGATTTTGACGCGATACGCGACGAAACCCGCACCGCATGGACGAAAGCGCTGGGCCGGGTCAAAATCGATGCGCCCGCGGCGATGCGGACCAACCTGTATACCGCGCTATATCACAGCCTGATCGCGCCATCGGTCGCGGGCGATGCCGACGGGCGCTATCGCGGGCCGGACAATGAAGTGCATCAGGCCGATGGCTTCACCTTCCGATCGACCTTTTCGTTATGGGACACGTTCCGCGCCGAACAGCCGTTGATGACGCTGATCCAGCCCGAAAAGGTAAATAACGAGATCATCGAATCGCTGCTGGCCAGCCAACAGGACAGCCCGTTCGGCATCCTGCCCGTATGGCAGTTCCAGGGTCGCGAAACCTGGACGATGATCGGCTATCACGCGGTCCCGATCATCGCCGATGCGTATCTGAAAGGGATTGGTGGGTTCGACGCCGACAAGGCGCTGGACGCCATGGTCGCCAGCGCGACCTATGGCCCCTATGGCGACCTGAAAGACTATATGGCGATGGGCTATGTTCCGATCGATCATGAGCCCGAAGCGGCATCCAAAACGGTCGAATATGCCTATGACGACTGGACCATCGCACGGATGGCGGAGAAACTGGGGAAGGACGATATCGCGGCGCGGTTCTACAAGCGCGCGGGCTATTGGCGCAATTCGTTCGACCCGAAAACCGGGTTCGTCCGCGCGCGCAAATCCAACGGCGATTTCCGCACCCCGTTCGATCCGACCGCGATCAACTATGGCTCAGATTATACCGAAGGCAATGCGTGGCAATATAGCTGGTTCGTGCCGCAGGATCAGGCCGCACTGTTTCAGGCGATGGGCGGCGATGCGGCGGTCGTGAAGAAGCTGGACCAGATGTTTGAATTCGACAATTCGAAACTGGATTACAGCCATGCCGAGGATATTGCGGGGCTGATCGGCCAATATATTCACGGCAACGAACCCAGCCACCATGTCGCCTATCTGTATGATTATGCGGGCGCGCCGTGGAAGACGCAGAACCGCCTGAAACAGATTGTCGACACGCAGTACAAGCCGACGCCCGACGGCCTGTCTGGCAATGACGATCTGGGTCAGATGTCGGCATGGCTGATGTTCACCGCGCTGGGCTTCTATCCGGTGACGCCGGGCAGCCTGCAATATGCGATCGGACGGCCGTTCGTCGACAAGGCGGTGGTGAGCCTTCCCAATGGCAAGGACTTCACCGTTACCGCCGACAATATGGACGATGCGCATCCGTATGTCGGGTCGGTCACGCTGAACGGTAAGCCGCTTGGCCGCACCTATATCACGCAAGGTGAGATCATGGATGGCGGGCGGTTGCACTTCACCATGCAGGCAGCGCCAAACAAGCAATGGGGGACGGCACCGGCGGCGCGGCCCTATTCGATGAGCACGGCGCGATAGGGAAATCCGATTCGTTATTGCGAGACGCCGAACCCGACGAAGCAATCGAGCGCGGACGTCGCCAATGGATTGCATTAGCTTGCGATCGCGATGACGGGTGAGACGTAGACTTTGTGCTCCTGCGCAGGCAGGAGCCCAGGGTTTTGGAGCGCAGCGTCTATGGCTCTGGATTCCTGCTTTCGCAGGAATACGATGGTTCAGCGCGTCGGCAGGGCCTCGACCTCCGACGAGACCTTCCATTTGTCGATCCCGCCCTCGGTCGCATGCGCGTCGATCCCGGCCAGCTCGTCCTTGCTGAAATCGAGATTCTTCACCGCGTCGAGCGAATCGTCGAGCTGTTGAACGGTGCGTGCGCCGATCAGCGCGCTGGTGACGCGGGAATCCCGCAGCACCCATGCGATCGCCATTTGCGCGAGCGTTTGGCCGCGACTTTTCGCGATGTCGTTCAACGCGCGCAGCCGTTCGATATTGGCGTCGCTCAGCATGTCGCTGTCGAGCGACCCGGCCTTCGCAGCACGCGAATCCTGTGGCACGCCACCCAGATATTTGTCGGTCAGCATCCCCTGCGCCAGCGCCGAAAAGGCGATGCAGCCGGTGCCGAGATCGTCGAGCGTCGAAAGCAATTCCTCCTCGATCCAGCGGTTGAGCATCGAATAGCTGGGCTGATGGATCAGCAACGGCACCTTGTATTCGGCCAGGATCGCCGCGGCCTTTTTGGTCAGTTCGGGCGAATAGCTGGAGATACCGATATACAGCGCCTTGCCCTGCGCGTGGATCTGCGCAAGCGCGCCCATCGTCTCTTCCAGCGGTGTCTTCGGGTCGACGCGGTGCGAATAGAAGATGTCGACATAGTCGAGCCCCATCCGCTTCAGGCTTTGGTCGCAGCTTGCGATCAGATATTTCTTCGATCCGCCGATATCGCCATAGGGGCCGGGCCACATATCCCATCCCGCCTTGGTCGAAATGACCAGTTCGTCGCGATGCGCCGCAAAGTCGCTCGCCATGACCCTGCCGAAATTTTCCTCCGCCGAGCCATAGGGCGGGCCATAATTGTTCGCGAGGTCGAAATGGGTGACACCGCGATCGAACGCGCGACGCAGCATCGCCCGGCCGGTTTCGAACACATCCTCGCCACCGAAATTTTGCCACAGGCCAAGGCTGATCGCGGGCAAATCGAGCCCCGACCGTCCGCAGCGGCGATAGGGCATGCGGCCGTCATAGCGGTTCGCATCGGCGGCATAGGGTTGGGGAAATGCCATGTTGGGCGCTCCTTTATATGGCTCAGTCGCGAAAGCGGGCGGGGGAATAACGCGCGACATCGATGGCCGACACCGGATCGGGCAGCGGCGCGTTGAGCAGCAGCGCCGCACCGATCCATGCAGCGGCGGACGCGGTCTGGATTCCGAAGCCGCCCTGGCCTGCAAACCAGAAGAAATTGTCGCAATCGGGCGCGAACCCATACACCGGCAAGCGATCGGGAGCAAAGCTGCGCAGGCCCGCCCATTTGCGCTCGACCGCTTCGACGCGCCAGTCGACGACCTGGTTCAGGCGGTCGATGGCGAGCGCTACGTCGATCTCGTCCGGCGCGGCATCGCCTGCATCCATCGGGGTCTCGTCATGCGGCGACAGCCATAGCCGCCCGCCCGGCTCCGGCTTGAAATAGAATTGGCCGCGCGCATCCTGCACCAGCGGGAGGGTATCCGGCGCAGGCGGATCGACGCGCAACTGTATCACGGTGCGACGATAGGGTTGCACGCCGACCGGCGCGACACCCGCCATCCGCGCGACGGGATCGGCCCATGCACCGGCGGCATCGACCAGCATATCCGCCTCCACCGCTTCGCCATCGGCAAGGATCAGGCGCCAGCACCCTATTTCGCGATTCGCCGCCACCAATGCCGAATCGCAGCGCAATTGCGCGCCCGTGCGTCGGGCAACCTTCAAAAACGCCTGATGCAGGCGCGCAACGTCGATATCGGTACAGCTGGGCACGTACAGCCCTTCGTCCCAGCCATCGCTTATACCCGGGACGAAGCGCGCAGGATCGCATCGTTCCATCGCGACATCGCTGTCTGCGAAAGCGCGGCCGAGAGTGTCGAGCGGTGCACAATCGCCGCGTCGCGCAATCCATAATTCTCCGCGCGGGACAAGGAAGCTCTCCCCGCCATATTCAGCCGCTGGATCGCGCAGGAAAGGTCCCGAAGCGGTGGTAAGCGGCTGCACCCCCGGCCCGCCATAGATTTCGGACCAGAAAGCGGCGGATCGCCCGGTCGCATGATAGCCGGGATGCGCCTCCCCCTCGATCATCACGACACGCGCGCGCTTGCCGATCGCCGCGGCCAGGCTCGCGCCCGCCATGCCGGCCCCGACGATTGCGATATCGAACCGGCTCACCTGCGCCCCGCGCGTGCGTCGAGAAAAAGATCGATCTCGCCGATGGCGCGATTGCGCACCGAATCGACCTCGCGAAGAATTTCGTGCGCCGCTTCGGGGCCGAAACGCACCGTACGCGAATCGGGCAGCTTCGCCGCGATCGCCAGTGCTGCTTTGGGGTCGACCAATGCGTCGTTGCGCGCCACCAGCATCAGCAGCGGAACATCCATGCGGGACAGCGCCCGATTGGCGCGCAGTTCGCGGCAGGAGCGGAACGCCTCGATCAGCCAGTTCCAGCTCGGCGGACCGGTCAATAATTCGGGCTTTGCCTGTTGCCAGAACAATTCGTCCGAATACCGATCGCCATCGTGAGTCAGTAGCGCCTGGCGACTTTCGGTCGTATTCGGCTTTTCATTGCGCTTCCACGCGGGACGCGCACTGTTCCCGACATTGCCGAGCAGCCTGGCCAGCCATTCGGCCAGCCGCGCGCCGAACGGGGTTTTCAACCCCAACATCGGCGCGATCAGCACCGCGGCATCGGGCCGAATCGCGCCCTCCACCAGCGCCCGCAGCACCAAATGGCCGCCCATCGAATGGCCCATCACGATTCGCGGGCCTACAGCGCGCTCGCGCCAGTCGCGGTAAAATGCTTTTAGATCGGAAATATAGGTCGCGAAATCATCGATATGGCCGCAATGCGGATCGTCGGCCAGCCGTCCTGATCCGCCCTGCCCACGCCAGTCGAACGCGCTGATCGCCCATCCTTTCGCATGCCAGTGCGAGAAGAGTTCGAGATATTTTTCGAACATGTCGCCGCGCCCGGTCTGAAACAGGATGCTGCCGCGCGGGGCGTCCTCCCCACCGGCCGGCCATTCGAAAGTACGCAGCATCCAGCCGCCCGGCGCCTGCCAGCGGGAAATGCGCGCATCGGCGGGAATGGCGCGCCGGTACAAAAGGGATGATGCCATGGTCCCCGGTTACGTTTTGGAAAGCCGCTTCGTCTAGGGCTGCCAGCCCATGGGGGAGATATTTGTTCCTGCGCTGTTGACCATATTGGTCGTCCTACTCGTCTCCGCGGGGATAGAGGATGTGCGCCACCGCGAAATCGCGAACTGGAAAAACGCCGCGATCGCGCTGCTCGCGCCGCTGTGGTGGGTGGCGATCGGCCTGCCGCTATGGCCGGGAATGGCGCTGCAATTCGCGCTGGGGCTGGGCGTGCTGCTGCTCTTCGCAATCGCCTTCGCGCTGGGGCAGATGGGCGGCGGTGACGTGAAGCTGCTCGGCGCGCTGGCGCTGTGGCTGCCGATTCAACCGCTGGTTTCGATGCTGGTGCTGATGTCGTTGCTGGGCGGCGTACTGACGCTGCTGCTGCTGGCCGACAAACATGTCCGCCGATCCGATGCTGCGCTGGAGATACCCTATGGCGTGGCGATCGTGCTGGCAGGGCTGATCGTACTTCGCGAACCGATTCTTAACCAGTTCGGGTGATGATTAACGCCGGTTCAACCGGTTCCCAGACTACCGAAAGGCGCTTTGGCTGATGGACGGACGTAAAATCATTCTGCTGGTGGGGGCGCTCGTCGTGGCGGCGGTCACGGCCTTCATGGCGCGCAGCCTGATGGTCGGCGGTTCCGCACCACAAGCCGAGGCGCAACTGGTCCAACCGGCCCAGCCCGCCGGCCCGCAGATTCTGGTCGCAGCGAAAGCGCTGCCCGTGGGCACGATCCTCGACGGCAATGCGCTGAAATTCCAGCCATGGCCGAAGGACCTGGTCGAGGGCGCCTATTATCTGAAAGGGCAGGTTGACCTGCCCGCCTTGCAGGGGTCGGTCGTCCGCTTCGCGATTCCCGCCGGTCAGCCGATCACGCAAGGCGCGGTCGTAAAGCCGGGCGATCGCGGCTTTCTGGCCGCAGCGCTCAGCCCCGGCATGCGCGCGGTAACGGTGCCGGTATCCGCGCAGAGCGCAGTCGCAGGCTTCGTCTTTCCGGGTGACCGGGTGGACCTGATCCTTACCCAGTCAGTGACGGGCGGAGGCGACGGACCGCCGCTTCAGGCCTCCGAAACGGTGCTGCGCAACCTTCGCGTCCTCGCCACCGATCAGCGCACCGACACGCAGAAGGACGAAAACGGCAAGCCGATGGTCGCGCCCTATTCGACCGTGACGGTCGAGGCGACGCCGAAGATCGCTGAAAAAATCGCCGTCGCGCAGCAGTTGGGCACCCTGTCGCTCTCGCTGCGCTCGCTTGCCGACACCTCGCATGAGTTGGAGGAGAAGATCGCGGCGGGCGACGTCGTGGTCGGCGACAATGACGAACTGGTCGCCAATGACAGCAAACCTGTCGACAGTCGGCCAACCTATTCCACCGGCGCGGATGTCTCACGTTTCCAGCGCAGCACGGTTCCGGGCAAGGCCGATACGAACGCCGCCCCGCAACAGTCGGCGACCATGCCGGCCGCAAACGCGAACGGCGCGCCACCGCAAAATTACAAAGGACCGCTCGTGCGGGTCGCACGCGGCAACGAAGTGACCGTGGTTCCGGTCGGGGGGAACAAGTAACATGGCAATCATCGAAAAGCGGATCGGCCTGCCGCTGGCGCTTGCCGCCGCAGCCGTGGGGACCCTTGCGCCCGCATTTCCCGGCAGCGCGCAAACCCGGCCCGAACCGACCAGCACGATGCAACTCGATATCGGCCGCGGACAACTGGTCAACCTGCCCTCGTCGATGACCGACGTCTTCGTCGCGGACAACAGCATCGCCGATGTATCGGTCCGCTCCCCCACCCAGCTTTATGTCTTTGCCAAGGGTGCGGGCGAAACCAACGTCTATGCCACGAACAAGGCGGGCACGGTAATCTATGCCAGCACGGTGCGCGTCGGGCAGAACATCAATTCGATCTCGTCCATGCTGGCGCTGGCGATGCCAGAGGCAAAGATCACCGCATCGACAATGAACGGGCTGGTGCTGCTTACGGGCACCGTCGCCAATCCTGACGATGCGGCCGAAGCCACGGAACTGGTTCAGGCATTTGTCGGGGAAAAGACAAAGGTCATTACCCGGCTGAAAACCGCGACCCCGCTTCAGGTCAATCTGCAGGTCCGCTTTGCCGAGGTCAGCCGCAGCTTCGTCAAGAATATCGGGGTCAATCTGGCCTCCGCCGATTCGAGCGGCGGATTCAAGTTCGGCGTCGGTCAGGGGCGCAGCTTTTATGACCAGTATACGCCGGGCGGGACGCTTGGCGTTGGAACCGATGCCAGCGACGGGACGACGTCGGTAAGTGGCGTCGAATCGGGAACATCGCTGTTCGGCGCGGGCAAGCTGCTGGGGCTGGACCTGCTTGGTGCGCTGGACCTTGGCGAAACCGTCGGGCAGGTCAGCACGCTGAACACCACCAACCTGTCGGCGCTATCGGGCGAGACGGGGTCGTTTCTGGCGGGCGGCGAAATTCCCATCCCGATCAGCCAGGGACTGGGCGCGGTTTCGGTGCAGTTCAAACAATATGGCGTCAGCCTTGCCTATACGCCGACGGTTCTTGCCGATGGACGGATCTCACTGCGGGTCCGGCCGGAAGTGTCGCAGCTTTCCAGCGCCGGCGCGGTTACCATCGACAGCACCCAAATCCCTGCGCTCACCACCCGGCGCGCCGAAACCACGGTGGAGCTCGGTTCTGGCCAGAGCTTCATGATCGCCGGGCTTTTGTCGAACAATCACCAGAACCAGATCGACAAGGCGCCGGGTCTGGGCGACATGCCGATCCTCGGCGCGCTGTTTCGTTCAAACGGATTTCAACGCAACGAAACCGAACTCGTCATCGTCATTACCCCCTACCTGGTGAAGCCGGTGGACGGATCGCACATCGCGCTGCCCACTGACGGATATCGGGCACCGACCGATCTGGAGCGGGTATTGCTGGGCAAGATGCAGGGCGGCCAGACGGGCAGCCAGCGGCCGCAACCGCGCATGGCGCCCGACGGCACCGTTCAGCCGTCGCTGGGCGCGAGCAGCAGCCCGCTCCCCTCCGGACCGAACCTGCCCGATACTGACGAGGGAGCTGCCGTAGCGACAGCGCCGACGACGTCCGGTTCCAGGCGCGGAGGCGATGGCAAGAACGACGGCGCCGCCCCCGGCTTCAGCATTCCCTAACCCACAGCCCCTAGGATAGGACCATGGCAAAGCATATCGCGATCCTGGCCGGCATCGTTCCGGCGTTTCTTCTGGCCGGTTGTGGCGAACCGAACGCCTATCGCGGGCTGGAAAGCCCGCATCAGCCCGTCGTCACGCGCAACAATTATGCGCTTGACCTGCAAACCTCCGGCTATGGCCTCGCCCCCGGTGAAGCGGATCGCCTCGCCGGATGGATGTCCTTGCTCAACCTCGGCTATGGCGACAGGGTCTATGTCGCCGATGCGCAAGGATACGACGCCGCCGCGCGCGAAGCGGTTGCCGGTGAAGCGGCGCGCTTCGGCCTGCTGCTCAGCGATGCCGCCCCGGTGACGCCCGGTTCGGTCGCCCCCGGCACCGTCCGCGTCGTGGTGACCCGGATGAGCGCCTCCGTACCCGGTTGCCCCGATTACGCCGATGTCGATCAACCGAATTTCGACGCGCATACGACATCGAATTTCGGCTGCGCGATCAATTCCAATCTGGCGGCAATGGTCGCCCGGCCCGAAGACCTGGTTCGCGGTCAGCCGGGGTCCGGGACCACCGATCCCGATACTGCGGTCAAGGCGATCCAGACGTTCCGCAAGGCAACGCCGACGGGCGCTGAGGGACTTGACGAAGTTTCCACCACGAAGGAAAGCAACTGATGAACGCGCCGTGGAACGCCGGGCGTGCCAGCCAGCGTGAACCCTTTGCCGCCTTTGTCTGCGACGATACGTCGCTCGACGCACTTCGCCCGGTCGCGGTGGAACAGGGCTGGTCGCCGGAAAAAGTCATGAAGGGCGGGCTGCGCAACGCGGTGCAGACGCTGTCGGTTTCGGCCAGTCCGAATATCCTGTTCGTCGACTTGTCCGAATCGGGTGATCCGCTCAACGACATCAATGCGCTTGCCGAGGTTTGCGAGCCGGGAACCGTGGTGATCGCGGCGGGGCAGGTAAACGATGTCCGCCTGTACCGCGATCTTCTGGGCAGCGGGATTCAGGATTATCTGCTCAAACCGCTCAATCCCGACATCGTTCGCGAATCCTTCACACAGGCGCAGGCGATGCTCAACGCCCCGCGCGCCAGCGAACAGCAGGGTCCCGATCAACCGCATAACGCAGTGACCGTGATCGGCGCGCGCGGCGGCGTGGGCGCATCGACGATCGCGACCTCGCTCGCATGGCTGCTCAGCGACAAGGGCAACCGCACCACCGGCCTGCTCGACCTCGACGTCCATTTCGGCACGGCGGCGCTTTCGCTCGATCTGGAACCGGGTCGCGGACTGACCGACGCGATCGAAAATCCCAGTCGCATCGACGGGCTGTTCATCGAACGCGCCATGGTTCGCGCCTCGGAAAAGCTCGCCATTCTTTCGGCCGAAGCGCCGATCCATTCGCCGATCGTCACCGATGGCAGCGCGTTTTTCCAGCTTCAGGAGGAATTGCGTAGCGCGTTCGAAGCCACGGTGATCGATATGCCGCGCGCGATGCTGGTCCAGCATCCGCATCTGGTTTCCGATATCCAGACCGCGGTCATCGTAACCGAATTCACCCTGGCGGCGGCACGCGATTGCATCCGGCTGTTGTCGTGGTTCAAATCCACCGCGCCGCAAGTTCGCACCATCGTGGCGGCAAACCGGGTGTTGCCGGGTTCGCAGCTTGAAATAAGTCGCAAGGATTTCGAAGGATCGATCGAGCGCAAGGTCGATTTCCTGATCCCGTTCGATCAGAAACTGGCCGCGCAGGCGGCGAAGCTGGGACGTCCCCTCGCCGAAGCGGGCAAGGGGTCGAAAACGGTGGCGCCGATCCTCGCGCTTGCCGAAGAAGTCGCCAATGTTCGCGACGATGAAGCCGAGGAGTCCGCCGAAAAGAAAGATAGTTCGCTGCTCGGCAAGCTGACCGCGCTTACCGCGAAAAAGCCCCGGCAGGGTTCGAAGCGCAAATGACCGGAGCGTTTCGTCCTTCAACTCGCCATGGAGAAGGCCGGGCCTGATGCCATGATGCAGTTCGCGATCATCATGACGGGTATGTTCGTCCTGTTGGCGATGCTGATCCTCGCCTTTTCCGGCCCCTCAGCCGAGCGGGCGGCATCGCGCCGGCTGACCACGCTGCGCGCGCGCCATTCGCAAACCGCCAGTGCAAAGGTCGAAGCACAGATGCGGCGCATCGCCGCCAGTCGCAGCACGCGCATGGACGATGCCGCCGCTCGCATCCTTCCCAATCCTACGCAGTTGAAAAAGCGTCTTGCCATGACCGGCAAGAGCTGGACCGTCGGCCAGTACGGCATGGCGACGCTGGGCATTGCGCTGCTGACGATGATCGCACTGTGGTCGCGCGGCCTGCCGCTGCTGATCGCGCTGTTTCTGGGCATATTTCTGGGTGCCGGCATCCCGCACAAGGCAGTGAGCATGGTCATCAAGCGCCGCGTCGGCCAGTTTACCGCCAAATTTCCCGACGCGATCGAACTTCTGGTGCGCGGCCTCCGCTCAGGACTGCCGATCACCGAAACGATCAGCGTCGTTGGCAACGAGATGAAAGGCCCGGTGGGCGAGGAATTCCGCGCCGTCGCCGACAAGATGAAAATCGGCCGCTCGCTCGATTCCGCGCTTCAGGAAACGGCCGACCGGCTGGGCACGCCCGAATTCCAGTTTTTCGTCATCACCATCCAGATCCAGCGCGAAACCGGCGGCAACCTTGCCGAAACGCTGTCGAACCTTGCCGATGTGCTGCGCAAGCGTTCGCAGATGAAGCTGAAGATCAAGGCGATGTCGTCCGAATCCAAGGCATCGGCCTATATCGTCGGGGCGCTGCCGTTCATCGTGTTCGGCCTGATCATGTGGATCAGCCCCGATTACATGACCGATTTCTTCAAGGACCCCCGATTGATGGTGGCCGGCATCGGCGGATTGGTGTGGATGGGCATCGGCGCCTTCATCATGGCCAAAATGGTCAGTTTCGAAATTTGAGGTCGCGGCGATGAACGGCACCCCGAACCCCACCCTGTTAGGGATCGACGTAATCGCTGTGGCGACGCTGCTGTCGGGAATCGCGGCGCTGGCGGTGATCATCGCCATCTATGCCGCGGTCAGCGTGCGCGACCCGATGGCGAAGCGGGTCAAGGCGCTCAACGATCGGCGCGAACAGTTGAAAGCGGGCATCACCGCATCGACATCGAAACGCCGCGCGAAGCTGGTCCACAAGAACGAGACCACCGACCGGATGCGCAGTTTCCTGCAGTCGCTGAAGGTGCTGCAGGATGAACAGGTGAAGGCGGTTCAGATAAAGCTGCTTCAGGCCGGTATCCGTACCAAGGACCTGGCGGTGGTGGTCATTTTCGGCCGGCTGGTGATGCCGATCGTGCTGGGCGGGCTGGTCGGGTATATCGTGTACGGCACCGATACATTTTCCGACTGGGGGCCGATCAAATCCTATGCCGTGGTCGCCGGTGCGCTGATCCTCAGCTACAAGGCGCCCGACCTGTACCTGAAAAACAAGATCCAGAAACGCAGCGCCGCGATCCGCAAGGGATTGCCCGATGCGCTCGACCTGCTGGTCATCTGTGCGGAGGCCGGGCTCACCGTCGACGCCGCCTTTCACCGCGTCGCGAAGGAACTGGGCCGCGCCTATCCCGAACTGGGTGAGGAATTTTCGCTGACCGCGATCGAACTGGGCTTCCTGACCGACCGGCGTCAGGCGTTCGAAAACCTTGCCAACCGCATCGATCTGGATGCGGTGAAGGGCGTGGTGACAACGATGATCCAGACCGAGAAATACGGCACCCCCCTCGCTTCCGCGCTGCGCACGCTTTCGGCCGAATTCCGCCACGAACGCATGATGCGCGCCGAGGAAAAGGCGGCCCGCTTGCCCGCGATCATGACGGTGCCGCTGATCCTGTTCATTCTGCCCACATTGTTCGTGGTGATCCTTGGCCCCGCCGCCTGTTCGATCAACGATGCGCTGATGAAGTGAACCCGACGGGCAACGCAACGGGAACGAGGGTGCGGCAAGCTCGTTGACGTTGCGTAACATCGGGAGAGCGGGCCATGAACGGCTTCATATTCCATACGCCGACACAGATCGTCATCCTTGTCCTGGTACTGGTGGCCGGATGGCTTTTCGGCCTTGCCAGCCATCCCGGCGGCAGACGGTGGAAGCAGCGTTATCGCGATCTCGAACTGAAAACCCGGCGGTATCATGAGGAACGTGACGCCGAACTGGCGGCGCGCGATCGCGAGATAGCCGAACTGCGTGCGCAGCGCGATGCCGCGATGGAGGGCACGGTCCAGACCCGACGTCCCGTTACCGATCCCGTTATCGTCGATCCCACGATCCGCGAAGAACGCTGACCGGCCGATCGTCAGCGATGCAACGCGCCGCGATGATAGGTTTCGACCACCTCGGCAAGCGGAACGCCGTTGTGATCGAGCACGAGCGCGCGATGGCGAAGTATTTTTTCGGGCGGCATTCCGCTGCCATCCCATAGGCGTTCGCGCTGCAGATTGCGGCGGCGCGGCCTCAGTGGTGCGATTACCGCACCATAGGGGCGCGTACCGCTGAGCAAATCCCGGTTCATCGCGTCGGTCAGGCGGGAAGGCACAAACCAGTTTTCCGCTTCCGACAACAGCCGGTCGCCGCAGACCAGCCGGACGCGGCGATAGGAAACCGGCTCATCCGGCCCCACCTGCAGCCTTTGCCGCTGTGCGGCATCCGGCGCGCGTTTCGCGTCGCGATCGACCTCTACCCGAACCGGCACATCGCCGCACCGTCGTTGCAGCGCAGCGGTGGCGGTGGGACCGCGCAGCAGATCGGCGTCGAGCGACGCCACCTGATCCTGCTGCGTGATTCCACTCATCACCACGGGCAGCGGCGCGGGAAGCGCCGCCACGATCATCCTTTCGCTTTCAACGCCGCCTGCGCGGCAGCCAGCCGGGCGATCGGCACGCGATAGGGGGAGGCGGAGACGTAATCGAGCCCGATCCTTTCGCAAAAGGCGATCGAGGTGGGATCGCCGCCATGTTCGCCGCAAATCCCCAGCTTGATGTCGGGACGGGTCGCGCGGCCGCGTTCTGTGGCGATTTCAACCAGTTCGCCCACCCCTTCTTCATCCAGGCTGACGAACGGATCACGCGCGTAAATGCCCTTGTCGACATAGGTGCCGAGGAACCGTCCGGCATCGTCGCGGCTGACGCCCAGCGTGGTCTGGGTCAGATCGTTGGTGCCGAAGCTGAAAAATTCCGCCTTCTCGGCAATCTCACCAGCCTTCAGCGCGGCGCGCGGCAGTTCGATCATCGTGCCGATCAGATAGGTCAGTCGCCGCCCCTTTTCCCCGAACACCGTCTCGGCGGTCTTTTCGACCACCGCGCGCATCAGATCGAGCTCCTTACGGGTAGCGACCAGCGGGATCATGATTTCGGGCGTCGGCGCATCGCCCGTCTTTTCGGCGACATCGCACGCTGCCTCGAAAATCGCGCGCGCCTGCATCTCGTAGATTTCGGGATAGGTCACGCCCAGCCGGCAGCCACGATGACCAAGCATGGGATTGAATTCGTGCAGCTCCGCAGCGCGGCGCTTCAGCTTTTCGACATCCATGCCGACTGCTTTGGCGACTTCGGCGAATTCCGCGTCCTCGTGCGGCAGGAATTCGTGCAGCGGCGGATCGAGCAGGCGGATCGTGCACGGCAGCGGCGCCATCTCTTCGAAAATCTCGGTAAAATCCCGGCGCTGATGCGGCAACAGCTTGTCGAGCGCGGCGCGCCGTCCCTTTTCATCCGACGCAAGGATCATTTCGCGCACCGCGGTGATCCGGCCGGAATCGAAGAACATATGCTCGGTCCGGCACAGCCCGATACCTTCCGCGCCGAATTCGCGCGCGGTGCGGCAATCGTTCGGCGTTTCGGCATTGGCGCGCACCTTCAGCCGCCGCCCCTTGTCCGCCCAAGCCATCAGCCTGGAAAAATCGCCCGACAGTTCGGGCTTCACCGTGGGGACCGCGCCCACCATCACTTCGCCGGTCGCGCCGTCGATGGTGATGACCTCGCCCGCCTTCACCTCTCGGCTGCCGACGCGCATGACGCCTTCCTTCGCCTTGACCGACAATGCGCCAGCCCCCGAAACGCAGGCGCGCCCCATGCCGCGTGCCACCACGGCGGCGTGGCTGGTCATCCCGCCACGCGCGGTGAGGATGCCGCGCGCCGCGTGCATGCCGTGAATATCTTCCGGGCTGGTTTCGACGCGAACGAGAATTACATCCTCGCCGTTATTCGCCATGCGTTCGGCGCTGTCGGCGTCGAACACCACCTTGCCGCTGGCCGCGCCGGGCGAGGCGGGAAGCCCTTTGGTCAGCACGTCGCGCTCCGCCTGCGGGTCGAGCGTGGGGTGGAGAAGCTGGTCGAGCGCGGAAGGATCGACGCGGATCACCGCTTCCTCTTCGCTGATCAGCCCTTCGCCCGCCATGTCGACCGCGATTTTCAGCGCAGCGCGCGCCGTCCGCTTGCCGTTGCGCGTCTGAAGCATCCACAGCGTACCGCGTTCCACCGTGAATTCGATATCCTGCATGTCGCGATAATGGGTTTCGAGCTTGTCGAACACCTTTACCAGTTCGCCATAGGTATCGGGCATCGCTTCTTCGAGGCTGAGCGGTTTCGCCTCCGCATTCTCGCGCGCCTTTTTGGTCAGATATTGCGGCGTGCGGATACCCGCCACCACGTCTTCCCCTTGCGCGTTGATCAGGAATTCGCCGTAATAGGCCCGCTCCCCGGTCGACGGATCGCGGGTGAAGGCGACGCCGGTGGCCGAGGTATCGCCCATATTGCCGAACACCATCGCCTGAACATTGACGGCGGTGCCCCATTCGCCGGGGATCGAATTGAGCCGGCGATAGACCTTTGCGCGTTCGACATTCCACGATCCGAACACCGCGCCGATCGCGGTCCATAGCTGATCGTTCACATCCTGCGGGAAGGGCTGGTCCCACATTTCCTTTACCAGCGCCTTATATTCGCCGACCAGCGCCTTCAGGTCCTTCGCCGTCATTTCGGTGTCGAGATCGTAGCCGCGATCTTCCTTAGCGATTTCCAGCGCCTCTTCGAACCGGCCATGGTCGAGGCCGAGCACGACGTCGCAATACATCTGGATGAAGCGGCGATAGCTGTCCCAGGCGAAGCGTTCGTCATCGGCCTTTTTCGCCAGCCCCTCGACCGTTTCGTCGTTAAGGCCGAGGTTGAGGACCGTGTCCATCATTCCCGGCATCGAAACGCGCGCGCCCGAACGAACCGATACGAGCAGCGGATCGGCGGCATCGCCGAATTTCTTGCCCGTCACCCCTTCGATATGTGCGACGCCTTTCGCCACTTCCTCACGCAGCGAATCGGGGAAGGTTTCGCCCTCTTCATAATAGCGGGTGCACATTTCGGTGCTGATCGTGAAGCCCGGCGGGACCGGCAGGCCGATCGAGGCCATTTCGGCGAGGTTCGCGCCCTTGCCGCCCAGGAGGTTTCTGTCCCCCTGCCCGCCGTCGGAGATACCGCCGCCGAAGCGATAGACATATTGCGTCATTCTGTGCGTCCTGCCCTTTCGTTCCACATCACGTTCCTGGGGAGGGAAACCAGCGGAAAGCGCGTTTAGCTTCACGATTTTCGCGTTAAATGCGATAGAAAGTGTCGCGCAATTGTCAGATAATTACCCTTCGATTCTGGAAAAATCAGCCACATTGTGCACCGCGGCACGCATCCGGGCAAGCAGCGCCAGCCGCGCGGTGCGCTTTTCCGGGACAGGGTCATTGACCGTTACCGTGTCAAAGAACGCATCGATCGGCGCGCGAAGCGAGGCGAGCGCCGCCATCGCCGATTCGAAATCTTCGCGCGCGATCGCCGATGCCGCGTGCGGTTCGGCAGCGTCGAGCGCGTCGATCAGCGCAGCTTCAGCCGGTTCGGGCGTGTAGGACAGCGCTTTTTGCGCTTCCGGATGCGCGGTGGCGGAATTTTCGTTGGCCAGCGCTTCGCCGCCCTGGGCTCCTGCGTCCGCAGGAGCACGGTCGGGGGCGGCTTCCCAGCCTTCTTTTTTCAGGATGTTCGCAGCGCGCTTATACCCGGCGAGCAGGTTCGCGCCGTCCTCGGTAGTGACGAACGCCTGAAGCGCATGAACCCGTGCGAGCAGGCGGACTAGATCGTCCTCCCCGCCCAGCGCGAACACCGCGTCGATCAGGTCATGGCGAACGCCTGCCTCGCGTTGCTGGACCTTGAGGCGGTCAGCAAAGAAGTCGAGGACATCGCGCCATAACGCTCCCGATGACATCCGGTTTGCCGTCTCCTCTAGCAAATCCGCTTCATCAATGCGGCTCTCGCCTTTCTTAAACTGCTTAAAAAGCTCTGCGGAAAGTGACGCTTGCTCTCCGCCCTTTGCTAAACCTTCAGCAGTATTTATCAAGTATTCTGCTTGATGTTTTGCAATTTGGTAGGCCGCACCTACGGTAGTGACCAACTGGATAAGGAGGGGCGAACTAGCTACCCTTACCGCCTCTGCCATCGGCATTCTAATTTCATTAGCCAATACAACAGCTATAATTCCCAATGACGCACGACGAAGCGCAAAGGGATCCTTAGAGCCTGTTGGACGCTCTCCAATGAAATAAAACGCCGCAATCGTATCCAGCTTGTCCGCCAGACTGACCGCGACCGTCACCGGCGCGGTGGGGACGTCGTCGCCCTGCCCGACCGGCTTGTAGTGATCGCGGATCGCTTCGGCGACTTCTGGCGGTTCGCCCTGTGCGGCGGCGTAATAGCCGCCCATCAGCCCCTGAAGTTCGGGAAATTCGCCGACCATGCCGGTGACAAGATCAGCCTTGGCCAGCCGCGCGGCGCGTTCGGCCATGTCGGCGAGCTTTGCGCGGTCGTGCTCCTGCGCAGGCAGGAGCCCAGGGTTTAAAGCGCTGGTATTGCCGCTCTGGGCTCCTGCCTGCGCAGGAGCACCGGTGCCGACGATACCCTCTTCGACCAGCCAGCGGGCGAGCTTCGCGACGCGATCGACTTTGTCGGCCAGCGTGCCCAGCTTTTCGTGGAAGACGATCTTTTCCAGCCGGGGAAGCAAATCCTCCAGCCTGGTTTTCAGGTCGGTTTCGTAGAAGAAACGCGCATCGGACAGCCTTGCGGCGAGAACCTTTTCATTGCCCGCTACGATCTTGTCCCCGCCATCCTCGGCATCGATATTCGCGACGCAGATAAAGGCGTTGGCGAGTTTGTCGTCCGCTTCGCACACGAAATATTTCTGGTTCACGCGCGCGGTAAGCTGGATGACCTCGGGCGGGACGTCCAGAAACGCTTCGTCGAACCGGCCGAGCAGCGGCATCGGCCATTCGGTGAGGCCGGCATTTTCTTCCAGCAGGCCGTGGTCCTCGACCAGCGTCAGCCCTGCCCCCTGCCCCGCCATCTTCGCGCCGAGCGCGATGGTGTTGCGGCGTTCGTCCTGATCGACGATGACATGCGCCATGCGCAGCTTTTCGACATAATCGTCCGCCGATCCGATGGTGATTTCGCCGGGATGGTGAAAGCGATGGCCGAGTGTCGCGCTACCCGATTTGATGCCCGCGATTTCGCAATCGACCACCTGATCGCCCAGCAGCGCGACGATGCCGTGCAGCGGGCGGACCCAGCGCATGCTTTCGCTCGATCGCGACGCATCGCCCCAGCGCATCGATTTGGGCCAGGGAAAGGCGCGGATGAGCGCAGGAATCGCCTCTTGAAGAATCCGCCAAACAGGACGTCCCGCCGCCATACGTCGAGCGAAGTAAACTCCGTCGCGCACTTCAAGCTGATCAGCATTCAGCTGATACTTTTTCAAGAAACCTTGGATAGCCTGATCGGGCGCACCGACCCGAGGACCTTTCGTCTCATGCTCCACCGCCTGCGTCTTCTCGGGAAGCCCATGCGCGATCAGCGCAAGGCGGCGCGGCGTGGCATAGGTCGTATAGCCACCGGCCTTCAGCCCCGATTTTTCCAGTTCGGCGGCGAAGAGGCGTTCAAGATCGGCGCGCGCCTTCGCCTGCATCCGCGCGGGGATTTCCTCACAACGCAGTTCGAGAAGGAAGTCGGTCATTGTGCAGCCCTCCGACAGAAAGAACCGTTCGGGCTGAGCCTGTCGAAGCCCTGTGCTTTCTTGTTGCGGGGGGTAAAGGACAGCCCTTCGACAAGCTCAGGGCGAACGGAGGCGGCCATGACTGGCATCATATGCTCCACCCCGGATAGTTGGCTTCCCATTCGGGGGTCATCTTTTCGATATACGCGGCGCAGCTTCCCTTAGCGAGGTCGCGCACCCGGCCCATATAGGCCTGCCGCTCGGCAACGGAGATAACCCCGCGCGCCTGAAGCAGGTTGAAGATATGGCTTGCCTCGATCGCCTGTTCATAGGCGGGAATGGGCAATTTGGCGGCGAGGCAGTTCTCGCATTCCGCCGTCGCCTTTTTGAACAGGTCGAACAGCGCATCGGTGTCCGCCACCTCGAAATTCCATTTCGACATCTGGCGTTCGTTTTCGAGGAAGACGTCGCCATAGGACATGCCCGCATCGTTGAAGGCGAGGTCGTACACGCTGTCGACGTCCTGAATATACATGGCGAGGCGTTCAAGACCGTAGGTCAGCTCGCCCGCCACGGGCTTGCAGTCGAACCCGCCCATTTGCTGAAAATAGGTGAACTGGGTGACTTCCATCCCGTCGCACCACACTTCCCAGCCAAGCCCCCAGGCACCCAGCGTCGGGCTTTCCCAGTCATCCTCGACAAAGCGAATGTCGTGTTTGGTGAAATCGATGCCGATCGCGGCAAGGCTGCCGAGATACAGTTCCTGAAGGTCCGCCGGGCTGGGCTTCAGGATCACCTGATACTGGTAATAATGCTGCAACCGGTTGGGATTTTCGCCGTAGCGTCCATCCGTGGGGCGGCGGCACGGCTGAACGAAGGCGGCGTTCCACGGCTGCGGCCCCAGCGCACGCAGCGTCGTCGCGGTGTGGAACGTGCCCGCGCCGACGCGCATGTCATAGGGTTGCAGGATCAGGCAGCCGCGCGCGCTCCAATAATCATGGAGGGTCAGGATCATGCGCTGGAAACTGGGGGCGTTGCTCAACGAACTGCCTTTTCGCCTTCGTAAACCGATTGTCTGCGCGCGGCTTTGGATCATGCGCGGCGGGGAATCAAGCGGTACGCCTGTCAGGGGAAGGCGTATTCGCAGGCAGGTTATCGTCGGTTAAGGGATCGCGGTATATGTCGCTGCAATCGCCGTATATGTGGCCATGTCGGCACGGGTGCAAATGTCGCTGACGCGCAGCGGCGCATTGGAAATCTGGGAGTATTTCATGATCCGCAAAATCACCGCGCCGCTTGCCGGCCTGTTCCTGTTCGCCTCTCCCGCGCTTGCGCAACAGGCGGCATCGGCGACCCCGGCGGTACAGGACGCCGATCCTGCGATGTGGGTGGTGAAGGATGACGACACGACCATCTATCTGTTCGGCACCTTCCACGCGCTCAAGCCGGGCCTGAGCTGGTTCGACGATGCCGTGCGTCAGGCGTTCGATAAATCGGATACGGCGGTTTTCGAAATCGACACCAGCGACACTGCAGCGATTCAGGCGGCGGCGATGAAATACGGCATTTCGAAACAGGCCGAACCCTTTACCGCGCGTATGACGGCGAAGCAGAAGGCGACGTACGAAGCGGCGCTGCAGAAACTGGGCGTTCCGCCCACCGCGCTCGACCGGATGAAGCCGTGGCTGGCCGGGGTGACACTGACGACGCTCGGCGTGCAGAAGGCCGGGTTCGATCCCAAACAAGGGGCCGAAGCAACACTGGTCGAGGCGGCGAAACAGGCGGGCAAGCGCATCGACACGCTGGAAACCGCGGATCAACAACTGGGCTTTTTCGATTCGCTGAGCGAAGAGGAGCAGATCCGCTTCCTGGTCGAAACGGCGGAGGAAATGGACGAACCCGCCGCGATGCTGGACAGGATGATCCGCTATTGGGCCGCCGGCGCTCCGGAAGAACTGGGCAAGCTGATCAACGATGAACTGACTGCGTCCCCCGACCTCGCCAAAATATTGCTGTACGATCGCAACGAACGCTGGGCGCATCAGATCAAGGCGATGCTCGACAAGCCCGGCACCGTGTTCATCGCCGTCGGCGCGGGGCATCTGGCCGGGCCGAAGGACGTGCAGGCGGATCTGGCGAAGCTGGGGGTGAAGGCCACCCGCGTCGATTACGACTGAGCGCGCGCTTGCCACGGCGACAAAGGGCGGCGATGGGGGTCCCATGCGCCGCCTTTTTCTTGCCCTTGCCGCGTTGCTGGCCGGACTCGCGCTCGCGGGCTGTCATGACGCGCGACAGGTCTCGGCCAGCCCGCCCCTGTGGAAGGTTTCGGACGGCGATACGACGATCTGGCTGCTGGGATCGATCCACATGCTGCCCGCAAATATCCGCTGGCGCACCCCGGCAGTGGAAGCCGCGATTGCGGATTCGAACCGGCTGATCCTCGAAATCCCGCCGGGCGATCCGGGCAAAGCTTCGGCTGCTTTCCTGAAGAAAGCGCGGGCGCGACAGGCAGTCGCGATCGAGCAGCGCCTGCCGCGTGCGAAGCGAGCGCTGCTAGGCGCGGCAGTAAAACATGCCGGGGTGGAGCGCGCGACGCTGGACGGGCTGAAGGACTGGGGCGCGGCGCTGATGCTGGCGGCGGGCGATGCGCGCGAAGCGGGCGCGACCCGCGCGGACGGCGTTGAGGCGGTGCTGACCGGCGAATTTCAGGCAGCGGAGAAGCCGATCGACGCGTTCGAAACGCTGGACGAACAGTTCGCGATCTTCGATTCGCTGAACCCCGCCGATCAGCGCCGCCTGCTCACCAACGCGGTTACCGATGCTGCGTCGGACGACGGCTATGCGCGCGGGCTGGCGGCGTGGCGTGCGGGTGATGCGAAGGCGCTGGAAAGCGCGGCGGACATGCTGTTCACCGATGCGCCGGGGCTGAAAGCAGCGCTGCTGACCCGACGCAACGCGCGCTGGGCCGCGCGCATCAAGCGGGAAATGCGTCGCCCGGAAACCGTGCTGATCGCGGTCGGCGCAGGGCATCTGGCCGGCGATGACGGCCTGCCCGCGCTGCTGGCGCGCAAGGGGTACGCCGTGACGCGAGTGCAATAGCGCGTCGCGCGCTTGCCAACCGGGCCGTACGCGCGTATAGGCGCGCGCTTGTTCGCGTGGGGACATCCCTGGAGGCCCGCGCGACAGAAAACCACGCAATCAAGCGCATTCGAAGGACAGATATCATGAGCGATCAGCTTACGCTGTCGGCCGAGACGCGCGACCGGGTTGGCAAGGGAGCCTCCCGGGCGCTTCGTCGCGAAGGCCGAGTTCCCGCCGTTCTGTACGGCAACAAGAAAGAGCCCCTTCCGATTCACGTCGAGGAGCGCGCGCTCGTCAAGATGCTCAATACCGGGCATTTCATGAACTCGGTCATCATGATCGACACCGGCGACGGCAGCCCTGTGCGCACCCTGCCCAAGGATGTGACGCTGCACCCGGTTACCGACCGTCCAACGCATGTCGACCTGCTGCGCATCGACGAACATGCGAAGGTCACCGTGGCGATCCCCGTCACCTTCACCAATGAAGAAGAAGCGCCGGGCATCAAGCGCGGCGGCGTGCTGAACATCGTTCGCCACGAACTGGAACTGGTGGTCGATGCCGCGAGCATCCCCGACGAGGTCGAAATCTCGCTCAAGGGACTGGATGTCGGCGATTCGGTTCATATCAGCCATGTGAAGCTGCCCAAGGGCGCCGAATCGGCAATCACCGATCGCGACTTCACCATCGCCACGCTGGTCGCCCCGTCGGCGATGAAGTCGAGCGAAGGCGAAGCCGAGGGCGAGGAAGCCGGCGAGACCGAAGTCACCGAGCAGAATGCCGACACTGTCATGGAAGACGACAAGGACGGCGAATAATCCGGACCGGGCCGGAACCGGCGGCATCCGCGACGCGGAACGCCCCGTTCCGGCCCTCCATCCCGGCACGGACCGGGCGGGCCACCCGCGCCCCGAAAGGGCAGGTCGATGCAAATCTGGGCAGGACTGGGTAATCCCGGCGCGCAATATGCGATGCACCGGCACAATGTCGGTTTCATGGCGGTCGACGCGATTGCCGAAATCCACGGTTTCAGCACGCCCAAAAAGCAGTTTCTGGGCTTGACGCAGGAAGGCCGGATCGGCGGCGAAAAGATCATACTGCTCAAACCCGCCACCTTCATGAACGAAAGCGGCCGGTCGATCCGCGCCGCGGTCGATTTCTACAAGCTGGACGAAAGCGCGGTCACCGTCTTTCACGACGAACTGGACCTGGCACCGTTCAAAGTGAAGGTGAAAACCGGCGGCGGAGCGGCCGGGCATAACGGCCTGCGTTCGACCGACAGCCATATCGGCAACGAATATCGTCGCGTGCGGTTGGGCATCGGCCATCCCGGGCACAAGGACAGGGTGCACGGCTATGTGCTGGGCAATTATGCGAAAGAGGAGATCGAGGACTTGTCCGTCCTGCTGGGTGCGGTAGCGGCCGAAGCCGAATGGCTGGCACGCGGCGACGACGCCCGCTTTCTGAGCGAGGTCGCGCTGCGTATGCAGCGATAACCGCCGAACGCATCCATGCCGACGCATCGCGTTTCCCTTGCGCCGACGCTGGATTGGTTCACTCGTTTGGCGGGTTGGCATTGACGGAGCGCGGACGCACTGCTCGCAATGGCGCTTCGCCGACCCCAGATGCGCTTGCATGACTGATCCATCGCAAGCCGCCGCCCTGCTGGGCAGCGACATCGTCGCTTCGCGTCCCATGTCCGGCGGCGACCTTTCCGAAGTGGTCGCGCTCGACCTTGCCGATGGCCGCCGCGTGGTTTCCAAAACGGGAGTGAGCGCACGAAGCGAAGCGGCGATGCTTCGCGCCATCGCCGCAACCGGCGCGCCCGCTCCCGAAGTGCTCGCGGCAAGCGACGAGCTGTTGCTGATCGAACGGGTCGATGCGGGCGGTAGTCTGTCGAATGCGTGGGACGATCTGGCGGAGGTGCTCGGCCGCCTGCACGGCGCGCGTGGCGATAGCTATGGCTGGACGTGCGATCACGCCTTTGGTGCGGTGAGCGTCGAGAACACGCAATGCGACGACTGGGTGACATTCTGGGCCGATCGCCGGCTTCGCTGCCACGCACCGCATGTCAATGCCGCGCTGGCCCGACGGATCGAGGCGCTGGCCGACCGGCTGAACGATCATTTGCCTGCGCATCCCGCCCCGGCGCTGCTCCATGGCGATCTGTGGGGCGGCAACGTGCTGGTATCGGGCGACCATGTGCGCGCGCTGATCGATCCGGCCTGCTATTATGGTGACCGCGAAGTCGATGCGGCAATGCTGACGCTGTTCGATGCGCCGCCCGCTCGCCTTTTCGACGCGCTCGCCTTTGAACCGGGATGGCGCGAGCGCCAGCCGGTCTATCGCCTCTGGCCGCTGCTCGTCCATCTGCGCCTGTTCGGAAACAGCTATCGCGGCGCGGTGGAACATTGTCTTGACGATCTGGGCGTCTAGGACGGACCAGCAAGCACTGGTCATTATCGTGCTATAGGCTGATGATGGAAACAGGGAGCGCGATATGATGCTGATAGCTTTCGCGATTGCCGCGACCCTCGCACTGACGCCGACCGTACCGGAGGAGGAGAGCCAGTTCGTGCCCCCAGCGGGGTATGCTGGTCGGCCGCCCGAAAGAGATATTGCGGCCCCGCCGGACAAGGATATGCCGAGCATAATTGCTGTGCCGCCCGGAACGGTTGCGGACCGGTTTATGATTGTTCCGGACTATCCCCGGGATGGCCATGTCAAGGTGATCGGTGCATTTGCGATCACGCCGCATGGCAATGTGCGTCTGAAGAACGCATGGGGTCCAGGATTCCTGCCGGCCACGCTCTTCTTCAGCGACGGGCGCTGCTATCTGCTGGAAGCCGATTATTATAACCACGCGCTCTCCAATGGACGTTTCAGTCCCGAAAGCTGCGACGGAAAACGATATGACGAAAAGCCGTCCTCATCGGCCCCGGACAACAGCGGCTTGCATTTTATCGACGCAGCATGGGGATATAGTGTTTGGGAAAAAACGGACGGATCGGTGATCGTTACAGCACCCTATGCCAAGGATTTCACACCGCTTTTTTCGGCCAAAATGCATGTCCTCGCTATCACGGCAATTAACGGCCCCGATTATCCCGGTGGCAATGTCACGCTGATCGGTGCGATCGATGGACAATCAATGGCGGTTATTCTGGATGTCGGTTTCTAAAACCGGCCTGTCGACAGCGGCGCTGGTATGTGGCCTAAGGCGGGTTCGGCCTGTCGTACGGGGGAATATCGATGAAGAAGCTGCTGGTGGCGCCCGCGCTGCTGTTGGTCGCCGCGCCTGCTGTCGCGCAGGAATATCATCCACGCGAAACCTTCGCGCCGCTGGACCTTTCGCAGGGGGTCAATCGCTACCGCTCGTCCAATGGCCTGCCCGGCCCCGATTACTGGCAGAACCATGCCGATTATGCGATTCGCGCGACGCTGGACACGAAGGCGAAGGCGCTGCGCGGGTCCGAACGGATCACCTATACCAACAACAGCCCCGACACGCTTCGCATCATCTGGCTGCACGTCGAACAGAATCTCTACAAGGCGGAATCGCGGGGATACCTTGCCAATGGCGGGCCGGTACGCGGGACCACCGGCGGCGCGATGATCGATTCGGCAGCGATCGGCATCGGCAAGGGCGAGAGCCAGCCGGTGACGCCGACAATCAACGATACGCGGATGCAGATCGTGCTGCCGGCGCCGCTGAAACCGGGCGAGAGCGCGACGATCGAAATCGCGTGGCATTTCACCATCCCCGGCACGTTCGGCGGGCGGATGGCATGGGGCACGTCACGCGACGGCGAAATCTATGACCTGGCGCAATGGTATCCGCGCGTCGCCGTGTATGACGATATTCGCGGCTGGGACCCGCTGCCTTATCTGTCCCAGGAATTTTACAGCGAATATGGCGATTTCGATTACTGGCTGACCGTGCCTTCGGACATGATCGTCGCCGGATCGGGCGAATTAATGAACCCGAAAGACGTGCTGACGCCGACGCAGATCGACCGGCTGGACAAGGCGCGCCGGTCCGACAAGACGGTAACGATCCGGTCACCGCAGGAAATCGACGATCCGGCCAGCAGGCCGAAGCGCGACGGTACGCTGACCTGGCATTTCCGCATGGAAAATACGCGCGACGTCGCATGGACAGCGTCGAGCAAATTCGCGTGGGACGCGGCGCGGATCAACCTGCCGGACGGAAAGAGCGCGCTCGCCCAGTCGGTTTACCCGGCGGAAAGCGCGGGACCGGACCGGTGGGGCCGCTCCACCGAATATGTAAAGGATGCGGTCGAACGGTTTTCGGCCAAATGGTATCCCTATCCTTGGCCCAACGCGATCAATGTCGCGGGTCCCGCTACGGGCATGGAATATCCCGGCATCGTGTTCGACGGCATCGACGACAAGGGCAAGATGCTGTTCTGGATCACCGCGCATGAAATCGGCCATGGCTGGTTCCCGATGATCGTCGGGTTCGACGAACGCCGCCATGCGTGGATGGACGAAGGGTTCAACACGTTCATCGACGTGTATGAATCGGACGAGTTCAACCATGGCGAATATGCGCCCAAGCGCGACGGCGAATATGCGCCGGGCGGCGGTAATCCGGTTGACGAAATTCTGCCGATCCTTGCCGATAAGGACGCGCCCCCGATCATGAGCCGCGCCGACACGGTGATCGAAAAATACCGCCATCCGGTCACCTATTTCAAAACCGCGCTGGGGCTGGTGCTACTGCGCGAACAGATATTGGGACCGAAGCGATTCGACCATGCCTTTCGCCGCTTCGCCGATGCCTGGGCGTTCAAACATCCCAAGCCCGATGATTTTTTCCGCGCGATGGCGAGCGACGCGGGCGAAGACCTCGACTATTACTGGCGCGGCTGGTTTTTGAACAACTGGCAGATGGACCTGGCGGCGACCCGGATCGCGTATGTCGACAATGATCCGACAAAGGGCGCGCTGGTAACGGTGGAAGCGCGCGACAAGCTGATAATTCCGGCGACGCTTCGCGTGACCTTTGCCGATGGCAGCACGAAGGACGTGCGGCTTCCGGCCGAAACGTGGATCCGGCAGGCAGCGACCGCAGTGCCGGTTGGCGGCACGAGCAAGGTTGTGAAGGCGGAAATCGATCCCGACCACAAGCTGCCCGACAAGGATCGCAAGAACAACGTGGTGACGGGCTGAGCAGCAAAAGAGGGACGGCTCCTTTGACTTCGTTCAGCGCGGACGGATTTGGGGCGAAGCGATAGCGCCCTGACCGTTCGGGCTGAGCAGCGTCGAAGCCCCGTCCTTCTTTCCTCGCGCGCCTTCGCCGCATGGTGGACAGCCGCGCGTTCGCGGGGCATGGCGATTGCCCCATGAACCCACGTTTTGATTTCACCATTACCGCCACCGACGGCGCGTCGCGTACCGGCACGATTTCGATGCGGCGCGGCGATATTCGCACGCCCGCCTTCATGCCGGTCGGCACCGCCGCCACGGTAAAGGCGATGAAACCCGATGACGTGCGCAGCGCCGGCGCCGATATCATCCTTGGCAACACCTATCACCTGATGCTTCGCCCCAGCGCCGAGCGTATCCATCGGCTGGGCGGGCTGCACGCATTCATGGGCTGGGATCGCCCGATCCTGACCGACAGCGGCGGATATCAGGTGATGAGCCTTTCCGAACTGACGAAACGCAGCGAGGACGGCGTCGTCTTCAAAAGCCATCTCGACGGGTCGCGCCATATGATGAGCCCCGAACGGTCGATGGAAATCCAGCGGCTGCTGGGCAGCGATATCGTGATGGCCTTCGACGAACTGGTCCCCAGCGACACCACGCGCGAGGTTCAGGCCGCGGCGATGGAGCGGTCGATGCGCTGGGCGAAGCGCAGCCGCGACGGGTTCGATTCGGGTGAGGAACATGCGGATCGCGCTGCCCTGTTCGGTATTCAGCAAGGGGCGCTTGACCAGGATTTGCGCCGGGCGAGCGCGGATGCGCTGATCGATATCGGGTTCGACGGCTATGCGATCGGCGGACTGGCCGTGGGCGAAGGACAGGACGCGATGTTCGGCGTGCTCGATTTCGCGCCGGGGCAGCTTCCCGCCGACAAGCCCCGCTACCTGATGGGCGTGGGCAAGCCTGACGACATCGTCGGCGCTGTCGAACGCGGCGTCGACATGTTCGATTGCGTCATGCCGACCCGGTCGGGGCGCACCGGGCAGGCGTTCACCCGCGACGGGCCGATCAACATTCGCAACGCCCGCTTTGCCGAGGATACCGGGCCGCTCGACCCTGAATGCGGTTGCCCGGCATGTGCCGGGTGGAGCCGCGCCTATATCCACCATCTGGTGCGCGCGGGCGAGATATTGGGCGCAATGCTGATGACTGAGCACAATATATTCTTTTATCAGGCGCTGATGGCCGATCTGCGCGATGCGATCGCGAAGGGCGAGCTGAAGACGTTCGCCAATCGCTTTCTCGCGCGCTATGTTCGTAAAAAACAAGCATAAGAGCTGCGGAGAGCGATCATGCATGACGAGAGCGAAAACGAAATCACCGCCGCTGCGCGCGAGGCGAAGACCGCACAGTCGCGTGCCGGTGCGCGCCCCGAACCCGGCCATGACCGCAGCAGGAAATGGCCGACCAGCGCGGGGATAGGGCTTGGCATCGGATCGGCGGCGCTAGCCGCGGCCGCGCTATATGCCGCCAAGTCGAAGCGGCGCGACTGATCCTTCGCACGCAATTGCTGATTTAACCATATAGCGTTTCGCGGCGGGACACTGCGATTTTGGCGGGCGCATTGTCGCGCGCATTGCAGTATTTGGCGGCGCTATGTCGGCACCCCGCCCTTTCGGCATGGAGATTCGCACGCTAATCGCGGCCGCGCTCGCATTATTGGCGGGGGCGGGGTTTTCGGCGCATGCAGCGCTCGCCTCGCTCGACCAGATGCGCCCCCCCGCGCCCGTCATGTCGCCGAAGGCCGATTATGATGCGGGCGAGCATTTTCCCGGTTCGCTCTATTACACGATGGTGGAGGACGATGCGGCGGTGGCGCGCGGCGTTACCGGCACGACCGCGCTGCCCGACATGCCGGCATCCGCGCGCGCCGATGCGATGCAGCCGGGCATCGTGCCTGCCCGCCCCTTTCGCCTGACCGGCTCCGCCGAAAGCGAGGCGCGGGCGCGCGAATGCCTGACCAGCGCGATATATTATGAAGCGGCGCGCGAACCCGATGACGGGCAACAGGCGGTGGCGCAGGTGATCCTGAACCGTGTCGCGCACCCCGCCTTTCCCGATACCGTATGCGGGGTGGTTTATCAGGGATCCGAACGGGCTGGATGCCAGTTCAGCTTCGCCTGCGACGGATCACTCGCCCGCGCGCCCGATCGCCGGTACTGGCGCAGGGCGCGCGACGTCGCCGTGGCGGCGCTTTCGGGGCATGTCTTCGCGCCCGTCGGGCTGGCGACGCATTATCACACCTATGCGGTTCGCCCGGCATGGAACCGCAAGCTGGTAATGACCGGCGTGTTCGGTGCGCATTTCTTCCATCGCTGGGCGGGCTGGTGGGGAACGGCGGCCGCGTTTCATGAAGTATATGCTGGCGGTGAGCCGGTGCCGGGGCCGCACCGCAGGATCGATGCCCCGCCGGTCGAAATGGTGCAAGCCGCGCTGCCGCTTCCCGCCATCGTCCACGCGGCCGCATCGTCCGACAGGGTGGCGCAAGCCACCCCGCAGGATGACGGTGAAGCAGACCCGCATGTCGCGGTGCTTCCGCAATCGCAAATCCTCGACAAATGGAAGGATTCGGGCAAGCCGCTGCGTTGAGTTTGGCGGACTTGGCAAAAAGGCTCCGCCGGTCGGGCGGAGCCTTATGGGATCAG
The DNA here is from genome assembly GCF_019351405.1 of Stakelama flava. Lineage (GTDB taxonomy): Bacteria > Pseudomonadota > Alphaproteobacteria > Sphingomonadales > Sphingomonadaceae > Sphingomonas > Sphingomonas flava_A. The sequence continues at coordinate 99,009 of NZ_JAHWZX010000010.1, forward strand.
CGACGATAGTTCGCCTGATGATACTGTCTGCTGTCACCGCCGCGGCTATGGCTGTCGTGGCGAAGTTTGCGCTCCAGCATGGCATAGCGGCGATCGAGGTCGCGGCGTTCCGCGCTGCTCAGCCCGTGTCCGCTGCGACGATAGCGCGCCTCAAGCCTGGCAAGCTGGCGATATTCGACGCGAAGCGAACGCGCGTCGCGGCGACCGATCCTCCCGTCATGTTCGCGCTGATCGATCTGACGCTCGATCTGAACATGGCTGATATTCGCTGACTGGCGCGGCGCCGCAGTGACCGTCGCGGGCATGGCGGCGGTGGCGATGCCGATCCCGGCGAGCATGAGCGTGAATGTCTTCATGGCGGCGTCTCCTTCTTTCCTTCGCCGGGATGCTTCCGGCATGGATTGAAGAATAGGGCCTGTCTGTATCGTCAATGTCCCGAACGCCCCGCAAAAGTGTCGCGAAATGTGTCGCGGCGAGCGGGTTCGTTCAGGTAGGTGAACCGCGGATAACGGCCGCTTCGCCCATCAGCCGCCGCCCGGCCCCTTGTTTTCCATCGGCGCGCGGCTGGGCATTTGCTGGCCTTCGGGACGCGGGCCCTGCGTCCAGTCGATCCGGTACAGATCGAACCGGCGGTCGGTAAGGTTGCGCACCGTCCCTTCCGCGCGCGCCCAGGTAAGGTCGGCCAGGTTCACATCGGCGATCGTAAGCGCTTCGATATTCTCGCTCGCCTCCGCCGCGATTCCGTCGCGTGCGAAGGGGAAATCGCATGGCGTGATGATCGCGCTCTGGGCATATTGGATGTCCATATTCTCGACGCCGGGCAGGTTGCCGACATTGCCGCTCATCACCACGAAACACTGGTTTTCGATCGCCCGCGCCTGCGCACAATAGCGCACGCGCATATAGCCCTGCCGATTGTCGGTGCAGAACGGCACGAAGATGATCCGCGCGCCTTCATCGACCAATCGCCGCGCAAGTTCGGGAAATTCGCTATCGTAGCAGATGAGCACGCCGACCGGGCCGATATCGGTCTGGATCGTTTCCACACTGTCGCCGCCCTTGATCTTCCACCAATAGGCTTCGTTGGGGGTCGGGTGCAGCTTTTCCTGCGCATGGACCGAACCGTCCCGAAGGCAGACATAGGCGACGTTCTGAATATCGCCATCATCGGTGCGCGTCGGGTGCGACCCGCCGACGATGTTGATGTTGTAGCGGAGCGCCATGTCGCTCAATGCATCGACCAGCGGCTGGCGATGGTCGGTCAGCCGGTCGATCGCCTCGGTCGGCGACAGTTTTTTCCGCTCGAACGAAAGCAGTGAGAGCGAGCATAGTTCGGGAAAGCAGATGAAGTCGCATTCATAGCTGGCCGCGACATCGACGAAATATTCGACGTTGCGAATGAATTCGTCGAAATCCTTCACCGCGCGCGCCTGAAGCTGGCAGGTGGCGAGCCGGACGCTTTCGATGTCGCGCGGGACGCGGTGGGTCGGCGGTTCGTCGGGATCCACATACGGGTTGCGCCAGACCATGTGCGCAGCCATCGCAAGCGAGGCCTTGTCCTCCGGCAGATAGTTTTCGAGGATGCCGATCGGCTCGAAGCCGTTCGAAAGCTGGAACCCGATAACGGGATCGCGCAGCTTGCCCTCACGCACCTTCTCGACATAGTCGGCGGGGCCTTCGACCTTGTTCCGGTTGCGGCGGTAATTCGGCATCCGCCCGGCGAACACGATGCCCTTCAATTCCAGCCGTTCGGTGAGCGCGCGGCGCGCCTCATACAGGCGCTTGCCGATACGCAGGCCGCGCTGTTTCGAATCGACCGCCATTTCATAGCCGTACAGCCAGTCGCCAGTCGGATCGTGGCGGCTGCCGAAACCGTTGCCGGTGATGCTTTCCCAGTCATGCGGGGACAGCGCGACATGCTCGTCGATCCGGCTCGACGCGCAATAGCCGACGACCTCGCCTTCATACAGCGCGACGAACTGCCCCGCGGGAAAGTTGTTGATCTGTCCCCGGATCATGCCGGGGGTGTAGTTTTCCACGCCCGGATAGGCGGCATAGACCCTGCCGATCAGCGACAGGATGCCGGGAATGTCCCCGGTGGTGGCGGTGCGTACTTCAAGTTTCGCCGGCGAGCGTCTCGACATTCAAATCCCTCTTGTTCGTTGCCCATGCGAACCAACCGGCCGGGGTGCAGGTTCCCCGGATTATGGATGCGCAAGCGACGTGCCGTATCGCCGTGCGGCGGATTGGGGGCGAGGTAAGGACGGCCCTTCGACCGGCTGCTTTCAGCAGCCGCTCAGGACGAACGGGGCTGGCCGGCAATTACCCGCGCCCTCTCCCCATCGTAATGCCGTCCCCGCGTCGCTGAACGGAACGCGTCAGGCAGGTTCAAGCAGGCGCTGCGCCTGCGCGCGCGCTTCGTCGGTGATTTCGGCGCCCGACAGCATCCGGGCGATTTCCTCGCGCCGCTCGTCGGTATCCAGCGGAGTCACGCCGGTGCGCGTGACGATGCCGTCGCTCGATTTGGCGATCAGCATATGGCGATTGCCCCGCGCCGCCACCTGCGGGCTGTGCGTGACGACGAGCACCTGCGCACTTGCCGCAAGTCGCGAAAGCCGTTCGCCGATCGCGCTCGCGACCGCGCCGCCGACGCCGCGATCGATTTCGTCGAAGATCAGCGTGCGCGCTCCGCCTTCTTCGGCAAGCGCGACCTTCAGCGCGAGGATGAAGCGCGACAATTCGCCCCCCGACGCGATCTTCGCGAGCGGGCCGAAGGGGGTGCCGGGATTGGTGGCGATTTCGAATTCGACCCGGTCGCTGCCGGTGGCCGACCATTGCGCCTCGGCAAGCGGTTCGACCATGGTGCGAAAACGGGCCGCGTCGAGCTTCAGCGGTTTCAGTTCGTTCGCGACCGACCGGTCGAGCCGCGCCGCCGCCTCGACCCGCGCCTTGTGCAGCGAATCGGCCGCCTTGCGATACTCTGCCTGCGCGGCGGCCACGCTTTTTTCCAATCGCTCCAGCGCTTCGCCGCCGCTTTCGATGCGTGCAAGACGCGCGGCCAGATCCCCGGCGAGCGCGGACAGGTCGTCGGGCTGCACCCGGTGTTTGCGCGCCAGCCCGCGCAGTTCGAACAGGCGCGCCTCATCGGCTTCGAGCTGCGCGGGATCAAAGGCGAGCGCTTCGGCCGCCTCATCCACCTTTTCCTGCGCCGCCGCGCCTTCGATAATCGCGCGATCGATCGCGGCCAGCGCTTCGCCGAGCGCCTCATGGTCGTCGGCGACGCGTTCGAGGATTCGCGCCGCCTGACGCAGTCGGGCAAGACCGCCCTCCGATCCGTCGAGCAGATCGGCGATCCCCTGAAGCTCGGTCGCGATCTTTTCGCCGCGCTGCATCGCCGCCCGGCGTTCGGCAAGCTGTTCCTCCTCGCCCGGTTCGGGTGCGACCGCGGTCAGTTCGCCAACGGCATGTTCCAGCCATTCGCGATCGCGCATCGCCGCGTCATGGCTTTCGCGCATCTCCGCCAGTTCGGCCTCCGCCGCGCGCCAGCGCCGATGCGCGGCGGCAACGCTTGCCACGTCCAGCCTGCCATAAGCGTCGAGCAGGCGGCGATGTCCGCGCGCGTTGAGCAGGCCGCGATCGTCATGCTGGCCGTGAATTTCGACAAGATGCTGGGCAAGGTCGCGCAGCAGCCCTGCCGATGCGGGCTGGTCGTTGACAAAGGCGCGGCTGCCGCCATCGGCCTTTACCAACCGCCGGATCATCAGCGGCTCGCCCGGTTCGCGGGCAATGCCGTTTTCGTCGAGAAGCAGCGCGATCGGGCTGCCGTCGGCGGGTGTCACGAAACTCGCCGTGACCACCGCTTGCCCCGCGCCGCTGCGCACCAATGCGGTTTCGCCGCGCCCGCCCAGCGCAAGGCCGAGCGCATCGAGCAAAATCGATTTTCCCGCGCCCGTTTCGCCGGTCAGCACGCCCAGACCAGGTGCGAAATCCAGATCGAGCGCTTCGATCAGCACGACATCGCGGATCGACAGCCCGGTCAGCATGGCGTGCGGCCCGTCACCGCGACGGCCTCAGGCGCCGGCGGCAACCGCCGCCGGAGCCTTGTCCTGCATGAGGTCATAGGCGCGCTGATACCATTTGCTGCCCGGATAGTTCGCGCCGAGCACGGCCGCCGTCTTCTTTGCTTCCTGTGGAAGGCCGAGCGCGAGGTAGGTTTCGGTCAGCCGCATCAGCGCTTCTGGAACATGGGTCGTGGTCTGATAGTCGTCGACGACGGTCTGAAACCGCTTCGTCGCGGCAAGCCAGTTGCCGCGCTGTTCATAGAAGCGGCCGACCTCCATCTCCTTGCCGGCGAGATGATCCTCGACCAGGTCGAGCTTCAGCCGTGCATCGGCGGCATAGCGCGTATCGGGATAGCGGCGGACCAGCTCGCCCAGCGCCGCCTTCGCCTGTTCGGTGATCTTCTGGTCACGATCGACATCGGCGATCTGCTGATAATAGCAAAGCCCGACCAGATAATAGGCATAGGGCGCGCTGGGGCTGCCGGGATGTTCGGCGATGAACCGCTGCGCCGATTGAATTGCCTGAGTGTAATCGTCGTCCATATAATAGCTGAACGCCGCCATCAGCTGCGCGCGGCGCGCCCAGACCGAAAAGGGATGCTGACGCTCCACCTCGGCAAACAGGGCCGCCGCCAGCTTGTACTGGCCCTTGTCCAGTTTTTCCTTGCCCGCAGAATACAGGGTGCCGACATCGCGCGCGACATAAGGAAGGTCGTTGCCCGCCTTTGTCGAGGCGCAACCGGCAGTGACCATCAGGCCGGCCATGGCAAGACCGGCGGCGAGGGGACGGAACGAGGTCATACGCATGAAGCCGTCCTTAGCCGACAGGGTAGCGGGCGAACAACGCTTTTCGCACGCGGAAACATAAAAGGCGCGCGCGACGAGCCCAACGTCAGAAGATACCGCCGCCCAGCGCGAGCCGGCAGACCCCGACAAGGATCACCAGAAGGTTGAGGTTACGGCCCGACCGTCCCGACGAAACCATGCCCAGCGCCGCGCCGATCACGGCAAGCGGGACCGCTGCCCAGTTGAGCCAGCCGAGCAGCGGCATCAGCCCGACCAGCGCAAGGACAAGTGCCATCATTCCGGTAAAAAGCGAAAGAAGATTGAACATGGCCGATCACATGGGCACCGCACGGCGTATTGACAAGATAATACAGTTGCCGAAAACGCGATCTTAACCTTCCGCATGCGACCAGTGGCGCGACATGAGCCACCCCCGCCCCCTTCCCGTCCGCCGCTTCGGCAAAGCCGCGCGCGCCGCGTTGATCGCCGTGCCGATGATCCTCGCCGGCTGTTCGGGCGGCGATGACGACAGCGCGCTGGACAATCTCGATTCCGATCTGGTCGATACGGCCAACAGCACCGACCCGGCGGTCACCGGCGCGTTGCAGGACCAGATCATGGTCGATCCCACGCTCGCCGATCAGCGCAACGGCAACGCGGTTCGCCCGCCTGGCAAACCCTATTCGGGCGCGCTGCCCGATAGCGGTGTGGCAGGGCGCGCAAGCGGCGATGCGGGCAAATTGATGCAGGCGCCTGCCCCCACCCCGGCGAAAGACTGTCCGGCGTGCAAGGCATCGGGCAATTCGGTGACGTTGGGCGCGCTGGCGCAGCAACAGGGCAATGGCAGGGTCGCCGGCTGCGCCGCCGATATCCGCTATTCGACGCGCTGGGCCGCCCGTATGCCCACCGACATGCCGCTATATCCCGGGGCGAAGGTGATCGAGGCGGCGGGCACAGACAAGGATGCGTGCCGGTTGCGCATCGTCAATTTCCAGACTTCAACGCCGCTCGATACCATGGTCAACTGGTATTACACCCGCGCGCGGCGCGCCGGGTTCACTGCCGAGCATCAGATCGACGGGACCGAGCATATTCTGGGCGGCACGCGCGCCAGAGACGATGGTGCCTATGTCCTGTGGCTGCGTCCGCGCGACGGCGGCGGCACCGATATCGATATCGTCACCAACAACGGCGGGTAGACCGCAACGGCGAGGCACGGCTTTCCCTTTGGCGGGATAGACGCTAACTGCACCTGCAATGCCGCATATCTTCTTCGTCATGCTGGGCGGTGCCATCGGTGCTGCGGGTCGCCATCTTCTGGGCCGCGCGATGATCGCGCTCATGGGGCCGGGCTATCCCTGGGGCACGCTGAGCGCAAATATTCTTGGTGGCTTGTTCATGGGACTGCTGGTCGGAATATTGTCGCGGGTCGCCGCACCGGGCGAATCGCTTCGCCTGTTCCTCGCGGTGGGAATGCTGGGCGGCTTCACCACTTTTTCCTCCTTCTCGCTCGACGCGGTGAACATGATCGAACGCGGCGCGTGGATGCCGGCACTCGGCTATGTGCTCATATCAGTGATCGCATCGATCGGCGCGCTTGCCGCCGGGCTGAACCTCGTCCGGGCCGTCGCATGACCAACGTCGCATCCGACGAGGTTCGCCAGTTCACCGTTGCGACGGAGGATGAGGGCATTCGCCTCGACCGCTGGTTCAAACGGCACGTCCCCGACGCCAGCTTCAACATCGTGTCGCGCTGGGCACGCACGGGGCAGCTTCGTGTCGATGGCGCGCGTGCCAAACCGGGCGATCATGTCCGGGCGGGACAAACGATCCGCGTGCCGCCTGCCGAGGCGCCGAAAACCGCGAAGCCGCAGCGGCAGAAGAAACCGCTGACGCCCGAACAGGTCGAATTCGCGCAAAGCCTTGTCATTCACAGGGATGATGCTGCGCTGGTTCTGAACAAGCCGCCGGGCCTCGCCACGCAGGGCGGGACGAAGACGACCGAGCATGTCGACGGGCTCCTCGACGCGCTGTCATTCGAGCGTGAGGACCGGCCGAAGCTGGTCCACCGGCTCGACAAGGATACGTCGGGCGCGCTGCTGGTTGCGCGGACACCGCGTGCGGCGGGGCTGTTTTCCAAGAATTTCGCGGGCCGCACCGCGAAAAAGGTCTATTGGGCGCTGGTCGTCGGCGTCCCCGATATAGACGACGGGCTGATCGACCTGCCGCTCGCCAAGCAACCGGGCACGGGCGGGGAGAAGATGCACGTCGATGAAGAGAATGGCCAGCCCGCAAAGTCGCGCTATCGCGTGATCGAGCGCGCGGGCAATCGCGCGGCCTTTGTCGAACTTCAACCGATGACCGGGCGCACCCACCAGCTTCGCGTGCACCTCTCTGCGATCGGCCACCCGATCGTCGGCGACGGCAAATATGGCGGGCCTGAGGCGTTCCTGACCGGCGGCGTCAGCCGCAAGATGCACCTTCATGCGCGGCGCATCCGCGTCGATCATCCGGGCGGCGGCAAGCTGGACGTGACCGCCGAATTGCCGCAGCATTTCGCCGAATCGATGGAAATGCTGGGCTTCGACCCCGCCAAGGGCGATGCGCTGCCGATCAGCGAAGCGCCGCCGCCCGCGACCCGCGAGGAAAAGAAGATCAAGGCGCGCCGCCACGCGAAGACCATCCGCAAGGAACGGCGTGGCGAACGGCGCAAGCGCGGCGACGGCGGCGGCGGCGGTCGGGGCAAGCCGTGACCAACCGGCTCGCCATATTCGATTGCGACGGCACGCTGGTCGACAGCCAGGCGAATATCTGCATCGCGATGGAAGAGGCATTCAACGGCGCGAAGCTGACGCCGCCCGAACGCAACGCCATTCGCCGGATCGTGGGGCTGAGTCTGGTCGAAGCGATGGCGCAACTGATTCCGGACGGCGATGCCGACCTGCACCTGACGCTGGCCGACGCGTATAAGGACCAGTTCGTGAAGCTGCGCAACACCGGCGCGATGCTGGCCGAACCGCTCTACGACGGAATCGCCGAAACGCTGGGCGCACTGGAGGACGCGGGCTGGATGCTGGGCGTCGCCACCGGCAAATCGGATCGCGGGTTGAACCTGCTGCTCGACCATCATGGCCTCAAACACCGGTTCGTGACGTTGCAGACCGCCGACCGCCACCCGTCCAAGCCGCATCCGGCAATGCTGGAAGCCGCGATCGCCGAAGCGGTCGCAGCGCCCGAAACCAGCGTGATGATCGGCGATACCACGTTCGACATGGCGATGGGCGTCGCGGCGGGTGCGCATCCGCTGGGCGTCGCATGGGGTTATCATGCGCCCGACGAGCTTGGCGCGGCAGGTGCGCGGCATGTGACCGGCCATGCCAGCGAAATCCTCCCCTATCTGGCGGCGCTGTGAGCGGCGGACTCCACAGCGCGCGCAACCGCTATCTGGCCATGACGCTGGTGCGGATCGCCGGGTCGGCGGGCGCGGTTTTCGGGCTGGTGGTGCTGGCGCGCGCGGGCGACACCTGGACGCGCGTGCTGGGCGCGGCAATCGTGCTGGCCGCGCTGTATATGATCGCAACGGTGCCGCGCGCCATGGCGCGGCAATGGCGGACGCGCGACGAATGAAACGCTTCTGGAAAGCGGTCACGACTGCGCCCGAGGGCGATCAATTTGGGATCGCGCTCGACGGCCGGCCGGTGCGCACACCAGGTCGCGCGCCGATGACCGTGCCGAATGCTGTTCTTGCCGAGAAGATTGCGGACGAATGGCGCGCAGTCGCCGAAACCATCGATCCTGCCGCGATGCCGCTGACCGGGCTTGCCAATGCCGCGATCGACCGGGCGGGCACCGATCGCAAAACCTTTGCCGCAACGCTTGCCGCTTATGGCGAAACCGATCTTCTTTGCTACCGGGCCGACAGTCCGGACGACCTTGTCGCCAGACAGGAAATGCTGTGGGGGCCGCATCTCGACTGGGCGCAGGCGCGCTACGACATCCGGTTAGAACGTGTGCACGGCGTGATGCACGTCGCTCAGCCGGTGGCGACGGTGGCGCGGCTGAACGAGGCGGTCGCGGCGTGTTCCGCGCATGAACTGGCCGGATTGTACCCGATTGTGACGATTACCGGATCGCTGGTCCTCGCGCTCGCGCTGCTCGAAGCGGCGGCCGAAGCCGATGCGATATGGCAAGCGGCGAATTGCGACGAGGACTGGCAGGCCGGGCAATGGGGCGAAGACGAACTCGCGGCGAAGGCGCGCGCCGACAAGCGGGCAAGTTTCGACGCGGGCGTCCGGTTCCTGAAGATGCTCTAGCGCCGTTGGCGCAAGCGGCGGCGGACTCGCTTATTTCATTAGGCCGCGGATGAAGCCGATCAGGCCGGTCTGGCGCGAGCGTTTCAACCGTTCGGCGGCGAGGATGGTTTTGACCGATTCGAAACATTGCTCGACATCGTCATTGACCAGCACATAGTCATAGCCGTCCCAATGGCTGACCTCACGCTCCGACCGGGCCATGCGACCGTCGATGATCTCCTGACTGTCGGTCGCGCGGCGTTCGAGCCGGTCGCGCAACTCCTCCATCGAGGGCGGCAGGATGAAGACGCGGACCACGTCGCCGCCCGCGATCTGGAAAAGCTGCTGCGCGCCCTGCCAGTCGATATCGAACAGCACGTCCTGTCCCGCCTCCAGCATGTCGTAGACCGGCTTTTTCGGCGTCCCGTAGCGATGGTCGAAGACATGCGCCCATTCGAGGAATTCGTGATTCGCAGCCATGTCGCGAAACTGTTCGATATCGACGAAATGGTAATCCTTCCCATCGACCTCCCCGGGACGCATCGTCCGGGTGGTCGCGGAAACCGACATGCCAAGCTTCGGTTCGGCGGCAAGCAGCTTGCGCGCGATCGTCGATTTGCCCGCGCCCGAAGGGGAGGACAGCACGAACAACACACCGCGCCGTTTGAAACCATGGGGATCGGGGTCTCGCTCAAATGCCATGGTTGCTAGTGGCGGAGCAGAACCGGTCGCGTCAAGCGTTCAGGCTCCCTCGCCGCCGCCGAACACCTGCTCCACGCCTTCCGATATGCCGCGAAGCACCAGCCAGCCCACTGCATAGGTAAGCGCGACGGGCACCGCGACCTTCAGCACATTGGCGGTAACCGCGCCGATGATCGCGCCGTCGGCCGCGCTGTCGTCACCGCTCATCGAATCGATTGCTCCGCCCACCAGCGCGCCGATCGTGGTTGCACCCATATTAGTATCTCCTGAAAAATCCGCCCCGGAAAAGGGGGCTGCGTCGTCTTTTCGGAACCCGCAAACCTTGCGCGCGGTTCCGATTGGACACACGCGGACAGGAAATGAGTACGGTCCTTCGACTTCGCTCAGGACCAACGGATCATTTGAAAACTGGCCCTACACCCGTTTGCGCTGAGCAAAGTCGAAGCGCCGTTTTTCTGCCCGCGCTACCGCCCGACCATGGTTTCGGGTTTCACCACGCGGTCGAAGGTCGCTTCGTCGACCAGCCCCAGATCCAGACCCGCCTGCTTCAGCGTCATGTCGTTCTCATGCGCGTGCTTGGCGATCTTCGCGGCATTGTCATAGCCGATTTCGGGAGCGAGCGCGGTGACCAGCATCAGCGAACGGTCGCGCAGTTCGGCGATGCGCTTCTCGTTCGCCTCCATCCCGTCGACACAGCGTTCGGCGAAACTCTCCATCGCCACGCTCAGCAGATCGATCGACCGCAGCACGGCGGCGCCGATCATCGGTTTGAAAACATTCAGTTCCAAATGCCCCTGAAGCCCGCCGACGGTCACCGCCTGATGGTTGCCGATAACCTGCGCCGCGACCATGGTCAGCATCTCGCACTGGGTGGGGTTGACCTTGCCGGGCATGATCGAACTGCCCGGTTCGTTGGCGGGCAGGTCAAGTTCGCCCAGCCCGCAGCGCGGCCCCGATCCCAGCAGGCGAATATCGTTGCCGATTTTCGAAAGCGCGACGGCCAGACTGTTCAGCCGCCCCGAAAAATCGACCAGCGTGTCGTTCGACGCCAGCGCTTCGAACTTGTTGGGCGCGGTTTCGAACGTGAAGCCGGTGATGTCGCTTACCTGCGCGGCGAATGCTTCCCCGAATCCCTTGGGTGCATTCAAGCCGGTGCCCACCGCCGTGCCGCCCTGCGCCAGCCGCGATACCGCATGGGTGACAAAGGCTTCGGTGCGCACGCGCGCAAGGCGAAGCTGCGCGGCATAGCCCGAAAATTCCTGCCCCAGCGTGACCGGCGTCGCATCCTGAAGATGGGTGCGGCCAATCTTGACAATATCGTCCCACGCCTTCGCCTTGTCCTCCAGCGCGGAGAGCAGGCGGTCGAGCGCTGGGAGCAGCCTGTCGCGCGTGGCAAGTGCGGTCGCGATGTGCAGCGCGGTGGGAAAGGTGTCGTTCGAACTTTGCGATTTGTTGACATGGTCATTGGGGTGGACCGGCGATTTGCCGCCGCGCCTTCCGTTGAGCGCTTCGTTGGCGCGGCCCGCGATCACCTCGTTCGCGTTCATGTTCGACTGGGTTCCCGAGCCGGTCTGCCAGATGACGAGCGGGAACTGGTCGTCCAGGCCACCGTCCGCGACTTCGGCTGCGGCGCGTTCGATCGCATCGGCAATATCGCCGTCCAGGCCGTGTTCGCGGTTCACCCGCGCCGCGGCCTGTTTGATGATGCCCAGCGCGCGCACGATCTCCACCGGCATCCGCTCGCGCGCGCCGAACGGAAAATTCTCGATACTGCGCTGCGTCTGCGCGCCCCAATAGGCGTCGGCGGGCACATCAATATCGCCGATCGAATCGCTTTCGGTGCGGGTAGTGTTCACGTCCATTCCTCCGTTCGCTTCGCGCAGGACGAAGAGCGCCCGGAGCACACGGATCGTTCCGAAGCGCCTTTACCCGGTGCTGGCCGCGACGACCGGTGAGCGAACGCGGCGGAACGCTATTTCTTGCGCTTGAAATCCACCGCGACGACGTTCGAACCGTCTTCCGATTCGGCCACCACGCCGCGATCGCGGTCCTGTTCGCCGTCATCGTCCGGCTCCGGCGCGTCAGGCCCTTCCTGCGCGGCGAAGCGCAGTTCGAAATTGACCGCCGGATCGTGAAAGCCAGTAATCGCGGCAAACGGGATCACCAGCATAGACGGAATCTGGTTGAAGCTCAGCCCCACTGAAAAGCGTTCATCGTCGACCGTCAGGTCCCAGAAACGATGCTGCATGACGATCGTCATTTCATCGGGAAAGCGTTCGACCAGCCGTTCGGGAATGTCGACGCCGGGCGCCTGCGTCTTGAATGTGATGTAGAAATGATGCTGGCCGGGCAGTGCGCCCGTTTCCTGCACCTGCCCCAGCACGCGGCCGACGACTGCGCGCAGTGCCTCCTGCACGATTTCGTCATAGGGAATCAGGCTGTCTGGCACGCTTGCTGTCATGATTGCGGTGACTAACCTCCTTTGGGCCGCGGTCAAGATTGCATGACGCGGCGGCCGCGCTATGTGGGGGGCATCATGCGCAGCGCAAGCATCTCGCGAAAGACCGCGGAAACCGCCGTCGATGTCACCGTCAACCTGGACGGGACGGGACAATATTCCGTTTCGACCGGGGTGGGCTTTCTCGACCATATGCTCGAACAGCTTTCGCGCCATTCGCTGATCGACCTCGAATGCACCGTCGCGGGCGACCTGCACATCGACCAGCATCACACCGTTGAGGATTGCGGCATCGCCATCGGCGAGGCGGTGGCAAAGGCGCTGGGCGACAAGAAGGGCATCCACCGATATGGCGATGCGATGTCGCCGATGGACGAGACGCTCAGCCGCGTCGCACTCGATATTTCGGGGCGTCCCTGGCTGGTCTTCAAAACCGGCTTCACTCAGGTGAAGCTGGGTGAGATGGATACCGAACTGATCGAACACTGGTTCCACAGCTTCGCGCAGAATGCGGGGATCACGCTGCATATCGAGACGCTGTACGGCACCAATAACCACCATATCGCCGAAAGCATCTTCAAGGGGCTGGCGCGCGCGCTGCGCAATGCGGTCGAGATCGATCCACGCAAGTCAGACGCAATTCCCTCGACCAAGGGCATGCTGGGTGGCTGAAGACTACCGCTCGTCGGGACCGCTGTGCCTGATCCTGCTCGACTATGTCGAACCGCTGGACGCGGTCGATGTGCAAATGGGCGCGCATGTCGAATGGCTGAAAAAAGGGTTTGGCGAGGGCGTGTTCCTGATCGCCGGGCGCAAGGACCCGCGTACCGGCGGGGTCATCGTGGTCCGCGGGACGAAGGACAGGGTCGAGGCGCTGGCAAGAACCGATCCGTTCGTCGAAAGCGGCGTCGCAACGGCAGAAGTGATCGCGTTCAACGCCAGCTTCGCCGTGCCGGAAATCGCTGCGCTGCTGGCATGACCATCGCGCTGATCGACTACGGTGCGGGCAACCTTCATTCTGTCCACAATGCGCTGATGGCGGCGGGCGCGACCGATATCGCGGTTACCGACGATCCCGAAACGGTGCGGCGCGCCGATCGCGTCGTGCTTCCCGGTGTCGGCGCATTCGGGGCGTGCGCCAAGGGCCTGCGCGGCGTCTCCGGCATGGTCGATGCGATCGAGGAACGCGTGCTGACGCGCGGCGCGCCATTTCTGGGCGTGTGCGTCGGCATGCAGTTGATGGCCGATAGCGGGGAGGAATTCGGCACGCACCCCGGCCTGGGTTGGATTTCGGGAACGGTGAAGGCGCTCACCCCCGCCCCCGGCATTCGCGTGCCGCACATGGGCTGGAACGATGTCGTCCCGGCTGCGGCGCATCCGCTGATCGAACCGGGCGAAGCCTATTTCCTGCACAGCTTCGCCTTTACCGGCGCGCATGTGATCGCCACCAGCGACCATGGCGGGCCGGTGACCGCAGCGATCGGGCGCGACAATATGGTCGGCGTCCAGTTCCACCCCGAAAAGAGCCAGCGATACGGCATCGCGCTGCTCGAAAGGTTTCTTGCATGGCGTCCCTGACCATCTTCCCGGCGATCGACCTGAAGGGCGGATCGGTGGTCCGGCTGGCCGAGGGCGATATGGACCGCGCCACGGTCTATGGCGACGATCCGGCGGCACAGGCCGACCTGTTCGCGAAAGCGGGCGCACATCATCTGCACGTCGTCGATCTGGACGGTGCATTTGCCGGGCAATCGGTGAACGGCGAAGCGGTCGCGAATATCGTGAAGACGTTTCCGGGCCGGGTTCAGCTTGGCGGCGGCATCCGCAACCGCGCGGCAATCGAACACTGGTTCGCGCTTGGCGTCGACCGGGTGGTGATCGGCACGGCGGCGCTGGAAAATCCCGATCTGGTCCGGGAAGCGGCGGCCGCCTTTCCCGGCCGGATCGTCGTCGCGGTCGATGCCAAGGGCGGGATGGTCGCCACACGCGGCTGGGCCGATGTTTCCACCGTATCGGCCGAATCGCTTGCCCGTCGGTTCGAAGATGCGGGTGTCGCCGCGCTGCTGTTCACCGATGTCGGGCGCGACGGGTTGCTGAAAGGCTGCAATGTCGAAGCGACGGTCGCGCTGGCCCGCGCGGTATCGATCCCGGTCATCGCGAGCGGCGGCGTTGCGGGCATGGGCGATATCGAGTCGCTGCGCCGCCATGTCGATGACGGCGTCGCCGGCGTAATTACCGGTCGTGCGCTATATGACGGTCGGCTCGACCTTGCCGAAGCGATCGGAGCGGCTGCGGCATGATCCGGTCGAACGGAGCCATTTCGTGACCGTCCGAGCACGCGTCATCCCCTGCCTCGACGTGGCGAACGGCCGCGTGGTGAAGGGCGTCAATTTCGTCGATCTGAAGGATGCGGGCGATCCGGTCGAACAGGCGCGCGCCTATGATGCGGCGGGCGCGGACGAGTTGTGCTTTTTAGACATCACGGCCAGTCACGAGGATCGCGGGACGATCATCGACGTGGTGCGGCGCACCGCCGAAGTCTGCTTCATGCCGCTGACCGTCGGCGGCGGCGTGCGCAGCGCGGACGATGCGCGCGCGCTGCTGCTCGCCGGCGCGGACAAGGTGGCGGTCAATTCCGCGGCGGTCGCGCGGCCCGAAGTCGTCGCCGACATCGCCGACCGTTTCGGCAGCCAGTGCATCACTGCGTCAATCGATGCGCGCCGCGTGGGCGAGCATTGGGAAATCTTCACCCATGGCGGGCGGCGCGAAACCGGCATCGACGCAATCGACCACGCGCTGCGGCTGGCGAAGCTGGGCGCGGGCGAATTGCTCGTCACCTCAATGGATCGCGACGGGACGAAGGGCGGCTATGACTTGCCGCTGATTCGCGCGATAGCCGATTCGGTGACGGTGCCGGTGGTGGCGTCGGGGGGCGTCGGCAATCTCGACCATCTGGTCGCCGGAATCAGCGAAGGCCATGCGAGCGCAGTGCTCGCCGCATCGATCTTCCATTTCGGCGAAGCGAGCGTTGCCGACGCCCATGCCGCGCTGCGTGCGGCGGGAATCCCCGCGCGGGGCTGACCCTTCCAAATGTCGATTTATTTTACATTTACCATGAACCGATCGCGACGGTTAACCTTGTTTCCTACCGAAAAGCGTTGATTTCGATAAGTGGCCTCTCGTTTGCATTAACCCTTGGCAACAGGATTCAAGCGAAGGGAAACGCCATGTCCATGCCCATCCGCCTCGCCATCGCCGCGGCAGCGACGCTGATGCCGCTGTCTGCCGCATCGGCGATGAGCCAGCCGCCGCAGGAAGCGCCCGGACATAATGGTGGCGGCCATCACGGATCGGGCAGCCCGTCCCCCGTTCCCGAACCCGGCATGTTCGCGCTGTTCGCAACGGGGCTGGCCGGCGTGTTTGCAGGCCGCCTTCTCGCCCGACGCCGCAACAAGGACTGATTGCGGCGCTGCGCCGACGCGAAGCGCTTCTGAATCAGCGCGCGGCTTGACCGATCGCGCTGATGACGTTGCGATGGGCAATGCACCCAAATTTTAACCGTATCTTGCCGGATCGCGGACTAGGCACGGTGGCGATGCGAATGATCGTCTTTCTTTTCGGCCTGATGCGCGCCTTTCCCGCATGGGCACAGGCGCCCGCCCATTCGGGAATTATCGACCGCCACGGCTTTGAACTTTCCGACATCGCATTGTTCGTTGTCGCGGTACTCGGCGTCTGGTTCGCCCGCCGCGCGCTTCGCACCCGTTTTCGCCGACGCGGGCGGCGCGAGGGCGGTCAGGATTGACAAAGCGCGCATGCCTGCGATGTGCGGGCATATGAGCGATACCGACCCCCTCGCCACGCTGGAAGCCGTCATTCGCGAACGGATGGGCGCTGATCCCGACAGTTCCTATGTCGCGCGACTGCATGCCAAGGGCCGCGCCAAGATCGCCCAGAAAGTGGGCGAAGAGGCAGTCGAAACCGTAATCGCCGCGATCGAGGGCGACCGCGCCGCACTGACCGGCGAAGCGGCGGACCTTATCTTCCACCTGCTCGTGCTGCTGGCCGAATCAGGGCTGTCGCTCGACGATGTGCGCGGCGAACTGATTCGGCGCGAAGGCGTGTCCGGGCTGGAGGAAAAAGCGGCGCGCACCCGATAACCGCTCCGCCCCGGCGAACCCGTCCGCCGCCGCTTGTCGAAGCGCAGCGCTTGCTTCAAAACGCCATCGAACGCGCCCTCGCACCAACGGATCGGGAGAGTAACGCCATGCCCGTCGACGCAACGCTGCCCTATGACGACGATAATATCTTCGCGAAAATCCTGCGCGGCGAAATTCCGTGCGACAAAGTGCATGAGGATGAACACACCCTCGCCTTTCGCGACATCAATCCGCAGGCACCAACGCATATTCTTGTGATCCCGAAGGGACGATATGTATCGTGGGCCGATTTCTCGGCACGCGCGCAAGACGCGGAAATCACTGGGTTCGTGCGCGCGGTCGGAACGATCGCGCGTCAGGCGGGGCTGGTCGAAACCGGCTATCGCCTACTCGCCAATACCGGCGGCGATGCGCATCAGGAAGTGCCGCACCTGCACGTCCATATCTTCGCCGGAACGAATCTGGGGCCGATGCTCGCGCCTTCGCACGCGCAATAAGGGATTGCACGCAACCGCTTTGCCGTTAGGCTCGCCCCTTTCCAAATCCCGGCGGGCCACCCGCCGCGTATCTGTTCCGGGGGGACTATCTTCATGGATTGGCGCGTAAAGCCATTGGACGCCATTCTGGCGACCGCTGAGAAGAAATCGCTTGCACGAACGCTCGGTCCGATCCAGCTCACGCTGCTGGGCGTGGGCGCAATCATCGGCACCGGCATCTTCGTACTGACATCGGAAGCCGCGCAAAAGGCGGGGCCGGGCATGATGTGGGCGTTCGTCATCGCCGCGTTCGTGTGCGCGGTGGCGGCACTTTGTTATTCCGAAATCGCATCGATGGTGCCGGTTTCGGGTTCGGCCTATACCTATACCTATGCCGTGATGGGCGAACTTCTGGCCTGGATGGTCGGTTGGGCGCTGATCCTCGAATATGCCGTGGCGGCAAGCGCCGTGTCGGTCGGCTGGTCGGGCTATTTCATCGGGCTCCTCGACAGTTGGGGGATAGGATTTCCCCATGTCCTGTCGGTCGGCCCCTATGCGGGCGGCATCGTCAACCTGCCCGCACTGATCATCGCCCTGCTCGTCACGCTGCTGTTGATGATCGGCACGACCGAAAGCGCGCGGGTGAACGCGGTGCTTGTGACGATCAAGGTGGCCGCGCTCGCTGTCTTCATCGCGCTGACCGTGCCGGTGATGAAGGGTGCGGAGTTCGAACCCTTCCTGCCCAATGGCTGGATCGGAACCGGATTCGGGTCGGGACTGGGCGCGGTCGGCGCCGCCGCCTCGATCTTTTTCGCCTATGTCGGGTTCGACGCGGTTTCGACCGCGGCGGAAGAAACAAAGAATCCGCAGGTCAACGTGCCCATCGGCCTGATCGGAAGCCTGGCGATCTGTACCGTCTTCTACCTGCTGGTGGCGGCCGGTGCGATCGGCACCATCGGCGCACAGCCAGTCACCGCGATCGGTGGCGGCATATTGGCCCCCGGCACGCCAGAACTCGCTGACCGCTGTCAGGCGCTGGCGAGCATGGGAACCGAACCGCTGGTCTGTTCGCGCGAAGCACTGGCCCACGTGCTGCGCGAAATCGGCTATGCCCGGCTGGGCGACATGATCGGTATCGCGGCGTTCCTCGCGCTGCCTTCGGTCATCCTGATCATGCTGTTCGGCCAGACGCGAATCTTCTTCGTGATGGCACGCGACGGGCTGCTGCCCGAATTCCTGTCGGCCATTCACCCGAAATGGAAGACGCCGCACATCGTCACGATGATCACCGGCGTCGCGGTCGCGTTCTTCGCGGCGTTCCTGCCGGTGGGGCAGCTTGCCGACATTTCGAATTCGGGAACGCTCTTCGCCTTCTTCATGGTGGCGCTCGCCGTGCTGATCCTTCGCCGGACCCAGCCCGAACGGAAACGGCCGTTCCGCACGCCGGCGGTCTATATCGTCGCGCCGCTGGCGATCCTCGGCACGCTCGGCCTTTATGTCAGCTTGCCGGTGGAGGCGATGCTGGTGCTGCCGGTATGGGGTGGCATCGGGCTGGTCGTGTATTTCCTTTACGGCTTCCGCAAAAGCCATGTCGGGCGCGGCATCATCGACGTGCATGAAGATGATGAGGATGCCCCGCCACAGGCAGTGCCGCCGATCGGCAGCGCCCACACGCCGGGTTACAAGGACGCCTGAGGCGAGATTTAACACCGAACGTTTGAACGGGGCCGGAAGCAATATGCCTTTTCCGGCCCCAATTTTTTTGAGCGGTTTTCGAGGCGGCATAAAAAGGGGAGCCCGCAGGCTCCCCTCTACCCGTCATATGCGACGCCGGCTTCGTCCACCGCTCAGCGCGAACGGTGCGGCCTTGCCATTCTAGCCGACCCTGTCGCCGACAAGTTTGCCCAGATCGGCTTCCGAGCGCGCGCCATAATGCGAGATGATCTCGCCCGCGCAGATCGCGCCCATTTTCAGCGAATCCTTCACCGACTTGCCCTGCGCCTGACCGCGCAGGAACCCGGCTGCGAACAGGTCGCCCGCGCCGGTGGTATCAACAACCTTGTCGATCGGTTCGGCGGCGACTTCGACCCGGTCGCCGTCCTTTACCGCGATCGCGCCCTTTTCGCTGCGCGTGGCGACCAGCAGTGGCACCTGCCCGGCGATCTTGTCGACGGCGGCATCGAAATCCTCGACCTGCGCCAGCGCCTGAAGCTCGTTTTCGTTGGCGAACAGGATGTCGATCAGCCCGTCGGCGATCAGCTTGCGGAAATCGTCGCCATGCCGGTCGATGCAGAAGGTATCCGACAACGTGAAGGCGACACGGCGGCCGGCCTTGCGCGCGATTTCGATCGCCCGGCGCATCGCCGCACGCGGTTCTTCGGGATCCCAAAGATAGCCTTCGAGATAGAGGATCTCGCCCTTCGCGATAAAATCGGCGTCGAGTGCCTCGGCTGGAAGAAATTGCGAGGCACCCAGAAAGGTGTTCATCGTGCGCTGCCCGTCGGGCGTCACGAAGATCAGGCAGCGCGCGGTGGTTGGTTCGCCGCTGCGCGCGGGCGTATCGAAATCGATGCCGACCGAGCGGATGTCGTGCGCAAAAATCTGCCCCAGTTCATCGTCGGCGACCTGGCCGATAAAGCCGCATTTCCCACCAAGCGATGCGATGCCGGCGATGGTGTTCGCCGCCGAACCGCCCGAAATCTCTCGCCCCGGCCCCATTTTACCGTACAGCGCATCGGCCGCTTCGGGCTCAAAGATAAGCTGCATCGACCCCTTGTTCATGCCTTCCTTCGTCAGAAAGGCATCGTCCGACTGGGCGATTACATCGACGATGGCATTGCCGATCGCCACGACATCATAGCTTGCGCTGGTCACATGGTTCTCCTGAAGAGGAATTCGAAAAAGTGCATTGCACGCGGGCCTAGGCGGCCCTCCTGCCGCTTGCAACCGCTGGACACGCGGCGCGGGTCCGATACACCGCATATCCCGATGATGCGTGCATTGTTCCTTTCGATCCGTCAGTTCGACGATCCGGCAGTCGCGCGCGTCTTCCTGAAATCGTTTCTGCTGACGCTGCTGATCTTCGCGCTGTTCGGCGGCGCGCTGTGGTTCGGCATTGCGGGGGCAATGCAACGGCTGATCGGTGCAGGCGAGACAGCGTCGGGCATCGCCGCCATGACCGCGATGCTGGCCACGCTTGGTGCGGCCTGGCTGCTCTTCCGCGCCATTGCCATCGCGGTGCTCGGCCTTTTCGCCGATGATATGGTGCGCGCAGTGGAGGCGAAACATTATCCGCGAATGCTGGCAAGCGCTCGCGACGTGCCGTTCGGCCGCGCCGCCGTTATGGGAATCTCCTCCGCACTACGGGCGATTGCCGCGAACCTGTTGCTGACGCCGCTCTATCTGCTGCTGCTGGCAACCGGCATTGGAACGGCTGCACTGTTTCTTGTCGTCAACGGATGCTTGCTTGGTCGCGATCTGGGCGACATGGTGGCCGCACGGCACCTGAATAAAGCGGCGATGCGTGACTGGCGCACGGCGACGCGATGGCCGCGCTTCGTCCTGGGACTTGCCGTGGCGGGGCTGCTCATGGTTCCGTTCGTCAATCTGGTCGCGCCGGTTCTGGGCGCGGCGATGGCAACCCATCTGTTTCACGGGAAGAGATACGCATGAAGGCTCAGGCGGCGATATTGGCAGGCGCGGTTCTGCTCGCGGGGTGCAGCGGCAGCATGATCCCCAGCGCCCGCCCCGAAATGGGTTCGGTCACGCCGACCGAAAGCGCGGCCGGGCTGGAACGGGTGATGGGCAAGGATGCGCGCGCGCTTCAGGCGCTGTTCGGCACGCCCGACGCCGATCAAACCGAAGGCGTGGGGCGCAAATTGCAGTTCGGCAGCGATATCTGCGTGCTCGACGCCTATCTTTATCCCCCGCGCGGCGGCGGCGCGCCGATCGTCACCCATATCGACGCGCGCCAGCGCAGCGGAGCGCCGATCGACCGGGCAAGCTGCGTCGCCGCGCTCACCCGGCGGCGCGGCGGGAAGTAGTCACCCCCTCCCCGCTACAGCGCCTGCCCAGCCGCCCAGCCACTTGCCCATGCCCATTGGAAATTATAGCCGCCCAGCCAGCCGGTAACGTCCACCGCCTCGCCCACCCCATACAGCCCCGGCACCTTGCGCGCCTCCATCGTCTTTGACGACAGCCCGGCGGTGTCGATGCCGCCCACCGTCACCTCCGCCTTGGCAAAGCCTTCGCTGCCGTTTGGCACGAAGCGCCAGTCGGAGAGCTGCCGTCCTGCATCGGCAAGCGCGCGGTCCTTCTGATCGGCAAGGCCGCCCTCCAGCGTCAGCCGCCCGGCAAGCGCGGCGGCCAGCCGATCGGGAAGCACCCCGCCCAGAAGCTGGCGAAGCGACATGCGCGGTTTCTCCCGCTTCATCGCGACCAGCCAGTCCGCGCCATGTCCGGGCAGGAAATCGATACCGATCGGCTGGCCCGGATACCAATAGGACGAGATTTGCAGGATCGCCGGGCCGGAAAGCCCGCGATGGGTGAACAGCGCGGCTTCGGCAAACGCCGCCTTGCCGCAGCGCGCGATGACGGGCGCGGAAACCCCCGACAGGTCGCGAAACAGCGCCTCCTCCCCCGGTAGGGTCAGCGGGACCAGCGCGGGGCGCGGTTCGACCACCTTCAGCCCGAATCGGCGGGCAAGATCATAGGCAAAGCCGCTCGCACCCATTTTGGGGATCGACGGCCCGCCGGTGGCGATCACCAGCGCGGGCGCTTCGGCCACGCGTCCGCCATGCGTCACCCGGTATCGGCCATCGCTGTGCACGACATCGGTAATCGGCGCGGACACGCGCAGCGTCACCGCGCCCGCGTCACACTGGTCGAGCAGCATGGCGACGATCTGCCGAGCCGACCCGTCGCAAAAAAGCTGGCCCAGCGTCTTTTCGTGCCACGCGATAGCGTAACGATCAACCAGCGCCAGAAAGTCCTTTGCCGTGTATCGGCCGAGCGCCGATTTCATGAAATGCGGGTTTCGGGAAAGATAGCGGTCGGGCGCGACGCCCAGATTGGTGAAATTGCATCGTCCGCCGCCGGAAATCAGGATTTTCTTCCCCGGCGCGTCGGCATGGTCGATGACGAGCACGCGGCGCCCGCGCTGCCCGGCGGTGGCGGCGCACATCAGCCCCGCCCCGCCCGCTCCCAGGACGATCGCATCGAAATGCTCGCTCATCCGCCGAGCCGTTCCAGTGCCCAGTGCGCCGCTTCGCCGACCACCGGATCGGGATCGTCCAGCAGCGCGCGGACCGGTGGGCCAAGTGCCGGGTCGCCGCTGTTCCCCGCCGCGATCAGGCAATTGCGCACCATCCGGTCGCGCCCGATCCGCTTGATCGGCGAGCCTGAAAACACTTCCCGAAAACCCGCATCGTCAAGCGCAAGCAGCGCGGCGAGCGACGGCGCGGTCAGCTCGCCACGCGGCAGGAAGGCGCGGTTTCGCGCCGCAGCGCGGGCGAACTTGTTCCACGGACACACCGCCAGGCAATCGTCACAGCCATAGATACGATTGCCGATCGCTTCGCGAAATTCGTGCGGGATCGGCCCCTTATGCTCGATGGTGAGGTACGAGATGCAACGGCGCGCATCGAGTTGATAGGGCGCGGGAAAAGCGTCGGTGGGACAGGCATCCTGACACGCCCGGCAAGATCCGCACGAATCGCGGCCCGGCTTTTCAGGCGCAAGGTCGAGCGTGGTGTAGATCGCGCCGAGGAACAGCCAGCTGCCATGGTCGCGGCTGACCAGATTGGTGTGCTTACCCTGCCAGCCCAGCCCTGCCGCTTCGGACAGCGGCTTTTCCATCACCGGTGCGGTGTCGACGAACACCTTCAATTCGCCGCCCGCTTCGGCGACCAGCCAGCGGCCGAGCGCCTTAAGCGCCTTTTTCACCACATCATGATAATCGCGACCCTGCGCATAGACCGAAATCCGTCCGCGCTCAGGCACCGTTTCCAGCGCAAAAGGATCGATGCCCGGGGCATAGCTCATCCCCAGCGCGATGACCGAACGGACATCGGGCCACAGCCCGACGGGATTTTCGCGGTGATGCGCGCGGCTTTCCATCCAGATCATGTCGCCATGCCGCCCCGCCTCCAACCATTGGCGAAGCCGCTCGGCCGTTTTGGGCGTAGTATCGGCACGCGCGAAGCCGCACGCGACGAAACCAAGCTCGCGCGCCTTTTCTTTTATGCGGTCTTCCAGCACCTTGTCTTCGCTCACGCTGCCCCGCTACCACGGGTGGCGGGGCAAATGTATCTTTGCGACGAAGCGTTGCCACGCGCGGCGAAGCGATGGCAAGCGGTGACAGGGGGCGGCAGCCGGAAATGGTTCAGGAACTCGCGCTCGAAGCGCACGGGCTGGTCAAGAAATTCGGCGGAAAGCGCGTCGTTCAGGGAATCGATCTCGCCGTGCCGAAGGGCGCGATCTACGGCGTTCTAGGCCCCAATGGCGCGGGCAAGACGACGACGCTTCGCATGCTGCTGGGCATTATCGAACCCGATGAAGGGCACCGCACACTGCTGGGCAATGATTCGCCGCGCGAGATCAGCGACGAGGTGGGGTATCTTCCCGAAGAGCGCGGCCTGTATCCGGGCATGAAGTGCAAGGATGCGATCGCGTTCATGGGTGCGCTGCGCGGGCTCGACTGGAAAACCGGACGCGCGCGGGCGGTGGAGTTGATGACGGCGGCGGGGCTGGGCCACGCGCCCGACATGAAAATCCGCAAATTGTCGAAGGGCATGGCGCAGCTTGTCCAGTTGCTGGGATCGGTCGTCCACCGGCCGCGCTTCATCGTGCTCGACGAACCGTTTTCCGGCCTCGATCCGGTCAATCAGGAACGGCTCGAAGCGCTTATCCTGGGCGAACGCGATCGCGGCGCGACGATTCTGTTTTCCACGCACATCATGGCGCATGCCGAACGGCTGTGCGACCGGCTCTGCGTGATCGCCGACGGCCAGCGCCGGTTCGAAGGCACGGTCGCCGATGCGCGCGCGCTGCTGCCGATGAAAGTATTCTATGAACCGCACCATGAAGGTGCCGATATCGCGGCGACCCTGCCCGGCGATGCCGTGCGCGAAGCCGATGGCTGGCGCTTCACCCTGCCCGAAGAGGGGATCGAACAGTTGCTGGTCCGCCTGATCGAGGCGGGGCACGGCATATCAGGGCTGTCGATCGAACGACCCGGCCTGCATGACGCCTTTGTTCAGATCGTCGGACGCAAGGCGGCGGAGGAAATGGCATGAAATCGACCTGGCGGATGATCCGCGACACCCTGACCATCGCGCGGCGCGACTTCACCGCAATCGTCGCGACACCGACGTTCCTGCTGTTCCTCTTTGCCCCGGTCCTGATGTTCGGTTTCGGAGCGATCGGCGGCATGGGCGGCGCGATGGTCGGCAAGAACGCCGATGCCAAACAGCGGATCTATGCCGTGCTGGGCAGCGATGAAGCGCGCGACTTCACCGCGACCGACATCCGGTTGCGCGACCTGTTCGGGGAAAAATCGACGCCCCCCGAACTAATCACGCTCGCGCCCGAAGCCGATCCCGCGAAGCAGGCGCGCACGCTCCTCGATCAGGAGGATCATGACGTCCCGGCGGTGCTGTACGGCCCGCTGGAACATCCCACCATCCTGAAGCGCAACGCCGAATCGTCGAGCGCAAGCTATCTCGCCGAAGTGGCCGAACAGACGGCACGCGCAAGGGCGGGCGGGTTCGACCGGCCGCTCACCCATCCCGATTTCGTGCGAATAGCGCGCGAGGGGAGTTCGATCGGCGGCACATCGGCCACCGGCGTCTTCGCGGTCACCATCCTGTTCGTTCTCACGCTGATGCTGTCGGGCCAGACGGTGGGCACCATGGCGGAGGAGCGGTCGAACAAGGTAATCGAGATACTCGCCGCCTCGGTTCGCCTGGAAAGCGTGTTTCTGGGCAAGCTGATCGGCATGTTCGGCGTGGCGATGGTCTTTATCGCCTTTTGGGGCGGGCTGGCCGGACTGATGACCGCATTCCTGCCGGGTGAGGCCTTTGCGAAGGCGGACGAGATGCGGCCCGTAATCGGCATCATCCCCTTCGCGATCCTGTTCCTCGTCTATTTCACCATGGCCTATCTGCTGCTGGGCGCGGTGTTTCTGGGCGTAGGAGCGCAGGCATCGACCCCGCGCGAAATCCAGATGCTTTCGCTGCCCATCACCATTTTCCAGATGGCGATGCTCGGCCTCGCCTCCGCCTCTGTCGCGCTGCCCGATCAGACGGTATCGCTGATCGCGCGGGTTTTCCCGTTCAGTTCGCCCTTCGCAATGCTTGGCTATGCCGCGCGGGAGGCGGCGATCTGGCCGCATGTGCTGGCGCTTGGCTGGCAATTGCTGTGGGTGGCGCTGTCGATCGCGCTGGGCGCGCGCTTCTTTCGCATCGGCGTGCTGAAATCGGCCGGGGCGAAACCACGCTGGCGGCGTAAGCGCGACGCGGAGATCGCCGAGACGAGCGTGTGATACCGGCGGCGGGCAGGCTGAATTTGCCAGATCAGGCCCGGTTCAGGCGCGATAGGGTATCGCACGACGAAACGGTTCGCCCCTCGCCGCGGCCGGGCGTGCATCCATTGCCCCGTCCGAAGCGTATCGGGGCAACCATGCTCTTGCAGGAAGGATGACGCATGACCCCCGATCGCCGACAGTTTCTGGGCTTTACCGGAATCGGCCTTGCCGCGCTGACGACGGGATGTTCCGCCGGAGAGAGCCGCGCAGCCGAGACGTTCCCGCTCAACCTTTCGCGCGAACAGTGGAAGAAGCGCCTGACGCCGACCCAGTTCCGCATCCTTCGGGAAGCAGGAACCGAACGCCCCTTTTCCAGTCCGCTCAACGATGAACATCGCAGCGGAACCTTTATCTGCGCCGGGTGCGACCAGCCGCTCTATTCCTCGAAAACCAAGTTTGAGAGCGGCACCGGCTGGCCCAGTTTCTACGCGCCGCTGAAAGGCGCGGTGGTCACCCGCACCGATCGGTCGCTGGGCATGGCGCGCACCGAAGTGTTGTGCAGCCGCTGCGGCGGGCATCTTGGCCATGTCTTCAACGACGGGCCGAAGCCCACGGGAAAACGTTATTGCATGAACGGTGCGGCGATGAAGTTCCGGGCCGCATAGCCCGTATGCTTCACGCCGGCGGCGGGGATTCGGCCCGCTTTGGCCGCAATCAGTTGGTGAGCGCGACCAGATGCTCGGCGGTGTGATCTACCGGCTGACGCGGCAGCGCGGCATAGGGGAGCGCCTTTTCCGCGTCGGTCGCGTCGGGAACCGATACGGGATAGATGAAGCCGTTCACCGGATAGGTCGTCGCGCCCAGATCATCGATCGGCGCATACCATACCTTCACCTCGCTCCAGTCATTGTCGGGCGAAACGTCGATGGCCTTTACATCATGCTCGACACCGCCCGGTTTCGACCAGTTGGCGTGGGTGAGCAGCACTTCGCGGCTGTTCACCACCTGCGACACCATGGCGACATGACCGAGATGCATCTTGCCGACCGGGGCGAAAGACATGACCGCGCCGACATGCGGGGTGTTGCCGCGCTCGTACACGCCGGCGGCCTGTTTCCACCAGGTGAGCGCATCGCCATGAATGTTGATGCCCGACATTTCGCGGGCAAAGGGCACGCATTGCCAGAATCTGGCCTGGGCCGGTGCCACCGTCGCCAGGCAAAGCAATCCCGTCAGCGCGAAACGCGCCGCAAAGCGTCCTAAATTCATGTGTTTTGCCCCCCACGGCAATGATCAGGTGATGTCTGCTAAGCAGACCCTTAGGACAAAAAAAACCCCCGCCCACGGTTCAACGGAACCAATTCCGACGAAACGTGTTGCGGGGGCGATGACTGGCCCGAATGAACGGAACGCTCAGCCCTGATCGGGCGTCCAGCCGACGATCCGGTCCACCGTGCCGGTGGTGACCGAATGATAGCCGGGGCGCGCCATGGCATAGATTCGCCGCGCGATCGGCTTTCCCCAGTTGTCTTCGTTCATCAGCGTCGAAAACAGCGGCGCGACGAATTTACGCCGTCCCTGGCTGGTGAGGAACGCCTGTGCCGACGCGACCGCCGGCTGATAGCGCGCATCAAGCGCCAGCATCAGCCAGGCAAAGCGTATCTCGCTATTGCCCGCATGGCTGAAATCGAACCGGTCATCGAGCGCCTTTAAGCGATCATGGCTTAGGTCGCGGGGAAGCTGGTTCAGGAAACGCACGCGTTCCTGCGTGGTGATGTCGTCGCCGGGCACCGATGCGACCAGCCCGC
This sequence comes from Stakelama flava, assembly GCF_019351405.1. Lineage (GTDB taxonomy): Bacteria > Pseudomonadota > Alphaproteobacteria > Sphingomonadales > Sphingomonadaceae > Sphingomonas > Sphingomonas flava_A. The sequence goes on from NZ_JAHWZX010000010.1 coordinate 126,276, forward strand.
CCTCGGCATATTCCTTCGCCGCCATGTCCATCGCCGGGAAGGCTTCGGATTTCACATGAACCGCATTGTCGGGAATGCCCGGTTCATAGGCCCATTGGTGCAGCCCGATCCGCTTTGCCTCCGCATCGCTGAGCAGGTTCTTTTTGATGTCGGCGAGGAAACCCGCCGTGGTCTGCGGCTGGAAAGCATGGCGGTCGAAATAGCCGCGCAGATATTTGTCGAACCGGTCGCGCCCCACCGTCTTTTCGATGGTGCGCAGAAACGCCGCGCCCTTTTCATAGGCGATGTCGGTCATCCCGTCATCGGGATCGCGGTCCTTGCCCAGATTAAGGTGGAGCTGCGTATCCGGCGAAGTCGGCCCGCCCGCCGCCTTCACCGCGTCCATCATTCCCGTCCAGCCGAGATCGGCCTCCATCGCCGCGCGCCGCTTGCCGTACAGCTTTTCCATGATGCGGTTTTCGAAATAGACGGTGAAGCCTTCGTTCAGCCAGAAATCATTCCACGTCGCGTTGGTCACCAGATTGCCCGACCAGCTATGCGCCAGTTCGTGCGCGACCAGGCTAACCAGCGACCGGTCGCCCGCGATCACGGTCGGCGTGGCAAAGGTCAGGCGCGGATTTTCCATGCCGCCGAACGGGAAACTGGGCGGCAGGACGAGCACATCGTACCGGCCCCAGCGATACGGGCCGTACAGATCCTCCGCCGCATCGACGAATTTGGGCAGGTCGGCGAATTCATACGCCGCCTTGTCGAGCATTTCGGGTTCGGTCCAGATGCCGGTGCGCGGACCCGTCGCCTTGAACTGAAGATTTCCGACGGCAAGCGCGATCAGATAGGGCGCGACCGGCTTGTCCATGCGAAAGCGGAAGGTGTGGCGATCGCCCGACGTGTCCACGCCATCCGGGGTCAGCATTTCCGCGCTCATCAGCGCGGTCAGCGGTTTGGGCACGGTAATCGACGCGTCCCAGGTCTGGCGAATGCCCGGACTGTCCTGCGTCGGAATCCAGCTGCGGTTGAGGATCGCCTCGCCCTGGCTGAACAGATAGGGATATTTCCTGCCCGCCGTCTGTTCGGGGCTGAGCCATTGCAGCGACGGCGCATCGGGGGAGGTCTGATAGGTGATCTTCACCTGTTTCGCGCCGTCGAGCGCGATTGTCAGCGGCGCGCCATGATCGGGATCGGCCGCGCCGACCTGATAGGGAAGCGGCTTGCCCTTCGCATCGGTGACCGACGCGATGGTGAGGTCGCGCGTATCGAGGATGACCTTGTCCGCATCCTTCGCCGTCTTCAAATCAAGCGTCGCCGTCCCGCGAAGCACATGTGCGTCGAAATCCGCGGCAAGGTCCAGCGAGACATGCGTCACCCGTGCTTCCTGCGGATCGGCATAGCTGTGCACGTCCTTCGCCTCCGGCGTGTCCAGCACCGGCGCCACGGCGGGTGGCGCGTCATTTTGCGAAACGGCGGCGGAATTGCCCGCCGCGCCCGAACAGGCGGTCAGCGCGATCGCGAGCGCGGAGGCGGTAAGCATCTGTAGTTTCATCAAAAGCGGCCCTCGCACAAAATAAATGAACAAGGGGTGGACGCTAGGCGGCGTGGACAAATTCCGCAACGCCACGGCTGGAGGCAAAAACCGTCAGTTCGAGGAGGCGAGGTGCAGGAATATGTCCATATTTCCAGCCGAGCCGACGCGGAAGTGACGGTTTTTGGTCCAGCCCCTGCGGGGTTGCCCTGTAAAAGGCCCCAGCCGCGTTGCTCGTCCTTGAAATAGGAGCACTATTCCATCGTCCTCACGCCTTGCCGGGGCCTTTTACAGGGCAACCGTGGCGATGTGGAATTTGTCCACGCCGCCTAAGGCCTCCCTCCGCAAACGGCAACGGCGGCCAGACGCGCAGTGTGCAAAGCCGCTCGAAATCGCGCGCACCGCCCGCTAAGGTGCTTCGTATGCGATTTATCCTGCCGCTTGCGACCCTGGCGCTCATGCTCTCCGCCTGCCAGTCGGGAACGCCGATCACCCCGGAAAATGACAGCCAGACCAGCGACGCGGCGGTCGATCAGCCGCTTTCGCCCGGCGCGCGGCCGGTGCGGATCGGCGAAAACGGCGCCAATTTCGCCGCCTGCGGGGCGCGCGGCATCGTCACCATCGGAGAAGACAAGAATGTCCCGCTTCGCGCCGCACCGTTCGACGAGGCCGATCAGGTTACCGCGCTGAAGGCGGGGCAGCGCATGTTTATCTGCACCCGCTCGATCGACCAGCGCTGGCTGGGCGTCGTGGTCCCGCAAACGCGCGACGGCACGTCCGCATCCGCCGATTGCGGTGTAAACCAGCGGGTCGAACGGCCACAGGCCTATACCGGCCCCTGCCCGTCCGGCTGGATCGCCAATGCGCTGGTCCGCCTGACCGCCGATTGACCGGGGCGCAGCTTTATTTCCTATAATGGAATAGCGGCGATCCAATTGATTGCCGCACTCGGTTCGTCGCATGGTTTGTTGCAACGCAACAGTCTTTATGGTCCGATGGTCCGTGTCGGGTTCGCAGGCCGTTCAATGTTAGGTTAACCACGATCGGCTATGCTCCCCGTCGCGATGCTGGGGGTGGAGTTGATTATGAGTTCACGTATGAAACCGGCCGACGGCGCGATGACGCTATCGGAAATGAAAGAGTTCGCTGGGTTCAGCGCGGCGACGCAGCGTTATATCCGCCGCTCGCTCGACATCGGGCTGGATCGCGAGGATGCGCTCGCCCGCTGGTCGCGCGACGTGGTCGAAGCGGCGAGCATTCGCGCGCAGGCGCGGCTGTACGACCGGCTTCCCGATATTCGCGCCATGGTCCCCGATGACAGCGCCATCGATGCGGTCGAACCGTTTCTTGCGCCGCTGATCAGCGTTTCGGCATTCGATCTGGGTCAGGGGCGGCTGCCCGCCTTCGCCGCCTATCGCTTCCTGTACGAACGGCTGATCGGGGCAGAGGTGCGGCCATGGCTGCCCGCCGCCTTTTGCGCCGCCGCCGCCATGCCGCAGCTTCATCCCGATCTGCGCCGCAAGCTGCTTCAGTCGATCAGCGAAGCCGCGGCGACCGCTTCGGGCTGGTCGGTGCGTCAGCCGAGCTTCTTTCCCGCCTGGGTGGAAAAGGTCGACGGGACGGCGCTTCCAAGCTGATCTGCTTGCCGGACACGCGCTTGCCGGTCACCGGCAGGCGCGTCCGCCCAGCGCGCCTCGCTCCGCCTGATCGAGGTGGAAATGGTCGCGATGCGCATTATTATAGTCGGGCGAGAGCACGGTGGCGAACAGGTCGCAGGCATCGTCGCGCACGGCGTGCAGGAACGCCGCATTTTCCCCGTCCCCTTTCCAGTCGCGCAGCACGCTGACCTCGCGCCCGTCGGCCAGCACAAAGCCCGCAACGTCGACGGCATCGGCGGTTGCATGTTCGCTCCACGCCCCCGATCCGCGCCCGTACATGCGGCGGCACGAATAGCTGCCGAGATGGCGGATGGCGACGACCTTCGTCCCGAAATAGCGCTGCGCGGCCGGTTGCAGCCCGTTCCATTCCCACATCACCAGCGCCGCCGCCACCGGGCAGCTCGTACCCAGCCCCGCCGGGCGAAAACGTATCGGGCTGGCACCGCCGGGGCGTATGCGCACCCGGTCTGAATAGCCGCAATGTTCGCCCTTGCGCGCAGGCATCACCGCGTAATCGACGCCCGCACGGGTCAGCAGCGCGCGGCACTGGTCGAAATCACCGGTCAGCGCGGCAAGCCGTCGCCCGCTGAACAGTCCCGGCTTTTCGGCAAGGTCCAACTGCCCCCAGGGCACGTCCTGCGGATGGTGGCGAAAATAGCCCCAGCCGACCACCCCCGCCACGAACAGCAGCGCAAGAACGATTCCCGCCCGGATGATCCCGCGAAGCGCCCTCACCCGCGTTTCACATCAGCCAGCGGCTCGGACGTAACCGGATAGCCAAGATCGTCCGGGATGCACAGGTGGCGCGCACCGTCGCGCATCTCCACCCAGGGGGTAATCAGCCGTACGGGAAAATCACGGGCATGGGCGATCGCGGCATCGAAATCGGCACGCGCCGCCAGCCGTTCCAGATTGCGCCTTGTCGGATAGATAATGTGCACATCGCCGCGAGCCGCGTCGTCGAGCACGCGCTGTGCCCTGGCCCAGAACAGCCGGCTATTCTCGGTTCCATCGACGCTGACCTCCCCCATGCAGGCCGGACAGCGTGCCAGATAGAACAGCGTGTCGAACACGCGCGCATGCGGCAGATCGGGACGCCAGCGCGCGAACGGCACCAGCGCATCAAGATCGAGCGCGCCTTCGATCACTTCTCCCATCGCCCGCCCGTCATTCAGGCCGCGCCGCATCCGCGCCGCGGCTTCCGGCGGGGGCGACGTCGCGAAACCGACCGCCAACCCAGTTTCCTCCAGCGTTTCACGAATCGCCGCGATCCGTGCGGCGGCATCGGAAAGACCGGGCGCGATTCGTTCGGCAAGCGCATGGTCGCCCGGATCGATCCGCCCGCCGGGAAACACCACCGCCCCACCTGCAAAGCGCAGGTCGCGAGAGCGTTCGACGAACAACAGGTCGGGCGCGGCGCCGTCTTCGCCCTGACGCATCACGACCAGCGTGGCGGCGGGGATCGGCGAGGGCGCGGCATCTGTCATCGCCATCGATTTAAGCAACACCGTGCCCAGGGCAAGGCATGGCGCCCCGCCCCACGCATCACACGCTTTCGGGGCGCTTGCGCTGCAATCCGCTGCGGCGGCAAGATCCCACCAGCACGCCGTCCTGATTATAGGCGCGGTGGATGAAAGTGACGATTCCGGCATTGGGCCGCGATTTCGATTCGCGCAGTTCCGCCACCTCGGTCTGGATCGACAGCGTATCGCCGATGAAGACGGGCGCTGGAAAGCGAACCTCGTCCCAGCCCAGATTGGCGATCGCGGTGCCCAGCGTCGTATCGCCCACCGACACCCCCACCATCAGCCCCAGCGTAAAGGTGGAGTTGACCAGAATCCGGCCGTAATCGGTTCCCTTCATATATTCGGCGTCCAAGTGAAGCTGCGCCGGATTATGCGTCAGGGTGGAAAACATCAGATTGTCGGTTTCGGTAACGGTGCGCCGGATCGCATGGTCGAAAATCTGCCCGACCTTCAGTTCCTCGAACCACAATCCCGCCATCCAGCCACACTCCCATGCTTGTTATCCGCGCTATCCGTGGCAAGCATCGCGCGCCGCCGCAAGCGTCGAGCGCGCGCCGGAGCGGTCAGGCGCTGAGCGCGCGAAGCAGATCGTGGCGGCGCAGCGGTTTTTCGACGATATGATGGAAACCGCACGCCATCGCCGCCTCGCGCAGCATTTCGGTGGCGAATCCGGTGATCAGCACCGCACGCCCCTGCCACCCGACGCCGCGCAGCGCGCGCAATACGCCGATCCCGTCGCCATCGCTCAGCCGATAATCGGTGACCAGATAGGGCGCGGTTCTGGCGAGACTTTCAGCCAGCAGCGCGCCGATCCCAGGAAAGGATCGCACCTCATATCCTTCCGATTGCAGCAACAGATGAAGCGAGCGGCGAACCTTCGCGTCATCCTCGATCAGCAGCAACTGCCGCGATTCGGCCTGGGAACGGGAGTCGGTCATAACCCCACGATGCCGCGCGCATCCTCCCCGCGCGATACGGGAATCTCCTTAGATTTCTCCCTCGATTCCAGCGGCAAAGGCGATGCGCAGCGCTTCGGACAAATTGCGCACCTCCAGCTTGGTCATCAAATTGGCGCGGTGCACCTCGACCGTGCGCGGTGAAATGCCAAGGTCATAGGCGATCGTCTTGTTCGGATGGCCACGCACCAGCCCGGCAAGCACGTCGGTTTCGCGCCGGGTCAGCCGCGCCACCAGCACTTTCGCCTCATGTTCGGCGACATCGTCGTGTGAGGTCCGATCGAAACGCGCGAATGCCGATTCGATCGCGGCGAGCACCGCCTTTTTCTCAAAGGGCTTTTCCAGAAAATCGACCGCGCCCTGCTTCATCGCGCGCACGGCCGTACCGACATCGCCATGGCCGGTCAGCACGACCACCGGCATCGTTACGCCATGGTCGGCCAGCGCCTGCTGCACTTCCAGCCCGTCCATGCCCGGCATGCGGATGTCGAGCAGCACGCAACCGGGTTCGGCGGTTTTCACGACCTTCAGAAACTCGTCCCCCGATTCATAGGTTTCGACCGTGAAACCGCTGGTGCGCAGCATGAACCCGGCGGATCGCCGGATCGCTTCCTCGTCATCGACGAGGTGGATGACACGCCTGTCGCTCATTCGCTGGTCTCCGCACTGGGAATCGTGAACGCAAAGATACTGCCGCCGCCATCGTTCGGCTCGGCGCGGATGCGCCCGCCATGCGCCTCCACGATGGTGCGGCATATCGATAGGCCCAGTCCCATGCCGCTCTGTTTCGTGCTCGTAAAGGCTTCGAACAATCGCGGCATGATCGACGGGTCCACCCCAGGGCCGGTATCGGCCACCGACACTTCCACCATTGCCAGCGCGGCGCGGCGCGTGCCGACCCGGATATCGCGCACATCGCTTTCGCTCACCGCGTCGATCGCGTTACGGATCAGGTTCACCAATACCTGTTGAATTTGAACGCGATCGACCAGCACCGGCGGCATGTCGGGCGAAAGGTCGAAAAAGGCGCGGATGCTCCTTTCGGTCGCTCCGGCAAAGCCCAGCCGTCCCGCGCCGCCAATCAGTTCATCCAGATCCTCGACCCGCTTTTCGATCTCGCCCCGCGCGACGAATTCGCGCAGGCGGCGAACGATATTCCCGGCGCGCAGCGCTTCGCTCGCCGATTCGGACACTGCTTCATGCAGCATGTCGGGTTCGATCGTCCCTTCGTCGATCAGGTCGCGCACCGCCTCCAGATAATTGGCGATCGCGGTCAGCGGCTGATTGAGTTCATGCGCGAGCGTGGAGGCCATGGTCCCCATCGCGCTCAGCCGCGATACGTGGATTAGTTCGCTGCGCAGTTCCTCCATCCGCAATTCGGCTTCCTGTTCGTGGGTAAGGTCGCGGATGAAACCGGTGAAGATTCGGAAACTCTCGCTAACCGCCTCCCCCACCGCCAATTCCATCGGGAAGGTTTCGCCGCTGCGGCGCATGCCGCGCACCACCCGGCCGATGCCGATAATGCGCTTTTCGCCGGTTTCCTCGTAATGTTTCAGATACTGGTCGTGCCGTCCGCGATCGGGCTGCGGCATGAGCATGCCGACATTGCGCCCGCGCACCTCCTCCTCGCTATAGCCGAACAGCGTTTCGGCGGCGGTGCTGAACGACAGGATGATTCCACGTTCGTCGATGACGATCATCGCTTCGGGCACGGTGGCGAGGATCGAGCGAAGATGCTGTTCGTTGCGGGCGAGCGCCGACTGGTCGGCTTTCTCACGCGTGATGTCGCGGGTGATCTGGCAAAAGGCGGCCGTGGCCCCGTCCGTCCCGCGCACGGCAAGCGTGGTGGCGTCGGCAAGGAATTCGGATCCATCCCGCCTGACGCGCCAGCTTTCGCGCCGATGACGGCCATGGTCGCGTGCCGCGGCCAGATCGGTCGCCGCCTCTTTCGCACCCGCCTGCCCCTCCTGATACAGCATGCCCAGCGGCTGGCCGATCGCTGCCTGCGCGCTCCATCCGGTCAGCCGCTCGGCGCCCGCGTTCCATGACAGGATGACCCCGTGCGCATCGGCCAGCAGCATCGCGCATTCGCTTTCGCCCGCGATGACATTTGCGAAATCCAGATCGGGTATCGATGCCTTGGTCATGCCTGTTCCTGCGTGCGCGCGATGGCTCGCGCCCTGCCCGACGCCACCGTTCAAAAGGACGCTTCCTTCCGGAAATCTACCTAATCGCTATATTGCGAACGATCAAAGTGCGCAGCCGCGCGCAGCAGTATCGCGCCTGCAACCAATGCAGGAGATTTGATCATGCGCGTGCCATCCTTTGCTATCACCGCCGCCGCCGCTGCGGCGCTTCTCGCCCCCGGCGCGGCCCTGGCCCAGGACGCGGCCCCCGCCACCGGCATCCAGGCGGGCGACGTGCTCGTCCGCGCCCGCGCCATCCTGGTTTCCCCGAACGAAAGCTCCAGCGCCGTCGAACCCGCATTTCCGGGCAGTGATGTGGGTGTGGGCTACAGCGTGATGCCCGAAGTCGACTTCACCTATATGGCGACCGACAATATCGGCGCGGAGCTGATTCTGGGCACGACCAAGCATGCGGCGCAGGGGCGCGGGACGCTGGGCGGAATCGACAAGCTGGCCAGCACATGGGTCCTGCCGCCGACGCTGACGCTGCAATATCATTTCAACCCGCACGGGACAGTGCGCCCCTATCTGGGCGCCGGGGTCAACTACACCATCTTTTATTCCGAAGATGCCAGCGACGCGCTGGAAGCCGCGATCGGCGACACGAAGATAAAGATGGACGACAGCTTCGGCTATGCGCTGCAGGCCGGTGTCGACATGGATCTGACCGATCGGGTGTTCGTCAATTTCGACCTGAAATATATCGACATGGATACTACCGCCACGCTGAATACCGGCGGCGCGATCAATCAGGCCGACATTCATATCGATCCATTCGTCGTGGGGCTGGGCATCGGAACCCGCTTCTGACGACACCATGGCTGGCAAGGGGGAAGGGGGCGGTCGCGGCGACCGCCCCCTTTTTCGTGCCCGCGATTCATATCAGGGGGCATCGATATTGACGTTCGCGATCGCGACGCCGCACAGCCCTTGCCGGAATGTTCGACGAGGAGCCTCGCCGAACGCAGGTTTGGCGTCAATGCGCCAGAAAGAGCGGCACCGGGCTGTGATCGAACAATTGCCGGGTGACCCCGCCGAACATCGATTCGATCAGGCGCGGGCGACTGAAACCACCCATCACGACATAATCGGGCTTCATGTCGCCGATCGCCTTCAGGATCGCATCACCCGGATGCGTTCCCACCCCCGTTACCCGGTGGATGGCGGCGTGGATGCCGTGCCGGGAGAGATATTCGGCCGCCGCTTCGGCGTGCAGTTTAACTGATCCGTCCTCTACCTCGAACAGCGTTACGCCGCTCGCATGGGCAAGCAGCGGCACCGCCGCTCGCAGCGCCGTTTCCGCCTCACGCGAACCATCCCAGGCGACCAGCGCACCGCCGAACGGGTTGAGCTTGCGCATATCGGCAGGCACAGCCAGCACCGGCTTGCCCGATGACACAATCAGTTCCCCGGCGATTTCCGACAGCCGGGGATGGGGAAATTTCTGAAGGTCGCTGTTGACCACGATCAGGTCGCAAAGCCGCGCCGCACGCCGCATCGCCTCACCCGGATCGCCGCTCGCCTCGATACTGGTCCATGCCACGTCCTCGCTCGCCAGCCGCTGTTCCAGCCGTCCGCGATTGGCCTGTTCCTGCTCGATTTCCTCCGACATCAGGATGGGGCCGAGGCCGGGTGAGAAATAATCCTCGTTCATTGCAGGCGCGAGCGCGATGTCGACGCAGCTCAAATGTCCGTCCATCGCGCGGGTAACATCCAGCGCCGCCTGAAACCGGGCCTCCTGCCCTGAATCGTCGTGCACCAGCAGCAATATATTCTTCATCATCGCCTCCCGATTTCAGAAATTCACTGGCAGGCTAAACACCCGGACGATCGACGGGCTATCGGTAGAGTTACGCAATAAAGGCAGTTCAGACCGCTCGGCTGAAGCGGCGCGCGCCCGGATTGCGATAGGTGTCGAACACAGCGGCGGCGAGGCGCGCATAGGGAAGGCCATCGCGCGTAATGGCCAGACGCGCGCCATCGCGCCGAACGACGCCGTGCCCCTCCAATTCGTAGAGCAGCGCTTCATCGGCGACGGCCGCGCTGGCGGGCAGGCCGTGGGCACGCGCGATCGCCTGTGCATCGACGACGCCATCGCACAGCAACCGCTCGATCACCGCGCCGCGCAACCGGTCCTCGCGCGAGCGCACCAGTCCACGCACCGCGCACCCCTGCCGGTTGCCGGCCAGCATGCGATAGCGCCCGACATGCTTTTCATTTTGCACGATCAGCCCGGGAAACTGGCTGATCGCCGATGCGCCCAGCCCGATCAGCGTCGTTGCGCAGTCGTCAGTGAACCCCTGAAAATTGCGATGCAGCGCACCTTCGCGGGCGGCCAGCGTCAGGTTGTCCCACGGTCGGGCGAAATGATCGAATCCGATCGCCTCCATCCCCTGTTCGACCAGCATGTCATGGGCCAGCGCACGCTGCCAGAAACGCGCCTCGCCATCGGGCAGGCGGCTTTCGTCGATCATTCGCTGGCGCGGCAACAGGCGCGGCATATGCGCATAGCCGAACATCGCCACGCGGTCGGGCGCAAGCGTCTGCGTGGCGGACAATGTCGCCGCGATATCGTCCAGCCTTTGTCCGGGCAGGCCGTACATCAGGTCGAGGTTGATCCGTGCGATTCCCGCTTCGCGCGCGTCGGCCATCACCCGGCTGACTTCGGCCAGCGGCTGGATACGGCCGATCGCGGCCTGAATATGCGGCGAAAATGTCTGCGCCCCAATACTAATGCGGCCTACCCCGGCGGCGGCGAACGCGATCGCATGATCGCGGGTGAACGAACGCGGGTCGATCTCCACCGCCCATTCGGCGTCCAGTGGAATCGCGAAATTCTGGCGCAGATGTTCGGCGAGCCGCGAAAACTGTGCCGGCGACAGGACATTGGGGGTGCCGCCGCCGAAATGCACCTGTCCGATCGTTCCGCCAAACGCCGCGCCGATCTGAGCGATTTCGGCGAAAAGCGCCTCCAGATATGCCTCGAGCCGATCCTCGCGATTGAGTGCCCCGGTGTTGCAACCGCAATACCAGCAGACCGAATGACAATAGGGGATGTGGATATACAGCGACGCCGGCCCGTCCTTTGCCGCGCTGCCAAGCGCCGCGGCATGCTGCCCCGCGCCGACCGATCCGTCAAATTCGGCCGCGGTGGGATAGCTGGTGTAGCGCGGCGCGGCGCGGTTCGCGAGGGCGGGGATATAACGGTGCATGGGCGGCGCCCCTTCAAGATGCCGGAACGGAGCGGCGCGGCCAACCTTTGCTTCGGTTCGCCGCGCCGGAAGCGATGAAATCAGTCCTCGACCGTCAGATCAGTCGCGGGGTCGGTATGGAATTCAAGCCAGATGCCGTTCATCACCGCGACACCGACTGCCAGGCCGAGACCCAGGATCCATGCGAAATACCACATTGCCAAATCTCCTTAATAATAATCGGGGTTCAGGCGAACTTCTTCCTCGCTCACCCGTCCGAACATCACGCGATAGGCCCAGGCCGTATAGGCAAGCACGATAGGCAGCAGCAGCACCGTCGCCAGCAGCATGATGAACAGCGTCATATGGCTGGAAGAGGCGGTCCAGACGGTCAGGCTGGACGCCGGATCGATCGAGCTGGGCAGGATAAAGGGAAACATCGACAGGCCGACCGTCGCGATGATGCCTACCGTGGCGATGCTCGATCCGGTGAAGACCATGGTGTCGCCGCGCCCGCGAATGCCGAAAAAGGCGATGACCGGCCCCAAAAAGCCCAGCATCGGCGCGATCAGCATCCAGGGATGCGCAGAATAATTGTCCATCCACGCGCCCGCCGCGGCGACCGCCCCGGCAAGATGCGGGTTGGACGGCCCGTTGGGATCGACCGCGCCGCTGACCTGATAGCCCATCGACCCCATCGCCACGAACACGCCGCCCAGCGCAAACAGAGCGATGGCAAGAATGGCGGCGATCTGACCCCAGCTGCGGGCGCGTTCGCGCACCACGCCTTCGGCTTTCAGGCTGAGCCAGCCAGCGCCGTGCAGCACCAGCATCGCGACCGACAGCAGACCGGTCAGCAGCGTGAACGGCGTGAACAGGCCGAGCAGCGTTCCTTCGTAAAAGGGGCGCAGGTCGCCGTCGAGCCGGAAGGGCACGCCCGCCAGCACGTTGCCGACCGCGACGCCGAAGACCAGTGCGGGAACGAATCCCCCGACGAACAGCGCCCAGTCCCAGCGATTGCGCCATGCCGGATCGGCCCTTTTCGACCGGTATTTGAACCCCACCGGACGCAGGATCAGCGCCGAAAGCACCAGGAACATGGCGAGGTAGAACCCCGAAAAGCTGACCGCATAGACGAATGGCCATGCAGCGAAGATCGCGCCGCCGCCCAGGATGAACCAGACCTGGTTCCCTTCCCAGGTGGCGCCGATGGTGTTGATGACCATCCGACGTTCCTCATCGGTCTTGCCGATAAAGGGAAGCAGCGCCGCGGTGCCCAGATCGAACCCGTCGGTCAGCGCAAAGCCGATCAGCAGCACACCCAGCAGCAGCCACCAGATGACGCGAAGCGTTTCATAATCGAGCGGAATACCCATTTCTTGTCTCCGTATCGTCTTGTCGGCTCATTCCGCCGGGACGGTCTGATAGGCGCCGGTGGTCGGCGCGGACGGCGCGCGGCCGGGATCGGTGCGCCACGGAATGTAAGTTTCCGGGCCCTTTTTGATTGCGGCGAGCATCAGTCGCACCTCGATCACCGCCAATACGCCGTACAACAGGGTGAAACCGGCGATCGTCGTCCAGATTTGCGGCACCGTCAGGCTGGAAGCGCCCAGGAAGGTGGGCAGCACGCCGTCCACCGCCCAGGGCTGACGCCCGACCTCCGCCACGATCCAGCCGAACTCCACCGCAAGCCAGGGAAGCGGCATGACCCACAGCGCAAGGCGAAGGAACCATTTGCGGTCGAACTTGCGGCTGTTGGCGAAGTAGAGCGCGGTCGCGAAGAACGCGATCAGCACGAACCCGATCAGCGCCATTCCGCGGAACAGCCAGAACAATAGCGGCACATTGGGTACGGTCGACCACGCCGCCTTCTGAATGGTGGCGGCATCCGCCTGACGCGGATCGGCGACATAGCGTTTGAGCAGCATTGCATAGCCAAGATCAGCCTTGGACCGTTCATAGGCTTCGCGCGCGGCAAGATCGTTGCGGTTCACCTTCAGCTTCTCGACCGCGTCATAGGCGGTCAGCCCGTTGACGATCCGCGCTTCGGCCTGGCGAACCAGCGGCTTGATGCCCGAAACCTCACCCGTCAGGCTGCGCGTGGCGATCAGGCCAAGGACGTAAGGCACCTTGATCTCATAGCCGGTTTCATGCCCCGTATTGGACGGCAGGCCGAAAATCGCGATGCCGGCGGGCGCCGCATCGGTATCCCATGCGCCCTCGATCGCGGCGAGCTTCATCTTCTGGTTGTCGGTCAGCGCATAGCCGCTTTCATCGCCCAGCACGACGGCGGACAGCGATGCGGCAAGGCCGAATGCGGCGGCGACCGCGAAGCTGCGCTTGGCCAGCTCCAGATGCCGCCCCCTGAGCAGATAGAAAGCCGAAACGCCCAGCACGAACACGCTGGCCGTCACATATCCGGCGCTGACGGTGTGAACGAACTTGGCCTGCGCGACGGGGTTGAAGATCACTTCGTAGAAATTGGTGATTTCCATGCGCATCGTGTCGGGATTGAACGCCGCACCCGCAGGGTGCTGCATCCAGCCATTGGCGATCAGGATCCACAATGCCGAAAGGTTGGAACCCAGCGCCACCATGAAGGTGGTTGCAAGATGGCCGCGCTTCGACAGGCGGTCCCAGCCGAAGAACATCAGCCCGACGAACGTCGCTTCCAGGAAAAAGGCCATCAGCCCTTCGATGGCGAGCGGCGCGCCAAAAATATCGCCGACATAATGCGAATAATAGGACCAGTTGGTCCCGAATTCGAATTCCATGGTGAGGCCGGTCCCGACGCCCAGTACGAAGTTGATACCGAACAGCTTCGCCCAGAAGCGGGTGATGTCGCGCCAGATCGGCCGGTCGGTCATCACATAGATGCTCTCCATGATCACAAGGATGAAGGAGAGACCGAGCGTGAGCGGTACGAACAGGAAGTGATACAAGGCTGTCAGGGCAAATTGCAGCCTCGACAGTTCGACAACAGCCATATCCATGGTAACGGGTCCCCATTTCGCGGCAAAGCCGCCTTTTGACGCGTGCCGGTTAGGCGCTGCGGGGGCGACGCCGATATTGGGGATATTCCGTAGTAAGGAGCGTTCGCGCCCACGATGCCGATGCGATGAACAGGAAAAACACGGCCGGGTTTGCATGGCTGCTCGACCTTGGCGGGGCGGCTTTGTTCGCGCTGGGCATCGCGATGGCGGTTACCGGCGCCGCGCAGGGCGGGCTGATCGAAGCCGAAACGATCGCGCTGATCCTGACGGGCGGGCTGATCCGCGCGATCGCGGTCGGACTGGTCCACCGGCTTGCCATCGCGGGCGCGCAGCGGATCGCGGCAGCGCGCCGCCTGCCCGTCATTCGCCGGCTGATCGGCGAACCGCTCACCCAGCCGCCTTCGCTTGGCCAGTCGGCGGTCTTCGCGATCGATCATCCGCTGGCGATCGAACAATATCAGGCGCGTTTCATGCCCAGCCGGTTCGCGGCATCGGCAGCGCCGCTGCTGGTCATCGCGCTCGTCGCATTCGCCAGCCTGGTCGCAGCGGGCATTCTGTTCGCCACCTTCATTCCCTTCATCATCGGCATGATCTTTGCCGGCACCGCCGCGCGGCGCGCATCCGAACAACAGCTTAACGCGATGGGGCAATTGTCGGGCCTGTTCGTCGACCGGGTACGCGCGCTTTCGATCATCCGCCATTTTCACGCCGAGGAACGGATCACGCGGCAGGTGCGCGGCGCTGCGTCGGATCTTGCCGAGCGAACCGTCAGCGTGCTTCGAGTCGCGTTTCTGTCGAGCGCGGTGCTCGAATTCTTCTCCGCGCTCGCGGTTGCGCTGGTCGCGGTCTATTGCGGGTTCAGCCTGCTTGGCATGCTACCCTTTCCCGACCCCGAAACGCTGACCCTGCGCGAAGCGTTTTTCGCGCTCGCCATGGCGCCCGAATTCTATCTGCCGATGCGCCGGCTTGCCGCTGCCTATCACGAAAAACAGCTCGGTGAAGCGGCCGAAGCGGCGCTTGACGCGCTTCCCGCCCCGCTTCCCGCCCCCGAAAATGCATGCGCCTATGCCGGGCTGACCGCGCGCGCGGCGCGGATCGAATGGCCCGGCCGATCGATCGGCCCGGTTTCCTTTACGCTCGGGATGAACGGGCTGGTCGCGCTGACCGGCCCCACGGGTAGCGGCAAGACCAGCCTGCTTGCCGGAATCGCCGGCCAGGTCGCGCTGACCGATGGCGCGATCACACCGATTCCCTCGCACGACATCGCCTGGGCGGCGCAGCGGCCGTTGATCCTGCCCGGATCGCTTCGCGACAATCTAACGCTCGGCCGGGACAACGCCGACGATGCGGAAATCGTGGACGCCGCCGAACGCGTGGGGCTGGGTCCGTTGATCGCAGCGCGCGGGGAAGGGCTTGACCTGATGCTCGATCATCGCGGGTCCGGCCTGTCGGGCGGGGAGCGGCGGCGGCTCGGCCTTGCCCGCGCGATCCTTGCGCGGCGGCCGCTTTTGCTTGCCGACGAACCTACCGCCGACCTCGATGCCGAAAGCGCGCGGGACATTGCCATGCTGCTCCTCCTGCTGTCGCACGAACGCGCGCTGGTGGTGGCGACCCACGATCCGCTGGTGATCGAAACCGCGCAGCAGGCGGTGGCGCTATGAACCGCGACCTGATCGAAACCGCGATCCGCGGGCGCACCGGCTCACTGATCCGCTACGCCTTTATCTGCGCGCTGTTTGCCGGGCTATCCTCGGTGCTGCTGCTTGCACTGTCGGGATGGTTCCTCACCGCTGCTGCGATTGCCGGAGCAGGCGGCGCGGCCGTCGCCGCCGCGTTCAACTATCTGATCCCCAGCGCCGCGATCCGCGCGCTTGCGATCATCCGCACCGGATCGCGCTATGGCGAGCGGCTGCTCTCGCACCGTGCCGCACTGACCGCGATGGCCGACTGGCGCGGGCGATTGTTCGGTAAGCTCGCCGCACAGGATACGCGCATCGCCCCCGACCTGTCCGGGGGCGATGCCAGCGCGCGGCTGATCGGCGATATCGAGGCGTTGGAGGATCTGGTTGTGCGCCGCCCCACGCGCCCGGCGAGCCTAGCGAGCGCGGCGTTCGCGGTCGCGCTGACCTTTCTCGCCGGGTGGCAGGCGGCGCTCGCGCTGGCGGTGCTGCTTGCCCTGCTGCCCTTCATCCTCAAACATGCCGCCACACGCTGGACCCGCGAACCCGCTGCCGAAGCAGCCGCGGCGCTGGGTGATCTGCGCGCCGCCTTTGTCGAAGCCGCGGCCGCGCGGCCCGAAATCATCAGCTATGGCATCGCCGACCGGGTGACCGATGAACTGGCGCTGGCAGCCGCGCGAGTCGATCGCGCCAATGCGGCGTTGTTCCGCGGCGAAGGTCATGTCGCCGGGTTACTCGTCGGCTATGGCACGATCGCGGCGGCAGCGGTGCTGGTGCTGGCGAGCAGCCCGGCCGCGCTGATGGCGCTGGGCCTGCTCGCGGCGACCGCGTCGGTTGAGGCAATGGCCGCCTTTGCCCGCACGGCGGTTCGTCAGGCAAGCGTCGAGCAGGGACTCGATCGGCTGTCGCTGCTCGCGACGCTGAAGGGCGAACCGGTCAAGGCACAGGCGGTTCGCGACGACGCGCTGACGGTCACGCTGGGCAAAGCCGTAATCGCGCCGGGCGAACGCATCGCGATTGTCGGCGCATCGGGCAGCGGCAAGACGCAGCTGATCGAAGCACTGGCCGGGCTGCGCGCGCCGGTACACCCGCTCGCCGTTGCGGATATGCCCGTTGCGGACTGCTCGCAATCGATGCTGACCGGGCAGTTTGCGCTGGCTCCGCAAGAGCCGACGCTGCTCGCCGGGACCATCGCCGACAATCTGCGCCTCGCCCGTCCCGGACTGGATGATTCGCACATGGCCGAAGCGCTGCATGTCGCCTGCCTCGACGAACGGATCGCGACGATGCCCGACGGTTTGGATATGGTGATCGGCGAAGGCGGCGGCACGCTGTCGGGTGGCGAACGCAAACGGCTTTCGCTTGCCCGCGCGCTGCTCGCCGGGAGGCCATGGCTGGTGCTCGACGAACCGACCGAGGGGCTGGACGCTGCCACGGAGGCGCTGCTCGTTTCGCGCCTCGGCGGTTGGCTCGATTCAACCGGCACCGGCCTGATCCTAGTATCGCATCGCCGAGCACCCCTGGCGCTTGCGACGCATCAGGTGCCGATCGCTATGATCGCGGACTCTCACCACGGCTGACGGTGTTTGCGGCGTTCCGATATCGCAGCGACGCGCAGCACCCTTGGCGCGCCGGATGGAAATACTTGCCTGACATTGGCAACCAGTGCATTTCTCAGACAATATAGACGGGCAACAGCCCCCGACCAACGGGAGAGCGCACTCATGAGCAACCACCCCCTCAGCCGCCGGACCATCCTTACGGCCGGTGCGGCGCTGCCGATCGCGGCGACATTGCCGGGCGTCGCCACGGCGCGGGCGACCGATCCCGACATCGTCAATCCGATCATCCGCCAACGCGCCGACCCGCAAATCTACCGTCACGACAACACTTTTTATTTCACCGGGTCGGTGCCCGAATATGACCGCATCGTGCTGCGCAGCGCAAAGACGGTCGCAGGACTGTCGCAAGCGAAAGAAACCGTGCTGTGGCGGCGGCCGAAAAGCGAGCGGATGGCGGGCTATATCTGGGCGCCCGAAATCCATTATTTCGATGGACGCTGGCACATTTATTTCGCTGCGGGAGATGGCGATGAGCCGTTCCATATCCGCACCTATGTGCTTCAGGCGGATGGCCCCGATCCGATGCACGCCGAATGGTCGCTGCTTGGACAGCTCGAAACGCCGTGGGACACGTTCACGCTCGATTGCACCAGCTTCGAACACAAGGGCACCCGCTATGTCTGCTGGGCGCAGGCCGAACCGGGCATCGACACCAACAGCAACCTGTATCTCGCCCCGCTCGCCACGCCGACGACGCTGGCGGCGAAGCCTGCCCGGCTGTCGATGCCAAACCTCCCTTGGGAACGGCGCGGGTTCAAGGTCAATGAAGGCCCCTATTTCCTTGCCCGCAACGGCAGGATGTTCATCACCTATTCGGCAAGCGCGACCGACGACCGCTATCGCATCGGTATGTTGAGCGCGCCCGACGATGCCGATCCGATGGATGCAGGAATGTGGGTGAAATCGCCCGAACCGGTGTTCGGCACATCAGAGGCGAACCATGTCTACGGCCCCGGCCACAACAGCTTCGTCGTCGATGAAAAGGGCCGCGACCTGCTGGTTTACCACGGCCGCGATTACAAAAAGATCGAGGGCGATCCGCTGTTCGATCCCAATCGCCACGCGCGCGTGCAGATCATCCAGTATGATGCCGACGGCATGCCGGTTTTTGGGCAGCCGGTCGCCAACGGCCCGATGCCCGTCGATTAGAAACCATCAGCGTCGGGCGCAGTTCATCCAGACCGGAAAGCGCTCGACGCTAATTCACGTCGCAACGAAGTGATTTGAAAAACGATGGAAAATCGGTGGCGGCAAATCCGGTGAGGATTTGGTGGAGCCGAGGTCTGTATCATTGAAATTCCAGGGCAGATCAGGGCGTCCTTAACTCTTTGAGCTGAAAACCTTTCTGTATAAGATGCGTTTCTGAATGCCCTACCCTGTCTCACCACTTCCAATACGAAGTGAGGGACCAAATGAGGGACGGAAACGCAATGTCCGGACTGACTGCGCTCGAAGTGAAAAACGCCAAACCAGGCCGTCATGCCGACGGGCACGGCCTGTATCTGCTTGTACGCCCGAGCGGCTCACGATCCTGGGTCCTTCGCATTCAGGTCGATGGCAAGTGGCAGGACCTCGGAATCGGGCCGGTCGCTCAGCTGTCGTTGGCTCAAGCCCGGACGAAAGCATCCGAGCTACGGAACAAGGTCAAGGCAGGCGAAAATGTGAGAGCTAAAGAGGAACCCGGCAGCGCATCCATTCCGACATTTGAGCGAGCTGCTCGAGACTGCCATGAAGCAATCAAGGGTGGTTGGCGAACAAGCGTCATAGCGATTCTTGGCTGTCGTCGCTCGAGAACCACATCTTCCCTGCCTTTGGGAAACACCCGTCGATAAAGTCACCAGCGTGATGGTGCGCGACGCGCTGGCTCCTATCTGGCTATTTATCCCGGAAACCGCGCGCAGAATCCTTCAACGTATCGGCACGGTACTCGACTATTCGCATATCGAAGGTTGGTGCCCGCACGAAGCCGCACTCAGGTCGGTAACCAAGGGCCTTCCCCGTCAGCCGAAGGACGAAGGGCATTTTGCAGCCATGCCCTACACGGAAGTCCCAGCGCTGGTGCGCTGTCTCGATGGCCTTCCCGAGACAGCGGGCCGTGATGCGCTCCTGTTCACGCTCTTCAACGCTGTCCGGTCTGGCGAGACGCGTTTCGCGGTTTGGCCGAAGTTCGACCTCAAGGCTAAAATCTGGTCCATTCCGGCAGCACGCATAAAGATTGGTCTGAGCCCCTAGATTTCCTCCATTGATAGGTAGAGTCCGGCCCTCGAGAAGGAGTACGGACGAGATGAAGCGGAGCAGGTTCAGCGAGGAGCAGATCATTGCTGTTTTGAAGGAGCAGGAAGCTG
>NZ_JAHWZX010000011.1 GCF_019351405.1 Stakelama flava
CGTCTTGCGCCGCTCATCACCCAACAGGCCATCAAGGAACAGATTGGCCGATGCCGCTACCCGAGCCTGTGTGAACAGGCTGCCCATCCGCGCCTTCACATCGCGCAAAGACGTTGCCCATAGCTCCAGTGTCGTCTCGATTGATGCGCCCGTCATCCACGGCCCCCTCACCATGGAAACCTATTGATTCAGAGTTCCAATCAATATGCAACTGTAATGATAGATCAGCATCCGGATGCTGAAGGATATCCACACAGCCACCCATCCGGGGTGACCGATCGGCAAGCGCCGGCATGATGGCGGAGCGGACGATGCCGGCGATGAACGCGCCGCGCTGCTCGCCAGGCTCAATGAAGAGGCGGCTGAGGAAGAAGGTTAGGCCAGCACCTTCAGGCCATGCTTCTCAACGACAGACAGCAGCTTTAACGCCATGCCGCTGGGTCGCTTGGCACCGGTCTCCCACTTCTCGACCGTGGACTCGCTGGTGTTGAGATAGCGCGCGAATACGGGTTGGCTGACCTTGTTCGCCTCTCTCAGCCGCTGAATATCGCGCGGCGCGAAGGCGTGAACGGGAGCGAGGCAAGCCTCATCGAACTCGCGCATGGTCGCCTTGCCGATGGCCCCGACGCGGTGCAGCGCAGCTGCCGAACCGTGGATCGCCTCGAAGGCGTCGCTCTTGTAGACCTGCTTGCTCATCGTGCCGTCTCCGCTCGCGTGAAAACCTTGTCCTTGCATATCTCAATCCAGTCCTTGCCCTCGACCAGCGCCGCGACCTGTTCGTCGGTGAGGTCGGCATAGCTCTTGGCCAGCTTGCGGAAGGCCTTCAGCTCGTCGTCCTCGATGTTATCGCGGTCCTGCTTGGCGAAAAGGAACGCATAGACCCACCAGGTGCCACCGCGCGCCAGCACGATCGAACGATACTGGTTGTTCGACAGCCGCTTCTTGTAGACGCCGCCACCCAGATCGTCGGCCTGACCCTTCATCACCTGCTCGATCGCCTTGCCACAGCGCGGCATCGGTGATCTTGGCCTTCCTCGCGGCCTTGGCGAACCAGGCAGACTTGAAGGCACGAGGGTGAACCGGATCGGACATACCAAAATATAGCACTGGGTGCTATGATAATCAAGATAGGGCATCGTCTGCTGGCGCTCCACGCGCCCGCGCGCTACCCCTTGCGCCTATGACCACCGGGCACGCCCTTGCGATCGAGCCGCGCCGCATCATGGCGAACGCGACCTCGCGCCCAAAACCCGCCTCTGGGGGTCTTCGGCCTATCCTCCATCGCCGTCTCAGCCGCTGGCGCCTGCAAGGCGCTGGTGCGCCAGGGAAAATGCGACCAGGCTACGATCGAGCGCGATGGGTGAACCGCGCCGGGTTTGTCGGAGGCCTGAACTCCTGAGAGTAAGGGGCTATGACAAGCAAGACGACGAACAAGTTTTCACCTGAGGTCCGCGCCCGGGCGGTGCGGATGGTGCTGGAGCACGAGAAGGACCACCCGTCGCGCTGGGCAGCGTTAGTGTCGATCGCAGCGAAGATCGGCTGTGCAGCGTCTGCGCTGCACGAGTGGGTGAAGAAGGCGGAGGTCGATAGTGGCGCCCGCGCCGGCGTGCCGAGCGATGTCGCGGCGCAGTTGAAGGCCCTGGAACGCGAGAACCGCGAGTTGCGCCAGGCGAACGAGATTCTGCGCAAGGCGTCGGCATATTTTGCTCAGGCGGAGCGAGCCAGAGACCATTGGCGCCCGTTCAAGCGATGATCGCGTTCATCGACGATCAGCGTGCTGTTCATGGGGTCGAGCCGATCTGTAAGGTGCTGCCGATCGCCCCATCAACCTACCACGCCCATGTCGCGCAGCGACGGGATCCACTGCGCCTGTCGGCGCGGGCGCGTCGCGATGCTGCGCTCAGGATCGAGGTGCGGCGCGTGTTCGAGGCCAACTTCCGGGTCTATGGTGTCCGCAAGGTCTGGCGGCAGTTGCAGCGCGAGGGGTTCGATGTCGCCCGCTGCACGGTCGCGCGGCTGATGCGTACGATGGGACTGGCGGGCGTGATCCGCGGCAAGCCGATGCGCACCACGGTCGGCGATCGATCAGCACCTTGTCCGCTCGACCGCGTCAACCGGCAGTTCCGCGCGCCGGCGCCGAACATGCTCTGGGTCTCGGACTTCACCTATGTCGCGACCTGGGCCGGGTTCGTCTACGTCGCCTTCGTCATCGATACGTTCGCCAGGCGGATCGTCGGATGGCGAGCGAGCCGAACCGCCCATGTTGGCTTCGTTCTCGACGCCCTCGAGCAGGCACTTTACGATCGCCGACCGGCGCGTAGCGGCGGTCTCATCCATCACTCCGATCGCGGTAGCCAATACGTCTCGATTAAATACAGTGAACGGCTTGCCGAAGCCGGGATCGAGCCGTCGGTCGGCAGTGTCGGCGACAGCTATGACAATGCTTTGGCCGAGACGATCAACGGACTCTACAAGGCTGAGGTGATCCACCGGCGTGGCCCGTGGCGCAGCTTCGAAGCCGTCGAATACGCGACGCTCGAGTGGGTCGATTGGTTCAACCATCGCCGCTTGCTCGAGCCCATCGGCAACATCCCGCCCGCCGAAGCCGAAGAACAATATTATGCTGCCGCGGACAACATCGATATGGCAGCGTGACTCACATCCAATGGCCTCCGGCAAACCCGGCGCGGTTCAGTCCGCTACTGGCCGGTCGACAATGCGCCCCAATATCGGTCGTTCGGCGGCTACGCGGACCGTCCTGGAAGTTGCCTTTCGTTCATTTGCCAGTGGCGGCCAACGCGAACGGCCGACATTCAGGACTTACAGCTGTTCCGCCTCCAGAGGGCAGACTCTTGGCTCTGACACAGCCGGGCCTGGCATCGCCTTCCGACTGTTGCGAATCCGCAGTCACGATTTTCACTGGTAGGTGAGGGCCAATGCGCGCTTATTCACGCGATGTGATATTGGCATCGGCAGGAGGTGGCGTGACCTTCATTGATTTCCTTCAAGAATTGAAGGGCTGGCAACCTCTCATTGGAACCGTGCTCGGTTTTGGCGCCCTTACATGGGGTGCCCTCTATAACTATCGACTCGGGCGGAAGCGGGATGACGCCATACGGGAGAGGGAGGCTCTCGCCGTTGCGCTGGCTCTATACAGCGAGATCGGCTTGATTATTAACGAACTGGCGAGGCTCGCCAATGCAGTTGGCGGTTGGTATCTTCGGTTTGGCCCATCGGGCGATAATGTCCCGGCACACTTCTCCGACAGTTTTGTATTTCCCGAGCCGACCTTGTTCAAAGCGCTTGCTCCGAAAACCGGAATGTTGTCGCCTGACGTTTTACTGCTAGTCACTCGATTCTACGGTTATTACGGCGAGACCGTTGGTCATTTCCCCCATTCTCGAGGACAAGGAGCGGACGATCAATTACGGCGTGGAATGGGTCTTGGGCCCGGCGATCAGCGCCATCGATAAGGTCCAGCCGGCTCTGCGCGAGATCGAGCGTATCGCCGGCATCTTGCCGCGGGAATCCGGACCTGACCTCGCAAAGGCGCGAAAAGCGAAGGCATTGGAAGAAGATATGCGACCGGACTAGGGCCCGGAGCGGCAACAGACGCGTCGCCACCGAACATCTCAACTTGGTGCCGGAGCGGCGCGCTATCGAAAGGAGGGCAATGTGCCCGCCGTGAACGACGCAAACCTGCTGGCTTTTGGGAAGATCGTCCACCTCTATGCGGAGATCGAATGGGGCGTTCGATGCGTGCTCGCCGGCATATTGGAAATTCCGCTGGTCGAGGCGTTGGTTGCAAGTGACCCATATTCGGCGTCGACGCTGAAGAACGTCGTGAAGAGCGCGACGAAACTCTCGCGGCTCTCGAAGGGCGAACAGGAAGAGATCATCCAGATTGTGGGGAATTGGGGGGCGTTTGCTGGCCTGCGCAACGCCATCGCACATAGGCGTTGGGAGGCCGGGACGAGACCCGACTCCATCCGGCCCGTGGGTGTCCATATTCGCTCTGGCAAGCCGGTGATGATCGGCGACACGGAGGATCGCGATTGGATCGAAGCCGAACTGGTAGCTGAGGCCCAGAAACTGTATGAACTCAACCAGCGCGCGCTAGCCTTCTATCACGGCTCGGGCATGGCGGATGTGGTCGGCGCGCGGAACAAGGAGCGCGAAAATACGGCTACCTAGGTGCGATGCGGACCGTGACGGCACGCGGAGGCGACAATAACGATTGAAAAGGTGGCGACTTGGGCGCGGAGCCGAGCCGGAAGATGTGGTGGATGTGCCGCGGTCGGACGGCTGGGAGAGCTGTGGCAAAGGGGCGCACGTGATCGCCAATCTGCTGCTCAAACGGCAACTGCTGGAATGGTTCGGAGCTGCCAATGCTGGAGCATTGCCGACGGGCGGCAGCTATCGCCATTCTTGTTTTTGGCTACTGCGAGTTCGCTAACGGCTCACGGGCGTCGGAAGGCCCTCGAATCGGAGGCTTGTTCCTGCAAGGGAATGCGAAATCTGTCCGATGGGATGCCACGCGATGCCACTAGAGCCACGAAAATGTGTGGGACGAAAAGTGGGCACGGGTTTCGCCAAATTGCCCAAAAGGGCATAGTTCCGCCATTTTCCGCTTGACGATGGTGACCCCTACGGGAATCGAACCCGTGTTTCAGCCGTGAAAGGGCCGCGTCCTAGACCGCTAGACGAAGGGGCCATGCCGAAGCGTGGAAGCGGCGAACTAGATAAATGGAGCGGTTCGGTCAACCACCCGGCGAAGAAAAATTTCAATCGGCCCATGCCGCGTCATCGACGTGCAACTCCGCGGCGGGGCGGGGGCCCCAGTCATCGATTCGTGCGCGGCCGGCCAGCCACAATTTGCGATGTTTCGGCGCGCCCAGCAGTGCGAGGCCAAGCGGCGTTTCCGCCTGGCGAAAGGCCATTGCCTTGATGCTGCGCCCGTCATCGCCCGAAACGATCGCGCGGACATGATCCGATCCGACCACATCGGCTTTTATGATGCGTACCGGCCCGGCGGCGACGCGCGGGGAGGGCCAGCCCATGCCATAGGGACCGCCGGAGTCCATCGCCTCCACCAGCGCGGGGTTGACCCCGCCGGGAGCAAGCACGGCGTCGAGCAGCAGCGCCCGGTCACGCATCGCGCCTTTAACCGCATCGGCCAGCCAGTCGTTGAGGAAGCGCGTAAAATCGTCGATTGCGTCTGCCGCGATGGTAATGCCTGCCGCCATGGCATGGCCGCCGCCGGCGATAAGCAGGCCGCTATCCTTTGCCGCAAGGATTGCCGCGCCCAGATCGACACCGGGAATCGAGCGGCCCGATCCCTTGCCGATGCCGTTTTCATCGATTGCGATGACGATCGCAGGACGACCGAACTTCTCTTTCAATCGGCCGGCGACGATGCCGATAACGCCGGCGTGCCACCCCTTGGCGGCGACCACGGCTACCGCATGCTCGCCTGCCGCCACGCACAGGGCCTCTGCGCCTTCCTGAACCATCGCCTCGATCGCGCGGCGTTCTTCGTTCAGCCGATCGAGTTCGGTGGCGATCGAACGCGCTTCTTCGGGATCGCGGGTGGTGAGCAGCCGAACGCCCAGGTCCGATTTACCCACCCGGCCGCCCGCATTGATACGCGGTCCCAGTGCGAACCCCAGATCGGTTGCGGTTGGCGCGCGGGTGAGGCGCGATGCTTCGATCAGCGCATTCATGCCGATATTGCGTCGCTGCGCCATGACCTTCAGCCCCTGCGCGACAAAAGCGCGATTAAGGCCTTTGAGCGAAGCGACATCGGCCACTGTCCCCAGTGCGACGAGATCGAGCAGATCGAGCAGGCGCGGCTCTTTGTGGGCCGCAAAAAATCCGCGTCCCCGTAACTCGCGCAGCAATGCTGCCCCCAGCAGGAAGGCGACCCCGACCGCGGCCAGATGCCCGTGCGCACGCCCATCGGTTTCGTCCAGCCGGTTTGGGTTGACCAGGGCATGGGCATAGGGAAGCGCGGTCGCGCATTTGTGGTGGTCGACGACGATCACTTCCACCCCCGCATCGCGCGCCATATCAAGCGCTTCGAACGCCTGCGCTCCGCAATCGACGGTGATAACAAGGTCCGATCCCTGTTCTTTAAGGCGGACCAGCGCCTCGCCCGATGGGCCATAGCCCTCCATCAGCCGATCGGGGATGTAGTACCCCGCCTCCACGCCCAGATCGCGCAACAGGCGGATCATGAGCGCGGCTGAAGTGGCCCCGTCGACGTCATAATCTCCGAAAACGGTGATCGTTTCGGAAGCGGCGATGGCGTCGGCGATGCGCACGGCCGCACGGTCCATATCGCGAAAGATCGAGGGGTCCGGCATAAATCCGCGAATGCTGGGCATGCGATGCGCATCGAGTTCTTCGCGCGGGCAGCCGCGCGACAAAAGCAACTGAGTCACCAGATCGTCGGGCGCAAAACCGGGATCACGCGCATCAGCCGCCAGCCCGCGCCACGCCCAGCGCTGCCCCAGAATCGACGCCGAAATGTTGAGAACGCTGTCCATGCGCTATCCTAGGACAAAGCAAGGAAAAGACCCAGCGATTTGCCTGCCCCTGATCGGGTCAGCGAATCCACGCACCTTCGCGAAACCACTTGGTGACAATATATTTGGTCCCCTTGGTCACCGACACGCCTTCGTGAAGCGTGTTTTCGTTGGGACTGCCGTCCAGCGCCATATTGTTCCAGATGAGAAGCAGGCCGCGCTCCGGCTTCACCCGGATGCCCGCCTGCGGGAACCATGTCGATCCGCCCTCTTCGACATCGTTGAGATAGATCATCGCGGTCCAGGTGCGCTGACCGCCCTGCGCCTTCATCGCTTCCCAATAGCTTTGCGATTCGTGGAAGAAATCGTGATGGGCGCGGAACTGCTGGCCGGGGGAATAGCGCTGCCCCTGGATCGTCTCGCCATTTTCGGCCGGAATGCCGAGCAGCATCGACAGGCGTTCGTCGATCGCATGAATGTCGGGAGACCAGCGGTCGAGGTCACAACTGTCGCTGGTGCGAAAATCGGGATCGGAACTGTCGGAAAGCAACGTCGAGCGGCGGCTTCCCTCATCCATCTTCGTCATCAGCATGTCGCAGTCGCGATCGCTGAGATAGCCGGGGATGTAATAAATCTGTGCGCCGCTGACCTTTGCCTTTTTGGCTGCGGGGTTGTTGTCCAGCCGTTCGGCGACCTGACGCCCGATACGGGCGCGAAGCGGGGAGGGGGTGCCGTGGCGGCGCGTGCGGGGGGAAGCTGTCGTACTCACGCGCAACAATCTGCAAAGACTGCGCACAATTGCAAGAGGCCCGGTACCGGCAAACGGCACCGGGCGTTGCGCAAGAACGGTTACCAGAAGATATCGTACACGACGTCGACGACGATGCCGCTGCGAATATCGACCAGTAGCGCATCGTTATAATAGCGCACCCAGCGATATGGGCCATAGGCGGGCGGCAGGCGATAATAACCCGGATCGCCGATCCAGTAATTCTGTCCGAACAATACCGAACCCAGCGTCACGCCGATTGAAAAGCGACGATATCCGTAATTCCATCCGCGCGGCGAATAATAACGCGGCAGATGATAGGCATAGCGGTTGCGCGCGCGGTAATCGCGCCAGTCATAGCGATTGTCGTGACGCCAGCCATTGTCCCAGCGGCCGCGATCGCCCCGATTGCCCCGATCGCCCTGCCATCCATATCGGTCGCCGCGGCGGTCGCCGTTCCAGCCATAGCGCTGCCCCTGACGGTCGTTACGAATGTTGCGGTTGTCGTCATCGCGATATCCGCGTTGGCTGTCGCGCCGATCATCGCGACGGTCGCGATAGTCCGCGCGCTCGCTGCGGCTGCGCGTATCAGGCGTCGTATCGCGCCGGTCGGGGCGCTGGGTGTACCGGTTGTC
This sequence comes from Stakelama flava, assembly GCF_019351405.1. Lineage (GTDB taxonomy): Bacteria > Pseudomonadota > Alphaproteobacteria > Sphingomonadales > Sphingomonadaceae > Sphingomonas > Sphingomonas flava_A. Next base: position 7,932 of record NZ_JAHWZX010000011.1, read on the forward strand.
CTGCGCGCCGCGGTCGGTTTGCCTGTATGCCGCTCGCGGATCGCGCTGCACCTCTACCCGGTCGGCGCTGGGACGACGGTTGGCGGAGGGCGGGGCGCGATGGGTGGCGCCGCGTTCCCTGTCGCCACGAGTCTGGGCGGTTTGCGCAGGGGCACCGCGATCGGATCGCTCCCGCGCGGAAACGGCGACCGGCGCCAGCGCCGTGGCTGCGATCAGGGCCACAAAAATATGCTTCTTCATTTCGTGCTCTCCGCTGACCGGCGCATGCCGGTGTAAGTAAAGACGGGTATGCGCCTGCGGGGCTGAGCCGTGGCTGAATTGCGTTGAAAGCTGTCAGTCAGCTTTGTCGACGTCTTCTCTCTGTCCGGCACGCATTGCGGGGACGCTGCGTGCCGCCCCGCTTTCGTCGGTTCCGGGCCGGGGCGGCGGTTCGACCCGTTCGTCGCCGCGTGCGATCCGTGCCGCCCGACGGATCGCATCGGTAAGCCGGGGATAGATGCCGCAGCGGCAAAGGTTCGAAATGGCCTCGGCAATCTCCGTTTCGCCCGGATCGTGCTTTTCCCGCAGCAATGCTGACGCCGCCATGACGATACCGGGGATGCAATAGCCGCATTGCGAAACGTTCGAAGCGATCAGCGCCTGCTGGACCGGATGGCTGCGATCGCGCGACAGTCCTTCGATCGTCGTGACGAACGTGCCCTCGATCGCGCCGATCGTTACCTGGCAGGACCGGACGGCCTTGCCGTCGATATCGACGGTGCACGCGCCGCATTCCCCCGTGCCGCAGCCATATTTGGTGCCGGTAAGGTTGGATGCGTCGCGCAGCGCCCATAAGAGTGGCGTTTCCGGGTCCATGTCATAGGCAACCGGCTGATTGTTGACCGTAAAGCGCGTCATCCCGCCCGTTTAGCGCGAGCGGGCGGCAAGGCAAAGCGGATGCGATATCGTCAATTGCGCCAGCCGGTATCCGTCCGGTCGACCAGGCGAACCATTGCATCGAAATCGGCCTTACCCGGCCCGCCGGGAACTTGCGCCTTGAACAGATCGCGCTGATGCACCGCGACAACATCGTCCGAAACCTGAAGCGGGGTGCCCATTGCGGCGGTGGCAAGCTGAATTTCGCATGCGCGTTGCAGCGCCCAATGCTTGATGAACGCCTCCGGCACGGTGCGCCCCATCACCAGTATGCCATGGTTGCGAAGAAGCATGATGCGGCGATCGCCCAGATTGGCGATCAGCCGCTGGCCTTCCTCGGTGCGGACCGTCACGCCTTCGAAATCGTGATAGGCGATCTGACCGGCGAAATTGCAGGCGTAGAAATTGATCGGCTTCAGTCCGCCTTCCACCGAACTTACCGCCATGCCCGCGGTGGTGTGGGTGTGCGCGATGCAATGGGCGTCCGGCAAGTGCCGGTGAAAGACCGAATGCTGGGTGAAGCCGGCGAGATTGACCGGGTAGGGATTGTCGTCCAGCTTGTTCCCGTCGATGTCGATCTTGACGAGGTTTGATGCGCAAACTTCGCTGAAATGCAATCCGAACGGGTTGATCAGGAACGCGCCTTCCTCACCCGGCACTTTCAGCGTGATATGATTATAGATCATTTCGGACCAGCCGAGCATGTCGAATACCCGATAGCAGGCGGCGAGTTGCTGACGCGCCTCCCACTCGGCTTCGTGCATGCCGGTCTTTTGCACAGCGGCGGTCGCCATTATCCTCTCCATTCGTATAGATATTTTATAGATGACAAAGTATCGCAGATCGCTGAGAGGACGGCAAACCAATGAATGACGATCCGATTTTGCTGCGCGAACACCATGAAGACGTGCTGGTGTTGACGTTGAACCGCCCGGATCGGCTGAATGCTGCGCCACCCGCGATGTTCGACCGGCTGCGTGAGGCGCTGGGCGAACTCGATGGCGCGCGCGCCGTGGTTGTTCAGGGATCGGGGCGCGCATTTTGCTCGGGTGCCGATATCGGCGACGGCAGCGCAGGCACAGATGATCCGCAGGCTGCGGTTCGCAACGCGCTCAACGATCATTACAATCCGGCCATTCAGGCGATTTTCGATCTGGATGTGCCGGTGGTGACGGCGGTGCAGGGTGCGGCTGCGGGTATCGGGTGCAGCCTCGCGCTTGCAGGCGATTTCTGCATTGCCGCCAGTTCGGCGTATTTCCTGCAGGCATTCGTGAATATCGGGTTGGTACCCGATGGCGGGGCGAGCTGGATGCTGCCGCGGCTGGTGGGGCGATCACGCGCAATAGAGATGATGATGCTGGGGGAACGCATACCGGCGGAGCGGGCGCTTGATTGGGGAATGATCCATCGCATGGTGTCCAGCGATGTCCTTGAACAGGAAGCGCTTGCCTTTGCCCAGCGGCTGGCGGCCGGCCCGACGGTCGCGCTTGGCCTGATGCGGCGTGATATCAGCTACGCCATGGACCATTCGCTGACCGAGGCAATGGCGCATGAGGCGGAAAGCCAAGGCATCGCGCGCGGAACCGCGGATTCGGCCGAGGGTGCACAGGCTTTCATCGAAAAGCGCAAGCCTGATTTTCGCGGTAAATAAGCCATTTCTCTATTGTGAACGCGCGCGTTTCGGATTATCGGGCGGCCATGCTGCGGCGCAAAATCGGCCTGGTTCGTGGATATCGGATGGCTTGGGCGGCGCGGCCCGTATATTTGTTCAACGCCGCGGCTGGTGGCCGGCTTCGCTGAAAAGGGACTTTCTTCCTTGCAACGCAATCGCTCCTCGCTCGGATATTTTCCGATTCGCCGCGTGGTCCGGCTGACGGCCCCTGTTCTTGCCTGCGCGCTGCTCGCTTCTTGCGGTTCGTCGGACGATCAGGCGGGGCAAGCCGGTCAAGGGCAGGGACAAGGCGGAGCGCCGGTTCCTGTGGGCGTCGTGACCGTCAAACAGGCCAATGTTCCGCTGATCACCGATCTTGCCGGGCGCACCAGCGCGTATGAAAGCTCCGAAGTGCGGCCGCAGGTGTCGGGAGTCATCCGCAAACGGTTGTTTACCCAAGGGTCGATCGTGCGCGCCGGGCAGACCTTGTACCGGATTGATCCCGCGCCTTACGAAGCTGATGTGCAGCAGGCGCAGGCCAATCTGCAAAGCGCGCAGGCGACGCTGAAAGCGGCGAAAGTGAAGGCCGACCGATACGAACCGCTCGCGAAGATGCAGGCGATCAGCCAGCAGGATTATACCGATGCGCAGGCGCAGGCGAATGAAGCCGCAGCCTCCGTCGCACAGGCCAAGGCAGCGTTGCGCACCGCCAAAATCAACCTCAACCGTACCACTGTTCCCGCGCCGATAACGGGACGGATCGGCCGGTCGGTGGCAACGGTGGGTGCGTTGGTGACCGAGAACCAGTCAGACGCGCTGACGACCATCCAGCGGCTCGATCCGATCTATGTCGATATCCGGCAATCGAGCGGCGACATATTGGCGCTGCGCCGTGCGCTGGGGAAGGGCGACACCGTGGCGTCCAAAGCGAATGTTCGCCTGACGCTTGAAGATGGCGAGGATTACGGCAGGGTCGGCACTGTCGATTTCGCTGAACCCACTGTCGATGAAAGCACCGGCACGGTAACGCTGCGCGCGACCTTCCCCAATCCCGAAGGGCTGTTGCTTCCGGGCATGTACGTCACCGCGCATATCGCACAGGCGATCCAGCGCGATGCCATCCTTGTCCCGCAACAGGGCGTGACCCGCGATCCGAAGGGCAACGCGACGGTGCTGGTCGTGGGCGATGGCAACAAGGTGGTTTCGCGCTCCGTGAAGGCGCCGCGCACGCAAGGTGCCTATTGGGTGGTGACCAGCGGTCTCAATCCCGGCGACAAGGTGATCGTGCAGGGCACTGCCAAGGTGCGGCCGGGGCAGCCGGTTAAGCCCGTCCCTGCCGATACGCCGCAAAAACTGACCACTGGCACAAAGGGTGCGGGCGGCGGCGGCAATTCCAGCGCCGGGGCCGGGAGCTGACGCCGCCATGTTATCGCGTGTATTCATCGAACGGCCGATTTTCGCCTGGGTCGTCGCCATCATCGTCATGCTGCTTGGCGCGGGTGCGATCTATACGCTGCCGATCGCACAATATCCGGATGTTGCGCCGCCGCAGGTGAACATCCGCGCCACCTATCCCGGCGCTTCGGCGGAAACGCTCGAAAACAGCGTAACCCAGGTGATCGAACAGCAACTGACCGGCATTGACGGGCTGATCTATTTCAGTTCCTCGTCCAGTTCGCGCGGACAGGCGACGATCACGGCCACGTTCGAAAAGGGTACCGATCCCGACATTGCGCAGGTGCAGGTGCAGAACAAGGTACAGCAGGCGGTGCCGCGCTTGCCGCAGCAGGTTCAGCAACAAGGGCTGACGGTTACCAAATCGAACCCCGACTTCCTGTTGATCATCGCGGTGTATGACAAGACCGACCAGCGCACCAATCAGGATGTCTCGGATTATCTGGTTTCGAATCTTCAGGACCCGCTTGCCCGCGTAAGCGGTGTGGGAGAAACCCAGGTTTTTGGTTCGCAATATGCCATGCGCATCTGGCTCGATCCGGCCAAGCTGAACAGCTACAGCCTGGTTCCGGGCGATGTCATATCAGCGATTCAGGCGCAGAATGCCGAGGTCGCGGCGGGTGAGATCGGCGGTCAGCCGATGCCCGACAGTCAGATGCTGAACGCCACGGTGACCGCGCAATCGCGCCTCCAGACGCCGGAACAGTTCGCCAACATCATCGTAAAGACCGAGCAGACCGGCGCGACGGTGAAGCTGAGCGATGTCGCCCGCGTCGAACTGGGTTCGGAAAGCTATGGTGTTACCAGCCGGGTCAACGGGCACCCGGGCGCGGGCATTGCCATATCGCTTGCTCCCGGCGCGGATGCGCTGAGCACCGCCGCAGCGGTGAAGGATAAGGTGTCCGAACTGGCCAAGGGGTTCCCGCAGGGACTGGAAGTCGCATATCCGCGCGACAGCACGACCTTTATCAAGCTTTCCATCGAAGAAGTCGTCAAAACGCTGATCGAGGCGATCATCCTCGTCATCATCGTAATGTTCGTCTTCCTGCAGAACTGGCGGGCGACGTTGATCCCGTCGATCGCGGTGCCGGTGGTGCTGCTCGGCACCTTCGCGATCCTTGCCGGGTTCGGATTTTCGATCAACACCATGACATTGTTCGGGCTGGTGCTGGCGATCGGCCTTCTGGTCGACGACGCAATCGTCGTGGTCGAAAATGTCGAACGATTGATGGATGAAAATCCCGATCTTACCCCGCGTGAGGCGACGATCGAATCGATGCGCGAGATACAGGTCGCGCTGGTGGCAATCGCGCTGGTATTGTCGGCGGTGTTTCTGCCGATGGCGTTTTTCGGCGGGTCGACGGGCGTTATCTATCGCCAGTTTTCGGTGACCATCGTCTCGGCGATGGCGCTGTCGGTCGCGGTCGCGCTGATCCTGACGCCTGCGCTGACCGCCACGATGCTGAAGCGCAGGACTGACGAGGACGAACGCGGCAGCTGGCTGGACCGCCACGTTCCGGCGGTGAGCCGCCGAATGCATGCCTTTCATGCATGGTTCAACAACGGGTTCGAAACGCTGAGCGACAAGTACAGCAATTCGGTCCGCACCGTGGTCGACCGCAAATTCATCTTCCTCGTCATCTACGCGCTGGTCGTTGGCCTGCTGGTCATCCTGTTCATGCGCCTTCCCACCGGCTTTCTGCCGACCGAGGATCAGGGCAGCGCGTTCATCCAGTATCGCCTGCCGCCGGGCGCCACCGCCGCGCGCAGCGACGAGGTTGCCCGCGCGATAGAGAAATATATGCAGGAGGAGGAGGCCGATAATATCGACACCTTCTTCACCGCGACCGGTTTCGGCGGTGGTGGTGGGTCGGGCGGCCAGAATATCGGTATCGCCTATATGGCGCTTGCCGACTGGTCCGATCGCAAGGGTTCCGAAAACAGCGCTTCGGCTATTGTCGGTCGCGCCGGCAAGGCGTTGGCCGGCATTCGCGACGCGCAGGTATTCGCACTGGTGCCGCCGGCGATCCGTGGGCTTGGCGACAGCAGCGGCTTCACGATGGAGCTTCAGAACACCAGCGGGATGAGCCACGACGCATTCAACGCGGCCCGCGACAAATTGCTGGGCGCGGCGAATCAGGATCCGAAACTCGTCGGCGTGCGCCCCAGCGAATTGCCCGACGTCCCCACGCTGCATGTCGATATGGACCAGCAGAAGCTGAACGTGCTTGGCCTGGACCAGTCCAGCGTGAATACCACGCTGTCGACCGCCTGGGGCGGCACATATGTCAACGATTTCATCGATCGCGGCCGGGTGAAGCGGGTATATGTTCAGGGCGATGCGCCGTATCGCGATGACCCAAGCGATCTGTACCAATGGTATGCCCGCGCGTCCGATGGACAGATGGCGCCGTTTTCTTCCTTCGCGAAGACCTCGTGGGATCAGGCGCCGACCGCATTGTCCCGCTTTGAGGGGCAGCCTTCGTTCGAAATTCAGGGTTCGGCAGCGCCGGGCGTGAGTTCGGGCGATGCGATGGCGGAGATTTCCAAGCTCGCGGCCAAGATACCCGGAACCTCGATCGCATGGTCGGGCATCAGCTATCAGGAGCGCCTGTCCTCCGGTCAGGCCCCGCTGCTGTACGGCATGTCACTGCTCGTCGTTTTCCTGTGCCTTGCCGCGCTGTATGAAAGCTGGTCGATTCCCGTGGCGGTGCTGCTCGTCATCCCGCTCGGGCTGGTGGGCGCGGTCTTCGCGGTAACGCTGCGCGGGCTGGAGAATGACGTATATATGCAGATCGGCCTGCTGACGACGATGGGCCTTGCCGCCAAAAACGCGATTTTGATGATCGAATTCGCCGAACAGGCGGAAAAACAGGGCAAGCGCGTGATCGACGCCGCTTTGGAAGCAGCGCGCATCCGGCTTCGTCCTATCCTGATGACCAGCTTCGCCTTTATCTTCGGTGTGCTGCCGCTGGCGATTTCCACCGGCGCGGGTGCCGAAAGCCGGGTGGAAATCGGTACGGCGGTGATCGGCGGTATGCTCACGGCAACGATCCTCGCCATCTTCTACATCCCGCTCTTCTTCGTACTGGTCCGGCGCGGCGTGCGCGACGGACTGAAGGCGCTGCGTGAAGGCGGTCATCGTACCGACAGCGAGGCGAATACATGAAACGGCTAATCGCATTCCTGACCGCCGGATCGCTGCTGGCCGGCTGTTCGATGGAGCCGAGCTATGTCCGCCCCGATGCGCCGATCCCCGCATCCTGGCCACAAGGGGACGCCTATCTGAAGCAGTCGGAGCGTGGCCTCGCCTCGGTCGATTTCGAACAGGTGTTCGCCGATCCGCGCCTGCAATCGCTGATCGGGCAGGCGCTGATCAACAATCGCGACCTTCGCGAAGCGGCGGCGAACATCGCTTCGGCACGTGCGCAATATCGGATTCAGCGCGCCGACCTGCTGCCCACGATCAGCGCCTCGGCGGGATCGACCACCTCCAACGGCTCTACCAGCAGCTATGCAACCAGCGGCAACGGTACGGGAACGGGCTCGGTCACGGCCGATAATGGCGGTGACGACACGCAAACCTATTACACCGCCAATGTCGGAACGACATCGTTCGAAATCGACCTGTTCGGCCGCGTGCGCTCGTTGAGCGACGCCGCGCTGAATCAGTATTTCGCAACCGAGGCGGCTGCCCGTTCGACGCGTCTGGCGCTGGTCGGCGACATCGCGACCGGCTGGGTCACCTATGGTGCGGATAAAAGCCTGCTCGCCATCGCGCAGGATACGCTGGAGAGCGCGCAGAAGAGCGTCGAACTGACGCGTGCGCGCCTGCAGGGCGGGGTCGCGCCGCGCACCGATCTGCGTCAGGCCGAAACGGTCGCTGAACAGGCGCGGGCCGACCTTGCGCAACAGCGCACGGCGCTGGCGCAGGACATCAACCGGTTGCGGCTGCTGATCGGCGCGGATTTCGATACCGATGCCTTGCCCGGTTCGATCGACGATGCGACGGCAAAGCTGGGTGATGTGCCTGCGGGACTGGATTCCAGCGTGCTGCTGCGCCGGCCCGATGTGGTTCAGGCCGAATATCAGTTGCGGTCGATGAATGGTCAGATCGGCGCTGCGCGCGCTGCGCTGTTTCCCACCATTTCGCTGACCGCGCTGGTCGGGATCGCGAGCGATTCGCTGTCGGGCCTTTTCGATGGCGACAACTTCACCTGGCAGGTTTCGCCCAGCGCTACCTATTCGATTTTCCAGGCAGGGGCCGCGCGCGCAAATGTCGCGCAGGCGGAAGCGGAACAGCAGGCTGCGCTCGCAACCTATGAAAAGACCATCCAGACCGCGTTTCGCGAAGTCGCCGACGCGCTGGCCCGGCGCGGCACGATCGACGATCAGGTCGCGGCGGTTCGTGCGTTGACCGACGCGACCCAGGATACCTACAATCTGGCATTTGCCCGGTACAGGGGCGGCATTGACACCTTTCTGGCGACGCTCGACGCGCAGCGGTCGCTATACTCCGCACGGCAATCGCTGGTGCAGGTGAAACTCACCCGCGCGACCAATCTTGCCACGCTGTATCAGGCGCTTGGCGGCGATTCGACGCTGGTCGCAACGGCCAACGGCCCGGTCGCCCCCGAAACAGCCGGGGATGCAGCTGGCGCATCAGGCGAGCAGCAATAATCGCATCAGCCATAGCGGGCGGGGCGCATCATCGGCAGGTGCCGGGCGTTCGCGGACCGGCCGCTTTTCGCTCAACACTACGCTGCCCACGCTTTGCAGTGCCGATTGCGCCGGCCGCCTGCGCCGCTTGCCACCGATCATCGGAAGCCGCCGACCAAAGTCGCTGGGCACCGCATGGCGGCGATATCCGGTGGCCCACACAACGCGATAGCCATGCGGCACCCTGCGCCATGGCCCTTCCTGCCGGATGACATCATGGCCGCAGCGCGTGCAGGTGGAGAAATAATAGCCCTCGTTCCAGGTGATGAACGTCGATGGCGTATGCCCCGTCAGCATGCAGCGCAGGGTCATGACTGATCCTCCGCAGCGTCGATGGTCATCGCCGACCGGGCGAGAGCGCGAAGCGTTTCATCCGGAGAATCCATGGCTTCCTCGATCGCCCACACTTCGAACGTCTCGCCGGTGCCCACGAACAATGCGGTTTCCCGAATTCCGGTGATCGTGCGCCCCCAGCCGGGCAGGGTTACGAAGCCATCGGGTCGGTGAAATTCCTCGCAAAAGCCGAAAAGGCGGCGCGCGGTCTTGGGCGGCGGTGCATCGACCGGGCGCTCGGACGGCAGGAAGCGATGCGTGTCGAGCGTCAGGGTAAGGCGCTGCCACCATAACAGGCTGGAGCCGATCAGGCAGTTATTGTCGCCGTGCATGCCCAGGAACAGGCCAGTTCCTTTTACATCCGAATTGCGGCGAACGAACCAGGGGAGGCGAACCGTACCATTTGACTTTACCCTTGCCAGGCAATGGCCGACATACGGGGCGGCCCCGCCCAGCGGAACCGAATGTTCGAAACCTTCGGGACGACGCGAGAGAAGAAATTTGGAAACGGCGCTGGAAAAACTGCCGGGGCAATCGTCCTGCGCGTTCGGGATGGGCCATGGCATGACGGCGCTACGCAAGGTTCCTTCAAGCACGATCGGGCTCCTTTACTCACCAGTTAAGAGTGAAGGATCATCGAAACTTGGTTAATCGCCAATATGTGGATTCTACCCACCGCGTTTTTACAGCAGGCAATTAGGGGTTAATACGGTAAAGATTGCGAGGGCAGGGGGCATGTCGCCTGGCCGACAATGTTATTGCACTGACGGTACGGCATCCGCAGTAAAGAAGTCATATACTATCCGATTGCGATAGATCGATCCGGGATCGAGCCGCGCAGAGGGAAAGTCGGGCTGGTTGGGGCTATCGGGGAAAAGCTGCGGTTCGAAGGCAATGCCATCGCCCTGACGATACAGGGTGCCGCCTTTCCCGACGATCGTCCCGTCGAGGAAATTACCCGAATAGAATTGCATTCCCGGTGCTGTAGTCGAAAGTTCGACCACTCGGCCTGATTGCGGGTCTTCCAGCCGCGCCGCGCGGCGAAGCGTTCCGGCTTCTCCACTCAGCACCATATTCTGGTCATATCCGCGCGCGATCCGGAGTTGTTCGCAGCCGGCATCGCGCACACGGGCGGCCGGTCGCACCCCGGCGCGAAAGTCGAACGGCGTGTCTTCCACGCGGCGAATCTCCCCGGTCGGGATCAGCGTTTCATCGACGGGAGTGAAATAATCGGCGTCGAGCGTGAGCAGCGATTCAAGTGCGCTTCTGTCGGCATCCGCCCCGGCGAGGTTGAAATAGCTGTGATTGGTAAGGCTGACGATCGTTGGCGCATCGGTAGCCGCTTCATATTCGATGGCCAGCCGCCCCTGATCGTCGAGCGAATAGGTCGCAGTGATATCCAGATTGCCGGGAAAACCCTGATCGCCATCCACGCTGCGATAATGCAGAACGACGCTTGCGGGCGGGCCGTCGCTCATCGATTTGATGGCCCAGACGCGTTTGTCGAACCCATTCCCCCCGTGCAGGCAATTCGGGTCGTCATTCACCGGAAGCTGATATCGTTTCCCGTCCAGCATAAATGTGCCGCCCGCGATGCGATTGGCGTAGCGCCCGATGCTGCCGCCGAAAAAGCAGGAACCGGACATATATTCCAATGGCGTATCGTGGCCGAGTACGACATCCGCGAACAGGCCGTCACGATCGGGGAGCAGGAGCGATTGAAGCGCCGCGCCCAATGTGATCACCTTTGCGGTGATGCCTGCCCGATTTTTCAGCGTGACCATCTCGATAGCGGTACCATCCTCCAAGATGCCGAACTGTTCACGCGTTGCTTCCATGATTGCCGTTCCCGTCTTCTGTTCCTGCGGTGCTATAGGCCTGACCCGGTGGCTGAACCACCAGCAATATACGTGCATGCGAGCATAGCGGAGGCTGCAAGACATATCGGTATTCCGATCAGCGCTTGTGCTGTTATAGCCGCGGCAGATCGGAAGCATGGAGCAGGGCATGGCGAATCTCGCCCTATTGAACAGCGTCGACCATCATGACCTGTATATCCGCACCGGCCATTCGGCGGAACTGGGCGATGCGATATCGCAGGTGCAGGTCTTCCCCACCGAATTCGAAGCGATAAGTCGCGAATATCCCATTTTCTTTCGCAAGGATGCGGCCGACACGTTTCAGGCGGTGGCGCTGCTCGGCCTTGAACCGAAAGAAAATCTTTTCCTTACCGACACCGGTTGGGACGCGCGCTATATTCCGGCGATTCAGCAGCGCGGCCCGTTCTCGATCGGGCTTCACCGGGCGGAAGCAGGCGACGGGCCGGGCGAACCGATGATTCAGATCGACCTTGATCATCCGCGTGTCAGTCTGGACGATGGCATGCCGATTTTTGCCGAAGCGGGCGAGGACAGCCCGTTGCTCGAAGGAATTACGGCTGCGCTGAGGCGGCTGTATATCGGCCTTGAACATACCCGGCCGATGTTCGACGCCTTTGTCGAGAACGAGTTGATCGAACCGGTTTCGCTGGACGGTATCGTGCGCGGGGAAGAGCGGGACGGTCTTTCGGGCTATTATACCATCGGCGAGGAACGGTTCGCCACACTGGATGGAGATGCGCTGGCCCGATTGAACGCGGAGGGGTTTTTGCGCCCCGCCGTCTGGGCGATGTCGTCGATCGGCAATGTCGAACAGCTTATCGAACGCAAAAATCGCCGGGATCAGGAAGAGTGATCGTACCTGTCACAGGCGGCGGCAGGCAGTGGCGGGCGGACGTGTAAAGCATTGGCATAGCGGTTTCGATAGCGCTATCATCGAAAAAATTTAGGGAGGATTGATGCTGAAGATTTCGCTAGGGCTTGCGGCAACCGCGCTGCTCGCCACCACCACCGCCACGCCCGCGCAGACGCCGCCTCAGGCAACCGCGCATCCGGACCAATGGCCGAAGATCAGCGTGCCGCAAACGATCGTCCCGACAGTCGAAGCCCGGATCGACAAGATCATGGCGCGCATGTCGATTTCCGACAAGGTCGGTCAGCTTATTCAGGCCGACATCGCGACGGTGAAGCCCGAAGACCTTGTCACCTACAAGCTGGGATCGGTGCTGAACGGCGGCAATTCCTCGCCCGGCAATGACGAACTCGCGCCGCCTTCGGAATGGTTGAAGACGGCCGACGCCTATTATGATGCGTCGATGAAGCGTTCCGACGGGCACCCGAAAATCCCCATGATCTGGGGCACAGACGCGGTGCACGGGAACAACAACCTGATCGGTGCGACGCTGTTTCCGCATAATATCGGCCTCGGCGCTGCCCGCGACCCTGAACTGATGCAGGAAATCGGGCAGGTGACGGCGGCGGAAACCGCCGCTGCCGGTCTCGACTGGAGCTTCGCCCCGACCCTTGCCGTGGTTCAGGACGATCGTTGGGGTCGGACCTATGAAAGCTATTCAGAAGATCCGGCCATCGTAGCCGACTATGCCGGGCGGGTCGTAACCGGACTGCAGGGCAAGCTGGGGACGAAGGCATTCATGGCACCGGGGCATGTCATCGCGACGGCCAAGCATTTTCTGGGCGATGGCGGAACCGGCGGCAAGGATCAGGGCGATGCCCGCGTTTCGGAAGAGGTGCTGCGCGATATCCACAATGCCGGCTACCCCCCGGCGATAAAAGCCGGGGCGCTGACCATCATGACCAGTTTTTCCAGCTGGAACGGTGAAAAGATGGTCGCGAACAAAAGCCTGGTCACCGATGTGTTGAAAAAACAGATGGGCTTCAATGGCTTTGTCGTGGGCGACTGGAATGCGCATGCGCAGGTGCCGGGATGTTCGGTTACCGATTGCCCGGAAGCGATCAATGCCGGGCTGGACATGTTCATGGTCTCCGGCGACTGGAAAACGCTGTACAAGAACACGCTGGCAGAGGCGAAATCGGGCAAGATTCCTATGACGCGCCTGAACGATGCGGTTCGCCGCATCCTGCGTGTGAAAATGCTGGCCGGTGTGTTCGATGCGGGACGGCCTTCCTCTCGCCCCTATGCCGGCAAGTTCGATTTGATCGGCGCGCCCGAACATCGCGCGATCGCACGCAAGGCGGTGCGCGAATCGCTGGTGCTGCTGAAAAACAACGGCAACATCCTGCCACTCAATCCGACCGGGAATATACTGGTCGCGGGTGAGGGTGCGAATGATATCGCGCAGCAATCGGGCGGCTGGTCGATCAGCTGGCAGGGCACCGATGTTCCTCCGCGCGGCTTTCCCAATGCCCAATCGATCTGGAGCGGATTGAAGCAAGAGATTGAGAGCGCTGGAGGTCATGCGCAATATTCGGCGGACGGAAGCTTCACGACAAAGCCTGATGCGGCGATCGTGGTGTTCGGCGAAAAGCCCTATGCCGAATTTATGGGTGACCGACCCAATCTGGAATTCAGCCCCGGCGACAAATCATCGCTGGCGCTTCTGAAGAAGTTGAAAGGAGAGGGCATACCGGTGGTCGCCGTATTTCTCTCCGGCCGGCCGATGTGGGTAAATGCCGAGATGAACGCATCGGATGCATTTGTCGCGGCATTCCTGCCGGGGAGCGAAGGCGGCGGCGTCGCCGATGTGCTGTTGGCGAAAAAGGACGGCGCGCCGCACTATGATTTTACCGGCAAGCTATCCTTTTCCTGGCCCAAGCGCCCTGACCAATATGTGCTGAACCGGCGCGATGCCAATTACGATCCGCTGTTCGCGTTCGGCTATGGCCTGACCTATGCCGATCATCGCAGCGTGCCGCAGCTTGATGAAACCAGGCCTGTGGGTATGGACATGGGCGCGTCAGGTCCGTTCTTCACAAAGGGACGGGTGCCGATGAACTGGACCCTGTCGCTGATGTCGGATGGGAACGCCCAGGCGGTGACGGGTAACGACGCGCGAACCGCGAATGGTGCGCTGGTTATGACAGGCGTCGATCGCAACGCGCAGGAGGATTCGCGCCGATTCACGTGGAGCGGACCTGCCACCGTGCGCATCGCCTCCCCCAAGCCGCTCGACCTGCGTCGTCAGACCAATGGCGAACTGAGCCTTGTCGTCGATTATCGCGTTGACAGCACACCGACCGGCAAGGTCGTGATCGGCATGGGGGCAGCGGGGGGCACGACCAGCATGGTGCCGGTTACCGGCGCGCTGAAAGCCGCTAAGCCGGGGCAATGGTCCAGTCTGGCCATCCCGCTGCGCTGTTTTGAAAACGCCACCATGACGATGGCCGATGTGAATGCGCCGGTGCTGCTGACCAGCCAGGGCACGCTTACGCTATCGGTATCGAAGATTGAACTGGCGAGCGCACAGGTGCCGATGAACGCCTGCGGCGGAGAATAGGTAAAAAAAGCGCCGGACCGGGCCAGTTGATTGCCCGATCCGGCGCTTTGCTTTCAACCTTGGTGCGTTTCTCAAACTCGCTTCGGACGCGCGATTCTAATACCGCAGGTGGAAGAGAGGGCCGTGTCAGCCCTCGACTTCACCATCGACGGTGCGCGGCAGGCCCAGCGGATTGCCATGCTTCACCGCCTTGGGCAGGATCGCGTCGGGCAGGTCCTGATAGCAGACCGGACGGAGATACCGTTCGATAGCCGCCGTACCGACAGATGTCGTTCGCGGATCGGACGTGGCGGGGAAGGGGCCGCCATGGACCATCGCGTAGGAAACCTCGACCCCCGTGGGCCAGCCATTGGCCAGAATCCGTCCCGCCTTCCGCTCGGCGATCGGCAGCACGGCCTTGGCCGCGTCCATATCGGCGTCGTCCATCTGGAAAGTAATGGTAAGTTGCCCTTCCATTTCGGACAGTACGCGCTTCAGTTCGTCCATGTCGGCGCATTTGACGATGATCGACGCGGCGCCGAACACTTCCTCCGCCAGATTGGGGTTGGCAAGGAATGCCTTGCCGCTGGTGGCGAACAGCGCCGCCTGACCGCGGTTGCAGCCGGTACCCTCCGCGCCGCGCGCCAGAGTCTCGACGTCCGCTTCGCCGGTTAGTTTCTCGACGCCTTTGTCGTAATTGGCATGGATGCCGCTGGTCAGCATCACCTGCGGCTGGGCTTCGGCCAGCGCATCGGCCGCGGTCTTCGCGAACGCATCAAGGTCAGGCCCGTCAATGCCGAGAACGACACCGGGATTGGTGCAGAACTGCCCCGCGCCCATGGTTAGCGAACCGACATACGCCTTGCCCAGATCGGTCCCGCGCGCCTTCAATGCTTCGGGGAACAGCAGCACCGGATTCACCGCCGACATTTCGGCGTATACCGGGATCGGCTCGGGACGCGCCTGGGCAAGCTTCATCAGCGCCAGTCCGCCACCGCGCGAACCGGTGAAGCCGACGGCTTTGATCCGCGGATCCTCGACCAGCGCCTTGCCCAGATCGTTGCTCGGCCCCTGGATCAGGGAGAAGACACCTTCATGCAGGCCACATTTCTTAATCGCGTTGCGGATTGCCTGACCGACCAGCACCGACGTGCCGGGATGGGCGGGGTGGCCCTTGCAGACGACCGGGCACCCGGCGGCGAGCGCGCTGGCGGTGTCGCCGCCTGCTACCGAAAAGGCGAGGGGGAAGTTGGACGCACCGAATACCGCAACCGGTCCGACGGCTATACGGCGCTGACGCAGATCGGCGCGCGGCAATGGCTGGCGGTCGGGCATGGCGTTGTCGACAACGACATTTTCCCACCGCCCCTGCCGCAACAGCTTGGCGAAGAGGCGAAGCTGGCCACAAGTCCTGCCGCGCTCACCGGTCAGCCGGCCCTCGGGGAGGCCGCTTTCCGCCATGGCGCGCTCAACCAGCCCGTCAGTGGCCTCGATTTCATCCGCCACCGTTTCCAGGAAAACCGCGCGTGTTTCAGGATCGAGTTCGCGGAAGCTGTCAAAGGCGGCATCGGCCAGCTTGCACGCCTCGGCGACATGGCCGGTGGTGGAAACGGCGAAATCGGTGTCCAGCGCTTCGTCGGTTGCGGGGTTCATTGCGCGAAACGTGTTGTCCGTGGTTTCGCTTTTCGACCCGATCAGAAAGCTTCCGTCCATATTACTCGATCTCCCTCATGTTAGCGTTCGTCAGACTAGGTAAGCGGTGGCGGAACGCATTCAACCGTCATGCCGGGCGGGGCGGGGCGGATATTCGGTGGTCGGAGAGATCGGCCAGCCTCGTGTGACGCTTTGATAGCGCTGCCGGAATTGGCCAGGCCGCTTCTGTACGAAGGCGGTCCACACTGGACGGGAAGCGCGTTCCTGTTGCATGGCGTGTGATCTGTCCTGCCGTGCAGGGCTGCGTTGTGTAAGGGGGAATGCGCCATGGCCACGACAAGACAGCGGCGACGCGGGAGCGGGGCGAATGGCGCTCCGACCATAGCCGATGTCGCGCGTGTCGCCGGGGTGTCGGCGATGACGGTGTCGCGGGTCATAAACGCCGAAACCAATGTACGCGCGTCTACTCGAGAAGCGGTGAAGGCGGCGATTGCGCAGCTTAATTATCAGCCCAATTCGGCGGCGCGGACGCTGGCCGGAGCGATGAAACGCCGCATCGGCCTGCTCTACAGCAACCCCAGCGCCAATTATCTGAGCGAATTTCTGGTCGGCAGCCTTGAACAGGCAAGCCGAAGCGATGTCCAACTGGTCGTCGAAAAATGCGAACTGGGGGACCATGAACTTGAGGTCGCCCGGCATTTGATCAACAGCGGGATCGACGCGCTGCTGCTGCCGCCGCCATTGTGCGATTCGCCCGCGCTTCTGGAATTGGTGCAGGCGCGTGGTATTCCCTTCGTCCTGGTGGGGACGGGGCAGCCGGACGGCGCGCTGAACACGGTGCGTATCGACGACTTCGCGGCGGCGCGCGCGATGACCGATCACATCTTGGCGCTGGGCCATCGGCGGATCGGGTTCATCAAGGGAAATTCGGCGCTTTCAGTCAGCGCCCTGCGGCTGGAGGGATATTGCGCCGCGCTTGAGGCTGCCGGGGTGGCGCGCGATGAATCGCTGATCGTGCAGGGGCATTTCACTTATCGGTCCGGCCTTGATGGGGCCGAAGAACTGCTGGACGCCGACAATCCGCCAACCGCGATCTTCGCGGGAAATGACGATATGGCGGCAGCGACCGTGGCGGTGGCGCATCGCCGCGGGCTGGACGTGCCGGGCGACCTTACCGTGTGCGGGTTCGACGATACGACGCTCGCCACCGCGATCTGGCCGGAACTGACAACCATTTGTCAGCCCATTGCCGAAATGGCGCGCGCTGCGGTCGACCTGCTGGTGCGCATGCTGGGCGGCAATGGCGACGATACCCAAGGCAACAAGCTGCAGCTGAATTTCGATCTGATCCGGCGTCAGTCGGATGCCGCGCCGCGCCGTCGCCCGTCCTCCGGGCGGTCGCGCTGAACAGAGCGAATATATTACCGCTACGATAAGCCTCGGAACGCGGCGACGGGCAGCCGTCGCCGCGCCCGAACGAGATTATCCCTCCATTTCCTCCAGTTCGCGTCCGCGGGTTTCATTGACCATCGCGCGAACGAAGAAAAAGGACAGGAACGCCGCCGTCGCGTAAAAGCCATAGGTCACCGGCAGGCCGACACCGGCGGCCAGCGCGGGGAAGCTGACGCTGATCAGGAAATTTGCCGCCCATTGAGCAAAGCCCGCGACGGCAAGGCCCGACCCGCGGATCTGATTGGGGAACATTTCGCCCAGCATCACCCACATCACCGGCCCCCAGCTGCCGTTGAAGAAAATGACGTACAAATTGGCCGCGATCAGCGCGACGGTGCCGTTCGCATCTGAAAGATGCAGCGACCCGTCGACGAAACTGCCGGTCGAAAACATCGCCGCGACTACGGCCAGCGTGACCGTCATCCCCGCCGAACCGATCAGCAGCAACGGTTTGCGCCCGATCTTGTCGACCGTGAAAACCGTGAAGAGACATGCCAGAATGGAAAGCGCGCCGGACAGGATGTTGATGAGCAGCGAATCGTTTTCGCTGAAGCCCACCGACTGCCAAAGCACCGATCCGTAATAGAAAACGATGTTGATGCCGACGAATTGCTGGAAAATGGCAAGGCCGATTCCCGCCCACACGATCTTGCGAACGCGACCGCTGTTCCTGTCGATCAGGTCCGACATTCGCGGGCGGTGCTGATCCTTCGACAGCGATGCGCGGATTTCGTCCGTTTTCTGTTTTGCAACGCCGAAGCCCAGAATTCGGCCCAGAACCTGTTCCGCTTCGGCATATCTGCCGCGCATCACCAGAAAGCGCGGACTGTCCGGTATCAGGAACAGCGTAAGCAGATAGATTCCGGCGGGAATAACCTGTGCCCAGAACATCCAGCGCCAGGCCGGATAGCCCCACCAGAAGATTGCGGTCGAATGCCCCGCCGTGCTGGCCAGCCAGTAATTGACCAGAAACGCGCCGGTCAGGCCGGAAATAATCATGATCTGCTGTAGCGTGGCGAGCCGCCCGCGTATCGCCGCAGGGGTCACTTCGCTGATATAAACGGGTGCAAGCACACTGGCAGCACCAACCGCAAGACCGGCCGCGACGCGCGAAATGATGAACATCGTCGCCGATGATGCGGCACCCGCGACGAAGGCGGAGATGATGAAGACGAGTGCCGAAAGCATCATTACGTTGCGCCGGCCCATGCTGTCGGCCAGTCGCCCGGCCAGGAACGCGCCGACCGCGCAGCCGGGCAGCAGTGCAGCGACCGCGACACCAAGTCCCACCTCGCCAAGGTCGAAAGCCGCTTTGAGTCCGTCCTGGGTTCCGTTGATGACGCCTGAATCATAGCCGAACATGAACCCGCCGATGGTCGCGACGATCACGATTAGCGCGATCAGCCCGCGATTCAGGCGCTCTTCGCCCATGGTTTCCGTATTCATTCCCGCCTCTCTCCTCCTCGATCGGTTCGCGACCGGATCGTTATGGTTTCACATTGGCCGATGTGACCGGAATTCCCGGAATATCGACGCGAAAATGGAACAGATGTCCGGCCAGCGGCTGCTGCGCCAGTTCGGCATCGTTCAGCCCCTTGCGCGCGGTGGTGGCATAGGCATCGCATCCATCCTCGCCGCCGAGCGCGATCTTGGTAATGTTGGCCACCGGGAAATCAATCTGATGGGTTAGGGTGCCCGAACTGTCATAGCGGCGTACCGCCCAGCCGCCATAAAATGCGACCCAGACACCGCCTTGTGAATCGCAGATCGCGCCGTCGGGATTGCCCTTCACGCTGTCGTCGAATGCGATGAAGCACCGCCCGTCCGACAGGGTGCCGTCATGGGCGATGGTGTGTGCGTGGATTTGCTTACCCATCGTGTCGACCGCGTACAGCGTCCCTCCATCGGGCGCGATAGCCGGGCCGTTGGTGATCGTTACGGGGGCAAGCCCGCTATCGACCACAATGCCGTCTTCAAAGCGGTATAGCTTTCCGGTTCGCAATTCCTCACCATTGTCCATCGACCCGAACCAGATGCGGCCTTGCCGATCGGTGGCCGCATCGTTCAGCCGGTTGTCGGGCAGATGGGGTTCGGCGTCACGCAGTTTGGCGAAGCCTTCGCCCTCCGGCTCGAAACGGTAGAGGCCATCCGCCACACCAGCGACGAAGCCGCCGTCACTGGCGGGAAGGACCCAGCCTATCTCTCCCGGTGCGTCCCATCGCTTTGCATCGCCCGATGCTGGATCGAAGCGATGAACGTGCCGCGATTTTATGTCGACGAACCACAGCGCGTTGTCGCGGGGCACCCATACCGGCCCTTCGCCAAGAGTGGCGCCGACAGCGAGTACCAGATGCGGTTCGCTTCCCACTGCCTCAGCGCCAGCCGGCGTCGACGAAATAGTCGTGCGCGCTGCACAGCCACGCGTCATCGGAAGCAAGGAACAGTGCCATGGCCGCAATATCGCGCGGATGAAGACGCCCGTCCAGACATTGTGCGGCGACAATTTCCGCCTCGCCTTCGGGCGTGTACCATTTTTCCTGCCGCGGCGTTTTGACATTGCCCGGAACGATCGTGTTGACCCGGATCTTGTCGCGGCCGAGATCGCGCGCAAGCGACCGGGTAAGCCCTTCTATTGCCGCCTTCGCGGTCTGATAGCAGATGAGGTCGGGCAGGCCGAGATGCCAGCTGATCGACCCCATATTGATGATCGAGCCACCGCCCGCGCGCCGCATCGCGGGTACGACCGCCTGGGTTGCGAAAAACTGATGACGCAGGTTCACCGCCATGCGGTCGTCCCAATATTCGGGGGTGATGTCCCCGATCGAATGGCGATCGTCATTGGCGGCGTTGTTGATGAGCACGTCCACTTTTCCGGCCGCTTGTTCGATTTGCGCGATTGCCGCCTTGAACCGGTCGAGATCGGTGATGTCGCATTCGTGAAACGCGGGTGCGTGACGGGCATCGTCGCTGAGCCGCGCTACCAGTGCCTCACTGGAGTCGCGCGCAATATCGATGAACGCCACGCGTGCGCCCTGCGCGACGAATGCCTCGACCAGCCCGGCGCCGATCCCCGATCCGCCCCCGGTGATCAGCACGCTCTTGTCCTGCAGGCTGGGATAGACGGCGCGTTGTGACAATGGTGTTTCCTTAAGCGTAAAAGAATTTCGAGGGGCAATGGCGGGCCGTGCGCGCAGATCAGGCAAGAAGGCCGCGTCTGGCCAGATTGCGCATCAAAGCGCCGATACCCATCGTCCAGGGCGGCGCGTCCTTCGATGTGGTCACCGGGTTGACCAGCGCGCCGAGCCGCTGCGAACGGATGGTGACGACATCGCCCATCTTGTGCGTGAAACCGCGGCCGGGATTGTCGCGATCCTGCACCGGTGCGAACAGCGTGCCCAGGAAGAGGATGAATCCGTCGGGATAGTGATGCTCGCTCATCGCCTGCCGCATCAGATCGGCCGGATCGCGACTGATTTCCGACATCGAACTGACGCCGTCGAGAATATAGCCGTCTTCACCCTCGATGCGCAGCGTCACTTCGCACCGCCGGACATCGTCCAGCGTGAAGGCATCGTCGAACAGGCGGACGAACGGACCCAGCGAAGCCGAAGCGTTATTGTCCTTCGCCTTGCTGAGCAGCAGTGCGGAGCGCCCTTCGAAATCGCGCAGATTGACGTCGTTGCCCAGCGTCGCCCCCACCGCATTGCCGTGCGCGTCAGCCAGCAGCGCGACCTCCGGTTCCGGGTTGTTCCAGGCGGAATCGGACCGTACCCCGATATGTGCGCCCCAGCCGACAGTGGACAAGGCGGGAGATTTGCTGAAAATCTCCGCATCCGGCCCGATCGCTACTTCCAGATATTGCGACCACATGCCGTCCTCGATCAGCGTGGCCTTCAATGCCATCGCTTCTTTCGATCCCGGCACGACCGATCGGATCGATCCGCCGATGCGATCTTCCAGCTTGTCGCGAATGGCTTGCGCCGCGCCCGAATCGCCGCGCGCACGCTCTTCTATGACGCGTTCGATCGCGGAGATGGCGAAGGTGACGCCCGCCGCTTTGACGCATTGCAGGTCGATGGGCGAAAGCAACCGGCACGGGGCGTCGTGCGCCGCTGACAGGCCGAGTTTTTCCAAGGGGCCGAGCGCGGTTCCGGCGGCAGCGTCACAGCGTCCGTCTTCGATCAGCATCGACACCGTCGGCGCCGCGCGGCTCATATCGTAAACCTCGCCAGCCGCGATCAGAACGGGTGAGGGACCCTCTCCCATATCGATCCGGCCGAGGAGTTTCGCTTCACGCCAATCGGCCGGAAGCGATGCTTCCAGCCTGCCCCAATCGCTATCGCTCACCTTGTCACCACCTTTGTTTGTTAGCGATAACGTAATTGCTTGACCGAAGCAGCGTCAAGCAAACTCTGATGCCGCGACGCGATGGCTATTCGATGCGGCGTTTTTCCAGCTTTCGCGCCAGCGTTCGCCGATGCATGCCGAGTCGCCGGGCGGTTTCGGAAATGTTGAATCCGGTTTCGGCGAGCGTCTGGTGAATAATCTCCCATTCGCGGGTTTTTACCGACTTTGTCTCGCGTTCTCCCACCGATACCGCGCTGTCGCCCTCCGCCTTCGTAAACGCCGCTTCAATATCGTCGCTGTTGGATGGTTTGGGAAGATAATGGGTGGCCCCCAGCTTGATCGCCTCGACCGCCGTCGAGACGCTGGCATAGCCGGTAAGTACGACGATAACGGTATCGGCGGAGCTGGATGCGAGCGTCTTCACACATGGCAGGCCCGACTCCGCGCCGAGTTTCAGGTCGACCACGGCATAGTCGGGCGCGCCATGCGCCAGCATCGCATCGACCTCGCCGGGGGCGGCAGCGAGTGACACCGTATAGCCGCGCCGTTCGAACGAGCGTTTGAGTGTCCGCGCGAAATCGGTATCGTCTTCCACGATCAGAAGGGTGGGGGAGCTCTTGTCGGTCAATCCTCGGTCCATTCCAGCATGTCGAGCGGCCATACCAACGTAACGATCGCGCCCGCCGACGGATCATTCCGCGCATCGACCCAGCCGCCCATCTTGCGCATGGCATTGACAACCAGAAACAGCCCCAGCCCGCCGCCGCGCCGTCCCTTTGTCGATTGATAGGGCTTTCCAAGATTGTCGAGAATGGCTCGATCGAACCCCGGGCCGTCATCGATCACCGAAAGCGTGAGCAGTTCGTCCTTTCGGTTCAGGATAACGCTCACCGTATTTCCCGATGCTTCGCGGCCGTTATCGAGTATATTCCACACGATCTGCTTCAAGGTGCTGTCCGAAACGATGCGGGGATCGGTCGACAACCGGTTGTCGAAACGTAGCGAATCGCTGCCGTGTCGTCGTCGCCATTCCTCCAGCGCGTCGGCAAAAAACGCCCCGGCGGTGGTGATTGCGATATCGCCGCCGCGCGGATCGCCCGCAGACATTAAAATGCCGCTGACGATCGCCTTGCACCGTTCGACGGCGACTCGCATCTCTTCCAGTTCCTCGGCAAGCGCCGGGTTGTCGGTTAACTGCCGCATCCGGCCCCAGTCGTTGATGATCACCGACAGCGATGCCAGGGGGGTACCCAGTTCATGCGCCGCGCCCGAAGCGAGCAAGCCCATTCGGACGATGTGATCTTCCTCCGCCGCCTGCTGTCGCATTGCGGCCAGCCGCGCGTCGCGCGAACGAAGATTGTAGTTGATCCGGGTGATGAACAGCAAAAGCAGCCCCGCGATAAGCGCGAAGCTGATGAGCGAGCCAAGGACATACAGGCCGAACAATCCCACCGTGATGTGCTGCGGCAGCATCAGCGGATAATGCACGACGGCGAGCAGGATGAACGCTGCGCTGGTAACCGACACGACGATGCAGGCGGAAAGCACGCGCAGCAGAACCGCCGCCAGCACCACCTGCAACAGGAACAGCCATACGAACGGGTTGGTCGCGCCCCCCGCAAAATAGAGCAGACCGGTCAGCGCGGCGACATCGAGCAAAAGCGCGATGAGCAGTTCGCGCTCGCCCACGCGCCAGCCGCGCCGCAGCGCGATCATGCTGGAGATGTTGAGCGCGACCAGTCCGCCGACGATCGCAAACATCGCGACGATGGGCAGCGGTACGCCCAATATCGAAAAAACGAGCTGGATCGTGGCATATTGCCCGATCACCGCCAGCCAGCGCAGCGCAATCAGCTGACGCATATTGTCGGTGCCGCTCGGATCCCTCCGTTTTGCGCGTGGTTCGGCCATCAGTCCTTTTGGGGCCGGAACCGCTCCCGGATCAACAGCGCCGTACCGGCCAGCGTCATCAGCGCAAGGCCAAACCATGTGATCGCATAGACAAGATGGTTGTTTGGAAAGCGGATGACGGTCAGCCCGCCGACCGGCCCGCTGGCATCGTCCTGCCCTTTATCGGCATCGATGAAATAGGGTGCAACCGTACCCAGGCCTCTCGTTCTGGCAATGGCTGCGACATCGCGCGAATACCAGCGATCCTCGCCGGGGTGGTTCGAACGCAGAAAGCCGCCGCCCGGTTCGGTGATGCGCAACAGCCCGGTGATCGTCCGCTGTCCGCCGGGCGTTGTGACCGCTTTCCGATCGGGCACGAACCCGCGATTGACAAGAACAGTGAAGCCGCGCCTGCTTTCAAAGGGCGTCAATACCCAGAAACCCGATCCGAGATCCGTAGCGGCCTGAACCAGCGTGTCGCTGCCGCTGCGATAGCGCCCCGTCACCCGGACATGGCGGTATTCGGCGCGCTTCGCGTTTATATCGCGCCATTGTGCGGGACCGGGAGCGGGGGAGGGCGGCGCCGTCACCCGGGCATCGACCCGGGCGATCAGCGCCTCTTTCCAGTGCAGCCGGTGAACCTGCCATATACCCAGCGCGATCAGCGCCGCGAATATCAGCGCGAGCAGCGCCAGTAACAGGCCAAAGCCGGTGCGGCCGCGGATCATCCGCCGAATTGGGCGGCGGCCTGTCGCGGCGTCATCGGCATCATGTTGGTGTTCATGTGATACATGACCCAGATCGACCCGGCGAGGGTGATCAGAACGAACACGATGGTGAAGATCAGCGCCAGCATCGACCAGCCCCCCTCCGTCTTCGTGTTCATATGGAGGAAATACACCATGTGAACAAAGATCTGGACCACCGCCATGGCGAAGATCGCGACCACAGTCGAATTCTTGTCCAGCGCGCCGGTCATCACCAGTGCGAACGGTATCGCTGTCAGGATGACCGACAGGATGAAACCGATCATATAGCCTTTGAAGGAGCCGTGCGGTTCTTCATGCCCGTGATGGGCGTCATGATCGTGGTCGTGCGCGGCGTGACCGTGCGTTTCGGCGGGGGTGGCGCTCATCGGGCGACTCCCATCAGATAGACAAAGGTGAAGACGCCGATCCATACGACGTCGAGAAAGTGCCAGAACATGCTGAGGCACATCAGGCGGCGCTTGTTGGCGGGGATCAGCCCCTTGCGGCCGACCTGCACCATCAGCGTAATCAGCCAGACGATACCCACCGTCACGTGCAGGCCGTGCGTGCCGACCAGCGTGAAGAAGGATGACAGGAACGCGCTCGATTGCGGCGTCGCGCCTTCATGGATCAGGTGGGAGAATTCGTACAGTTCGATGCTGAGGAACGCCGCGCCGAACAGACCGGTAATCGCGAGCCACAACAGCGTGGCGCCCTTGTTGCCCTTTTCCATCACCAGCATGGCAAAGCCGTAGGTGATCGAGGAGAAGAGCAGCATCGCGGTATTGAGCGCGACCAGCGGCAGTTCGAACAGTTCCTTGGGCCCCGGCCCGCCGCCGAAGCTCTGCGCCGTTGTCGCATACATCGCGAACAGGGCGGCGAAGATGAGGCAGTCGCTCATCAGATACAGCCAGAAGCCCAGCATGGTGCTGTGCCCGTCGGGATGATGCGGCTCTTCGGCCAGGTGGAACAGCGGACGATCGCCGTCGTAGAGGGATGGTGTCGTGGTGCTCATGAAAACCCTTAACCCTGCGCTGCGAGAGCGCTGGTGCGCGCGTCCTCGGTCTCGACCACTTCCCGCGCAGGGATGTGATAGTCGCGGTCATAATTGAACGTATGGCCGATGGCGACGACGATCATGCCGACAAAGCCCAGCGCGGCCAGCCACCAGATGTGCCAGACCATTGCGAAGCCGAACGCCACGCTGATGCCGGCCAGGATGATGCCCGCTGCCGTATTCTTGGGCATGTGAATATCCTGGAAGCCTTCGCGCGGACGTTCATAGCCGCTGCGCTTCATGTCCCACCAGGCTTCGCTGTCATGCACGACCGGCGTGAAGGCGAAGTTATAGTCGGGCGGTGGCGAGGAGGTCGACCATTCGAGCGTGCGGCCGTTCCAGGGATCGCCGGTGATGTCCATATTGTCCTTGCGATCGCGGATGCTCACCGCGAACTGGATAAGCATGCAGGCAATGCCGCCGGCAATCAGCACTGCACCGAAGGCGGCGATCACGAACCAGATTTGCAGCGACGGATCGTTGAAATGCTGCATGCGGCGGGTAACGCCCATCAGGCCGAGCACGTACAGCGGCATGAAAGCGAAATAGAAACCGCTGACCCACAGCCAGAACGAGCGCATTCCCCATGTCTTGTTCAGGGTGAAACCCATCGCCTTCGGCCACCAGTAGTTGATCGCCGCGAACATGCCGAACAGCACGCCGCCGATGATGACATTGTGGAAATGCGCGATCAGGAACAGCGAGTTGTGGAGGACGAAGTCCGCCGGGGGAACCGCCAGCATCACGCCCGACATACCGCCGATAACGAAGGTGAGCATGAAGGCGAGCGCCCACATCATGGGGGGTTCGAACCGGATTCGCCCGCGATACATGGTGAACAGCCAGTTGAACATCTTCGCTCCTGTCGGGATCGAGATGATCATCGTGGTGATGCCGAAGAAGCTGTTGACGCTGGCACCCGACCCCATGGTGAAGAAGTGATGCAGCCAGACGAGATAGGCGAGGATCGCGATGACGATCGTGGCATAGACCATCGAGGTATAGCCGAACAGGCGCTTGCCCGAGAAGGTCGAGACGACTTCCGAATATACGCCGAATGCGGGCAGGATGAGGATGTAAACCTCCGGATGGCCCCAGATCCAGATCATGTTCACGTACATCATCGGGTTGCCGCCCAGCGTGTTCGTAAAGAACTGCGTTCCGACATAACGGTCGAGGCTGAGCAGCGCGAGAACGGCGGTCAGAACCGGGAAGGAGGCGACGATCAGGACGTTGGTGGCGAGCGCGGTCCAGGTGAAGACCGGCATCTTCATCAGGCGCATGCCGGGCGCGCGCATCTTAAGGATCGTCGCGATCAGGTTCACGCCCGACAGCAAGGTGCCGATACCCGCTATCTGCAGGCCCCATATATAGTAATCGACGCCCACTCCGGGGCTGGCGGTGATGTCCGACAGCGGCGGAAAGGCGAGCCAGCCGGTCCGCGCATATTCCCCGATGAAAAGCGAGATCATCGTCAGAACCGCACCGGACGCGGTCATCCAGAAGCTGAAATTGTTAAGGAAGGGGAACGACACGTCGCGCGCGCCGATCTGCAACGGGACGACATAGTTCATTAGCCCCGTCACCATCGGCATCGCCACGAAGAAGATCATGATGACGCCGTGCGCGGTGAATATCTGATTATAATGTTCGGGCGGCAGGTATCCGGCATTGTCGCCGAACGCGATCGCCTGCTGCGCGCGCATCATCAACGCGTCGGCAAAGCCGCGCAAGAACATGATCAGGCCCAGCACCATGTACATGATGCCGATCTTCTTGTGATCGATCGAGGTGAACCAGTCGCGCCACAGCATGCCCCACCATTTGAAATAGGTGATGGCGCCCAGCACCGCAGTGGCGCCAAGCACCACGCCGATGAAAGTCACGATCAGGATCGGTTCGTGGAACGGCAGCGATTCGAACGTCAGCCGGCCGAAAATGGGATTAGTGGTAAGCGGTGCATGGGACATGATGGATACCAGATTCAAAGTTTGTCGGCGACGGGCGTGGAGGACGATGCCTCGGCGGTCATCGTGGGCGCCTGTTTGCGTCCCGGCGGAACAAGACCGGCTCCGCGCAGCGGCAGCAATGCAGTAGCATTGGCTGCCGGGTTCGCTTTGGGTCCCTCCGCGGGGCGCTGCATATTCATGCCGCGCATATTGGTAGCACCGCCATTTTCCTCACCACCGGCCGCGGTTGCGGCGTCGGCGGCCATCATGTCGCGCATGCATATCGACCCGGGCGCTACGCAATGGTTCATGACCTTGTCGTACAGTTGCGGAGCGACACCGGAATACAGCGTGACTGGTTCGTCCTCGCTCGGCTGGGCCAGTTTCATATAACCGGCCTCGTCCAGTTTACGGCCGCTCTGGCGCGCAGTGGCGATCCATTTGTCGAAGTCGGCGTCGGTCAGGCCGTGGAAGCGAAAATCCATGTCCGCAAAGCCGTCGCCGCTGAAATTCGCGCTGAAGCCTTCATAGTCGCCGGGCTTGTTGATCACGGCGTTCAGCTTCGTCTCCATGCTTGGCATGGTATAGATCATCCCGGCAAGCGCGGGCACGTAGAATGCGTTCATGACCGATGAAGAGGTGAGGTGGAAAGTGATCGGACGATCCACCGGTGCCGCGACCTCGTTAATCGTGGCGATGCCGTATTCGGGATAAATGAACAGCCATTTCCAGTCGAGCGAAACGACCTGCACGTCGAGCGGCTTGACGTTCTTGTCGATCTGCCGCCCGGGCTGAAGTCGTTCGATCGGCCGATAGGGATCAAGCCGGTGCGTGCTGGTCCAGGTAACCGCGCCAAGGCAGATGATGATCAGCAGCGGGGCCGACCAGATAAGCAGTTCAAGGCCGGTCGAATGGTCCCAGTCGGGATCATATTCGGCCTCGGACGCTTCGCTGCCTGCGCGATATTTGCGGGCGAACAGCACGGTGAGAACCATCACCGGCACGATGATGATCAGCATCAGAACGGTTGCGATGATGATCAGGTCACGCTGCTGCTGCGCGACATCGCCCGACGGGCTCAGCACCACGGCGCTGCAGCCGCTGACAAGCGGCATCAGGCCAAGTGCGGCAATCGACGCGAGGAGCCGGCCCCGCGCGTGGTGAAACGGAAATGCTGTCATGGTGCGGGGCCTTACGGGCAATTGCCGCACCGCGACATTGGACATTTTGTCCAATCCCGTAATTGTCGTGCATACGGTATCGGGCGCTTTGCGTTATATTATTTGCGGCTGTCGGCGCGCGGGAAACTCCTGCGCGCCCGCGGCCGTCCGGAGCAGGTTTTACATGGCAGCAGAACAGGCGTTGAATTCTGAGCATATCGAGCGGGATGCCCGGCGTGTAAACGCGCGCGATCATAAGGTGTCGCCCAGCGAGATCGCGATCGGCGTCATCATCGGGCGCACGTCGGAATTCTTTGATTTCTTCGTGTTCGCCATCGCTTCGGTTCTGGTTTTTCCGGCGCTGGTCTTCCCCTTTGCCGATCCGCTTCGCGGCACGTTGTATTCGTTCGCGGTGTTCGCGCTTGCCTTTATCGCGCGTCCTATCGGATCGCTGATCTTCATGGCGATCGACCGCAATCACGGTCGCGGTACCAAGCTGACGGTGGCGTTGTTCCTGCTGGGCGTCTCGACCGTGGGGGTCGCCTTCCTGCCTTCCTATGACGATGTGGGCTGGTGGTCGATCCTGCTGCTGTGCATTTTCCGCATCGGTCAGGGGCTTGCGCTTGGCGGCGCATGGGACGGGCTTGCCTCGCTTCTTGCGCTCAACGTGCCCGAAAACCGGCGGGGCTGGTATGCCATGGTGCCGCAGCTCGGCGCGCCGATCGGGATGATCGTGGCGAGCGCGCTGTTCGCCTATTTCGTCGGCACGCTGTCGGCGGGCGATTTTCTCAGCTGGGGCTGGCGCTATCCGTTCTTCGTGGCGTTCGCGATCAACGTCGTGGCGCTGTTCGCGCGGTTGCGTATCGTCAGCACCCCCGATTACGCGCATCTGTTCGAAAGCCGCGACCTTCAGCCTGCGCCGGTGCTGTCCACTGTCCGTCAGGAAGGGCGCAACATCATCATCGGCGCATTCGCTCCGCTGGCCAGCTTCGCGCTGTTCCACATGGTGACCGTGTTCCCGCTGTCGTGGATTTTCCTGTTCACCCGCGAGGTGCCGTCGCGCTTTCTGCTCATTGAAACCGTGGCCGGAGTATTCGGCGTCGGCGCGAT
Source organism: Stakelama flava (assembly GCF_019351405.1). Taxonomy (GTDB): domain Bacteria; phylum Pseudomonadota; class Alphaproteobacteria; order Sphingomonadales; family Sphingomonadaceae; genus Sphingomonas; species Sphingomonas flava_A. The sequence goes on from NZ_JAHWZX010000011.1 coordinate 37,704, forward strand.
CATCGCATCTGGCTATCTTGCTGATCGGTTCGGACGCCGCGCGCTTCTTGGTGCAGGGGCGGCCGCAATCGCGGTATTCAGTGGATTCGCGCCGCAAATGCTCGATTCGGGCAATCTGGGCGAAATTACCTATATGATCGTCGGTTTCGTGCTTCTCGGCCTGTCGTTCGGGCAGAGTTCGGGTGCGGTCGCCTCCAATTTCTCGGGCAATGCGCGCTATACCAGTTCGGCGCTGACCTCCGACCTTGCATGGCTGTTCGGTGCCGGTTTCGCGCCGCTGGCAGCGCTGTTTCTGGCGACCAATTTCGGCCTGCTCGCCGCAGGGGGATATCTGCTCTCCGGCGCGGTGCTCACGCTGGTCGCGCTGGTAATCAACGAAGAGCTGGTCCGCAAGAATTGAGACCGGGCGGGCGGGGGCCGGCGGGCCCCGCCCGTGTCGACAGGGTTAAAGCTCGGCAATCGTCGCCAGTGCGCCTTTTTGCTCAAGCAGCGACAGCCAACTGATAAGCGCACGTTCGAAATGAGTGTCGGCGGCAAGTGAAGCGGGGAAGATCGCCCCGATCGCCAGCAAGGCGCGAACGCGTTCCGCGCTATCGGAGCAATCTTTCAGCGCCGCTGCGGTTTGACCGGCAAGCGGATCATCGACGACGAAAGGCTCGTCCGCATCATCGATCCCGCTCTGCCATCGCATCCACGCCGCAACCGCCAACGACAGCGCGGGCGAGGTGAACCCTTCCTCGCTCCGTGCCGCAATGGTGGCGAGCAAACGTTGCGGCAGCTTTTGCGATCCGTCCATCGCAATCTGGCGGGTTCGGTGTTGCAGGGCTGAGTTTTCGAACCGGCGCATCAGTTCGTTGCGGTAGGACCGAATGTCGAGCCCCGGCGGCGGTGAAAGGGTCGCCTGTGCTTCATCCCACAAGCGCTCGACAAAGCCGCGAACTTCGGGATGCGCCACCATCTGATGAATATAATCGACGCCGGCCAACCCGCCCAGATAGGCGAGCCCCGAATGCGCACCGTTGAGCAGGCGCAGCTTCGCATCCTCCCAGGGCGGCACCGAGTCGGTCAATTGTACGCCAAGTGAAGCGAAGTCGGGCCGCTCACCCGCGAAATGATCCTCGATCACCCATTGAAGGAACGGTTCGGTCTTGACCATGCCGCAATCCTCCACCCCCAAAGTGTCGGATACGGAAGCGACATCCGGCGACGTGGTGGCGGGTACGATGCGATCGACCATGGTTTGCGGAAAGGCGCACTCCGCCTCGATCCAGCGGGCCAGTTCGGCGTCATACACCTGCGCCATGGTGAGCACCGCCATGCGTAATCGTTGACCGTTATGGGGCAGATTGTCGCAACTGATCGCAGTGAAAGGCGGCAGTCCGGCCGCCTTTCGCCGGGCAAGTGCTGCCACGAGAAACCCCGGAGCGGTGCGCGGCGCATCAAGGCTTTCAAGGTCCGCGGCGACATCGGCGTCATCTTCACGCAGCCGTCCGGTTGCCGGATCGAGCTTATAGCCCTTTTCGGTAACCGTTAGCGTCACGATATGCGTGTCGGCCGCTGCCAGACTGTCGACCACTGCGACCGGGTTTTCGGGCGCGACCAGAACCGTATCCACCGCGCCGATGACACGGATATGCTGCGCCTCCCCATCGCGCACGACAAGGCTGTACAACCCGTCCTGCGGGGCGAGCTGGTCACGAACGCCCCCAGATCGCAACGAAACGCCAGTAATGCCCCAGCGCAGATCGCCGCTGCTGAGCGCCGCGTCGAATATTGCGGCCTGATGCGCGCGGTGAAACGCGCCGATGCCCAGATGCACGACACCCTGACGCACTTCGGCGCGATCATAGGCCGGGCGCACGACATCGTTGGGAAGGCTGTCGAGCGTAGCGGTGGAAAGGCGCTGCATCACAGCTTGTACGCTTTTTTGACCAGACCATAGGTCAGCGCATGGGCGACCTCATGCGCTTCGTCTTCCGGAAGCCGGTGCTCCGCGACCAGCCGGGCGAGGAAAGCGCAGTCCATACGCCGCGCGACATCGTGGCGCGCCGGAATTGACAGGAAAGCGCGGGTATCGTCGTTGAACCCGACCGTGTTGTAGAAACCGGCGGTTTCGGTCGCACGCTCGCGAAAGCGGCGCATCCCCTCCGGACTGTCATGAAACCACCAGGGCGGCCCCAATTTCAACGCCGGGTAATGACCCGCCAACGGGGCGAGTTCGCGGCTATAGCTGTCCTCGTCCAGCGTGAAGATCACGATGCTGAGCGCAGGATCCGACCCATAACGGCCGAGCAGCGGCTGAAGCGCTTCGACATAATCGGTCTGGGTGGGGATATCGGCGCCCTTGTCGCGGCCGAATGCCTTCATCACCATGTCATTATGGTTGCGGTGTGATCCGGGATGGATTTGCAGCACCATACCGTCCTCAATGCTCATGCGCGCCATTTCGGTAAGCATTTGGGCGCGAAACAGTTCCGCCTCGGCCGGGGTGAAATCGCCTGAGCGAACCTTGGCGTACAGGCTTTGCGCCTCGGCGGGGGAAAGGTCGGCGGTCCTAGCGGTGGGATGCCCGTGATCGCTTGCCGTGGCGCCGCCGACCTCTCGGAAATAGGCGCGACGGTTTCTGTGCGCGTTCAGATAGCCTTGCCAGGTCGCCACATCTTCGCCCGTCATTTCTCCCAGCGTTACGAGATTTTCGCTAAAGCCTTCATATTCTGGATCGACGACCGCGTCGGGCCGATAGGTAGTGATAACGCGTCCCCGCCACCCGCTTTCAGCGATACGACGATGATGATCGAGCGGGTCGAGCGCGCTTTCGGTGGTGGCAAGGGCCTCCATCCGAAACCGTTCGAACAAGGTGCGCGGGCGAAATGCGTCGGTGGCAAGTGCGTCGCCGATCGCATCATAATAAAGGTCGGCGGTGTCGCTGTTCAGAAGCTCGGTCATTCCGAACATTTCGGAAAATACCCAGTCGAGCCACATGCGCGACGGCGTGCCGCGAAACAGATAATATTTTTCGGCGAAGCGGCGCCAGATCGCGCGGTGGTCGCCCTCGGTCCAACCGCCATCGACGCGCGGCACGCCAAGCTCTTCCAGCTTCACCCCCTGGCTGAACAGCATGCGGAAAACATAATGATCGGGAATGATAAGCAGGCTGGCCGCATCCGTGAACGGCTTGTTCTCATCAAACCAGGCAGGATCGGTATGTCCGTGCGGGCTGATGATCGGCAGGTCGGCGACCTCCGCATAAAGCCGGCGTGCGATGGCACGCGTCGTCGCTTCGGCCGGGAAAAGGCGGTCGGGGTGTAAGCTGAGTTGTGCCATGCATCCTTCCTTTGATCTTATGTCTGTGTACAGTCCCGTCCGCTGCCTGGATTTTCAGGCAAGAAGCGACGAATCGACCTGAGCAATCGTGCGCGTGCCGGTCAGTGCCATCGCAACCCGCATCTCCTTTTCGATCAGGTTGAGAAGCTGGCACACGCCGGCTTCGCCACGGGCGGCCAGGGCATAGACCCACGCCCTGCCGAGCAGCACGCCGCGTGCCCCCAGCGCGAGCATGCGAACCACGTCCAGCCCGGAGCGAACACCCGAATCCGCCAATACGGTCAGCCGGTCGCCCACCGCATCGGCGATGGGGGGCAGGGCGCGGGCGGTGGACAATGCGCCGTCCAGCTGCCGTCCGCCATGGTTCGATACGACGATGCCGTCGGCCCCGATCGCCGCCGCTTCGCGCGCATCGTCGGGATCGAGAATCCCCTTGATGATCAACGGACCGTCCCATTCCGCGCGTATCCAGTCGAGGTCTTTCCAGGCGATCGACGGATCGAAATTCGCGCCCAGCCAGCCCATATAATCGTTCATCCCGCTTGCCTTGCCCAGCACCGGTTCAAGATTGCCCAGCCGGTGCGGACGGCCATGCAATCCGACGTCCCAGGCCCAGCGTGGATGCGTGATCGCCTGCATCACCCGGCGCAGCGGTGCGTTCGGGCCGGACATGCCCGAATGCGCATCGCGGTATCGCGCGCCGGGAACCGGCATATCGACCGTGAAGACGAGCGCTTCAGCCCCTTTCTCCCGTGCGGTAGCGAGCAGGTCGCGCATAAAGGCGCGGTCGCGAATGACATAAAGCTGGAACCAGATCGGCGAGGGTACGGCGCGGGTCACTTCGTCCAGCGAACACAGCCCGACCGTGGAAAGGCAGAATGGCACCCCGACCTTCGCGGCCGCACGCGCCGCTTGCACCTCTCCGCGACGCCGGTACATTCCGCTGATTCCGACGGGTCCGAGCGCCACCGGCAGCGGCATGCGTTTGCCGAACCAGTCGGTTGAAAGGTCCAGATCATCGACATCGCGCAAAACACGCTGGCGAAGCGCGATATCGGAAAGGTCCGCGACGTTGCGGGCAAGCGTGCGTTCGGCATAGGCGCCGCCATCGGCATAATCGAAGAGAAACGGCGGCAGACGCCGCTTCGCCGCTTCACGAAAGTCCAGCGTGGAAGAAATTATCACTGGTCTTCAACCCTCATCTTAGCATGATACGGCGCAACACCGATCGAGATATAAAGCGAAATCAACAGGATATCGGCTGGAAATGGCACCGATATTCAACGATCCAGACCGTAAAATTCTCGCGCGGCATCGAGGAACAGTCGTTGCTCGTCAAACCGTTGGTTGTTTCTAGCTAGCGCGTACGCGTCGCGCACCCAGTCGCGATACGCGTCACCCGCATGCAGCAGGACGGGCCAGTCGCTGCCCCACATGACCCGTTCGCCGAACAGCGTCAAAATTTGATCGACATAAGAGGCGAGCGCGGCAGGGTCCTGTCCCGGCGCCTGTTCGGTGCGAAGTCCGGACAGTTTGCACCAGACATTGGGTAGCGCTGCGAGTGCGGCGAGGTCGGATCGCCATGGTTCCAGCTGGCCGGAAGCTGCCGGGGGCTTGGCGCCATGATCGATGACGATGGGCAAGGCGGGCCAAGCTGAGGCGAAGCGCTGCAGCGCGCGAAGGTGACGCGGTTGCACCAGCGCATCGAAGCGCAGGCCATGCGCCACCATCGTGGCGATCGCGGGGTGCAGCGCTTCGCTGTCGATCCAGTCGCTGTCATCGATCGCCTGAAGCATCGGGCGGATTCCCACCACCTTTTCGCGTGCCGCGAGCAGCGCGATGCGTTCGGGCGCGTCCTCGCTCGCAAGGTTGGCCCAGACTACCAACCCCCGCACCAGCGAATCGCGACCGACGGTTTCGCACATCCAGTCGGTGTCGCGATCATCGGCCTGGGATTGGACAAGGATGGTTCCGGCAAGATCAAGACCCTGCGTTGCATCGCGAAGGTCATCGGGGCCGAAATCGCGATGGATTTCGGGCCAATCGGCATCCGGCCAGGACTGACCCGGGCCGCCGATCGTCCAGAAATGCTGATGTGCGTCGAATATCCGCATGGCGTTCAGCAATGACGTAACGGCGTGGCGCTCGCAAGGACGGCGTTACTCCCCGAATGCATGCGGCAGCGCCATGGAAAGCCAGGGGATATAGGTGACGAAGATAAGGGCGATGACAAGCGCGCCATAGAACGGCCAGATCGTTCTTACAGCGCGCTCTACAGGAATTTTGCCCACTGCCGAACCGACGAAAAGCACTGATCCAACCGGCGGCGTGACAAGGCCAATGCCTAGATTGAGAATCATGATAACGCCGAAATGAATTGGATCGATGCCCAGCGGCATGACGACGGGAAGAAAGATCGGGGTCGTGATGACAATCAGAGGTGCCATGTCCATGAACGTGCCAAGCACCAGCAGCATGACATTGATCATCAGCAGGATGGCGACGGGGTTGTCCGAAATCGCTGTCATCACCTGTGACAATTGCTTTGGCACTTCCAGAATTGCGAGCGCGTAACCAAAGGCGGTGGCCGCGCTGATGATCAGCAGCACCATCGCCGCGGTTCGCACCGATTGCACTGCGGCAGCGAAAAAGTCCTTCCATCCCAGCGTGCGATATCCGAACGCGCCGATGACGATCGTATAGATCACGGCGATCGCTGAGCTTTCGGTTGCGGTGAACACCCCGCTTAAAATTCCGCCCATGATGATTACCGCGGTCAGCATACCGGGAACCGCGCCGAAAAAGGCAATGATGAACGGACGCCAGCCGGGGAAGACGCCGGCCGGATAGTTTCGCCTCACCGCCACGAGCCAGGCGACGACCATGAGCAGCGCGCCGGTAAGGACGCCCGGAACGATGCCGGCAAGGAACAGTGCGCCGATCGACACGCCGGTGCCTGATGCCGCGGCATAGATGATCATATTGTGGCTGGGCGGGATCAGCAGGCCGACGATCGCGGCGGTTACGGTTACGTTGACCGCGTAATCGGCGTCATAGCCCTTTTCCTTCATCAGCGGCACGAGCGTGGATCCCATCGCCGAGGCGCTGGCGATCGCCGAACCCGACACCGCGCCAAAAAGCATCGACGCGCCGACATCGACCTGGCCCAACCCGCCGCGCGCGCGGCCGAACATCGCTTCGGCAACCTGCATCAGCCGACGGGCGATACCGGCGCGATACATCAGATCGCCCGCGAATATGAAAAACGGGATTGCCATTAGTGTGAACACGCTGATGCCGGCGGCCATACGCTGCATCGCGACGACCATCGGGATGTCGAGCCACGCAAAGGTGGCAAGCGCGGCGGCCATCAGTGCGAAGGCCACGGGAACGCCGAGTGCCAGGAGCACGAACAGCGTGAGGATCAGGATTGTCAGGGCCATGCGTCAGTCCGCGCTCGCTTCGTCTTCAAAATCGCCGGCGGGATCGCCGCGCATCAGATGTTCGATCGAAAACAGGATTATCAGCACGCCCGAAAGCGGCAGCGGCAGGTATGCGAATCCGCGCGACAGCCCCAGAGTTGGAATTTCATGGCCCCAGGTCAGTGCGACCAGTTCGCTTCCCCAGATGGCGAGCGAAAGACCGGCAAGTGCCACGCAGGCATGGATAAAAAAGCGCATCGCGCGCCGGATTTCTGGTGCCACCACATTTTCCAGCGCGGTGATACGGATATGAAACTGTTCGCGCACGCCAGCGGCAGCGGCGAAGAAGACGTACCAGATCATCAAAAGGAGTGAGGCTTCCTCCGCCCAAGAGGGGCTGGCGCGAAGGACATAGCGCCCGAATACCTGATACCCGATGATCGCTGTCATCGCGATCAGTCCGACCGCCCCTGCGCAAAGCATGAAGCTGCTGCCGCGTGCGGGCCATGGCCCCATCGGGTCACGCATCGCCTTCTCCCATGTCCTGAATTTGCCGGACCAGTGCGCGGCCGTGATCGCTGGTCACGAAGCGATCCCATAACGGGTGCGTGAGCGCGCGAAACGATGCGCGATCGACCGGGTTCGCCTTCACACCCGCCGCGATCACGTCCTTGCGGGCGCTGATAACACGCGCATCCCATAGCTTGCGCATATAAGGGACCGATTCCCGTGCGCTTTCGATGATGATTTCACGGTCGGATGACGACAGTTTGTCCCAGCGCGCCTTCGACATCAGCAGCACTTCGGGCGCCATCACATGCTGGGTTTCGCTGTAAAAAGGCGCGACTTCGAAATGCCGTTCTGATTGATAGGAAGGCCAGTTGTTCTCCGCCCCGTCAATGACTCCCTGCACAAGGCCCTGATACACTTCGCCAAGCCCCATCGGGGTTGCGTCGGCTCCCAGCGCCTTGATCATGCCGACATACAGGTCGGAATTCTGGACGCGGAATTTCCATCCGCGCATATCGTCAGGTGTCCGAACGGGATGATGTGTATTGTAAAAGCTGCGCGCGCCCGAATCATAATAGCAAAGGCCGATCAGCCCGTGCGGAGCCAGCGATTCGAGGATCGCACGGCCCGGTGCCCCATCAAGCGCGCGTCGGCTATGCGCGATAGAATCAAAGAGGAAAGGAAGTGACGGGATCATCGTCAGCGGTTCGATCGCGTTTAACGGCGCGATGTTGACGCGATTGATATCCAACCCTCCGAACGCCGTGATTTCGAGCGTATCACGCTCCGAACCGAGCTGTCCGCCAGCGAACATCTTTATTGACAGGCGCCCGTCGCTGCGCCGCGTGATCAGGTCGCCGAAATACTCCACCGCGCGAACCGTGGGATAATCCGCCGGATGCGTATCGTTCGCAAACATCTGCGTGCGCGGCGCGCGGTTGCATGCCGCGAGCATGCACAAGGAACCCAATACGAACTCGCGTCGTCCCGTTCGCAGCATATCTCTCCCTCGCACCGGCATTCACCGATACTGTTTTGCCGGTCGTGGTGCCGGCTGTCGTTTTCGCTCCGATACTGCACGTCAATCGGTGCATTGTCATCGTGCTGATTCTGTCTTAGGCCTAACGAATGATGACACCGGTTACCAGTTCTTTTCCCTTATGGGCTGGCAAGGCCGGGCACCGCCGCAAAAATGGCAGAAAAGGAGAGCGAAGTGTCGAAACGGGCTGGATGGAATCGACTGAATGTCGGGTTGGGGGCATTGGCACTGGCAATCGCGCCGACACCGTTTGCCACACCGCCTGCCGCGGCAGCCGCGCAACAGGCGACGCCCAGCCGCCAGCAAATTCTGGATACGATGAAACGCGCTACCCGATTCATGGTGGAGGATGTCAGCACAAGGGGCGGGTATGTCTGGTCGTACCTGCCGGATATGTCGCGCCGTTGGGGCGAACTGGAAGCCAGGCCGAGCATGATCTGGGTGCAGCCCCCGGGGACGCCGGATATGGGGAATCTGTTCCTTGACGCCTATCATGCGACGGGGGACGAATATTATTACGAAGCGGCAGAAAAGGCTGCCGACGCATTGATTGCCGGGGAAATTTCCACCGGCGGCTGGAATTACTTCATCGATTTCGCGGGTGAGGCGTCGACCCGGCAATTTTATGACACCATCGGCAAGAATGCGTGGCGGATGGAGGAATTTCAGCATTATTGGGGCAACGCCACCTTCGACGATGACGGCACCGCTCAGGCGATGAAATTCATCCTTCGCCTGTACGCCGAAAAATTCGATTCGAAATACAAGGCCGAAGTGATGCGAAACATCGACTTCGTGCTGAAAAGCCAATATCCCAATGGCGGATGGCCGCAGCGCTGGCCGCTGAAGCACGAATTCGTGCACCACGGACTGGCCGATTATACATCCTACATCACGTTCAACGACAATGTGACGGCGGAGAATGTCGATTACCTGATCGACTGTTTCCAGACGCTGTCTGACGAACGGCTGCTGCCCGCAATCTATCGCGGCATGGACATCTACCTGCTCACCCAGCAGGGCGAGCCGCAGCCGGGTTGGGCGTTGCAGTACACGCCAGTGACGTTGGAACCCGCAGCGGCGCGCAGTTACGAACCCAAGGCGCTGGCGACGCACACCACGGCATCAGCTGTTGAACAATTGATGCGGTTTTATCGCCTTACCGGTGACAGCCGCTATCTGGCGCGGATACCCAAAGCGCTCGATTGGCTTGAATCGGTGAAATTGCCGGATGATCAGGCCACGGCCAAGGGCGCCTATCCGACTTTCATTGAAATCGGGACGGGCAAGCCGCTTTACCTCCACCGGCGCGGCTCCAATTCGGCCAATGGCGAATATTACACCAGCAGCAAGCCCGATCATGTGATCGGCCATTATTCCTCCTATCGCGATCTCGATGTCGATGCGCTGCGGCGTGAATATGCGCGGGTGAAGGCGATGTCGCCCGAACAGGCGCGCGCTGATTCACCGCTTTTTCATGCGCGGGCGAGGGCATTTCCCCGCTTCGTCGAAACCGACACCTCCGGCACATCGGATTTGAACGATGCCGCTGCGGGGCAGGATATCGGTGCGCTGATCGCGCGATTGAACGCGCAGGGTTGGTGGCCGACCGAGCTCAAGGCGACGAGCAACCCCTATGCCGGCGATCCCGACGACGCGCCGTCGAAGCGCGACTATGAAACCGCACGGGTCGGGGACAAATACGACACGTCGCCCTATTACGCCGAAAAGCCGGTGATCGGCATTTCGACGGCGACCTATCTCAACAATATGGGCGAACTGATCGCCGCGCTTGAAAAGCGTCGTGGCGGATAAGTGACGCTTATGTCGAGGCGGTATCGCGGGGCAGTGCTACAGGTGCCCCCGACGCCGCCTTCGGCATGCTTTTATGAAAGACGCATTGCAGGTGGCGGAGTGCACGACCGCAGCGATCCGCCGGAACCGGCGAAGAGCGGCGCATATCGAGCGTAATTTGTGGCGGCGGGTGCCGCCGCCTCGGCGATTGTCAGGCGCCGCCAGCCGCCACGAAATTGCACTCCAGAAGATCATGGCCGTTGAAGCGTGCGGCGAAACGATCACCGACTGCCACCGGGTGAACGCCTGTCAGCGCGCCGGAGGAAATCCACTGCCCCGGTTCGACCGCGATGCCCCGCCGCGCCAGTAGTTGGAAGAGGAAGCGCGCTGCACCGATCGGACCGTCCAGCATTGCGGACGCACGCGCGCCGCCCACCACCGTATCATTATGATAAGCGGTAATGTCCCATTGCAAGAACGCGGTATCACGCCATTCCGGCACGGCGTCGCCTATCAACAACCCGTAATTATTGCCGAAATCAGAAATTGTGACGCCGGGTCCATGATCGTTGATGCCGGGGAAAGGCGAACTGGCCACCTCTATCCCGAGATGGACGGCATCGATCAGCGATTTTGCTTCGTCCAGCGTGAATTCGGTTTTCCCTGCCGGCGGGGGACTGCCTATACGCAGCAGGAATTCGGCCTCTCCGGCAGCGAAACCGTCTGCAAATATGGGCATTGCGTTCGAAGCGGATGCCCGGGTGACGGTAAAGATCGGTCCGGCGAGGCGGTCAGCGCCATATTCCTCGTCGAGAGGCGGCATGATCCGTCCGACCTTCCAGCCGAGGATATCCTGCCGGTTCAACATGATCGCCTGATCCTGTACGCGATATGCATCTTCCAGTGTTGTCGGCGCAGAACCCGGATATTCGGATAGTGCGTTCGCAGAGCGGCGCGCATTCACGAACCGTTCCGCGATCGCCTTGGCGCTCGCGCTCATTCGGCATCTCCCTTTCTTCGGCCGCGATAATAAAGTTCTGCGCGCCGGTTCATCCTCGTTATGGGAAACCGGTGTCACAAGCAAGGATATGTTGGCAACATGCTCCGGGACGGCGTGAAAGCTTGCTTTTCGGCGATGTTGGCATAAGCAGGACGGATACACTGAACAGGGTTGTTCCGGCCGATTGTCCGGGCGTCAGGCCCGACCCAAAGGAGTGCTATGGCCGCGAAAAACAGGGAAGGGGGATCCCAGCCGACCATCAATGACGTGGCGCGTATTGCAGGCGTATCCAAGAAAACGGTCAGCCGGGTCATCAATGGTTCGCCGCTGTTGAACGAGGATACCCGCAAGCGCGTACAGGAAGTGATACGCGAATTGGGCTATGTCCCCAACCCGCAGGCCCGCGCCTTGGCATTGCGGCGGAATTTCCTGATCGGTCTGGTGCACGACAACCCGAACGCGCAGACTGTGCTGAAGGTGCAACAGGGTATATTGGAGGCAATTCGCGACACCGAATTCGAACTCGTGGTCCGTCCTGTCGATCGCGGCATGGTCAACATGCTTGACGATATTCGCCAATTTCTCGAGCGGCAGCGACTGTTCGGCGTAGTGTTGATGCCGCCGATATCGGAAAATGATTCGCTCGCAGAACTGTGTCGTCAGATCGGATGCCGTTATGTCCGCATGGGATCCGCTGAACTCGACGACCCCACCAATATGGTCGCGTCGAACGACCGCGAAGCGGTGCGTGACGCGATCCGCTATCTGATCGGCGAAGGGCACAGGCGAATAGGGTTCGTTTCGGGGCCGCACGGTTTCCGGTCTGCGCTGGAACGTCGTCTCGGGTTCGAAGAGGCGCTGGAAGAAGCCGACCTGAAGCTGCCGCGAAGCATGGTTGCCGACGGAAATTATACATTCGAATCAGGTCTTTTGGCGGCCGAGCGTCTGCTCGATCTTTCGCCGCGGCCCACCGCGATTTTTGCGAGCAACGATGAAATGGCAACCGGCGTATTGCAGGCGGCGCGCCGACGCGGGATGGATGTTCCGCGCGATCTGTCGATCGTAGGATTCGATGACACTCCGATTGCCAGCCATATATGGCCGCCGCTGACGACGGTGCGCTGGCCCATCGCCACCATGGCGCGCTCGGCTGCGCTGAAGCTGACGGTCAGTGTGACGGAAGGCGAGCAGGAGGTCGATGAACCGTCGATGTTTCTTTCGACCCTGATTCGACGTGGTTCGGTGGCGGCTCCGCCGCATAACTGAAAATCCCACCGATTATCGCGAAGCGCCCTTGCGTCATAACCTGACACCGGTTACCCAATAGTCGGACTCGGAATTATCGGGCCGATGAGGAGAGAAGGCATGCGGCGCTTTGTGCGCCGTGTGCATGCGAAGATGTGAAGCGCTCATCGGCTCGTGCGACCGCCCGCTGCGGTCCGGAACGCGAAACAGGAGCAGCCATGTTCGAGAAGACCTATCATGCAACGCACCCGGATATGATGGACCGGGTCGATAATGATGAACTGCGCGACCGCTATCTGGTCGGGGGCATGTTCGAGGACGGCAAGATCAAGCTGAATTACGCGCATAATGAGCGCTTTGTGATTGGCGGGGCGGTGCCCGGCGGTGGCGCGCTGAAGCTGCCCGACCAGACAGAGCCCGAAAGCGCGAAAGGGCACCCGTTTCTGGAACGGCGCGAAATGGGCGTGGTGAACATCGGGCAACCGGGCAGGATCAGCGTCGACGGCCAGGACTTCGACATGGCCAACAAGGACTGCCTGTATATCCCGATGGGATCGAAGGATGTGCAGTTTTTCGGAGACGGGGCGCGATATTATCTCGTGTCACTGCCGGCGCACAAAGCCTGCGAGTTGAAAAAGATATCGGTGTCCGAGGCCAACCCGCTCAAGAAAGGCGATCTAGAAAGCTCGAACGAGCGGACGATCTATCAGCTGATCATTCCCGGCATTTGCGAAAGCTCGCAACTGCTCATGGGCCTCACCATCCTGCAGCCGGGAAGTGTGTGGAACACGATGCCCCCCCACCTCCACGACCGGCGCAGCGAGATTTACCTGTATTTTGATCTCGAAGGGGACGACCGGGTGTTCCACTATATGGGGCAGCCCGATGCGATGCGGCACATCGTGATGGAGAATGAACAGGCGGTGATCAGTCCGCCCTGGTCAATCCATATGGGGTCGGGGACCAAGGCTTATACGTTCATCTGGGCTATGGGCGGGGAAAATCTCGACTATACCGACATGAACGTCCTCGACATCTGCCAGTTGAAATGAGCGTGTCGAAAACGACGGGGATGTTCGATCTGTCGGGAAAAGTGGCGGTGGTCACCGGCGCGAATACCGGCATCGGACAGGGTATCGCGCTGGCATTGGCCGAAGCGGGTGCCGACATCGCTGCGGTCGGTCGCACTCCGGCCGAGGAAACGGTCGCCAGGGCGCGCGACCTTGGCCGTCGGGCTGAGATCGTGTCGGCGGACCTTTCGACCATCGAGCCGGTCGGACGCGTCGTTGACGAAGCAGTCGGGAAACTCGGCGGATGCGATATTCTGGTCAATAATGCCGGGATCATCCGCCGCGCCGACAGTATCGATTTCACCGAAGCGGATTGGGACGCGGTGGTCGACACCAACATGAAGAGCGTGTTCTTCCTGTGTCAGGCGGCCGCGCGGCATATGCTGAAGCAAGGCAAGGGCAAGATTATAAACATCGCCTCGCTGCTGAGTTTTCAGGGCGGTATCCGCGTGCCCAGCTATACCGCGTCCAAAAGCGGCGTGGCCGGTTTGACGAAGATTCTGGCGAACGAATGGGCGGCGAAGGGCATCAACGTCAATGCCATCGCGCCGGGCTATATCACCACCAACAACACGCAGGCGCTGCGCGAGGATTCCGACAGGTCTAGGGCGATCCTCGACCGCATCCCGGCAGGACGTTGGGGCGACCCCAAGGATATGGGCGGCGCGGCGGTGTTTTTGGCGTCGAACGCTTCCGATTATGTCGACGGCCATGTGCTTGCCGTCGATGGCGGCTGGCTGGCGCGTTAGGCGCAGCGCAGGTGTCTATGGGGCGAGACGAAGTACGCGATCGATGCGATCCGCCGACAGAAGCGGACGTTTGGTGTCGCGGCGAAAGGAGGGGCAATGCAAGGACGCGATATAAAGCGGGGATGGCAACGGCGTGACCTGATCGGCGGCGTCGCCGGCATAGGAGCGGTTGCCGCCATTCCCCAACTGGCAAAGGCCTCGGACGACCCGACGGTCGATGCACCGACGGGGCGGTATCGGGGAACGCGGGAAAGTGGGCTGAGCGTCTTTCGCGGCATCCGCTATGGTCAGGATACGAGCGGCAGACGATTTCAGGCGCCGCTTGCGCCCGCTCCGACGCGCGACGTGCAGCAGGCGACCCGCTTCGCCGCCTCCTGTCCGCAGGCGGGCGATCATTATGCGGACCAGAGCGAGGACTGCCTGTTCCTCAATATCTGGACGCCAGGCGCAGATCCGCGCGCGAAGCGGCCGGTATTGCTCTACATCCATGGCGGCGCCTATTCCTCTGGCAGCGTCGTCGATCCATTGAATTATGGCGACCGGCTGGCCGCGCATGGCGATGCGGTGGTGGTTACGGTGAACCACCGGCTCAATGCGCTTGGCTATCTGTACCTCGCCCGGCTCGATCCGCGTTTTGCGGACAGCGGCAATGTCGGTCAGCTCGACCTGATCCTCGCGCTCAAATGGGTGCGCGCCAATATCGCGGCATTCGGTGGAGATCCCGATCGAGTCCTTGCGTTCGGCCAGTCGGGCGGCGGTGCGAAGATCGCAACGATGATGGGTATGCCCGCCGCAAAGGGGCTATTCCAGCGGGCGGCTACGATGAGCGGGCAGCAGGTGACGGCCTCCGGCCCGCTCAACGCCAGCGAACGAACGAGCGCCTATCTCGACGCTGTCGGTGTGAACCGCGACCATCTGTCACCGCTGTTGTCGATGCCGGTGGAAAAGCTGATGTCCGGTCTGGACGCGGTCGATCCGGTGCTTGGCGGTCATGTGTATTTTGGTCCGGTGCTCGATATGAAATGGCTGACGCGCCATCCTTTCTGGCCCGACGCGAACCCGCAATCCAACGCCATGCCAATGATTTTGGGCAATACGCATGACGAAACCCGTGCATTCATTCCGCCGGGGAGCGAAGCGGTTCGCGGCCTTACCTGGGACAATTTGCCGCAGCGGATGGCGCCGCAGCTGCGTATCGACATTCTGCCTGAATGGGTGGTGGCGCAATATCGCGAGCATTTTCCGCAAATGACGCCGACCGAGGTTTTTTATGCCGCAACGACGGCGGGTCGAAGTTGGCGCGGTCAGGTTATCGAGGCGGAGGCCAGGGCGCGGGCGGATACACCGACCTGGGTATACCAGCTGAATTTTGCCTCGCCTGTCGAACCGGAACGCGGGGCGCCGCACGCCCTGGATATTCCATTGGTCTTTGGCACGCTTGACGCGGCCGGTTCGATCACCGGCACGGGGGCGGCGGCACAACGCGTCAGCCGCCAGATGATGGACGCTTTTTTGGCATGCGCGCGTAGCGGCGATCCCAATCATGCGGGGCTTGGCACCTGGGCGCGATATAGCGTGCAGCGGCGCGAAACCATGGTCTTCGATACGCGATCCGGGTTGGCGGACGATCCGCGCCGGTGGCAGCGCGAACTGTTTGCGCGGGTCCCCTATATCCAACCGGGAAGCTGAACAAAGTCACATTGCGAAATACGCTTCTTGACAAGCAAAAAATGACTGCGCAGTGTTTATGACACCGGTTACTTAGAGCGCCAACGAGGGAGCGCTGCGGCCGGAAGAAAGAATAAAAGTCGCCAAAAAGGCGGCGGTACAGGAGAGGAGAATTGGCCGAATCGCGAAGGTTCGATCCCAATCTCCCGATATTCGCATCGGGTCGCGCCACGTGGCCCATAAAAACCGGTGTCATGCCGGGAGGAGCGTCGCGTCAATGACGGGTCGCCACAGGGAGATGGAACATGCGGGGTTCACGAATTTCGGGTGAAGTAAAACCGATGACGGCGAAACTGCTTTGCGCCGCGTCGTGCATGGTGCTCGCCATCGGCAGCGCACAGGCTCAGGCTCAGGACGAAGGCGATCAGGAGAGCGTAAATCCCGGCGCGCCCGCACCCTATCAGCAAAATAACGGTCCTACCGTGGGCGACCTTTCGCAGAGCGAGGATATCGTGGTCACCGGATATCGCGCCTCGCTGGCCGCGGCGCTCAACCTGAAACGCGAATCGACCTCGGCGGTGGACGCGATCGTTGCGGAGGATATCGCCAAATTTCCCGATCAAAACCTGGCTGAATCGCTGCAGCGAATCCCCGGCATCGCGATCGAACGCGACGCGGGCGAAGGTCGCGCGATCACCGTACGGGGGTTGGGGGCGCAATTCACCCGGGTCCGGGTCAATGGCATGGAAACCATTGCGACATCCACCGACGGCGCGTCGGCCAATCAGGACCGCGCGTTCGATTTCAACATTTTCGCTTCCGAACTTTTCTCCTCGATCGTGGTCCATAAAACCGCCGAAGCGGCGCTGGACGAAGGCTCGCTGGGCGCGGTGGTCGATCTCAATACCGGCAATCCGCTCGCCTATGGCGCCGGGGTAACGCTGACAG
This sequence comes from Stakelama flava, assembly GCF_019351405.1. Classification (GTDB taxonomy): domain Bacteria; phylum Pseudomonadota; class Alphaproteobacteria; order Sphingomonadales; family Sphingomonadaceae; genus Sphingomonas; species Sphingomonas flava_A. The sequence goes on from NZ_JAHWZX010000011.1 coordinate 54,473, forward strand.
CAAATGCGCAGGCGCGTTATAATGATCTCAACGACAATTTCGGGCCGCGTCTGGCGGGGCTGCTGGGGTGGGTGAACAGCGACGAAACCTTCGGCGTGTCGGCGTCGGTCGCCTATTCGAAATACAAGACGGCCGAACTTGGCAATAACTCGGTACGTTGGGCGCAGGCGGATTTCGCGTCCGTCAACGGCGTTGATTGCGGTGCAAATCCGGACGATTCAGGATGTGCAGAGGTGTCGGACGCCTTTCACCCCCGTATTCCGCGCTACGGACTTGTTTCGCACGACAGGGAGCGGCTGGGCGCAACGGCTTCGCTCCAGTGGAAGCCCGGCGAGCGGACTACAATTGCGATCGACGGACTGTTCTCCGACTTTAAGGAGGAGCGCGACGAACATTGGGGCGAGGTTCTGCTGCGCAGCAATGAAGGCGGCATCGACGTTTCCAATTACACGGTCGACGGCGACAACAACATGATTTCGGCCGATCTCGACAATGTCTACGTCCGGACCGAGCGATACCACCGGGAAAGCGAGACGAAATTCTATCAGATTTCGGGCAAGATCGATCAACAGTTCACCGACGCGTTCAGCGCGACACTGCGCGGCGGGTTTTCCCGTTCGGATGCCGATATCCCGGTCGAAACATCGCTGATGTTCGATAATCGCGATGCGACCGGCTATAGCTATGATTACAGTGATATGAAGTCGCCGCTGCTCACTTTCGGGTCGGAGATAGAGGATCCTTCAGCGTTTCAGCTTGCCGAATTTCGCGATCGTCCGTCTTCGACGAAGAACAAGTTCCGCGCCGGCGCGCTCGACCTGAAATGGGAAGTTACCGACGGTTTCACGCTTTCGGGCGGTCCATTCTATCGGCGCTATGATTTCGACACGATCGGTTATCGGCGCGACAGCACCTATTGCGCCGCCTATGACTGTGCTGACGGCCAATATGGCGCGCCGGTGACGGACGCGCTGTCCGATATCTTCCACCTCGGAAGTGCGGGGCAGCCCTCAGGCAACACCAATGCCTGGGTGGAGCCCGATCTCGATGCGGTTACCGACTATCTTGATCTGTACGGCCGCGAAGCAACGCTGAACGAAGGCGACAGACGCTCGGTAACCGAAGAGGCCAGCGGCGGATGGTTCCAGGTCGATTATGAAACGCGGCTTTTGGGGCTTCGTATCACTGGTAATGCAGGCGTGCGGTACGCCAATACCGATCAGGCATCGCAAGGCTATGTCAGCGGCGAATATGTGAAGGTGAAGCGCAGCTATGACGACTGGCTGCCCGCGATGAATATCAATTTTCATCCCACCGACAATCTGATCATCCGCGGTGCGGTGGCGAAAGTGATGACCCGGCCCTCGCTTGGATCGCTCACCCCGGGTGGATCGGTCGATGAATTCAACTTCGCGATTTCATCGGGCAATCCGTTTATCGATCCGTATCGCGCCACCAACTATGACGCCGCGATCGAATGGTATTTCGCGCCCGGCGCGATCGCCTCCGTGGCCGTGTTCAAAAAAGATATTGTCAGCTTCCCGCTCTCCAGCACCAGGGAAGGGACCTATGCGTCCAGCGGGTTGCCGACCTCTATTCTGACCCCCGGCACGCCGGTATATGATCATGTCGTCAACGGTGCAGAGCCTGATCGCCTGTTCGAATTCCGCACGACCGTCAACGGCCCCGGCGCTTCGCTGAAAGGTGTCGAGATCGGCCTCAACCTGCCGTTTTCGGTCTTTTCCGATGCACTCCGCAATTTTGGCGTGTTGGGCAATGTGACGCTGGTCGACAGTGATGTTGACTACACTTTCAACATCGATGGCGACGAAATTGTATATACCCGCCCGCTGCTGGGCCTTTCGAAACGTTCGGCGAACGGAACGATCTATTACGACGATGGCAGTTTTTCGGTGCGCGTATCGGGCGCCTATCGCAGCGGATATCTGACCAGCACCAGCGGTAACGACAATATCTTCGAAGGCTATGGCGCCTCATTCAATCTCGATGCTTCGATCCGCTACACGGTCAACGATCATATCGAGCTTACGCTGGACGGGACGAACCTGACCGATGATTATCGCTACCGCTTCACGGATGATTTCGCGCGCCGCAATTACGAAAATAATCATTTCGGCCGCGTGATCATGGCGGGCGTTCGCTTCAAACTGTGAGCGGACGGGCTCCCAGACGCTTCCCCGAACTGGCCGACGCGTGACCTGTCCCGCGTCGGCACCGTTTTTTGATCAAGGGGCAATGATGTTTGATCGACGCAATACGCTAAAATCAATCGGCTTTGCGGGCTGCTTGTCCTTCACACCCGGCAGGGCGTGGGCCCAAGGGTCGCGTGCTACCGCTTCGCTGGATCCGTATGCCGACATGCAGTGGGGGCATGGCTTCGAAGGCCAGCGCAAGGCCGATCTGGGCAACGGAATGTTCCTCAATCCGGTTTTCGCCGGCGATCATCCCGATCCGACGATACTTCGCGACGGAGACGATTATTATCTGACCTTTTCCAGCTTCGATGCCTATCCGGGGATCGTCATCTGGCACAGCCGTGATCTGGTTAACTGGCGTCCTGTTACCGCGGCGCTTGCAACCCCAATCGGATCAGTCTGGGCGCCGGAACTGGTCAAGCATGACGGCCGGTATTTCGTTTATATTCCTGCGCGCAGCCGGACCAAGAAATCGATTTACGTTATCCATTCCGACCGGATCGAAGGTCCATGGTCGGCACCCATTGATCTGAATTTGCCCGATCATATCGATCCCGGTCATGCGGTGGGGGAGGATGGCGCACGCTATCTTTTTCTGTCGGGCGGTGACCGGGTGAAGCTGACGCCCGACGGCCTGGCAAAGGCGGGGCCGGTCGAGCATGTCTACGACCCGTGGCATTATCCTGAAAACTGGGTGGTCGAAACCTTTGCGCCGGAGGGGCCGAAGATAACCCGCCACGGCAAATATTATTACATGACGCTTGCCGTCGGGGGGACGGCGGGGCCGCCCACCGGGCACATGGTCGTGATGGCCCGGTCCCGATCGATCGACGGACCTTGGGAGAATGATCCCGATAATCCGGTAATCAAAACGATGTCGGCGCGCGAAAAATGGTGGTCACGCGGACACGCAACACCATTTGAAGGGCCGGGCGGCCAGTGGTGGATGATCTATCACGGCTATGAAAACGGCTATTGGACGCTGGGACGGCAGGCGTTGCTGCAGCCGTTCGAATGGAACGCCAATGGCTGGGCACGCCCGGTCGGCGGCGATCTGTCCGAGCCGCTGAAGAAACCGGTTGATCTTGGTACGCTGCCCAGCGGTATGCCGCTCAGCGACGATTTTTCGACCGACCGGTTCGGCATTCAATGGTCCTTCTACGATCCCGGACGGAATGAAAAAACGCGCGTGCGTCGGATGGATAGCGTGATGCATGTTCGCGGCAAGGGGACAAGCCCGTCGGACTGTTCGCCGATCACCTGCATCTGCGGCGATCATCGCTACCGTATCGAAGTTGATATCGAAGTCGATTCGGGTGCCGAGGGGGGGCTGCTGCTGTTTTACAGCCGCCGACTTTATGCGGGACTTGGCCTCAACGCCAAGGGGTTGGTGATGCACCGCTATGGTCTTCAACGGCAATCGGGAAAACCGCCGGCAATCCGAAACCGGATGCGGGTGGCAATCGAAAACGACCGCAATATCGTCACCATGTATACCAGTGCCGATGGCGGGAAAATCTGGGAAAAGTTCGACGTCCAGATGGAGGTTTCTGGCTATAACCACAACACGGCCTATGATTTCCTCAGCCTTCGTCCCGGCCTGTATTCGGCGGGGAAGGGGGAAGTGCGTTTTTCCCGCTTCACCTATCGGGCGATGACATGATCGACCGCCGCACCGCGCTGATCGGGTCGCTTGCCGCCGCCGGAATGGCCAGTTCCACGCGGGTCATGGGGCAAACCGCGCCGCCGCATAATGTCGGCGACCGCGTTCCGGCATGGCCGCAGCCGGTCGAAACGATTGACCTCTGGCCGGGTGGCGCGCCGGGCATGCCGGACAATATGCCTGCCGAAAGCGTTGTCGAGCGAAGCACGGACGGCGCGATCAATGATCGTGCGGTGGACAATATCGCCGTGCCGCGCATGGCGGTGTTCAAGCCATGGCGGCCCAATGGAGCGTCGATGCTCATCATGCCCGGTGGCGGTTATGTTCACGTCGTCATCGACCGGGAAGGCTATGAAATGGCACAGTGGCTTGCCGAACGGGGGTTTACCTGCTTCGTGCTGTTCTATCGCCTGCCGGATCAGGGATGGGCGGCGGGGCCGGATGTCGCGCTTTCCGATGCGCAGCGCGCGATCCGGCTGATCCGTCAGCGCGCGGGCGATTACGCGCTCGATCCGGCGCGCGTGTGCGCCATGGGATTTTCGGCCGGAGGGCATTTGTGCGCCGATCTTGCCGCGCGGTTCGACGCCGCAACCTATGACGGGGTGGATGGTGCCGACAAACTGTCTGCCCGCCCGCTCATCGCCGCGCCCTTATACCCGGTCATGACCATGCAGCGGCCCTGGGCGCATGAAGGATCGCGTACCGCGCTGATCGGCAAGGACGCCGGACCGGCGCTGGAAGCCGCGCATTCGCCCGATCGAAATGTGAAGGAAAATACGCCGCCCTGTTTTCTGTGCCATGCCGAGGACGATCCTTCCGTGCCGGTCGAAAACACGCTGTTGTTCCGCGCTGCGCTGAAAGCGAAGGGAGTGCCGGTTGAAACGCATCTGTTCGAGTATGGCGGCCACGGTTTTGCCATGCGCCGGGTAATCGGAAAGCCGGCCGGACGCTGGCCGGAACTGCTCCTCAATTGGGCGCGAACCCATGAAGTGCTGATATGATCGGCCAATTCGGTTTTTCGCGGCGCACGCTGCTGGGTTCGGCGGTCGTGCTGACGGCGCTGCCCGGCCTTGCCGCATCTGGTGCGGTAACGCGCGATGCCGCGTTGGTTGCGCTGCTCGACGACATCGCACGATCGAATGATCCGGCGCGGGGAATGGATGCGCTGCGTGCGTTCGACCCCAAAGGGCTTTCGCCCGTGCGGCGGCTTGATTTGCTGACGGTATGCGCAGGACTTGCCACCGATGCGCGGATGGTCGCGCAATGGCCATGGGCAGTGCCCGGCCACTCGCCATGGCCCGTATCGCCGCGGGCAGGCCTTTGGCGTCACGGCGGTGCAAGCAATGTTCCAAACGCGGCAGCGCAGATCGATACCGAAACCAGAAGCCTGTCGATTGCTGCGCAACATGGCGTGATCCTGGCCCATGCCGCGCTTGAAGAAACCTTGGCCGGTCTGGAAAAGGCGGCTGCGATGGCCAAAGGCGATGTGGGCCGGGCATTGCAGCGGCAGGCGGCGATGCTGGCAGCGCAGCGCGAAACGGCACCTGCACGCGCCGGGCTGACCCATTGTCCCAGTGGTGCGAAATATTATACGCTGATGCTGGAACGTGCGCTGGGCAAGGCGATAGCGCCTGAAATGGCGCACCGTCGCGCCGAAAGTGTATCGCGGGCATTGGTGCAGCGTGCCGATACGCTGTTCCGATTGATCGGCATGGCGGACGGATCGACCGGCGAGCGTTTTCGCGAGCTGGCGCGCGATCCGCGTTACCTTTATGCAGACAGCGACGCCGGGCGCGATCGGGCGGTGGCCGACATGAACCACCGGCTTGCTCGGGTGAAGACGTGGCTTCCCACGGCTTTCGCGGACTTGCCCCCGGCAATCGACCATGTGGCCGCACGACGTATGTCCCCGGCGGACGAGGCGGCGGGGCGGGGTGGATATCGCATCGTTCCACCAGCGGACGGATCGGGCGAGGGCGGCTACTTCGTCGACCTCAGTCATATCCGGCAGCGGCCGAGCTGGACGCTGCCTTCCGTCGTGCATCATGAATTGCTACCCGGGCACATGGTGCAGATGCCGATCGAGGCAGCGGCCGATCCGCATCCGCTTCGCCTCGATCATGCTGCTGCTTTCACCGAAGGCTGGGCAGTATATGCCGAACGCCTGATGCTGGAGGAAGGCGCTTTTGAGGGCGCTCCCCTCGCGGAACTGGGCTATATCCAATGGGCGTTGTTCCGCGTCGGGCGCGCGCTTGCCGATACGGGAATTCATCACCGCGGTTGGACTCGCGCGCAGGCGGTCGAGACGCTGCGCGATCTTCAGGGAGAGGGCGTGATCTTCGCTCCGCTGGAGGAAGACGTCGCCCGGATCGCGCTTGAACCCGCAATTCGTTCGGCCGAATTTCTGATGGCGGATTCACTGGGTTCGATGCGCGCTGATGCTGCCGACATCCGCGCTTTTCATTCCGCAGTGCTCGTGCCGGGATCGCTACCCCTGACGCTGGTCGAGCAGGTTACACGCGGGATCATATAGGCTGACGCCTTGCCGCGGCGGCGCGGGCAGGGCAGGGACGCTCTGCACAGATGGATATGGGGAGACGGGCGATGGGGCGATTTCTTGCGTTCGGCGAAGTCATGCTTCGCCTGTCGCCACCGGGCCGCCAGTTGTTGTTACAGACGCCGGGGCTGGACGTGTGGACGGCGGGCGCGGAAGCGAATGTGGCGAGCGCTCTGGCGATGCTGGGGCACGATGCGGCGCTTGCGACGGCGCTTCCCGAAAACGCTCTGGGTGATGCCGCGCTGCGCAGCCTGCGCGCGCTTGGCGTCGATTGCCGCCATATCCAGCGGTTGCCCGGAAGGATGGGGCTGTATTTCGTTACACCCGGCGCGGGGATGCGGCCGACCGATGTGATATACGACCGCGCGCATTCCGCCTTCGCCGAAGCGGCAGTGGAGGCGTGGGACTGGGACAACCTGCTCGATGGCGTCGCGCATCTGCACCTGTCGGGGATCACGCCTGCACTTGGCCCCGTTCCGGCAAAAGCGGCGCTGGCCGCGGTCGAGGCGGCATCGCAGCGCGGTATCCGCATTTCGTTCGACGGTAATTACCGTGCCCGGCTGTGGGAAAGCTGGGACAGCGACCCGCGGTCGATCCTTACCCTGCTCGTGCAGCGCGCGCATATCCTGTTCGGCAATCATCGCGACATCGCCCTGCTGCTCGACCGTGATTTCGGCGGTGAGGGCGAAGCGCGGCGGCGGGCATCGGCCCGGGCGGCATTCGAGGCGTTTCCGAACCTTGAAGTGATCGCATCGACCGCGCGGCAGGTAATCGATTCCGATCATCATCACCTTTCGGCGCGGATCGATACGCCCGATGGCCATGCCCAGAGCGAGGAAATTGCGCTTTCGGGCATCGTCGATCGGATCGGGGCGGGCGATGCTTTCGCATCCGGCGTGCTCGACGCGCTGCTGAACGGCAGATCGATAGAAGCGGCAGCGGCCAACGGGCTGGCGCTGACCGCTCTCAAACATTCGCTGCCCGGCGATGCCAGCCTGTTCACCCGGCGCGACCTTGAAAGTTTCAGCATAGCCGGGGTCGATGTGCGACGGTAGGATGTATTGAACGTTCATTCAAATGACTTAATCGTCGGCTATGAAAAGTATCGGCTGATTGTCGGGATACCTGCTTCCCTTGTTAAAAATGGGTTCAACGGGTATTTAACCGGCAGATTGTCAGGAGATACCATTGGTCGATCGTCGTAATTTCCTTCGCAACGTTGCCGCGCTTTCCGCTGCGGGCGCGCTGCCCGTTCCGATCGCAAAAGCGCTCGCCCAACCGGTGGGCAAGCGCACGGGTACGTTAAAGGATGTCGAGCATGTCGTGATCCTGATGCAGGAGAACCGATCATTCGACCATTATTTCGGAACGTTGCCCGGCGTTCGCGGCTATGCCGATCCGCGCCCGATGCCGCTGCGCAGCGGCAAATCGGTTTTCCACCAGCCCGCCCCTGACGGCGGGGAGGTTTTGCCGTTCCGCATGAACGCGCGAACGACCAGCGCGCAACTGCTCAAAAGCCTCGACCATAGCTGGAAGGGCGACGCGCGGCGCTGGGCCGATTACGATGTGTGGATCGACGACAAAACCCCCATGACCATGGGCTATTTCAATCGCGCAGATGTGCCCTTCTATCACGCGCTTGCCGACGCGTTCACCGTTTGCGACTCCTATTATGCCTCGCTCCACGGGCCGACCAATCCCAACCGGATGTATCTGTTCACCGGAACCAGCGGGCTTGCGGTTGGCAATGCCGGGCGGCAGGCGGTGCATAATGCCGATGACGGAAACTGGACGGGCGATGCCAGCCGGGACAAGGCGGATTTCCCCGATGTCGCAACTTGGACCACCTATGCCGAGCGGTTGCAGAAAGCGGGGATAGGCTGGCGCGTCTATCAGGAATATGACAATTTCGGCTGCAATTCGCTTGCCTATTTCAAACAGTTTCGCGGGTTGGACCCGTCGTCCGAACTGTATCGGCGCGGCCGCGCGATCGTGCCCGGATCGACCGCGGAAAATGCCGATGCGACCGATGGCGGGCATCTCGTCTCCGCCTTTGCCGCCGATGTTCAGGCCGATACGCTGCCGCAGGTTTCTTGGATCGTCACGCCGACCAAATTCACCGAACATCCCGAAGCGCCGCCGGCTTTCGGTGAATCGCTGACCTCTCGCCTGATCGAGGCGCTGGTTTCAAACCCCGAAGTCTGGGCGAAAACCGCGCTGATCATCAATTATGACGAAAATGACGGCTTTTTCGATCATTTCCCCGCGCCACTTCCCGCGACCAATCGCCAGATGGGGCTGAGTACCATCGATACGCGCGGCGAAACGTTCGAGGGGCAGTCCGTCGGGCTGGGCATGCGCGTTCCGCTCATCGTGATCTCGCCCTGGACGCGCGGCGGATGGGTCAATTCCGAAGTGCACGACCACACATCGGTCATCCGGTTCCTCGAAAGCCGTTTCGGCGTTCACGAACCGAATATAACCCCGTGGCGACGCGCGGTAACGGGCGACATGACGAGCATGTTCGATTTCGCTGATCCCGATGGTTCCGCGCTTCACGCCTTCCCCGATACCGAGGATTATCTTGCGCGCGTCATGGCGGCGGCAAAATTGCCGCCGCCGCAGGTCCCGGCGAAACAGAGCGTGCCCGCGCAGGAACCGGGGCGTCGCCCGGTTCGGCCGCTACCCTATCGCATGGCGGTTGAGGACAGTTTTGATGACGGCGGTCTGGCGTTGCGCTTCGCCAATCAGGGCGAACAGGGCGTGGTGTTTCAGGTCTATGCACCCGAAACCGAAAGCGCGGGTCCGTGGTTCTATACGGTAGAGCCGGGCAAGAGCGTCAGCGACCATTTGCCGGGACTTGCGGGCGAGGGGCGCTATGCACTCAGCGTCTTTGGCCCCAACGGCTATCTGCGCGAGTTTGCGGGAGAAGCATCGGGTAAGGCGCGAGCCGTATTGGTCCGGCTGGAAGAACGCCGTGACGGCGGGTTGCTGCTGAAACTTGCCAATCGCGGGTCGTCGCCGGTCGCGTTGTCCGTCGGCGCGCCCACCTATGGCGAAACCACGAACAGCGATGTGCATCTGGAACCGGGCGGCAGCCATTCGCTGCGGATCGATCCGGCGCAAAGCGATCACTGGTATGACCTTGTTGTCGCCGAACGCGACGGTCCCTTCCGCCGCCGCTTTGCCGGTCATGTCGAAACCGGAAAGTCGAGCATGTCGGATCCTGCGCTGGAGGCGGGAGCGAAGGCATGATCGCGCGAATGATCGGCGCGGCGATTGCAGCGGTGGCTGGTTTCTCTGCAATGCCCGCCCATGCCCAGCTCGACCAATGGCCTGCCGAGGCGCGCGCCGAAATCAAGCGGGTCGTGGCGGATGCGCCCGCCGGCTCCTATGCGGTGTTTGACGCCGACAACACCATCTGGCGCCACGATCTGGAAGAGGCGCTGCTTCCCTTCATGGAACAGCGTGGCGAACTGTCGACCGCATCGCTCGATGCCTCGCTGCGCCCGGTCCCGGTGCATAAAGGTGAGAGCCTGTACGGCTATTATGTCCGGCTTTGCGAGATCGACGACAAAATCTGCTATCCTTGGATTGCTCAGGTTTTTGCCGGGCGTTCGCTCGCCGCGCTGAAGCGTGATGTCGATGCGCTTATGGCATCGGACAAGCCTATTCCGGTACGCTATGCGGCCGGCGGCAAGGCGGTCGAGGACAGTGTTTCACCGCCGAAGATATTCGCGGCGCAGCGCCAGTTGATCCATATGCTCCAGGCGAAGGGCGTGCATGTCTATGTCGTGACCGCCGCTGCCGAGGAACTGGTGCGCATGGTCGTGTCCGACCCCAAATACGGCATCGGGATCTCGCCGCAGGACGTGATCGGTGTCACTATGCTGCTGCGCGATCCCGACGATGGAAGCGTGACGACCGCGCGGCGGCAGATCGTGAACGGCCATTTCCTCGATACCGAATATACCGCCGCGCATCATGCCCGGATGATCCTCACCCCGACGCTCTGGTCACCGCTTACCTGGTATGAGGGGAAGGTTGCCGGGATCGACGCATATATCGACCCGGTTCGCCATCCGCTGCTGGTCGCCGGCGACAGCCGCAGCGACTGGGCGATGCTTTTTCAGGCAAGCGGGCTGCGGCTATGGGTAAACCGAAAGCCGGACGTGACCAGCGAACTTCACGCTGAACGCCAGCGCCGGGCGGAAGTGCAAAAAAGTTCGGGCAACGGCTCCGCGACGGCCGATGCCAATAGCGGCTGGATAGAAGTCAGGCAGGACGCGCTGGAACAATAGCCGCGTTCCGGGGGAGGACAGACACGCGGATCAGCGCTGCGCGTCCCGCCAGTTCGACGCGCGCGAATATTCGATTTCGGATGGCGCGAGCATCTGCTTGCCCAGAATATGGTCGGCCGCTTTTTCAGCGATCATGATCGTCGGGGCGTTCAGATTGCCGGTAGTGATCGCGGGCATGACCGAACTGTCGACCACGCGTAGTGCTTCGACCCCGCGCACGCGCAACTGAGGATCGACCACCGCCATCATATCGTCGTCCGCCCCGATTTTGCAGGTGCAGGAGGGGTGGTAGGCGCTTTCCACCTTTTGCGCGATCCAGGCGTCGATCTGTTCATCGGAGACGATGTCCGCGCCGGGGCTCATTTCGCGGCCGGTAAAGGGCTTTAGCGGGTCCTGCGCGAAAATCTCCCGCGTCAGGCGAAGGCACGCGCGCATCTCCGCCCAGTCGTCAGGATGACTCATATAGTTGAAGCGGATGCTCGGCCGATCGTTGGATCGCGGACCGCTCAGCGTGACATTGCCCCGGCTTTTCGAACGCATCGGTCCCACATGCGCCTGATAGCCATGCCGGTCCGCCGCCGCGCTGCCGTCATAGGATACGGCGAGAGGAAGGAAATGGAACTGGATATCGGGATAAGGAATGCCCGGAGCCGATCGAATAAAGCCGCAGCTTTCGAAATGGTTGGTCGCGCCGAGTCCCTTTTTGGTGAGCAGCCATTGCGCGCCGATGCGCGCCTTGGCGATGGGGTTCATCACCGAATAGAGCGTGATCGGCTGCGTACATTCCATCTGAAGATAGAATTCGAGATGATCCTGAAGATTTTCGCCAACGCCTGGCAGATCATGCACGACCGGGATGTCGAACCGCGCAAGCTCAGCCGCCGGGCCGATGCCCGACCGTTTGAGCAGGTGCGGCGAGTTGATCGGGCCGCTCGATACGATCACTTCGTGGCCGGCGCGAACCTCATGTTCCGTATCGCCCTGGCGATAACGCAAGCCGACCGCGCGATTGCCTTCGAACAGGATGCGATCGACCATCGCATGGGTGATCAGGGTAAGGTTCGGCCGCTTGAGCGCGGGTTTCAGATAGGCGTTGGCGGCGCTCCAGCGGCGACCGTTATGGACGGTCATGTCCATTCGGCCAAACCCTTCCTGCTGACCGCCGTTAATGTCGCTGGTGACCGGATAGCCCGCCGCGTGCGCAGCGTCGATAAAGGCGGTGTATAGCGGGTTTTTCAATCTGCCATAGCGATTGTGCAATGGACCGCGATCGCCGCGATAGGCAGTGCCGCCTTCGGCGCGGCTTTCGGCGCGCATGAAATAGGGAAGGACCTGTGCATAGTCCCATCCTGCCGCGCCCTGATCGGCCCAGCCTTCGAAATCCATCGGATTTCCACGGACATAGACCATGCCGTTGATCGACGACGATCCGCCGATAACTTTACCGCGCGGCGTGTGCATCCGTCGTCCGGCAAGCCCCGGTTCGGGTTCGCTGCGATAGCCCCAGTCGAATTTCGGGCTGTTCATCGGGATCGAAAGTGCGCTCGGCATCTGGATGAAGACCGACCGGTCCGATCCGCCGAATTCCAGCACCAATACGCTGTTGCGCCCATCGGCGGTCAGCCGGTCGGCAAGGACGCAGCCCGCCGATCCGGCACCGACGATGATATAGTCATAGGCTGTGCTCACCCATGCCTCTCCGTCAATAGGGCGCGTCGACATCGCCCTTGGCGACATAGACGCTTTTGATCTGGGTATAATATTCGATCGCGGCGAGGCCGTTCTCGCGGCCGATCCCCGATTGTTTGTACCCGCCGAACGGCATTTCGATCGGCGTCACGTTATAGTCGTTGATCCAGCAGCTTCCCGCCTGAAGCTGCGCCACGACGCGGTGCGCACGGTTCAGGTCGTTGGTGAACACCCCGGCCGCAAGCCCGTAATCGGTGTCGTTCGCGCGCGCGACCGCCTCTTCCTCGCTGTCGAAGGGGAGGACAAGCATGACCGGCCCGAATACTTCGTCGCGAACGATGGCGGCATCGTCATTTTCCGCCTGGAAGATGGTCGGTTCGACATAGAATCCGCGATCATAATCGCCACCGGTCAGCCGGTCACCGCCATGGATCAGCTTCACGCCCTCACGCCGGGCGCGGCCGATATGGCCCATCACCATGTCGAGCTGGGCGTCGCTGACCAGCGGGCCGATATTGGTTTCGGGATCGAAGGGATCGCCGATGCGCAGCTTTGCGGTGCGCGCGACAAGCCGGTCGACAAACGCCTTCAGCACGCCGCGCTGAACGAAGACGCGGGTTCCGTTCGAACAAATCTGACCGGTCGAATAGAAATTACCCATCATCGCGCCGCTGACCGCATTGTCGAGATCGGCATCGTCGAACACGATCATCGGCGATTTTCCGCCCAGTTCCAGCGTGACAGGCTTTAGGCCGCGTGCCGCGCGCTCCATCACCAGCTTGCCGGTTTCGACCGAGCCGGTAAGCGACGCCTTGGCAATACCGGGATGGCCGATCAGCGCCTGTCCGGTCTCGCCATAGCCCTGCGCCACCTGAAATACGCCGTCGGGAAGGCCCGCCTCGGCAAAGATGTGACCCAGTTCGATCGCCGTCATCGGCGTCTGTTCGGCAGGCTTGAAGATGATCGCATTGCCGCAGGCAAGCGCAGGCGCGGATTTCCAGCAGGCGATCTGCATCGGATAGTTCCATGCGCCTAGCCCCGCCACCACGCCAAGCGGTTCGCGCCGCGTATAGCCGAACGCACTGGGGCCAAGGTCAAGATAACGCCCGGTAATCGTCGCCGCCATGCCGCCATAATATTCCAGGCAGTCCGCGCCCGACACGATGTCCACCGCAGCCGTTTCCTGAATGGGCTTGCCGGTGTTGCGCGTTTCGATGCGGGCGAGTTCGTCATTGCGATCACGCAGCAGGTCGCTGGTCCGGCGAAGCACCCGGCCGCGTTCGGTTGCGCTCATCGCCGCCCAAATCTTCTGTCCGGTTTTCGCGCGGGCAACCATCGCGTCGATATCGGCGGGCGTGGTAACCGGGATGTCGGCGATCCGTTCGCCGGTGGCCGGATTGACCGGGCGAACGCGGGTGCGCGGCGCGGCACGTTCGGGACGGGCAGGGGTGTGCAGCAGGTAATCGTCGACGAATAGCGTCAACATCTCACGCGCACTTTCAGGGTCGGTTTCCTGCCAGCGCGACAGCGCGCCGCGCAGCCATATGCCATCGATCATCGCCGCGATCATGGGGGCAAGCCGGGTCGCTTCCTGCGTGGTGTCCAGTTCGCGGAGCGCGTGGCTGAGATTGGAGATCATGCGCCGCTGATAGACGCGCTGGATACGCCCCAATGTGGGAATCTGAAGCGCTTGCCCCCAAAAGGCGAGCCATACCGTGCTGGTGCGCGGATCAAGCTCCTTCGCCGATAGATTGGCATCGATAATCGCCTGCACCCGTTCGCGGGGACCTTCGGCTGCGCGGAGCCGCATCCGGACGCTTTCGCTCAGTTCGAACACCAGCGCGCGGAAGGCAGCTTCCAAAAGACCATTTTTGTCTTTGAAATAATGTGCGACAAGTCCCGCCGAGACGCCGGCACGCCCGGCGATTTCGGCAAGCGTGGTGCCGGAGAAGCCGACTTCCGCAAGGCTGTCGATCGTCATCTCGATAAGCTGCCGCGCCCGGCCGTCATGCCGATGGCTGGAACGCGGAGCGCCGGAATGGGTCGCCATCGCAAGGCTCCTGAATGGCTGTTCAATACGTGCAGCGACCGCTAAACCTTTGTGCTATGGATAGGCAAGTGGAAAAACACCGCCTATAGAGTAAGGCTAGAGATATCTTTGAATATGCGTTCAATAAGCTTTAGCGTTTCCGGGGGAAGATACATCATGCGTCGTTTCATGGCCATTTTCATGCTGGCCCTGTTCGCCCTCGTTGCGGTGAATCCCGCTTATGCGAAAGCCGAGGCAAAGGCGTGCCGGACGGTGCGACTGGCCGATGTCGGCTGGACCGATGTGACCGCGACAACGGGCATGCTGGCAAGAATATTGAGTGGGCTGGGCTATCATCCCAAAGTGTCGGTACTTTCCGTGCCGGTGACGCTGAACGGACTGCATCGCGGCGATGTCGACGTGTTTCTGGGCAACTGGATGCCGATGCAAACGTCGGATATCGCGCCTTATATCAAGGATGGTTCGATCGTTCGCGTTCGCGCGAATCTGATCGATGCGCGCTATACGCTCGCGGTTCCGGAATATCTTTACAAACAGGGGCTTACCGATTTTTCTTCCATCGCGGATTTCGGTGACGAACTGCAGCACAGGATTTACGGGATCGAGGCAGGCAATGACGGCAACCGGCTGGTTCTCGACATGATCGCACACGACAAGTTCGGGCTGGGCGATTTCGATCTGGTCGAAAGCAGCGAACAGGGAATGCTGGCGCAGGTCGAGCGCGCGGTGCGGCAGAAAAAGCCGATCGTTTTTCTTGGCTGGCAGCCACATCCGATGAACGACCGGTTCGACATGCGCTATCTTTCGGGTGGCGACGATGTGTTCGGCCCGAATTTCGGGGGAGCGAAAGTCTATACCACCGTGCGTCAGGGGTTTCTCGACCAATGCCCGAATGTCGGGCGATTGCTGAAAAACCTGTCGTTCAATGTCGAGGACGAAAATGTTCTGATGGCCGGGGTGACCAAGACCGGCAATGCGCAGGGGACCGCGCAGCGCTGGCTCGCCGCGCACCCTAAGCGGTTGCAGCAATGGTTGCAGGGCGTCACCACGATCGACGGAAAACCCGCCGGTCCGGCGATGATGAAGGGCCTGACGCCCGAACCGACCGGAAATTTCATCACCCGCAACAAGATCCCGGTGGGTGACTGGATCGCCGACGCGGTCGAATGGACGAAATCGCACAGCGCGCTGCTCGATCTGATATCGACCGGGGTCAGTGCCAGCGTAAAGGCGCTGACCGGCGCGTTATCGGCGATACCGCCGCTGCTCTTCGTCCTGCTGGCGACGGTGCTGACATGGGCGTTGCGCCGGTCGATCCCGATTACGGTGTTCGTGCCGCTGGCCCTGCTGTTCATCATCAACCAGGGATATTGGGCGGCGACGATCCAGACATTGGCGCTGGTGGTTTTTGCCGCTGCCATCTCTACCGCGGTCGGCGTGCCAATCGGCATCTGGGCGGGGCATCGCCCGCGCGCCTATGAAGGGCTTCGTTCGGTACTCGATCTGATGCAGACGCTGCCGACGTTCGTGTATCTGATCCCGACGCTGGTGGTATTCGGGCTTGGCGTTGTTCCGGGCCTGATCTCCACGATCATCTTTGCCTTGCCCGCGCCCATTCGCCTGACCCAGCTTGGCATCATGTCAGTGCCCAAACCACTGCTCGAAGCGGGAAAATCGTTCGGCGCGACCAAGTGGCAATTGCTCTTGCGCGTCGAACTGCCCGCTGCGGCCGGTTCGATCCTTGCCGGCATTACCCAGTGCATCATGCTCAGCCTGTCGATGGTGGTCATCGCCGCGCTGGTCGGGGCGGGCGGACTGGGGGTGCCAGTCGTGCGTGCGCTCAATACGGTTCAGGTCGGTATGGGCTTCGAAGCGGGCTTCGCCATCGTGCTGCTTGCCATCATCCTCGACCGCGTAACCCGTCGCGAAACGAAAGGAGACAATTAATGTCCACCGCACTGGAATTTCGCGACGTCACCATTCTTTTCGCGCAAGGGGCGGGGCGCAAGCGCGATGCGGCGATCGCACGGGCGATGGAAATGATCGCAGCCGGGGAAGAACGTCCCGGTATCGCGGAGGAAACCGGCGTCGTCCTCGGCGTCGCGCATGCCGACCTGGCGGTCGAACGCGGGCGCATTTCGGTTCTGATGGGGCTTTCCGGTTCGGGAAAATCGACCCTGTTGCGTGCGGCGAACGGGCTGAACTCCGTCACCAGCGGGCAGGTGCTGGTGCATGGGGAGGCGGGCGCGCAGGACATTGCCTCGTGCGACGCCGCCACCTTGCGCGACATCCGCCGCCACCGCGTGGCGATGGTATTTCAGCAATTCGGCCTGCTTCCCTGGCGAACGGTTCGCGAAAATGTCGCGTTCGGTCTGGAACTGCGCGGAGAGGGCAAGGCGGAAATGCGCGAGCGGGTCGACCAACAGCTTGAAATGGTGGGACTGCACGATTGGGCGGACAGCTATGCCAGCGAATTGTCGGGCGGGATGCAGCAGCGCGTCGGGCTCGCGCGCGCCTTTGCGACCGATGCCGACATATTGTTGATGGACGAACCCTTTTCCGCGCTCGATCCGCTGATCCGCGCCAAATTGCAGGACGACCTGCTGGAGCTTCAGCAATCGGTGCACAAGACGATCATCTTCGTCAGCCACGACCTAGACGAAGCGTTTAAGCTGGGCGACCAACTCACCCTGCTCGAAGGGGGGCGGGTGGTGCAGACCGGCACGCCCAAGGACATCATGATGCGCCCGGCGACCGACTATGTCGCCAGCTTCCTTGAACATATGAACCCGCTGAACGTAGTCACCGGCGGCGCGGTCATGCGCCCGCTATCCTCGCTCCCGCGTGAGGGCGATGCGCTGCTGCTCGATGACGGCGGGCGTTATCGGCTGGAAGGCGAGCAGGTGACGCTGGAGGGCGAGGTTCTGCCCACCACACGCATCGATCGGCCGGATGAGAGCGACGTCCACCCGACAGGCGTCGTCATCTGCCCATGGGGCGCGCCGGTGCGTGCGCTGATGCGCTATTACGCCGAAACCGGTCATCCGGTGCTGCTGACCAAGGATCGCAAGCTGTTTGGTGTGTGCGATGGTCAGGACATTCTTCGCGGCCTCAACGAAACCAGCGGCGACCGGGCGGCGTAACCCTCCGGCGCGTAAACGGCGCGGCGGCTTTCCTATGTGGCGCACAAAAAAGGGCGGCCTCGGGTAGAGGCCGCCCTTTCCCGTTCGCGGGGAAGCGAAACGATCAGAAGGATTTTTTCAGCGTCACGAACCACTGGCGCGGCGGACCGACGAGGAAATACTGGTAGTCGCCTTCCGAATAGCTCGTCAGGTTGCCGCCGGTTTCCCCGATCGTCGCGACATATTCCTTGTCGGTGACGTTGGTTACGTTGAGCTGCAGTTCGGTGCCGTCCAGCAGCCCCGGCTGATTGAAGCGATAGCCGAGCGAGACATCGACCAGTCCGCGTCCGTCAAACGCCAGATCGTTTTCATAAGTGGCGTAGCGCTTGCTCTGATAGTTAAAGTGCACGCGGCCGAAATAGGTGCCGTTGTCATAGGCGATTTCGGCATTGGCGAGATGGCGCGGCTGGTTGACCACCGCCTTGCCCGCCGTGGCGACCGCGACTTCTCCCGCGCCGTTCAGCACATCGTCGTCATATTCGGCATGGGTGTACGAATAGGACGCATAGAGCGACAGGAAACGCACCGGACGATAGGTGCCCGTCGCCTCGACACCATTGGTGGTGACCGAACCCACGTTCGACAGGACTGCGGGGCAGCTCTGGATTGCCGTGCACGGCGATACCGCGAAGAGGCGATTGTCGAATTTGACGTGATAGACGGCTAACGAACCGTCGAATTTGGGAAGATGCGCGCGAACGCCGCCTTCGGCTGTCCACGACGTTTCAGGTTTCAGGCCGCTCGCCTTCAACTGCGCGAACTGGGTGGGCGAGGTGATGAACGGCGTGGTGGTGAAGGCGCGCATGTTTTCGGCATAGCTGGCGAAAAATTCCAGCGCGTCGGTCGGCCGGTAGTTCACGCCGACCTGCGGCAGGAACATGTCCTTCGCTTCCAGCGAACCGCTGGTGCCCCAGGTGGCAAGGTCGGGCGTGTGAGCGGGGTCGTAGCTCTGATCGATATCGACTTCGCTGCCCTTCCAGCCGGCGGTGACCTTCAGCTGGTTGGTGACGTCCCACGTATCCTGGACATAATATTGGTACGTGTTGATGTCGAAATTATAGTCGTAATCATAGGCGAAGGGGTTTTTCGGCCATTCGCGCGCACTTATGCTCGAATGGTCGGTATCTTCCAGACCGAAATAATCGCGCGCCTGTTCATAGTCGTTATGTTCGTACCAGCCGCCGACCTCGACGGTGTTGCCGGCGAACAGGTCATAGGCGAGGCTTCCGGTGATACCCGACCGCTTGATCCAGTATTCGGTGCCGCGCACCGACAGGTTCGCGCCGCCCGGCGTGGGCGTGTAGAACGTCCACCACGTCCCGATCCCGCGATTATGGTGGTAATAGGGGGTCAGCTTGATCGTCAGCTTGTCGTCGATGGTATATTCGAAATTCGCACCCATCAGCACGTCACTGCGCAGGCCATAGCCATCATAATAGGCGTCGTCGCCGGTCAGCGTGCCATAGCCGTCATAATCGTCGACATAGACGCCGTTCTCCTGATAATTATCGGCGATCGCGCTGGCCGTATCCCAGTCATAGCGCAGATAGTCCCAGTCATATCCTTTGCGTTCGAGCAGATTGGGCCACATGTCGACATAATCGTCATCGGCGAGGTAGGAATAATTCACGAAAAACGCGAACGAGCCCTCCGTGCCGATCGGCGCCTGGATCTTCGTATTGACCTGATATTGATGCTGCGCGCCCTTGCCCTTCCATTTCGGCGTATCGCTGAACGCGCCGCTGACATAGGCTTTCAGCCCGCCGCCCAGATCGCCGGTATCGATCCGGCCAAAGACGCGGAAGGCATCGTTGCTGCCATAGGTGGCCGACATGTCGCCGCCCAGCGTGTCGCTGGGTTCGCGGCTGTAAAACTGAATCGCGCCGCCCAGATTGGACGTGGAGGCAGTGGAAAGCGCGCCTGCGCCCTGCGACAGTTCGGTGCGCGCGATATTGTCCGAAATGATCGCGCGGCTGATGTGCAGGCCGTTGAAATTGGCATAGCTCATATCGCCGAGCGGTACGCCGTCGAGCGTGAAACCAAGCTGGTTCTGGGTGAAACCGCGGACGGAAATGCGCGTCGACCATTCGTTCGACCCGAACGGCGTCGCCGACTGAAAATTCACGCTGGGCAGCTTGTCGAGCACCTTCAGCGGGCTGGTTCCCGGAGGTGCGACCGCGATATCTTCCTGAGTAAGGCCCTGCACCTGCCGCGTCTGGCCCTGACCGATGACCACGATGTCCTGAACCTGCGGATCGGCCTTCGCCTTTGCGGCGCCTTGTGCGGTGGCGGCATTCGCGGCGGCGGTATCGTCGGCCGGCGTGCCGTCCACCGTGCCAGCATGGGCTGGCATCGCGCTGGCGCACGCTATCGTCATGATACTCGAACTAATCAACATTCTGGTTCGCATCGTAAAACCCCTTTTTAAAAACCGACGATCCGCAAAGCGCGGCGCGCTGATAGGTCGCGTGTCGTTTTGTCGACGGCGAAACATGCCCGCTTCAAACCGGTCGATGGTGCGCATGTCCGGGCCGCGGCGGCCAGCGGCGGACCAACCGGTCCCTGCGTCCCTCCCTGCATAGCCGACTCCGCCTATTGATCAACCATTCAATTCGGTTTGCTCATTTGCCTGAGCAATGTGTCAATCTTGCTACAGTCGGATTTCATCCCAATTTTTCGTGATTTCAAGAACTCGTCTTTCAACCGAAAGCGCCATTCATCGGCGTGACCCACAGAAATGAGGCAGAGAAACGCTGGCTGATTTGGGATTATTGAAGTGCTGTTCAATTATCGGGATCGAGCAGTCGCTGGCGCTCCATCCGCTGGCCAAACTCGATATTTGGAACGATAGGCCTGGAACGTGCGGAATTCCGCATGACCATGCGGAGATCGTGTCACGAACTCCGCACAATATTCAGGCGAAATTTCGCATAATACATTGATTAAAAGCTATTTTGTTTAATTTTGCAGGGCGACGACGTTTCGATCGATCCTTCCTGCACCAACACGGACCTTCAAAGTGTCCGGACGAGGGGAGAAGAATGACAAGCGTTGATACTCATGCGGCGGCGGATCGGCCCGCGCGCCTTCCCTGGTATCGCCACCTTTATATTCAGGTGCTGATCGCGATCATCATCGGTGCGCTGATTGGCAATTTCTGGCCTTCGGTCGGCGAATCGCTCAAGCCGCTGGGCGATGGTTTCATCAAGCTTGTGAAAATGGTCATTTCGCCGATCATTTTCCTTACCGTCGTAACCGGTATCGCGGGGATGGGCGAATTGCGCGGTGTCGGCCGCGTGGCGGGCAAGGCGTTCGCCTATTTCCTGTTTTTCTCCACACTGGCGCTGTTCATCGGTCTTGTGGTCGGTGAACTGGTTCAGCCGGGCGCTTCGATGAACGTCGATCCGGCGACGCTCAACAGCGATGCCATCGCGCATTATGCCAGCGAAGCGCACGAACAGACGATCAGCGGCTTCATACTGGCGATCATCCCCAATACGTTGATAAGCGCGCTGACCGACGGCAGCATCCTGCAAACGCTGTTCGTCGCCATTCTGGTCGGGATCACGCTGACGCTGATCGGCGCGCCGGGCAAGCCGGTACTTGCGGTCTTTGAATCGGCCAATGTTCTCGTCTTCCGGCTGGTCCATCTGCTGATGCTCGCCGCGCCCGTCGGCGCGTTCGGCGCGATCGCCTTTACCATCGGCAAATATGGCGTCGGCACGCTGTTCAGTCTCGCCGCGCTGGTCGGCACCTTTTACCTGACCTCGCTTCTGTTTGTGATCATCGTCCTCGGCACGGTGGCGCGGCTCGCCGGTTTTTCGATTTTTTCGCTGATTTCCTATCTGAAGGCCGAATTGCTGCTGGTGCTGGGAACCTCTTCTTCGGAAGCGGCGCTGCCCGCGTTGATGGAGAAGATGGAGGAGGCGGGGTGCGAACGCTCGGTCGTCGGTCTGGTCGTTCCGACCGGCTATTCCTTCAACCTCGACGGCACCAACATCTACATGACGCTTGCCTCGCTGTTCATCGCGCAGGCGACGGGCATTCACCTGTCGCTTGGCGAGGAAATGCTTCTGCTCGCCGTCGCGATGCTGAGTTCAAAGGGCGCGGCGGGAGTCACCGGGGCGGGGTTCATCACGCTGGCCGCGACATTGTCCGTGGTCCCGTCGCTGCCGGTGGCGGGCATGGCGCTGATCCTGGGTGTGGACCGCTTCATGAGCGAGTGCCGCAGCCTCACCAATTTCGTCGGTAACGCCGTTGCCTGTGTCGTCGTCGCGCGCTGGGAAAAAGCGCTCGACCATGACCAGTTGGCGCAAACGATCGGCGGCAAGGCCGGCCGTAACGGCCCGATAAAGCAGGGAGAGAAAGCATGAATTTGCGAAAGGCGGTGCTCGGCGCGCTCGCGGCGATTGCCGCATGTTTCGCCGCGCAAGGCGCAAGCGCGCAGACGGCAAGCGATGACGGCGCGAACGTCGTCAATCTGTGGCCGGGCGATGCGCCGGGGCGCGGCAAGCCGTCGGGGCCAGAGCATGTCGGCGTCGAGGGCGCGGCGCTGGGCGCGGTTTCCAATATCACCGTCCCGCGGATGAAGATTTACAGGCCCGCCAATCCCAATGGCACGGCGGTGCTCATCATGGGCGGCGGCGGATATTTTCGGATCCAGATCGCGCATGAAGCCATGCCCGCCGCGCGCTGGCTGATGGCGATGGGCGTGACGCCAGTGGTTCTGTATTACCGCCTGCCTGACGATGGCTGGTCCGCCGACGCGCCGATGCAGGACGCGCAGCGCGCGATGCGGCTGCTGCGTTCGAAAGCGGAAGAGCTTGGCATCGATCCCGGCGAAATCGGCGTAATGGGTTTTTCGGCCGGGGCACATCTCGCCGCGATGACCGAAACCACCTATGACAAGAAATGGTATAAGCCGGTCGATAGTGCCGACACGCTTTCGTCACGGCCGGACTTCGCCGCGCTTGTGTTCCCGGTCATCACCCTAAAAGCGCCCTACGACACGTCACGCAGCAAGACCGAGCTTGTCGGCGACAGCACTGATCCGGCGGTGCTCGAACCTTATTCGCCCGAACTGCACGTCACGAAGAATACGCCCCCGACCTTCCTCGCACAGGCCGAAGATGATCCGATTGCCGATCCGCATCACAGCATGATCATGTTCGACGCGCTGCAAAAGGCGGGCGCGCCGGCGGAACTGCATATTTTCCAGAATGGCGGGCATGGTTTCGGGCTTGGCGCGCCGGGGACGCTGCCATCGGCATGGCCGCGCCTGTTTACCGCATGGGCAAAGCATAACGGGTTTCTGGGCGCGCCCGCACGCGCCGACGGGGCAACGGACAATAACAACGAAGCCGACGAGGAGGAGGATTGATGTCCATACGGGGAAAACAGGCGCTGGCCATGGCGGTAAGCGCGATCGCGGTGGCGGCTGCCACGCCGGCGTCGGCGCAGGATTCAGCGGACGTGAAGGAACTGATTTCGCTGGTGAAGAAGCAACAGGCGCAAATCGCCGATCTTCAAGCGCGACTGGACCGGATGGAGGCGAAACAGGCCGGAGCACCGGTTGCCAGCGCCGCCGCCGCCCCGCCCGCCAAGGCGCCCACACAGGCCGAGCAGCAACAGGCGGCGATCGATGCCCAGGTGCAAAACGCAATCTCCGACAGCCAGTCGGGCGAGGTAGAGACGATCAAGGCGCAGCTTGCCCAGATGGCGGCGAATAATGAGCGCAGCGTCGATGTACGCTGGCGTTCGGGTGGCCCGGAATTCGAATCGAAAGACGGGTTTTTCACCTTTCGCCCGCGCGGCGATTTCCTTGCCGATTTCTCGACCACCTGGGGCTCGCAATTCGACGAGCGCAACATTACCGGCACTGAAATCCGCGATGTTCGCTTGGGAATGGAAGGATCGGTCGGAAAGATCGGGTACAAGGTCGATGTCGGCTTCGATCACAATGACGTGCACCTGAAAGAAGCGTACCTGTCCTATAACACCACGCTTTTCGGCAACACGACCGAATTTTATGCCGGTCAGCGGCTGGAGGATCGCTCGATCGACGGTTCGACCTCGAAGCGTCGTATTCCGTTCATGGAGCGTAACGCGGTTGCCGCCGTCGGCGCGCCAGAGGTCGGTTTCTTCAACATGGGTCTCCTCGCCAAGATGGTGGGGCCGAGCTGGCATATCTCGGTTTCGGCGAGCGGGGACGGCGCAGGCAATACCGGTGATGAATCCGACAGCTATGCGTTTTTCGTGCGCGGCCACTGGAACCCGGTCAAAAGCAATGCGGGGTTCGTCCATCTGGGCGCATGGGGCTGGACCGAATATCTGGGCTCGGACGCCGACAGCATCAACGAATTTCCTGATATCGCACAGCACTTCAATACAAACCTTCACGTATCGGCGAGTTCGATCGACGGCACTGTTCGCGACCACGCATATGGCGTGGAAGCGGGCGGGGTGTTCCACAATCTGTACGCTTTCGGCGAATATACCGATCGCTTCATCCGCGCGGTCGATGACCCCAGCGTGCATCACAAGGCCTATTCGGTTTATGGCGGCTGGATGATAACCGGCGAAGATCCGTCCTTTTCGACGCGATCGGGCATATGGGGATCGACCAAGGTAATTGATCCCGTCACTTCCGGGGGGACGGGGGCGTTCGAACTGGCCGGTCGCTATGATGATTATGATTTCAGCGATGAAGCCAGGGGCGGGATCGGCCATAGCTGGACGCTGGGCCTGAACTGGTATCTCAACAACTGGTCGCGGATCATGGTGAATTATGTCCGCTGGCACACCGACAATCAGGTCAGCGCCGAGAGCGGCCCCGACAATGGCAATTCGGTGGGCGTGCGGACGCAGGTTTCGTTCTGATCACCTGCGTGAATTTCCTGCCAAAACGATAGCGAGGGGAGGGCATCGTCAGTCGGTGTCCTCCCGCCTTCGCGTCGACTCTCCGCGATACCGGCCGGGATCGATGCCGTGTCTTGCCATCTTGTCGTACAGGGTTTTGCGCGGCAGTTGCAGCATCGCGGTAACCGCCTTGATATCGCCCCCACAATGATCGAGCGCTTCGCGGATAAGCGATGCTTCGAACCGCTCTACCCGCTCGGCAAGCGTCGGCTGCCCGTTCTCACCGACCGGTCCGGCATCGGGCCACAGCCCCAGCGCCGCGTTGAAGGCGAAGTTACGAAGCTCGCGTACATTGCCGGGCCAGTCATGTTCGATCAGATGACGCCGGATGGCGTCGTCGAGCATGAAATCGCGCTGCCCGGTCTGTTCGATCGCGGCGTCGAGGAAATGCGCGAACAACAGCGGAATATCCTCACGCCGGTCGCGAAGCGGCGGCACGCGCAACCGGGTGACGTTCAGACGGTAGAACAGGTCCTCGCGAAGCCGGCCTTCGCGTACCAGTTCCATCGCGTCGCCCTTGGCCGCGGCGACCACGCGCAGATCCACTGCTCGCGGCGCGCTGCCGCCCAGGGGCAGAACTTCGCGTTCTTCGAGCACGCGGAGCATTTTCGCCTGCACCGCCGGAGTCATAGAATCGATTTCATCGAGGAACAGGGTGCCGCCGTTCGATCGTTCGACATGCCCCTGCCGTTCCAGCCGCCCCTGTAACAGCACGCCCTGTTCGTGCCCGAACAGTTCCGCCTCCGCCACGCTTTCGGGCAGCGCCCCGCAATTGACCGCGACGAAGGGCTTTCCGCGACGCGGCCCCTGACGATGCAGCAGCAACGCAACCAGTTCCTTGCCGGTGCCGGTTTCGCCCTCGATCATCACGTCCAGGTCAGCGCGCGCGATCTGGCCGATCGTTTCACGAAGTCGCACCATCTGCCGCGTTTCGCCGATCAGCGGGCTGTCGCCATGATCGGCGGCGGCGCGCAATCGCCGGTTCTCCATCACCAGCGCCCGCGTTTGAAGCGCACGCCGCGCCGCGGCGACAAGCTGTTCGCTGGCAAAGGGTTTGGTCAAAAAGTCGAAAGCGCCGTCACGGATCGCGCCCACCGCCATCGGCACATCGGCGTGGCCGGTGATCAGGATGACGGGGATCGCCTCGTCCAGCGCGCGGATACGGGCGAAGAATTCCAGTCCGTCGATTCCCGGCATGCGGACATCGGTCACGACCACGCCCGTGAAATCGGCGTTGATTGTCCGCAACGCCGATTGCGCGTCGGCAAAGGCGCGCGTTTCCAGCCCCGCAAGATCGAGCGCCTGCACATTCGCTTCGCGAAGTTCCGCATTGTCGTCGATGAAGAAGACCATGCCTTCGCGGTCGGTGTCGGTCATGCCTGTTTCAGCCTCAGTTCGAATGCCGCGCCCCCTAGCGGAGACGGTATGATATACAGCTCGCCACCGAATTCACGGGCGATATCGCGCGCGATCCCCAGGCCGAGGCCAAGCCCCTTTGGCTTGGAGGTCACGAACGGAGTAAAGACATCGCTGGCGATTTCGGGGGCGATGCCCGGACCATTGTCTGCAACGATGATGGAAGGGGTGCCGGTGACGATAATCCGGATCACCGGCCCATTGGTCGTTTCCAGCGCCTGAATTGCGTTCTGGATCAGGTTGACCAATATCTGTTCCAGCCGGATCCGGTCGGCGGCAACGGCGATACTGGTGTCGGTATCGACCTGTTCCAGCGCGATCGACGCGCCCCGAACCGCGTCGCCGATCAGCAACAATGTTCCTTCCACCACTTCGCTCAACTGTACTGCGCCGATGGCGGGGGTGCCGCGCCGGGCGAATGCGCGCAATTCGGCGGTTATCGCGCCGATGCGCTGCGTCAGCGCCACGATATGGGCGATGTTGCCCGCGACCTTGTCCCGCGCGCCGCGATCGAGAAACGCTCGGGCATTCTCGGCAAAGGTGCGGATCGCGGCGACCGGCTGGTTGATCTCGTGCGCAACGCCGGCGGTAATCTGACCGATCGAACCGAGCCGGTTGGCCTGTGCCAGTTCCTCGCGCGCCAGACGATAGCGGTGATCGGCTCGTGCCCGTTCGCGCGACTCCGCTCGCAACTGGTCGTTTGTCTCGGTCAGTTCGCGGGTGCGAAGCGCCACCTGTTGCTCCAGCGCCTGACGCGCGGCGCGTTGCAGCGATCGCCGCTCATGGGCGCGGAAAACCAATCCCGCCACAAGAAGCGCGGCTGCAAAGGCGATTCCCAAGGCAAGCCGGGCGAGCGCATGCGCCGAACGCTTCTCCCGGTCGAGCGGCTGATAATTGATCAAACGCCCGTCGAGCAGTGGTACAGAAACCTGCGACGCCATATAGGCATGATCGCCTATACGGGTTTCGCCGTTGCCGTTTGTGGCGATGTCGAGCGGCGGCCCCGCTCCTTCGCCGAACTGGCGGGTCCTGCGGATGATCGACCGGACGGGTTCGGACAGCGGCGTCAGCGAACGGAAGTGCCAGTCCGGGCGGCTGGCGATGATGACCACGCCATGATTGTCGGCGACTGCGGTGATGCCCGGCTGTGCGGCCCATATCGCTTCGAGTGCCGCGAACTCCACCTTTACCACCAGAACGCCCAGCGGACGCTTTCCGTGATCAACGCGGGCCGCGATATACAGACCGGCGCGGCGGCTGACCGTGCCGAGCGCGAATAATTGCGCGCCGCCGCTTTGCATCGCGCGTTTGAAATAGGGCCGAAAGCCGTAATTCTGCCCGACGAAGCTGTCGGGAGAACCTGCATTGCTGGCCGCGATGGTCATTCCCGTCCGATCGATCAGGTAGATCGCCGCGGCATCAGTGCGTCTTGCAAGGCTGGACAGCGTGTCGTTCAGCCGGGCTATCCGGTCGGGGCGGTGCTGCTGAAGCACTTCGGTCACATCGGGATATTCAGGTATCACGACGGGCAGAAGCTGAAATTTCTGCAACTCGCTGCCAAGCAGGCCCGCACGCAGGATCGCCGCCTGATGCGCGCTTTGTTCAGCCCTTTCGCGCGCCCGCTGATCCGCCCATCGATCGGAAAGCCATGCCAGACCGGACAGCGCGATCAGCGCGGCTGCAAGCGACAATAAGAGGATTCGGCGGTCGCGCGTCACGGTATGACGATAGGATGTCGCGCCGGGAAGGGGAACCGCGCGCGATCCGAATCGCCCATCGGCTTCAGAAAATCGGACTCTCGATCATTCCTCGTCCGGATAGGGACCGACGCCGCCGGATGCGATAAACCTGTCGATATGCTCGTTCAGGACGGGCAGGGGGACCGATCCAAGTTCGAGCACCGCATCGTGAAAGGCGCGGATATTGAATTTCGGGCCAAGCGCCTTTTCCGCCTTGGCACGATCCTGACGGATGGCCATTTCGCCGAGATAATAAGACAGTGCCTGGCCGGGCCATGCGATATACCGGTCGACCTCGGTCTTTATCTCATGATCGGCAAGGGCGGTGTTGTCGTGCAGATATTGCTGCGCCTGTTCGCGGCTCCAGCCCATCGAATGAATACCGGTATCGACGACCAGTCGGGCGGCGCGCCACATCTGATAGCTCAACATTCCG
Source organism: Stakelama flava (assembly GCF_019351405.1). Lineage (GTDB taxonomy): Bacteria > Pseudomonadota > Alphaproteobacteria > Sphingomonadales > Sphingomonadaceae > Sphingomonas > Sphingomonas flava_A. Next base: position 82,640 of record NZ_JAHWZX010000011.1, read on the forward strand.
AACCGTTGATAGGGCGTCTTGTAAATCCCCATTTCCTGTCCGAGCCATTCGCAATAAAGCGCCCAGCCTTCGCCATATGCGGAAATATAGCTGTTCTGGCGAAAAGCGGGCAAATCCTTGTTTTCGGCAGCCAGCGGCATTTGAAAAGCATGGCCCGGCGCGCTTTCATGCAGAGTCAGCGCCGGCAGCGAATATAGCGGACGGGACGGGAGGTCATAGGTGTTGACCAGATAGATACCCGGCCCGCCGCGCCCGCCAGTATAATAAGGAGCGATATCGGCAGGCACCGGCACGATCGCGAAGCGGCTTCGCGGCAGGCGCCCTATCCATTTGCTCGCTACGCCATCGAATTCCTTTGCGATCCATGCGGCATCCTTCAACAGCTCTTCGGGCGTCTTGGCGTAGAATTGCGGGTCGGTGCGCAGAAATTGGAGGAATTCAGGCAAGGTGCCGGTAAATCCGGCATCCTTCATCGTCTTCAGCATTTCGGCATGTATTTCAGCGACCTGATCCACCCCGATCTGGTGAATTTGCTCCGGCGTCAGGTCGAGCGTCGTGAACTCCCTGATCTTCGCACGGTAATAGGCTTTTCCATCCGGAAGGTCCGCCGCTGAAATCGATGGCTGCGCATTGGGGATATATTCATCGCGTAGAAAGGCGAGCAGCTTTTTATGCGCCGGGATCACCGATTGGCGAATTGCCCTTGCCGCCGCTTCGCGCAGTTCCGTCTTGTCAGCATCCGGAATGCTGCCCGGCATGGTTTCGAACGGTTTGTAAAATACGCTGTCTTCCGGCTTGTCGATGTCGATGACGGAGCTGACGGTGTCGTCGCGTCCCTGCAACGTGATCTTCGGGGGCGTGAAACCGCGCGTCAGGCCGGCGCGCATATTGGCGATCTGCTGATCGAAATAGCGCGGCATGTCACCAAGCTGGGCGATATAGTTTCGATAATCCTGTTCATCGGCGAACGATTTGCGCGCCGTTCCCGCAAGGTTGCCCCAAAAGGAGGTGTCCGACGTTAACGGCCGCTGATAATCCTTGAACTTCTGCTGATTGATGAGGACGTCGATCTGCGCCTTATATACATCGTAGTTAATCTGGTTTTCGGGCGACAGCGCGCTTCTATCAATCGCGTCCAGCGCCTTGGCCACGCTTTCCCATTTCGTCAGTCGCGCCTGCTGCGCCTCTGGAGAGACGTCGGGCAGTTCAGCGCTGATTTTCGATCCGGCGCTATCCTCATCATCGGCAAGCTGGGTCTGTCGCCAGCTCCATTCGGCCGAATAGATTTTCCTGAACGTGATATCAGCCGCGGCTTCGGCTCTCGAACCGCTGCATGCGCAAGCGGGTTCGTCCTGTGCCGCGTGCGACGCGGCCCATGCATGGTGGCTCGTCATTGCCAATATGCCTGCGGCTCCGAGTAGAATTGATCGGCGCATGAAACGTGCCCCCTATTCAGCGCGTGATAGTATATCGTATAATTATAATTTGGAATGTTTGCAAGTGCGGCGTTTACGATGGCGGCGAACGCCTTCAAAACGTGCCGACCTTTACCCGCACAAGCGCGGGTTCCTTGTGAAAATTGATGCCGTAATCGACTTCGTCTCCGTTCAGCCATCGGTGCGTTTGCCAACTGCCATGTTCAAAGCGCCCTTCCTCGACGCGGATCAGCTGACCGTGCTTGCCATCCTGGAGCGTACGCTCGAAAGCGGCGCGCACATCCACGCCGCTGAGAAGGAACTGATCGTTGCCAAGCCGGATCACGAACGCGCGTCCGTCAACATCAGGCGAATTCGGCAAAATAGCAGGGGAACTTCCCCATGGCGGAGGACCAAAGGACAGGGTGACGCGCCAGTCACCGAAATCAAGCGTTTGCCGCGGCTGTCCCGGCGTTTCGATTGCGGCTTTCAGACGTCCGTCGGCGATCGATCGCGCCACCACCGTGTCGATTGAAGCGAGCAGCGAATAATTGCGGGCATGGGCGGCCACCGTCGCGCTTTGCGTGTCGGAGGGCGGGTTATCGATTCCGAAGAGCGAAAAGCCGATCCCGCCATGCGCGAGAACTTCATAAAGCAGCGGAGCCGTACCGGGTTCGAAGCCGGTTTCCGAAATCCATGTCGGATTGTCCGGCCGGTGATATTGGCCAAGTACTTTGCGAAATTCGGCGGCGTCGGTCGTGTAAAGATCGGTGCCGACGAAATCGATTGCCGGACTGACTGATCGCCACACATCGAAGACGTTGTAGGTGGGGCCGCCGCTGGGATAGTCCATCCCCGGATATTTCTTGTCCTTGTAGCGCAGCCAGCAATTCACATACATCGGCAGCGGATAGATTTGCTTGCCCGCCTGCGCCACCGAATTGATGTAGCGGGCGGTGCTCCACGCGTTGAACATCTCCTCCGCATCGACGCCGAAGACATCGCGCCACGAACCCGATGATCGGCCGGTTCGTGCCAGTACGTCGGCGGGAACCGGAGCGGCAAAGGCTTTGTCGGCGGCGGGTTGATGATCGCGAACCGCGCCGAAAGTGCCCGGTTCGTTTTCTACCTGAACCAGAATGACCGTATGGGCGTCGCCGTCCACTTTCTTCAAATGCCGCATCAACGCGCTGAATGCCCTGCGGTCGGCATTCAGATTGGCCGGGGCGAAGGTCGACAGATTGTCGAGCGGAAGGCCGTGTTCATCCAGTTGCCGCGGATAGGTTTCAGGATCGCTCTTCACCCATTCCGGCGCATATTGCATCTGCCCATTCTTCCAGCTGGCGAACCATAGAAGGATCAGGCGCTTGTCGGTTGCGCGCGCTTTCGCGATCAGCGCATCGACGTTGCGCGTATCATATTGTCCGGGGCGCGCTTCGAACTGTTCCCAATATACCGGCGCTTCGACCGTGTTGGCGGAAAGCGCATCGATCGATTGCCACGCTGAATCGAGCATTTGCGGCCATGCGCTGGAATTGTGCAATTGCGCTGCCAGAATGAAGAAGGGTTCGCCGTCGACGATCAGTGAATAGCGTCCCTGATGCTGAATCAGCTGCGGCAGGGAATATGTTGTCGGCGCGCTTGCGGCGGCGAGCGGCACGGCAACCGAGAGCGAGAGCGCCGCGATCGCATGCGACAGGGATCGGAACAGCAACATCGTGCTTCCTCGATTCAATATGGGATCGTGCGGGGCAGCTGCGACACAAGCGAAAGGGGCGGCGCCAGGCGCCACCCCCTCCCGTCCATCAGAAGTCAGCCGTCACTCCGACGAAGATCTTGCGGCCCAGCGCATCGTAGAAGCCGGGGAAGGTGTTGCCGTTGCCATACACGCTGTTGAGCCCTTCATAGAGCGCGGGCGGATCGCGATCGAACAGGTTATTGATGCCGGCGCGCATCATGATGCCGTCATACAGCTTCACGGTGCCCGCAAGATCGAAATAGTCATAGGCTCCGATTTTCGCCCCATAGACATAGGTGGTGCCGGCCAGGAGCGAATTTTCCTGATTGTTGGTCAGTTCGACCGGTCCCTTGTGCCGCCAGTTGATCGACAGGGTGGCGGGTGCCCAGGGCAGCTGCCAGGTGGTCCGGAAGGTATGCCGCCAGTGCGGGTTTGGCTGCCCGCAACTCGGTCCGTACAGCCCGGCGCAGTCATAGGTGCCCAGACCGGGAAGCGGCTCCGTCGTCTGGTGCAGAAGATAGCTGCCGACCAGATTGAAGTTCAGCTTGCCCGCGCTGCCGATATCCAGCGTATAGCTGCCGTTGATATCGATACCGTTGGTTTTCAGATACCCGGTATTCTGTGTGGTTGCGACGACATAGCCATCGGTGCCGAACAGGACTCCCGATTGCGGGTCGCGGTGGAACAGGGAACAGAAAAAGCTGTTTCCCGCGATGCACTGTTTGATGATCAGCGTGGCGTCGATCGATGCGATATAGCCATTGACCTTGATATCGTAATAGTCGGCGGACAGCGACAGGGACGGTGCAAAGGACGGCGTTATTACTGCCCCGATCGTGTAGGTATCGGCCTTTTCGGGTTTCAGGTCGGGATTGCCGCCATATTGCTCCACGCATTGCTGCGCCGGACATTCCGGTATGCTGCCATATTGTGAAGCCGTGACTCCACTTGCCTCGCACGCTTCCAGGCCGGCGCTGGGGTCGGACCCCGCGCACGGATCGCTGGCCGATACATTGCCCAGTCCCTGCGACTGGAACAGTTCGGCGATGTTCGGCGCACGAATGGCGCGGTTATAGCTTGCCCGGAACCGTATATCGCTGGTGGGCGCATAGTTGAGTTCGAGCTTGTAGGTCGACGCTTCGTAATGCGACTTTGAATCTATGCCGGTATTGGTATAGCCCGAATAGCGAAAACCGCCGTCGATGCCGAGCATGTGCGCAAAGGGTTTATCCTGAATGATCGGCAGGTCGATTTCGGCGAAACCTTCGGTAACGTCGATCGTGCCGTGAGAATTTTCATACCCCTTTGACAGCGCGACTTCGTCGGCCTGAAAATCCAGATACTCTTCGCGATGTTCGACGCCGATTGCGACGCCCAGCCCCTGTGACGCCCAGGGCGTGACAATCCCATAGCTGGTCAGGTCGGCGTTGACGCTGCCGTTCAGAACCAGTTCGCGGTTCACGCTGCGAGTATAGCTCGGCACGTAGAGATAGTTGAAGGCCGCTTCCGAAATGGTGCCATAGCCAAAAACGTCCACCGGGACGCAATCGGGATCAGTGCCATCGATAACGGACTGACAGGTAGGTGTGCCGTCGACATCGACAACCTGAAGCGCCCGCGCGGCTCGGGTCTGGTCAATATCGTTCTTGTAGCTTTCTTCAAAAATCACCTCCGACCGCAAGGCGCTGACGTCATAGGTGATGTCGTGCGCCAGCGTGCCGCGCAGACCGGCAGTGAAGCGGAAATCGGTGTGGCGAAGGTCGTCGCGCCGCGGAAGTGCGCTGCCCGCCGTGGGGCGATAGCCGATGAAGACGTTTTCATCGGTGGAGGTGCCCGCCGCGTCGCCGCAAAGCGTTTCAGCCTGCGACGTGCTCATTAACGGGTTATCGCAATTGATGGCGAAGGTCGTTCCCTGCCAGATGGCCGACGGTGCCACTTGCGACCATGTATGATCTTCCATGAACATCGCGCTGCCGTATAGCGTAACGAGATCGGAGACGTCGTAATGCGCGAACGCACCCGCAGTATAGCGGTTGTCGGATCGCTGGAAGTAATTGGTCGGCGCATAGTTATAGGCGTAGGAACTGTCATACGTCGACCAGGTCTTCGACCCGTCTTTGGCATTCACCAGTGTCTGCCCCTGATTGGGGCCGCTGAGCAGGGTGAAAAGACCATATTGGTTGTTGCTCGAACCGCCGCAGCGAAGCGTGCTGTTGGCATCGTCATTGGGATCGATCGCACAGGCCGAAACGTCACGTGAGGATTCGAGAATTGGATTGGAATGCCGGTTGCCGATGAACATCGTAACGTTACCGCGATGGTCGGCGAAATCGGTGCCGATCGCGGCATTGATTTCATAGGTTGCGCCGTCCGCGACATTTTTCGGCGCGACATCATAGCCACTGCTTGAGACAAGATCGCGCAGTGTATCGTTGTCATTGGTGTGCTGGAAAAAACCAAAGGTGCTGTCCAGCCGGACGCCATTCAGATTGTTCTTCAGCACGAAATTGACGACGCCCGACACCGCGTCGGCGCCGTATACCGCCGATGCGCCACCGGTCAGCACATCCACGCGATCGATCAGCGATGTCGGCACGAAATTGAGGTCGATCGCCTGGGTCGGCAGCAGTCGCTTGCCGTCGAGCAGGGTTAGTACCCGGTTTGAACCCAGATTGCGTAAGTTGATGTTCGCGGTGCCGTCCGATCCGTTGGAGACGTTCGCGTTCGCATCGGGCGTGAATTGCGGAAGCTGGTTGAGCGTGTCCTCAACCGCAGTCGATCCCTGATACTGAAATTCCTGATTATCGACGACCGTTATCGGGCTGTTGCTTTCAAGATTCGGTCTGCGGATCAAAGTGCCGGTGACGATGAGGTCCTGGGTCTCGTCGCTGGTAACCGTCTCGGCCGATGCGCTTCCAACCGGGGCTGCCTGCTGAATATTGTCATCGTCGCTTTGCGCATATGCCGGTGAGCACAGCAGCATAGCCGAAAGCGAAACCCCAGCAGAGCCGAGCAGCGCCGCCTTATTCTTTGATGATAGGATCATTTCAAAACCCCCTGTGGCTTTCGTTCCCCACAGGCACAAAATCACGATTCGCAAAAACTATCAAACAAATTATACGATATCCGATATATCAAAGCTCCAGATGGACGACCGATCGTTCAGTGGCTCTGCGGAGCAAGATGCAGAAGGAGATGCGTCAAAACGGCCGTACCGGCCTTTTCGGATCGCGGTTTATCAGTATACCGTATATCATCGAAGGGCGGCAGGGGCAGAAATGATGGCGCGAATAGTTTCTTATGTGACCGGCATATTGGCATTTGTGCTTTCGAGTCCGATCTGCGCACTGGCTCAGACCCCCGCCCCCGACCAGTATCGCGATGCACTGACCCTGCGCGATCAATGGCAATATCTCACGCGCGACCTTCCCTTTCCGGCTGACTGGGTGGATGGCACGCATGATTTCGTGTTTCGCAAAACGGTAGCCGGTGGGTTTGCCTTTATCCGCGAAGATGCCGATAGTGGAGAGTCTAAACCTGCGTTCGACCAGGCGGCGGTGGCCGCTGCATTGGGCGACGCGATGGGGGAAAGCTATGCCGCATTACGGCTTCCCTTCGACAGCTTTCGCTATAGCGAGGATGGCGATGCGATCCTTTTCGATATTCACTACGCCCCCTGGCGCTGTTCGCTGAGGGGCAGGGGGTGTGCAGCCATTGATCCCAAGGGTCGGCCCAGCGGCTTCGGCGTCGTACGCGACCTTCGTGTGCCGTCCGACAACACGCCGCACATTTCGCCGGACGGAAAATGGGAGGCGCTGGTACAGGGCTTTAATCTGGCGGTCCAGCCTGCGGGAGGCGGCCCCGTGACGATGCTCAGCAGCGACGGCAGCGAAGGCAATTTTTATGATCCGAAAACGATTCACTGGGCGCCCGATTCGCGAAAAATCGTCGTCGAAAGGGTGCGGCCGGGCTTCGCGCGCTACGTCACGCGTGTCGCTTCGTCGCCCGACGACCGCCTGCAACCCGAAATCCGCCACCAGCTTTATCCCAAACCAGGCGATGCGATCGATGTCGAGCAACCGGTATTGTTTCACACGGCCACACAGGGCGGCTGGCAACAGGTTGCGGTTGATCCGGCGTTGTTTCCAAATCCCTATCAGCTTACCGACCTTCACTGGCGCGCGGACAGTGGCAGCTTCGCGTTCGAATATACCCGGCGCGGCCATCAACAGGCAAAGATCATCGCAGTGGACGCCGAAAGCGGGGCGGCGCGAGCAATCGTGTCGGAAACCGCAAAAACCTTCATCTGGCAGGATCGCGGATATTGGCACGATGTCGGGGATCATGGCGCCGAACTGATCTGGTTGTCCGAACGCGACGGCTGGGCGCATCTGTACCTGTACGATGGCGAAAGCGGGAAGGTGAAGAACCGCATCACCAGCGGCGACTGGCCAGTGCGCTCCGTGCTTCGTGTCGACGACAAAAAGCGCCAGATATGGTTCGCGGCGAGCGGTATGGACAGCGACGAGGACCCGTATTTCGTCCATTATTACCGGATCAATTTCGACGGCAGCGGGCTGACCGCGTTGACGCCTAAGCATGCGTCGCACGACGTCGCCTTTTCATCCGACATGCAATATTATGTCGACACCTATTCACGCGTGGACCTGCCCAATATCGCCGAACTTCACCGGACGAGCGACGGCGCGCTGATCCGGACGGTCGCCAAAGGGAATATTTCGCGATTGCTTGCCGCCGGATATAAAATCCCTCAGCCGTTTGTCGCGAAAGGACGTGACGGCACCACCAATATCTGGGGGCTGATCGTAAAGCCGCGCAATTTCGATCCCGGCAGGAAATATCCGGTGATCGAAAACATCTATGCCGGTCCGCACGACAGTTTCGTGCCGAAGACCTTCTGGCCGTTCGGCTATCATTCGGGCGGCGACAAGGTGATCGGCATGCAGGGCCAGGCCGATATGGGCTTCATCGTCGTTCAGATCGACGGCATGGGGACCGCCAACCGTTCAAAGGCGTTCCAGGACGTGGCGTGGAAGAACCTGGCCGATTCGGGTTTTCCCGATCGGATCGCATGGCACAAGGCGGCGGCCGCCCGATATCCGTGGTACGATATCGCCGATGGCGTCGGTATCTATGGCGGGTCGGCGGGGGGACAAAGCACGGCGGCGGCGCTGCTGTTCCACCCCGAATTCTATACCGTCGGGGTGGCCTATGCCGGTTGCTACGACAACCGGATGGACAAGATCAGCTGGAACGAACAATGGCTCGGCTGGCCGGTGGACGACAGCTATCTTCGTTCTTCCGAGGTGATGAACGCGGCGAAGCTCAAGGGTAACCTGCTGATAATCTTCGGTGAGCAGGACAGCAATGTGGACCCGTCGTCATCGTTGCAGCTCGTCGATGCGCTGATCAAGGCGCACAAGGATTTCGACCTTCTCGAAGTGCCGGGGGGCGAACATACGACCGGTCGTTCGACCGGACCGATCCTGTATGCACAGCGGCGCCAATACGATTTTTTCGTCCGCCATCTTCGCCATGTACCGACGCCGGACTGGAACAGCATGCCCGATATTCTCCCGGCACCATAGGCGGGCGGGGAGCGCTTATTCGGCGTTAGCCCCAAGCTGACGCCGAAGGTCCTCCAGCGTATTCTGGACATGCGCGTGCATGCTTTGCGCAACACCGTCCTCATCACGCGCAAGCCAGCGCTGCAGCAGTTCGGCATGTTCTTCATTGGCGCGCTCATCCCGGCCTAAAGGTTCCAGATGCTTGCGGACATACCGGTCGCTCAGGACGTGCAGGCGTTCGAGCAATTGCGTCGTGATCGACCGGCCGGCAGGGCGGATCAGCGCAAGGTGGAAGGCGCGGTTTGCGGCACCCACACCCTCTCCATTATGTTTCGTCATGGTGTCGAGCGCGTCGAGCGCGGCCGACGCCTTTTGCCGCTCCTCTTCCCCGGCGCGGCTGGCGGCAAGTGCCGCTGCATCGGGTTCCAGCTTCAGGCGCAGCGCATAGACCTCCTCGGCCTCTTCGGTCGAGAGCGGGCGGACGAAAAACCCGCGATTGGCCTGCGATCGCACCAGCCCTTCCTGTTCCAGCCGGGTCAGCGCCTCACGCAACGGAATCTTGCTTACCCCCAGTTCGGCGGCAAGGGCGTCCTGTCGAATCGCCCGGTCGACCGGAACCAACCCCGCCAGAATGCGGTCGCGAACCAGGTCGACGAGTTGATCGGGAAGCGTGCGAATGACGATGCTGTTCATGACTGCCAGACCTTCGGAATATTGTTATTGGTATACAATATGCCGCAATAAGGCCCGATTGCGAAATTGCTATCGCCATGGGCTCTATCCGGGCCACGGCTCTCCCGCATGAGCACACATCGATTTATGCCGCAGCGTCAACGATATGGCTGGCAAGTGCGCTGCGCGAACGTCCATATAGGAAATAGACCACCAGCCCGAACGCGTTCCAGATTACGAAGCGGGCCAGCGTCTTTTCGGGCAGGCTGATCAACAGATACAGGCAGCCGATGATCGCCGCCGTGCCGACGAAATAGGGGGCGGGGCACCGGAAAATACGTTGCAGATCGGGCGATCGCCGACGCAGGATCATCATGCATGCGCCGACGGAGATGAACGCGAGCAGCGTTCCGGCATTGGCCAGTTCGGCAATTTCGCCGACGTTGAAAAACGCGGCGATCAGCGAAACGAACACGCCGGTCAGCATGGTTACCGAAACCGGCGTGCCGGTGCGTCGGGAGACCGCCGCAAGCCGTCGCGGCAATAGGCCGTCACGCGCCATCACGAAGAAAATGCGGCTCTGCCCATACATCATTACCAGAATGACCGAGGGCAGAGCGACAAGCGCCGCGCCCGCCACCAGCCACGAGGTAACCGGATGACCGAGTTCACGAAGCGCCAGCGCCAGCGGTTCGGGCGAACCGCCCAGGACGGTGTAGGAAACCGCACCAACAGCGGCGATGGCGACCAGGATATAAATGGTGGTGGAGAGCACCATCGATCCGATAATCCCGATTTTCAGGTCGCGCCCGGGGTTACGCGCTTCTTCGGCAGAGGTCGCTACAGCGTCGAAGCCGTAAAAGGCGAAGAAAACGATTGCCGCCGCCGCCATTACACCGCGCTTCTCCCCCGCCTCGAAATGGCTTGCGAAACCATAGGGCATGAAGGGGTGAAGATTGGCCGGATCGAAGGCGGGGAACACCACCGCGACGAAGATGCCCAGCGCGACCAGCTTGATGATGACAAGCACGATATTGACCGTCGCGCTTTCGCGCGTACCGGCCATCAGCATCGCGGCAATCCCCATCGATACCAGCACGGCGGGAAGATTGATCAGCCCGCCCGCGTCCGGACCCGCCAGCAGCCATTGCGGCGGATGAAACCCCGCTGACTCTATCAGCCCCACCAGATATCCCGACCAGCCGACCGCGACACCCGAACAGGCGAGCGAATATTCCAGGATCAGGCTCCACCCGATGATCCAAGCGGTCGTTTCGCCAAGCACCGAATAGGTATAGGTGTAGGCGCTTCCCGCCGCCGGGATCGCGGTGGCAAGTTCGGCATAGGCAAGCGCCGCACAGGCGCATACCGCGCCCGCGATGGCAAAGGCGATGATTACCGCTGGTCCGGCACGGTCGGCACCGACGCCGGTCAGCGTATAGATGCCGGTCCCGACGATCGCGCCGACGCCCAGCGCGATCAGGTGGGGCCAGGAAAGGGTCGGTTTCAACCGGTGTTCGTCTTTCCCAGCATCGTGTTCGATCGGCTTCAATCGTCCCGATATGGCCATCGCTCTTCCCCCTGATCGCCGCTGATTAGATGATGGGATGGCGCGTTCAGATTGCCTCGCGCGCCAGCTTGCCCGGCTGTGTCGCCCGGCACTGCTCAACCATCCGCGTAACCGCTTCACGGCGTTCGCCGGTCAGGGGCATGCGCGGCATGCGCACGCGCTCGCTGCCGCGGCCCATGATCGTTTCGGCCAGTTTGATCGACTGAACCAGATCATGCTCCGCATCGAGATGCAGCAGCGGCATGAACCAGCGATAGATTCTGCGAGCTTCTTCCCAGTCGCCAGCATCGGCGGCGGCGACCAGACGGACCGATTCCTGCGGAAACGCGCTGGTAAGCCCCGACACCCATCCGCTGGCCCCCAGCATCAGTCCTTCCAATGCGATGTCGTCAAGCCCCGCCATCACGGTATAACGGTCGCCGAAACGGTTGATCACATCGGTGAAGCGGCGCGGGTCGGGGGCGCTTTCCTTGATCGCGACGATGTTTTCGACATCTTCGAGCGCGGCCAAGGTGTCGAAATCGATATCGACCCGATATGCGGGCGGATTGTTGTAGAGCATGATCGGAAGCGAGGTCGCCTGCGCCACTGCACGGAAATGCGCCTGCAATTCTTCCGGTTTTGGGACGTAAACCATGGCGGGCAGCACCATCAGCGCATCCACGCCGATCTTTTCGGCATCACGGGCATAGGCGATGGCAGCTTCGGTGGTGAATTCCGATACCCCGGCGACCAGTGGCGCGCGGTCTTTCAGCGCCTCCACCGATCCGGAAAGCACTCGCCTTTTTTCCTCGGGTTTAAGGGAATTATTCTCGCCGCAGGTGCCGAGCAGGATCAGGCCATCCACACCGTCATCGATCAACGCGCTTTGCATGCGCTGCGTAGCGTCAAGATCGATGCTGTCGTCGGCAGCGAATTGCGTTGTCGCGGCGGGATAAACCCCTTTCCACAAGGTTTTGGGTGCATTCATTGCGGTAACGTCTCCATCTTATAAAATTCGTATACGATATAAGATCGGGTTGAACAATGACTTTGTGCGCCGGAAAGGCGTTGGTGAGATTATGTTTCGGCGCGATGGAGCACGATCCTGGTCTCGGTGCTCGACAGCGGGATCGAAAAGGCGCCACGCACTTTTTCGTATCCTGCCAGGCTATAGCCGGGGCCGTCGGCGGTCCGTTCAATCCGCAGAAAAGCCGTGTCCGTATTCGCTGTCGCCGGTGCGAGCATGATGCTTACGGTGCCTTTGGCGGGATCGAATTCGATCGCGTCGAACTTACCGGCATCCAGCGTCAGCCAGAGCGCGGCGGGCGCGATAAAGAAGCGTGATCGCGCGCTGTCCTTCGGGACGACGCGGATACGCCCTCCGCTTTGTTTCAGATTGCCGCCGAACGCGATCCAGCCGAATTGCGGGTCGTTCACCATATAGGTTGCGCTGGCATAGGCATGGCCAAAAAATCCCATGCCGTAGTCGCCGGTATACGGGTCCCAGCGCATCCTGTCCGGCCAGCTGTGGAAAGCGGCCGAACCGAACCCTTTCTGATCGATATTGGTGATGCCGCCCATTAACCCGCCATAGGCGACGCGCAGAAGATAGAGGTCTTCGGGATTACGGCGATACGCCTGAAAAAGCGGGATTGCGTTGTTGGTTGATCCGTAATGATGAATTTGCCGTTCGATACGCGCATATTTGCCGCCATACAGAAAATCCCAATAGCGTCGCGCATTGCCGTTATAGCCCCAGCTTGGGATCGTCGGATCATATCCCAGGATCACCTCGCGCGTTTCATCGGCAAGATGCTGGTGGTTGAAAAAGCGCATCCATGCATAGACTTCGGGTTGGCCGGTCGAATCCCACGCCATTTCACTGCCGAAAGGATAGCGAAGCGTGGCCCAGTGATCGGCGCGCGTCTTCATCAGCTTTTGCAGATCGGCAGCCTTTCGGCGCATCCCTTCGCGGGAAAGGTCTTTTAGAATTTCAAGGAAGACTTCCCCTTCCATTTGCCCGAATTGCGCATAATGCGGCGCTTCGCGCATCATCGCGACGATGGTTTGATAGGCGTGGTCGAGATACCAGTTCGCCGGATGCGCCTTCACCAATCCCTGATGGTCGCGCGCGAGCCGGTACAGCACCCAATGGCCGATCGCGACGTGTGGATAGTTGAACGACCGGCCAAGATCATCCGCCTGTTCTTTCGACCAGGCGGTCCAGCCCGTCCAGTCGGTGCCGGGTGCGTAATAGCCGGGAAAGGCTTTCGGGTCGTAATAGAAAAGGCTTTTCTTCACCCCGCCCGCATAGGGGCCGTCCGCCACCTGAAGCTTGCCGAGTACCGTTTCGTCGACCAGCGTTTCCAGCTTCGCGACTTCTTCGGGCACGGGATTGTCGAGTTGCTTCATCATCGCCGCGACCCAGCTTCCCGCGCCGCCTTCATCACTCATCCCGGCGATCCATACCCGTTCTTCCTGAGTGAGTATTTTGCCGCTTTCATCATCGTAGCTCAGGATGGCGGGCGCGCGGTGAAACGGATCGTTCGCATCGTCGAACCATTGCCGGGTGGTGGTGAAACGGCCAAGGTCCGCCACGGTCTGACCCAGCGGCTTGGTGAGGTAATAGCTGACCGTCTGGGCGCTGCCATCGGCATAGCGTATCGTCAGCCGCGCCCGGCCGAACCCGTGCCCCGTCACGGCAAAGCGCCGCCATTGCCCGCGTGGCGCTTGCTCCGCAACGGTAAGCGAGTGGTCGGGAAAGCTGGAAAAACCCGTTATCCTTTGCGGCGCTTTCACGAATAGCGAAGCGTCCATGTCGGCTGGCACGACATAGCCGGGAATGCCGACTGCGACCGGACGGCCATGCGCGGCCAGCGTATCTTCGATCCCGCGAATATCTGGCGATTGTACCAGCCGCACCCCGAAACTTCGTTCGCCGCCGGGCGGCAGGATGATGCTGGTCGGCGCATTCCACTGACGACCGGCCTGTTTCCATTCGCGTTCGGCAAAGCCCTTGCTCGCCACCGTCCAGTCGTAAAAGCCCTCCGCAGTCTGGCTGCGCGGCGTGCGTTCGGTGAAGATATTGGCATCGCCACCGGCTTCGTCCGGGTTACGCAACGGGCGATACGCTTCCAGCGGGGTGCCCTTTTCGGGCAGGACCAGAAGCGCGGGGCCTTTGCCGTTCAGGCGCGTAACCTGAAGATATCCGGCATCACGGCCGATATACGGATCGGTGAAACTGGCCTTTGCATGTGCCGTTCCCAGCGATCGATCGGTGATGATATTATCAAATACCATCGGCATACCCAGACCGCCGATCTCGATTGCACGATCGGTGGGATTGGTGAGGGTGAAGCGCAAGATCAGGCCGTCATCGCCGGCGATCCACGCGCGGCGAAGATCGAGCGGAAAGCCGCTCCCCATCGTCGCGGTGATGTCAGCGGCGGCGATCGTGTTACCATGCACGGCAAGCGGTGTGATTGGCGAGCGGTGATGCGCCGAGGCGAAGTCGCGCCAGCCCTCACCGGCAAAGCGCAGGCGGAGGTTGATGTCGCCCAGATGATTATAGCCGTCGCCGGCCCGTTCGGCTTCGCGGTCGGCCGGCACGAAACTTAAGTCAGGCGCCGATTTTGGAGAAAGACGCGCGAGCGTCTGCGTATCCCGGCGCAGCGATATGTCGAACATTGCCAGGCGAAAGACGGACTGTGCGACGGGCGTTGGAACGGCATTGAGTACGATTTGCGCAAAAGCCGAATGCTGCGCCGATCCGGCAAGCGTCGTCGCGATGAGCAAAGCGGCGATAGCCGTCGGATAGGCGGGTTTGATACTGTCCTCCTCTTCGCCGAGCACGCCGGTCTGTCTGGATCGCACGCCGATCGCGTGCACGATAATGCGCAGGAAACAGTGCAGTCAAACATATTATACCATATACGAACTACTGGCGTTATTAGGCTGTCACCGATTGACCCTCATACTGACATCTATATCGTATACGGTATCTCAATTTTCAGGAGGGCGACATGACAACCCGCAGGATGCTTCTCATCGGTGCCGCCGCCAGCGCATTTGCCGCGCGCAGTGGGATTACCCTTGCGCAAACGTCCGCCTCTCGCCTTCCCAAAGGGGCGAAGCCGCTGCCGCTTTCCGACATTCGCCTGCTACCTTCGGATTATGCAAGTGCGGTTGAGATCAATCGTGGATATCTGATGCGGCTAAGCCCCGACCGGCTGCTGCATAATTTCCGCCTCTATGCGGGACTTGAGCCAAAGGGCGAGATTTACGGCGGCTGGGAAAGCGACACGATCGCGGGCCATACGCTGGGCCATTATCTTTCCGCGCTCGCGCTGACCCATGCGCAGACCGGCGATGAAGAAGCGTGCGAGCGTGCAAATTACATTGTCGACGAACTCGCACTTGCGCAGGAAAAACGCGGCACCGGATATGTCGGCGCGCTTCAGCGCAAGCGCAAGGATGGCAGCGTGGTCGATGGCGAAGAGATTTTCCCCGAGATCATGGGCGGCGATATTCGTTCGGGCGGGTTCGATCTGAACGGCGCCTGGTCGCCGCTCTATACCGTTCACAAGCTCTTCGCCGGGCTTTTGGACGTGCAGGCATTGTGCGGCAATGACAAGGCGATGAAGGTCGCCATCGCACTGGGCGGCTATTTCGAACGGGTGTTTGCCGCGCTTGACGAAGCGCAGATGCAGGAGGTGCTGGCCTGCGAATATGGCGGGCTGAACGAAAGCTTTGCCGAAATATACGCACGTACCGGTGACATGCGCTGGCTGCGTATCGCCGAGCGGATTTACGATAACAAGATTCTCGATCCGCTGGCCGAGCGCAAGGATGAACTGGCTAATCTGCACGCCAATACGCAGGTGCCCAAACTGATCGGACTGGCCCGGCTGCACGAACTGACGGGCAAGGAGGCGCAGCGTGTCGCGCCGAGCTTTTTCTGGGAAACCGTCACCGGCCATCACAGCTATGTCATCGGCGGCAACGCCGACCGCGAGTATTTCTCCGCCCCCGACACCATCGCGCAGCATATCACCGAACAGACATGCGAGCATTGCAACACTTACAATATGCTAAAGCTGACCGGACATCTCTTCGGGTGGAATCCGGACGGGGCATTGTTCGACTATTATGAGCGCGCGCATCTCAACCATGTTCTGGCCGCGCAGCATCCCCGGACCGCAGGGTTCACCTATATGACACCGCTGATGACCGGAACGGCGCGCGAATATTCCAAGCCGGGGGAGGATGCCTTCTGGTGCTGCGTCGGGACGGGCATGGAAAGCCATTCGAAACATGGCGAAGCGATTTTCTGGGAAGGCGAGAGGATGCTGTTCGTCAACCTTTTCATTCCATGCGAAGCGCGCTGGAAGACGCGCGGAGCCGAAATGACGCTCGACACCAGTTATCCGTTCGGGCCCGAAACGCGGCTGACCTTCGACCGGCTGGCAAAGCCGGGACACTTTCCGGTGGCGGTCCGGATTCCCGGCTGGGCCGGAGCCGCGGCAACGATTTCGGTCAATGGAAAACCGGTTCCTGTGGCGATGGAGCGCGGCTATGCGATCATTGAGCGCAACTGGAAGGAAGGCGACAGCATCGCGCTGGTCACACCGCTGGAGTTGCGGATCGAGCCCACTGCCGGCGCCGCGAATACCGTCGCTGTCGTACACGGGCCGATGGTGCTCGCCGCCGATCTGGGACCGGTCGAGGACGAGTTCGAAACGGTGGACCCGGCGATGGTCGGGACCGATCTGCTGGCGGCATTCACCCCGCTTGCCGGCGATCGCGGGATTTACGAGGCAAAGGGCGTTATCCGTCCCGGCGACTTACAGTTCGTGCCGTTCTACAGCCAGTATAACCGCCGAAGCGCGGTTTATTTCCGGCGCTTCACCGAACCGCAATGGAAAGCCCAGCAAGCGGCGTTTCGTGCCGAGCAGGCGCGTGCCAAGGACATCGCGGTGCGATCAGTCGATGTCATGCATCTTGGCGAGATGCAGCCCGAGCGCGACCATGATCTGGTATCGGAAATCTCTTATCCGGTTACCTATCGCGGTCGTAACGGACGCGATGCGCGGTCTGGCGGGTTTTTCGAATTCGATATGAAGGTAAAGCCCGGCCCGCTGATCCTGCAGGCAAGCTATTGGGGCGGCGAGCGCAGTCGTGACTTCGACGTCCTTGTCGACGACGTGAAGATTGCAACCCAACATCTTGAACAGGACAAACCGGGCGCGTTCATCGATATCGAATATCGCCTGCCGCAAGCGCTGACGAAG
The DNA here is from genome assembly GCF_019351405.1 of Stakelama flava. Classification (GTDB taxonomy): domain Bacteria; phylum Pseudomonadota; class Alphaproteobacteria; order Sphingomonadales; family Sphingomonadaceae; genus Sphingomonas; species Sphingomonas flava_A. Next base: position 99,895 of record NZ_JAHWZX010000011.1, read on the forward strand.
GACAAGCAGCAGGTCCGGGTGAAGTTTCGACCGCATGACGGTAGCACCGCAGGGCCGGTTTTCGGTGTCCGTGTTTTCACCGCGAAACCGGGAACGGCGGCCTGATTGCCGCCGCCCGGTTCCGAATGGCTCACGCAAAGGGCTGATCGATCGATGTTTGCGGGCGGGTGAACCATGCCGCGCCGGTTTCGGTCACATGGAAATGATCTTCAAGCCGGATACCGAACCGATCGGGCACGACCAGCATCGGTTCGTTCGAAAAACACATGCCCGGTGTCAGCACTGTTTTATCGCCGCGAACCAGATAGGCGGGTTCGTGAATCGAAAGGCCGATGCCATGGCCGGTGCGGTGCGGCAGGCCGGGCAGGCGATAACCCGGACCCAGTCCGGCCTTTTCGATCACGCCACGCGCCGCTGCATCGATATCCTCGCAGATGCGGCCGGGAAGCACCGCATCGAACGCCGCCTGTTGGGCGGCTGCCTCGATCGTCCAGATTTCGCGTTCTGCCTCGCCCACCTCGCCAAAGGCATAGGTTCGGGTGATGTCCGAATGATATCCCTCTACCAGACAGCCGGTATCGACCAGCACAAGCTGGCCGTCTTCGAGCGCGCGGTCGCCGGGAAGCCCGTGGGGATAGGCGGTGGCCCGCCCGAACTGGACGATGCAGAAGCTGGACCCCACCGCCCCCAGCGCGCGATGCGCAGCGTCGATGAAGCGCACCACCTCACTTGCCATAATTCCGGGACGCAGGATGCGAGCAGTACGTCGATGCACTTCCAGCGTCATCGCCTTGGCCTGAGTCAGAAGCGCCAGTTCGGCGGGGGATTTGATCATCCGGCAACGATCGATTGGCGGTCCGCCGTCGATCAGGGTGCAGGAAACCGCCGCGCGCAATCGTTCCGCCCATTGAAAGGGAAACAGCGGATCGACCGCAAGCGTCTGGCATGCACCTGAACCAGCCGCGTCGGCGATACACGCGATGGGGTCTTCATCCTCTTCCCAAAGGCGCATGTCCACATCGATGGCGAGGTCCGCTTCAAGCGTTCCCAGTTCGAAAGCGGGGCAGATCATCGTCGGTGTGCCAGTGACTGGCACCAGCATCGCGACGAGCCGTTCGCTCGGTTGCCAGGGGACGCCCGTGAAATAACGCAGGTTGGGGCCGACATTCACCAGCACCGCATCGGCGCCTGCTTCGCCAGCCAGCGCGCGAAGCTGGTTCAGCCTCGTATCGCGTTCCCCGCGTGTGATTGCGGGTGCCGGGTCGGGCCAGCGGCTCAGGTCGGAAAGTTCTGCTTCGGGCGTTGATCCACCGATCATTCGGCTTTCCTTTATTTTGCGAAACGGGCGATATCGAACGGCGCGATGTCGATCGGCAACGTGGTTTGCGCAATCATCGCCGCGATGATGTCAGCGGTGGCGGGGGCAAGCGTCAGGCCGAGATGCTGGTGGCCGAACGCGTAAAACAGGTTTGAAGCGTGGCGCGACCTGCCGATTGCGGGAAGATAGTCGGGCAGGGTAGGCCGACTGCCCATCCAGCGGCGGAAGGGAGGATGCAATGGCAGGCCGAGTTCGGCGACATGGCGTTCCAGTCTGCGCCATTTGCGTGGATCGGGGGGCATGCGGCTGTTGCCCAGTTCGACGAAGCTGGCCGCCTGTACGCAGTCGGCATAGCGCGTGACGATCATCGATCGATCCTCGAACACAACCGGCGGCAGATCGGCGGGCCAGTCTCCGGCGTGCGCGCGAATGTGATATCCCCGCTCCGCGATCAACGGGGTGCGATGGCCAGCCTGCTCCATCAAAGCACGCGATCCGATGCCGGCCGCGACCAGCACCGCGTCCGCCGAAACGCCGTTCACGACTGCACGACCGTCGCGCAATTCCAGCGTCGCCGAAAGGTCATGCACCGCAACACCGGCGTCAGCCACGGCGCGGCGAAGCAGTTCGCGAAGTTCGGTAAGGTCGCGAATCTGGCCGCTTCCGGTGAACAGTGCAGGGCGGTGCAAGGGCTTTCGCATCAGTGCGTCGATCCGGGCAGCATCCTTTGGTGACGCAGCCGTAAATGCGGCTGTACCGATATCGGCGTTTTGCCATGTCCGATAGCCTGTTTCACCGGAAGCTTCCGTTTCCCAGACCATCAGGTGCCCCGCGTCCGAGAGAAGGTCGTGCGCATCGAGCGTATCGACAAGGCGTCGCCAGGCCGGAAAGGCAAGCGCCATCAACTCGGCGAGCGCGACGCGACCGGCGGTGAAGCGTGCCGGTGTCGAGGCCTTCACGAAATCGAGCGAGAAGGGCAGCCAGTCGCGCATCATACGCGGCGGCAGAGCAAGCGCTCCGCCGAAAATCGTCAGTCGACCGATCGCGCTCGCCAGCGATGCGCGCGAAGCCAGCGGCGCGATCTGTTCCACGGCAATATGCCCGGCATTGCCCCAGGATGGGGCCGCATCATCGACAGGCGCGAACGCAATTACGTCATGGCCGGCACGGGCGAGCGCGAGCGTGCAGGTAAGCCCCACGATTCCGCCGCCGATCACGATTATCATCTTGGTTTCGTCCCAGTTGCGTAGGCAACCGACGTATCGTATACGATATGAGTACGCAATCGTGGGAACGACTATCAATTATGAGTGCTAATCGCGGAGGAGGCTCTTCCGCCTCTCAAACAGGGGCGGGAACGGCCCGCGAGATGGTTTGGCCTGGTCATATGGCACTCTGCGGCCCGCGAAGCGCCCTCCCGTCCCACACTGATTGACGGTTTTCATGCGACATATGTTTTTCTGCATCGACGGTCACACCGCCGGTAATCCCGTCCGTCTGGTGGCGGGGGGCGCGCCCCCGCTGAAAGGCGCCACCATGTCCGAACGGCGCCAGGATTTTCTTGCGCGTTTCGACTGGATTCGCACCGGCCTTTGCTTCGAACCGCGTGGTCACGACATGATGTCGGGCGGTTTCCTGTATCCCCCCACGATGCCGGAGGCGGATGTCGGGATACTCTTTATCGAAACATCCGGCTGCCTTCCGATGTGCGGCCACGGGACGATTGGTCTTATCACCTTCGGGATCGAAAACGGCCTCATCCACCCCGCTGAACCGGGGCGGGTGCGTGTCGAGGTGCCCGCCGGACTGATCGATATCCGGTATGAGCAGGAGGGAAATCGGGTCACATCTGTCCGGATCACCAATATCCCGTCCTATGTGGCGGCACGCGGCATTCAGGTCACGGTCGACGGGATCGGTCCGCTAACGGTGGACATCAGCTATGGAGGTAATTTTTACGCGATCATCGAACCGCAGGGCGCCTATACTGGCCTGGATGCGCTTGGCGCCGCACGCCTGCTCGACCTCAGCCCGAAGGTCCGCGCAGCTTTGCGCGAGGTGATAACGCCGGTGCATCCACTGGACCCGACCATTCAGGGCGTCAGCCATATATTGTGGACCGATGCCGCAAAGGGGGAGGGCGCTGACGGACGCAACGCCGTATTCTACGGTGACCGCGCGATCGACCGCAGCCCGTGCGGCACCGGAACATCGGCGCGGCTTGCGCATCTGCATGCCACCGGCCGTCTGGGCGTGGGAGAACGCTTCGTCCATGAAAGCTATATCGGCAGCAGATTCACCGGGCGTATCGAACAAACGGTAACGCTTGACGGCCAGCCGGCAATTATTCCGTCGATCGAAGGATCCGCCATCGCCACCGGTCTGAACACGATCTGGATCGACCGGGACGATATGTTCTGGCGCGGTTTCCAGGTGACCTGAAGAGGCTCCGGGCGGCAATCGGCGCGGGCGACCCGTTCGCGGTGGAAAACGGGCCGCCCGCTATAAGCGTCATTGTCCCGGTGCTGGCCCCTTTACGGCAGTGACAAAGGCATCAGGGCGCAGATATTTGCGGAAAGCCGCCTGAATTTGCGGGGCGGTGAGCGCGGCATAGTGGCGCGCGGCGATCATGTCGCTGTCGAGCGGCTTGTCATCGAGCGAAAATTGCAACAATTGCTGCGCGATATCGCCGAAACTCGCTTCGCCCAGCGGTAGCTGTCGAAGCAGCATGCTCTTTGCCTGATGCAGTTCGCTCGGCGACACGGGCGCATCCTGCATTTGGCGCAGGTCGTGGATGATCAGGTCGTGCGCCTGTCCAACCTTGTCGGGGTCGCTGCCGAAATAAACGGCATACCGGCCGCGGTTCGCATCGAGATCAAGTCCACTGCCGACCGTGTAGACAAGACCGCGTTTTTCGCGCAGGTCGCGCGTCAGCCGCGCCGCGTAAAAACCGCCGCTCAACACCAGATTGCCCGCGTTCAGGGCATATCGGTCTTCGCTGTGCGTAGTGAGCGGGATTTGCTGCGCCATCGTCACCGAATCCTGCACCGACGTGGCCACGGGCGTGTTGAACTGGCGTGCGGTTTCGTTGACAGGCACCGCCGGGTAGTCGGTGTTTGGCTTCGGCCCGCTTGCCTGCCAGCCGCCAAAGGTCTTTTCGGCCACCTGCCGGGCCTTTTCGGGCGTGATGTTTCCGATAATTACGATGGTCGTCATGTCCGGTCGATAGGTGTCGGCATAATAGCGTTTGACATCGTCCAGCGTCAGGCTGCTGACCGTAGCGGGCGTGGCGTAGCGCAGCGCCGGGTCATTTTTGGGCAGCAGCGCGCGTTCCATCCCGATGCGATCAAGAAAGTCGGGGGACTTTACGATGCCTGCCGCCGATCCCGCTTCGCGCTGCTGCATGACCTGAAATGCCTGATCGGGCAGCGCTGGATGGAGTTCGTTGTCGGCAAGCAAGGCCATGCCCGCTTCGAAATTGTCTGCCGGAACGGCCAGCGAAAAACGGCTGCCCGCGCTTTCATGCGCGCTGATCGTATCGAGCGCGGCCTGAAATTGCAGGCGGTCGAGATGGGTGGTGCCGAAATCGAACATGTCGTCTAGCACATCGGCAACGCCTTCCTGCCCCTTGGCGGCCTGAATATCCTCGTTCGTTTCGATCTGACCGAAAACCTGTACGGTATCGCTTACGCTTTCGGGCTGAACGATGACGCGCAGGCCGTTCGCCAGCCTGAAATCGGTCGGGTGGATCGCCGATTTCGGTTCCGGCAATGTTGCAAAGGCGGTTTGCGCCCAGTCGGGCAACGTTACGGGGCCGTCCGGCGATCCACCGAAATTCTCCGCACCGCCAAAGCCCTTGCTTGCAACCTGTTCGCCCGAATCCTGTGGGGTCAGAACAGCGGTGATCGCGTGATCCGGGGCCAGCACCCGCCTGGCGAGGGCATCGACCTCACCCGGCGTGACGGCGGCGATCTTCGCCTTCACCGCATCGGGCGAATCCGCGTCGGCAAAGGCGAGTGCATGCGACCATGCATTGGCAAGTCCTTCGACCGAATTTTTCTGATATTCCAGATCGGCGATCGCGCGGCGCTTCGCCGCTTCGACCAGATCGGCCGAAACACCGTCGCTTGCCGTTTTCGCCAGAATGTCGCGCATCGTTTGCAAAACACCAGCGGAATCACCGTCGCGCGGAAACACGCCTTGCGCATAGGCGAACCCGCCGTTCGGCAGAAAATCGGAAGAAAAACCGCCATATAGCGCCTTTCCGGTCAGCCCCATGCCGAACAGCGCGCCGCGTTTGGAATCCAGCGCCTGCGACAGTACCAGCGCCGTTGCATAATCGTCGGCGCGTAGGCTGGGCATCCGATAGGATAGCAGGACAAGGCCATAGGGAAGGTCGGACGGCAATTCGATCGTGTGCGACTCTACCGGTTGCAGCTTGAAATCAGGACGTTGCGGCAGCTTCTTTCGCGGAATGTCGGAAAACAACGCGCGGACCTGTCTGAGCGTCGCCTGCGGATCGACATTGCCCGCGATCACCAGAATGGCGTTATTCGGCGCATACCAGGTGTCGTGGAACTGCTTCAGCGATGCCGCCGTCGTCTTGTCGAAAGAGGAACGCGTGCCCAGCGGTGTGTGGGCATAGGGCGTACCCGAAAACATCCGCGATCGAAGTTCGGTATAAAATTTGAACGTGGGATTGGACAGGTCGCGCGACACTTCCTGTTCGATCGCACCGCGTTCCTTTTCCCATTCGGGTTGCTTCATATCCACGCCGCGCATCCGAATCGCGTGGATGCGAAGCGCCACGGCCAGATCGTCGACCGGAACGGTAAAGAAATACTGGGTGACATCCTCGGTCGTGTCGGCATTGAAATTGCCGCCCATATTCGCCGCCAGCGCCGCGATCTGATCCTTGTCGAGGCCGGGGCTGCCGCGAAACATCATATGTTCCACGGCGTGCGCCGTGCCGGGAAAGCCGTCGGGCACTTCGTTCGAACCGGCGAGATAGTTCATTTCGGTCGTAACCACCGGGGCAAGCGTGTTGCGCACGATCACGACGCGCAGGCCGTTTTTCAGTGTCGCACGGGTGACATCCTGCTGCCCGGTCGTCGCTTCGCTCGTTTGCTGCGTCCGATCGGCCGCAAGACCGGGATGGGCGGTCAGCGTCATACCCAGGATGAACGCGCTCGCCCCGGTTTTCAGAACATGGAAAAGACGCTTCGCGGTCGGCTTGGCCTGCATGGTATTTCCTTATGAATCGGCGCTATATAAGTGATGGTATATCATTCGTATCGCGAGCATATTGATCGCGATCCGGTTATTTGCGGGGCGTATCAGGGTCCGTCATGCCGTTCGAACCAGGCGCGCAATATCGCTTCGGTCTCCGCCGGGCGGTCGTTGAAGATGCCGTGCGCCGCGCCCGGTATGACGCCAAGTTCGGAATGCGGCGTGCTTTCAACATAATCCTGCACGGTATCGATCCGCGCTTCATCATATTGACCGATCAGGAACAATGTTTTGGAACCGTCGATCTTTTGCAGAAGCGGAACGGCATCATAATTTTTGAGCGAGCCGGTTGAGCGAAACTCGCTCGGCCCCCACATCGCATTGTAGATGACCGGATTGAAGCCCTGACCGCCAATCCTTTTGGCGTAGGCGCGTTCCGCTGAACTCGCCGGTTCACGCCCGTTAAAGGCGTGATAAAATTGCGCCGTAGCCGACCGACACGTATCGGGTGGGGGCGGACTAGCGCCGTCACATGCCGCGATCGTATCCTGCACTGGTTGGGGCAGTCGTTTGAGAAGTTTGTTGGCGTCAGCGATCCATCTTTTGGTCGAGATATAGGTTCCCGCCAGAACGGTCGAGGCGACATGATCGGGATAGCGCGCGGAATATTCCAGCGCCAGCGCCGACCCCCAACTGTGCCCCACCACATGCCAGCGTTCGATGCCGAGCGTCTTGCGGATCGTTTCCAGCGTATCGACGAAGCGACCGACGCGCCAGTTCGCCGGATCGTTCGGCCTGTCGGATTTGCCGCTGTCGAGCTGATCGTACAGGATGACGGGTCTTTCATCGGCAAGGCCAAGTACCTGCGCAAAGCCGTTATGCGTGCCCCCTGGGCCGCCATGAATGAAAATTGCCGGAATCCGGCCTTCGCCGATTTGACCGTTGATGCGGACATAGACGCGTCCGCCTTGCACCGGGATCATCATTTCGCGGTCCGGCGCGGCGAACGGCGCGACGGATGCGCTCACCTGTTGCTCCGGTGCCGGAACGCTCGCCGATGTCGTCGCGCATGCGGACAGGGAAAGGGCGATGAGCAGAGCGAAGAGGGGCTTCATCGGGCGAACCTGAACCACCACCGCAAAAGGGGCAAGTCCGGAAAGACCGGGACTGGCCCGCTGTCATCGAAATGAGACAGGACATCCTTAGTAGCCATGCGATCGATACTCATGCTAGCGATGCGGGCAATATGACAGATCACAAGAAACCGAAGAATTCCGCCAGCGATCTTGCTGATCCACGCCGCCGGCAATTGCTGGGCGGCGTTGCCGCCGCGGCAGGTCTGGCCGCGATGGGCGGCGCGACATCGTCGGAAACGGCGGCGGCTGCCGAGCGTCCGGCAGGTGGCGGCGTCACCGACGAGCTGCTGCGGCGGCACATCGACACCGTGGTTGTAATTTACGCCGAAAATCGCAGTTTCAATAATCTGTTCGGCGATTTTCCGGGACTGGAGCAGCCTGTTTCCGAAATTTCGCGCGACCGCTGGATCCAGCGCGATCGGGACGGCAGCGTTCTGGCCGAACTACCGCCCATCTGGGACGGACTGGTGCCGAACAAGCAGGTTGTGCGGCATCGCGAATTCGCGATCGGGCAGGATGACTTGCCCGCCTTGCCCAACGCGCCTTTTGCGTTGCGCACGCCCGAAGGCGATCCGTTGCCGCAGGGGATCGTCACGCGCGATCTGGTCCATGCTTTTTACAACAATCAGTTGCAGATCAATGGCGGGCGCAACGACGGTTTCGTAGCGTGGGGCGATTCGGGTGCGCTCACCATGGGCCGCTACGGCGACAATTCGGCGAATCTTCGCTTGTGGCAGATCGCACGCGAATTCACGCTATGCGATAATTTCTTCATGGGTGCGTTCGGCGGATCGTTCCTGAACCATCAATATCTGATCGCCGCGCGGCCGCCCTTCTATCCCGATGCGGACCACAGCCCCGCGCGGGATCGTATCACGGCGATCGAAGGCAACGATCCCAAAGGCATCCGGCCCAAACAGGCCGCAAATTCGCCAGCCAGCGCGATGGAGGGGCCAGTACGCTTCGTTCCCAATTCGCTCTCGCCCGATTTTTACGCGGTCAATACGATGTTGCCGCCTTATGCGCCGACCTATCGGCTCGATCCGACGCGACCGGGCTATGCCGACTGGTCGGATTCGCATACGATGGTTCCGCAGGGCTATGCCACGATTGGCGACATGCTGTCTGACCGGGGTATCGAATGGGCCTGGTATGCCGGGGGCTGGGATGCGGCGATGCAGGGGCATGGCAGCGATAAGGCTTTTCCCTCCGAACCCAATTTTCAGCCGCATCATCAGCCGCTCAACTATTTCAAGCAGTTCGCACCGGGCACCGACGCGCGAAAGCGGCGGCTGCGCGACGGCGGCACCGGCGAAACCGCGCGCACCAATCGCTTCCTCGCGGATGCGCAGGCAGGGCAACTGCCCGCGGTTTCCTATTACAAGCCGCAGGGTAGCCTGAACATGCATGCGGGCTATTCCGATGTGGATGCCGGTGACCGGCATATCGCGGGCGTTATCGAAACGCTGCGCGCCAGCCCGCAATGGGAAAAGATGTTGGTCGTCGTCACGTTCGACGAAAATGGCGGCTGGTGGGACCATGTCGCCCCGCCAAAGGGCGACCGTTGGGGGCCGGGCACCCGCGTGCCCGCACTGGTCATATCGCCCCATGCGAAGCACGGCAGCGTCGATCACACGATTTACGACACCGGATCGATCGCGCGTTTCCTTACGCGCCGATTCGGCCTGAAAAAACTGCCCGGCCTTGTTGAGCGTGAGCGGGCGATGATTGCGGCCGGCGGCCCGCCGCCGGGGGACCTTACCGGCACGCTCGACCTCGTGTGACGATCAGCCGCCGGGATGAACCGGCGGCCGGCGGCGCGCTTCGGCAAGCGAGCTTGCATAGTCGCTTGTCCATAGCCGGTTTTCCAGCGCGCGAACGCGTGCCGCCATCTTCGCATCGTGCAGGACGACCTCGACATTGCGTGAGGTATCCAGATAGCCGCCCTCCCAGTTGCTGGTGCCGATCCACGCGATGCTTTCGTCGATCGTCATGACCTTCGTATGTACCACCCGGGCATAGGGTATCGCGCCGCTGTCGGGCTGCGGAATGCTGGCGACGCGAATTTCGACCCCCGGCACCGCGGCAAGGCTGATCAGCCCAGGCAGGCGCTGATCGGTCAGCGCCCAGTCAGCGATCATCAGCCGGACCTTTACGCCGCGCTTTGCTGCGGCGCGCAGGGCATCGTCGATGACATGATATTCGCCGCCGCCGAACGCGGTCGTGGAATATTCCATCACCTCGATCGCGATTTCGCGTTTCGCAGCGCCGATCAGCCGGACCAGCGTCGCTTGCGAATCGCCTATGCCACGTGGGTCATAGGTGTTGGGACTGGCGACCAGCAGCGCGTGCCCTGCCGTCGGGGCATATCCGAAGTTGCGAAGTGGTGGCACGCTTTTGCCGTGCGCGATCCGCTCCTGCGCCTGCCAGTCCTGTTCGAAAATCGCCTGAAGCTGGTGGACGATGCGGCTTTGGGTGATACGAAGCCCGGTTTCGTCGATTTGCGAGAGTGACCGCCAGTCGAAATTCTGGCTTCCGATATAGGCCGCCCGAGCATCGACGATAAAGAATTTGGCGTGAATGATGCCGCTGCCCGCGACATCGGCCCAGGCGATCGTCCGAAAGCTGAGATTGGGGATCGACTTCAGGCGGTCGATCGTCGCCGGTTCGGACAGCGCTTCCCCCTTCTTTTCCATCAGAAAGCGGATATGGACGCCGCGCTGTCCAGCGGACCGAAGCGCCTCGATCACGGCGTCCAGCGCTTCGCCATGCTTGCCCGCGACATAGAATTGTTCGATCGCGATGTCGTGCTTCGCGCCGTTGATCATATCGACCCAGGTCGTGGCGGGATCACGAAGGTCGGGAGTCGCGAGCGAGGTTCCGGCGGGCGCGTTGTGGACCAGTTCGAACCCCGGCACGGTGGATTGCGCGGCGGCGTGCAGGGGCAACGCGGCGAACAGACAGGTCAACACAGCCGACACGGCAGTCGCGACGCAGCGGCCGGACATCGACGGTTTTGTGGACCGGAACAACGTCATCTCCTGTTGCTCATGGCAAAAGACCGTGTCGGCGCTGTGCCGACTTCGGAAACCGGGGATTAGCAATGTTTGGTCGCGGGAAAAGCGCAAAAATCGCTTTTATGATGATTCAGCCGGCGCAATCCCGAAACAATTTGTCAGACAAGCCGGTGGCCACCGATAAGTAGGTGATTAGTCCATTATGGACCATGTGAAATATATCAAACAAGAACTGAAATATGCGCGAAATTCATGCATGAAGACATTAAAGAGCACTTTGCAAAATGTAAACGTATACATTATCGTATCCGTCTGATGTATTTATTAAACCAATTATTAATATATCAGGCAAACTATTCTATGCATAGCGTAAGTGATGTCAGCACATAAAAAGGGGCCTGTGTATAATATAGTATTGTAAATTATCGGGTCCCTCATAAACGGAGGGAAGTAAGATGGTGTTGCATATTAAATCTGAATTTGAGAAATCTGGTCGCAGAATTGGGGACAGAGCCAGCAAGCGATCTACAATCAAATATGGATTTGGCGTATGCAGCGCCGTGCTCGCAGCAGCAACCATGCTGCCGTGTGCCAATGCCCAGACAGCCACGCCCAATCTGGTAAGCGCATGTTCGGGCGTCAGCCTTCCGCGATCCGCGGTCACCGATATCATGAGCCCCGTCATCACCGGCGTGGCCGATCCTGTTCAGGGAACGGTCAATTCGCTGCTGGGTGCTCTGACGCTGGTGGGAATCGATCCACTCAGCATCGACACCACGCAATTGCTAACCGATGCCGCGAACGGTGATCCGATTACGCTGCGCGTCCTCAACACCGACGGTACGATCGTAGGGCCCACCGATCGGTGCGACCTGCAATCGGACTCCTATTCGCTGGATACCGAAGGGGGCATTTCCATCGGTGGCAACCGCATCACCGGGTTGGGAACCAATGGTCAGGATGCCGTCGCGGGAGAAGAAAATTCGATCGCTTTCGGCAACCTCGCTACTACGGATGCGACTGCGGTCAATTCGATCGCGATGGGCACCAGCGCCAGCGTGGGTGCCAATGCAACCGGAGGGTTGGCATTGGGATCGGGCAGCAGCGTGACCGCCGCCAACAGCATTGCGCTCGGCGCGGGCAGCGTCGCGGATCGCGGGCCGCTTACCGGATATACCGCCTTCGGCCTGTCGGGGACGCAGGATTCGGCAGGAGAATTGTCTGTCGGCGTGATTGGAGCGCCGCGCCAGATAACCAACGTCGCGCCGGGCTCTTCGCCGACCGATGCGGTCAACGTGGCCCAGCTGACGAGCGTCGCCGCACAGATCGGCGATGTCGCAGGCACCGCTGTGCTGTACGACACCGCGGCCCAGGATCAGGTCACGCTTGCCGGTGCGGATGGCACGACGATTTCCAACGTGGCGGAGGGGACGCTCTCGGCGGACTCCACCGATGCGGTGAACGGGAGCCAGCTTTACGCGACCAACAACCGGGTGGATGACAACAGCAGCTCGATCACCAACCTGACGACGAACATTCAGAACGGCGCGGCGGGTCCGGTGCAGTATAGCGATGCGGCGACCCCCGACCAAGCCAATGGCGGGACCCCGACCAACGACCTTGCGCTGGTCGGCGCGGCGGATGCGCCGGTCGGGCTGCACAATGTCGCCGATGGCGATGTGAGCACGGGATCGACCGATGCGGTCAATGGCGGCCAGCTCTTCGATGTGAGCAGCGGTCTCGACGCGCTGGCCGGACTTGCGGTGCAATATGACGATGCGGGCCAGACCAGCGTCACGCTCGGCACCGCCGGAACGCCGGTTGCGGTGCGCAACGTGGCGGACGGCACGCTCTCGGCGGACTCCACCGATGCGGTGAACGGGAGCCAGCTTTACGCGACCAACAACCGGGTGGACGACAACAGCAGCTCGATCACCAACCTGACGACGAACATTCAGAACGGCGCGGCGGGTCCGGTGCAGTATAGCGATGCGGCGACCCCCGACCAAGCCAATGGCGGGACCCCGACCAACGACCTTGCGCTGGTCGGCGCGGCGGATGCGCCGGTCGGGCTGCACAATGTCGCCGATGGCGATGTGAGCGCTGGATCGACCGATGCGGTCAATGGCGGCCAGCTCTTCGATGTGAGCAGCGGGCTCGACGCGCTGGCCGGACTTGCGGTGCAATATGACGATGCGGGACAGACCAGCGTCACGCTCGGCACCGCCGGAACGCCGGTTGCGGTGCGCAACGTGGCGGAAGGGACGCTCTCGGCGGACTCGACCGACGCGGTGAACGGGAGCCAGCTTTACGCGACCAACAACCGGGTGGACGATAACAGCAGCTCGATCACCAACCTGACGACGAACATTCAGAACGGCGCGGCGGGTCCTGTACAGTATAGCGATGCGGCGACCCCTGACGAAGCCAATGGCGGGACCCCGACCAACGACCTTGCGCTGATCGGCGCGGCGGATGCACCGGTCGGGCTGCACAATGTCGCCGATGGTGATGTGAGCGCTGGATCGACCGATGCGGTCAATGGCGGGCAACTCTTCGATGTGAGCAGCGGTCTCGACGCGCTGGCCGGACTTGCGGTGCAATATGACGATGCGGGCCAGACCAGCGTCACGCTCGGCACCGCCGGAACGCCGGTTGCGGTGCGCAATGTGGCGGAAGGGACGCTCTCGGCGGACTCAACCGATGCAGTGAACGGGAGCCAGCTTGCCGGTTTCGGAAGCAGCGTGGCGACCGCGATCGGCGGAAACACAGTGTATGATGCATCGCTCAACCAGCTGCTGACCGACATTGACTTTGAAGGCCTGAGCTATTCGAGCATTCAGGAAGCCGTTGCCGCAATTGATGCTTCGATCAGCGACGGTTTGGACAGCCCGTATTTCCGGGTGCAATCCGAGCGCGGCCCTGCCACGGTGAGTGCGCAGGACAGCATGGCGATCGGCCCGGAGGCGGAGGCGTCGGCAGCCAACAGCGTCGCGCTGGGTTCCGGTGCGGTAGCCAACCGGGGCGGGCAGGCCGACTATACCGCGCTTGGCCTTGGCACTCCCCAGACATCGGTAGGCGAGGTGTCCGTCGGCACACAGGGCGCAGAACGCCAGATCACCAATCTGGCGGCAGGATCGGCAGCGACCGACGCGGTCAATGTCGCCCAGTTGCAGGGCGTTGCCGACCAGGTGACCGCGATCGATTCTTCCAGCGTTCAATATGACGATGCCAGCCACAGCACGATCACGCTGGATGGCGGCACGGGCGGAAGTACGCTCACCAACGTCGCGGCGGCATCGTTGACGGAAGGTTCCACCGACGCGGTCAACGGCTCCCAGCTTTATCAGACCAACGTCAATGTCGCGAACAACAGCAGCGCGATCAGCAATCTTGCGAACAGCATTTCGAATGGTGGCACGGGACCGGTTCAATATTCGAATCCGTCCACACCTACCGTTCCTAACGGCGGAGTGAGGAGCAACGATGTAACTCTGGTGGGCGCCGATGACGGGTCTGTGGCGCTGCACAATGTCGGCGACGGTTCGATTTCGGCAGGCTCCACCGACGCGGTCAATGGCGGGCAGGTCTATGAGCTGGCGCTGACAGCGGTGAACGCGGTTTCCTATGACACCGACGACGATGGCAACCGAACCAATTCGATCACGCTGGAAGGCGGAAATGCGTCGGAAGCGGTGGAAATCCATAACGTGGCCGACGGCACCGTCGCGGAAGGATCGACCGATGCGGTAAACGGCAATCAGTTGAATGAAACCAATCAGGCCGTGGCAAATGCGCAGTCGACCGCAAACGCTGCGATGTCGAGGGAGCAGAATGCCGTACACTATGTGACATCCGCCCATAATGAGGTTGCCCTGGGCGGGCAGGATGCGGACAACCCGGTTGAAGTGCACAATGTTGCGCCCGGTGTTGCGGCGACCGACGCTGTCGATGTGCAGCAGATGAACGATGGTCTCGCCAGTGCGATCGATACCGCCAACAGCTATACCGACGCCCGGTTCGCGGCACTTGATTATGATATCAAAGACGTTCGCCGCGACAATTATGCCGGGACCGCAGGGGCGCTCGCTACAGCAGGCCTTCCGCAAGCCTATATCGCCGGCAAGGGAATGATCGCCATCGCGGGTGGAACCTATGGCGGAGAATCGGCCGTAGCGTTCGGCTTTTCGAAGGCGATGACGGACCAGCATAGCGTGGTGAAACTGAGCGGCAGCTATGATTCGCGCGGGCGGGCCGGGGCGTCCGCCGGGTTCGGCTATCAGTTCTGACAACGCTTGCGGGGGTGTCCTGCGCAGGACACCCCCGCTCACGTTTTCGGCGAAGTGCTCGCTGAACCTATATCCTCATACCTATTCGAACGAATGCCGATCGGCCGGGGGCCGGTAACCGTGCGCCCTCCGGCACGTCGGAATCGGTCACGCGATTATAGCCGGCAAGGTGTGGTGCATAACGTTTGTCGAACAGGTTCTCGACGCCCGCCGACAGGGTCACGCCTGGAATTGCGCCGAATTCGCCGGACAGGTTGAATATCGCATATCCATCGCTCGGTTCTTCGCCATTGGTGACCGAAACATGGTCCTGTTTGGCGTATCCCACGCCCTCGACCGTCAACGACCAGGGACCCGGAGCCCAGCTGAGGCCAAGCCGCACGTTCGGAGGTGCTATTCGGTAAAGATCGTCATCGATATCGCGTCGCTTTGCGCGAACATAGGTGGCGGTTCCATCGATCCGCAGCGGCCCCGCAATTCGAGTGCCGAAATCCAGATCCGCGCCATAGATTTCGGCATCGACATTGGCGAAACGCAACGGCGTGGAGTCGCCATTGACGTTTGCCACCATCTCAACCGGAGTGTCGATCGTACCCGGCGTATCGTCATAGGGTACGCCCTGCACATAATCGTCGATCCGGCGATAATAAACAGACGGGCGTGCGTAAGCGCCCCCGCTGCGCCAGTCGATCCCTGCTTCCGCTATCCATGCCGTTTCCGGCATCAGATCGACATCGCCGACATAGACATTTCCATCGGCCAGTCCGCCGCTCACCTTGATCGGCAGCCAGGAAAATCGTTCGACCGCATTGGGTACGCGCGTCTTCCTTGCCAGTGTCAGGCGGGGGGTAACATCGCCCTGCACCGACCAGAAGCGGGCGACCACATCGACCGTATCGTCGCGCCAGTCCCGATCGGCGGCGATAAATTGCTGGGCCAGCATCTGCGCGGCTTGCGGAAGCACCGGACCGATCAGCGGCGCACTCGCCGTCATCTCATGATGGTCGAACCGAGTGCCGACCTCACCTTCGACCGGGCCGAACGCTCCGCGCCATTCCAGATACGCGCCGACGCGGGTCTTTACGATGCCGGGGAGCGAATCGACATAGAATTGCGCGTTGTTCGGATTGGTTACGGTCGCGTCGCGATCATCGGTTTCGAAATCCGCGCCGAAGCCCAGATGACGTTCGGCCGAGCCAAGCGTAAAACTGGCATGGCCGGTGAAAGCGTCCGAAGACACGTTGGTGCGGCGATACATCATCGCTGAATCCGGGGCGCTGCGCAGGCTGTAATTGTCCATCGCGTGACGCACATTGGCATAGCCGAATGCGGTGTCGAGATGCAGCCGATCGGTCAGGTCCAGCCTGGCATGCATATTCGCGAACATGGTGTGGAAGAACAGGATATCCATCGGCAACGCGGGCGTTCCGGTATGGCCGGTATCCTGTTCGCGCAGCTCCAGATCGACCTGCCCCGCGGCGGTTCGCATTCCTGCCTGAACGCCATAGGTGTCGCGCGAATAGCTGGTGTCGCGAATGGTGCCATCGGGGAAGCGGCGGTCATCGCCTTCCTCATGCGATCCGATCACGCCGAAGCGGAACCGGTCGTTGGAAAGACCCGCAATGCCACCTGCCGACCAGCCATCGTCGACCGAGCGATAGCCGGCGGAAAGATCGGCATGCGGTTCGAACGAAGCGCCTTTCGAAAAATCGACCGTCTTCAGTTTTGCGTCGAATCCTCCGCCCAGACCGGGGCCATCGCGCACCGGTGAAACGCCGCGATCGACGGTGATACTGTCGACCAGCGGCAATGGGGCATAGTGCAACGGCGGATCCATTGCATTGGGGCTGCCGGTCTGAAACCGCTGGCCGTCGATACGGACCAGCAGCCGGTCGTTGGACAGACCGCGATATTGCAGCTGGCCCGACAGAGGACCATTCGCGGCGGCATCCGCACCGGGCAGACGCGCGGCGAGGCTCGCCGCGTCGGGCGTCAGATCGGCCTCGCTGGCTTCAACCGTGGCGTTGCCTTCATTATTCTGTCCGACGACGATGATGTCCGTCAGGGGATCGCTGGGCATGTTCTGCGCATGCGCGGCGAGCGGAAGGGCGAGTGCAAGCGTACTGCACCCGATTCGGCGAAAATGCATTACAGTTCCTTTCGTGCGGACGCGCCAGGCGCGCACGCGATAGCGGGATCACCCGCAAGACGGTTCGGGCGGCCAGGCGGCCGCCGGTTCAGCGTTCAGGCGAAAGGAAGTGCCGGTGGTCCCGTTTGCGGTGGCGGTGGGGCCGCCAAGCCCGCATGGCCGCGATCAAACGCGACATCGCGCCGCTCTGCGATATCGAGGGGGCGGGCGGCAATCGTCGGCGCCGGCGGCTCTGCCGGCGTATCGATGGCAAGACCCAGTGCGGCAAAGGGGCAGGGGTGGGAATGGCCGGAGGGATGGTGGCCTTTTCCATGGCGGCCATGGTCCATCGACTCCATGGTTCGCGTATCGGCGGTTCCATCGCATAGGGTTAGATAAACGCCATCGGCATGCACCGTTGGCATCCATCCCGAAGGGACAAGAACCCGCAGAAAAAGCGCGACCATGAACGTCGCGAAAAAGGCCGCCTTGAACAACGGCGATGCGGAAAAGGTCCGCTTGGTCATATCGCCCCACGGCAAAGGGGACGCCGGTCCGGGCCAGGGGCGCCGTACACGCGTGCGTATGCGTCAGCCAATGCCATCAAAGCGCGTATTGGTCATCATGCGGCGCGCCACGTCGACCAGGACGTGGCGCGCGCCGATCGGTTTCAGCCGTTCAGCCTGTCCTTCACCGCCTTGGCCGGGGTGAAGGCGAGCTTTTTCGAAGCCGCGATCTGAATGGTCTCGCCGGTCGAAGGGTTGCGGCCTTCGCGCGCCGCGCTTTCCTTAACCTTGAATTTGCCGAAACCGCCCACCGCGATTTCATCGCCCTTGGCTGCGGCATCGGTGATGGCGCCGAACACTGCGTCGACGATCTTGCGGGCATCCGCCTTGGCCAGGTCGTGATCGGCAGCGATCTGATCGGCGAGTTCTGCGGTGTTCATGAAAGTATCTCCTTTTGACGATGAAGTTGCCCATATGAGCGATGTCACCGCACGTCCAGCTTCGCTGCAATGTATTTGCTTGCTCTTCGAGGGCAGTGAGGCAAGTCCTGCGAATAT
This sequence comes from Stakelama flava, assembly GCF_019351405.1. GTDB lineage: Bacteria > Pseudomonadota > Alphaproteobacteria > Sphingomonadales > Sphingomonadaceae > Sphingomonas > Sphingomonas flava_A. The sequence goes on from NZ_JAHWZX010000011.1 coordinate 118,075, forward strand.
CATAGCGACGGGTCGTGCCGGGAAACTGTTTATCCGGCGTCTGGCGCTATGTAAGGCGAGGCTGTGCTATCGAACGAACGCCAAGACTTCCGCGCCGTACAGGCACCTTGGTGACCCCTACGGTACCGGCTCGCTCGATGGTTTGACGATCGGAGGCTATCATGAGCCACTATGTTGGCTTGGGCGTGTCGCAGGAGATGGCGGCGATCTGCGCCATCGATGCATAATGGCAAAGGCTCTGTCGAGACCAGTGCGCTTCGATGCCGAAGCAGATTGAGATGGCGGTGCGCCATCGCGCTGGCGCCGAGGCGCGACTGGGTACCGAGACAAAACCAATAACGCGGTGGCTTGTTCATGAGCTGCGCGGCCGAGGATTCGATATTGTGTGTCTCGGTGCACGGCATGCACGCGCTGCGGCATCGGCATATTGTCGGTACTCGCCTATGTGAGCACGGTCGAGGATCGGCTCGGTTCCGACGATCTCGATCTGTCTGCGCGCACTGCGGACTTACGCCGCAGCATCTGGGGTCCGGGCGAACCGTATCGCTGCTGGGAGGATGGCCTGGCAGTCTGAAAAATTGCAATTCCATTTCGTCGGTGTGGCGAACGAATGCTTGCCCAATGGGGCGATGATGTGGGTGACTGCGTAAGAGCGCCTTGGCACCCTTCATCCGCAAGAGAGCCCGTTGTGGTCCTTGCAAGCATTTGGGCTTCGTATCAGATGTTGCGACGGCACTGCTGAGCGAGGAGAGTGGGGGGTAGTCCAGTTTTTGTTCAGCTTATTCGCTTTTGCTGGCTTGCCGAAGATATTCAACTACTCGGCCAAGATCCTGCTTGAGATATAAAACATCGGGAATGGAGGAGAAAGTGTCATTAACGTCCTGTAGCTTGCGCTGGATCGGTCTGGACGATCTAATACCATATTGCTGCAGTGGGAGAGGCTGCGACGAAGGGGGTTATGTGATCAGGCGCATTGTAATGGCGGGCGGTCTGGCGATCGCGCTGACGAGCGTGAGTTCGGCATTTGCGGCAGAGACGGTGACCTACACCTATGATGCCCGGGGGCGGCTGGTGAAGGTTGAGCATAGCGGCGCGGTCAATAACAATGTCAAGACCGAGTACAGCCACGATAAGGCCGACCACCGCGCCAATGTGAAAATCACCGGGGTCGCGGGCGACCCGGCCGTCGCCGCCGGCATTCATAATCAGGATTCCCCTGCCGTCGGGACGCCAGTCGGTGTCCTCCTGCAGTTCACGCAGATACTGGAGCAAACGCGCCCAGTGCCGGTTCCCACCGACCCGCGGCCGCCGCGTGGTCTCGGACTTGCAGAGCGCGTCTAGCACCGGGCGAAGGAAATCGCACACCGCCACGCGAGTGGTGCCTAACCGGCGGCATTCGTCCAACATGGCATGCTTCACGGTGCTGGGCGGAAGATCGTCCATGTCGGCGTAGGCGGGTAGGAGCTTAGCGATGTCCTCTCGGGTTTCTACATCCAGTGCGGTCCGGAGGCGGCGCCCGCCCGCGGCGTCTTGGGCCAAGCGGCTCTTCATAAGGGCGATCGCCTGCTCAAAGGCATCCTTTACCAGTAGCGGACGTTCGCCGGACCAAATCCGAACGACGTGGTTTGATCGAAAGCAGCCATGCGCCACGTCGCCGGCTTGATGGGCGGCAAAGCGCCCTAATTTCCGCCGTTCCTACTTCTGCAGCATATTCCCATAAGCGGTTATTCGCTGGAGTTGAGCTCGATGTGAATTTCCAGAGATGCGACGTGGACTGACATATTTTGATCTCTGGCTTGAGCATGGCTCCTCGACCCGAATAATCGCGAAAAGCGCGAATTCTCCACAGCCAGCGAATGGTGCAGATATATTGCATCAGTTTTGAAGCCGGGCACTCTCATTCTGCGCCGGACGGCTCTCGAACGTCCTGAAATCGTCACGCAGTGATGAAGCTTGGCAATTTCAATTCGAAAACGGCACCCGCTTCCGACACGACGAGCGACATTGCACCATCAGACGCTTCCAACAGCGAGCGGGCGATGGCGAGGCCGAGGCCGCTGCCGCCACGGGCACGATGCGTGGTGAAGAACGGTTCGAATATCCGCTCGCGATCGGCGGCAGGAATGCCGGGGCCGTTGTCGCAAATGCGTAAGCTCAGATGGCCTTGCGCGGATGCCCCTTCAAACCGGATCATGCTCGCCCCGGCCTGACGGCTGTTGCCGATAAAGGTGGAAAGCACCGCATCCAACGACGCTTCGGGGATGCTGACGGGGAAGCATTGTCGGGCAGGTCGACCAACACGTCAAAGCTGTCGTCGCTGTGCGCATCGACCAGACGGTGGAGGACAGCGCGAAGGTCGGTCGCGACGTCAGGGTCGACCGGGCTCATATCGGCGCGCGCAAGATCGAGCAGGCGGCTGACGAGCAGCGACAGGCGCGCTGCATCGGCATCGGCATTGTCCAGGAACCGCCGACGCTCCTCCGCCGACATCTCGTCTGCATGGTCGGACAGTATTTCGAGTGCGCCGCGAATGCCGGTGAGCGGCGTCTTGAATTCATGGCTCATCGCATGGGCGAAGTCGCGCAGATAGCGAGAGCGCCGGTCGATCGCCGTCGCCATCCGGCTGAAATCGGCATAGAGGCCCTGGATTTCGACTGCTGCCGTTTGCGGCGTTTCGGGGATGGTTCCGCGCCCCGATGCGAGCGTGCGGGTTGCGCGGCCAAGCGCTTCGATCGGCCGGACGATACCGCGCGACAGTACGCCGCTGAGCACGATCAGGATCGCGAGGATGCCGAATATGCCGATCAGGATCTTGCCGCGATCCTCGTACAGCCCCTTGAACAGGCTGCGCGCCGAACGCGAAAGCAATAGCACCCCGACCACATGACCGTTCACGACGACCGGCCGCGCATGATCGACCCGCACCGCGGCTGCGCGCGATAACCATTCGAAGCGATAGACCGCGCGATAATCAGCGTTCCTGCGAAGAACGGTGCGCGGCTTGCCGGAAAGCGCCGAGCGCACTTCGGGCAACGCTGCATGGCTGCCGCCGCGATCCGGGCCCGCAACGATGCGACCTTGCCGGTCGAGCAGCAGGATCGAGGAAAGGGTGGTTTGCTTGGTGCGGGCTAGGACCGGCGCCAGCCGCGCAAGGGCCGCGACGGCTTTGGGCGCCGGGCTTTGCCCCGTCTTTGCAGGTGGCGGTCGGTCGGGAAGGATCGGCGTGCTGCTGAGGTCGATGGTCGGCGGCTCCGGATGTACCTCGCCCGCTTCGACTGCCTGAGGTCGCGCGCCGGGCCAGGGCTTGCGCGGTAGCGGCAAGCGCCGCACTCTGCGCCACCAGTTCCGCCTCTGTCTGGCGAACCAGCGTGTTTTCATAGACGCGAAGGAACATCGCCGCGATGCCCGGCAGGGCCGCAACGGTGAACAGCGTCGCGAAGACGATGGTGCGCAGCCGCTTCCTATCATTACAGTTGCATATTGATTGGAACTCTGAATCAATAGGTTTCCATGGTGAGGAGGCCGTGGATGACGGGCGCATCAATCGAGACGACACTGGAGCTATGGGCAACGTCTTTGCGCGATGTGAAGGCGCGGATGGGCAGCCTGTTCACACAGGCTCGGGTAGCGGCATCGGCCAATCTGTTCCTTGATGGCCTGTTGGGTGATGAGCGGCGCAAGACG
>NZ_JAHWZX010000012.1 GCF_019351405.1 Stakelama flava
CGTCTTGCGCCGCTCATCACCCAACAGGCCATCAAGGAACAGATTGGCCGATGCCGCTACCCGAGCCTGTGTGAACAGGCTGCCCATCCGCGCCTTCACATCGCGCAAAGACGTTGCCCATAGCTCCAGTGTCGTCTCGATTGATGCGCCCGTCATCCACGGCCCCCTCACCATGGAAACCTATTGATTCAGAGTTCCAATCAATATGCAACTGTAATGTTAGGCGGTGCGAAGGCTATTGGTTTGCGCAAAAGCGCTTCGGTTATGGCGCGGCACCAGTGACGTGGCAGGGCTGGCTTCTGACGCTTGGCTATGTCGCGCTGTTGTTCGCAGGGGTGTCCGGCCTGCCCGGCGATGCCGCGAAGCTCGCCTGGGGCGTGCCGATCACGATCGGCTTCGTGATCCTTGCATGGCGAAAGACCGATGGCGGCTGGAAATGGCATTGGGGGCTGAAAAAGAAATAGGTGCGGGCGTCATCGGACGCGCGCGTTTTGACTGAACGCCAGTTGCCCGATCAGCGCACGGCCAGCGTCGCGCCGGGGCGTTTCGGCCGGTGCAGGCGAAGACCGACCAGCGGGCGCAGCGGGCGAATCTCGCGGCCGATAAGGTAAAAGGCCCAGCATCCCGCTACCGTTGCCGCGACCAGTATCGCGAATTGTGTCCCGCCGTTCAGCCCACGCCCCAGCAACAACCACATCGCGACGACGATGATGGTCTGATGAACGATGTAAAAGGGGAAGACCGCTTCGGTCAGCGTCGCGCGCATCGGGTGATTGCGGTTCCAGAACCGGTCGGCGGTGGCGATCAGCGCAACGATCGCCCCCCATTGCTGAACCGCATGGGCGACCAGATAGGGCCGCACCGCCCAGTGGGCCATGCCGTGGGGCCAGTGAATTTCGCACCACGCGATGAACGCATAGCCCGACAGCGCCAGAATCGCGCCGAGCCAGCCCCATCGCCGGATCGCACGCATTGCCGCAGGCGATCCTGCAAGTCCGAAGCCGAACAGAAATACCGGGAAGTACGAAACATGTGCGATATCGTCACCGATAAAGGCATGGGTTTCGCCGACCATCGGAAACCACAGCGCATGCACCGCAACCAGCCAGGCGAGCGGAAGCGCCAGCACCAGCACCGTGCCGAATACCCTATCATATACGCGTTGCAGCCACGATGCGCGAAGCAGTGCGACCGCCAGCGTCAGCACCATGGTATATGCCCATAGATAGAAGACGAACCACAAATGGTTCCAGGTGGGCAGTGCAAGCCCCGCCAGTTCGCGAAAGCGGAAATAGTCGGCAAACCAGAAATGCCAGTAGCTGCCGTCATAGCCGTGCTTCGTCAGCAGTTCGACCCAGGGTTGCGGCGGCACGACGATCATCATCCCGGCGAGCAGTGGCACCAGCAGGCGAAAGCTGCGGTTGCGGGTGAAATCGCCCAGCCCCTTCGATCGCATTAGCAGCGCGCGACTGGCGAAGCCCGACACCAGAAACAAGAGGCTAAGCCGCCATGCATTGACCGCCAGCATCGGCACCACCGCCCAATGCACCAGCGCAGGCGCCTTCACATGATAGTTCCACGGCACGAAAACCATGCCGATATGGTAGAGGATGAGGAGAGCGAATGCGCCAACGCGCAGCCAGTCCATTCCGTAATGGCGCTCCACGATGCCCTCCTGTGACCGCACGAAGCCGCTTCGCCTAGCAGGCGCTGGCGTATGCGCCTAACGCAAAGTGGTGCGTTCGTGATGGGTGCATATCGCGACATGCCGATGCCGCGCCTTTCCTGTCCTCGCCGGAATCGCTATATGGCGGTGCATATCAAGCACGCAGATTGCGAGAGCCTCTTCCATGTCCGTACGTCCCTGGCGCGATATCATGCGCCGCAACAGCCGCCAGATCATGGTCGGCGATGTTCCCATTGGCGGCGACGCGCCGATCGCCGTGCAGACGATGACGAACACCGTCACTTCGGATGTGAGGGCGACGATCGACCAGATCCGCCGGTGCGAGGAGACGGGGGCCGACATCGTCCGTGTTTCCTGCCCCGATGTCGAAAGCACGACGGCGCTGAAGCAGATCGTGCGTGCGGCGCGGGTGCCGATCGTCGCCGACATTCATTTCCATTATAAGCGCGCGCTGGAAGCGGCGGATGCGGGCGCGGCATGCCTTCGCATCAATCCGGGCAATATCGGGTCGGCCTCGCGGGTTCAGGAAGTCGTGAATGCGGCGAAGGCCAATGGCTGCGCAATCCGCATCGGTGTGAATGCGGGCAGTCTGGAAAAGGACCTGCTAGAAAAATATGGCGAGCCATGCCCCGAGGCGCTGGTCGAAAGCGCGCTCGACCATATCCGCATCCTCGAAGAGCATGATTTCCGCGAATACAAGGTAGCGGTAAAGGCGTCGGACGTATTCCTTGCCGTTGCCGCCTATCAGGGGCTGGCCGAAGCGACCGATTGCCCATTGCACCTTGGTATTACCGAGGCGGGCGGCCTGATCGGCGGCACCGTGAAATCGTCGATCGGCATCGGTTCGCTTCTGTGGTTCGGTATCGGCGACACGATCCGCGTATCGCTCTCCGCCGAGCCCGAAGAGGAAGTGCGCGTCGGGTTCGAGATTCTCAAGGCACTCGGCATCCGCAATCGCGGTGTGCGGGTGGTCAGTTGCCCAAGTTGCGCGCGGCAGGGGTTCGACGTGATCCGTACCGTTCAGACGCTGGAGGAGCGCCTGAGCCATATCCGCACGCCGATGTCGCTCTCGGTGCTGGGCTGTGTGGTCAACGGCCCCGGCGAAGCGCGCGAAACCGATATCGGGATCACCGGCGGCGGTGCCGGTAAGCATATGGTCTATCTGTCGGGCGTGACCGATCACCATGTTCAGGACGGCGACATGATCGAACATATCGTCCGACTGGTCGAGGCGAAGGCCGCCGAGATCGAAGCGGGCGAGGCGAGCGCGATGCAAGCCGCCGAATAGGCCTGATACCCGCATGACGCCGGACCGGGAAACGTCCGCGCCAATGGCGTTCCTGATCGCGTCGATCGGCATCGCCACCTTTTCGATGATGGACGCCGCGATGAAATCGGCCACCATCGCGATCGGCGTGTATAATGCCATGCTCTGGCGCAACCTTGCCATCGCGGTGCTGGCGGGCGCGGTGCATTTCGCGCGTTGGCCGGGATGGCCCGCCCGCACGGCAATGCGGCTGCACATCGTGCGCGGCTGCGTCGCGCTGGCGATGGCGTTGCTGTTCTTCTGGGGATTGGCGCGCGTGCCGATGGCGCAGGCGATATCGCTGTCGTACATCGCGCCGCTGGTGGCGATCCTGCTCGCTGCGGTGCTGCTTGGCGAAGCCGTGCGGCGGGCGAGTGTCGCCGGATCGCTTTTCGCACTCGGCGGTGTCGTCGTCATCCTGATCGGTCAGGGGCGCGCCGGGATGGGCGATGACGCCCTATGGGGCGCGGCGGCCATATTGTGTTCCGCGTTATGCTATGGCTGGAACATCATTCTTGCGCGTCAGCAGGCACTGGTGGCAGGGCCGAGCGAGGTCGCCTTCTGGCAGACTTTCGTGGCGCTTTGCCTGCTTGCGCTTGCCGCGCCTTGGCTGGTGATCGTTCCCCCGGCCGCGCAGATTCCGGCGCTTGGCATGGCGGGGCTGCTTGCGACCGTTTCGCTGATGCTGCTCGCCTGGGCCTATGGCCGGGCGGGGGCAAGTTATCTGGCGCCGTCGGAATATACGTCCTTTCTCTGGGCGGCGTTGTTCGGTTGGCTGTTCTTTGGCGAGACGGTGACGGCATGGACGATCGGCGGTGCGGGTCTTATCGTGGCAGGATGCATCCGGGCGGCGCGGCGGCGGCCCAAACCCTTTGCTCAGGCGGAGACCATCATTCCATGACCCATGTCCGGCCCGCGACACGCGGCGACGTGTCCACCATCCTTCGCTTCGTAAAAGAGCTTGCCGCGTTCGAGCGTGAGCCGGACGCCGTAAAGGCCGATGCGGCGATGTTGGAAGCGGCGCTGTTCGATGAACACGCGGCCGAGGCGGTGATCGCCGAAAGCGACGGAGAAGCTGCGGGCTTCGCATTGTTCTTCCATAATTTCTCCACCTGGACGGGCAGGAAGGGTCTGTATCTGGAAGACCTGTATGTGACGCAGGACGCGCGCGGTAAGGGCGTTGGCACGGCGTTGCTTCGCCATCTGGCGGGAATCGCTGTCGCGCGCGATTGCGCCCGGTTCGAATGGTCGGTGCTAGACTGGAACGCGGACGCGATTCGCTTTTATCGCAAGATGGGGGCCGAAGGCATGGACGGGTGGACCGTGCAGCGCCTGAGCGGTGCAGAGCTGACGCGGCTCGCGGGCTGATCGTTCAAAAAGGGCGTCCCTTGCCCGGTCGCGGCGACGGGCGGCGCCCCTGGCGCAGCGCGCGTTCGCGGCGGCGACGGACACGCCAGATATACAGCGCGACGCCGAACCCGGCGACGAGCAGGAAAATCAGAAAATAGGCGATCAGCGTACGCGTTTGCATAACATCTCCGTGCCAGGCACAGGGCCGACTGTGGCTGGGAGTATGCGGTTACTGATCGTACTATAGCATTTCTTCCGCGTGTCTGTAATGGTTTTGCGCAGGCCGCGCGCTGTGCCTGCGCATTTACATCCGTATCAGTCGGTCAGGCGTGCCGCTTCCTTTTCCGCCTCGTTGCGGGCGCGGGCTTCGGCCACGCGTTCGGACCGTTCGGCCATCGCGGTCCAGGCGGCTTCGGAGCGCAGATGCCGGTCGCGTACACTGTCCAGCGTCGCCGCCTCTGCCGCTTCATGGTCGATTTCGGCGCGGGCGCGGAAGGTTTCGGATTCGGATGTCATCAAACTCGCTCCGGGCGGGAGGGCAAAGCGGGGCGACCGCCCCGATACGAAAACGGGCGGCTCCGCAGTGGAGCCGCCCGATAGAAGCGTTCAGTCGGCGGGCTGAAGGTTGGTTGCCGCCGGTTTCCCGCGCCGATCATTTTCCAGATCGTAGGAAACGCGCTGATCCTTGTCGAGCGTCGCCATCCCTGCCTTTTCAACGGCGGAGATATGGACAAACGCGTCGTTTCCGCCCTGATCGGGCTGGATGAAGCCATAGCCCTTGTCGGCGTTGAAGAATTTTACGGTTCCGGTGAAAGCCATTTGGATATTCCTTCTTGCGGCGGCGGCCCGGACATCGGGCGCCGACAGGTCGCTCAGCGTAGGGAAAGAAGGAAATGGGAGCCGCAAAGCACCGATAGTCCGTCGATTTGCGACTGTAGCAAAACCGCTTCTAGCCTGTTCGGCCGCGCCTGACAATGCGGGCGCGGCGGGGCCTGCGTCATACGCGGCGAATGGGATATTTGTTTTCGGTCGGACGACCGGCGGCCTTGTCCTCCAACTGGGTGATCCATTCGTGGTACAGACCGGCAAGGCTGGCGTGCGAGGCGCGCGCGATCGCATTGGTCGCCGCATCGGCGCGTTCGAGCGAGGCGCGGCGGCGTTCGCGAAGATAGATGATGTCCATATGGACGGATGCTCCCCAAGGCATCGTAAGCGGGAGCGCGAATAGTCTCTCAGCCACCGGCGCTTACGGATAAGAATGCCGACGATGAAAGGAGTATAGCAGGTGCGGCGGTTTTCGTCCAGTAAAACCGCCGCAATTCCAGTATCTTGAACCGCTTTAGTGCGTGGTGCGACCGTTCAGTTCCTCGACATTGTTGTCAAGGCCGGGGGCGGGAATGGTGGCGGGGCGAAGCGCCTCGCGCTCCGATTCGGGCACCGCCGCGTCGGCATCGGGGCGGAAGGCATCCGGCGCGCGCTTCGACCCGTCGGGATGCGACCCGGTTTCGAGGTCGGGCGCGGCATGCCCTTCCGAAGGACGACGCGCCCGCCGCCACAGCGCAAGCCCGGCAGCAGCACTCGCACCAACGGCGAAGACGCCAAGCCCGATCAGCGCGGTGCGCGTGCGGCGGTAAAAGGGGGCGGGGCGAGCGGCGGATTTCTTCTGGGGCATAGGCCATCCTTTCGCAGGGTTTGGGGTTGTGGAACGAACGGGCGGGGCGGTGACCGGTTCCGGCGCGCGAACCGAAGGATTAGCAGCAGCTAATCCGAGGCGCGCCCGGCCAGCGGGCCGCAGGCCCGTCTGACGGCGCGGGATTCACTGCCGCGCCGGGGCCGTTGGTGTCCGGAAGTTGCGGAAGTTGAGACTACGTCCCCCATCAATCCACATCCCAGCAGCACGCGAAGCCGTGCGCGGCAGATGCGCGGATCAACTGGCGCGGTGAGGGGTAGAGATGCAGCATGAAACGTCCTTCCCAAGCGGCTGAGGGGACCGGACGTATATGCAGGAACAATGCCTGTAGAACAGGAATTCTAGCAACCGGCTCCCAAATAAGCGGCTCCGAAAAGGTAGTTCCGCGCGCTTGGTAAGGTTTGCATATCATCCAAATCCCTACTGCATTGCAACGCAAGCTCTGAAGCCTTGACCTCCGTCGTGCCGATCCGCCCCGCTCTGATTCTCATATATCGGAACATAGCAACATTGATCGGCGAACATATTGAGACTTGCTGCAGTGTTGCAATAGGTTTGCTTTTTTCGCAAGGCAGGGCTATGGGTATCGCGAATCAGGGAAAGCTCGTGCCATGTCGGATGAAATGAAAAGCGGGATTGAAGCCTTGCGCGACAAGGCTTGGGCAGCAGTTCAAGCTAGCGAACCATATGGTATTTTTGCGGCTTTGGATGCAGCGGTTGTTGCCGCAGGTGGAGCATCTGCACTAAACGATCGAACAAAAAGAACTATATCCGCGAGCTTGGGAGAGCTTGTGGTGGGTTATGCAAACAGCCCAACCAAGCGCAAGGTGTCGCAAGGAGATGCTGCTTTCATTGCCTTAAGCAAGATTGGCGAGCCGTTGCCGGTAGGGAAACTCATGGAAGCAGCTACGAATGAGGGGGCTACTATCGGGGGTAGCGACCCTTTAGCCAATTTTAGATCAACAATTTCCAAAGATCATCGATTCCGCAGCATTATGCAGAATAACATGTACTTTTGGTGGTTTGCTGACAAAGACTTGCCGCCGAAATGGTATGACCCGGAGCCTGACGATTTCGACAGTCTGTATGGCTCCGGATCATCTGAGTCCTCTGGCCAGGAAGGGGGTGATAGGCGTGGAGCCTCAACAACCTAACTAGCCAGTAAGGCATCCGGGTGTCGCGAGGTGTAGCCCCTCTCGGCATCCGCAGCCCGGTAGCGGAGCAAGAAAAGATATCCAGTCAAATCTAGCCCACTGAGCGGCGTACTTGCAGGTGCGCCGCTCTTTTTATGTGATATACAAATTAAGCTGTCTTGCAAAGCCACTGTATCGCGAACGTCGTTAACGCGAGATGTTTTAGCAAGGTATAGGTTTAGCAAAATGCTACTCAGATTTACCACTCCCCCCCAACATCCCGGATCGCCTGCAACAACGCCCGCTTGCTCCCCGTCCGCCGCTCGCCCGTATTGCGCGGCGCTTCGGGGCCGCCAAGCGCCTTGCGGCGCGCTGCCAACCGCGCGGCCATATCGGCGTGTGACACGCGCGGGCCGGTCCATTCGGCGGCTTCAGTCGAGAAGGTCTTGGATGTCATAATCGCCAGCGCTTTCTTCACGAATTCTGCGATCAAGATAGTCGCGATCCGCATCAGGGTGAAGTAGCAGCAATATGCGCGCCTGATCGATACGATCCTGCGCCGTACCGGAGGCATATTGGCCCATACGGTCGGCGATCAGGTCTTCGACCGAAATGATGGCGAAGGACTGGCCGGGCGCGACGTCCTCCACCAGCAGAATATGGTCGCGATCTACCTTGCCTTCCATGAGGACATTGGCGACGACCTCAAAGCCGAGGCGCAGTTCAGGATGTATCCACCCGCGCGTCGCAAGCCCCTTTCCGGCGGGTTTGACGAAGCCGAGGCGCCGCATCTCCTCTTCCAGTTCGGTCTGAACCGGGGAGCATAGGTCGAAGTCGCCGGTCGATAGCGCGCTGCCGGTATAATATTCAGCGGCGGCCCCGCCGACCAGAATGGGGCGGGGCAGGCCGCGAGCCACCATGGCTTCGCCGAGTTGGGCGAGAAGGCGTAGGGCAGCTTCAAAGGCGGGGCGCCATGGGGTGGTCATGGGGTGAAGGTAGCCCGGTGTGGTGCCGATGGCGAGAGAGTGTCGAGACACTGGCCATCGTGTTCGGCGCTCTGGATCGTGTCGTCGCTTCGCTCCTCGCGATGACGACGGGGGCTGGGCGGAGTGTGGTCTCCTTCAATTGCCTGTCAAGGCAGTCGTGGGAGAAGTACGGCCCCCTTCGACTGCCTGCCAAGGCAGGCGCTCAGGACAGGCTTCGACAAGCTCAGGGCGAACGGGGGAGGGTCGGGTTCGTCGGCGAGGGCGGACGGCCTACTCCGCCGCCACGCTCTCCTTCCCCTTCGCCAGCAACGGCGCGAGATACTGCCCCGTAAAGCTCCGCTCACTCGCCGCGATCACCTCTGGCGTGCCCTCAGCGATAACCTCGCCACCCTTCACGCCGCCTTCCGGCCCCAGGTCCAAAATCCAATCTGCCGTTTTGATCACGTCCAGATTATGCTCGATGACCACGACCGTATTGCCCTGTTCGACCAGCGCGTGGAGCACTTCGAGCAATTTGCGGACATCTTCGAAATGCAGCCCGGTGGTCGGTTCGTCGAGGATGTAGAGCGTGTTGCCGGTCGCGCGGCGGCTGAGTTCCTTGGCCAGCTTGACGCGCTGGGCTTCGCCGCCGGACAGGGTGGTGGCCTGCTGACCGACCTTTACATAGCCCAGCCCGACTTCCTCGAGCATTGCCATCTTGTCGCGGATGGGGGGCACGGCCTTGAAGAATTCGTGCGCGTCCTCGACCGTCATGTCGAGCACGTCGGCGATGCTCATCCCCTTGAACTTCACCTCGAGCGTTTCGCGATTGTAGCGCGCGCCGTGGCACACATCGCATTCGACATAGACGTCGGGCAGGAAGTGCATCTCGATCTTGAGCACGCCGTCGCCCTGGCACGCTTCGCAGCGCCCGCCCTTCACGTTGAACGAGAAGCGCCCCGGTTTGTAGCCGCGCGCCTGGGATTCGGGCAGCCCGGCGAACCAGTCGCGGATATTGGTGAAGGCGCCGGTATAGGTGGCGGGGTTGGAGCGCGGGGTGCGGCCGATGGGCGACTGGTCGATGTCGATGACCTTGTCGAGATGCTGCAGCCCGGTGATCTTGTCATGCTTTCCGGCGAGAATGCGTGCGCTGTTCAATTGCCGCGCGGCGGCGGCGTAGAGCGTATCGATGGTGAAGCTCGACTTGCCTGACCCCGAAACGCCGGTGATGCAGGTGAAGGTGCCCAGCGGGATCGACGCGGTGACGTCGCGCAGATTGTTCGCCTTTGCGCCATGGACGGTGAGTTTCTTGCCCGAGCCCTTGCGGCGTTTCTGCGGCACCGCAATCTCTCGCGTGCCGTTGAGGTAATCGGCGGTGACTGAGCCTTTCGTCTTCAGAATGTCGTCAAGCGTGCCTTGCGCGATCAGCGCGCCGCCATGCACGCCAGCGCCCGGCCCCATGTCGAGGATATAGTCGGCCGAGCGGATCGCGTCTTCGTCATGTTCGACGACGAGCACGGTGTTGCCAAGGTCGCGCAGGCGTTTCAATGTTTCGAGCAGCATGTCGTTGTCGCGCTGGTGCAGGCCGATCGACGGTTCGTCGAGGACGTAGAGCACGCCCGACAGCCCCGATCCGATCTGGCTGGCGAGGCGGATGCGCTGGCTCTCCCCGCCCGACAGCGTGCCCGAATTGCGGTCGAGGTTGAGATAGTCGAGCCCGACATTGTTGAGGAAGCCCAGCCGCTCGTCGATTTCTTTCAATATGGGGGTCGCGATCTCCCGCTGCTGCGGCGTCATCGCTTGCGGAAGCGTCTTGAAGAAGGCGAGCGCATCGACCACCGACAGGCGGCTGGCGTGCGAAATGTCATGGCCGTCGATCTTCACCGCGAGCGCTTCGGGTTTCAGACGCGCGCCGCCACAGGTCTCGCACGGATGCGCGGCCTGATATTTGGACAGTTCCTCGCGCATCCACGCGCTTTCGGTCTTCATCAACCGGCGGTTGAGGTTGCCGAGCACGCCTTCGAACGGCTTCTTCACGTCATAGGATTTGCGCCCGTCGACAAAGGTGAGCGTGACGGGCTTTCCCTTCGTGCCGGTGAGGATCATCTCACGCACATCGGTGGGCAAGTCCTTCCACGGGGTTTCAAGGCTGAAACCGAATTCGCGCGCGAGGCTGCCCAGCACCTGCATGTAATAGGGGCTGGGCGGGTTGGATTTGGCCCAGGGGACGATCGCGCCTTTCTTCAGGCTTAGTTCGTCATTGGGGACGACAAGGCCGCGATCGAACTCCATCCGCTCGCCCAGGCCATCGCACGCCGGGCACGCACCCTGTGGGGCGTTGAACGAGAAGAGGCGCGGTTCGATTTCGGGGATGGTGAAGCCGGAGACGGGGCAGGCGAAGCGTTCGGAAAAGACGATGCGGTTGTCAGGAACGCCGGCGCCCTTCATCGCGCCGCCGGTAACGTTACCGCCCTCGACCGCCGATTTTTCGGTGTTGCTGGCGCTGCCCGTCGCCTCTGCCACCGTCGTGTCGGCGAGGTCGACATAAGCGAGGCCGTCGGCGAGTTTCAGCGCGGTTTCGAAACTGTCGGCAAGGCGGGTGGCGATGTCTTCACGCACCACCAGTCGATCGACGACGACTTCGATGTCATGCTTGTATTTCTTGTCGAGCTTGGGCGCTTCGGCGATCTCGTACAGCTCGCCGTCGATGCGCACGCGCTGGAACCCGGCCTTCTGCCATTCGGCCAGTTCGCGGCGATATTCGCCCTTGCGCCCGCGCACCACGGGGGCGAGCAGATAGAGCCGTGTGCCTTCGGGCAGCGCGAGTACGCGATCGACCATCTGGCTGACCGTTTGCGCGCTGATGGGAAGGCCGGTCGCGGGCGAATAGGGAATGCCGGTGCGCGCCCATAACAGCCGCATATAATCGTAGATTTCGGTGACCGTCGCGACCGTCGAGCGCGGATTACGGCTGGTCGTTTTCTGTTCGATGCTGATCGCGGGGGAAAGCCCTTCGATATGATCGACATCGGGCTTCTGCATCATTTCAAGGAACTGGCGCGCATAGGCGGAGAGCGATTCGACATATCGCCGCTGCCCCTCGGCATAGATGGTGTCGAAGGCGAGGGAGGACTTGCCGCTGCCCGACAGGCCGGTGATGACCGTCAGCGTGTCGCGCGGAATGTCCACCGACACGTCCTTCAGATTATGTTCGCGCGCGCCGCGGACGGAAATATGGGTAAGGCTCATACGGGCTGGTTCTACTTCTGTTCCGATGGAGATGCCAGAGGGTTAGGTAGGAAAGCCCGCTGCGCTTTGCCACCGGGGAAGGAACGCTCCGGACCGGATCAATATCCGTCCGATTGCGCTGCCGCACGATCCGTAACGGACATGCTCCATATGGCGAAGCTGCCCGTCGGCGGCGAGTCTGCCCCCGATCGGGGGGCGCAATGGATATATCGCAAACGGCGCTTGATACCTTTATCGAACGCTGGCGCGAGAATGAGGGCGGGGCTGAGCGCGCGAACTTCCCGTTATTTCTGACCGAACTGACGCAGGTGTTTAATTTGCCGCGTCCCGACCCTGCCGATGCCACGCACGAACATAATGATTATGTGTTCGAGCGCGCGGTGACGTTCCGGGATGAAAAGGGCAAGACCGGGCACGGGCGTATCGACCTGTACAAGCGCGGATGCTTCGTATTGGAAGCCAAGCAGAGCCGCGAACGCGGCGGTGCCAAGGAAGTGGCAATGGCGGCACAGCAGACGGCGCTGCCGGGAATGGATGCCGGCGGCGCGCGCGGACGCCGCAGCGCCAATCGCGGCTGGGACGTGCTGATGCGCAATGCCCGCGAACAGGCCGAGCAATATGCCCGCGCACTACCTGAAAACCATGTTTGGCCGCCCTTCATTCTGGTGTGCGATGTCGGCCATGCGATCGAAGTGTTCGCCGATTTTTCGGGACAGGGGCGCAACTACCGGCAATTCCCCGACCGCGCGGGCTTTCGCATCTATCTGGAAGATCTGCGCGATGTCCATGTTCGTGACCGGCTGCGCGCGATCTGGCTTGACCCGCACAGCCTGGACCCCGCAAAGAAGGCGGCGGAGGTCACGCGCGACATCGCCCGGCGGCTGGCCAGCGTATCGAAACTGCTGGAAGAGCGCGGGCACCCGGCGGAACGGGTCGCGCATTTCCTGATGCGTGTGCTGTTCACGATGTTCGCCGAGGATACCGGCCTGTTGACGCGCGGCAGCTTTACCGAGGTGCTGGGGGGAGCGCGCACCCATCCCGACGGCTTTGCCCCGATGCTGGAAGAGCTGTGGGCAAAGATGGACAAGGGCGGATTTTCGACGACGCTGCGGGAAAAGGTGCGCCATTTCAACGGCGGCCTGTTTTCCGAACGCAGCGCGATCGCGATGCAGCGCGAGGAGATCGGCGAACTGTACGAAGCCGCGCGGCACGTATGGACCGAGGTCGAACCCGCGATTTTCGGCACGCTGCTGGAACAGGCGCTCGACAAGGAGGAGCGCAAGCGGCTGGGCGCGCATTATACGCCGCGCGCCTATGTCGAACGGCTGGTCAACGCAACGGTCATCGACCCGTTACAGGCCGAATGGGAAGGCGCGGTGCTGGGCACCGTCGAGCGCGAGCGCGAAAGCGGCGACATAGCCGCGGCGATCCGTGCGGTGCATGACTTTCACGAAAAGCTGGCCACCACCCGCGTGCTCGACCCGGCATGCGGGACGGGCAATTTCCTGTATGTCGCGCTGGAACTGATGAAGCGGCTGGAAGGCGATGTGCTGGAAGTGCTCGCCGATCTTGGCGGGCAGGAGGCGCTGGCGCTGGAAACCTCCACCGTGCATCCGCGCAGCTTTCTGGGGCTGGAACTGAACCCACGCGCGGCCGCGATCGCCGAACTGGTCCTGTGGCTGGGCTATCTGCAATGGCAGATGAGGAACGGGACGAGCATTTCCGACCCGGTGCTCGAAAAGCTGTCGAACATCACCGCGATGGATGCAGTGGTGGCGCATGGGGAAGAGCGCGCGAAGGCGGATGGCAGCGGAACCGAACTACCCAACCCGAAACGGCCCGATTGGCCGCAGGCGGACTATATCGTCGGCAACCCGCCGTTTATCGGCGGCAAGGATATCCGCTCTCGGCTGGGCGAAGCCTATGCCACCGCCTTGTGGAAGGCGCATCCGAAGATCAACAAATCCGCAGATTTCGTGATGTATTGGTGGGACCATGCCGCCGAAATGCTGGTGCGCAAGGGCGCGAAGCTGAAGCGCTTCGGCTTCGTCACCACCAATTCGATCACGCAGGAGTTCAGCCGTCGGGTGATCGCGAAGCGGCTTGACGGTCGCCCGCCCATCAGCCTGATCATGGCGATTCCCGATCATCCATGGACGAAAGCGACGAAGGATGCGGCGGCGGTGCGGATCGCGATGACCGTGGCGGAATCGGGGAAGCGCGAGGGGGTGTTGCTGGAGGTGGTTACAGAACGCGGGCTGGATAGCGATGCGCCGGAGATCGGCTTTGAGCAGATAGCGGGCGATGTCCATGCCGATTTGACGGTCGGCGCTGATGTGACCCAAACGAAGCCGCTTCTTTCGAACGAGTGGATTTGTTCGCCGGGTGTGAAATTGCACGGTGCCGGGTTCATCGTCACGCCAGCCGAGGCGGAAGCGCTGGGGCTAGGCAAACGCAAGGGGCTGGAAAAGCATATTCGGCCCTATCGCAACGGGCGCGACATGATGGGTCGCTCGCGCGACGCGATGGTAATTGACCTGCTCGGGCTCGACGAGCGGGAGGTGCGTCAACAGTTTCCTGAAGTTTATCAGTATCTTTTGACAGCAGTGAAGCCGGGACGAGACACAAATAATCGCGCAACCTACCGAGAAAATTGGTGGCTTTTCGGTGAACCGCGACGTGAACTTCGACCCGCTATCGAGGGACTGGATCGTTATATTGCCACAGTCGAGACATCGAAGCACAGGGTATTTCAGTTTTTCCCGACCAGCATACTGCCGGACAACAAGCTGGTTTGCTTGGCGCTTGATAGCGGATTCGATCTTGGTGTCGCCACTTCTTCGGTCCATTACCTTTGGTATTTGGTTAACGCCGGAATGATTGGCGTTTTCGATCAGCCGGCCGTTTATGTGAAAACTTCCAGCTTCGATCCCTTCCCCTTCCCCGATGCTACCGACGCGCAGAAGCGGAGCATCGGCGATCTTGCCGAGGAGCTCGATGCGACCCGCAAGGAAGTGCTGGCCGAGCATGGCGACCTGACGCTGACCGGCCTCTACAACCTTCGCGAAAAGCTGGTGAAGGGGGAGGTCTTCACCGAAGTCGAGCAGGACCAGCGTATGCGCGGGCGGGTGGACATTATCGCCGAACTCCATGTCCAAATCGACGATGCGGTGGCCGATGCCTATGGCTGGCCGCGCGACCTTTCCGACGATCAGATTGTCGAACGGCTGGTCGCGCTCAACGCCGAGCGTCATGCCGAAGAGAAAGCGGGCAAGGTGCGCTGGCTCCGCCCCGAATATCAGATACCCAAAGCGGGCCTCACCCAGCTGGCGCCACGCGCAAAGGCGGAGCAGATCGAGGCGATGCTGCCCGAGGCAAAGGCAAAGAAGCCAGCCTTCCCCCGCGACGCCATTGGCCAGACCGCAAGCGTTATCGACGCGCTTCGCGGCGGCCAGCCGCTGAGCGCCGAAGCCATAGCCCGCCGATATTCCCAGGGGCGCAAGGTCGAACACCGGGTGGCGGCAACGCTCGACGCGCTCGTCCGGCTCGGCCATGTCGCGCGGGACGAGGACGGATATAGACTGCGCAAGGCGGCGTGATCGGGGGCGCTGCCGACTGGGCGCTGGTTGCGGCGGGGCGGTTCGGGTATAGGCTTTGCCGTAACGGAAATATACTGGGAGCGGGATGATGCGGCGATCGATGGTTCGGGGAATGGTTCTGGCGGCCGGGGCGTTGTTTCTGGCGCAGGCGGCGATGGTTCCCGCACTGGCGGGGACGAAGCAAGCGGCGAGCGATGCGGACGTGTTGAAGGTGATGACGTTCAACGTGCGCTATGCCTCCGACACCGGCGAACATAGCTGGCCCGAACGCCGCCCGGTTTCGATCGCCACGATCCGCGACGCGCATCCCGACCTGATCGGCACGCAGGAACTGTTGAAGCGGCAAGCGGACGACATTTCCGCCGCACTACCCGAATATCGCTGGTTCGGGCGCGACCGGATGGGCGGGCATGATGACGAGCATATGGGGATTTTCTATCGCCCCGACCGGCTGACGCTGCTTCGCCACGGCGAATACTGGCTGTCCGAAACGCCGGAAAAGGCGGGCAGCATGAGCTGGGGCACGGACCTGCCGCGCAACGTGAACTGGGCGGTGTTCGAAACGCAAGGGGCGCAAAAGCATCGCTTCGTCTTCCTCGACACGCATCTGGCGCACCGGCCGCAGGATGCCGATGCGCGCCGCCACCAGGCCGAACTGATCCTGTCGCGCCTGCCGCAAATCGCGCACGGCCTTCCCGTGGTGCTGGGCGGTGACATGAACTCCTGGCCCGACAGCGAGGCATACAAGGTATTTACCGGCGCGCTGACCGATGCGCGCAAGATCGCGGAGCACCGCACCGGCAGCGACAACACGTTTCACGATTTCACCGGGGATGCGGACCGGCGGATCGATTATCTGTTCGTGCGCGGCTTCGACGTCGTGGACGATGCGACGGACAGCTATCATCAGGGGACGACTTATCCTTCGGACCATTTTCCGGTGGTCGCCACGCTGCGTTTCGCCGGAGACAAATAGCGCGCGGCCATGGCTTTAACCCCGGCGGACGACGGTCTATGCTGATGCAGCCGTAGTTTTAAGGAGATGCGGGCATGTGCGATAGCGACGACCTGAAACGCTGGGACGCCAAGCGCGGGTTCGACTGGTCGGGAAACCGGCGGCAGTTCGCTGCGCTGGGCGCGGCGGGGGCGATCGCCGCCTGCACGCGCGGCGCATCGGCCGCAAGCAACGGGCTGATCGAGCATGATGTGACCATCGCGACCGGCGACGGTACGATGGATGCGTTTTTCGTCGCGCCGGAAAGCGGCAGCCATCCCGCCATCGTGACCTGGCCCGATATCGCCGGGCTGCGCGAAGCGTTTCGCGTAATGGCGCGGCGGCTGGCCGGGCAGGGCTATGCCGTGCTGGTCGCCAATCCCTATTATCGCGATGCGAAGGCGCCGCAGTTCGCCGATTTCAGCACGTTCCGGTCGCAGGGCGGGTCCGAAACGGTCGCGCCGTGGCGCGAAAAGCTGACCGCGGCGTCGATCGGCGGCGATGCGCAGGCGCTGATCGGCTGGCTAGACCAGCGGCCCGAGGTCGACAGCGAAAGTAGCGTAGGCACCAATGGCTATTGCATGGGCGGGCCGTTCACCGTGTTCAGCGCCGCCGCGGTGCCGAAGCGGGTGCGCGGCGCGGCATCGCTGCACGGGGCGGGACTGGTGAAGCCGGACGACCCGCAAAGCCCGCACCGGCTGATCGGGCAGGGCGATGCGCGCTACCTGTTCGCGATCGCGCAGAATGATGACGCGAAACAGCCCGAGGCGAAGACTAAGCTGCGCGAGGCGGCGGATTCGGCCGGGCGCGCGGCGGAGGTTGAGGTCTATCCCGCCGATCATGGCTGGTGCGTGATCGACAGCCCCGCTTATGCCAGCCAGCCCGCCGAAAAAGCGTGGGGCCGGATGACCGCGCTTTTCGATGCCACACTGAAAGCGTGATACGCCCGCTCTAAAAGCGAAAGGCGCGGCTTTGCCGGTTGCGGTCGGTCAGCATTCTGGCGGTTTCGGTCATCGCTTCGCCCAGTCCCTGTGCGGCGCGGGTCAGCGCACGCGCCGGATCGGTTTCTTCGCGGGGCAACGGTTCGTCGCGCGCGTCGGCTTCGCCCTCGCCATCTGGCGCATAGCCGGGCCGGGCAAGCGTTTCGAGCCGCCCGGCAAGCGTCTGCCCCGCTGCCAGCGCATCGGGCGGCGGGGGCCAACCGTCCTGCCGGTCGAGCAGACGCACGGCGAGCGCGATTTCGTGCATCCAATAGCTGGCAAGAACCAGTTGCCGCTGCGTCCTGCCGCGCTGGCGGGCGGCGGCGGGGGCAGGGATCAGGCGGAGCGGTTCGATCGCTTCAAGCAGCTGGGCGAGCTTCGCCTCGAAATCGTGCAGCGCGGCAGTTAGCGCCAGCCGGTCGAGCCGCGCGGAGGGCAACGCCGCCTCCAGCGCGTTATGGGCGGCATCGCACAGCACGTTGAACTGATCGCGGGCATGAACATCGGTGCGACGCGGCAGCACCAGCGTGGCGACAATGACTCCGGCCAATGCGCCGATCGCGGTTTCTTCGAAGCGCAGCAGCATCACCTGATCGGTGAACCGCCCGGTGACCGAAAACAGCAGCGCGACGACGACGGTGATCCAGAACGCCATCCATGTATAGGACTGGATAAAGGCGTAGAACACGCAGAAAATCGCCACCGGCATCAGCAATAGCGCGGCATGGGTATTGCCGTGCAGCGCCCAGACCAGCCCCATAGCGACAAGGATGCCGGCAAAGGTGCCGATTGTGCGCTGCATCGATTTGGCGAGCGCCTGACCGCGCGAATAGGTGCCGGTAAACATCACGAAGACAGTGATGACCGCCCAGTACCAGCGATCGGGCGACAGCGCGACGCCGCCCAGAATGGCGAGCGCGGCCGCCGATGCCGACTGGATTGCCGGTCGCCACACTGCCTGTGTCGGCGGCGGCGAAGTGGTTCCGGCGGTGCTGGCGGCATCCAGATCGGGGGGTAGGGTGCGCGCGCGTTCCAGTTCCTCCACCGCTTCGGCAAGCGGGGTGAGCGGCGCGGCGTGGGGAAGCGGCCCTTCGCCGCGTAACCCTTGCGCCAGCCGGCGCATCGCGGCGCGCGTTTCCGGCGCCGCCGCCAGTTCAGGATCGCCTTCGGTCTGCAGCGCCAGCCGCTCGGCAAGCACCAGCGCGGCGATCAGCGCTTCGGCAAGCGGACGATGGGCAAGGCGGCCACCGGGAAGATTTTCCAGTTCGGTTTCGGCGATCGTCACTGCCTGCGCCACCGCGCCGAGCCGCTTGCGCAGCGTATCTGCGTCGCTTCCCGGTTCGAAGCGCGCGGCGCTTTTCAACAGGCGGGCAAGCCGCATGCGGATGGCGATCACCGACCAGCGCATGCGGCGCCATGGCCGGTGCGGCACGACAAGCTGGTGAACGATCAGCGCGCAGGCGGCGCCGACCACCACGCCCGCCCATTGCCAGTGCAGCATCTGCGCATCGGGTTTCAGGAACGCGCCGAAGAAATAGGCGACGTTCGAGGCGAGCCCCATCGGCACCCATGGCCCGCCATATTGGCGCATATACGCGGCAAGCGCGATGACCGCGACAAAGACGGCGTGGTTGATCCATATGGTATGGATCAGCGCCGACAGGGTGAAGCTGACGCCCGCGGCAAAGGCGAGCGCGGCGATTTTTCCTGCCCGCGCGCGCGTTTCGTCATCGCCGATCGCGGCGCAGCAGAATACGGTCACCGGAAAGCCGATCAGGAAATCGAGCGGAGACACGCCCAAAGCCTTCCCCGCGGTCAGCGAGACCAGCAGGGTAAGCAGAAAGGCGAACATCGCCCGCGCGCCGCGCGCAGTACGCAGCATGCCGGGATCGGCACGCACCAGCGCGAGGCGCGTCGGCGCGGGGAGCGCGTTGACGAAGATGGTGAGCAAGGTGGGCACGCCGCTACACAATAGCCGCAGCGCGCTTTTGTGCCATAGGCGAAATAATTTACCCGGATACCGCCGCATCGCGTCGGGCTTTGCGTCGCGTCGCGGGGCTGGCGCGGGGCCCGCGATTTGGGTAGCGAGAGGATCATGGGGTTGCGGCGATCAGCATTGGCGGCGACGGGGGCGGGCATCTTCGCATCCGCCTGCGCCGGGCATGATTACAAGCCGGTCGGCGATTTCCCGGTAAAGGTCGGCAGGCCGTATCACATTGCGGGCAAGACCTATGTTCCGCGCGTCGAGCCTGATTACGACGTGCTGGGCTATGCCAGCTGGTACGGGAATGAATCGGGCGACAAGACCGCCTATGGCGAGAAATTCCGGCCCGACTGGATCACCGCCGCCAACAAGACGCTGCCGCTGCCGACCTATGTCGAGGTTACCGCGCTGGATACCGGCAAGACGATCCTGGTGCGGATCAACGATCGCGGCCCGTTCCGCGCCGGGCGGATCATCGACCTGTCGCGCGGCGCGGCGGAAGAACTGGGCATTCGGCGTCAGGGCTATGCCAGGGTGCGTGTAAAGCGCGTCGATCCGCCTGAAAAGGATCGCAAACGGCTGCGAAAGGGCAAGTCGGCACGCCAGCGTCCCGATGAAAGCGAACGCGCGTTGCAGTCGCTGCGCGCGCAATTCGATGCGGGTATTCGCGACGGCCTTATCCCGCCGGGTTGACTGCTGCGCGCCGCTGGTCAATCCCAGCGGGTGGCGACATAGCCCCAGGCGATCCACGCGACGAGCGCCCAGATCGCAAGCACGATGACCAGCCCCAGCCCGGAGCGCGGGCGGCGCGTTTCGCGCTCCGCCACCGCGCGATGTTCGGCAAGCAGCGTATCGGGCACCATCCGTTCGAACAGCCACAGCCCGGCGGGGATCAGGATGATGTCGTCGATCACGCCCAGAAGGGGAATGAAATCGGGGATCAGGTCGATCGGCGACAGCGCGTAGGCGGCGACGAAAACCCCGACCAGCCGCGCAGGCAGTGGCGTACGCGGATCGCGCACGGCAAGCCATACGGCATGGGCCTCGACATGGAGGCGGTGGACGAGCGACGGCCCCATGGCCGACAGCTTTGCGCCGCGGGCATGGGGCCGGTCAAGCAGACTAATGAAGGCAGTGAGGGGAGGGCTGCCGTGCGACGGTCAGGCCGATGTACCCTCGCGCGTGGTAGCGACCATTTCATGTTCGCCCATCTCGTCCGACTTGATCGTACCGCCGAACAGCATTTTCAGCTTCCCGCCTAACGAAATGTCGGTCTCCCACATTTCGGCAGTGCCGATGTCAAAGCGCAGCAGCGCAAGGTTCGGATCGTTCTTGCCGCCGGGAAACCATGCCTCGACCTGTTTGCTCCACAATTTGTCGATCATACCCGGTTCGTCGGACAGCTTTGCCGTGCCCGAAATGCAGGCGAAGAAATCATGCCCCTTCGACACGAACTGCACCATCGCCGGTCCGCCCCTGGCCGCGCGATTATCCTTTGCGACGAAGAAATAGATCGTGTCGACCTGATCCTTGTCGAGTTGCGCGGTCAACGGCTCGCTATGCTGATTGTCCTTCAGCCCCAGCATCACGAACGGGCTGTCGGCCAGCTTCTTCCAGAAATCGTGCTTCACCTGTTCGGCGGTCTTCTTGTCGGCCATGGTCATCAACTCCCATAAAAACGGTTCGGCAATCGTAACGAGCGGAGCCGCAATGGGGTTGCGTGCGAAAGATGCAGCGATGCCGAAACAGAAAAAGGCGGCGGCTTCGGTATGGAAGCCACCGCCTTCGCTTTCGCCAAGGGGATTGGCGCGCTTACAGCACTTCGAACAGACCGGCCGCGCCCATGCCACCGCCGACGCACATTGTGACGACGACATATTTTGCGCCGCGGCGTTTGCCTTCGATCAACGCGTGTCCGGTGCAGCGTGCGCCGGTCATGCCATAGGGATGGCCGATCGAGATCGACCCGCCATTGACGTTCAGCAGATCATTGGGAATGCCCAGCTTGTCGCGGCAATACAGCACCTGCACCGCGAACGCTTCGTTGAGTTCCCACAGGCCGATATCGTCCATTTTCAGGTTGAAGCGCTCGAGCAGCTTCGGGATCGCGAAGACCGGGCCGATGCCCATCTCGTCGGGCTTCGTGCCCGCCACCGCCATGCCGACATAACGGCCGAGCGGGGTTAGGCCGCGCTGCTGCGCCACCTTTTCCTCCATCAGCACGCTGGCCGAGGAGCCGTCCGAAAGCTGGCTGGCATTGCCCGCGGTGATCGTCTTGTCGGGGCCGACCACGGGTTTGAGCGACTGCAAGCCTTCCAGCGTGGTTTCGGGACGGTTGCCCTCGTCCTTCGCGATGGTGACTTCCTTTTGCGAGACTTCCTTCGTCTCCTTGTCCATCACGTTCATCATCGTGGTGACGGGGACGATCTCGTCGTCGAAATAGCCCTTTTCCTGCGCGTTGGCGGTGCGACGCTGCGATTCGAGCGCATATTCGTCCATCGCTTCGCGGCTGATGCCATAGCGTTCGGCGACGATTTCGGCGGTTTGCAGCATCGTCATGTACGTATCGCCCTGCATCGCGACCAGTTCCTTGTCGGGCGCGATGCGCATTTCGGGCGTCTGGACCGTGCTGATCGAATCCTGACCGCCGCCGATGGCGATATCCATATTGTCGGTGATGATCTGTTTCGCGGCCGTCGCAATCGCCATCAGGCCCGATGCGCATTGCCGGTCGACCGACATGCCCGGAACCGAGGTGGGAAGGCCTGCGCGAAGTAGCGCGAGGCGGGCGATATTGGGGGCTTGGCTGCCCTGTTGCAGCGCGCTGCCCCAGACCACATCCTGCACCTCGCCGCCATCGATGCCGGCGCGCTCGACCGCGGCTTTCAGCGAATAGCTGCCGAGCGTGGGGCCGGGTGTGGCGTTGAACCCACCTTTATAGGCGCGGCCGATGGCGGTACGGGCGGTCGAGACGATTACTGCGGAGCGCATTGGGCTATCCTTCCTAATGTATTTCAGTGGAAAAACCTGGGGGTGGGCAAAAATTCAGAAAAGTCCGCAAGCGGTTGGCTGTGAGGAAGAGGGGCGGGACGGGTCGGCATCAGACGAATATCTGCGAAATCCATTCGGCGATCAGGGCAGGCTTCTCCTCGCCCTCTATCTCTACGGTGTATTCGACTGTTCGCTGCCACTGGCCGGGGCGTTTTTCAGTCAATGACAATAACTTGAAATGCCCGCGCACCCGTGCACCAGATGGGACGGGCGTAAGGA
This sequence comes from Stakelama flava, assembly GCF_019351405.1. Classification (GTDB taxonomy): domain Bacteria; phylum Pseudomonadota; class Alphaproteobacteria; order Sphingomonadales; family Sphingomonadaceae; genus Sphingomonas; species Sphingomonas flava_A. Next base: position 22,208 of record NZ_JAHWZX010000012.1, read on the forward strand.
AGCGGACCTTGTTCGCACCATAGTTCACCCCCATCTTGATCCCTTCGACAGCCGGTTCGTCGGTCATTTCCGCGAGCATCGGCATCAATGAGAGCGTAAGGAAGCCGTGCGCGATCGTGCCTTCAAAGGGGGTTTCCTTCGCCGCTTCCGGATCGACATGGATGAACTGGTGATCGCCGGTCGCGTCAGCGAAGCGATCGATCATTTGCTGGGTCACTTCTACCCAGTCTGAAACTCGCGTGGTTCCGACGCGTTGGGCCAGTTCTTCGATAGTAACAGCGTTCATTGGCCCTTTCCCGTCGGCGCTGAATTTGCTCAGTCCCGGCATTCCATAGGCCCGGCCGCGCGCACCCCGCAAGGCCCCGCCCGACCAAAGATAGGAATATGACCACAGACGTAACGTCCGCGGCCCGTAAAACCATGGCTAAGCTCCATCGGGCCCCCGAACCCGATGTTCTAAAACCGATGATCGAGCGTGCGCGACTCGATGCGTCAGAACGGAAACGAATCGTTACCCGCGCCGAAGACCTGATCGAAGATATCCGCGACGCTCAGCATCGAAGCTGGGTTGCGCAGTTCCTGAACGAATATCAGCTCAATTCGCAGGAGGGGCTGGCGCTGATGACGCTGGCCGAGGCGTATTTGCGCGTTCCCGACGCCACGACGTCCGACCTGTTGATTTCCGACAAGCTGGGCGATGCGAACTGGCGTTCGCATTCGCGCAGTTCCAATTCGCGGCTCGTCAACTCCGCCACATTCGGCCTGATTCTTGGCCGCGTGATGGTCGGTGAGGGCGAAGGCGCGGGCGGCGCGGTGAAAAAACTGGTCAGCCGCATGGGCGAACCGTTCGTTCGTCAGGCGGTGGGCGCGGCAATGCGCCTGATGGGCGAGGTCTTCGTGATGGGCCGCACCATCGAAGAAGCGCAAAAACGCATGCGCAAAAAGGAAAATCGCGACTTCACCGCCAGCTTCGACATGCTGGGCGAAGCTGCGCGGACCCAGGTAGATGCCGACGATTTCTACGATTCCTACTGGGACGCGATCCAGAAGGTCGGGCGTGAACCCGATCGCGATCACACCGTGTCGATCAAGCTGTCGGCGCTGCACCCGCGCTATGAAACCAGCCAGTACGACAAATGCGTACCCGAAATCACCGAGCGGCTGAAACAATTGTGCCGCGAAGCGATGCGCCACGATGTCGCGATCACGGTCGATGCCGAAGAGGCCGACCGCCTGGACATGAGCCTGGACGTGATCGGCGCGGTAGGCAAAATGCCCGAATTCAGGGACTGGCATCGCTATGGCCTTGCGGTTCAGGCCTATGGCAAGCGCGCCCGCGCGGTGATCGAATGGGCCGATTCGCTTGGTCGTCCGATGAACGTCCGGCTGGTGAAGGGCGCATATTGGGATACCGAGATCAAGCGCACCCAGGTCGCGGGGCTTGAGGATTATCCGGTCTTCACGCGCAAGGCATCGACCGACACCTGCTATCTTGCCTGCGCCAAGGACATGCTGGAATCGAAGAATATCGGCTGCGCCTTCGCCACGCACAATGCGCTGACCGTCGGCACCATTCTGGAATGGGCCGAAGAACGCCATGGCAAGAACTGGCGCGGCTTCGAATTTCAGCGGCTGCACGGCATGGGCGAGGGGCTGTACGACCGGCTGGTCCATGATGAGGGCTATCACTGCCGCATCTATGCGCCGGTCGGCGGGCACAAGGAGTTGCTCGCCTATCTCGTCCGCCGCCTGTTGGAAAACGGCGCGAATTCAAGCTTCGTCAACCAGCTTGCCGATGAGCAATATGACGATGAGGCGCTGCTCGCCGATCCGGTCGAAAAGACGGCGCAGGTGGGCGGAACGATGCTGCCTGATATTCCGCTTCCCATCGACATCATGGAGAATTGGAAGAATTCGCAAGGCATCGATCTTGCCGATCGCGACACGCTGATCGACACCGCGCGCAAGGTGAACGCGGTCGAATTCGAACCCGAAGGCACCGATGCGGTGCATGAGGACCCGCACCATCCCAGCGGGCGGTCGCGTGCGTTCATCGAATCGACACGCACGTCTAACGAGGACGTTCACGGCGCGATCACCGCGGCGCAGGCTGCCTATCCCGAATGGGATTTGCGACCCGTCGAGGAGCGTGCGGGCCTGCTCGAAAAATTCGCCGACGTGCTTGAGGACAACCGCATCGAACTGATGGGGCTGGTGGTAAAGGAAGCCTTTCGATCCATCCCGGATGCGCTGAGCGAGGTTCGCGAGGCGGCGGATTTCTGCCGCTATTATGCGCATCGCGCTCGGATCGACATGCCCTCGGTTCGCCTGCCCGGTCCGACGGGGGAATATAACGCGATGAAGCTGGAGGGACGCGGCACGTTCGCGACGGTCAGTCCGTGGAATTTCCCGCTGGCGATTTTCGTCGGCCAGAATGCGGCGGCGCTGGTCACCGGCAATACGGTGGTGGCAAAGCCAGCGCCGCAGACACCGACGATCGCCCGCCGCGTCGTCGAACTGGCGCACCAGTGCGGTATTCCGGAAGATGCGTGGAAGCTGGTTACCGGCGGCGCCGATGTCGGCGCCGAACTGATGGCCGATACGCGGATCGCCGGTGTCGCGTTTACCGGTTCGATCGGCACGGCGAAGCGGATTGCCTCGACCCTGCTGGTCGATGAGGAACGGCCGATCATTCCGTTCATCGCCGAAACCGGCGGGGTGAATGCGATGATCGTCGATTCGACCGCACTTCCCGAACAGGTCGCGGCCGATGTAATGACCAGCGCGTTCCAGTCGGCGGGACAGCGCTGTTCGGCGCTTCGCATGCTCATCATCCAGGAAGATGTGGCGGACGAGATGATCGCGATGCTGTCGGGTGCGATGGACATGCTGTATCTGGGCGATCCGGGTGACCCGGCGACCGATGTCGGCCCGGTGATCGACCGGGACGCCTATGACAAGCTGATGAGCTATCGCGAGACGGTGCGTCCGCGCTGGATCAAGACGGTCGAAGCGCCCGAAGAAGGGCTGTTCGTGCCGCCGACGATGATCGCGATCGACGAGGTCGAGGATCTGAACCGCGAATGGTTCGGTCCGCTGATCCATGTCACGACGTGGAAGGCGGGCAGGTTGAAGGAAACGGTGCAGCGCGTAAATGCCAAGGGCTATGGCCTGACCATGGGGCTGCACAGCCGTATCCAGAAATCGGCGGATATCATGCAGACCTGGGGACGGGTCGGCAACATGTACATCAACCGGTCGCAAATCGGCGCGATCGTCGGCAATCAGCCGTTCGGCGGCGAAGGCCTGTCGGGGACAGGGCCGAAAGCGGGCGGGCCGCATTACCTGCCACGCTTCTGCGCCGAACGTGCGGTGTCGATCGACACCACCAGCGCCGGCGGCAACGCTTCGCTGCTCAGCCTGGATACCGGCGAGGTCTGATTGGGTGTGCCGGGTGGCGCCGTGCCGGCTTTACCGCCGGTTCGGGGTCACCCGGTCCCACGCCTTCCACGCAAAAATAGACAGATAGGCGAGCGCGACGATCAGCCCGACAAGGATGACGCCCGCGCCCGTCGCGAGCGCGCGTCCGATGGGGGAAGAGTGAGTCGCGTCCATGATCGGATGCTATAATGCGCCGATATTGCAGTTCGGCGAAACGATTTTCCCGATCCGATGCGTTTGGGCGTGACGAAAAACAGTAAAGGCGGCGGTCGCATCCTTGCGCCGCCGCCTTTTTTCGTCACGAACCGCGGATGGTCGTGGCGGTAGCCTGATCGGCGTCGCCGCCGCGGTCGGCGGGATAGGGGTCGATGGCTTCGCCGGCCGCATTGGCGGTAAAGGTCATCTGGGTCGGATAGGCTATTTCGATGCCCTCATCATTGAAGCGCTGAAGAATGCCGATGCCGATTGCGGTGCGCTTGGCATAGAATTCGGCGTAATCGGGTCCGGCATTGTCGAAAATCACTTCGAAATCGAGGCTCGACGCACCAAAGCCGGTGAACCCGGCGCGAACGAAACTCGCCTCATGCTCTTCCACGATTTCCTTCAGCATGTCGGGGATGCGCGCACACACATCGGGCGGCGTCTGGTAAATCACACCCACGGGGAAATTCTGCCGGCGGTGGTCGCGCCGCGTATTGTTGCTGATTTCCTTGTCGAGCAGGTTGCGGTTCGAAATCGTCCGCTGATCGCCGTCGAACGAGCGGATGCGCGTCGATTTCAGCCCGATGCGCTCGATCGAGCCCGATGTGCCGTCATAATGTACCGAATCGCCCTTGCGGAACGGCTTGTCGAAAATGATCGAAAGCGCGGCGATCAGATCGGCGAAAATCCCTTGCGCGGCAAGGCCGATGGCGATGCCGCCGACGCCCAGACCGGCGACAAGGCCGGTGACATTGACGCCCAGATTGCCCAGCACGACCACAAGCGCGATTGCGAATACCGCGAAGGAAACGAACAGGCGGATGATGCCCATCGCACTGCCCAGCGCGTCGCCATGCGCATCGTCGGCTTCGGTGCGATGTTCGATAAAGCCAAGGATCAGTTCGCGCGCCCAGACCGCGGCCTGGAAAACGGCGGCGATCGTGAACAGGAATGTGATGGTCGTTTCCACCATCGGCGGCGCGTCGGCATAGCCCGACACCAGTTTCGCGGCGACCATGATCATGAAGAAATTGCCGGTCTTTGCGATGGTCCGGCCAAGCAGCGTGCGCCATCCGCCGCGTTCGCCGCCATGATCGTGCAGCCTGCTTCCCCATCCCTTTACTGCGGCGAGGATCAGGTAAATGCCGATCGCGATGCCGATGGCGATCAGGATCTGCAGCCAGTGCGACCCGATCCAGCGGCCCGAATCGGCGAACAGGAAGCCGGCTTGCTCCTTCACCCCTTCGGACGTGATCTTGTTGCTTATCGTGGCGGCGGGCGCCGCGGCGTTGCTGGACAATTGAAACTCCTGTCAGGCTGCTTCGGGCAAGGGCTGCGTCAGGGCAGCTTCCTCTGCCTTCAGGAACGCGATCAGCGCGCGCTCTATCCGGGTAAGGTAGCGCGTGGTGCGCGGCAGGCGAAGCATATCGCGAAAACGGTGCTGACCATCCTTGCACAGATCGATCAGCCGGGGATGGACATAGGATTTGCGCGCGATTGCCGGCGTATTTCCCAGCGCGCGGGTTACCGGTTCGAGCATCGATTTCAGGCTGAGTTTCTTTTCCGCCGTCGCCAGTGCCTCGAACGCGAGTACGCTCGCGCCCCAGGTGCGGAAATGCTTGGCGGTAAAATCCTCTCCCATCGCGGCATGGATATAATCATTCACGTCGGTGGAAGTCACGGGGTGGCATTCGCCGTCATCGTCCAGATAGTGGAACAGATGCTGTTCGGGCAGGTCGTGGCAGCGTTTGACGAACCGCGCCAGCGATCCGTCGGTGATGCGGCACACCCGCTCCTTTCCCGATTTGGCGGTGAATTTCAGGCGCAGCGTGCGCCCCTTCACCGTGCCGTGGCGCTTGCGAAGCGTGGTGGCGCCGAAGCTTTTGTTCGCCTTTGCATAGCCTTCATTGCCGATCCGGACATGGCCAAGATCGAGCAGGCGGACCACTGCCGCGACCGCGCGTTCGCGCACCAACCCATGGCGGCGAAGGTCGCATTCGACCTGTTTGCGCAGCGCGGGAAGGCGGTTGCCGAAATCGATCAGCCGTTCGTATTTCTCCGCCTCGCGCGCCTCGCGAAAATCGGCGTGATAGCGATATTGCTTTCTCCCCTTGTCGTCATAGCCCGTCGCCTGAAGGTGGCATGCGGCATGCGGGGCGAACCATGCGTCGCAATAGGCGGGGGGCAGCGCAATGGCATTCAGCCGGTCGATCTCCTCGCGATCGGTGATCCGGTTGCCTTTCGCGTCCCAATAGCTCCAGGCGTCGTGCCGCGTTTTACGCCGGGTGATGCCGGGGCCTGAATCATCGCAATATCGCAGCTTCGTCGCCATCCGACTCCCTCGTTCAGCGGTTGGAATGCGCGGCTCGTCGCTTCGTTCCGGAACCGCGGGGCCGCTGGTGCGCTTGGATCAGCAACCAGCCCCCAATGGAGACCCTAAATGACTGATATTTCAAACAAGAAAGTGCTGATCGTCGCCACTGACGGTTTCGAGCAATCCGAATTGTTCAAACCGCGTGAGGCATTGCTCGACGCCGGTGCGGAGGTCGTGCTCGCTTCTATCAAAACCGACGAGATCAAGGGCGTGGTCAGCGACACCGATCCCGGCAAGGCGATCACCCCCGACATGACGCTGGGCGAAGTGAACGTCGCCGATTATGACGCGCTGGTGCTGCCCGGCGGCGTCGGCAACCCCGATGCATTGCGCTTGCAGGACGACGCGGTGAAGATCGTCCGCGAATTTCTTGACCAGGATAAAACGGTCGCTGCGATTTGCCATGCGCCGTGGCTGCTGATCGAGGCGGATGTAGTGAAAGGGCGCCGCGCGACAAGCTGGCCCTCGGTGCGCACCGATCTTGCCAATGCCGGCGCGATCGTAGTGGACGAGGAGGTCGTTGTCGACGGCAACCTGATCACCAGTCGCAAGCCCGACGACCTTCCGGCGTTCAACAAGGCGATCATCAACGCGCTGGCCAAAGTGCCCGAAACGGCCTGAATCGCCGCGCGGCGAAGCCAAGATCAGGGGCGGAGCGGCTTGGGTCGCTTCGCCCCTTTGCGTTCGGTGCCGAGCGCGTTGATCCATCGCTGCGCGGGACGTTCGATCAAATGGTACAACGCGATCGAGGACATAAGCGTCAATAGCAGGAACAGCCCGATCAGCGGCCAGGCCACGGCATAGGCATTGTCGACGAATGCGAGTTTGAAGACCTGCCACAGGATGAAATGGCCGAGATAGGTGGCATAGCTGACCTCTCCCAGATAATGGAGTGGCGCGGTTTCGAGCGGGTTGCCGCGCATCCCGCAGCTAAGCGCGAGGAAGAGTAGCGCGGCGACGAAGGCGAGCGGCGCGCCGAGCGTTTCGGGGATTTGCCCGGCAAGTGTCGTCACGCCCGTCAGCAACGCCAGCGCGGCGCAAACCAAGGCTGGCACTACCGGCCGCTCCGCCCAGCGAAGCCATAGCGCGCACAGCGCCGTGCCCGCCGCGAATTCGCACAGGCAGCGCAGAACGCCGAAGCGGGTGATGTCCCACCCCAGCGTCGGCGCGCCGCCGATCGTCATCGCGCCATGGAGCAGCAGCACGAAGCCGGCCACGGCGGAAATTACCAGCGCGGTGGACATTCGCCGCCAGTCGAGCGCCAGCGCGAGCAGCGGGAAGAGCAGATAGGCGGCGAGTTCGGCCGAGATCGACCAGGCGGGATCGTTCCAGCTCAGCCCATCGGTGAGGCCCCAGTCCTGAAGCAGGAAGATGTGCAGCGGCAGTTCGGCAAAGGGATATTCCGCCGGATCGTGCCGCCCGGTTGCGGTAAGCAGCAGCGCCAGCGCCAGCGCCAGCGCGCAACCGAGCATGAACAGATGCAGCGGCCATATCCGCGCGATGCGCCGCTTCCAGAAATACCCCGCCGCTTGCACCCCGCCGCTGCGCAGCCGCTCGCCATAGGTCAGCCAGATGACGAAGCCCGAAAGCAGGAAGAAGAAATCGACCGCCAGATACCCCTTGGCGAAAATGCCGAGCGCCCAGTCGGGCAGCCCGTCGATCGACCGGCGGATATGGTAGAGAACGACGAACCAGGCGGCGATCCCGCGCACGCTGGTCAGTGCTTTGAGTTCGGGCCGGGCGGTCATGGCAGCGCGGCTTCGGGCGCGGTCCGGCGCGCGCGCAGCGGCCGCCACGCGGTTTCGCTACGCTTGCGCGCCAGATAGGTGTCCAGCCCGATCTGCGCGCCGATCAGCATATAGACGAATGGCTGGAACGCGATCGCGATGAACGCCGCGCCGAGAAGATAGATGAGGTGCGCATGTTCCAGCGCGCTGGCAAGCGGCGAAATCCATTCCTCGCCCTGCGCCGGCCTGGCATAGCGGCGGCGCAGCACCTCCATGCGCAGGATGCCGATACCGTTGATCAGCAGCCACAGCGCAAGGCCGGGATAGCCCTGTTCGCCCAGCATTTCAAAATAGGCGCTGTGATAGGCTCGCGCCGAATCGACCGTCAGCGACCGGTCGACCTGCCGATTGTCTGCCGTGCCTTCCAGCTTCACCGTGTCATAGCGGATATGGTTCTGGCGATAGGCTTCGAACCCGCCGCCCATCGGGTGTTTCTTCGCGTAATCGATCGTCCATTTCCACACTGCGAGCCGGGTCGAGGCGCTTTCATCTCCCTGATAGCTTTTGATCGTTTCCATCCGCTGGGTGAAGGCGCTGGGCAGGAAGGGGGTCGCGGCAAGGCCAAGCACGGCGGCCCCGGAAAGATAGAGCAGCCGCCGCTTCGCATCGCGCAGCATCAGGAAGAACAGCAGGACGATGCACAACAACCCCGTCCGGGTGGAGGTGCCGACCGGGATCAGCAGGCAGGCGAAGACCAGCGCATAGCAGAACAGCTTCACCTTCCAGTCGCGGGCGAAGATGGTGCCATATTTCGGGAACCACAGGATCAGCGGGATGATCGCGATGGCGACGGTGGAAATGGTCGACCCTTCGTACAACCCCGAATTGTTGCTGATCATCAGGTCGAGCTGGCCATAGCCGCCGCCCGAACCGAGCGTCTTTATGCCGCCGGTGATGATGATCGACGCGGCGGAAATCACCATGAAGGTCAGCAGCGCCTCTATCCGCAACCGGGTGCGTAGCGTGAGCGGCAGGAAAATCGCGAAGGCAAGCGCCTTCCACACCCAGTCCCATTTATCGGGCGCGGCAAGCGGGAAATCGGCATGGATCGTGGTGTACCAGCAATATAGCAGCAACAGCGCCATCAGGAACTGGCGTGGGGCAAGCCGGGTGTCGCGCTTGTCGTCAAAGGCGATCCAGCCGGCGACCGCGCAGGCGGCGGCGAGCAGCGAGACCGGAATCGAATTGAGCAGGAAATAGGTCAGCCGCTGGGGCGATACGATGTCGATATAGACGTATGCGAGCACGAACAGGAACGGGCGGCGAAAGCCCATGCCGAACAGCGCCGCCAGAAAGCCGATAAAGGCAAGGTCACGCACGCTTGCCGCCCCACCGCCCTTTGCGCGGCGCGTCGGCATCGTCCTGCGGGCCGGGTTCGGAATCGAGATCGTCGCGGCGCAGGAGCAGCCACGCCGCCAGCATCAGCAGGCCATGGGTGAGGCCGAGCGAGAAATTGTCGATCATCGTCTTGCGCGCTTCGCCTTGATGGTTGCGGACGCTGCGGGGCGTTCCCCGCGCGTCGCCGACACTGTCTAAACAGGGCAAGTTGACGGCGCGTTAAACACTTTCATGGCAAGGCGACGGCCACGATGCGAATCCTCCACGTCCTCGACCATTCGCTGCCGCTGCACAGCGGTTACAGCTTTCGAACCCGTGCGATCCTGAAGGCGCAGATTGCACATGGCTGGACGGTTGCGGGGGTAACCGGTCCGCGTCAGAACGAAGCCGGCGAAGCCGAGGCAGCGTGCGAACGCTTTGACGGGCTGGATTTCTATCGCACGCCGACGCCGCCAGTACGGCGCGCGGGCATCTCCGAATGGCGGGAAGTGAACGCTTTTGCGCGACGAATCGACAGTGCGATCGAGGCGTTCCGGCCCGATATCCTGCACGCCCATTCGCCGGTGCTCGACGCGTTGGCCGCCGAAAGGGCGGCGAAACGCCATGGCCTGCCCTGGCTGTACGAAATACGCGCTTTCTGGGAGGACGCCGCGGTCGGGATCGGCACCGGGCGCGAGGGATCGGCAAAATACCGCCTTACCCATGCGCTGGAAACGCGGGCGGTGAAGCGGGCGGGCGCGGTCGCGGTGATTTGCGAGGGGCTTCGCGACGACCTTATCGCGCGCGGCGTCGATCCTGCCAGAATCATGCTGTCGCCCAATGGCGTCGATATGCATCTGTTCGGCGATCCCGCGCCCTGCGACGCCGCCTTGGCGCGCGAGCTGGGAATCCATGGTGCCGAGGTGATCGGCTTTATCGGCAGCTTCTATGACTATGAAGGGCTGGACGACCTGATTGCCGCGATGCCGGTGCTGGTGGCGAGACGGCCCGATGCGCATCTGGTGCTGGTCGGCGGCGGCCCGGCCGAAGCGGCGCTGCGCCGTGCGGCGGAAGCGTCGGATGCACGCGCGCATATTCATTTCACCGGACGCGTGCCGCATGACAGAGTCGAACGCTATTACGGCCTGATCGACATTCTGGTATATCCACGCAAGCGGATGCGCCTGACCGAACTGGTCACACCGCTCAAACCGTTGGAAGCGATGGCGCAGCGCAGGCTGGTCGCCGCATCGGATGTCGGCGGGCATCGCGAATTAATCCGCGACGGGGAGACGGGAACGCTGTTCCCGCCCGGAAAACCCGCCGCCATGGCCCGCGCGCTCGCCGATATATTCGCCGACCGGGCAATGTGGGACGAGCGCCGCGATGTGGCGCGTGCTTATGTCGAGCGAGAGCGTAGCTGGTCGTCAAATATTTCTCGTTATCAACCCGTTTACCAATCGCTTTTATAAAAGTCAGCGAAACGGAAATGTTATGACTGCGCATCCCTTCCATTCCTTCGCCAGGCCGCCCATCGCGGCACTGCTGCCGGTCGCTGCCGGATGCGTCGCGGCGCTGGCGGTGATCGCGTTGCCGCAGCCGGTGGTCGAACACGCGATCATGCACAGCGGTATTCCGGCGCTGATTCCTGCCGCCGCGCCGCCGCTGGGTGCGACGGCTCGCGCCGCGCTGGCGCTGGCGGCCGCCGTGGCGCTGGCCGCCGCCGCCTTTTTCGCGATCGGCGCGTTTGCGATGTTGAATTCGGGCCGGGAAGCGCAGGGCAAGGCACCGGCCTATCGCCGCGCCGACGCGCATCCCGATGCGCCTTTCCGCGAACCGCTGCGCGTGTCGCGCGATCTTGAAGACGGGTTTTCGGGCGGGTTTGCCGGCGATGAACCGCCGGTACCCAGCGAGGCACTATGGACCGACGCCGAGGGCGAGTCGCTGCCGATGAGCGAACGGCCCGCGCCGCCGCGCCCCGAAGCGCAGGACGTGCCGGTCGACCTTAATCAGCGGCTTGCCGATTTCGATCCCGATTCGGTGCCTGATTGTCCGCGCGCGCCTCCCGAACCGATCAAGCCGCTCAGCCGTCCGCAGACCTTCGATATCGGCGACCGGTTCGAAACCTTCGAACTGATGCCGCCACCTCGTTCCGCTTCGCAGCCGACTCCGATTCCCGCCGCCTATGCACTGAGCGGGAAAGCGGCGGAGGAGGCCTGTTTCCCGATGACCGCGCCCGAAACCGACGCGAGTGTCCACGCGCTGCTCGATCGGCTGGAGCGCGGGATCGCCCGGCGCGATTCGGGAAGTGCCGACCGGGCGCGCAGCCGCGCTTACGGGGCGGGGCTGACCAGCACGCTCGACGATCTGCGCAGGATGGCGGTCGGCGGCTGATCAACGATCTTCCACGGTGAGCGCCTGAAGCCGGACGATTTTGCGCTCTCCCTCAAAATGAACATGATCGATCGCGAGGTCGGCAACGAGGTGACCGCTTAGCGGAAAATCGGCGTCGGGCAGCGCGACAAGCCAGTCGCGACCCGCTTCGTCTGTGCACAGCGAAAGCGTTATGGTGTGGCGCGCGCCGGTGAAGGTCACGCTTGCCCAGCGCTCCCAATCTGCGCCAATCAGCGCCGGGTCGCACCCCGCCTCGGCGGCGGAACGAAGCAGCGCGCGTTCAAGCAGCGTCGCGGCGTCGGGACCGCGGCTCATCGACGCGGCTCCGCATGGCGTTCCATGAAGGATTCCACACGTTCGACCATCGACTGGCGCGGCTCGCGCCCGTTGCGCAGATCATGCACCAGCCGAGGGTCGCCCACCGCGAGCCGTCCGAACTTGCTGGGCGGCATGTCGGTGCGGCGCAAATAGCATTCGATTTTCCAAAGCAAGGCCATCACGTTTCGTTTTCCCCTCGATTCGACCAATGATGTTCTTTGTCTGTTCCTTGAAATCCTACTTGTCTAGGATATTTCCTATGGATAGAGTGCGGGCGTGGAAAACAGTGATCCCCGGGCCGCGCTCGATGCGCTGGTCGTCGAACATGGCGAAAGCTATGCCGCCCTGTCGCGCATGATCGGGCGCAACGATGCCTATCTTCAGCAATATGTGCGTCGGGGCAGCCCGCGCATGCTTGCCGAATCCGACCGGCGCGCGCTTGCCGGCTATTTCGGCGTGCCCGAAACGCGGCTCGGCGGGCGTGAAACGCTATCGCCCGGTGTGACTGTGCCGCTGCTCGATGTCGCCGCCGCAGCCGGTGCGGGCAGCTTGCTTGCTCAGGAGGACGATGCGCGCGGGCGGCAATTCGATCCCGCGCTGCTGCGCTTTCTGGGTATTCGGCCCGCCGATGCGACGGTGATCGGCGTCACCGGCGATTCGATGTCGCCGACGCTGGAACATGGCGACGAGATTCTGGTCGACCGCGCATCGCGCGTGATCGGCAAGCGCCCGGCGTTGTTCGTGTTGCGGCTGGAGGGTGTGCTGATGGTCAAGCGGTTGTCGCGCGCCGGGGATCGGATCGCCATCGCCAGCGATAATCCTGCCTATCCCCCGATCAGGCCGCAACCGGTGTCGGCAGTCGATGTGATCGGCCGCGTCGCCTGGCTGGGCCGCGTACCGGGCTGATCAGCGAGTGCGCCTGCGATCGAAAAGGTAGATGGCAAGTGCGATCATCGCCCCGACGCCCACACCGATCACCGCGCCCGCGACCGGCTGACCCAGCGCAAGGCCGATTATCGCGCCGCCCAGAATGGCGATTGCCAGCGGTGCCCCCCCGGCGACGGGATTGGATTTCGGATCTTTGGCGGACATGATCGCTTCTCTTCGCATGTCCCGCCTGTCGATGCCAGCACGCCCCAATGGTTCGGCTGGCATGGCATCCGATCGAACGGCGCATGGCAGGGGTTGCGGCGGATCGCGCCACCGGCACGATGCATTGAGAAACCGGTATGTCCGGGCAAGGCGGTAGGCGATTGTGCGGCGCCCATGACTCGGGCTAGGACGGTGCCCATGTATCGCCCGGTTCCCCGGCGGGCCGGGACAGCCGGCGCCGGTATCTTGCTGCTTTTTCAGCCGATTGCCGCGCATGGCCAAACTGCGTCGCAATCCGCGGCTGCGTCGCAGGATCGCTCGCTCGATCCGACGTCGCCGCTCGACGCGATGCCCGATCTGGGGGTCGAATGGCCCGATTTGTCGCAGGAAGCGCCGGAGCCTGTGGCGACCGGCCCGCGCATGACCGGTGCCGAAACCCGCTACAGCTATCGGATCGACGGGCTGGACGATGTCGAGGCGGACCGGATTCGCGAACGCTTCGAATCGCTTTCCGCGCTTGCCCAGCATCACGGCGACCCGGCGAGTCCGGCCCAGCTTGACCGCCGCGCCGGTCAGGATGCCGACCTATTGAAGGAATTGCTGCGCGCGGCAGGCTATTATGATGCCGATGTCGTGGTGGAGGTCGACCAGCAACAGGCCGAGCCGGCGGTGGTGCTGCACGTCGATCCGCGGCGACGCTATACCTTCGGGCAGGTGCAGCTTGCCGGAATCGCTGATACCGGCAGCCATGAGGACGACCTGCGAAAGGCGTTCGGTCTGAACGCCGGCGACCCCGTCGATGCCGACCGGATTGATGCTGCGACCACCGCGCTGCGCGAGCGTATCCACGACACCGGTTTCCCCTTTGCCAAAGTCTCCGATCCGCAACTGACCGTCGATCATTCGAGCGGCACCGCCACGCTTGCGCTGAACATCAGTCCCGGCGGGAACCGCGCCTTTGGCAAGATTATCACGCCCGACAACGGCGTGTTCGGCGCCGACCATGTTCAGGCGATTGCGCGGTTCGATCCCGGCGACGTGTATGACGAGGAAAAGGTCGATGACCTGCGCCGCGCGATCATCCAGACCGGACTGGTTTCCTCCGTCCGGATTACGCCGGTCGAGGGGGAGAGCAGCGACCAGGTCGACCTGAACGTTGCCATGGAGCCGGCCCCGCCACGCACCATCGCGGGCGAGCTGGGATATGGCACAGGCGAGGGCGCGCGCGCGGAGGCGAGCTGGACCCATCGCAACCTGTTCCCGCCGGAGGGCGCGTTGACGCTGCGCGGCGTGCTTGGCACGCGCGAACAGCTCGCCAATGTGATCTTCACGCGTCACAATGTCGCCGGGCGCGACCGGGTGCTCACCGCTCAGGTCGCGGCGACGCATGTCGACCGCGATGCGTACGAGGCTCGAACGCTTCAGATATCGGGGTCGCTGGAGCGGCAGACCAACATTTTTTTCCAGAAGAAATGGACCTGGTCGCTCGGTGCGGAACTGCTCGCCAGCAACGAACGCGACGTCATCGTATCGACCGGCGAACCGCGCGAGCGGACCTATTTCATCGCTGCGCTTCCCGGAACGCTCACCTATGACGGGTCGGACGACCTGCTCAATCCGACGCGCGGGTTCCGGCTGGGTGGGCGCATTTCGCCCGAACTGTCGCTGTCGGGTAGCGCGTTCGGCTATACCCGCGTTCAGTTCGACGCAAGCGCCTATCAGCCGCTGTCGGACCGGCTGGTGCTTGCCGAACGGACGCGGCTGGGCACCATTGTCGGCGCGCCGCGCGATGCGGTTGCCCCCTCGCGGCGTTTCTATGCCGGCGGCGGCGCGTCGGTGCGCGGCTATGGCTATCAGGATATCGGGCCGCGCGACCCCAACAACGATCCGATCGGCGGCCGCAGCCTTGCCGAATTTTCGATCGAGGCGCGGGTACGGGTTTTCGGCAATTTCGGGGTCGTGCCGTTCCTTGATGCCGGTAACATCTATACCGACGTTATCCCGACCCTCTCGAACCTTCGCTTCGGCACCGGGCTGGGCGTGCGTTATTATTCCAGCTTCGGCCCGATCCGGGTCGATGTCGGCACGCCGCTGAACCCGCAATCGGGCGATCCGCGCATCGCGGTATATGTTTCGCTGGGACAGGCATTTTGACCGACGAACCCGAACCGGTTCCGGGCGAAGAGGAAGAACAGCCGCTCCGTCGGCGTCGCGGGCGGTTGCGCTGGGTCCGGCGCGGCGTGGCGACAGTCATTTTGCTCGCGACGCTGCTGGTCGCCGCAGCGGCGCTGCTCGACACCGATATCGGCCATCGCTTCGTCGCCGACCGGATCGCCGCGCTGAAACCGGCAAACGGATTGCGGTTCACGGTCGGGCGGATCGACGGATCGCTATATTCGAACGCCCGGATCAGCGACCTCACCATTTCCGATGCGAAGGGCGTGGTCCTGCGCGCGCCGGTGGTAAAGCTCGACTGGACGCCGCTTGCCTGGCTTGACAACCGGTTGTCGATCCAGCGGCTGGTTGCGCCGCGCGCGACGCTTTACAAGCTGCCCGAACTGGAAAAAACCGGGCGGAACGGGCCTATCCTCCCGGGATTCGATATCCGGATCGGACGTTTCGCGATTGAAACGCTGACCATCGATGAAAAATTGCTTGGCACCCGGCGTCAGGGACGGCTGACCGCGGCCGCCGATGTCCGTTCGGGCCGGGCGCTGATCGATCTGGTCGCGCGGATCGACGGCAGCGACCGGGTGCTGGCCAAAATCGACGCTGCGCCCGACGATAACCGCTTCGATATCGATGTGGCGGCGAGCGGCAGCGCGAAGGGCATGCTGGCAAAGCTGACCGGCATCGCCAAGCCGATGGCGCTGCGCATCGGTGGCGACGGGACGTGGCAGCGCTGGGCAGGTGCGGCGCGGATGGTGGCGGGCGATACACGCGTCGTCGATTTGCGCATCGGCAACCGGGCGGGTGAATATGGCCTGTCCGGCACGCTGGACCTGCAAACGATCACCAAGGGCAAGGTGCAGCGGCTTTCCGCGCCGAAACTGACCGTTCGCGGCAAGGCGACGCTGGCCAATCGCCGGCTGGCGGGTACACTCGACCTGGATTCCGCCGCGATCCGCATCGAAAGCAGCGGGACGATCGATCTGGGCAAGTCGCTGTACCGCAACGTTCGCGTGCGTGCGCAGCTTCGCCGGGTCGCGGCGCTGTTCCCCGGCACGGCGGGGCGGGGCGTGGAGATACGCACGATCCTCGACGGGCCGTTCGATACTGCGCATTTCGATTACCGGGTAGAGGCTGAGCGGTTCGCGGTCGGCGATACCGGGTTCGAACGCGTGCGCGCGGCAGGGCAGGGCAGGCTTTCCGATCCGCCGGTTACGGTTCCGCTAAGCCTAAGCGCGGCCCGGGTAACCGGGGTGGGCGATGTGGCGGGCGGCATATTGCGCAACCTGTCGGTCGAGGGCGCGCTGCAAGTGACGGGCGACCGGCTGACCGGCAACGGCCTTCGCGTACGATCGGACAAGCTGAGCGGCAGGTTGATGCTGTTTGTCGACCTGAAGACCGGCCGGTTCGAAGCATCGATGGCGGGCGGGCTGCACCGCTATCTGATCCCGGGACTTGGCATCGTCGAGGTTGATTCGGACCTTACCGCCACGCCCGTTCCCGGCGGCGGCATTCGTGTTGCCGGGCGGGGCAGCGCGCGGATGATCCGGCTCGACAATGGATTTTTCCGCTCGCTGATGAAAGGGCTGCCCCGCATCACCACGCATCTGGAGCGCGGGCCGGACATGGTGCTGCACTTCACCGGTCTCGAACTTACCTCGCCCGCGCTCCACCTGCGCGGCAATGGCTATCGCAGGCGCGACGGCACTTTCCATATCGAGGCGCGCGGCGAGCATCAGGATTACGGCCCGTTGACCGTGACGCTGGACGGGAAGATCGACCATCCGACGCTGGATATCCATTTCGATCATCCCAATGATGCGCTGGGGCTGAACGATGTCACCACGCATCTCGAACCCACCGATCAGGGCTTTGCCTTTACCGGGGCGGGGGAATCGCGTCTGGGGCCATTCGCCATCGGCGGCGACATTCTGCTGCCGTCCGGCGGCACGGCGCAGATCGCGATCCGTCGGCTGGCGGTCAGCGGCACCGAAGCACAGGGGACGCTGGACATCGTCGATGGCGGCTTCGCCGGGGAGTTGAAGGTGGCGGGCGGCGGCCTGTCGGGTGGACTGACGCTTGGCGTGCAATCGGACATGCAGCGGATTACCGGCACGATCCGCGCGCGCGATGCGCGGCTGGGCGGCGATATCGGCGTGGCGCGCGGAAAGACCGATTTCGACCTGCTGCTCGACCCCGAAGGCACGCATGTCGATGCCACGGCCGTTGCGCGCGGCGTGCGCAGCCATGGCCTGATGCTGGAGCGGCTGGCGGGCAATGTGACGCTGCGCGGCGGGGACGGTACGCTTCGCGCTTCGCTGGCTGGCAGTCGCGGGCGCAGTTTTGAAATACAGACGCAGACGGAAATCCATCCCGACCACTATCGCTTCGGCGCGCAGGGCACGCTGGACGGCAAACCCATCCGGCTCAGTAACCCCGCGCAGATCAGCCATGACGAGAATGGCTGGCATCTGGCGCGCACCGGTATCGCCTTTGCAGGCGGCGAAGCGCATGTGTCGGGCAGTTTCGGGGGCGACGCCACCAGCTTTGACGCATCGTTGACCAAAATGCCGCTGTCGGTGCTCGATATCGGCTATCCCGGATTGGGGCTGGGCGGAACGGCGTCGGGCACGCTGCATTATGCGGCGGGAGAGGCAGGACCGACCGGGAAGGCGAATGTGACCGTGCGCGGATTGACCCGGTCAGGTCTGGTGCTGTCCTCCACCCCGGTCGATCTTGGTGTTGGCGCGCTGTTGCAACCGGGCAAGGCGGCGGCGCGCGCGGTGGCGGTGAGCAGCGGGAAAACGATCGGGCGCGGTCAGATCCGCCTGAATCCGCAAGGCGCGGGCAGCCTGATCGAGCAGTTGAGCAGCGCGCCGATGTTCGCGCAGTTGCGCTATGATGGCCCGGCGGACACGCTGTGGCGGTTGAGCGGGATCGAACTGTTCGACCTGACCGGCCCGGTGGCGATCGGTGCCGACCTTTCGGGCACGCTGAATGACCCGCGCATCCGCGGATCGCTGAACACCAGTTCGGCGCGGATTCAAAGCGCGGCAACCGGTACGGTGCTTGCCGATGTCGCGGCAAGCGGGCGCTTTGACGGATCGCGGCTGATCCTCGACAAATTTTCCGCCGATGACGGACATGATGGTAAGGTCAGCGGATCGGGCGGTTTCGAATTTTCTCGCGCGCGCGGCGTCGGCATCGACCTTTCGGTTCAGGCCGAAAAGGCGCGGCTGATCGACCGCGATGACATTGCGGCGGTCGTCACCGGCCCGCTGCGCATTCGTTCGTCCGGATCGGGGGGGCAGATCTCGGGCGATATCCGACTGGTGAGCAGCCGCTATCAGCTTGGCCGGGCGACGGCGGCGACCGAAATTCCGCAGATCGAAACGCACGAAATCAACCTGCCCTACGGTACGGATGTCGAAGAGACACCGGATCGCCCGTGGAAGCTGGATGTGAATGCGCGCGCCAAGGGGGCGATGATGGTGCGCGGACTGGGGCTGGACAGCGAATGGTCGGCGGACCTGCATATCGGTGGTGAACCGACGAACCCCGCCATTACCGGTCGCGCCGACCTGATCCGCGGCGATTATGATTTTGCCGGACGCACCTTCGATCTCGATCGCGGCATTATCCGTTTCAGCGGTGCCGTGCCGCCCGATCCGGCGCTGGACATCTCGGCCGATGCCGATACCGACGATGTTAACGCCACGATCCGCGTGACCGGCACCTCTTCCAAGCCGGAAATCAGCTTTACCAGCACGCCCGCGCTTCCCGAGGACGAGCTGCTTTCACGGCTGTTGTTCGGCACGTCGATCACCAATCTGTCGGCGCCGGAGGCGCTGCAGCTGGCGAGCGCGGTCGCGGCGTTGCAAAATGGCGGCGGTGGGCTTGACCCGATCAACGCGGTGCGCCGCGCGGCGGGCCTCGACCGGCTTCGCATCCTTCCCGCCGATGCGCAGACGGGGCAGTCCACCGCGCTGGCGGCGGGCAAATATCTCACCCGGCGCACCTATGTGGAGATCATTTCGGACGGGCAGGGCTATTCGGCGACCCGAACGGAGTTTCAGATCACCCGCTGGCTTTCGCTACTTGCATCGGTTTCGACGATCGGGCGGCAAAGCGTCAATGTGCGCGTGTCGAAGGATTATTAGCGCAGGGCTATCGTTGCTCCATCGCCGGTGATCGGTTGCAACTCGCGCCAAGGGCACGCGTTGGCCGGGCAAATCTAATCGATAAGGAGCAAATGATGCGCTTTGACGGAAAGACGGTGATCGTTACGGGCGCCGGATCGGGAATAGGCGAAGCGACCGCGCGGCGTTTTTCCGAAGAGGGTGCCAATCTGGTGCTGATCGGGCGGACGAAGGAAAAACTCGATCGCCTTGCGCAGGCGCTCCCCCAGGCGCGCACGCTGGTGCACAGCGCCGATGTCTCCAAGGCGATGGAAGCGGCCGCGGCGGTCGAAGCGGCGGTCGATCGCTTCGGCGGACTGGACATATTGATCAACAATGCGGGCGTGGCGACGCGCGGCGACATCACCGAAACGCAGGACGGTGATTTTCAGAACATCATGGATGTCAACGTCGCGGGGTGTTTTCACATGGCGAAGGCAGCGATGCCGCATCTCAAGCGCAGCAAGGGGGCGATCGTGATGACGTCGTCGGTATCCGGGCTTGGCGGCGACTGGTCGATGCTTGCTTACAATGCCTCGAAGGGAGCGGTGACGAACATGGTTCGGGCGCTGGCGATGGACCATGGCCGCGACGGCGTACGCGTCAATGCGGTTTGCCCCAGCTATACCGAGACCGACATGGCGGGCGGCATCAAGGAGGATCAGGCGAAATATGACGCTTTTATGAAGCGCATCCCGATGGGGCGTCCCGCGCAGCCGACGGATATCGCGTCGGTCATCGCGTTTCTGGCGAGCGATGATGCCGGGTTCGTCACCGGGGTCAACCTGCCGGTTGATGGGGGGCTGAGCGCTTCGAACGGCCAGCCGCAGCTGTAAGAGGGGGCCGCACATGCCGCACGCAATCCGCATCGAAAGCCATGGCGGGCCGGAGGTCCTGAATTGGGTGTCGATCGACCTTCCTGATCCAGCGGACGGAGAGGTGCGCATCCGCACCACCGCCGCCGGACTGAACTATATCGATACCTATCACCGTTCGGGCCTGTATCCGGTCGATTTGCCATCGGGGCTGGGTGTTGAGGGCGTGGGCGTGGTCGAGGCGGTGGGACCGGGCGTCACCGGTTTTGCCGTGGGCGACCGGGTGGGAACGTTCGGGCCGAAGCTGGGCGCATATGCAACGCACCGCAACCTTCCGGCCGATCAGTTGATTCGCCTTCCCGATAGCATCGACGATGAAAGCGCGGCTGCGCTGCTGTTGAAAGGATGCACGGTCGAGGCGCTGGTCGAACGCTGCGCCAGGGTGAAGGCCGGGCAGCGCGTGCTCGTCTACGCCGCGGCGGGCGGGGTTGGCCATATCATGACCGGCTGGCTGAGTGCTATCGGCGCGGAAGTCATCGCCGTGGTAGGTAGCGCGGACAAGGCGAAGGCGGCAAGCGCCAACGGCGCCGCCCATGTCATCCGCCATGATCAAGAGGATATTGCCGAGCGCGTACGTGAGATTACCGAAGGCGCGGGCGTGCCGGTGATTTTCGATGGCGTGGGCAAGGCGACGTGGCAGGCCTCGCTCGACAGCGCTGCACGACGCGGGCTGATTGTAAGCTATGGCAACGCAAGCGGTCCGGTCACTGGTGTCGGACTTGGCACTTTATCGCAGAAGGGCTCGCTGTTCGTAACGCGTCCGACGCTGTTCGATTATGTCGCCGGAGAAGGCGAAGCGCAGAAATCGGCGGACCGGCTGTTCGCGATGGTCGAACGAGGCGCGGTTACCGCAGAGATCGGCCAGCGGTTCGCGCTTGGCGATGCTGCCGATGCGCATCGCGCGATCGAGGCGAGCGAAACGCACGGATCGACGGTGCTGCTGCCATAGTCAAAAGGACGCATCGTGGAACGGGCGCGCGTTTGCCATGACGTTTCAATTTCGCTGCTCGCGATTTCCTGTTGAGGAGGGTGTATAAAGGGGGTGGGCGTTGCGTGATGAAGAGGGCTCAGGTTTCGGCGCTCTTCAGCGCTGGCCCATTAGACGGCCACACCGCAGGGCGTAATATTGGCAACGACGCTGCGGCACATTGCTCGACCACTTTCCCACCTGGCGAATGCACAAACTACATCAGGGCGCGGGATAGGCGTCAATCTGAATCAGAACGACTCTAGCGGAAGGTGCGAGTCCTGCTTTCCATGACGCGAAGCGCGCGGTCGAGTTCGCTTACCCGCTGATCGTTTCCCGAGCGAATCGCGCTGACGATCTGATCAACCAGCGCCTGATGCGCATGCTCGCCATATATCTCGACCATGCTTTTCGCCTTGGCTTCGGCGGCGGACCAGGTGCCGTCGTTCATTGCAGTATCCGTATTGCTGACAGGCGGCCAGAACAGCTGCCGCCCGGTGATTCCGCTGCATGCTTCCATGGTTTGATCGCGGCCTCTCGATACCGGTTTCTATATGAATCTATCCTTGCTGAACCGTCATTGTGTCCTACGGATTTCCACGAGTCCGGGGGATTACGGTTCTCCTTCGCCGCGCTTGCCGATAGGATGCGGGCATGAACGCGCCATCGCTTCCGTTTCAGTTCGCTGAGGCACTTGTGCGTGACCGGCGGCGGTCGGCGCATACCGTGCGCGCCTATCAGGCGTGCGCCGAACGGCTAGTTACATTTCTGCAATCCCATTGGGGGCGTGGCATCGACCGAAGTGCGCTTGCCGGCGCCACCACGGCGGACCTGCGCGCTTTTCTGGCACATCGCCGCGCATCGGGACTGGGCAACGCGTCTGCCGCGCGGGAGCTTTCGGCGGTGCGCGGCTTCCTTGCCTGGGCAGCCGATGGCGCGCCCGGACCCGTATTGAAGGGACCGCGCGTCAAAAAGGGCGTGCCGCGTCCGGTTGCCCCGGATGAGGCGGTCGCGCTCGCCGAAACCGTGTCGGACGAAGCGGTCGAGCCATGGATCGGCGCGCGCG
This sequence comes from Stakelama flava, assembly GCF_019351405.1. Classification (GTDB taxonomy): domain Bacteria; phylum Pseudomonadota; class Alphaproteobacteria; order Sphingomonadales; family Sphingomonadaceae; genus Sphingomonas; species Sphingomonas flava_A. The sequence continues at coordinate 44,387 of NZ_JAHWZX010000012.1, forward strand.
ACTGGGCGGTGCTGCTGCTGCTTTACGGGGCCGGGTTGCGCATTGGCGAAGCGCTGTCGCTTACCGGCGCTGCTCTGCCGTTGGGAGAGACCCTGTCGGTTACCGGCAAGCGCGAGAAAACGCGCATGGTGCCCATATTGCCGCAGGTGCGCGATGCGATCGAACGCTATGTCGCGCTTTGCCCCTATGGCACTGCGGCGAAGGAGCCGATTTTTCGCGGGGCGAAGGGCGGGCCGCTTTCGCCTGCGGTCATCCGCCGGTCGGTGCGCCGCGCGCGCGCCGCGCTGGGCCTGTCCGACCGAACGACACCACACGCGCTGCGTCATAGCTTCGCGACGCATCTGCTGGGGCGCGGGGCGGACCTTCGCAGCCTTCAGGAACTGCTCGGCCATGCGAGCCTCTCTTCAACGCAGATTTATACCCGGGTCGATGCCGCGCACCTGCTCGACGTCTACCGTAACGCCCATCCGCGGGCGTGAATCAGGTCGAATGTTCCGCTGGCTTCCAGGTGAATACGCGCCAGATGTACCACAGCGCCACCAGCACCACGATGGCGATCGTCGCCGGCCCGATGACCTTGTCGATATCGGTAAAGCGCCGCCCAAGATAATAGCCCGCCCCGACCAGCACCGCGTTCCAGATCAGCGTGCCCGCGCTGGTCCAGGCCAGAAAGCGCGGCAGCCCCATTTTCGTCAGCCCGGCGGGAAGTGAAATCATCGTGCGGAACGTCGGCAAAAACCGGCAGACAAAGACCATCCATCCACCATGTTTTTGAAAAAAGCGCTCCACCTTACGCACCTCTTCCCAATCGATCGTAAGCCAGCGGCCCCAGCGATCGACAAAGGGTTTCAGCCGGGCCACACCGACTTTGCGTCCGATCCAGTACCAGAAACAGTTACCCGTCACGCTGCCGATCGTTCCGGCGATCAGCAGCGGTGCCAGTGCCATCGATCCGCGCGCAACGGCGATGCCGCCAAGTCCCATGATCAGTTCGGACGGAATCGGCGGCACGACATTTTCCAGCGCCATAAGAAGCGCGATGCCCCAATATCCGCCCGCGGCGATCAGGTTGATGATGAAATGACCCATGCGCGGTGATGAACGCCCGCCGCCCGCATCGGCTCCGGCGAACCTGGTTTAACCGGCGTTTCGTTCGGCCACACGGCGTTCGATCGCGTCCCAGATCATACCCGAACTGTCGGTGCCGTTGAATTTGTCGATCGCGACGATCCCGGTGGGCGACGTGACGTTGATTTCGGTCAGCCATTTGCCGCCGATCACGTCGATGCCGACGAAGATCAGCCCGCGCTGCTTCAATTCGGGACCCATCCCGGCGCAGATTTCGCGTTCGGTCTCGGTCAGTTCGGTCTTCTCTGCGCTGCCGCCGACCGCGAGATTTGACCGGATTTCCCCTTTCCCCGGCAGGCGATTGATCGCGCCAGCGACTTCGCCATCGACCAGCACGATCCGCTTGTCGCCCTTGGCGATGTCGGGAAGGAAGGCCTGCACCATATGCGGTTCGCGATAGGCGGTGTTGAATACCTCAATCAACGAGGACAGGTTCTGCCCGCCCTCGTCGATCTTGAAGATTGCCTTGCCGCCATTTCCGTGCAGCGGCTTCACCACGATCGCGCCGTGCCGTTCCAGAAATGCCCTGGCCTCTTCATAGCTGCGCGTGATCAGCGTCGGCGGCATGAACCGGGCATAATCGAGCACGAAGACCTTTTCCGGCGCGTTGCGCACCTCTACGGGATCGTTGACCACCAGCGTCTTGTGGCGGATGCGTTCGAGCAGATGCGTCGCGGTGATATAGCCCAGATCGAACGGCGGGTCCTGCCGCATCAATACGACATCGGCCTCTTCGCCCAGATCAAGGCTGACCGGTTCGCCCAGCGTGAAATGGTTGCCCGGTTCGTTGCGCACGTCCGCAGGCCATGCCTTTGCCCATACCCGTCCGTCCGAATAGTTCAGCGCTTCGGGTGGGTAATAGAATAACCGGTGCCCGCGCTCTATCGCCCTGATCATCAGCGCAAAGGTCGAATCGCCCGCGATGTTGATCGTGTCGAGCGGGTCCATCTGGCAGGCGACGGTCAGGGTCATGCGTCTCGCTTCATTTTGGCGTCGGCTGTGCGACGGAAAAGGGCGATGTAGGAGCGCGCATGCGCCAAGTCACCCGATCCACGCATTTTCGATATGGTGCGGCCGCATCGATGGCGTCACCAGCACCACGTCGATCCGGATATCTTCGCCTCTGGTGGCATAGCGGGGCATGAGCATTTCGGCCGCCGCCGCGACGCGGGTCAGCCGCCGTTCGTCGATCGCATGGTCCAGATCGGCGGCGCTTGCCCGCGCCTTCACTTCAACGAACGCGATCACCGTTCCGCGCTTCGCGATCAGGTCGACTTCGCCGGCGCGCGTTTTCACCCGCCGGTCGAGGATGCGCCAGCCCTTGGTGCGCAGATACCATGCCGCGATCGTTTCGCCGCCGCGACCGCGCGCTTCGGCGGCGCGCCGGTCCCTCACGCCTTTATTTCCAGCGCGCGGGCGTAAAGCGCCTTGCGATCAAGCCCCAGCCGCTTTGCCACCTCGCCAGCGGCCTTGGAAACCGGCAGGCGGGTCAGCGCCTCGGCCAGCGCCGCGTCGGTATCGGCTTCGCTTGCGGGGGGCGCTTCGCCCGGCGGTCCGACCACGACCACGATTTCCCCCTTGGGCGGCGGCGCTTCGGCGTAATGCCGCGCCAGCCCGTCCAGCGTGCCGGTAACGCATTCTTCGAATTTTTTGGTGATTTCCCGGGTCACCGCTGCCTCACGGGTGCCCAGCCCCTGCGCCAGCGCGGCGAGGAGCGCCGCCAGCCGCTGCCCCGATTCGTACAGGACCAGCGTTGCACGGACACCCGCCACCTCCGCAATCGAATCGCCGCGCGCCTTCGCCTTTGCCGGCAGAAAGCCCAAAAAGAAGAATCGGTCGGTCGGCAGTCCCGCCAGCGTCAGCGCCGATACGGCGGCGCATGGGCCGGGGATGGTGGTCACCATATGCCCGGCCGCGCGCGCATCGCGAACCAGCTTGTACCCCGGATCGGAAATCAGCGGCGTTCCCGCATCCGACACCAGCGCGACGACCTCGCTTCCCATCCTGGCGACCAGTCCGGGGCGAACATGTTCCGCATTATGATCATGATAGGGTGTCATTGGCCGCTTTACGCCGATATGGCGAAGCAGCCCCGCCGTGACTCGGCTGTCCTCCACCGCGATCACGTCGGCGGCGGCAAGGATCGCGGCGGCGCGTGGGGACAGGTCGCCAAGATTGCCGATTGGCGTGGCGACGATATACAGACCGGGCGCTGGATCGGCGTTCATGGAGATTGTCATGGCAGAGGCCGCACTGAAACCGCAACGGGGCAATGGCCTCTTCCGTACGATCGCGCTTGCCGGCGCGCTGGCGCTCGGCGCCTGTTCCAGCATCATTCCGCGCGGCGCGCCGGAAACCGCTCCACCGCCGCAACAGCCGACCCGGCCGGTGGAAACGACTGAGCCGCAGGTCAGTCAGGGCATCCCGCAGGACGAACAGCGCCACCGCGTCGCGCTGCTCGTGCCGACATCGGGCAATAATGCCGGGGTGGGGCAATCGATCGCCAACGCCACGCAAATGGCGTTGCTGGATACCAAGAGCGAGCGCGTGCGCATCACTACCTATGACACCGCGACCGGCGCGGCGGACGCGGCGCGCCGCGCGATCGCCGATGGCAACGGCCTGATCCTCGGCCCGCTATTGTCGGAAGACGTCCGCGCCGTCGCGCCCATCGCGGCTGCCGCGCATGTGCCGGTACTCAGCTTTTCGAACGATACCTCGGTCGCGGGCAACGGGGCGTTCATCCTCGGCTATACCCCCGCCCAGTCGATCGAGCGGGTGGTGAGTTTCGCGGCGCAGAACGGCATGACGCAATTCGCCGCGCTCGTCCCCAGCGGTCTGTACGGCGAACGCGCGTCCGACGCGCTGCTGCGCGCGGTTCGGCGACAGAATGGCGATGTCGTTTCGATCCAGACCTATGACCGCAGCCGCGCCTCGATCGACGCCGCGGTCAAGCGCATCCCCGAAACATCCCCCTATCAGGCGATCCTGATTGCCGACAGCGCCGGTACGGCCGCAGTCGCGGTGCCCACGATCCGGGCGACCACCGGGGCAAGCGCAAAGGTGCTTGGCACCGAATTGTGGAACACCGATTCCGCCGTCGCCGACAACAAGGTGCTGAACGGTGCCTGGTTCGCCAGTGTGCCCGATGGATTGTACCGGCAATATGCCGAAAAATACCGCGCGCGGTTCGGCAAGGCGCCCTATCGTCTGTCGACGATCGGCTATGATGTCGTGCTGTTGACGGTGCGCATTGCGCGCGACTGGAAAGTCGGTCAGCGCTTTCCGATGAACGATCTGATGAGCGACGACGGCTTTGCAGGTCTCGACGGAGCCTTCCGCTTCGACAATAGCGGCGTCGCGCAGCGCGCGCTTGAAGTGCAGGCGATCCGCAACGGCCAGACGGTTACGGTCTCAGTCGCGCCGAAAAGTTTCGAATAAGGGCGGCGTGTATCGTTTTGCGGGAACGGGAAGACATCTTCCTTCGCCCGCCCATGCTCACGCACTGACCGGTTCGCGAACCACTTCGCGCAGGATCGCGTCGAGCAGCGGCATCCCGGCCTGGGTGACGCGCAGGCGTTCGGGCGTTGCGGCGATCAGTCCCTGGCGCTCCAGCCGCGCGATGCGTTCGGTATCCAGCCACCGCCCCGCATCATCCGCGTCGCCCGCCTGCGCAATCCTCGCCGGATCGATGCCCTCGTCGAGCCGCAGCCCCATCAGGATCGCCTCTACCGCGCGGGTATCGGCATCCAGTGCATCTTCGCTTTTCAGACCATGGTCGTTGCGCGTCACCGCAGCCATCCAGTTTTCGGGCTTTTTGTGGCGAAGCGTCGCGGTTTTCAGCCGCCGCCCGTGCGCGCCCGGCCCGATTCCCGCATAATCGCCATAGCGCCAATAGGTAAGGTTGTGACGGCTTTGCGCACCTGCCCGCGCATGGTTCGAAATCTCATAGGCGGGCAGCCCCGCCGCCGCCGTCATCGATCGCGTTGCGTCGAACAGGTCGGCGGCCGCATCGCCTTCGGGCAGCGTCAGTGCGCCCTTGGCAAACAGCGTGGCGAAGCGCGTTCCCGGTTCGATGACGAGCTGGTACAGCGACAGATGCTCGGTCCCGAATGAAAGCGCGCGGCGAAGCTCCGCCTCCCACGCCGATAACGACTGGCCGGGACGCGCATAGATCAGGTCGAAGCTCACCCGATCGAACGCGACCTGCGCGGTCTCCAACGCGGCCAGCCCCTCGGCAACGTCGTGCGCGCGCCCCAGAAAGTCCAGCGTTTCGTCATCCAGTGCCTGCAACCCCAGCGACACCCGGTTGACTCCTGCGCGCGCCAGATCGCCGAAGCGCGCCGCTTCGACCGAGGAGGGGTTGGCTTCCAGCGTTATTTCGATGTCCGGCTCAAACCCCCAATGGCGCTCGGCCGCCTCCAGCAGCGCTGATACCGTTGCCGGCGGCATCAGCGACGGGGTGCCGCCACCGAAAAAGATCGATCCCAGCCGGCGTCCGGGCAGCAGCGCGGCTTCATGCGCCATGTCGGCGAGCAGCGCCGCTTGCCACGCCGCCTGGTCGATCGAATCGCGCACATGGCTGTTGAAATCGCAATAGGGGCATTTGGAAACACAGAAGGGCCAGTGGATATATAGGGCCAGCGGCTGCGTTCGGGATGCGGTCATGACACGGGATATGGCGGTAGAAGTGGTTTTTCGAAAGGCTATGATCGGCGTTCTGCTCATGCTGGCCGCATGTGTGCCGCAATCGGGCGATGCGCCGCAGTCGCGCGGGGTGGAGCGGGTGGTCGAACCGCGCAGCTTCGCGGGCAAGGCGCCGCGCGGGCCCGACGAACTGCGCTCCGCGATGCTGGCCGGACAGAATGCCGCGCGCGCCGATGCAGGCGTCGCGCCAATCACATGGGATGCGGAGCTTGCCCGCGAAGCCGATGCGTATGCGCACGAACTCGCCGCCACTGGCCGGTTCGAACATTCAGAAATGGCCGATCGTCCAACGCGCTCGGGCGAAAACCTTTGGACCGGCACGCGCGGGGCGTATCTCTATTCCGAAATGGTTGGCCATTGGGTGGCCGAAAAACGCTATTTCGTGAACAAGCCGGTTCCCGACAGTTCGACCACCGGCACGTTCGGCGATGTCGCGCACTATACCCAGATTATCTGGCCCGCGAGTACGCGGATGGGCTGCGCGCTGGAAAGCAACGCGCGCGACGACTTTCTGGTATGCCGCTATACTCCCGCCGGCAATGTGTTCGGGGAGCGCGTGTTCAACCGCTAGCGCGGCTTCCACATTTTCCCGTCATTGCGAACCCGCGCGAGCGGGTGAAGCAATCCAGTAGCGGCAGCGTGTCGCCGGATCGCCGCGCGGCTTCGCCGCTCGCAACGACGAAGGCTTAAGTCTTAAAAGACCGCTTCGACCAGCTTGGCGAACGCATCGGCACGGTGGCTCATGCCGTGCTTCTTCGCCGGGTCCATTTCGCCGAACGTTTCGGTCTCGCCCTGCGCCACGAACACGGGATCATAGCCAAAGCCCTTGTCGCCGCGCGGTGGCCAGGTGAGCGCGCCCTCTACGGTGCCTTCGAACCATTCGACATGGCCGTCGGGCCAGGCGAGCGCGAGCATGCACACGAAATGGGCTGACCGGCTGACGTCCGGCCCCTGTTCGGCGAGCTTGCCCTCAACCTTGCCCATGGCAAGATACCAGTCGCGCCCTGCCGGTCCTTCAACCGGCTGCCGTTCCGCCCAGTCGGCAGTATACACACCCGGCGCCCCCGCGAGTGCCTCTACGCACAGCCCGCTATCGTCTGCCAGTGCGGGCAGGCCCGACAAATCGGCGGCAGCCCGTGCCTTCAATTCGGCATTGGCGAAAAACGTCGTGCCGTTTTCCACCGGCACCGGCAGGTCCAGTTCGGCCGCCGATACGGGTTCGATGCCATAGGGTTTGAGCAGTTCGCGAATCTCGCGAACCTTGCCCTCATTATGGCTGGCGATGACCAGCTTTCCCGGCTCCAGCTTGCGGATCGCCTGGGGTGCGTCGCCGCCAATACCTTCGTCGGGACCGCTCATGCTTCGACAGCCTTTAACTGCGCAGCGAAAATTTCGTTGCAGCCCATCCGTGCGAGGCGGAGCAGGCGGAGCAGCGCTTCCTCATCATAGGTTGCGCCTTCCGCCGTCGCCTGCGCCTCTGCGATATTGCCGTTCGACAGCAGTACGAAATTGGCGTCTGCGTCGGCGTTCGAATCCTCATCATAATCAAGGTCGAGCACCGGCGTTCCCTGATAGATGCCGCAGCTTACCGCCGCGACCTGCTGCGTAATCGGATCGGTTTCGATGTCGCCGGCCGCCATCAGCTTGTTGACCGCCATTCGAAGCGCGACCCACGCGCCGGAGATAGAGGCGGTGCGCGTGCCGCCATCGGCCTGAATCACGTCGCAATCGAGCGTGATCTGCCGTTCGCCGAGCAGTTTGAGATCGGTGACGGCGCGCAAGGACCGCCCGATCAGCCGCTGAATTTCCTGCGTACGCCCCGACTGCTTCCCTCGCGCCGCCTCTCGGCTGCCGCGGGTATGGGTCGCACGCGGCAACATGCCGTATTCGGCCGTCACCCAGCCCTCGCCCTTGCCGCGCAGCCATGGCGGAATGCGTTCTTCGACGCTCGCGGTCACCAGCACCCTGGTATCGCCGAACCCGATCAGCACCGACCCTTCGGCGTGGCGGGTGAAATTGGGTTCGATGGTGATGGGGCGCATCTCGTCTGCGCTGCGGCCGGATGGGCGCATGAAAAATTCTCCTTGGTCGGTTATTTGATCGGGCACCTAGACCGCGAAGCCGCAACGCGCCAGTGTCGCGTGCCGATCCTTTTCGCATCGTATGAAAGCGTGTCCGCATGAAAAGCCGTTCGTCGATCATCCTCGCCGCGCTCGCCGTCGCCGCCTGCGCCCGGACGCCCCAGCGACCAACCGGCATGGCGGCTGCCGCCCCCGAATCGATCACCTATGAAACCGGTGCGTGTTTCGGCCGCTGCCCGGTCTATTCGGTCACGGTGCGAAGCGATGGCACCGGCACATTCGATGGAAAGCGCTTCACACAGGTAAGTGGAAGCCGCGATTTCACGCTGACGCCGACCGAATATGCCGCCTTTGCGAAGCGCCTTGTCCCGTATCGCCCGAACGGCGAACGGCTCTACAAACCCGGTCAGGCCATATGCGCGAATTATGCGACGGACATGCGCAGCGTTGATGTCCGATGGAGTGGGGCAGGGGGAGGCGATCACCTGTACGTATATTTTGGCTGCGACCGGCAGAAGAACGCCGCGATGTTCGATGCCGTCGGCGGCGCAGTGGATGCCCTCCCGCTCGAATCGCTGATCGGCGCGCAACCTTGAGCCATAGCGGCAACGCGCTACATCACAGAATATGAGCGGCCCGCCGATCACAGAATTGTCCGATCGCGCGCGCGAGATTTTTCGCGCCACGGTGGAGGCGTATCTCGAATCGGGGCTTCCGGTCGGATCGCGCACTTTGTCGAAGCTGCCGGGCCTCAACCTGTCGCCCGCGTCGGTGCGCAATGTCATGCAGGATTTGGAAGAACTGGGCTTGCTCGCCGCGCCGCATACCAGCGCGGGGCGGATGCCGACCGATTTCGGGCTGCGCCTGTTCGTCGACGGCATGATGCATGCGATGGAGCCAAGCAGCGAGGAACGCGCAGCGATCGAGGCGCGGGCAGGTGCGGCCGGATCGATCGAGGAAGCGCTTTCGAACACCACCGCCGCGCTGTCCGGCCTGTCGGCGTGCGCAGGCATGGTGATGGTGCCCAAGCGCGAACTGGTGCTTCGCCAGTTCAGTTTCGTGCCGCTCAGCCATGACAAGGCGCTGGCGGTGCTGGTGGGGGAGGATGGTTCGGTCGAAAACCGCGTCGTAGACCTTCCCCCCGGCATGACCGGTTCGTCACTGGTCGAGGCGGGAAACTACCTCACCGCCGCGCTGTCGGGGGCGACGCTTGCCGAGGCGCGCGATCGGATCACCCGGCAGATCGAAGTGGAGCGCAACGCGCTCGACGTCTCGGCGCGCGACTTGGTCGAACGCGGCATCGCGACCTGGACGCAGGATGGCGAGGATCGTCCCGTGCTCATCGTGCGGGGCCAGGCGCGCCTGCTCGACGAAGCGGCGAGCGACGACCTTGAACGCGTGCGCCAGCTTCTCGACGAACTTGAAGGCAAGCGGGAAATCGCCCGCCTGCTCGACAGCGCGCGCGAGGGGGAAGCGGCGCGAATCTTCATCGGTTCGGAAAACAAGCTGTTCGCGCTTTCCGGATCGTCGGTGATCGCAAAGCCGGTTCGCGCGTTGGATGGAAGCGTCGTCGGTGTCGTCGGCGTCATCGGCCCGACACGGTTGAACTACGCGCGGGTCGTCCCCATGGTGGATTTCACCGCGGCGACGGTGGCCCGATTGCTGGGCTAGCCGCACCAGAAAAAGAACAGGAAATGATGAGCGAGAAAGACCAGACCGGACCCGGCGAAACGGGCGAGGATCTCCGCGAGGAAACGGCGGAAGCCGCCCCCGAACTTGCCGAACACGATACGGCCAATGCCCGCGTCGCCGAGCTTGAGAAAAAGCTGGAGGAGGCGAACGCCGCGACGCTGTACGCGCAGGCGGAAATGCAGAATATCCGCCGCCGCGCGGAAAAGGAGGCGAAGGACGCGCGTGCCTATGCCGTCACGCAATTCGCGCGCGACGTACTGTCGGTGGCCGACAATCTGTCGCGCGCGCTGGGTGCGATTCCCGGCGATCTTCGCGAAGACGACAAGATGAAGGGGCTGGTGACGGGCCTTGAAGCCACGGGGCGCGAATTCGAAACAGTCTTCACCCGTCACGGCATCGCGAAGATCACCGCGATGGGCGAACAGCTCGATCCCAATCGGCATCAGGCGATGATGGAAGTTCCCAGCGAAGAGGCCGAACCCGGCACCATCGTTCAGGAAATCCAGACCGGCTATATGATCAACGACCGGTTATTGCGCCCCGCGCTGGTGGGTGTGGCGAAAAAGCCGGAATAGCCAACACTCGGCACGGGCGCGGTTTCATCGTCGCGCCTTGCCTGTGACGGGGTGACGCGGGCGCGGCTGCTTCCTATGTTCGCCGGCATGTCCGCCCGCATCGCATCGATCCCCGACCGTCGCGCAATTATCGACCGACGGGCGCTTGCCGAACAGCTTGGCGCGCTGGACGGGACCGATACGGCAAAGCTGCGTCTTGCCACGACAGGCATATTGAAGGAGGCGATCGCCCGCGGCCGCGCGGAGATCGAGCGCCGCCTGCTCGCAAGACCGTCGGCGGGCCTGTCCTGTGCTGCATCGGGCGCCTTCCTGATCGATCAGGTGCTCCGCCTGTTATGGGATTTTACGCTGCAAAGGCTGTATCCCAACAACCATCCGACCGCTGCCGAACGCATGGTGTTGATCGCGGTCGGCGGCTATGGCCGCGGCGAAATGGCGCCGCATTCGGATGTCGATATCGGGTTCCTTACGCCCTGGAAGCAGACGGCGTGGAGCGAGCAGATCATCGAATCAATGCTCTATTCGCTATGGGATATGGGGCTGAAGGTCGGCCACTCGTCGCGTTCGCTCGACGAAATGGTGCGGCAGGCGAAAGCCGATGTAACGATCCGTACCAGCCTGATCGAAGCGCGTTATATCTGGGGCGACACGGCCTTGTATGACGAAGCCGCACACCGGTTCCGCAGCGAGGTGCAGGCCGATACCGCGCGCCAGTTCATCGCCGACAAGCTGGCCGAACGCGATGCCCGGCACAAGAAGATGGGCGACAGCCGCTATGTCGTAGAACCCAATGTGAAGGAGGGCAAGGGCGGGCTTCGCGACCTGCAGACGCTGTTCTGGATCGGTAAATACGCGCATAATGTCCGCCGCGCCGCCGATCTGGTCGAGGCCGGGCTGTTCACGGCCCATGAATACCGCCAGTTCAACCGTGCCGAGAATTTCCTCTGGGCGGTGCGCTGCCACCTGCACGTCATCACCGGCCGTGCCGAGGATCGGCTTACGTTCGACGTGCAGCCCGAAATTGCCGAGCGGATGAACTATGCCGACCGGCCGGGCAAATCGAAGGTCGAACGCTTCATGCAGTTCTACTTTCTTCAGGCAAAGCGCGTGGGCGATCTGACCGGCCTGTTCCTTGCGCATCTGGATGAAAAATACGCCGCGCGCGGGCGTCGGTTCGGGCTTCCGACGATTCGGCGTAGCCCCAAAAAGCTCGACGGCTTCGTGCTCGATCGCGGGCGGCTGGCGCTGCCGTCGGACGATTTCTTCGCTGACGACCCGATTCGCCTGATTCAGATGTTCCAGCTTGCCGACAGGCATGGGCTGGAAATCCACCCGCTCGCAATGCGCGCTGCCTCGCGTGATGCAAAGCTGGTCGATGAAACGCGCTGCGACAAGCGTGCCAATGCGCTGTTCCTCGACGTGCTTACCTCGCCGCGCGATCCCGAAACGGTGCTTCGCTGGATGAACGAAGCCGGGGTGTTCGGCCGCTTCATGCCTGATTTCGGGCGCGTCGTCGCGCAGATGCAGTTCGACATGTACCACCATTATACGGTGGACGAACACACGATCCGCGCGATCGGGCTGCTCAGTAAAATCGAACATGGCGCGCTGGCGGAGGATCATCCGCTGGTCACCGCGATCCTTCCCAATGTCGCGGCGCGCCGTGCGCTGTATGTCGCGGTGCTGCTGCACGACATCGCGAAGGGCAGGGGCGGCGACCATTCGGTGCTGGGGGCGGAGGTCGCGCAGAAACTGTGCCCGCGTCTGGGCCTGACTCCCGGCGAAACCGAAACCGTTGCCTGGCTGGTGCGCTATCACCTGCTGATGTCGGCGACCGCGTTCAAGCGCGACCTTGCCGATTTCAAGACGATCCTCGATTTCGCCGAACAGGTGCAAAGCCCGCAGCGGCTGATGATGCTGCTGGTGCTCACCACCGTCGATATCCGCGCAGTCGGCCCCGGCATCTGGAACGGGTGGAAGCGCCAGCTTCTCACCAACCTTTACGAATCGGCGGAGGAGGTGCTTCGGCTGGGCCATAAGCAGAAGGGCCGCGACGAGCGCATCGCCGCCAAACAGGACGATGTCGCCGAAGCGCTGGGCTGGGGCGAGGAGGCCATGGCGGCCTTTACCGCCGACATGCCCGATACCTACTGGATCGCGGAGCCGGTGGACGTGATCGCCGAAAATGCGCGGATGATCGATGCGGCCGACGATGAAGAACGGCTGTCAATCGGGGCGCAGGTCTATCCCGATCAGGACGCGACGTTGATCACCGTGCACTGCGCCGATCATCCCGGTATCTTTTATCGAATCGCGGGCGCGATCCATGCCGCGGGCGGCAACATCATCGATGCGCGCATCCATACCTCGCGCACCGGTCAGGCACTCGACAATTTCCTGGTGCAGGACCCGCTGGGCAATCCGTTCGACGATCCGAATCAACTCGACCGGCTGAAGGATGCGATTCGCGAGGCGCTGTCCAACCGCGCCAAAATGGCCGAGCGGCTGAAACGCAAATCGCTGCCGCGCCTGCGCGCCGAAGCGTTCGAGATTCAATCGAACGTGTTCATCGACAACAACGCCTCGAACCGCTTTACCGTGATAGAAGTGAATGCCCGCGACAAACCGGCGCTGCTCCATCATCTGGCACAGGCGCTGTTCCAGTCGAAGATCACGCTGCATTCGGCGCACATCGCCACCTATGGCGAGCGCGCGGTGGATACCTTTTACGTAACCGATCTTCTGGGCGACAAGGTCATCAGCAACACGCGCCTCGCCTCCCTGGAACGCCGCCTTCTCGAAGCCGCCGATCAGGAGGAGGAAAAGCGCGAGGCGGCGTAACTTCGCACTTTTCGCGTAAATCGTAAAAGAAAGTTATGCCGAAGCGAAACGGGGTTGCGCGCGTAGGGCAGGGGTTCTTTCGACGCCGAGAAAGAACGCCGCCGATATCGCAGAAAGGGAGGTTGTAGGACAGCGCCACCACGACCGTCACCCCAGCGAAGGCTGGGGTCTATCGCTTTCTCCGCAAACGAAACAGCTTGAGACTCCAGTTATGGATGAGTTTCGGGTCGGATCGTCTCCCAGACTATTCTTGCACATACGGGGTATGCGCAACCCGATGCTTCTGCGCTGGCATGGCGGTTGAGGGCACGCAGCTCTGGCAGAATCAAAGGCGCAGGCAATTATAACAACATGCGCTAACGATGAATATCTGGCTCGTCAGCCGAGCTGATTGCAACAAGCCGTCAGCTGATAAGGGCGGAATCAATCGACCTGCGGCGCCGCCATCGGCCCGCTTTTCAGGAAACTGATAGTAGCGCCTTTTGCATGGTCTTTCTGCCTGTAAACCCGCGCATCCTTTGCATAGGCGATCGAAAGCTTGCCGGGCGCCGTCCAGACCACGCTGGTCCAGATCGCGCCCTGCGCACCGCGTGTCGCGGCACCATGATCAGTGTCCGCGACAAATACTTCCTTTACCGCGGACTGTGCCTCGCTTGCCCGCCCCACGCGCACGACGGTGGCGTAGTCAGTGGTGGCGCCACAGTTTCGAACCAGCGTTGCCGCGTAGCGATCGCTACCCGGATCCCGCGCAACCTGCTGCACATCGTTCGAACATAGCGCATCCTGGGTGCAGCCTGTCACGCCGAAGAGCAGGGGGCAGAAGAGCAAAAGCGCTTTCATTGGCTCTTCTCGCAATCGATCTGCCGCAACCTGCCAACCCTCACCCCGGCAATTCCCCCTTGGGGCCGGCGGTCTTTACGCTCCCTTCGGCTTCCGCCCTGGCTTCGGCTTTTGCGTCCGCTTTGCTCTTCGCCGCCTTTGCCTCGCTGGCGCGTGCTTCGTTGCGGGCGGCTTTTTCATGTTCGGGTTCGGGGGGAAGGAAGCTGATTACGACATCGTCTTCCTCGACATAGGGTTTCTGTTCGGCGGCGAAGAATTCCAGTTCGCCGTCCTCGTGCCGCACCGCGATCGGTTCGCCGCCCTGCGGAAGCCGGTCGCGATAATCGGCGAAGGTGAATTTTTCGGTGATCCGCGTCTTGCCGAAGGTCCATCCCTCCGCCTGAAGCCGCTGTAGCTCCTCGATCGTGCGCTTGCTGTCGAGCAGCACGCGCCCACGCGGCGAGACACCGCCCCGGCTGGTATCTGCGGCGGCGGTCTGGGTCATCAGTTCGAAACCGATCTCAGGGCCGAGATCGGCGCAGATCAGCGAATTATACGCATCATTGTCCGAAGCGACCAGCGCCTGCTGAAACTGGCCGAGGTCTATGTGATCCTGCGTGACTTCGTCCAATATGTCGCCGCGATAGACGTTCAGGTCCTGCCGCCGCGGCCCTCGCAGCGCAAAGGTCGAACTGTCGGCGATTGTCACCGGATAGCCCAGCTCTTTCAGATATACGCCGAACGCGGTGGTCCAGTCGTTCGCGCCGACGATCAGCACGCCGTCGCCCTTGCCGCGATCGATTCCCAGCCGCCTGGCGAACTGGCGCGCCGAAAATCCGTGCGCCATGATCGTCACCACCACCACGCCGAAGCTGAGCGGCACCAGCGCTTCGGCGTCGGGCACGCCATATTGTTGCAGGCGGATCGCGAACAGGCCGGTGATCGCGACCGCGACGATGCCGCGCGGCGCGATCCATGCGACGAAGAACCGTTCGCGCCACGGCATGGACGATCCGAACAGACTGACCAGTACAGTGAGCGGCCGGACGAGGAACAGCAGCAGCACCAGGAAGATCACGAAGCGCGCGCGGAATTCGGACATGGTTTGCCAGTCGAGCGACGCCGACAGGATGATGAACACGCCCGAAATCAGAAGGACGGTCAGATCCTCCTTGAACCGCCGCAGCACGCGCGTCGAATGCACCGGCCGATTGGCCATCACCACGCCCATCAGCGTGACCGTGACCAGCCCGGTTTCATGTTTGATGATGTCCGCGATCACGAAGCCTGCGATCACCACGATCAGCAGCACCGGCGATTTCAGAAATTCGGGTACATAGCCGCGCGGGAACAGCCAAGTGATCGCAAAGCCGAGTGCAACGCCCAGCGCGCCCGCCACTGTCGTCGCCGCGAGCACGTCGAGCGTTACCGACAGCAATCCTGTGTCGGGGCCTTCATAGGTGATATAGCCATAGATCGCGACGGCCAGCAGCGCGCCGATCGGATCGTTGACGATCCCTTCCCAGCGCAGCGTGTCGGACACCCGGTTGGGCAGATGCAGCGTGCGCAGCATCGGACCGATGACCGTCGGCCCCGTCACGACCAGGATGCCGCCGAACAGCATCGATACTTCCCATGACAGCCCCGCCGCCCAGTGCGCCGACCACGCCCCGAGCAGCCAGCCCAGCGGCACGCCGATCAGCACCAGCCGCAGCACCGGATTGCCCGCATGGCGCAGGTCGCGGAAATTGAGGCTGAGCCCGCCTTCGAACAGGATGACCGCGACCGCCAGCTTGATGATCGGTTCCTGCAACGGGCCAAGGTCGCGTTCGGGCACGATGATGCCCAGCACGGGACCGGCGATGACGCCCGCGATCAGCATCAGCGCGATCGCCGGACGCCCGGTGCGCCAGGCCACCCATTGCGCGCCGATGCCGATAATGCCGATCAGCGCCAGCTTTACGAGAAGCGAATCAATCATGCATCACCGGCGGTAGCAGAGCGGGGCGATGGACGATAACGAACTTTGTGCTATGAGACAGCGTCTGCAACGGTCGGGGATTACTCGCCATGACGGTTCTGGGCATTGGAGGGTTGTTCTTTCGTGCGCGCGATCCGGACGCGCTGGGGACATGGTATCGCGAAACGCTGGGCATCGGCGCTGGTTGCAGCGCGGATGGCGCACCGGCGGGCGGCGCGGGCGATGAATGGTACTGGATGACGCGCGGCGGGCCGGTGGTGTTCGCGCAGTTCGCCGCCGACAGCGACTATTTCGCGGCCGACAAAGCGTTCCTGCTGAACCTGCGGGTTTCCGACCTGGCGAGGATGTGCGAGCGACTGGCCGCACTGGGCGTCGCCATCGAAACGCGGGCCGAATGGGACAGCCCCGAAACCGGCCGGTTTGCGCGCATCCACGATCCCGAAGGCAATCCGGTCGAATTGTGGGAACCGCCTGCCGACCGATGAGCGCGATCCGGGGGCGTCATGCCAAGGTGCAGTCAGCATGACTGACTATGGCGTCATCGCGAGAAGCGCAGCGACGCGGCGATCCAGCGACCATCGGTTTATACGCGCATAGCTGGATTGCGCGCGCCTTCGTCGGCTCGCGATCACGATAACGCCATGGGTTCTGCTCTAATTACACGGCTTCATGTCCTGTTTACCGCTTCGCCCGATAATCAGGGCATGATCCCGATGCGTCCTTCGCGTATTTTCCGCAGCCGCTGGTGGGCGCTCTTATGGGCCGCCGGGGTTATCTGGACCGCGCTTACCGTCGCGACCGGCACGCCGGGCCATGCGCATCATCCCGCCGCCGATGCGGCAGATCCCGACGCGAATCAGAACGACGACGGCCAGCTTCACGATGCCAGCGGTGCGCCGGTGACCGATGACCAGATTCGCGCGATCGCCAATCTGATCGGCTGATACCGTTCACCGCACCCAGATATGCGCCGCCGGGAGTGGCGGCTCCGGGCTTTCTCCCTTCGAAACCAAAAGCCTCCCCGGCATCGAAACCGGGGAGGCTTTTCGTTGCCTGCAAAGGCGGGGGGCGCTTATTTGGGGGACAGCACCATCAGCATCTGGCGGCCTTCCATGCGCGGATAGGATTCGACCTTCGCCTCTTCGGCTGTGTCTTCCGCCACGCGCCTCAGCAGCGCCATCCCGATTTCGCCATGGCTCAATTCGCGACCGCGAAAGCGCAGGGTAACCTTCACCTTGTCACCGTCGCCGATGAACTTGTGAACGTTCTTCATCTTGGTGTTGTAATCATGATCGTCGATATTCGGACGCATCTTGATTTCTTTGATGTCCTGCGTCTTTTGCGTCTTGCGCGCCTGATTGGCCTTTTTCTGGGCTTCGTACTTATACTTTCCGACATCCAGAAACTTGGCTACGGGCGGGTCGGCATTGGGGGATACCTCGACCAGATCGAGACCCACCTCGGCAGCCTGTTCCATCGCCTCGCGCGTGAACATCACGCCAAGATTTTCGCCCTCATGGTCGATCACGCGAACCTTGGGCGATTGAATGAACTCGTTGTAGCGCGGCCCGTTCATCGGCGGCGGCGACATCGAGCGTCGGTTCATGGGAGGACGTATTTTGCTTTCTCCTGTAGCAATTTCAAAATGCTTTGCGGGCAGGTATAACGCATTGCGCGGGATTTCGGTAGAGCCCGCACGAACGTCCGGGCGACAGAACCGCCCGGTTGCCCGTATTTACGATATATCGGGTGCCTTTGCCGCATCCGCAAGACGCGCCAGCAGCTCGTCCAGTGCGATCACCTGCTGCTTCGCGCCTTCGCCCAGCGTGCGCAGGGCCACCGTGCCTTCCTCCGCCTCGCGCTTGCCCACGACCAGCAGGTTGGGGACCTTTGCGACCGAATGTTCGCGCACCTTGTAGTTGATCTTCTCGTTGCGAAGATCGACCTCCACCCGGATGCCGGCGTCGCGCAATTTGGCCGCGACCTCTCGCGCATACTCATCCGCATCGGACACGATTGTCGCGACCACCGCCTGAACGGGGGCAAGCCATTGCGGCAATTTCCCTGCGAAATGTTCGATCAATATGCCGATAAAGCGTTCATAGCTGCCGAAAATCGCGCGGTGCAGCATGACGGGACGGTGCCGCTCGCCATCCGCCGCAGTATAGCTTGCGTCGAGCCGTTCGGGCAGCACGCGGTCCGACTGGATCGTGCCGACCTGCCAGGTCCGCCCGATCGCGTCGGTCAGGTGCCATTCCAGCTTGGGCGCATAAAAGGCCCCTTCGCCGGGAAGTTCTTCCCAGCCATATTCCGGGGTGGCGAGGCCCGCTTCCTTCACCGCGTTGCGAAGCTCTTCCTCTGCTTTGTCCCAGTCGGTATCCGACCCGAAGCGCTTTTCGGGGCGCAGCGCCAGCTTGATCGCATAGGTGAACCCGAAATCGCGATAGACCCGGTCGGCGAGTTCGCAAAAGCTGCGCACTTCATCGACGATCTGATCTTCGCGGCAGAAAATATGCGCATCGTCCTGCGTGAACTGGCGAACGCGCATCAGGCCGTGCAGCGCGCCATGCGGCTCGTTGCGGTGGCAGCAGCCGTTTTCATACAGGCGCAGCGGCAGGTCGCGGTACGATTTGATGCCCTGTTTGAACACCAGCACATGCGCCGGGCAGTTCATCGGTTTCAGCGCCATCCAGTCGGCTTCGTCCGACACGATCGGCCGGTCATCCTCGGTATTGGGAACCTCGTCGGGGATCACGAACATATTTTCGCGATATTTGCCCCAATGGCCCGACTGCTCCCATTGGCGCGCGTCCATCACCTGTGGCGTCTTAATCTCGGCATAGCCCGCCGCATCGATCGCGCGGCGCATATATGCCTCAAGCGCGCGCCAGATAACATAGCCCTTGGGGTGCCAGAATACCGACCCGTGCGCTTCGGCCTGAAGGTGGAACAGGTCCATCTCCGCGCCCAGCTTGCGATGGTCGCGCTTGGCCGCTTCCTCCAGCCTGTGCAGATGCGCGTCGAGCTGCTTCTTGCTCAGCCAGCCGGTGCCGTAAATCCGCGTCAGCTGCGCATTATTCTGATCGCCGCGCCAATAGGCCCCGGCGACGCGCATCAGCTTGAACGCCTGAGGATCGAGCTTGCCGGTGGAGGCAAGATGCGGCCCCCGGC
Source organism: Stakelama flava (assembly GCF_019351405.1). GTDB lineage: Bacteria > Pseudomonadota > Alphaproteobacteria > Sphingomonadales > Sphingomonadaceae > Sphingomonas > Sphingomonas flava_A. Next base: position 63,382 of record NZ_JAHWZX010000012.1, read on the forward strand.
ACATGTCTAGCCAGTCCTCGCCCGACCAGTACACGGTCAGTTCCTCACCCTCGGGCAGTTCGGCGGCCCATTCGGCCTTGAACGTCTCGCCATCGGCGTTCCACTTGGCGATCAGGTCCTCGCGGCTCCATACTTCGCGGCGCAGCGGCTTGTCGGCGCGGATGATCTCGCGCATTTTCTCTTCGATCGCGGGCAGGTCGTCCATCGAGAAGGGCGCGCGATCCTCGGGCGCCTTCACATCATAGTAAAAGCCGTCCTCGGTTGACGGGCCGAACGTGATCTGCGTGCCGGGCCACAGCGCCTGCACCGCCTCGGCCAGGACATGCGCATAATCGTGCCGCGCCAGTTCCAGCGCGTCAGCCTCATCGCGCGAGGTCACCAGCGCCAGTTCGGTATCGCCTTCGAACGGGCGCATGATGTCGCGCAATTCGCCATCCACCCGCGCCGCGATCGCCGCCTTGGCCAGCCCCGGCCCGATCGCGGCCGCGACGTCCGCGGGGGTAGTCCCCGCCGCAACCTGTCGGACGGAACCGTCGGGCAGCGTGATCTTGAACATCTCGGACATGGGGTAGCGTTTCACCAGTTAGCGTTGCGGGAACAGGTCGCGGCTTATGCCGCCGCGATGGGGAGATAGGCAAGGGGGCGCAAAAGCGCGAGTCCTCAAACGTTGAGCGCGATGAGATACAGGCTTGATGCAACGATCCAGCATCCGTCGATCGTCTTCAGCCGCGCCGCCCCCAGCCATAGCGCCAGCGGGCGGGCAAGATAGCCGCCGATCAGCGCGCCGGGCGCGGCTAGCGCGACCACCTCCCACATCACCGTGCCGTTCGCGATGTGGAACGGCGCACCGGCAAGGCACGACAGGCTGGAAATCACCACCGCCGCACCGGCGCACAGCACCACCGGATAATGGCGGATGAAAAGGTACAGCGCGACCAGCTCGCCCACGCCGACCGAAAACAGGGCGGTGACGAACCCGCCGACCAGCCCGATCGCTGCGAGCATGAAGAAGTCGCCGCGTGTCACCGTGCGCAAAGCGGGCCGGGTGCGGTTGACCGTCCATGTCGTCGCGACCACGCCCGCGCCCAGGCTAAGCGAAAACGCCTTGAAGGCCAGCAGCACGTCATGCGGATCGAACGCCGCGACCCGCTGCGTCACCAGCATCACCGGCAGCGATCCCGCCAGCACCACGCCAACCACGCGCCAGAAATCGGCAAGCGATACGTCGCGCGTCGCGACCGGCTGGCGGTGCAGCCCCGCCGACCAGCGAATCGCCCCCATGCTCATCCCGAAACACTGGATCAGGAACGATGCCGCGACGACCTGCGTCCTGTCGAGCGCCATGACGCCGGTATCGCGCAGCGCGTTGAACACCGGCACAAACACCACACCCCCGCCGGTCCCCGACGTATTGGCGATCGTCGCGCCCAGCACCCCGATGCCAGGCAGAAACCACAACCGCGCGAGCAGGGCGTGATCGAGCGGCGCGAAAACCCAGATCGCGGCATAGCCAAGCGCGAGCAAAATTGCGCCGATCGCCCCCGCAATCTTCATCCCGCCCGTTCCTTCACCGATCCGTCCTGCCGATTCATTCCCGGCATTCACTGCCCTTTATGGTGATGAAGGAAAGTGACACGCGGATCATTATCGCAGGAAAGAAGTGGCCGCTATCGCGAAGATAGTCGCGCGGCATGAGTGACCGAATTTGGCGGGAAACGGTTTGTCTGGTTTTGGGGCTTAATTGGGGTGAAAAGCGCATTGCGCCGCTGACGGAAGCTAGGCCAGAGCGCAATCACCTCAAAGTCCTTGCATTGTTATTTTGGGCGTCCAGCATCACTTCGAAAACATGATCACTATCGTCTTCGACAAAAACCTAATGCGAGCGCCAGCGATGGAAGAATTTCTGGCGATGGACCGGAATCATGCGGTCGCGTTCTCTGATTGGACGATCATTGAGATGCAGAAGAAGAACGCGCTGACGACCTCGAGGGAGTCGTTGTCGATTGCGGCCAAGTTCCCAAACCAAGTTTTCGCATTGCGGCCTGTTGGCGACATTCTCGACGACCAGATTCGAAGCAAGGACGATGCGATAATGCTGATAGACTACGGCGAGAGTGTAAGGCTGGGGCAACTTGCGGCTGACCTGAGGCGTATTCCGCCGCCGGAGCATCTTAGGCCAACGATCAAGGAGGCAGAGGCTTATGCAAGCACGATGATCGAACGCCTGCATAACGAAGTCGTTGATTGGGAGGATGCGCTGGTGAGCGCAGCCGGGGTCTTCACGCGAGAGGAACGGCGGGCGATTGCAATGCAGCAGACGGTCTCTGATGCGACGAGGCGCAAGGCGATTGACCTGCTGCTGGAGAGCACCCGAAACTTCATGATCGACAACCAGCAGAAGCAAGGTTCGAAGCCCATGAAGGTCAAAGATGCGATGAGCATGTTCGGCTTCCGCTACTCGCTATGCGTTCTTATCCATACGCTCGCATGGATTGGTGAAGGCGCAGGCCGTGGCAAGAAAGTCGATAAGCGCGTGAACGATGCCATCGATCTGCAGGTAGCCGCTGTGGGCACCTTCTTTGAAGGTGTCCTGAGCAGAGACAAGCAAGTTGCAAATACTCCGAGCGCTGCTCGCTCCATACTCCGTGCTTGGGGCGCATATGTGGGCAAAGATTGGCAGCACCCCGATTGGGCTGGGGAGAGCTAGGCGAACGTCCGCTTTTGGCTAGCCGTGCAATACATCGAAGGTCCGCAACGGAGGCGCTATAAGAAAGCCTGCTTTCGGTTCGACGCGTCGCCTATCCGTCATTCCCGCGAAAGCGGGAATCCAGTGGCTCGCAAACGCTCGAATAGCTGGATCCCCGCTTTCGCGGGGATGACGGTAATGCGGATTATGGTATCGGGTGGGTGGTCGGCGCGGAGAGCCGCCCGGTCCTACACGCCCCCGTTTCGCCATCCTCTTCGTCATGACCCGCACGTGCTCTTCCGTCACCCGCCCGATCGGGCGGTGCGGGGAGGCTAAGGGAGGGGGGCGTGTCCTAAACTTCCGAAACTTCCACGCCCGTCGCCCGCAAACTAACCCGCGCCGCTCACCCCGCTACCAGCCCGAACGGGACGATGCGGTTGTCGGCGCTGTGTCCGATCTCGGCGCGGCCCAGATAGGGCACGCCCATATCGCCGCACCAGCGCGTGATCATTTCCTCCGGCGTTTCGTCGAACGGCGGCTCGTTTTCCTGCACATCGACGATCTGGCCCAGCCTTATGCCCGCCAGCCCCTTTAACTGCGTCGAGTTGGCAAGCGTGAACAGCATCCGGTCGATGCGATAGAGCGGCTCTGAAACCTCCTCGATCATCAGCACATGGTCGGCAAGGTCGGGCAGCCACGGCGTGCCGATCATTGATGTGAGGATCGCCAGATTCATCGCCACCACCGGCTGGCCGCCGATATTCGGCTCCAATACGGCCCGGTCCCGATTGACCATCCAGTCGAGCGATCGCGCGACGCACACGCCCTGGTCTTTGCGCCCGATCTCGATCGGCATCGGCCCGTGCACCGGCCGCCCGATCCGCCGCGCATACAGCGCGCCCAGCATGAACCCCATGTCGGAATAGCCGACATACATCTTGTCCCGCGCCGCTGCGTTCAATTCGGGCATGACGCGCGACAGGATACGGTTCGACCCGTATCCGCCGCGCGCGAACCAGATCGCGTCGAACGCCGGATCGTTGGCATAGTCGAGGAACGCCGCCGCGCGCATATCGTCCGGCCCTGCGAAATGGCCGCTCACCGCGAAACATTGCTTGTGGAACGTCAGGTCGACGCTTGGGAAAGCGATCGCGGCAAGCGCACTGGTCGCCGCCGCCGCCTGTTCGTCGATCGGCTTTGCCGGTGCCACCACGCCAATTCGCATCGTTCGCCTTTCCCCAGTCCGTCCATACATGAACGCGCAACCCCATCTGCCGTTCGCGCTGCGCGAAGTCGAGAAGCGTTTGGGTGGAGGGGGCAGAAGCGTATTCCCGTTCGCTTGCGTTCATCGGTTCCGGTCGGCCGCCCGAATCGCCATGCGCCGGGTTGCTCCCGCCTGCGTTTCCGCCGATAGCCTGAACGTTATGGAAACCGGAAAATCCTATTTCTTCGTCGGCATTGGCGGTTCGGGCATGATGCCGCTCGCCATGATTCTTGCAGGGCGCGGCGCGATGGTCGCCGGGTCGGACCGCTCGCTCGACGCGGGCCGGGTTCCGGCCAAGTTCGAAGCGCTGGAAAAGCGCGGCATCCGCCTGTTCCCGCAAGACGGCAGCGGAATTAGCGATGCACAGCAGGTCGTCGTCGCCTCCGCCGCAGTGGAGGACAGCGTCCCCGACATGGTCCGGGCGTGCGAAGTCGGCGCGACGCGCATGAGCCGCCCTGAATTGCTCAGCCGGTTGTTCAACGATTCGGTGCGGCGGATCGGCGTTGCGGGCACCAGCGGCAAATCCACCGTCACCGGCATGATCGGCTGGATATTCGACCGGGCGGGGCGCGATCCCACGGTGATGAACGGCGCGGTGATGACCAATTTCGCCGATTCGCAGGCGCCCTTTGCCAGCGCGCTGGTCGGTGAAGGCGATGCCTTTATCAGCGAAGTCGATGAAAGCGACGGGTCGATCGCGCTCTACAATCCTACCATCGCGGTGCTGAACAATGTCAGCCACGATCACAAGAGCATGGAGGAGCTGCGCACGCTGTTCGGCGATTTCGTCGGCCGCGCCGATGCCGCCGTCATCAATACAGGCGACCCCGAATCGGCCGCGATCGCCGCCGGTCTTGATCGCGAAATGGTGCTGACCTTTGCGGTCGATCGCGACGCGAACCTTACCGCGCGCAACCTGAAACCCGAACCCTTCGCGATTTCGTTCGACCTGTATATCGCCGGGGATTTTCGCCAGACCGTCCGCCTGTCGGTGCCGGGTCGGCACAATGTCGAAAACGCGCTTGCCGCGCTGGGGGCAGCGCTCGCTTCCAGCATCCCGCCGCCGCGCGCCGTCCCCGCGCTCGAATCATTCACCGGGTTGCGGCGTCGCTTCGAACGGGTGGGGGAGGCGAACGGCGTCGCGGTGATCGACGATTTCGGTCATAACCCCGAAAAGATCGCCGCCACGATCAATACGCTGCACGAATTTCCCGGACGGCTGCTGCTGCTGTTCCAGCCGCACGGCTATGGCCCGTTAAAGGTCATGCGCCGCGAACTGGTCGCGATATTCGCGCAGAAGCTGAAGCGCGGCGACATGCTGGTTCTGCCCGATCCGGTTTATCAGGGCGGCACGGTGACACGCGACGTGACCAGCGCCGACATCGTCGCCGACCTTGCCCCCGCGGGGATCGATGCGCGCCACATCCCCGACCGCGATGCCGCGGCGGCGCATCTGGTGGCGAGTGCGAAGCCGGGGGACCGCATCGTGGTGATGGGCGCGCGCGACGACACGCTCAGCCTGTTGGCGAAAAGGATGCTGGACGATTTGAACAGATAGCTTGTCGTTATGGAAAGCTAGGTTGACATCTCGTCGCGAATCGGCGTAAAGCTCACTTGTCATTTAAACAAGGGAGCTTGCCATGGTTGTCGAGGAAGAGGTCCGGATGCCGCGCATCGGGCCGGCCATCACGGTATATATCTTCAGCCTGCTGGGCGGGATGGCAATCCATAAGGCCTATGACGTGCATGGCTGGTGGCTGGTCGCCATATATGCGGTGCCGCTCGCCGCGCTCGGCTGGATGATCGTTCAGAAACGCCGGATGCGCGCCATCCGGGGGGCGGCACCCTGCGGCGGGAATAAAACTTATCAGCGCCGCGTTCTGGGCCTCGCCATCGGGTATCTCGTGACGTTGATACTGGCGAACTGGTTGACCCGCCATTTCGCACTCGACGGTGCCGCCGCGATGGCCGTGGCGCTGCTCCCCGCCATTCCGATGATCGGCATCATCGTCGTGATCGGGCGGCTGATTCTGGACGAAAAGGACGAATATCTGCGCATGCTCCATGTGCGTCAGATGCTTATCGCGACCGGATTCATGCTCAGCGTCTGCTCGGTCTGGGGGTTCCTCGAAAGTTTCGATCAGGTGCCGCATGTCCCGGCTTACTGGGCATTCATTATCTGGTGTGCCGGACTGGCGCTGGGCACGCTGTATAACGAGCTGAAATCGTGAAGAACCGGCTTCGCGTGCTCCGCGCCGAACGCGAATGGAGCCAGCAGGACCTGGCCGACCGGCTGGAAGTGTCGCGCCAGAGCGTAAATGCCATCGAAAAGGGACGCTACGACCCCTCGCTGCCGCTCGCGTTCAAGATCGCCGACCTGTTCGGCCTCGCCATTGAGCAGGTGTTCGTCAATCCCGCACAGGAAGAAGAGGCACCATGACCCGTTGCCAGAAATCGCCGCGTATCGCCGTCCTGGCGGCTGTTATCGTCATGCTGATGAGCGCTGCACACCAGCGCGACATACAAACCGTCGCGCCCGCGCCGGATGCAAAGGCCGCCAATCATTTCGAATTCGACCTGTCGCTGCCCGGCATCCGTGCGCACCTCGTCACCAGCGCGATCCGTTGAAAGGAACCATGACCATGTTGAAACAAGCCCTGTTTGCCACCGCCCTCGTCCTCGGCGCCGCCGCCGGTCCGGCATTTGCCCGGTCGGCGGGGCAGGAAGCGTCCGCCACAACGCAGATGGATCATATCTCGGTACAGGCGATGGGCAGCGGCGATCCGGTGATCCTGATCCCCGGCCTGTCGAGCCCGCGCGGCGTATGGGACGGCGTTGCGCCGCACCTTGCCTCCGGTCACCGCGTCTATCTGGTGCAGGTCAACGGCTTTGCCGGGGATGACCCCAGGGGTAATTTGCAGCCCGGTATATTGGACGGCATCGTTGCCGACCTCGATCGATATATCGCCGACAAAAAGATCGAGCATGCCGCGATCGTCGGCCATTCGATGGGCGGCCTCGTCACGCTGATGCTGGCAAAGGCGCATCCGGGCGATGCCGGGCGCGTGATGATCGTCGACGCGCTGCCCTTTGTCGGGCCGATCATCATGCCCGGCGCGACGGTCGAGACGTTGAAACCGATGGCGGCGCAGATGCGCGACCAGATGAAGGTGCAGACCGCCGATGCCGCGTCGGCTAAACAGGTCGCCGCGACGATGGCAGTGACACCGCAAGCGCAGGCAAAGGTTGCAGGCTGGATGGCCGCGTCCGATCAGCGCGTGTCGGCGCAGGCGATGTACGAGGACGTTACGACCGATCTGCGCCCCGATATGGCAAAGGTGACGACGCCGATCACGCTCGTCTATCCGACCAGCGATCGGATGCCAGCCGAACGGGCCGATCCATTCTATCGCGCGCAATATGCCGATGCGCCCCATGTCACTTATGTTCCGGTTGCCGATAGCGGGCACTTCATCATGCTCGACCGGCCACAAGCCTTTGCAAAGGCGCTCGACGCGTTCCTCGCCGAATAGGCTTTCGGTCATGCGTTCGCGGCGATAGCATCGCGCGCATGACCGAACCCGATACGATCGATCCCGACAATGCGCCGCGGCTTGCCTTTCACAGGACCGATGGCGCTGGACCCACCGTCATTTTCCTGCCCGGCTATGCCTCCGACATGGAGGGAACGAAGGCGACAGCGCTGGAAGACTGGGCGCGCGAACAGGGGCGCGGCTATATCCGTTTCGACTATTCGGGATGCGGGAAGAGCGAGGGGGCGTTCGAGGATCGCTCACTCGCCGACTGGCTGGCCGATGTGCTCAGCGTGATCGATGAACTGGCTGAAGGGCCGGTGGTGCTGGTGGGGTCGTCGATGGGCGGGTGGCTGATGCTGCTCGCCGCGCGTCAGCGGCCCGATCGCGTCGTCGGACTGGTCGGTATCGCGCCCGCGCCCGATTTCACCGACTGGGGGTTCACGCCCGACCAGAAAATGACGATCCTGACCGAAGGGCGGTTGGAAGAACCTTCCGCATATGACGATTCAGTAATGGTCACGACACGCAAATTCTGGTCGTCGGGCGAAGCGAACCGGATGACGTTTGGCCGGATCGCGATATCCTGCCCGGTGCGCCTGTTGCAGGGGCAGCGCGACAAGGAAGTGCCATGGGAACGCACGGCCCGGCTCACCGACTTGCTCGACAGCCAGGATGTGCAATTGTGGCTGGTCAAGGACGGCGACCACCGGCTTTCACGCGAACGCGATATCGCATTGCTGTTTCGCGCGGTAGCGGATGTCTGCGCTGCGGTAGCCTGACCCGGCCCTTTCAACCGCGCGGTCGCACCCCTATCTGGCGGACGAACAGAAGGGGCCTGCCGACGATGAAATATCTGCACACCATGCTGCGCGTAACCGATCCCGACGCGACGATTGCGTTCTTCAACCTGCTGGGGCTGGAGGAAGTGCGCCGTGCCGAGGTGGAGAAAGGGCGCTTCACGCTGATCTTCCTCGCCGCGCCGGGGCAGGAGGGCATCGCAGAGGTCGAACTCACCCATAACTGGGACCCGGAGGAATATTCGGGCGGGCGCAATTTCGGCCATCTCGCCTTTCAGGTCGACGATATCTATGAAAGCTGCCGGCGGCTGATGGATGCAGGGGTCATCATCAACCGGCCGCCGCGCGACGGGCATATGGCGTTCGTGCGCACGCCCGACAACATCTCGATCGAACTGCTTCAGGACGGGCATCTGGAGCCGCAGGAACCCTGGGCCTCCATGCCTAATAGTGGGGAGTGGTAGGCGATGTCGGTCGTGCTTCAGATTGTCGGCCTGCCGGTGCTTGCCGACAATTACATCTGGCTGATCCATGATCCGGCGGCGGATGAGACGGTCGTGATCGACCCCGCGCTCGCCGATCCGGTGCTGGAAGAGGTGAAGGCGCGTGGCTGGAGAATCACGGCGATCTGGAACACGCACTGGCATCCCGATCACACCGGCGGCAACGAAGCGATCAAGGCGGCGAGCGGATGCACCGTCATCGCACCGGCGGCGGAGGCGGAGCGGATTCCCACCGCCGATCGTCTGGTGGGCGAAGGCGATACGGTAACGCTGGGCGATCACAGCGCCTCGGTTCTGGAAATGCCCGCGCATACCTCGGGGCACATCGTCTATCATCTCGCCGGGGATCACATGATTTTCGTCGGCGACGTTCTGTTCGCGATGGGTTGCGGCAGATTGTTCGAAGGATCGGCGGAGCAGATGTTCGCCAATATGCAGCGGCTGGGCGACCTGCCTGACGAAACGCAGGTATATTGTGCGCACGAATATACGCAGGCGAACGGCCGTTTCGCGATGGTCATCGAACCGGAAAATCTGGCTGTGAAGCAGCGGATGATCGACGTGAACACCCGCCGCGCCAACGGGGAAGCGACGGTCCCCACCGTTATTGGCCTGGAAAAGGCGACCAATCCCTTTTTGCGCGCTACATCGGCGCAGCAGCTTGCGGAACGGCGTGCGGCAAAGGATAATTTCACGGGATAGGCGCGAGTCGCCCGCGCCCGATCGGGAGGCCGTGTATGACGCGCATCATCTTAATTCCACTTGCCGCCGCCGCGCTGTCGGGCTGTGCGGCTGCATCTTCACCCCCGGCGGAAAAGCCGGGGCCGGATCGTCTGACTCAGCTGCTGACTGGGTATGAACCCACCGACACGCTGCAATGCATCGATCCCGATCGCGTGCAATACAGCGAAACCGTGCGCGGCGGGATCGTGTATCGATCGACGCTTGGACACAGGATTTACGTCAGTGAAATCTCGCCCGCCTGCATCACCCCGCGCAGCGACGATATCCTGATCAGCTATCCATTCGCCGGGCGCTATTGCAAGGGCGACCGGGTCAAATGGGTGTCGCGCATCGGCGGCCCCAGCGGCTTTTGCACGCTGGGGCGGTTCGCAGAATACACCCGCGCACAGCCGGCCGAATGAACCGCTACAGAACGTAGCGGCTCAGGTCGGTGTCGCGCGCGATGCTGTCGAGTTGCTGCTCGACATAGGATGCATCGATGGTGAGCGTGGTTTCGCCGCGTTCCTCGGCATCGAAGCTCACTTCCTCAAGCAGCTTTTCCATCACCGTTTGCAGGCGGCGCGCGCCGATATTCTCGATCTCGGAATTTACCTCGGCGGCGATGCGCGCCACCGCCTTGATGCCGTCTTCGGTAAAGTTCAGCGTCACGCCTTCGGTGCCGATCAGCGCCTTATACTGTTCGGGCAATGAGGCACGGGTGTCGGTCAGGATCGACACGAAATCGTCCTGCGTCAGCGCCTGCAACTCGACCCGGATGGGCAGGCGGCCCTGCAGTTCGGGAAGCAGGTCGCTGGGCTTGGACACATGGAACGCGCCGCTGGCGATGAACAGGATATGGTCTGTTTTCATCGGGCCGTATTTGGTGGCGACCGTTGTTCCCTCGATCAGGGGAAGCAGGTCGCGCTGAACGCCTTCGCGACTGACCGAGGCGCTGCGCGATTCACTGACGGCGATCTTGTCGATCTCATCCAGGAACACGATGCCATTGGCTTCGGCGTCCTGAAGCGCCACCCGGCTGACCTCTTCCTGGTCCAGCCGCTTTTCGACCTCCTCTTCGACCAGCTTGTCGAAGGCGTTGTGCACGGTCATCTTGCGGCGCTTCATCTGGCCGCCGCCGAACGCCTTGCCCATCATATCCGACAGATTGATCATCCCGACATTCGCGCCGCCGGGAATTTCGAAGGGCATTTGGGACTGCGCCTCCATTTCGATCTCGATTTCGGTATCGTCGAGATGCCCTTCCTCGATCCTTTTGCGAAAGCTTTCGCGCGTCGCCGTGCTCGAATCCTTGCCGGTCAGCGCGTCGAGCAACCGGTCGAACGCCGCCTGCTCGGCCTTTTCCTGCACGGCGTGGCGGCGTCGTTCCTTTTCCAGCCGGATCGCTTCCTCGACAAGGTCGCGGGCGATCTGTTCGACGTCGCGGCCGACATAGCCGACTTCGGTGAATTTGGTCGCTTCCACCTTCACAAACGGCGCGTCGGCCAGCTTGGCGAGGCGCCGCGAAATTTCGGTTTTGCCGCAGCCGGTTGGGCCGATCATCAGGATGTTCTTCGGCGTCACTTCATCGCGCAGATCGGCGGGCAGCTTTTGCCGCCGCCAGCGGTTGCGCAGCGCCACCGCAACGGCGCGCTTGGCATCCTTTTGACCGATAATGTGATGATCGAGCGCGGCGACGATCGCCTTTGGGGTAAGTGTGTCGTTCATTCCAGTCTCAAGAAAAGGGAAAAGATGGGGAAGGGGTGTTCGGGCGTGGCCCGGCATATCGGAACCATGCCGGTCGCGATCAAGCGCAGCGCATGGCGTTCGCTATTCCCGCATGCAGGCGGATCAGCCGCCGGGTGGTTTCGGGATCGGGATCGAGCGACCAGTCGCCAAGATCCGCCGTCCCGCCCAGCAGGACGCCGTCGCTGCGCGAAAACATGTACGCGCCGCCTGCCGTCTCATAGGCGTAATCGACTTCCGGCTGCGGCATCAGCACGGCAAGCTGGCCGCGCATCGGCTGAAGCTCGGTATCGCCGAACAGGTCGCGCGCGCCAAGGCCGGTGCAGTTGAAGATAAGCCGTTCAGGCAGGTCGGCAATTTGCGAAGGATCGGCGAAGTCGCGTATTTCCACCTCGCCGCCCGCGACGCGAATATCGCGCAGCATCGCGCGCAGAAAACGCGGCGGTTCGATCAGCATCCCCGACCATTGGCTGACATAGGGACTGCCGAACCCCATAGCGCCGGCGGGCAGGGCGCGGTTCTCCGGGAGCATCGACGCGAGCAGCTCGTCCTTCGCGCTTTCCGACGGGGGCGAATCCGAAAGCTGGTAATTGGTCATCCAGCGAACGCCATAGTCATCGCCCACCATGATCTGAAACCGCTGATAGGCGTAAGCGGCGGCCGCCTTCAACTGCGCGGTGAAGGCCGGGGTCAGCCGGGACCTGCGGTACAAAAGCGAGGGATACCATTGCCCGCCCGCGATGTTGGAGGTGGTTTCGGGCGGCAGCGCCTTGGCATAAAGCGTGACCGGATAGCCCGCTTCCTGAACCAGCCGCGCGGTGGTTAGCCCCATGACGCCCGCGCCGATCACCGCGACCGCGCCGCGATGGCCGGGAAGCCCGATATTGGTGGCGAGCCGCGATGACCCCCAACTCAGCGTAATCCCCGCGCCGCCATGGCCGTAATTATGCACCAGCCGCTTGTCGCCGAACGACGCTTCGCGAACGACGAAGCCGGACGGGCGGAAAGGGCGCAGCCCGACCACCTGCCGGATCAGCCGGTCTTCCCGCGCCCGGACCGGCGGCAGACAGGCCGAACCTCCCGCCAATGGACGGTTCGTCGCACCGGTCGCTGCGCACCCCGCCAGCAGCGAAGCCCCCACAACGCCGACCAGTGTCCGGCGATCCACCGCCCCCGGCGGCGCGTCAGCTATCACTGTCCAGCGTTTCGATGGTGAGCTGATCGTTGGTATAGACGCACACATCCGCCGCGATCTTCATCGCGCGGCGGCAAATCGTCTCCGCATCTTTTTCGTAATCGACCAGCGCGCGCGCGGCGGCCAGCGCGTAATTGCCGCCCGAACCGATCGCCGCAATGCCCGCTTCGGGTTCCAGCACGTCGCCATTTCCAGTGACGACCAATGTTATGTCCTTGTCCGCGACGATCAGCATTGCCTCCAGATTGCGCAGATATTTATCGGTGCGCCAATCCTTTGCCAGTTCGACCGCTGCACGCAGCAACTGTCCCGAATAGCGTTCCAGCTTCGCCTCCAGCCGTTCGAACAGGGTAAAGGCATCGGCGGTCGCACCGGCGAAACCGGCGATCACCTTGCCATCGCCCAGCGGACGGACCTTTCTGGCATTGGGCTTCATGATCGTCTGGCCGGCCGTAACCTGGCCGTCTCCCGCGATCACCACCTTGCCCGATTTGCGCACGGAAAGAATGGTCGTGCCGTGCCACGCAATTTTCTTGTCGGTCATGCGCGCGGATATGGGGCGAACCATCGCCGCGCGCAAATCCCGACCGGCGCTGCGTCGAATCTTCTAAAATGGAAACAGGCGGGTTTGCGCCCGCCGGTTGGAGAGACACCATGTCCTATCACTGGATGAACAGGGGCGATCCCGAAGCGCGGCCGACCTATGGCGATATGGCCGAAATCGTTGAAGCGGAGGCCGAAGCCCGCAAACGCGATGCCGATGGCCTGCGCGGCCTGTTGTATGCGCTACCGGTCGGGCTGGGGTTTTGGGCATTGTTCGCGGTGGTCGCGCTTCGCTGACCCTTTATTTGTCCGACCCTTTCATCTTTCCGAACTGGCGCGCGGCGGTATAGCCGAGATAGCCGGTGCCGAAGAGCGTGTAGAGCGGTTCGGGCAACGCCGCCAGATATCCGGTCATGCCCTCTTCAATCCCCTTTGCCAGCGCCGGATCGAACGCGCCGATCAGGCCCATCGGTATCGCCCACAGGAAAAGCGCGTACATGACGTACAGAAAGCTGGGCCGCGCCCGGCTGGTCCACGGATCGGCCGATTGCGCTTCCGCGACGATCGCTGAAAGCTGCGCCTTTACCTGCTCAAGTTCCTGACTGTTCTGAAGCTCGATCAGTTTCAGTTTCGCCTGCGCCCTTGCCTCTGGGTCGGGAATGACCTTGTCGATCAATCCGGCAACCGGCGCGATGATTCCTTCAAGGATGCCCATATGCTTCTCCTTAACCGATCCGGTTGGCCAGCCAGCCGTACAGAAACGCTTCGTTCGCGGGACGACGCTCGGCCAAGGCAAGATAGCGTTCGCCCTGCAATGCATCGGCGGCCTTTACCAGCACCGCTTCCCCCGCCTGGCCGCGCGTCGCCAGAAACGCATCGAGCGCGGCGATCGTCACCGGGCCGATCCGAGAATCGACGCTGAGGTCAGGGTAATCGCGTTGTCCGCGATTAAGTGCGTTGAGCGCGCGTTGAAGAAATCCGGTCGCGGTGGCCGGTCCCATATTGACGCCGGTATCGAACAGTTCCGCAGCCAGATCGGGTGCGCGTGCCGCCACGCGGTCGAACCCTGGTCTCAGCCAATAAAGCCGGCGATAGATCGCCGTCGCCTCTTCACGCGGCAATGTGCGCATATCGCCAAGATATCCCTGTGCCCGTGCGGTTGCCTGCGTGATTCCCCACCGGGTCGCGCCGCCGGTGTCCGCAGGATGGTCGATATAGCCGCCTTCGCGCTCGATAACCTCATCGATCAGTTCGTCGATACCCATATCCGATCCCTTCGTTGCCGAAACGACCAGAATATAACCATATGGGTTACATGTAGGACAGCAATATTTTCACAAATCCGGGCAATGGGGGCGCTTTCGTCAACATTTGGGGTGCTGGTCGGCCTCGTCCGCCGCACGATTCAACGCTTCGGCGGTTTTGCGAGCAGCATCGGGGGTCAGCGAAAGGGCCACGCCTTGCGGCCCGTCGAGCAATACTTCGCCCGACTCCGCCACCGCCTTTACCGGTTTGTCATGGGGCTTATGGGGCGCCATGTTGTTCTCCGACAGGTATCGGGGTTAAAACGTCGCGCGGGGCCGGGTGTTCCGGGCGTTCGCGGGGCACAGAGGGGAGCATGACCACAGAACTTTTCCTGATGACGCATCAGCGACCGCGGCTGACAGATGCCGAACGCAAGGCTTTGAACAACGCCGTTGCGCATAAACGGCGTGTCGCCGCGCGGCAGGTGATCGTGCGTGAAAATATGCCGCTCACCCAGTGTACCTTGCTCACCAAGGGGTTTGTGCACCGCTACAAGGATACCGAAGACGGGCGACGGCAAATCCTCGCGCTGCACATTCCCGGCGATTTCGTCGATCTGCACAGCTACCCGCTCAAACGGCTGGAACATTCGGTCGCGGCGACAACGGATGTTGAGATCGCGCTTTTCCCGCATCAGGCGATCCGCGAACTCACCACGGTTTCGCCAAATCTGACCGAACTGCTATGGCGCAGCACCTTGATCGATGCCGCCATCAATCGCGAATGGCTGGTGTCGATCGGCGTGCGGACCGCCGCGAAACGGATCGCACATCTGATGTGCGAACTTCGTGCCCGGCTTGAACGCATTGGCATGGCTGATCGAAACGGATTCGATTTGCCGATCACGCAGATCGACCTTGCCGACGCCACCGGGCTTACGCCGGTCCATACCAACAGGATGCTGCGCCAGCTTCGTACCGACGGTCTGCTCGACTTTCGTGACAGGCGCGTGATTATTCATGACCTCGACCGACTGGCCGACTTTGCCGAATTCGATCCCAGCTATCTGTTTCTCGACTGATGAAAAGGATAGCGGGCCACCGATAATCGACCGGCGGCCCGTAATCGCCAAACCTTTAACGCGCCGCCATTTCCTCAACGGTCACATGGCCTTCGCGAAGGTCATTCGGCGCGACATAGAATCCGCGTTCGGCCATTTCCTTTCGGAAATCATGCTTCGCATCGGCGACTTCACGGTCATATTCGCTCTTCGCGTCGATGCGGTCCTGTTCGTCATGGGCACGGGCAAGATCGCTGCGAAGTTCGCGACGCGCTTCGGACAGCGACGTCTTGTAATCGAGATAGTGCGAATTGCTGTCGGTGAACAGATTTGCACGGGTCAGGTGTTCGCCCGCCATCACGGGCGTCGCGGCCAGCACGGCACCAGCCGCGGCAAAAGCAATAACGGTCTTCGACATGGGTACGCTCCTACTGATCGTTGAAGAACCGGGGCCAAGAACGGGCGGAATGCCGACCGGGTTGCGATCCGATGGGGGCGGCTTGCGCTCGCGCGCGTAGGGCGGGGCGGGACGTGCCCAAGCTGCGACGAATTGCGGCCTGATGGAGGGGGTTTGGCGGCGTTATCCTGCCGGATCGGAGGATGCTTTCGCCATCGCACGCGCCATCCGGTCCAATGTCTCCACCATCCGCGTGGATAGCGAATCGGGTATCCCGGACGTCTCCGCCAGCGTGCGTTGCATCGCATCGACCCATTGGCCTGCGGTTTCTTCATCGATGGGGATGGACCGGTGCAACGAAAAAATGCAGCCCCTGCCGCTTTCGAACCAGTCGCGCGGTCCGCCAAGCCACCCGGTCAGAAACCCGCTCAGGCTGTCGGCGATCGCGGCCAGGTCCCGCCCGTGCAGCGCCCGTAATTCGCGATATTTGGGTTCGCGATCGATCCGCGCGTAAAATCGATTTGAAAGATCGCGAACCGCGTCCGCGCCGCCCACCATGGTGAAAAGGGTTTCGCTCATGGCGGCGTCGATAGCAGCCGGGGCGGCAGCGGGGTTTGACGTCGGTCAAATCCGCTTCACCGCCCCGCGCATTTACTCCGCCGCTTGCGTCCCGCTGGAGAACATGTCCGCGCTGCCGTCTTCCTCGGCGGCATCGTCATTGCCCGCCTTGGCTTTCTGGCGCTTGTCGAAACTGTCCCAGACCTCGTTCCAGTTTCCGCGCGTCGCTCCTTTCGAATATTCGGTCGCGCGCGTTTCAAAGAAATTGGCATGCTCGACGCCGTTGAGCAGCGGCGTGAGCCAGGGCAGCGGGTGTTCGTCGATCAGGTACATCGGTTTCAGGCCAAGCTGTTGCAGCCGCCAGTCAGCGATGTAGCGGATATATTTCTTGATATCCTTCGGCGTCATGCCGTTCACCGGTCCCATTTCGAAGGCGAGGTCGATAAACGCATCTTCCAGCCGGATCGTCGTGCTGCACTGATCCAGAATGTCTTCCTTCACCGATTTGGTCAGGCAGTCGCGCTCTTTCACGAATGCGTGGAACAGGTTGGTGATGCCTTCGCAGTGCAGGCTTTCGTCGCGCACAGACCAGCTGACAATCTGTCCCATGCCCTTCATCTTGTTGAAGCGCGGGAAGTTCATCAGCATGGCGAAGCTCGCGAACAGCTGAACGCCTTCGGTAAAGCCGCCGAACATCGCAAGCGTGCGAGCGATGTCCTCGTCCGAATCGACACCGAATTTCTGAAGATAGTCGTGCTTGTCCTTCAGTTCGGAATATTCAAGGAATGCGCCATATTCGCTTTCGGGCATGCCGATCGTGTCGAGCAGATGGCTGTAGGCCGCGATATGGATCGTCTCCATGTTCGAAAAGGCGGCGAGCATCATCTTTACTTCGGTAGGCTTGAACACCCGGCCGTATTTCTCATGGTAGCAATCCTGCACCTCGACATCGGCTTGGGTGAAGAAGCGGAAAATCTGCGTCAGCAGGTTGCGTTCATGCTCGGTCAGCTTCTGCGCCCAGTCGCGGCAATCCTCGCCCAGCGGCACCTCTTCGGGCAGCCAGTGCACCTGTTGCTGGCGCTTCCAGAAGTCATAGGCCCAAGGATATTCAAAGGGCTTGTAGGTTTTGCGGGCTTCGAGAAGGGACATGGGATTACTCCGGGTTCGAAACGGAAGGAAGGAAAGGGCTGCGCGATCCGATCAGGAGGCGCGGCCTGCGATCTCGGCGTTCCACGACCACATCGCGCTCGCCGACATGGCGAGCACCGCGGCAAGCGCGAGCGCCATCACCGCGACCATGCGTAGGCATAGGTGCGCGCTTCGCCGATCGGCCGGCGAAGCTGCAGCAGCAACCAGACCGCCAAAAGCGCCGCGAAGAACGCAACGCCGAACATAATCGCGATTGCGGGCGAAAGCGTTGCGAACGTCATGGGATTGTTGTCCACGCGAACGGCAAAGGCACACAATCGCGTTCATGCCGCGCTCGCCAATAGTTGCGCACCCGCAACGGGAAAATCAGGAACACATGGTGCATTGGACCGTTGAACCTGTGTATCACGAAGTAAATAGTAAGGAGAAGCCACATGTTTGACAAGATGCGCATCAAAGAACACATGGAAATCGCCGGTAAAAACGGCCAGCATGTCGGAACGGTTGATGAGGTTGAAGGCGACCGTATCAAGATGACTAAGACTGATAGTGGCGACAGCCGCCATCATTACATCGAAATGGAACTGGTCGACCGGGTCGAGGATAACCGGATTTACCTGAAGGTCGATGAACCGACCGCGCAGGATATGAAAGTCTGACCCGCGTTTCACACGCTGATTAAAAACCCCCGCCCGGCCCCGCCCGGTGGGGGTTTTTGCGTGGACGGGACCCCCGCCCCGGCTTGGTATGTCATCCCCGGTCCGGGGATATGCATCATTCGCGGGCGTCGCGCGTTTTCCTCTTTGTCTCAAGCAAGGAGGAATATCATGGCCGATACCAGCAATATCAAAGAGCATATGAACGTCATCGGTGCAGACGGCGTGCATCTGGGTACTGTCGATCATGTCGATGGCGACCGTATCAAGCTCACCAAGACTGACAGCCCGGCAACCAAGGACGGGAAGGGCGCGAAGCATCACTATATTCCCGCGGGCCTGATCGCTGAGGTGGAGGGCGACAATGTTCGCCTTACCGCTACTGCCCAGAATGCACAGGATATGTTCGAAACCAGCGAATAAGCCCGCGTGCCAAGCATGTGACGCACGTACGAATGCCCCGGTCCGCGCTATGCGGGCCGGGGTTTCATTTTGTCGTGCGTCGTTCGCAGCAGTCATCACTTCCACATCGCTCCCGCAGGGGCGGGGGCCTGTTTGCTGTTTTCGCGGGCGCTTTGCCCGCCAATGAAAAATACGCGCCGCGCCTTATGCGCGGGTCCCTTCCGCCGATTTACTGGCAGGCCAGACACTCGTCATAATCGGTGCTGGGCAATTCGTATTTGGCGAGTTCGGAGGTGTTGTCCGCTTCCACGCCGCCCGCGAACCCTGCGCGCTGTACCGATTTCGACCGCAGATAATAAAGCGATTTGATGCCCAGTTCCCATGCGCGGAAATGCAGCATCAGCAAATCCCATTTGTCGCAATCGGCGGGGATGAACAGGTTCAGCGACTGCGCCTGATCGATATAGGGCGACCGGTCGCCGGCAAGTTCCAGAATCCAGCGCTGGTCGATCTCGAAACTGGTCTTGTAACAATCCTTTTCCTCCGGGCTGAGGAAATCGAGATGCTGCACCGAACCCGTCTTTTCGAGGATCGAATTCCAGATCGCGTCCGAATTTTTTGACTTTTTGTCGAGCAGCTTTTCCAGATACGGATTCTTCACCACGAAGCTGCCCGAAAGCGTTTTGTGGGTATAGATATTCGCCGGGATTGGTTCGATGCACGCGCTCGTCCCGCCGCAAATAATGCTGATCGACGCGGTCGGCGCGATCGCCATCTTGCACGAAAACCGCTCCATCACGCCGACATCGGCGGCGTCGGGGCAGGGGCCGCGTTCGACCGCAAGCTGCATCGACGCTTCATTCGCGGCTGCATTGATATGCTTGAAGATGCGCGTGTTCCACGATTTCGCCATCGCGCCTTCGAACGGCAGGCCGCGCGCCTGCAGGAAGGAATGGAAGCCCATGACGCCCAGCCCGACCGACCGTTCGCGCATCGCGCTGTATTTCGCGCGCGCCATTTCTTCGGGCGCGCGTTCGATATAATCGCTTAGCACATTGTCGAGGAAGCGCATGACGTCCTCGATAAAGCCCTTGTCCTTCGACCATTCGTCCCAGGTTTCCAGGTTGAGCGACGACAGGCAGCATACCGCCGTGCGGTCGTTGCCCAGATGATCGTACCCGGTGGGCAGCGTGATTTCGCTGCACAGGTTGGACGTGGAAACCTTCAGCCCCAGGTCGCGATGATGCTTGGGCATGTTGTTGTTCACATGATCGGCGAAGACGATGTACGGTTCGCCCGTGGCAAGCCGGGTTTCGACCAGCTTCTGGAACAGCGCGCGCGCATCGACGCGGCCGCGCTCCGACCCGTCCTTGGGACTGCGCAAAACCCATTCGCCGCCGTCGCGAACGCATTCCATGAATTCGTCGGTCAGCAGCACGCCGTGATGCAGGTTCAGCGCCTTGCGGTTGAAATCGCCGCTGGGTTTACGGATTTCCAGAAATTCCTCGATCTCCGGATGGCTGACGTCCAGATAGCAGGCGGCCGATCCGCGGCGCAGCGATCCCTGGCTGATCGCAAGGGTGAGCGAATCCATCACCCGGACGAACGGAATGATACCGCTGGTCTTGCCGTTCAGGCCCACCGGTTCGCCGATGCCGCGCACATTGCCCCAATAGGTGCCGATGCCGCCGCCGCGCGAAGCCAGCCACACATTCTCGTTCCAGGTGTCGACAATGCCGTCCAGGCTGTCGGGGACCGAGTTGAGGTAGCAGGAGATCGGCAGCCCGC
Source organism: Stakelama flava (assembly GCF_019351405.1). GTDB lineage: Bacteria > Pseudomonadota > Alphaproteobacteria > Sphingomonadales > Sphingomonadaceae > Sphingomonas > Sphingomonas flava_A. The sequence continues at coordinate 83,627 of NZ_JAHWZX010000012.1, forward strand.
GCCCCGTGCCGCCGTTCGACAGGACGGGCGTCGCCGGCATGAACCACAATCGGGAGATGTAATCATATAGCCGCTGCGCATGTTCGGCATTGTCGGCATAGGCGCTGGCGACGCGAACGAACAGGTCCTGATAGCCTTCGCCGGGCAGCAGATAGCGGTCCTTCAGCGTCTCCTTGCCGAAATCGGTCAGCAGCGCATCGCGCGAATGATCGACCTCAATCGCGTACAGCGTGGGGTCGACGCTTTTCGAATTGCGCTCGCGCGGCGCTTCGGCGGCGGTGGTTTCGACGGTGTCGGTATCGTTCACGCTCACGTCCTGCGTATCCCTGAAATCCATGACTGGCCCCGTTCCTTAAATCCGTTCGAATCGAGGGCGGACCCCGATGCTATCATCCCGGCGGCGTCGCGCGAGAACAAAAAGTGATCAATCGCGCCGTCGCACGCGCATGCAGGGACGTCCCGCAATATGCATCACGGTCACTGTGCTACCAGCGATAGGGTCTGCCCCCGCAAACGACCACTAGAGATTGTGCCTAAACGCGCTTCGACGCAAGCCGGTAAATAATGGTTCATCGGCTCGGTTCATCGCTAAAAAGACTCGTTTCACGGATGCCGAAAGGGCGCGACGCGTGGATTTCCAACGGGTCCGCGACACGCAAGAGAACGGGGCGTGAACAAAAAAATATTCCCATGGAGCGCGCAAGGGGGCCTTTGTGCCTGTGGCGTTTTTTGCGCGCGAGCCGCCTTGTCGAAATGAAAAGCGAGCGCGTCGCCGGAAATTCTTGAGCGGCAGTGTGCGGCACGATAGCCCTTTCCTTTCCGGAGGGGAGATTTTTCGATGACCATCCGCTTTGCCCTTGCCGCGCTGGCGCTGGGATTTTCCGTGCAATCGGGGGCGCAGGCCCACGCCGCCGCGCCGCGCGATGTCGCGCTGCCAAAGGTGGCGGAACGCTCGCTTGCCGATCTTTCCGCCGCGCTGACGTCGGGTGAAGTGACGAGCGAACAGCTGGTGCGCGCCTATCTTGCCCGGATCAACGCGATGGATCGCAAGGGGCCGGCACTGCGCAGCGTGATCGCGGTCAATCCGCAGGCCCTGGCCGATGCGAAGCGCAGCGATGCCGAACGAAAGGCGGGCAGGGTGCGCGGCCCGCTGCATGGCGTTCCCATCGTTATCAAGGACAATATCGAACTGGCCGGGCCGCTTCCCACCACGGCGGGCAGCCTTGCGCTGAAGGACAATGTCACGAATCGCGACGCGCCGGTCGTCGCGCGGTTGAAGGCGGCGGGCGCGATCATCCTTGCCAAGACGAACCTGTCGGAATGGGCGAACATCCGCTCCATCCATGCGATGTCGGGGTGGAGCGCCGTCGGCGGGCTGGTGAAAAATCCCTATGCGCTGGATCGTACCGCATGCGGATCGTCGAGCGGCACCGGCGCCGCGGTCGCGGCCAGCTTCGCCGCGGCGGGGCTGGGCACCGAAACCGACGGGTCGGTAACCTGCCCCTCCTCGATGAACGGGCTGGTGGGCCTTAAACCGACGATCGGGCTGGTCAGCCGGACGCATATTGTGCCGATCAGTCATAGTCAGGACACGGCAGGGCCGATGGCGCGAAGCGTGCGCGATGCCGCGCTGCTGTTCACCGCGATGGTGGGTAGCGATCCCGGTGATCCCACAACGAAGGACGCCGATGCGCATCGCATGGACTATGCCTCCGGGCTGTCGAAGGATGCGCTGAAGGGCGTCAGGATCGCGGTGCTCCACCCCGACGCACCGGATGCGCTGATGACGCGGTTTCACGAACAGTTGAAGCTGCTTGAAGCGGCTGGCGCGACGCTGGTCGAAGTGAAGGCGCCCGATACAAAGGGGATGGGCGATGCCGAATTTCAGGTGCTGATGATGGAGTTGAAAAGCGACATGGCGGCCTATCTCGCCAATACGCCCGCTGCGGTGAAGGCGAAGACGCTGGCTGACCTCATCGCCTTCGATAACGCGCATGAAGCGGCCGAAATGCCCTATTTCGGGCAGGAAATATTCGAAATGGCGGACAAGACCGGCGGTATCGACGACCCTGCCTATGCCGATGCGCGCACCAGATCGAAACGCCTCGCCACCAACGCGATCGATACGATGTTGAAGCAGGCGAATGCGACGATACTGGTAGAACCGACCTATGGCATGCCCTGGCTGTCCGACACGGTATATGGTGACCAGTTTTCTGGGCCGAGCGCGGCCGATCTGCCCGCGATATCCGGCTATCCGCACCTCACCGTGCCGATGGGGCTGGTAAAGGGGTTGCCGGTCGGATTGTCGTTTATCGGCCCAAAATACAGCGAGGCGAAGCTGTTCGCGGCAGGATATGCCTATGAACAGGCGACAAAAGCGCGCGTTGCGCCCGGATACAAGTCGACCTTGAAGGAAGGGACAGGGGTTGAGGGCGCGGGGGAATAGGCCCCGCCACCGATCGTCAACTCAGCAGCGGCATCCGCATCCCGCGCCAGCGGCTGGCGAGAAAAGCCTGCCAGCCCAGCAGCAGCGGCATGACGATCAGCTCGACCGCCATCGCGACCATATGCCCTTGCGAGGGATGGCCGACCTGCCAGAGCGACACGAACCGCGCCAGACCGCCCGCGACGATGATAAATCCCAGCGTACGAAACCGGTATCCGCGTGCTTCGATACGCGGGATGCAGGTGAACAGGCCGATGGCGATCGCCAGCAGTTCGCCCGACAGATAGCGGAAATGGCTGTCCAGATCGGTCGGAACGCTGCCCAGATAGCCGAGCCAGCCGGGTCCGCGGAAAATGCTGACCACCGCCGCCGACAGCGAAAACAGGGCGACCATCGCAATCAGCAGTTGCAGGATACGGCGTTCGGTATCGAGCGTCATGTACGGCTCCGTGCGAAGGGTCTGTCACGGCCCGGCAACGCGCTCGCACATGCGCACTCGCCGGCCGGTAGAAGCGTACGGCCCGCTGCGGGCGCGAACGGATGAAGCGGGCGGCGGCCGATTTCGCCCCGCCGTCGATATGTGCCGATTCCGCCATACCAGGACGAAACGCGCAGTATTTCGGCCAGCATGACGATGTTCGCCGCGGCGAACAACATCTTATTCATCGATGTTCGCGTGCGGCGGCAAAAACCGGTCGCATCAGTCCCTGTCAACGGCAGGATTGCCCCCTTTGTTCATGATGTTTTCCGGCTGCCCCGGTCATGGCGCTCGCCGCGCCCTTATGCGGCGGCGCGGGGTTGGCGTGCAAGAACGCCTCGCCGCGAAAACCGCACGGCCCGGACATATCCATTCCTTGGTAACCCACAGCTGGTAGCGCCGGTATAATGACGAAGCCGATGCCCCTTGCCGATTTCAAACGCCTGCCGCCGCTGCACAGCGTGGCCATGGGCGAGGGGTTGTCGGGCGCGATCGATCCGGTCGCGGCCGCTGGGCCGGAGAGCCGCCGCTTCCTTCGCTATGCATGGTTTGCCGCCGCGCTTTGCGCCTATGGTGGGAATGCCCGCACAGCGGTGGTGAAACGCGAAGGCGAACCGGTGCTTGCGCTGCCGATGACGAACTTCGGTCCGACGATGCTTCGTTTTGCCGAAGTCCCGGGCTGCTATTGGCCGTTTCGCGGTTTTCCCGCGCGTGACGATGCCGGGCAGGATGCCTATGCGGCGCTGCTGGCCGCGCTGAGCAGCGAAATCAACCTGCTGCGCATCGGCCCGGTCTATGACGATGATCCCGTACTCGCGCGACTTCGCGACGCCGCTGCATCGCAGCGCTGGCGTGCGATACCCCGCTTCATTGCCGACAGCTATATGCTGGATATGGCGGTGGCGCGTGCGGACGGAAGCTGGCCGCGCAATTCGACGCTGCGCAAGAACCGCTATCATGAAAAACATCTGGCCAGCCATGGCGCGCTTGAATGGTCGTTTGTCGGCGGACGCGGCTGGACGGCAGCGCTGTTCGACGATCTGGCCATGATCGAGGAGGCAAGCTGGATCGCGGCGAAGACCGATGGCGGCGATGCAAAATTCACCCGCACCGGTCATGGCGCGTTCTGGCGCGCCGCCGCCGACGACCCGGTGATTGCCGACATGATGCGCGCCGCGGTGCTTCGCGTCGACGGAAAGCCCGCCGCCTTTTCGTTCGACCTTGATGCGGGCAGGCTAAAATACGCCGTCGCCAACAGCTATGATCCGCAATACGCAAAACATTCGCCCGGAAAGCTAATATATTATCGCAATCTGCTGCAGGCGCTTGAAGCCGGTGTCGAGCGCGTCGACTGGGGCGCGGGGGACAGCGGGTACAAACGAACGATCGGTGCCGAAAAGGGACCCGCTATTCGTGACTGGCTGTTCGTGCGGCCCGGTGCTCCGGCGCTGGTCGCCGGACTTGCCGGCGGGCTGTGGATGCGCAGCGGTCAGGCCTGAACGTCACAGGACGGGCAGGCGCGGAACCGACCACCCGCGCGAAACGCTACGCAGGGCATGACCCAGACAGAAAACAACAGTCCCGTCGCCATCGTCACCGGCGCCAGCTCGGGAATCGGCATGGCGGTCGCCAGAAAGCTTGGCCTCGCCGGTACGGCCGTCACCATCAACTATCATTCGCATCCCGAACCCGCCGAAGAACTGGCGGGCGAAATCCGGGATAATGGCGGCCGCGCGATAACGGTGGGCGCGGACGTTTCTTCCGAAGACGGGGTGGCGAAGCTGTTCGATGCGACTCAGCAGGCGTTTGGGCGGGTCGATATTCTGGTCGCCAATTCGGGTGCGCAAAAGGATGCGGGCATCGCCGAGATGACGCTGGATCAGTGGCGGACGGTCATCGACCTTGACCTGACCGGCCAGTTTCTGTGCTGCCGCGAAGCGGTGCGCCGGTTTCGCGAACAGGATGAGGCGGGCCGTCCCTTTCGCGCAAAGGGGGCGATCGTATCGATGACATCGGTCCACGACGCGATTCCCTGGGCCGGGCATATCAATTACGCCGCGGCGAAGGGCGGCGCGCGCATGCTGGTCGAAACGCTTGCGCAGGAAGTGGCTGGAGAGGGGATTCGCGTCAATGCCGTGGCGCCGGGCGCGATTCGCACCCCGATCAACAAGGATGTCTGGGGCGATGAGGCGAGCCTGAAAAAACTGCTCGAACTGATCCCCTATGGCCGGATCGGAGAGCCGGAGGATGTTGCGGAAGCGGTCGCCTGGCTCGCATCCGATGCCGCCGATTACGTCAGCGGCACTACGCTGTACGTCGATGGCGGAATGATGCTCTATCCCGGCTTCCGCGGAAATGGATAGTCCGCTTCACGCTCGGATATAGCGGAAATACCAGATTTTGTGCCGCAGTTCAATTATCATATTGATATGACATGGGTTTATGGGATTTTTCGAGCCGAAATTTGCTCCGGCAATCGCCGTTTTGAGGTGGTGAGGGCATGAATCTCGTTCCATGCCTTCAGGAGTTTCTGTAATACCAAGGTTCGGAGATCGTGATTTTTGGGGGCTTGCTCCTGGAACAGGCTCGAGCAGCCCTGGCGGATCATGTCGCTCGGCATACGCGCCTGGACACACGGGTCTCATCACTGAATCTTGGTATAAGGCGGCTATCCAGCTTTGCGAGCTGGTAGGTCGAAGTTGAGCTTCTTCGGAAAAAGACGGCAAGTTTCCGGCCGCCGATGAGCCATGTCCACATCTTCGCGCGGAATATACTGGACGGCCGGATAATTTGCCTCGCGCAGCGTCAGCGCGGCAGCCGTGTTGGCGAACTCTTTGCCGCCGGCCGTGACGAGGACGCGCCGTGGATTACGTTCGATCGTGATCGGATGGTCAGGACCCGGGATTTTGATTGTCTTCTCGGTCATGGCGCGTCTCCTTGCTGATCGAGATATAGGATGTCGGGTTGAACCTTGGAGCCGGGCGGTTAGACATATCCGGGCCGACGTTTCCGGCGCGAGGGCTTTTACGCAAGCGATGCAGCTTGAGGGGAGCCGCCCGATGCCTGGCGGCCAGCGGTGATCATCTCTCCGTTGAGGCAGAGCGTGACGCGTTCGTCATCTCGCTTCCCAGCAGCGCAAAGCTTCGGAGCAGATAATGCCGCGGGGAATGGCCGGAGTCCTGTGTCCTCCATTCCTCCAGGGCGCGCGCAACGCTTCTGTCGAACGCAGCAGGCGATCGACAGAGGCGGATTCCTTCGTCTCATAGCGCGATGCCAGCTTGAGAAAGCAATCCCGGGCGGCATCGAGCGGCGCCTGATCCGCAGACTGCTCCGCATGGCGGTGTGCAACGCTTGCGGAAAGCCGCTGCGCTCCCGCGCGAGCAACACATCGTCCTTCGATTTGAAGTAGGAGAAGAACGTGCGGCGCGAAATGCCCGCCGCCCGCGCGATCATATCGAACGTGGTGGCTTCGTAGCCATTCTCAACAAAAAGCTTGAGCCCGGTCTCGATAATCCGCCGACGCGTCTCGCGGCGCTTTCCCTCGCGCAGGCTTTCCTTCTCCGATGCATGTGCCAATGCCCCACCAAAGGTCTGGTTCGTCGACCGCAATTCAGGCGGGAATCGCCGAGCGCATAAGCATTGCTAATCCGAGTCTCTATCTCGCTCGTGTCAGCTAGCCAAAATTCAGCTTGTCGAGCGTGATCGGCAGGTCGCGGACGCGGATGCCGGTGGCGTTGAAAACGGCATTGACGACCGCCGCGGCAACGCCGGTGGTGCCGATTTCACCGATACCGCGCGCGCCCATCGGCGTTCGCGGATCGGGGATGTCGGTCCACATCACATCGATGTCGGGCACGTCGAGATGGACCGGCACGTGGTATTCGGCGAGCGAAGTGCTCATGATCCGACCGCTGCGCTCGTCAAGCAGCGTCTCTTCGGTCAGCGCCATGCCCAGTCCCATGATCATGCCGCCCTTGAACTGGCTAGTGGCGGTCCGGGCATTGAGGATTCGGCCGCAATCAAAGGCGCCAACCAACCGGTCGACGCGGATCTCGCCGGTCACGTCGCTTACCCCGCACCTCGCAGAAGATCGCGGAGGTGCTGTGCATCGAGAATTTGAGCATTTCGAGCGGTGCCGCGCTCTCGCCCGTGACGCGCACTTCCTCGCGCGCCGCACGCTTGAGAATCGAGGCGAAGCTTTCGTGCCGCGAGGGATCCTCGATTTTGCGCAGTCCGCCTTCGGCAAATTCCACCTCGGCCGGCTTGAGACCAGCCAGCGGGGTGTCGTTGCCGGCGAGGCGCAGCAATTCGGATGCGAGCTTTGCGCTTGCCGCACTGATCGCCGCGCCGAGAGAGGCGGTTTGTGAGGAACCGCCGGCAAAGCTGGCGAAGGGCAGGGTCGAATCGCCGATCGTCACCGATACGCTGTCGAGCGGCAGGCCGAGGCGGTCGGCGGCGTGCTGGCGCTGCACCGTTGCCGTTCCCATGCCCATTTCGTGCGCCGCGCTGGCGACATGCGCGTGCCCGCTGGAATCGAGCGTGATCCGAGCGGAGGTTCCGGGCATGCGCGTGAAGGGGAACGTACCGCTCGCGCAGCCCATGCCGATCAGCCATTCGCCATCGGATCGGGTTCGCGGCGCGCCTGAGCGCCGGTCCCAGCCAATGCGCTGCGCACCCATGTCGTACGCGGCCATCATGTCGCTCTGCGAATGCGGCGCGCCGCTAACGGGGTCGGAGGTCGCGACATTGCGGCGACGCAGTTCGACCGGGTCCATCTTCAGCGCATGCGCCAGTTCGTCCATCGCGCACTCGATGGCGAAAGTGCCCGGCGTTTCGCCGGGGCCGCGCATGAAGGAATTGGCCAGCAGGTCGAGATCGACATAGTGTTGAACGATGTCGAAGCTTTCAGATGCATAGAGCGACCGGCCGGTCAGGCTGAACCCTTCGTCACAATTGCTATAAAGCGGCTTCGTGGCGTAACCGTGGTGCAGCAGTGCCTTGAGCTTGCCATCGGCGTCGGCGCCCAGCGCCACGCGCTGCTCGGTCTGCGTCCTGCCGCCGACCAGGCGGTGCATGCTCGCGCGCGACAGCCTGATGCGCACCGGCCGGCCGGCCAATCTGGCCGCGGCGGCACCCAGGATCTGATGGTCCCACAGCCCCTTGGCGCCGAACCCGCCGCCGACGAAGGGCGAACTGACGAAGACGTCTGTCTCCTTGATCCCGAACACCTTGGCCAGCGAGCCGGCCGTTGCGTTGATCATCTGCGTCGCGTCATGCACGATCAGCTTCTCGCCTTGCCAGGCGATCGTCGCAGCATGCGGTTCGATCGGATTGTGACTTTCCCACGGCGTGGCGTAGGTGGCATCGATCGAGACGGCGGCTTCGGCCAGCTTCTTGCCGGGATTGCCTTTTTCCAGCCGGTTGCGCTCGATCAGGATCGAGTCCGGCGTGCGGGCATCCGCCTTTCCTTCCTCGAACCGGGTGCGGGACGAAGCGGCGTCATAGCGCACGCGAACCAACGTTGCCGCATGATCGGCCTGCTCGCGGGTTTCGGCCAGGATGACCGCCACGACCTGGCCGTTCCAGCGAATTTCCGCATCCTGCATCACCGGCAGCGTGTGGTTGCCGGCGGCCTTCAGATTTGTGAGGCCGATCGCGGGTGGAATCTTCAGTCTGGGGGCGTTGCGGTGCGTCATCACCAGCGCCACGCCGGGCGCGGCTTCTGCCGCTGCAACGTCCAGCGCGGCGATCTTCCCACGGGCGATCGTGGAATGGACGAAGGCGGCATGGAGCAGATTGTCCATCGGCACTTCGGCGGCGAAGCGGGCTGCGCCGCGCACCTTTTCGGGGCCGTCGACACGTGGCTGTTGGGTGCCCAGCGCCACTCGCTTTTCCGACAGCTGATCGGGCGAGGCGCCGGGGAGCCACGCCGCGGGAACATGCCCGAGCACGGTCCGAATTCCGCCGACCAAGGCGTTTTGCAGCTTGCTCATGCGTGGTCTCCCGCCAGCGATTGGAGGACGGCGACGATGGTGCGCTGGGCAAGGCCGACCTTGAATGCATTGCCTTCCAGGGGCTGGGCGGCGGCCAGCTCTTCCTCTGCCGCGGCCTGAAAGCTTGCGTGCGTCGCCGGCAAGCCGCGTAGGGCGGCTTCGGCGCGCTTGGCGCGCCACGGCTTCGCAGCGACGCCGCCAAGCGCGATGCGCGCCTCGGCAACCGCGCCATCCACCACGTCCAATCCACCCGCCACCGAGATCAGCGCGAAGGCATAGCTCGATCGGTCGCGGACCTTGCGATATTCGGAATTCGTCGCGGCCGCAGTGGCCGATGGCAGCTCTATGGCCGTGATCAGTTCACCCGGCCGCAGCACGGTCTCGATCTCCGGCTGTGTGCCGGGAAGCCGATGGATATCGGCCAGTGGCACGGTGCGCTCACCATCGGGCGCAGCAAGGTGTACGACCGCGTCGAGTGCGACCAGCGCGACGCACATGTCCGATGGATGCGTCGCCACGCAGTCCTCCGATGCGCCGAGAATGGCGTGATAACGGTTGAATCCGCCGATCGCATCGCAACCGCTGCCCGGCCGGCGCTTGTTACACTGCGCGCCATCGGCATCGTAGAAATAGACGCAGCGGGTGCGCTGCAGAATGTTGCCGCCCACCGTCGCCATATTGCGGATTTGCGCCGAGGCGCCGGCCAGCAGGGCGCGCGACAGCATGGGATAGCGGCTGCGGACCAGCGGATGCGCGGCCAGCGCACTGTTCTTCACCGACGCGTCGACGCGCAAGCCGCCAGTATCGGTTTCACGGATTGAGCCGGGGAATCGGCTGACGTCGACCAGTTCCGAGGCGCTTTCGACATTCTGGCGTAGCAGATCGACGAGGTTGGTCCCTCCGCCCAAAAAGCGGGCATCACCGGCTGCGCCAAGCGCCAGCGCTTCCGCGCGATCGGACGCGTTGCGATAGGAAAACGGGGTCATGCGGCTTCTCCCGCCAGCATTTCTTCGATCGCCTCAACGATCCCGTTATGCGCACCGCAGCGGCACAGATTGCCGCTCATGCGCTCGCGGATTTCCGCGCGCGTTGGGCCGTCGGGCCCATGCGACAGGTCGGCGGTGACGTGGCTGGGGTCGCCGCGCCCCAATTCCTGCGCCATGGCGATGGCGGAGCAGATCTGGCCGGGCGTACAATAGCCGCACTGGAAGCCGTCATGGTCGATAAAGGCCTGTTGCAGCGGGTGGAGACCTCCGTCGTGCCCCGCCAGACCCTCGACCGTGACTACTTTGCGCCCCTCCGCCTGCACGGCAAGTGTCAGGCAGGACAAGACGCGTTCTCCGTCCAGCAGGACCGTGCAGGCACCGCACGCGCCCTGGTTGCAGCCCAGTTTGGTGCCGGTCAGGCCCTCCCGCTCGCGCAACAGGTCGAGAAGTGAGACGCGGGGATCGTCAGGCAGGGGATGGTCGGCACCGTTGATCGATATGGGCATAAACACCTCCGTGCTGAGGCCGGCGCTCAAAATCCGTGCCGACTATGCCGACAGAATAGTACGAATTTCGTATTATTCAACTTTCGTATCGGCGATCTTCTCCGTAAGTCGGATAAGCTGCGTTTGTTCCCTGCTATTGAGCGCCCGCAGCATCGCCTCGCAGGCGTTGCGATAGCCAGCCTTATGATCGTCGACTGCCTGCAGGCCCTTGAGGGTCGCGGTCAGTGCCACGGACCGGCGGTTTTCCTCCGGCCGCCGTCGCTCGATCAGGCCCTTGCGTACGAGCCGCTCGATCGCCGACGACATCGTGGTTGGGGCGACGTCGAGATAGCTGGCAATTTCGCCGGCGTTGCAGCCCGCATTTTCGCTGATGAAGACGAGCGTTTGCGCATCGAGCGCGTTCAGCGCGTTCTCGGCCGCCGCTGCTGCCTCAGCCACCTTGAAGCGCCGCGTGAAGCGTTCGAATGCCAGCGAGAGCTGGTCGATCTGTTCCTGGGTCGGTTTCGCCATGGCCAGAACAAAGCATGTGTTCGCGCGTCAAACCAGCGTGATGATGGCTGTTCTGACCCTTTTCAGGCCAGCGACCTGGCGTCGGAGATGATTTCCGTGGCTGGGCCGTCGCTGGTCGAACGATTAAATCTTGACGCACGTGTGCCCGGCTCCGTTGGCGGAGCCGGGCCGCTGACACCCCGAGGTCAGCCGAGACGGATCGATAGCTCCACGTCGTCGGTGAAAGGCATCGACATATAGCCATTTGCGACATCGCCGACGCGCTCCAGATATTCCGGGCAATAGTCGGCATTGTCCGCAATCAGGATTGCGCCCGGCCGCAGGCGATCCTCTACCCGGTCAAGAATATCCGAATAGAGGGCCTTCGCGCCATCGAGGAGCAGGAGGTCGATTGTTTCAGGAAGGTCGACCGCCAGGGTTTTTAGCGCATCGCCTTCGCGGAATTCGACCAGGTCGACCAGCTTGGCCTCGGCTAGGTTGGCCTTGGCTCTGGCGATTTTGGCTGGTTCGAACTCGCTGGTGATCAGTTGCCCACCGCCGTTGTCACGCAGAGCAGCAGCGAGATAGATCGTGGACAGGCCGAAAGATGTACCGAATTCGACGACCGCGCGTGCATTGGTGGCTCGTGCAAGCATGTAGAGCAGGCCGCCCACTTCGGGCGACACCGCCAGCGCGTAATCCTTCAGCTTGGCATAGAAATCGCGATATTCGGTCTTGCTGCGCATCATCAACTGATGCCCGTCGCCAGTGGTGCCGGCAAAGACCGGGCTTCGCGTCGGCGGGTTGGCGTCAGCCTCGGCAAACAGTCGCGTGAGAAGAGGCGCCACAGGGGCGCTTGAAAGCGTCGTCATCCGGGTTCTCCGATAGACAGGCGAGGGACTTGCCTGTCGTCCCGGAAAATACGACTGGTTCGTCAGGTTTGACTATTCGCATTGGCAGGACGCCCGTATGACCGCCGCTCGAAACACGCGCGTTTCCTCGCGAAAGCAGCCAAAACAAGCGCGTTCCAACCTGCTCGTCGAGGCGGTGCTCGAGGCTGCTGTTCAGGTTTTGACGAAGGAAGGCGCGCAGCGATTCACCACCGCACGAGTCGCGGAGCGCGCTGGCGTCAGCGTGGGCTCCCTCTACCAGTATTTTCCCAACAAGGCGGCGATCCTGTTCCGCCTGCAGAGCGACGAGTGGCAACGCACTTCGACGCTATTGCGGAGCATCCTGGAGGATGCGACCACGCTGCCGATCGCCCGGTTACGCCGGTTGGTCCATGCCTTCATTCGGTCGGAATGCGAGGAGGCCGCGATCCGCACTGCCCTCAGTGATGCGGCGCCACTCTATCGCGACGCGCCCGAGGCGATCGAAGCGAAGAGGGACAATGCCGAGATTTTCCGGGCATTTCTGGGCGAGGCGCTGCCGGGCGCATCCGAAGACGCGCGTATGCTTGCTGGCAATCTGATCAAGATGACGCTGAGCGAGGTCGGCAGCAGTTTTTCGGAAACGCCAAGGACCAAACAGGAAATTGCTGCCTGGTCGGCGGCGCTGGCTGATATGCTCTGCGCCTATCTCGAACGGCTGAACACTCAAGCGCCGTCGGCACTCGGATAGACTGTTCAAAGCAGGCATTTATCGCATGAGGTCGTCGGCGAAGCGACGAAGAAGCCTCCGCAAGTCGTCGAGTTCGGCATCGGTCCACGAAACCAGGATGCGATTGGCCAATCGTTCGCGCGCCGCATCGAGCGCTGTAACCATTTTCTGTCCCTTCGCGCTAACGGTCGCCTCGCGAACGCGCTTGTCGGTGGCCGAGGCGCGGCGTTCGATCAGCCCGAGTTCCTCCAGCTTCGTCATCTGGCGGCTGATCGTCGTGTGGTCGCGCCCCGTTCGATCCGCAACCTCGACCACGCCGACCGGGCCGTAGCGGGCAACGCTTGCGAGCAGAGGAAACAGCGCGCGGTCGAGCGGAATGCCGGCTTCGGCCACCAGCCGCTCATCACGGCTCGGCCGGTTTATCTCCTCGACCAGATCGATGATGGCGGCGTGCAATCCTCGCAGGATTTCGGAATCGTGTGTATTATTCACCTTTCTTCTTGCCCCACTCATTTATGCTCAATATGTGCATATTACACATTGATTCGCGGAGCTGCCAATGTCTTTCGATTTTGACATCCTGATAAGCGGCGCCGGTGCCGCCGGTCTTGCGCTGGCGATCGACCTTGCCCGGCGCGGCGTGCCGTTCCTGCTCCTCGAGCAGAACGACCAGCCGTTCGGCGGTTCGCG
>NZ_JAHWZX010000013.1 GCF_019351405.1 Stakelama flava
CGTCTTGCGCCGCTCATCACCCAACAGGCCATCAAGGAACAGATTGGCCGATGCCGCTACCCGAGCCTGTGTGAACAGGCTGCCCATCCGCGCCTTCACATCGCGCAAAGACGTTGCCCATAGCTCCAGTTCGTCTCGATTGATGCGCCCGTCATCCACGGCCTCCTCACCATGGAAACCTATTGATTCAGAGTTCCAATCAATATGCAACTGTAATGATAGTCAAATTTATGCGCCGCGGAGCGCTTTCATCATTGACGCGAAATGCGCCTTTACCTCTGGCGATGCATGGGTGCCCTCGACTTCCTCCGGCAGCTTCGCCAGACGCTCATCGAAAGCACGCACCAGTATCGGCAGCTGTTCGGGATGATAGTCGATCAGCTGCCCCAGCTGGGCTGCCAGCGACACATCGTCGGGCAACGGACTGGGCGAATCCCAATGATATTTTAGCCACTCGACCGCTGCCGCGGTCCGCTTCATACGATAGCGTAGCCCCGCCATGTCGACGGCATCATCCGCGAAACGCACGCTGACGCGGAGCGACTGGTCGACCGTCTGTGCCGGCACCGTGATCCGCGCAGTCAGCGTATCGCCGTCATAGCTCCAGCTGCCTGCTTGTTGCGCATCGGCGCGACTATAGGCACGCCCATTCACCATCACGCTCTGCGGGATGGCTGCGTCAGGCAGCTCGATGGTAACCTGCTTCGCCTGCGGCATGCCCGGATAGTGGCCTTGGCGTGGCGCGACGGTCAGCGTTGCCTCATGGGCATCGCGATGGCCTTCAATAGCAGTGAAGGCGTATTCGCCATGGCGATAGCCCTCGCTGTCGCCGGCGTCGGTATAGAGCCGCGTTGTCGCCGAACCGCCCGGGATCATGCGCAGCACGATGCTGCCGTTGTCCATGTCCTGCAGCTTCTTCACCGACGGCGGGTTCATCGGCAGCACAGCGCCAGCATGCACGAACACCGGTACCTCGTTTAGCGTATAGTCGCAGGAGATCGTGCGCCCGCCGTCGATCACCTCGCCGCGGTTGCGATCGTACCAGCGACCGGGCGGCAGCCAGATCGACACCGTCGCCGCGCCGTCCTTCATCGCCTGGGCAACGGGGGCAACCAGCATGTCGTCGCCGAACATATATTCGTCGGGCGTGTCATAGGCCTTCGCCTCGTCCGGCCAATCATAATACAGCGGCCGCAACAGCGAGACGCCGGTATCATAGGCCTCACGCGAGGCGGTATAGATGTAAGGCACCATCGCATAGCGCTCATCGATCACCTCGCGCAGGGCGGCGAAGACCTCAGGCGAGAAGCGCCACGGTTCCTTGCGCAGCCCGGCTTCCTTCGACGAATGCGTGCGAAGGATCGGGCTGAACGCGCCGAACTGCATCCAACGGACATAAAGTTCCGGATCGATGTGCCGCTCTTTCTCTGGCACGTCGTCGGCGAACATGTGCCCGCCGATGTCATGGCTCCAATAGCCGTAGAGCACGTTCGACGCCGTCGCGGTGAAATAGGGCTGATAGGCCAGCGACTGCCAGGAGATCACCGAATCGCCGGAGAAGCCGACCTGATAGCGATGGTTCCCCAAGCCGCCCCAGCGATGGTAGATGATCGCGCGATCCTGGCTTGCGCGATGCATGTGCGTGTAGAACACATAGTTCAGCCACCAGGTGTTGGAGAGGCCGGGCAGTTTTTTCGAATCGGGCCATTGCTGCCAGTCGAGCCACCAGAAATCGACGCCCTCGGCACGCAGCGGATCGAGCACGGTATCGAACAGGCTGGTCATGAAGCGCTTGTCGGCAGTTTCGATGCCGATCTGCTTGCCGTTGTGTACGCCCATCGCCTTGGCGAAGGCGGGATAGCTGGCCTCGTCGGGCGTCATGCCCGATGCAGGGTGGAGGTTGAGCGTCGTCTGCAGCTTCTGACTATGCAGCCAAGCGAGGAACCGCGGGGGATCGGGAAACAGGCTCTTGTTCCAGGTATAACCGCTCCAGCCGACGAGCTGATCGAATGCGTCTTTCTTGGCGTATTTCGGGTCCCAGCTGAGTCCGTCGGTGCGGTGCCAGTCCATATCTATGACCAACACGTCGAGCGGAATGCGGTACTTTCCGAAATTGCCGACCAGATCGCGGAATTCGCTGTCCGAATAATTCCAGTAGCGCGACCACCAATAGCCGAACGCGAAGCGCGGCGGCATCGGCTCGCGCCCCGCGATCTTGGCGTAATCGCCCAGGATGTCTTCGTATTGGTGGCCGTAGCCGAGAAAATAGAGGTCCTGGCAAGCGGCGCAGCTACGCTTCTTCACCCAAGGCCAATCGCTGTCATCGAACAGAAAACTCTTCGAATCGTCGATGACGTGCCAGCCGGCGCGCGAGATGAGGCCCTGATCAAGATCGAGCTTCTTGCCGGTATCGAGCTGAGTGTCGCCGCGATAGCGGTCGAGCGTGCGCGCGGTGCCCTTGAGATTGGCTGCATCCGCTTCGCCGGGATGCCAGGTGAAGGCGGTCTTGAAGCCTTTTGACTGGACGGTGAGATTGCTGGCGTCGAACCGGCCGCTGCCAAGCGTATAAGTGAGGCTGAGTGAAGCGGTGTCGATCTGCAGCTTGCCGTCATGCGTGCTAGTCGTGAATTGCGGCACCGGCTGGTTGCGCTCGACGAAAATTTGCGACGGTGCATCGACGAAGTGGCCATCGGGTGACCATTCCATGCGGATAACGCGTGGTGTAAGTACGGTGAAGCGGACATGGTCGCGCTGTACGACCGCAGCCGGTTTGGCGGCGCCGTGCATGGCGGGTTCGCTAGCCTGGACCGCCGGTACCGACAATGCCGTCGCGGCAAGCAGCGCAGCGGCGCAGCGTAGACATTCGAAATTCATTTCAATATTCCCACCATGTGCTCTGTCGGAAGTATTCGGCTGACCCCGGCATACGGTCAAGACTTAACCAGGTGCGACGAGAGTTTGTGAATTCCAAATATACCTGCCTTCCGTTAGGTTTTCCGATGATTGCAACAGCACCGTCAATCCGACGAAACTAGAGACTTGCGGCTAATTACCAGCTCGACCGCCGACGATTTGTCTGCACGTGTCGCGACATGGCCGGACACCGCCCGTTTCCAGCTCGAAAAATGGAGAAGTTCATGCGCAGTCACCTTCACCACTGTCTCGAAACTGCTGTTCCCGCGCCTGCGGACCTTCTCCCCCTCGACCTTCAGGTCATAGATCGTGATGCGCGTCAGCAGATCGCCGACCAGTTGCCGCTCCTCGGGCGTGCGCGCTAGCGACACGAAGCCGTCGACCAGCTCGGGCACCAGAACCTGTGCCACATAAGCTTCGAACCAGTCGCCGTTGATCGGCCCGTCGAGCACCATCGGCGCGACCATGCCGGTCATGCGCAGGCCCGCAACCAGCGTGGTGGTCTTGCGGTGGCCGTGCGGGAAGCCCATCCGCAACCGCTCGGCTTTTCCGGCAGCGCGTGTGGCTGCGGGTCATGTTGGTGGCGGTCCAGGTCTCATCGATGAAGACGAGGCGCTCGGGTTCGAGGTCGATCTGGCCGTCGAACCAATGCCGACGTTGCCTCAGGACGTCGGGGCGGTCCTGCTCGATCGCGTGCCCGGTCTTTTTTTGCGCGTTATCCCGTGACGCACGAAGAAGCGATGCACCGTGCCGATCCCAATCGGAGCGCCGCGCTCGATCAGCGGCGCCTGAACCTCGACCAGGGTCATGTCGCCCTGTTCGGCGATCAGTTCCCGAATGAAGCCGCCCTGCGCTTCGATCTTGCCCGAATGCCGGTCACCGCCGCGCGGCCTGGCCACGGCCTGACCATGCTCCAGCGCAAGTCCTCGCCCGCGGATCGCGCTCGACACACTGACACCGAAGCGGGCCGCCGCCGCACGGCAACTCAGACCACCATCAATCGTTGCAACAACCCTGTCCCGAAGATCCCGTGAAAGCGTTCGTGCCATCCATGCTGACCTCCTTCCACCAGCACGAAGCGTGAATCACATCGGAACAACAAATAAAATCTTTGACGAGTCAGATCGTATGGAAAACGCTCTTGGCAAGCAGGTCGCGCATGAAGGCCGGTCGAGGATCATGTAAAGTTAAAACCAGAACGGTCTGGTAGTCCCGGCTGCAACTTCGCCCAGCAGACAGGCGGATACCGTGGACAGGCAGAACGGAATACCTGCCCTTTCGGCGGCGCCCGCAACCTGCACCTCTCCGCAACGGACGTCATGCCCGGAAGTCCGACCGGGGCAAGCGCGATCGGCAACGCCAGTTTCTGTCCCAAAATCTCGGTCGACAGGTCGAGCTGCGACACGCCGGTCAGAATGCGCTGGCGCAGCGCAATGCGTTCGAGATCGGCGACGTTTCACCGCAGCGTCACTTCGGCATAGGAACCGCCGTCGATATAGTCGAACAGGAAACGCGGCAGGCGACGACGCGCAAGCTCGCGATAATCGAGCGCAAAAGCTGCCCAGCCCATTATTGCAGGTTCACGAAAGCGCCACCGTCGACCAGCAGCGCCGCCCCGGTGACATATCCCGACAACTCATCGCTGGCGAGGAATACGGTCGGACCGACCATGTCCTGCGGCTGGCCCAGACGCCCGAGCGGTACCCGCCCCTCCATATATCGCCGCTTGTCCGTGTCGGCGAGGTCGTCCTTGTTGATGTCGGTAAGGATGGTGCCGGGAAGCAGCGCGTTGCAGCGGATGCCGTGCTTGCCCAGCGCGATCGCTGTCGATTGCATCAACGATAGCACACCTGCCTTGGTGGGAGTGTAGTGCGTCTGATATTCGCCGCCGACCAGAGCGGAAATCGACGACATGGCGATGATCGAACCGCCATGTCCCTGCTTGACCATCTGGTTTGCCGCCGCCTGCACCATGAAATAGGCACCGTGCAGATTGACGCGCATCGTGCGTTCAAATGTCTCAGCAGGCATATCGAGAAACGCGTGAAACGGGCAGATCCCGGCATTGTTGACGAATATGTCGACGCCACCCAGCGCTTTTACCGTGTGGCTGATCAGGCGGGTTGCGCTTTCGGCTTCGGCCACGTCCCCTTGAACGGCGATGGCCCTTTGCCCGAGCGCCTCTATCTCGGCGACGGCGGAATCGGCTCCGTTGGAATCGTTGGCGAAGTTCACGGCGACATCCGCCCCATGCCGCGCACAGCCGATCGCCACCGCGCGGCCGATGCCTGCCGACGCTCCGGTCACGCACACGCGTTTTCCTTCCAGCAATTTGGACACCGCTATTTCCTTATCCCTTGAACCTGATGCGTAGCGTGTAGGGCATATCCGTGCCTGCGCCGTCGGGCAGCATGACCTTCAAACCGGTGTCGTCCTGCTGCCACTTGGCGGCGCCGTACCCCAGCACTTCGATACTGGCGATCGGCTTGGTCAGATACGGCGACCCGGCGTACATCGTCTTGATAAGCGCGGTGCCGTCGGCAGGCCGTTCCATGCCGATGGCGTAGAGCGTATCACCCTTCGTCGTGAATCGGATGTCGGACGGCGTCCAGGATTTGTTTGGGTTTTCGCTCTTCTGACCGGTTTCGCTGGTCGTCGGGCCTTCACCGAAATATTTCCACGGCCGCGAGCCATAGATCGCCTCGCCATTCACCTTCAGCCATTTGCCCATTCCCAGCAGGACGTCCTGCGCCTGTTGCGGAATGGTGCCGTCGGCTTTCGGGCCGATGTTGAGCAGCAGGTTGCCGTTCTTTGCCACCACATCGACCAGATCCTGGGTCAGCGACTTGGCGGTGCGATATTCATCGTCCTGCGCATAGCCCCAGCTGTGTACAGATACCGAGGTATCGGTTTGCCAAGGCTCCAGCCGGAGCGCGTCGAGCTTCCCGCGTTCGATATCGAACAAAGCGGTCCCGCTTTCGAACTGCTCGCCCTTGTACGCGATCGCCGGGGCGTACCCGTACTTGCGCCCGCTATTATAATAATAGGCGGCGAATTTCTGCATGTCCGGCTCGAACGCAGGCGCGCTGGTCCACCAGTCGAGGTAGATCATTTCCGGCTTGTATTTGTCGACGATCTCGGTCGTGCGCGCCAGCCAGTCGTCAAGGAACTGCTGGTTTGGGGGGAACCAGTTTTCCAGATGGCTGGGGTCTGGGACGCTGCCCTTAGGGTCGGCGGGAAGTGCGCGCGGAGCCGCGGGACCGTACAGCCCGGCATAGCGCGGATCATTGACATCGCTGTCATATCCACGGCCCACACCGTACCACCACCAATGTTCGGCGCGGTGTGAAGACAGGCCGAAATGCATCCCCGCCTTGCGCGCGGCGGTCATCAATTCACCCGCCGTGTCCCGCTTCGGCCCCATTTCGGTGACGTCCCAATGCGTCATGTCGCTGTCGTACATGGCGAAACCGTCGCAGTGTTCGGCAACGGGAATGACATATTTCGCGCCAGCATCCTGAAACAACCTGATCCAGCGGGCGGCATCGAACTTGTCTGCGGTGAATTCGGGAATGAAGTCCTTGTACCCGAACTTCGACTGCGGGCCGTAGACGTTGCGGTGATAGGTAAACGCCGCGTTGTGCGGCTCGTACATGTTGCGCGAATACCATTCGCTGGCAAAGCCAGGCACCGAATAGACACCCCAGTGAATAAAGATGCCGAACTTCGCATCGCGAAACCATTCGGGCACCTGAAACGCCTTCAGCGATCCCCATTCAGCCTTGTACGGGCCATCCTTGATGCCTTTGGCGACCTGATCAAGCTGATGCTCGACCGGCGCCTTCTGGAAATCCATCGGAAATTTTACTTCGCTATCCTGCGCCATGGCGGGCATGGCAACCGATCCCGCAAGCGCGGCGAGCAACACGGCCTTCAGCTTCATCCTCAATTCCCCTTTGCACGTTCGAGGACGGCTACACCCTCCGGCTTCAATCCAACCGCCTCAGTCGCGCCGCCATTCAACAAATCCCGCATCGTTTCCGGCAGGGTGACGTTGCGTTCGTCACGCCCATGGTTGATCAGGATCACGATGCGTCGTCCGTCTCCGCGCCGCGTCATCAGTTCGACATGGTCGGGCACAGCAAAATCGGGCTTCACCCCCGCGGCATCCATCGCGTGCTTCATCAAGGGCGCCATCAGGCTGTCATCGATCAGCGCACCGACATAGGTGATCGAACCTTTGCCCACCTGGCGTTCGATGGCGGCGGGATGACCGTCGATCCAGCCATTCGCCTTGCCATAGCGAAGCAGCACCTTCGTATCGGGTGACTTCACCGACAAATCCTCGGCCCATATCTTCGCGCTGCCGCCGTTGACCGCCACCGGTTCGTCCAGCGCGTAGAATTGTTCGACCCGGCCACCCAGCAGTTCGGCCAGCGGCCCGGGCTGGCGCTCTAGGTGCAGGCGGTTGAACGCATCCTTCAGCCCCGACCGCGGGCCCAGGATCAAATGCCCGCCGCCACGTACATAATCGGCCAGATGTTCGGCCATCGCATCGGTGATGATGTTCAGGTCCGGCGCAACCACCAGCTTGTACTGCGACAAGGGTCCGGCCGCCTCGACGATGTCTACCGCGCCCAGCGCGTCCTTCAGCGGGCGATAATAATCAAGCAACACCTCGATCTGGTCATAATCCTCGTGATGCTTCTGAAAATCGATCGCCCAGCGGCTGTCATAATCCTGCACGATCGCGACCGGGGATACCGGCTCGGTACTGGCGAGCGCGTCCGACGTCCGGGCAAAGTCCTTTCCGATACGGGCGATCTCGTCATAGATCGGCAACGGCTCGCCGCCGGGACCGATCACTGATCCGTGCATGGTTTCCTGACCATTCAGCGCGTTTCGCCATTGCCAGTACAGTACCGCATCGGCGCCATGACCGACCGCCTGCCAAGCCATGGCTCGTGTTTCGCCGGGATACAGGATGTTGCTGACCGGCGCCCAGTTTACGAAGCCGGGCTGCGTTTCCATCACCCAGAAATTCTTGCGCTTCCATCCGCGCACCAGATCGTGCGTCGCGCCGTTGCGATAGGGTTCGAGGTGCCCCTGCCCGACATAATCGTCCCACGACGCGAAATCGAGGTCGCGGTTGATCGCATAGCGGTCGAAGCGGTTGGCCCAGCCAAGCCCGCCAAGATTGGTGGTGATGAATTGTTGAGGATCGGCACCGGCACGGATAACATCGAACTGGTTCTTCTGGAAATCGACCCACTGCCCGGTAATGAACCGCTTGAGGTCTAGCATCAGGCCCGGATTGTTCTTGTCGCTGTTGAACGGAACCTGGTCCCAGGCGGTATAGGTTTGCGACCAATAGGCGGTCGTCCAGACCTCGTTCAGGCGGTCGAGCGTCTTGTACTTCGCTTTCAGCCATTCGTGCCATGCGTTGCGAGCGGCGGGATCGTAGCTTTCGTCAGTATATTCATTGCCGATCTGCCAGCCGATGACATTGGGTTCGTGGCCCAGCGCCGTCACCATCCGCGATACGATGTCGCGGCAAAATGCACGATAGCGCGGGCTGGAGATTGAAAATTGCCTGCGCCCGCCATGTCCCACCTGATCGCCATCGCTGGTGATGCGAAGGATGTCGGGATATTTCTGGCTCATCCATGCAGGTGGCGTGTCAGTGGGTGTGCCGATCACGACCTTGATATCGTATTTCCCGGCAAGACGCACCGCGCGCACGAGCCACGACATGTCATATTCGCCCTCGCGCGGCTCCATCCGGCTCCACGCGAATTCACCGATGCGAACCACATTGGCGCCGTGCGCCTTCATAAGCCGCAAGTCTTCGGCCCAGCTTTCCTCGGGCCATTGTTCGGGATACCAGGCCGATCCAAGCCACAGCCGCGAAAACTGCACATCGCGCGCGGCCTTTGCATTCTGGGCCGGGCGTGCGGGATGCGCCAAGGCAGGGGCCGGGATTGCCAGCGCGAGCATCGGCGCAAGGCAAAGGGCGCGTCTCATATCGTCCACCCCCCATCGATGTTGATCGCCTGTCCGGTGGTGTAGGTCGCGCCTGCCAGATAAACGACGAGGTCGGCAATTTCTTCGGCGGTGCCGATCCGACCGATCGGCTGGCGCGCGACGAATGCGGATCGGGTAGCTTCGTAATCGCCCTGTGCCGACAGCCGCTCTTTCAATGACGGCGTTTCGACAGTCCCCGGACAGATGCAGTTGCAGCGTATGCCCTGTGCGACATGATCGGCGGCCAACGCCTTGGTCATGCCCACAACGGCTGCCTTGGTTGTTCCATAGACGAACCGGTTGGGAACGCCCTTCGTACTCGACGCGACAGAAGCCATGTTGACGATCGCACCGTCGCCCTTGTTGATCATCGCGGGAAGCACGGCGCGGCACATCCTCACCATCGCCTTTACATTCAGCGCATAGGCGAAATCGAGATCATCGTCGCTCGCCTCCATGATCGTACCGCCATGCACGACGCCAGCGCAGTTGAAGAGGATGTCGACCGCGCCGACCTGTGCCATGCACTCACTGATCGCATCGGCGTCGAGAACGTCGAGGACGCGCGTTTCGATGCCATGCTCCGTCAGCGGTGACAGCGCATCGGCATTGATGTCGGTGGCGATCACCCGCGCGCCCGCCGCCGCCAGAGCCAGTGCGGAAGCGCGTCCGATGCCCTGCCCCGCAGCGGTAACAAGGGCGGTCTTTCCGGTCAGGTCAATCACGTCGATTCCTTTATCAGTCGCGAGGCACCGGAGTGCCGGCTTGTCGGTTTGCGTCGTAGCAGGCCTCGACCAGCGCCATGGTGCGCCAGGCATCGTCGACATGCGTGGAAAGTCGGCTCTCCTCACCGCTCGCCACTCGCTGAAGATTGGCCATCGGTCCGATAAAGGCGTCGGGAAACCAGCCGCCCGACAGCGACACCTGTTCCCAATCGCCACCGCGCCGCGCGAACCATAATTCGTCGGGTTCGCCCGTCGGATAATCGAGGAGCACACCCAGCTTCGCCATCATCGCGCCCTTCGTCCCTTCGACGCGAAAGCTCGCGTCCTGAAAGCGGCGGCCGAAATCATGATGGTGGTTGATCGACAGCGCGACGCGAAGCGACTTGTCATAGTCGAGCAGAATGGAGGTTCGCGTATCGGTAAGTTCGCTGTCAGGATATGAAAAGCTGCGCGCGAGCGCTGCGTGCGGATTGCCGGCTAGCGCGCGGATCGTGTCGAGATAATGGATCGAATGCGACACGACCTCCACCCGCGGATTGGTCTTCAGATGTGGAAAGAGATGCCAGGGCGTGACGAGGTTGATGTGCACCTCGATCTCAACCAGTTCGCCCAGCAGGCCTTGCCGCATGGCGTCGGCGATGCCCAGCATCATCGGGGAATAGCGAAGCTGGAAATTGACCGCCGCGTTCAGGCCGCGCTCGCGCACGACGTCACGAATCGATGTTGCGTCGGCAAGCGTCAGCCCCATCGGTTTTTGCAGCAGCACATGCGCACCGCGGGGCAGCGTACGAAGAATGTCGGCATGGGCGACAGGGGGAGCGGCGACATCGAACACCGCATCGTGCGCCGCAGCTTCCTCGATCGAAGAAAAAACGCGCGGGACGACCCATTTCTGCGCCAAGCCGCGGGCGCATTCGCTATCAGGGTCAAATAGTCCTGCAATTGGGAAGCCCGCCTTTCGATAGGCAGGAAGATGCGCATCCTTCACGATGCCGCCGGTGCCGATGATCACGATCGGGCGCGGCGCGGTGGGCATCGGCCAATGCTGTTGAAGCTGCAGGGTCATAGCGCCTGCGCACTCGCCTGCGCCTGTGCGAGCAGGTCAGCGGTCGGGGTGTCGTCGGTAGTCGCGCGGGTCATCAGCTCGTCCACAATCCGCGAAATGGCGGCAAGCCGCGGCGTCAGCGGCATTTGCCGGGCATGTTCGTGAAGCCAGTCAAGCCGGTGGTAATAGGGAATGTCGGCGTTCACATCGGGATCGGCCCAAGTGGACTTGCGCGTGCCGATCGCGCCCTCTTTCGCGGTTATCAGGTCCATCTCGGCCCGTGCACAATGGCGCATGAAATCCCAGGCGAGCGATTTGGCGGTGGAGCCGCGCCCCATCGCCAGCACCCAGAAGACGTTGAGCGACACGCTACGCCCGCCCGGCCCCGCAGGCAGCGGCGCAACATCAACCTTGCCCTTCACCTTGCTGTCGGGCGCGGTGTCGCCATAAGCCGCGAACCCAAACCAGTTGGCCATCATCGCTACCTTGCCTTCGGCGAACAACAATCCCGATTTTACGCTGTCCAGCGCATGGGGATCGGGGACCATCGCGCCGGTATCGGCGGCGAGTTCGCGCAGGAAATCCAGCGCGTCATGCGCCTGATGCGACGTGAAGTCAGGACGCCCGTCGCGGTCGAACACTTCACCCCCCCGCGACCACACATGGATGCAGAAATCGTAGAAGCCGTTGTGACCGTCGGGGTAGAGCGCCAGAACGGTGCCGTATCGCCCTTTGTCTGGAGCATGGAGCTTACGCGCGGCCTCATGAAAGCTTTCCCAGTTAGTCGGCACCGCAATTCCTGCTTCGGCAAGCAGGTCACAGCGATAGATCAGGCATTCGGGGCCGTCGTGATAGGGCAGTCCCCAATAACCGCCGTCAAAGCCCTGAAGCCCGGTAAGCGATGGGCTCCATCCGCGCGGAAAATCCGGCACTGCCGCGCGCGCCATGTAAGGCGTCAGGTCTTCCAGCAACCCTGCGCCCTGCGCCTCGGCGAGCCAGTCGGTCGCCATGAACGCTATGTCCCAGCTGCCGTCCCCCAGCCCGCCCGACCCGATGACTGCATCATGAAGCGTGTTCAGGTCCATCGCACGTGCTTCGAGTTCGGCGTCCTGACCAGTGGTACGGCAGAAATCGTCAAACTGGCGCGCAATGGCGCGTTCGAACGGCTCGAACTGACGCACCGCGATTTTCAGGCGCCGCCGGGTCATGCAGTCGCTCCTTCGACAACCGGGGGTGCCTCGGGTGCGGTATCGGCGACGGGTTTGCGGCTACGGCGGCGATTACCGCCGACCGTATAGATCGCGGCTGCAGCCACCACCACAACGCCTTCGATCAGCCCTTGGTAATTTGCGCCGAGGTTGAGGACATTGAACCCGTTCGTCAGGGTGAAGAGCAACAGCGCACCGACCACGGTCTTCACTACGCTGCCCGCCCCGCCGAAGAGCGAGGTGCCGCCCAGAATCGCGGCTGCGATGACGGTGAGTTCGCTCCCCTGGAGCGCGGTCGGGTTGATTGCGCCTAGCCGGCAGCCAAATAATATGCCGGCAAAGCCCGCCGCAACGCTTGAAAGCACGAAGGCAGCAAGTTTGTAGGCATGAACATTGACGCCCGACAGCCGTGCCGCCTCCGCATTGCCGCCCACGGCGTACAGCCGACGGCCAATGACAGTGAAGCGAAGCACCGCCCACATTACGAAGGTGAACAGCGCCAGATAGATGACGGGCGCAGCCACCGCGACGGTGGGACCGGCCAGCAGGGCCAGTGCGCCAATAATCAGCCCCGCCGCGATGGGGAGCGGAGCGCGGCGCATGATCCCCGCGCCCGCAATCACTATGGTAAGCACCAGCGCCGGCCAGAAGAGCGAAATGCGGGTGCTTTCAAAGGCAAGCATATGTCCCAGTATTGCGGGATTTTCGACCATCAGTGATCGCCCACCGGTCAGGATCAGCACCAGCCCGCGCACCGCGGTCAACGTACCTAGCGTCACGATGAAGGCGTTGATGCCGATGAACTGGACGATTGCGCCGTTGATCAGCCCGATTGCCGCCGCAGTGCATAGCGCAGCGAGCGCGGCCGGCACGAAGCCGATCGACCCGGCAAGTCCGACCAGCACCGCCGCTGCGAGCGCGGCCACCGACGCGACCGACAGGTCGAACGCGCCGGTGATCAGCATGACCGTCATCGCAACGCCCATGATACCGATCAGCGATGCTTGATATGCGATGTTGCCCAGATTTTCGGCGCTCAGATAAGGCGGCAGGCCACGCGAAGACGCAATCGCGGCGAGCACGAACAGCAGGATCAGCAGCGCGTAATATACCCCTGCCTCCCGCAGCCCGAAGGTTCGGCGCCAATCGATTTTCGCACTCATGCATTTGCTCCTGCCGCGGCAACATCCGTGGTGCCGCCGGTCATCAAGGTGAGATCGGTTTCGCTGGTCGCGTACGGATCGGCCTGCCCGATCATCCGTCCGTCGCGCATCACCAGGATGCGGTCGCAGATCGCGAGTAGTTCCTCAAACTCGGACGACACCAGCATGACCGGAAGGCCTCCATCGGCAAGGGCACGAACCAGTTTCAGGATGTCGGTTCGCGCGCCGATGTCGATGCCCGCTGTTGGTTCGTCGAGTAGCAGGACGCGCGTATCGTCGGTCAGCCATTTGGCAACCACGACCTTTTGCGCATTGCCGCCCGATAATTCGGTGACGAGCGCGTCCCCGCCCGGCGCCTTGATCGAAAGACGGTCGATCGCCGCCTTCGCATCCGCGCGTTCGCTCGCAGCGTCGATAAACGCGCCGCCGCGCTGGGACACCCGCGCAAGCGCGATGTTTTCGGCGAGCGAAAATTGCGGGACATAACCCTGTTCGGCGCGATCTTCCGGCACCAGCGCCAGTCCGGCGGCGACTGCTTCGTCCGGATACCGTCCCACCGTTTCGCCATCAAGCAGCACCTGTCCGCGCGCATCAGGATCGCTGCCGAACACCGCGTGCATCAATTCGCTGCGGCCCGATCCGAGCACGCCTGCGATGCCGAGCACCTCGCCGGTGTGCAACGTGAAGGAAACGGGTGACAGTTTGCCGGGCGAGCGCAGGTCCTGCACTTCCAGCCGGGGTTCGCCCAGCGAGCGCGCCTGATCCGGCCGGGCGATGGCCGCGACTGCGCGACCGGCGATCGCTTCGGCGATACGCGCCTCGTCCAGCGTATCGGTTTCGGCATGCAGCACCGCCCGCCCGTCACGCAGCACCGTGACCTCGTCGGTAAGCGCCATGATTTCGTCGAGGAAGTGCGACACGAACAAAATCGCCTTGCCTTCGTCATACGCCAGCCGCCGGATGGTGCGGTACACGGTCTGACGCTCATCGCCCGCAAGCGAGGCGGTAGGTTCGTCCATCACCACGAGTTCGGCGCCGCCGGCAAGCGCCTGCGCAATCGCGACCATCTGCCGCGCGCCGATGGGCAGCTGCGCCACTGGCGTGTTGAGGTCGAACGGATGGCCAAGCGTCGATACGATAGCGCCGATACGCTCGCGATCCGCCGTCCGGTTACGCCATGTACCGCGTTCATCAAGCAGGATGTTTTCCAGCGCCGATAGCGTCGGAACCAGCGGGATATGCTGATAGATGGTCGCAACGCCCGCTTCGCGCGGGTGGCGCGGCCGCGTCCAGCGCACCGCCTCGCCATGCCAGCGGATCGCACCTCCGCTTGCAGGCAGCGCGCCCGAAAGGATTTTGATCAGCGTCGATTTGCCCGCACCGTTCGCGCCCAGCAGCCCATGCACCCGCCCTGCCCGCAGATCGAGATCGACCCCGGCTAGCGCGACCGTGCCATTCGGAAAGGTCTTGGTCACGCCGTCCAGCGATAGCAAGGGCGGATGCGTCACCATTGGCCGACGCACTTCGCGACATTCGCGCGGGTGACTGCCGGTATCGGATAAGTAAGGAAACGCCCCTGCGCGGTCGTTGTTTTGTCATGCAGCGCTTCGAACGCGAGCGCACCCAGCGCTTCGGGCTTGAAGCATACGGTGCCGTCCACCGCCCCTGCCTTGATCGAGGCAACGGCAAGCTTCGATCCCCCGACACCGATCAGGCGCGCGTGAGACCCAGCAGCGCGAACCGCACGCGCGCAGCCGATCACCATGTCGTCTGCCTCGTTGAAGAACAGATCGACGCCGGGATGCGCGGCCAGAATGTTCTGACAAGCAGCCTCGCCCCCTTCGGACGTCCAGTTTCCCGGCTGCGCTGCGACCACGCGATACCAAACGCCGGCTTGGTCAAGCGCAGCGCGAAACCCGCGCGCGCGCTGTTCCACTTCAGGGAAGCCGGCGGCGCCTTCGATAATGGCGATCTTCGCAGACCGCCCGTCGGGCATGAGCCGCGCGGCGAGTTCCCCGGCCTTGTACCCCGCCTCCACCTCATCCTGGGAAGCAAGCGCGACAAGGCCCGGATAGACGTCTTTCACGTCGCGGCTGCGCGGGTCGCCGACGAGCGCAGCGACGGCGGCGATCGGCACGTCTGCGCTTTCGGCACGCTTCACCCAGCCCTGCGCAACCACCGAATCGAGGGGCATGACCGCGATACCGTCGACCCGCTGCGCCAGCATGTCGTCGATGTCGTTCGCCTGTTTCTGAACATCGCCCTGCGCGTCCAGGATGATCGCGGTCGCGTCGGCCTTTGCCGCGGCGTCACGAAACCCCTTGGCGATCGCAGCGGCGAACGGATAGCTTAGCCCCACGGTCGACAGGCCGTAGCGCCCGCCCGAACCACTCACCGCGACATCTGCGCTGACATAGGCCGCGCGCGCTAATTGGCGAAGCGCCACCAGCGAGGCGATGGCGACAATGGCAATCAGCACGGTCAAGGCCAAAGGGACGGGACGCAGCCGCATGGCTTACCCGTCAGCCTTTCGCCGTTCGACCAGATAAAGATGTTCGCACGCGAGAACCGTGTCGCCGCGCTGGTTCTGGACATCGACCTTTTCGACGACAACGCCATGCCCCGCCCGCTTGGGATGGTCGCGCTTCTCCGCGATCGTCGTGACGGTGCGGATCGTATCGCCGATATGAACCGGACGAATGAAGCGCATCCGGTCATAACCATAGGACATGGCGCGCGGGTTGATCGTGGTGGCGGTCAGCCCGATCCCGACCGAAAAGATCAGCGTGCCATGGGCAATACGCTGACCGATTTCCTGGGTGGCGCACCATTCGGCATCGACATGGTGCGGGAAATAATCGCCGGTATGTCCGGCATGAACCACGAAATCAGTCTCGGTGATCGTGCGACCGAAACTTTCGCGCTTCGCACCGATCTCATATTCCTCGAAAAACTGTTCGACGATCATGGAGTGACTCCCTCATCCAGTTCGCGTTCGATCTGCGCGCGCTCGGCGCCGAGGCGCGGTCCGGAGCTTTCGCTCGTCAGGATGCTGCCGTCGATACGGATGGGGCAGCGGGTAAGTGTCAGAGTATCGCCCGCAGGTGACCTTACCTGCTGCGTCGCGTGCAGCGCTTCGAACGCAGGCTCGGCGCGCAGGGCGGGCCAGTCGAGCACCGGCGCCGCCCAGATGCCGGCAGGTTCGAGCAGAGCGCGCCAATGCTCCGTTGTCTTCGTCGCCAATCTGTCGCGGATCACCGCCTTGATCGCGTCACGCTCGGCAAACCAGCGATCGGGCGCAAAATCGGTGAGCATATCGAGACCCAACAATTCGCCCAGCCGGTCGACCGGCGCCATGGCGAGTGCGAGATGGCCATCCTCGGTTGGATAGATGCCATAGGGCGCCGCGAGATAAACGTTCGCGTTCGCCACCCCACTGCGCGCCGGCATGGGTTCCTCGCGGTTCAGGTGCACCGAAAGATGCTCGAACTGCAGATCGATCGCCGTTTCCATCAGGCTGACATCGACGCGCCCCCCTTCCCCGGTCGTTCCGCGCCGCACAAGGAGTGCCAGAATGCCTTGGCACAGATGCGCGCCCGCCATCATGTCAGTGATCGAAAGCCCTGCCGGAACGGGCGGACCGTCGGCATCGCCGGACAGCCAGGCAATGCCCGACAGCGATTGAACGAGCAGGTCCTGGCCCGGCCGGTCGCGCCAGGGGCCGTCGGGGCCATAACCGCTTACCCCGGCATAGACGAGACGCGGATTGAGCGCCTGAACGGTATCCCATCCAAGGCCAAGCCGGTCCATAATGCCTGGACGGAAATTGTGGATCAGCACATCCGCCCGCTCGATCAGCCGCTTTACCGCGGCAAGGTCGTCAGCATCCTTCAAATCGGCGGTAAAGCTCTGCTTACCGCGATTGATCGCGTGGAAAAGCGCGCTGTCTTCATCGAAAGGAAGATCGGCGAGATACAGTCCACGGCTCGAATCGCCGCCCGCGGGACGTTCAACCTTCACCACCCGCGCGCCAAGATCTGCAAGTCGCAACGCGCAGGACGGTCCGGCAAGAAACTGGCTGAAATCCAGCACCATCAGCCCGTCCAGCGGACGCCGCGCAACGACGTGGCCCGTATCTGATTTCATGTCGGTCGGCACCCAGCCGCCCCTCCTTAATTAGTCATCTTATATGATGTTTCTTCACAAACGCTATGAGGCGGGCTAGACCAAGTCAACTGGTTTCGGGACGACACCGAACACGAAGGAGAGCGAGACGACGATGCGCGGGATGACGTGGGACCATGCACGCGGCTATGACCCGCTGGAGGCGGCTTCGCGACTCTGGGAAAGCCGTACCGGACAGCCGATTTCCTGGGAACGCCGCTCATTGCAGGACTTTGAAAGCTATCCTGTCGACGAGCTCGCTCGCGCCTATGATTTGATTGTTATCGATCATCCGCATGTCGGGCAGGTCGCGGAAGCGAACTGCCTGATCTCGTTCGATTCGGGATTGGAGCAGATTGCGGCGGGATCGGTCGGCGGGTCCTTTGAAAGCTATTGCTGGAAAGGCAAGCAATGGGCACTTCCGATCGACGCCGCCGCGCAAGTGCAGGCATGGGTTCCCAGCCGCCGGGAAGCGCGCGTGACTCACTGGCAAGCGCTTCCCGCGATCGCCGCGGACGGGCGGCTGGCGATACCGATGCGGCCACCACATTCGCTGATGAGCCTGTTCACCCTTTGCGGACTGCTGAACGTGTCGCTCACCGTCGCCGGCCCCGATCTGTTTCCAGCCGACGCCGTCCGTGCCGTCCAGATGCTGGCGGAACTGTCACGCAAGATCGATCCGGCGATATTCACGATGGACCCGATCGCTGTGCTTGAAGCGATGGCCGAGCCGGATTCGCGCCTCGACGTCGCACCGCTGATCTATGGTTATGTCAGCTATGCCCGTCACGGTTTTCGCAAAACTCGAATTGCCTTTGCCGATATTCCCGCGATGGGCGACGCAGGCCCCACCGGATCAGCGCTGGGCGGTACGGGAATCGCGGTATCATCGCATGCAGCCGATCCCAAAGCCGCCGGAGAGTTTGCGCGCTGGGTGGCGAGCGGCGAGGTTCAGCGGGACGTTTTCGCTACCAATGGTGGCCAGCCGGCCCATGCCCTTGCATGGGCGGCAGATAGCGTGAACGCGCCGGTCGCGGACTTCTATCGCGCGACGCGTGCCACGCTCGACCGGGCGTGGCTTCGCCCACGCCATGACGGCTATATGCAATTTCAACACGACGCCTCGTTGCGACTGAACGAAGGATTGCTTGCTGGAGAGGATGCGGAATCGATCCTGAACGCGCTCAACTTCCGGTTCCGGCAAAGCTTGTGAACGCGGAACAGGATCTTCCGTTGGCGGGTCTGCTGGTCCTCGACATGGCGCAATTCCTGTCCGGTCCTTCGGCCGCGCTTCGCCTTGCCGATATGGGCGCGCGGGTCATCAAGATCGAACGGCCGGGTAGCGGCGACATCTGTCGTTCGCTCTATCTCAGCGATACCGATATCGGTGGGGATTCGACGCTGTTCCACGCGATCAACCGCAACAAAGAAAGCCTGTCCGCCGACCTGAAAAACCCCACCGATCGCGACGCGATACTGCGTTTGGTCGGCCACGCCGATATTGTGGTTCAGAACTTTCGCCCCGGTGTCGCAGACCGGCTGGGACTGGGGCCAAAAGCATTGACCGACGCCTATCCCGAACTGATCGTCGGATCAATTTCGGGCTATGGCGATGCAGGACCATGGGCCGGGCTGCCGGGACAGGATTTGCTGACACAGGCACTGTCGGGCGCGATGTGGCTTAGCGGCGATGCCGATGACGGACCGGTGCCCATCGGCCTTTCGATCGCAGATATGCTGGCTGGTCATATTCTGGTCGAAGGGTTGCTGGCAGGACTGGTCCGGCGCGGGCGAACCGGGCGCGGCGCGATAGTCTCGACCAGTTTGCTGGAGGCGATGACCGATTTCCAGTTTGAGGTGCTGACCACGCATCTCAACGATGGCGGCCGCCTTCCGCAACGCGCGGCACGCAACAATGCCCATGCCTATCTAGGGGCGCCATATGGTGTGTATCGGACCAGCGATGGCTGGCTGGCGCTGGCGATGACACCGCTTACAACACTGGCACCGCTGCTCGGCCTAGACCTGCCCGATGCAGCAACAGAATCGAACGGCTTTGCGGAACGAGACGCGGTCAAAGAGATGATTGCGAAGCGCCTCGAACAGAATACGACCGATGGCTGGTTCACGGCGCTGCGCACGCACGACATCTGGTGCGCACCCGTGCTGGACTGGCCTGAAATGCTGGCCAGCGAGGCGTTTCGCAGGCTGGACATGCTGCAACAGGTGACGCGCGGCGAAAGTGCAATTGCCACCACCCGCGCGCCTTGGCGAATTGACGGCACGCGCCCTGCCGATCCGCGCGGCGCGCCGGACATCGGCGAACATAGCGACCGCATTCGGGCCGAGTTCGGTCTCGATCAATAAGACGAACAGGGAAGAGGAAATCATGCCGAGCAAGAGCAATACCATACGCCGCCTTGGAGCGAGCGCCGCAGTGGCCGCGCTGTCCGTCGCATCCCCTGCGCTTCATGCGCAGGAGACGGAAAGCAACACGCCGTCCTCCCCCGATCTGCGCGACTTCCGCCAGCCGCCGCATGCCAGCCGCCCCGACACGCTGTATTTCTTGATGAACGGCAACGTCACTCAAGAAGGGATCGATGCCGATCTGGAGGCGATGCGCGACGCCGGGCTGGGCGGACTTCTGGTATTCGACGGCAGCGACGACATTCCCAAGGGGCCGGTTGATTACCTTTCGCCGCACTGGCTGAACCTGATGACGCACATGATGCAAAAGGCCGATGATCTCGGCCTGCGCATGGGGATGCAGAACGCCCCTGGCTGGTCATCGAGCGGCGGGCCGTGGATCGATCCTGCCCGGTCGATGCAGCAGTTGGTCTGGACCGAAGCCACCATCGACGGCGGAAAGCGCGTTCGCATCACATTGCCGCGCCCCTATGCCAAACGAGATTATTACGAGGACGCGGCGGTCATCGCCTTCCCTGCATCCGACGGTGACGAAAGCTTTTATCGCGATCAAATCCAAGAGATGAGGGTCGGCGGTACAAAGATCGCGAGTGGCAAACTCATCGACCGTGACCTGCATAGCAGTGTAGAGGCAGGTCCCGATGCACCGCTGTTGATCACCATGCGGCAAGCCTTTCCCGCCCGGGCCGCGACGTTGTACGCCGAAAAGGAAGCGCCCGCCTTCTCCGCCACGATCGAGGCATCGGACAACGGCGAAAGCTGGCGGCGCGTCACCACGATTTCAGTTGGCGTCGAACGCGGCATCGAAAGCCCGGGCACCGCCAATTTCGATGAAAGCAGCGCTCGCTATTTCCGCATAACCCCGGACCGCAAGGTGAAACTGGCGGAGGCACTGCTATATGCGACGCCGCGTATTCCCGCCTGGGACGTAAAGACCGAACAGGATTTCGATGCAGGTACCGGGGACGAACATCACCCCCGCGACACAATGGCGCGCTACGCCATCGACCCCGACGCGGTCATCGACATCAGCGACAAGGTAGACGCGCAAGGTCGCATCGACTGGCGAGCGCCGGCGGGCCGTTGGACCATCCTACGCCTCGGCCACACCACGACGGGCAAGGTCAATGTCGCTGCTTCCGACTCAGGCCGCGGGCTAGAAGTCGACAAGTTCGATGCCGACGCCGTAAACTATCAGTTCGATCAGAGCGTAGCGAAAGTGGTGAAAGCAGCGGGGCCGCTCGCTGGCGGCGCTTTCGATACGCTGGAGATCGACAGCTATGAAGCCGGGCTTCAAAACTGGACGCGCGAGCTTCCGGCCGATTTCGCCAAGCGCAACGACTATGCGATGACGAAATGGCTGCCCGCGCTGACCGGGCGGATCGTAGGCGATGTCGCCCGGTCCGATCGCTTCCTGTTCGATTTTCGCCGCACACTCGCCGAACTGATGGCGGACAATTATTATGGCCAGATGGAAAGGCGTGCCAACGCCGCCGGGCTGCGCTTCATGACCGAAGCCTATGGCCCCGGCCCGTTCGATGAGTTGCAGGTGGCGGGCCGCGCCCAAATCCCGATGACCGAATTCTGGACGCGGACGCCGTGGACCGACAATCGCACGGTGAAGATGGTGGCGTCTGCCGCGCACGTCTATGGCAAGAACCTGATCACCGCCGAAGCCTTTACCGGCGAAGCGCAGACCAGCCGCTGGTCCGATTATCCCTATGCGCTCAAGACGCTGGGCGACCTGATGTTCGCAAAGGGGTTCAACCAGATCTATTTCCACCGCTTCGCGCACCAGCCCAATCCAAACGTCGTGCCGGGTATGACGATGGGGCCATGGGGCCTGAACATGGACCGGACGAACACCTGGTTCGCCAAATCGAAGCCGTGGCTCGATACCCTGGCGCGCAGCCAGTATATGTTACAGCAGGGCCGCTATGTCGCCGACGTGCTGTATTTCGTTGGCGAGAACAGCCCTAATCAGGCCGAATATGTCCGCCCCGACGTGTCGCCCGACACCAGTCCGCTGCTGGCAACCTATATCGAACCCAGAATGCCGCGCGGGTACCAATATGATCTGGTGAATGCGGAAGTGCTGCTAAAACGGGCGCGGATTGAGGATGGTCGTATCGTACTTCCCAACGGTGCTTCGTACCGGATGCTGGTCCTGCCCGAAAAGCTCGAATCGATGACGCCGGAGCTCGCCGAACATCTTGCCGAGATGGTCGAAAAAGGCATGGTCCTGCTAGGCCCCAAACCGACGCATCAGCCGACGCTTCGCGGCGGAGCGCAAGCCGATGCGGTCTTTACGCGAGCGACAAAAACGCTCTGGGGATCGGGCACGCAAGCCAAGCGGTCCGTGGGACGGGGAAGCGTATATACCGGCAGCGACATCAGCGCTGTCCTGTCCGATATCGGCGCGCAGCCCGACGCAATCTGCAACACCGCCTCGCCCGATGGAAAAGCGGTTTGGCTGCATCGCACGCTGAGTGATGGCGACAGCTATTTCGTCGCCAACCGCCAGCGGCGCGGCGAACGCATCACGTGCGATTTTCGCGTATCGGGCAAAGCCCCTGAACTTTGGAACCCCGAAACCGGTGAAACGAGCACGCCTGCTGTTTACGAAAGCGATGCTGGCCGAACGCGGGTTTCGTTCACCCTGTCGCCCGCGGGATCGACCTTCGTAACGTTCCGCAAGCCGGCTGGAAAACACGTCGAATGGGCAACGCTCGATGGCCAGCGGTTCATTGATGCCAAGGCGACAGCGCCTGCCCGGGTCAGTGCCCCGTCGGACAGCTTCACGCTTTCGCTTTGGGCCAAACCCGACATCGATCTGCGCGTCATGCCGCGGGAAAGCACTAGCGGGCATATCAACGAGACGGGTAAGAACTACCTCATCCCCGCCCGGTCGGGCCGCGACATGCATGGCGAGGGTACGGCAGTCGCGGGACTGGCCGTCGGGCGCAACGGGGCGATGGTCATCGAACGGGTTTCCCCCGATATTGTGCCCGCCGTGCTGGTTTCGCATCAGCCGATCAGCGGCTGGACCCATTTCGCGCTGGTCTATGATCACGGCACTCCAACGTTGTACATCAATGGCAAATTGGCCAAAATCGGCCTGAAAAGCGGCAGAAAGGTTTTTGCCGGGAGCAGCGACGCTCCGTCTTCTTCTGGCTTCACCTATTTCTTCGAAGGCAACAACACGCCGCTGCGCACGGACGATCGAGCATTGAACGCAGACGAAATCGCTGCGCTGGCCGCCAAGCCCCCCCCTGCGCCGCCCATCAGCGCTGCGCCAGCTACCCTGTCGATCGCGCCCAATGGCGACCTGAAAGCGCTCGCATGGAAATCGGGTACCTACCGGCTGAGTGACGGCAGCAGCTTCGTCGCCGACGTTCCCGTACCACAGACCGTCACCGGACCGTGGCGCGTCGATTTCGAGCGGGATCGCGGCGCGCCCGACACAGCGACACTGAGCAAGCTGGAATCGCTCAGCCACAATGACGATCCGGACATTCGCTATTTCGCCGGCACCGCGACCTATCACCACAACATCGACGTTCCCGCAGCCGCACTGAAAAGCGGGCACCGCATCTATCTGGACCTCGGCCGGGTCGAAGTGCTGGCCGAAGTGACGGTCAACGGCAAGGATCTGGGCCAGGTATGGAAGGAACCGTATCGCATCGACGTCACCCACGCGGTCCATGCGGGCGCAAACAATGTTTCAGTGGCGGTCACGACGCTGTGGCCCAACCGGATGATTGGCGATGCGCAGAAGCCCGACCCCAATGCCGACCGCTATGTCGACGCCGAATGGCCGGTAGGAGAAACGTTCGACGCGGAGGGCAATAAGACCGGTGATGTAATGGCGCGCAAGATCACCGAACTTCCCGAATGGTATCGCGAAGGCAAGCCCAAGCCCGATGACGGCCGCGTGACCTTCACCCCGTGGAAGTTCTTTTCCGCCGACGATCCCCTGCTCGACTCAGGCCTGCTGGGTCCGGTGCGGCTGATATTCGCGCAGGAAAAGACGCCGAGCTAAGACCGGCGAATGCATGCATGAGGCGGAGGGGAGCGTTGGTCCGACCGACGCCCCCTTCCGCCGCCCCGGCGTCAGCGATAGACCTGAATGAGGTAAGTGGTCGTCGGCTGTTCGCCGATCGGTAGCTCCCAGCCGTTTTCGAGCAGCCGCGCCTTCACTGGCGCCATTGATTTCGACGCGCCGTCGAGCGGCGTTGGGTTCATATCGGACGTGATCGGCATTTTACGTTCGGGTGCGATCGCCGGTGCGGCGTTGCAGTCGAGGCAGGGATGAGCGTCCCGTGGACGATCGGCAGGCGCGGCGGATAGCCGGGCGTGAACGCCGGCATCGCCGACATCGGCATGCGCATCTGGTCGGTCGAATAGCTGCGCGTCACGACCTGTTTCGCGGCAGCGACATCGCCGCGCAGGAAGATCATCGCGCCGACCGAAAGCTGCGCGATCTTCGCCGGATGCTGCGTCATGTCGAAATGGTCGCCCACCACCCCCTTTCACCCATCGCGCTTCTTCGTTTCAAAGGTGAAGATATCGTTCCAGTCCTGAAGCGCGGCATAGGACGCTAGGATTGGAATGAATTCGGCGTCATATTCATGGGGAAACCGCTCGTTCGCTTCGCTGACCGCGAACGGTTTTCCGACCATCACGGTGCGTGAGAGCCGCTGCACGATCGAGTTTTCGGGATCATAGACCATGGGCGTGTTGCGCCGCCCGAAGATCGCTGGATGCTCCCAATAGACATGCGCGTCGACCACACCGGCGTGCTGGGTAGAGCGCAGCAACGGCTGGCCCGGGATGAAATAGCTGTGGTCAGCGGTGTCTACGATCAGTGCCTTCACGCCGATTTCATCCAGTGCCTTCACGCCGATTTCATCGCGCAGGAAAGCGTGCATATCGGTAAAGAAGCCGCGTTCCACGTCAGTCAGGAATTGCGCCTCGCTGTAAAAGCGAAGTTTCGACGCGGCTTCGAACTGCTGGCGGCGCATCAGCGGAACGGGCGCGTCAGCTGCGACGCCCGCTTCCTTCCGCATCATTGCCAGTTCGTCGCGGGAGCGATGACGGCCAAGCCAACGTTATATCGGGTGGTGAGCAAAGCCTTGTGGTGCGGAGTAAGATCGAGTTGATGCGTCGGCATGCCTTGCACCCCCTCGCCGCGAAACCGTGCTTGCCCGCAGGCGCATCGAGCAGGAAACGCGCAGCCGCCGGTGAATCGGTTTGGGCGAAATGATCGATTACGAATGGAGCTCAGGACACTTCAACATTGGTACTGGCCCTGTCGTCACGGGGTTCCTGCGCCGCTGCGGCTCCCGCCAGCAAAATCGGCGCTGCCATCACGTTTCACCACTGCATATACCCCTCTGTTCGCCTTGAATCACCGCGGTTGCTCAGGTCCAAATAGCCTTCGTCATCCATTCGCTAGTCAATTCTCCGCTGGGTCGGCGGCTTGACGATTGACATCACTGTCGGAATTAATAGTACTATTATATTTAGAGAACGAAAGAGGGGTTGCCCGCGTGGCTTTATCGAAGATCCGGCACGTACGTGCGCTTGTCGCGCGCGGCGGCGGAGCCGATTATCATGACCAGTCCGACGGTCACTGGATCGACGATCACATTGCGACGCCGATGGCGCGCTATCCGGAATATCGCGAGAGCCGGCAAAGCTTTGGCATCAACGTGCTGGGCACGCTGGTCGTCGAGATTGAGGCGGAAGACGGCACGATTGGATTCGCGGTAACCACCGGGGGTGTTCCCGCCGCCTATATCGTTGAACACCACCTTGCGCGCTTTCTGGTCGGGCGCGACCCCGCCGAGTTCGAGAAAATCTGGGATCAGATGTATTTCTCGACCCAATATTATGGTCGCAAGGGGCTGGTCATCAACGCCATCTCGGGGGTCGACCTGGCACTATGGGACTTGCTCGGAAAGCTGCGCGAGGAGCCCGTTCATGCACTGCTGGGCGGTGCGGTGCGTGACGAACTGAAATTCTATGCCACAGGCTCGCGACCCGACGTGGCCAAGCAACTGGGCTTTGTCGGCGGTAAGATGCCGCTCCACCATGCCCCGGCCGAAGGCGAGGATGGCCTTGCCAGAAACCTTGCGAATATCGGCGAAATGCGCGCTCGCGTCGGCGACGATTTCTGGCTGATGCTCGATTGCTGGATGTCGCTGGACGTGAACTACGCGACGCGACTCGCAACGCGCGCGTGGCACGAATTCGGGCTGAAATGGATCGAGGAGGCGATTAGCCCCGATGATTATTGGGGCTATGCCGAGCTGCGCCGTAACGTGCCGCGCGGAATGCTGGTTACCACGGGCGAGCATGAGGCGACACGCTGGGGCTTTCGCATGTTGTTCGAAATGGAATGCTGCGACATCATCCAGCCCGATATCGGCTGGTGCGGCGGGCTGACCGAGCTGATGAAAATTTCCGCGCTTGCCGACGCGCACAGCAAGCTCGTCGTTCCGCACGGCTCCAGCGTCTACAGCTATCACTTCGTATGTACTCGTCACAATTCGCCGTTCGCCGAGTTCCTGATGATGCATCCCGACGCCGACCGCGTCGTGCCGATGTTCCATCCGCTCTTGGAACATGAACCCGTTCCCGAACAGGGACGGCTGCGGATGACAGCACTCGACAAACCGGGCTTTGGCGTGACGTTGAACCCGGACGTCGCACTCGACCGTCCCTTCCCAAACTGAGGATCATTCGATGAAGATTTGCCGCTATGGCGCCAAGGGCAGCGAGAAGCCCGGCCTGATCGACGCCGACGGCCATATCCGCGACCTGTCCGGGGTCGTCGCCGACATTACCGGCGAAACGCTAAGCGCTGAAGGATTGTCGCGGATCGCTGCAATCGACCCTGCCGACCTGCCGCTGGTGGAGGGCAAGCCGCGCTACGGCGTCCCGGTGGCGAATCCGGGCAAGTTCATCGCGATCGGCTTGAACTATGCCGATCATGCGGCCGAATCGAACCTACCGATCCCCGAAGAACCCGTTGTGTTCAACAAATGGTCGAACTGCATACAGGGGCCGAACGACAAGGTTGTAATCCCCCGCGATTCAAAAAAGACCGACTGGGAAGTCGAACTGGGTGTCATCATCGGCACGCGGGCAAGCTATATCGAGGAAGCTGACGCGCTCGACCATGTGGCCGGCTATTGCGTGATCAACGATGTGTCCGAACGCCATTGGCAGCAGGAACGCGGACCCACCTGGGACAAGGGCAAGGGCTTTCCGACGTTCGGCCCGGTCGGTCCCTGGCTGGTCACCGCCGATGAGGTAGGCGATCCGCAGAAGCTGTCGATGTGGCTCGACGTCAACGGCAAGCGAATGCAGGATGGATCGAGCGAAACGATGATCTTCACCGTGGCGCAGATCATCGCCTATTGTTCGCAGTTCATGACGCTCGAACCGGGCGACATCATCACTACGGGCACCCCGCCGGGCGTCGGTCTGGGGCAGAAACCGGACCCGATTTATTTGCGCCCCGGCGACGTCGTCGAACTGGGCATCGAGAAGCTCGGGCAGCAGCGGCAGGAATTTTTGGCCTGGAGCCGTGAGGCGCTGGCATGACGGTCTATTCCGGCCGCTTTGCGGGCCGCACCGCCATCATCGCCGGCGGGGCGTCGGGCCTGGGTCGCGCTGTTGCTGCACGCATTATCGCAGAAGGCGGTACTGCCGCGCTGTGGGACCTGAACGAAGCCGCACTGGCGGAAGCAAAAGCGGCCACCGGCGCGGTTCATGTCGAGGCGCTGGATATCGCCGATGCGGATGCGGTCGCGCAGGCAGTGGACGCGTCCGCAAAAGCAATGGGCCGCGTCGATATTCTGGTGGTATCGGCAGGCATCACCGGCGCTACCGCACAGGTTAAGGACTATCCTATCGACAGCTGGCAGCGCGTCATGGATATCAACCTGAACGGCCTGTTCTACTGCAACCGCGCGGTGATCCCCCACATGCTGGAAAACGGCTATGGCCGGATCGTCAACGTGTCATCGGTTGCGGGCAAGGAGGGCAATCCCAATGCCAGCGCGTATTCCGCGTCAAAGGCGGGGGTTATCGGCTTCACCAAATCGCTGGGCAAGGAACTGGCGACCAAGGGGGTCATCGCGAACTGCGTGACACCGGCGACGTTCGAAAGCCCAATCCTGAAACAGCTTCCTGAAAGCCAGGTCGATTACATGCGATCCAAGATCCCGATGGGGCGGCTGGGCGAAGTGGATGAGAATGCAGCGATGATCTGCTTCATGGCGAGCGAGGAGTGCAGCTTCACAACCGCTTCGACATTCGACACTTCGGGCGGGCGGACCACTTTCTGATGGTCCGGCCGGCGCGCTTCGTCGATAGCCATGTGCATTTATGGGATCTGGCGCGCCTGTCCTATCCCTGGCTTACCCCGCCCTTTTCAGACGACGGGCCCAATGGCAGCGTCGAAGCGATCGCGAAGGGTTACCGCCTCGCCGACTATCTGAACGATGCCGATGGCTGGAACGTGAGCGGTATCGTCCATGTCGAGGCGGGTGCCGATCCGGCCGATGCGCTGGCTGAAACCCAGCAGCTACAGGCGCTGGCCGATACACGATCGCTGCCGATCGCAATCGTTGCATACGCCGCGCTCGACGATCCCGACCTCGCCGCAAAGCTCGCCGCCCATGCAGCGCATCGATCGGTCCGCGGCATTCGCCACATCGTGAACTGGCACCACGATCCCCATCGAACCTATTGCGCGCGCGACGTGACGGGGGACACGGCATGGCAGCGTGGATTCACCCTTCTTGCGGAACAGCAGCTATCGTTCGATCTGCAGTGCTATCCTGGCCAGATGCCGGGCATCGCGCAGCTTGCAGAACGAAACCCGCAGGTTCCGATAATCGTGAACCATATGGGGATGCCGGTACCGGATGATCCAAATGGGCTGGCGCAGTGGCGAACGGGAATGCGCGCGCTTGCCGCACTTCCGCAAAGCGCGGTGAAGATTTCGGGCATGGGCTTTGCCTATCGCCCCTGGTCGGTCGAGCAGGTTCGTCCGCTCGTGCTGGAGACAATCGAGATGTTCGGCATAGACCGCTGCATGTTCGCCAGCAATTTTCCGACCGACAACCTGTTCGGCAGTTTCGATCGGCATCTGTCCGCCTATGACGAAATTACCGCTGACTTTACCATCGCGAAACGCGACCTGCTGTTCGCAGCCAATGCGGAGCGCATCTACCGAATCAAATAAAAGCGGCGACAACAAAACAATCTGCACCGCCGCAGGAGAGGAAATAGCAATGTTCAACCCGCTTTTAGGCGTGGTTTTCCACTGGATCGGCGGACTTGCCTCGGCAAGTTTCTACGTGCCCTATCGCGGGGTGCGCCGCTGGTCATGGGAGGTTTTCTGGATCATCGGCGGCCTGTTCAGCTGGATCATCGCGCCATGGCTTTTCGCGTTGATCCAGACGAACGACCTGTTCGGCGTGCTCGCCGCCACACCCGGCCGCACCTGGTTCTGGTGCGTGGTTTTTGGGCTGTTATGGGGCACAGGCGGGCTGACCTTCGGGCTTACCATTCGCTATCTTGGCATTTCGCTCGGCACGTCGGTGGCACTTGGCCTGACCGCGGCGTTCGGCACCCTGATTCCGCCGATCGTCAGCGGCGAATTCTTCACCTCGCTGCTTCCTTCCACCGGCGGGCAGATCGTACTGGCGGGCGTGCTGGTCGCGCTCGCGGGGATCGCCGTTATCGGCTTTGCCGGCCGCGCGAAGGAGAGACATCAGGCCGATGGGCGCGCACCGGGAAGCACCGCGCACGATTTCAAGCGCGGCATGGCCGTGGCGGTGTTTTCGGGAATAATGTCGGCCTGCTTCGCCTATGGCTTGGCTGCCGGCGAACCCATTCGACAAGCTACCCTGACTGCCGGCACCGATCCGTTGATGCAGGGGTTGCCGGTATTGTGCGTGGTGCTGCTGGGCGGCTTTGCGACAAATGCGTTATGGTGCGCCTATCTGATCGCAAAGAACCGTAGCGCCGCGCAGTTCGTCGGTGCCGCCTCCACGCACGCGGCGACAGATGGAGGACCAACCGTTTACGGCGAACGCTTTGGACGCAGCCCCTTGTTACGCAATTATCTGCTTTCCGCGCTTGGCGGGACAGTGTGGTATTTCCAGTTCTTCTTTTACACCATGGGTGAAAGCCAGATGGGCCGGTACGGCTTTTCCAGCTGGACCATCCATATGGCGAGCATCATCATTTTCGCCTCGCTTTGGGGCATCGGTCTCAACGAATGGCGCGGTTCGGGTGGCCGTGCGAAGGCGTTGCTCACCATAGGGCTCGCTATCCTGATCGGTTCCACCGTCGTCATCGGATGGGGCAACGCGATTTCTTCCGGCTCCATGTGACACGCCCGCTGCGCGGTAGCGCGAGGCACGTTCGCGACAGCGAAGAACATCATCCAGCCCTGGACGCTGTGGCAGCGTTATGGTGACACCGGCATCATCGATGCGAACTGGCAGGCAATGACCGCGTGGATAGATTTCGTCGCGCAACAATCTCGACCATATCTGGCGCAACGATCGCGGGCGAGGCGATCGGCGGCGCCTATGCAGAAG
This sequence comes from Stakelama flava, assembly GCF_019351405.1. GTDB lineage: Bacteria > Pseudomonadota > Alphaproteobacteria > Sphingomonadales > Sphingomonadaceae > Sphingomonas > Sphingomonas flava_A. Next base: position 30,298 of record NZ_JAHWZX010000013.1, read on the forward strand.
CCTCTGTGCGACCTGACGGGGTTACCAGCAATGGCAGCCAAACCAGTCAGGTGCTGTCGCTGTATTTCGGACTGGTACCGCAGGCGCTGCGCGCCAAGGCGGCGGCGGTGCTGGCTGACGATATCCGGCGGCGCGGCACGAAATTATCTACCGGCTTCCTTGGCACCCTCTATCTGCTCGACACCTGGGCCGACACTGGCTGGACCGACGAAGTCACCGGCCTGTTGCTGCAACGGGCTATCCCTCCTGGGGCTATATGCCCGCGCACGGTGCGAGCATGATCTGAGAACGCTGGAACGGCGATGCCGGCGATGTGTCGATGTATCGATGAACAGCTATAACCATTATGCGCTCGGCGCGGTGGTGGGTTTCCACTATAGCCGCCTGGCCGGAATCGCTCCGCGCGCGCCGGGCTTCCGCCGCATTGCCGTGCGCCCCCTGTACATCCCGGATATCGGCAATTCGCAAGCCCTCGGCGCGACCCAAGCACCACGCCCAGGATCCGGACGCCATTGAAGCCTTCAAAAAGGGGGCTTCGCCGCCGAGCTGGACAAGGTCAGAACGTCCCTCCAGCGCGGCACACCGATAGAAATCTGGTTTCAGGACGAGGCGCGGATCGGCAGAAGAACAAGATCACGCGGCGATGGGCGAAGCGAGGGACGCGCCCGTCGGCGCCGCACGACCAGCGCACCAAGTCCGCCTGCATCTTCGGTGCGATCTGCCCGCAGTGGGGATGGGTGCTGGGCGCCTAGGTCATCGCCTATGCGGTGGTCGAGGTGCCGCCAGTCGCGTTGGGCTATCGCCGCGAATTGACGCGGATCATCGTCTGGTGGTCTTTCTTCACAGCGATCACCGCTACCTGCCGACATTTCTGGCAGCTAGGCGCCCCATGCGAACTGTTGCAGTTCGAGGAATTTTCAGGCGTTTTCCAGCGCCATCCGGTATTTCGAATCGCCCAGGTTTAAAAAGACCTGTCCGCCCGAACTGACCGCAATCGAGTGACTATAGGCATGTTGGACGGCAGAACGTCCTTCCCAGCCGCCAGCGGATCGAACCATTCGGGGACGAGGAGATATTGCACCGCCACGGCGCGATATTTGTCGTCGCCCATAATGTCCGCGACATGGAACAGGTTTTCAGAAATGACATAGGGCAGATGCTTCTTGCCGATCCGGTCCCTCAATACGGGCGAGATATAAGGGCAAGCTTGTCGATGACTTGCGGCAGCAGCGTTGATCACCGGTCGCCGCACAAAGCCGCGACAGGCCGGACACATATCGGCCGAAGGTCAGGCTGGGAACGAACCCGTCGGCATTATACAAGCCCCCCATGTCCGGCCCAGCGCAGGCGAACCGGCGTGCTGCGAAACACCTTGAAAAGCTGGTCATGTCCAGTGCCAGATAATGCGCGTGGATCGCGTCGAACTGCCGCTTGATCGGCCCGCCGGTAAGCGTGACCGCGCCATAGGGAAATTCACGATACACCTCGCGTCCCTTGGCAACAGCCGCAAGCGCGTCCGGCGCGATTCCCATGCCCGCCACGCCAGCGACGCAGGCGGTGCAGCCCAGAAAGGCGCGCCGCGAAAGCCCCGCGCGATCAGTGTCATGACGATGGTGCATCTTGGTCTCTCCCCTTACGGCGTGCATATTCACTCGCAGTTGCCGTCCGGTAGTTTTACCCATATCATAATACTAATTAAAGATGGGAGAGTTATGGCGATGCGGCTTTGGAGAGCATTTCTCGCGACAGCGACGGTACTGGCCAGTGGGGCACCGGCGGCTATGGCGCAAAGCAGTGTCACCCCCATGCCCGCGCGAGCGACTCGCTTTGCCGATAAGCCCGCAATTGCATTCGGGACCGCATGGTACCCCGAACAATGGCCCGAAAGTCGCTGGGACGCGGATCTTGCGTGGATGAAAGAGGCGGGGTTCAACACCGTGCGGATCGCGGAATTCGCGTGGAGTACTATGGAACCGCGCGAAGGCGAATTTCATTTTGAATGGCTCGACCGTGCCATTGCCGCTGCACGGCGCCACGGCATCATGGTGGTACTGGGAACGCCGACCGCCGCACCGCCGGCCTGGCTGACTCAGAAATATCCCGATGTTCTGCGCGTGGACGAAGACGGAACACGAGCGACCCATGGCGGACGTCGCCAGTTTTCCTTCGCCAGCCAACGCTATCGTGACTTTGCCCGGCGTATCGCGACCAAAATGGCGCAACGCTATGGCAACAATCCCGATATAGTCGGGTGGCAGATCGATAACGAGATCGGGCCGCCGTCGTTTGGCAAGGAAGCAATCTCGCGTTGGCATGCCTTCTTGAAGGAACGCTATGGTTCGATCGACAATCTGAACCAGCGCTGGGCCACCGAATATTGGAGCCAGCACTACAACGATTTCGATCAGATACCGCTGCACGCCACGGGACAGCAAAACCCGGCGCTATTGCTCGATTTCAAACATTTCACCACGGCAACCTGGACCGACTATGTCATGAACCAGGCCAGCGCGATCCGCGCCCATGCCGATCCGCGCCAGTTCATTACCACCAACACCATGTTCTGGAATGGCGGCTTCGATCATTTCAAGCTGCACCGCGGCCTCGATCTTGCCGCCTGGGACAATTATATTCAGGACGCCGATCCCGATTGGGTCGCCAACGGCGCCGATCACGATCTGGTCCGCGGGTACAAGCAACGCAATTTCTGGCTGATGGAAACACAGGCGGGGCGTGTCGACTGGGTGCCGGTCAACCGCGCGCTGAAACCCGGACAGGTTCGCGAAATGGGGTGGCAGGCGATCGCGCACGGCGCCGATGCGATCCTGTATTGGGAATTGCGACCGGCACGTAACGGCCAGGAAACCTATTACGGCACGGTCCTCGGACAGGACGGCACGCCCGCCCCGATCTTTGACGAGATTGCGAAGCTGGGGAGCGAAATACGCAAGGCGTCCGATGCGCTGGCCGACACCAATCCGGTGTATCGGATGGCGATGCTGTTTTCCTATGACAGCCGCTGGGCGATCGACCTCCAGCGACTACACAAGGATTTTGATCCGATTGACGAATTCACCGATTTCTACCGCCCTTTTCGGAACGGATCGCAGGGCGTGGCGGTGCTGTCGCCCAGCGCTGACCTGTCCGCCTATCCCCTGGTTGTCGCTCCGGCGTTGAACGTGATGACGCAGGAAGAGGCGGACCATCTGTCGGCCTATGTTCGCGCTGGTGGCAATCTGGTGCTCGGGCCACGGTCGGGGATGAAGGACGATGCCGACGCCCTGTGGCCCGAACGCCAGCCCGGCCCCTTGCAGCCGCTGCTCGGTGCACGGGTCGAGCAGTTCTACGCACTCGATGAACCGGTGCAGCTCGCAGGGGATTTCGGCGAGGGTGAGGCGTCGATCTGGGCCGAATGGCTCAAGCCTCAGTCAAAGGACGTCCGCATTCGCGCCCGGTACGCCGATCCCGGCGGCTGGCTGGACGGCAAGCCGGCGATCGTCTCCCGCAAGGTCGGCAAAGGCAGCATCACCTATATCGGCGCGTGGCTGGAACCCGCTGCAATGCGCGATGTGGCGCAACAACTGATGGATGACGCCGGGGTCCGACCAATGATTCCCAATGTGCCCGAAGGCGTGGAGATCGGCGAGCGCTCTGGTGCGGGCAAACATATCCTGATCGCGATTAACCACGGCGATTCGCCGAAACCGGTGGCAATTCCCGCCAATGCCCTACCAGTCGCTGGCGAGGTCGCGAACGACATGCTCAGGGGCCATGGCGTAGCGGTGTTTCGGGTTCCCGCAGGCAATTAGCGCCGGAAACAGCACAGAAAATACAAAAGGGAGATTGGATCATGCAATATCGACGGATTGGGGTTTCGCTGCTCGCGCTTATGTGGCTCGGCGCACCGCCGGCCACGGCACAGGACGCCCCCATATCCGCGCCGGAATGGATCGCAGCATGGGAGGCGCCGCCGATCGGTTTCGAACCGAAAATCCAGAAGGCGCTCGGCCGCCCCTATCGCAACGAAACCGCGCGTCAGATGGTGCGCGCCTCCATCGCGGGACACAAACTTCGGCTGCGGCTTTCGAACGAGCTGTCCGACGAAGATATCACGATCGGGGCCGCATCGATCGCGCGCGTCGATGGACAGGGCAATGTCGTTCCCGACACCCTGCAAATACTGACCTTTGACGGTGCCAAGGCCGTCCGCATCGCACCCCATGCACCGATGCTGACCGATGCCGTCTCGCTTTCGGCAAAGGCCGGTGAATGGTTCGCGGTCAGCATCTATTATCCCCAATCGGCCGCACCGCCTACGCATGCCCAAATGCTCGACGTGATTCCCGGTGATGCGACGATGACCGCCCGCCCCGCCGATGCGAAGCGGGTGCGCGGTCCGGGTATCGTTTCCGAACTGGATGTATCGGGCACGTCGAAAACGCGCGTGCTGGTCGCGTTCGGAGATTCGATCACTGAAGGCGCTGGAACCGACGCCGCCGACGCGATGAGCTGGCCCGACCAGCTTGGCCGGATGCTGGGCAACGATACCGCAGCAAAATGCTGGGCCGTCGTCAACGCCGGGATCAGCGGCAATCGAATCCTGCGCGATGGGCGCGGCCCAAATGCGCTTTCACGCTTCGACCGGGACGTACTGTCGGTGCCGGGGGTCAGCCATGTCGCCTTGTTGGAAGGAATCAACGACATCGGCGGAGTGAAGGACGATCCCGCCCAAGGCGATCCGGTCACCGCCGCAAAGCTGATCAACACTTATCGCCAGTTCATCGCGCGCGCCCATGCGCGCGGCATAAAGGTCATCATCGGCACGATACTGCCCTATGAAGGCGCGGCATATGGCAGCCAGCGGGGCGAGCAGGTTCGTGAAGAAGTGAACCAGTGGGTTCGCAGCCATCGCGACCAGTTCGACGGCATGATCGATTTCGATAGCGCGATGGCCGAACCAGGCAAGCCGACCGTCATGCGGCTCGCCGAACAGATTGGCGATCACCTCCACCCTAATGCCGAAGGCTATGGCCGTATGGCGCGCACCGCCATGCCCGTGGTGACGCAGGAGGGCTGTCCGGCGGGATGACGCCGGGCGGCGCCCCTTTTACCAAGGTTTCGACCGGGCCACGGTGATACCACGAAGATCGTTCGGATATTTCCCGCTGACGCCAGTGTAGAAATGGTAAAGCACCCCATCATGATGGACGAGCGAGGGCTTGTGCGCGAAATGCTCGTCAATGCTGCCCGGAGCGCCGATGTCAATCAGTGGTCCTGGCACCTTGTCGAAGTGATAGGGGGCATTGCCGAGTGAGAGATATTCACGGCACTTACCGTCTTTTGCGCGACCGAAGTAGAAAAGCGACCATTCCCCGTTATGGGTATAGACCACCGGGTCGCTCGCGAACCACGAATCGCCCGAGCCGCCGGGTTCTCCGTTGCGAATGATCGGGTTGCCCGCATAGCGCGTCCAGCTTTTCAGGTCCTTCGACATGGCCAGCCCCGTCTGCTCCTTCCAGGGATTTCCCGTCGTTTTGGCGTTGTAGTAGAGCAGATAGGTGTCGCCATTCTTGACGATATACGGCTTGTACAAACCTCCGCGTTCCCAGTCGGCACCGTCTTCGGCGCGCAAAATGGGGTCGGTACGTTCCCAGTTCACCAGGTCCTCGCTCCAGGCAAGGCCGATCACGGCGGAGCCCTGCTCATAACCCGGATTGGGATAGGCGTGCCACGCCGCCAGATAGCGACCATCGACCTTGATCAGCCGCCCGGGCGAATACAGCTCATTCTCGCGAAGGATCGATGCGCAGGAGATATTGTAACGGGTGATCGGATCGTCGGGATCGCGAGCCAGCATGATGCCTGCGCGTTTCCAATTGATCAGATCTTCCGAAACCGCGCGGCCCGTCTGATAGCCGGTGCCGTCCCATCCCGTGTACAGCAGGTTGAACTGCCCATCATGGTAGAACACGAACGGACAATCGACCGCCTTCTCGTCAAAGGCACCCGCTTCATACGACCCTTCAAGGACCAGCTTGCCATATTTATAAGGCGTTTCGTAAGGAGCGGCGGGATCGGCGCTTCCACCCGATGCCACCGCGCCACGCATGCAACCGGCGACCAACGCCGCACCGCCAGCCATCGCCGAGCCCAAAACGAAGCGCCGCCGCGACTGCTGCAGGTTCGATATAGCCATTATGTCCTCCCCAATACGTCTTTCAGGCACCCGCGGGGCCGTTCCCGCGGTTAAGGTCGATAAGGGGAACTGGTATCGACGGGCACGCTTTGCCTGCATTACCCGATCCGTGGCCGCCCGGCCTCAGTCGCCCTTTGTATCGGTGGCTCGGTCGATCCGCTGGCGACCATGACCGATCGTGTTGCGCATGGCATCGCGGGCCGCGTCGCAGTCCCCCGCTTCGATGGCATCGACGATTCGCGCATGCAGACCGACGCTCTTTTCATGTTCGGCATCCTCATCAACCGGTGACGCCATGGTGAACGACGCCACCAGCGCTGTTTCGATAACACCCGAGATCGATCGCATCAGACTGTTCCCCGATGCGTTCCCGATCACTTGGTGAAAGGCCAGATCGGCTTCAGCAAATGCCATGCGACTGTCCCGTGCGTCGCGCATCGCCTCTACCCGCTTGCGTAACAGCGCGATCTGCTCAGGCGTTGCGCGCTGCGCTGCCAGTGCTGCTGCTTCCGGTTCGATTGCAAGCCGGATTTCAGTGAGGTCGCGTCGGAATTCAGTATTGAAACCGCTCGCCACGCGCCAGGAAAGCACGTCGGAGTCAAACATGTTCCAGTTCGCTTCGTCGAGCACCTTCGTGCCTACCCGCGTCTTGGAAACGATCAGACCCTTTGCGGTGAGGGTCTTGAGCACTTCGCGAAGCACGGTGCGCGATATGCCGAACCGTTCCAGAATATCCGCTTCGGGCGGAATCTTTGTTCCCGGCGGGTAAACGCCGGTGATGATATCTGCACCAAGGGCGCGAGCTACCTGATCGTGGCTCGACAGCGTGGCGCCGGTATATCTCTGAAACTTGGATGACATTCTGACCAGCCCCTGTAGCTGTGGTTCGGGGGCGACCATCCCGGATACGGAGGAAAAATCGTCAGTGAACATAGGAAGGCTCACGAACCCGAATTAGTGACACGAATGCCATGCTACACAGACACCGACAGGTCATCCAATTTAATCGTGGAAGCTGAACATGCTGCACGCGAAGGGTGGCGCCGCCCCGGTCTGGCGGAGCGGCGCCCTCGTTCAAAAGGTAAAACGGACGCCGGCCATAACCTGTCGGTCGTCGATCGAGATGTTGTTGGGCCGCGTTGTTTGATCAAAATAGGTGAATTCACGCGTACGAAGCAGATTGCTTCCCTCCAAAGTCAGAGTAACGTTCGGCGTGACGTCGTAGTTGATCGAAGCGTCCAGCCATCCATAGCCCTTGCGATAGATCGGAATGTTCTGGGACCCGCCGGCCGCCAGCGGCAGTCCGTACAGACCGCTGAGATATTTCGAACGGTAGTTATACGCGACGCGGATCGACAGGCCGTACTTTTCATATAGTCCGCTGATGTTGAAGCTGCTCTTCGACAAATTCGGGAGCGGCGTCGTATAGTTCGCGATCGCGCTCGGCGTACTGCTGTCGATATAGGTGTAGTTCGCCTGCACCCCGAACCCGTCAAAAGGCGCAGGAAGAAAATCGAAGAAGGTCTGCCCGCCTACCTCGACGCCCTTAATCTTCCCATCATCACCATTGGTCGGCTGGCTGATGACATAGTCGATGCCATTGATGACCTGCCGGTTGGAACTGGTGAAGATGAAGCCCTTCACCTTGCGGTAGAATCCGGCAAGATACAGCGACCCCGTTGGCGAAAAATAATATTCCAGCGAGGCGTCCAGTTGGTCTGCTCGAAGCGGCTCCAGGTTCGGGTTGCCACCCGATCCCTGCCCCTGCGCCGGAACGAGTGTAAAGGCTGGCGAGAGCTGACTGAAATTCGGGCGTGTCAGCGTTTGCGACGCCGCCAGGCGCAGTTGCAGTTCGTCCGTCAGGTGAAACCGCACGTTCGCGCTCGGCAGCACGCTGACATAGTCGTTATTATATGTCTGCGGCGTGATCGTCGTAACGCCGCCCACCGTCGAACGCTGGTTGCCATCGATATTCAGGCTTGTCTTGATGAAGCGGACGCCGACATTGCTGTCGAAGCGCAATCCGCTGTCCACCTTGAACAGCATTTCGGCATAACCGGCGACCGTCGTTTCGCTCATGTCATAGACGGACGCGGGGTCGACAGCCGGCGCGGCGCTTACGCCAAGGGCGTTGCGCACACCGTCGAAATCGTTGCGCAAGCTTGACGTTATCGCAGTGAAATATCCTTGCGGGAACGCCGGGTTGCTCTGGAAGAAATCGTCGAAAGGCATCGTTTCGAACAGCGAGGAATAGCCCGCTGCCGATGTGGTAGTCGACGGTTGGTAGAAGAACCGGATCGGCGTGAAGGCGGTATCCATCTTTTGAATACGCGCGCCGGTCTTGAATCCCGAGAGAAACGGGCTGTCGATCTCGAACTCGCCGTCCAGACGGCCCGCATAGGAATTTCCGGTATAGTGATTTTCACTACGAACCGTATAGCCCAGCGTATAGTTGTTGATGTCGGTCAGATCGATGCCGTCGAAGCTCATCGTCGGCGTCTTGCCGCTGAGGTCCAGCGTGGCGAGCGGGATCGTGACCTTCAGATCCTGTTCGGTGTAATACAGGTCGTTGGTCGAATGCTGATAGGTGAAATCGCCCGTCAGCCGCGCCGCGCCGCGATCCCAATCGAATCCGGCAGAATATTGTTGGTTTTTGTCATAGGTGTCGCGCGTTACGCCGAAGGTGGATGCGGATAGATTCTGGAACGTGCCGCGCATGAAGTCGTCGGTGCCGTCGAACGTTTCGACGGACCCAGGAACCACCGACAGGCCATTGGAGGGGTTGTTGAGGCCTCGCTGCTGCTGAATCGAGCGGAATTCCTGATACCCGGCCTGCGCATAGAATTCGAGTTCTGGAGTCGGCTTCCACTGAAAGGTTGCTCCAAGCCCGATGCGCCGACGCTTCCCGTCAATCAGCGGCTCATAATCGCCATTCGGGGTCACGATCGTACGTCCCGTGATCAAATCGTTGCGTTCGCTTGGCGCGCCGACCGCCTCGATATCCGACCGGAAGGCGCGTTCCTGATAGGAGCCGCTAACCAGCAGGCCCATTTCCCCGGCACCAGTATTCCATTTATCGCTTATCAACAGCGATCCGAGTGGGCTGACCTTATCGACCAGGTCCTGATAACGGCCGCGCAGACTTCCGCTGACAACAAACCCGTCCATGTCGAGCGGTCGGCGGGTACGCAGATCAATGACGCCGCCGATCCCGCCTTCGATCAGATCCGCAGTCGGCGTTTTGTACACATCCACTCCGGCAAGCTGTTCGGCCGGAAAGTCCTGCAGATTGTAGCCACGCCCGCCCCCGGCGGTAAAGATTTCGCGACCATCCAGCGTGGTCAGGACCTGACTGAGCCCGCGAATGGCGACCGAGCCGCCTTCGCCGCGATCGCGTGAAACCTGAATACCCGAAATGCGCTGCAACGCTTCGGTCGTATTATTGTCGGGTAGCTTGCCGATATCGTCCGCTACGATCGAATCGACGATTGCGTCGGCATTGCGCTTGCGCGCCTGGGCGGACTGGAGGCTTGCACGGATACCGGTGACGACAATGTCGCTGGCCGCATCCGCTTGCGCCGGAGTGATCGTTTGATCTTGCGGAGTCTGGGTCTGTGCGTTCGCGACGCCATCAGCCGCTTTGGATGAGTTAGCGTCGCGATCGGCAGCGTGCGCCGGCAGCGCCCCGCTGGCTAGCAAAGCGACTACTGCCACATCTGCAAATAAATTCCTTTGCACTGTCATCACCCTCTCCTGATGTATGTTTCTTGTCGTCGCTACGATTAGTAATATTTTATACATCGTCAAGAGGGTCGCGATGCGCTCGTTTGAAAAGGGCGCTCTCGCAGGCGGCTGCGACAATGCCTCTACGCCAAGCGCCCAACTATGATCGAAGAAATCGACGGATGAAGAGGTTGCAGAATGCTATAAGCAGCGCTGAATCACGGTTTCTACGGCCTTCCCAAGCCGTGGCGTTCCATGGCTAGCGCTACTTTGGCAAAAGGTGTTTGGGATGTCTGAGGAGGCTGCATCCGCATTGAGGGCAATGCCCCGGCGTTGAGCATGACAGGCGCTCAAGAATGGCCTGGCGCACTGTCGGCAAGGTGGGTTGCAGGCGCGGACCGAGGACTCTTTTTGAGCGAGCAGGAAGGCGTAGGCCACCATCGACATCAAGGCATGGCGGTGAAGTGCGGTCCAGGATCGGTCTTCGATAAGCGTGGCGTGGAGGCCGCCTTGTCAGCGTGATTTTCTGGCCTGCGACGCTTTACGGGGCGGCGCGGCGTTTGGCGATGGCGTCGATACTGAGCTATGCATCGAGTTCATCGATCATGTCGGGATCGAAATCTTTGCCGAAGCAGCCCTGATGCCACTTGGTGGCATCCTTGTGCTCGGAATGTTTGCGGTTGAATAGCCGCTCCTCTGATCGTCGACAATTTCCGCCAGTGGCGGCTGCTCCTCTACCTGCCCGTGACCGCCAGGGGAACGCCGAGGATCGGCGTCCACCAAACCGGCAGCAGATCAGCATTCAACTTGGGCGTAAAGCCCTTTGTCGCGGAGCCAGCGCCCCGGCCTTGCGCCGGCGGTGCCACGCCTGATACGCTCGACGGCCAGATATTCCGGCGGAAAAGCAGTCCGTGTTCTTCCGCGCCGACATCGAACAAAATAGAACATCGGTTGCATATGCACTTTGGACCAATGCGCCATCCTGACCATTTGCGGCGTCGGTGGCGTTTTATGGCCCGGGCAGAACCTGATATCTTAACGTAAGCAGCTATTGTGCAATGGAGAAGAAAATGTCGCTCAGCTTCACCACCATTGTCTCGATCCTCACCCTCGGCGTTATTTCTGCCGCCGCACCGGCCTCTGCCGCCACCCTTCCCAAGGTGCCCAGCTGTCAGACGGTGGGAGGCGCGATCGAGGCGGCATTGTCAGGCCCTATCGAACGGGTGACGGACGATACTGCGGGCGCGCACGAAGCTGAAGGCCAATCCACCGGCGATCCGCTGCCCTATCATGTCCTGCGCGCCTGCTCGGTCTATGTTCCGGGGCATGAAATCCCGCTTGTCGTAACCTTCAATGCACCGGTCACAAAGCAATTCATCACGCTGCAAGTTCAGGTGGCAAAACATATGGGCCTGAATGCGCACCGGCTGGACGGCGGCGCCTATGGCGATTTTGCCTATCTTATCCCGCAGGTCGGAGGGGGAAATGCGACGGCCGCGTTGGTTGGCCCGGTCGACATATCGCTGACCACCTGGGCCGATACCCGGTCGGTTGAGGAGATGACGAAGAATCTGGTGGCCTTGTTGCGGTGAAGGGCTGCACGGCGCGTTCGCGGTTCCAAGCCTTGCGAGGAAGACATTCGTCTTTACCGCACGCGCTTATCCCGGCCCTCATCGCGCTGAATGTGCCTATGGCGGCCGTCGCCGCGCCTCAGGACGTACCTGCGGTAAGCTATCCGGTCTTGCCCGATCATGTGAACGATCTGAAAAAAGCAATTCCCTCCAAATGGGCACAGGTCGCGCTTGCGCGCGGCGACCTGAATGACGATGGGCGGGCCGATGCCGCACTCCTGCTGCGCGACACTGATCCCGCGCTGAAGCTTGTTCGGGGCGGTGGCGCCTTCGACACCAACCCCTACCTGCTTGCGGTCTATTTCGCCGATCCGGGCGGCGGGTATCGCCGGGTGCTCGAAAATCACCGTTTGATCCCAAGACATAGGTCCCGGGCCGTTGACGACGTGACGAATGGCGGGATCGCAATCGCAAACGGCAACCTTCAAATCTCGCTCGGCCTGTTCTCCGGCTCCAATTCCGGCATGGGCAACCGCAGCTTCACCTTTCGCTGGCGCAAAGGGGCTAATCTGCATTCCGGGCGCTTCCTTCTGACCGGATTCGACAGCATGGAGGTCAACCGCGCCGATGGCGGTGTGCTTTCCGACAGCTACGACTATCTGACGGGCAGAAAGAAGCACGGCGTCGGATCGATCGAAAAGGACGCGACGCGGTTCGCCTGGTCCGATCTTCCACGACACCGGCTTATCGGCCTGAACGAAGTCGGCGACGGAGGCGACTTCGACCCCGAGGCACCGCCTCCATTTCCGACAGACGCATGGAACTGGGCCGACGCCGATACGGGGAAGGACGGAAGCAAGCCCGCATATCAGCAGACGCAGGCGCTTTGCGACTGGCTGCGCGACCTGCGCCCCCCGGCCAGCGAGACCCCCGGAATTTTCGGCGCGCCGCCTCCTGCCGGGGAGTGCGAATCCACCGCGCTCTATTATGGAATCGGAATGCCGCCCGATCCGGAGGCAGCGCGGTCCTGCGCCTTTTACGAGATCGGGAATTCCAATCTGGGGGATGACCCCTTTGCCGGCTTCGGTATGCTGATGATGATTTATGCGAACGGAAAAGGCGCTTCGCGGAACCTTGACCTGGCCACCGCGATGGCCTGCCGGGTGCCGGCCGGAAGCTCTCACGAAGTGGTGAGGCGCCTTCAGCATCTTCAGGCACTGAAGGCCGCATTGGAATCCAATAATCCAGTTGCAGTTGCACAGAATACTGGTTCTGAGAATCTTGTGAGCCCCCCTCTCGTCCAAGCAAATCCGTCGAAACCCTTTGACTTTTGTGACGATGCAATCAGCAATTTCGGAAACCTGCAATGCGCCAGCCTGAATGGTCAGATTGAAGACGCCCGCCGGCACGCCACGCTGGATGCGCTGTCCGCAGACTGGCCAAAGGCTCGCAAGCTTGCTTTTCACAGCCTCCGTGACGCGATGAACAGCTTTGCAGGGGCAAGCGGGCAAAAGGAGGTGGACCTCACCGGCTCAGGCCGATCGCTGTTCATCATTCAGCGTACCGAAGAGGTCGAGAAGTCGTTTATCGCGATGCTCGACGCCTATCGGGCGGGAACATTTCAGCCCACAAAACCAGCGGCGGTCAAGCAGGCGGACGCGGCGTTGAACCGGCTCTATCGGCGGATCATGGCTGCAAGGATCGCAGCTGATAAGATCGGTCCCTGGCAGAATGCGGACAGCCTGCCGATGGTCAGCATAACCCATTCCGGCGTCCGGGAGGCACAGCGCGCCTGGCTCCGCTATCGCGACAGCTGGCAAGCCTTCGCGAATAATTATGATCCGCATCACCAGAAAGACGCTTTGCTCACCGCCCTGATCCGGCAAAGGATTGCCGTCCTTAAGGGGATATTGGTCAGCGAACACTGACACACCGGCCGGGGGTCGGTGGGGGCGCCACCATTCCCGGCGCTTCTTCAGCGAAGGTGATTGTGTATCAAGGACCTGCCCCCGTGTCGGCACCCTCACTTCAACGCGTCGGAACGTGCAGGCTATGGAGATTGCTTCATCGCAGTCAGGCGTGTCGTCCAATCCTGTCAAGCGGCATTGCAGCTAACGATTCCGATGCCCGCAAGCTTGGCAAAATCCTTTGCCGGTATCGGACGGCCGATATGCCATCCTTGCGCATAATCGCATCCAAGTGCGCGCAGATACTCCAGCACGGCAGCGTCCTCCACGCCCTCCGCCACCACGGCAAAGCCGAGTTCGTGCGCCAGATCGATCGTGGAGCGGACCATCGCCTGATCATTTCGGTTGTCCCGGATCGCCAGCACGAAACTTTTGTCGATCTTTATCTCGCTGGCGGGAAAATGCTTCAGATAGCTGAGCGTCGACTGCCCGGTGCCGTAGTCGTCGATCGACAGCCTGATCCCCATTTCCGCGAAAAGCCGCATGCCTGCAAGCGCGCGCTCCGGGTCTTCCATGCTCGCCGATTCGGTTATTTCAAGCGTGAGCAGGCTCGGCAACAGCGTACCGCCGTCCAGCCGCTCGCGCATGGCGCCGACGAACGCGTCCATGACAAGGAGCGGCGCCGAAACATTGACTGCGACGTTGATCGGATTGCCGGCAAGCGACCAGCGGCGCGCCTGCTCCATCACGCGATCGAGCACATACAGGGTCAGGTCCAGCATTCTGCCGTTCTTTTCCAGATGCGGAATGAACGAATCCGGGAAGATGTCGCCACGTTCGGGGTGCGTCCAGCGGACGAGCGCCTCCGCCGCGGTGATCCGGCCCGCTGCGATGTCAAGCTTTGGCTGGAACGCGACCCAGATATGCTCCGCCGCCATGGCAGCGTCGAGTTCGCCCGAAAGCGAGAACCGCCAGTCCCGCGATCCGGCCATCTCGGCGCTGTGGTTCTCCCAAAGCTGACCATGCTCCCTCGCCTGGTCAGCCGCCAGAAGCGCATGGTCGATCACTGCGCCTGCGGCTTCGCCCCGCGCTGCTGTCGCGCATCCGAACACGCAATCGGCCGCCATCCGCCGCGCGGCAATTTCAACCGGCGGCCGCAAAACCTCGGCAAGCGAGCCAATAAAATCCCCGGCGGGAGTATCGGGACCAGCGGGTCCGAAAAAGGCAAGCGCGCCCTCCTCGATCCGGTACACATCCATGATGCCTTCGCCACGAAGCCGGTCGACCAGCCGAAGCACCAGTTCGGCCCCACGCACCGGCCCCAGCAGCGTGGCGAGATCAGCGTAACCGCCGATTCTCAACGCGATCAACGCGTTGCCGCCCTTCGCGTGTTCAAGTTCGCGTTCCAGGGTGCGCCGGTTGGCAAGGCCCGACAATTGGTCGGTTCCCCGCACCGAGCCAAACGCCTTCAACGCATGCGCGATGCCCAGCCAGGTGCCCGCGACGACCAGCATGAACAATGCAGGCGCGGTTTCAACTGTGCCCCAGTGCAGAATTTCAAAGCCCAGGGGTAATGCCAGCGTCAGCAGCCCCGCCGATATCAGCCATGCCGCCTGCCACGCCCCGCGCGCACGAACCGCAAGCAGCAGCGCGAACAGCGCAACCGCCATTGCCGCCCAGGGGCCGCGGCTCACCGGACTGCTGCCCGTGCGGAGCGTTTCGGCGGCGATTAACTGGATTGCCGGGCCTGAGACGACGCCATGGCCCGGAATAGGGTAGCGGTCGCCAAGTTCGATCGCCGATGCGCCGACAAGCACGATCTTCCCGGCGAGCAGTGTTGCCGGGATGTCGCCGTTCAGCAGATCGATATAGCTTATATGCGGTATCGTTTCAGGGTCTATCGCGGTGTCGATGGGAAAACTCTGCCCCGCGCGCCCCGCTGCCCCCGCCAGCATTGCACCGATCGACGGTCGCGGTACACCCCCGGTCACCACGGCCATCGGATAGGAACGGACAAGCCCGTCATCGTCCGGGAAGATATTGACCGCGGCAAGTTGCGCATTCTTCCGGAACGACGGCAGCGGCAGGCTTTCAATCTCTTCGGCCGAATGTTGGGATGCATATTGCCGGAACGTGGACAGGATTACGGGCACAGTCGCGGAATCGATGGCCCCCGCGAACCTGGCGTCCTCATCTGGCGAGCTGAAGGAGGAAAAATCGACGTCGAAAGCGACCGTGGATGCGCCCGCCCTCTCCAGCGCCTCAAGCGCGTTGGCGTGGACGCTGCGCGGCCAGGGCCAGTCGTTAATGGCCCTTAGCGATTTGGCATCGATTTCGACCAGAACGAAGCGGTCGCCGGCCGAATGCGAACGAATCATGTCACGGCCTTCGTGAAGCGCTCGTTCGATCGCCGCGCCGCCACCGCTGATATATACCGCCAGTCCAGCGAGTATTGCGAGCAATATCGGCAATGCGCGCGACCCCAGCACCCTTTCGCCTGAGAATCGCAGATGCACGCGGCGTTCCCCTTAAATAATAAATAGTGGCTTAATACGTCGCGGCTTCAGTTCCCGTTTCCATTGCCGTTTCCGTTTCCGTTCCCGTTTCCGTTCCCGTTGCCGTTTCCGTTGCCGTTGCCGTTCCCGTTTCCGTTCCCGTTGCCGTTCCCGTTTCCGTTGCCGTCGCCGTTCCCGTTTCCGTTTCCGTTTCCGTTTCCGTTCCCGTTCCCGTTCCCGTTGCCGTTGCCGTTGCCGTCGCCGTTCCCGTTTCCGT
Source organism: Stakelama flava (assembly GCF_019351405.1). Taxonomy (GTDB): domain Bacteria; phylum Pseudomonadota; class Alphaproteobacteria; order Sphingomonadales; family Sphingomonadaceae; genus Sphingomonas; species Sphingomonas flava_A. The sequence continues at coordinate 46,467 of NZ_JAHWZX010000013.1, forward strand.
TCCCGTTGCCGTTGCCGTTGCCGTTGCCGTTGCCGTTGCCGTCGCCGTTCCCGTTTCCGTTCCCGTTGCCGTTCCCGTTTCCGTTGCCGTCGCCGTTCCCGTTTCCGTTTCCGTTTCCGTTTCCGTTCCCGTTTCCGTTGCCATTGCCGTTCCCGTTCCCGTTCCCGTTCCCGTTTCCGTTGCCGTTTCCGTTCCCGTTGCCGTCGCCGTTCCCGTTCCCGTTCCCGTTCCCGTTCCCGTTCCCGTTTCCGTTGCCGTTTCCGTTTCCGTTCCCGTTGCCGTTTCCGTTTCCGTTGCCGTTTCCGTTTCCGTTTCCGTTGCCGTTCCCGTCGCCGTTTCCGTTGGTCGCGGAGCTTTTCTCAATTGCGGCAGGACTCGCGCCGGATGCAGCCACGGCAGTCTCAACGCCCGCCGTACCGGAAACCAGGCCGTCCGAAATTGCCGAAATCGATTTGGGCGTTTCCGCAACAGTGAATTCGACGACCCGTTCCATCGCACCATTTGCGTTTTCGGCGCCATTGATCGAGGCCGTATCCTGTATGATCGGCGTGTCCAGTTCCGGCGTATCAAGCGCTTCGGCATCACTGGTCACAACATCCTGTCGAGTGGCCGTATCCGTTTGCGCCGGTTGATCGGTTGCAGGTGCATTCGGCGATTGCAGCGTCTTTGTCTCGCCGCCGCGAATCGTCAGTCGGCCAAGGTCGTTTGCGCCGATAACCGCGATATTGCCCGGCAGAACAAGATCGCGCGCGCCGCCGTCCAGCGTGGAAACTTCCACCGCGCCCTCGACCACCTGAACCGAAGAGCCGGTGCGATCGACCGTGACGCTGAACGTAGTGCCTTTGACGACGGCGGCGAGATAGGGAGTTTTCACTGCGAAATGCGCTTTTGATTTCTTGGCGACGCTGAACACCACGTTGCCGACTTTTTCGAAAAATTGCAGGAGACCGCTGCTGGGTTCCGGGTCAGCAATTTGCAGATGGCTGTTCGGCGCCACGACTGCATATTCATCCCCATTTACCAGGACGGCGCGCGCATTTGCGCCCGTCGCGACAATATCGCCAATCTCAAGCTGGCCGCCGCGTGCCGCCGCCTTGGTCTGCCCGGCGTGCATGACCGTCACCCCGGCCGACGTTTCCGAAATCGTCCACCCGGTCGACTGGGCATGCGCCGCGCCAGCCACGCACACACTTCCCAACAGCGCGAGTTTTGCCACCCGAAGCAATGTCGTCATTTGATACCGTTCCAGAATGTAGTGCGGAATTAACCGCGATAAATCGTAGAGTTAGCAGGTGGACGTAAAAGGATTATCAACGAAGCGCGGTTAATTGCGCAGGGATGCATACCCACCGCTTCGTCAGCGCGCTTTTCGCTGCTGTCTTCACTTTTCCCGCTTTTGCCGTGGCACAGGACGCTTCATCCACTCGCGCCGATGCCGGACTTGCGGTCCGTTCGGCGCTCGAAAATTCGCCGACCGAAACGGCACCGGATACGCACAGTGCGGCAGTATCGTCACAACCGCCGAACGCGGCGTTGACCGGCGTCACGATCGGAGCGGTGCTTGTGACTGGCGCTCCGGATATCGCGCAATCCGATTTCGCCGACGCGATCGCCCCGTATATTGGAAAGACGTTTTCCGGTGACGATACCCAAAAGCTCTTGAGCGCGATTTCCGACGTGGCGCGCGATCACGGCTATATTTTCGCGACCAGCAGCATTGCTCCGCAAACGCTGGCTGCCGGCGTCCTGACGGTATCGATTGCGCCCGGTCGGATTGACCGGGTCCGTCTGACAGGGGCGCAGCGCAAGGAAGTCGATTCTCTCTTGTCCCCGCTGGTCGGCAAACCCGCGCGGCAGGAAATGCTCGACCGGCTGCTCATGCTGGCGACCGATTTTCCCGGGGTATCGATCGGCAAGGTTCGTTACAGCGTCGAAAACGGTCAGGGCGTGCTGATCGTACCGGTGGAATATGATCGCGTTCGCGGCTGGGCTTCTGTCGACAACAGCGGGTCAAAGGCTCTTGGACCCGTGCGCGCCAGACTGGGTGTAGATGCTTCGGCGTTGCTGGCCGCGGACGATCGCGTAACGGTTCAGGGGATCGTCACGCCATTGCAGCCGAAAGAGCTTACCGTTCTATACGGCCGCTATGCCTATCTGCTGCCGGACGCGTTGACCGAGCTGGCGTTTTCAACCACCTATGGCCGAACCAATTCGGGCGGTCGATGGCAGTCCTTCGATCCCAAAGGCAACAGCATCGGGTTCAATGCCAGCGTAACGCGCACGCTGGAACGTGGACGCAATGACAGCCTTTGGACGACGCTCGATTTCAACTATGTCAAAACCGACCAATATTGGGAAGGCGATCGCTATCAACGCGATCGGATCGCCTCAATCGGCATCGCGCTCAACGGCTATACGGCGCTTGCCGGAGGTCGCCTGCGCGCCGGGGCCGGTCTGCGGCAGGGGCTGACGATCTTCGGCGCGACGCAGCAGGGCGATCCGCTTGCTTCGCGAACCGGCGCGGGATCGAAATACACGTTGTTTCGCGCATGGGCCAATTGGGAAGGAACGCTGGCGGGACCGATCAGCGCGCGGCTGGCATTGACCAGCCAGCTTACCACCGACCCGCTTCCCGCAATCGATCAGATCACGATCGGCGGCCCCTATTTCGGTCGCGGCTATGATTTCAGCGAACGCGCGGGCGATGAGGGCATTCTGGCGTCGGCCGAATTGCGCGCCGACCTGCTCGACACGGATTCGGGATGGCTTCGCTGGATGCAACTTTACGCCTTTGGCGATGGCGGCGACGTCCGCGACCTGCGCGACAGCTATGGCACGGGCGATCTGTATTCCAGCGGCGCAGGCGCGCGCTTCAAACTGGCTGACCAGCTTCGCTTTTCCGTCGAAGCTGCCTTCCCGATCAATCAGCCGCGCTATGACGCCGGAGATAAAAGTCCTAGGATATCCGCATCGTTCGGCACCGAATTTTGATAACTATCCGGGAATTTTGCTAACTATCCGGCGATAGCGCAGGCCAGGGCATATTGCGCCGTGGCGAACAGTGCGTGGGCGACCACAAGGTAGCCGAGACGCGCCGCTCGATTGGGCAGACGTGAGCCGGCAAAACCGGCACCCATTGCCGGCATCAGAATCATCGTGCCGGCAAGCGTACTGGCACCGAAACCAATCAGGACCACAGGGCCGGGTGTCGGATCGTGGACAAAGCCCATCCCCCAAAATATCGGCAGCGCCGCCGCATATAAAATTCCGACCAGATAATGAAATATCCAGCCGACCACCCCATCGGCCGGTGAAGGGGCAGGAACATCACCGACGATTGCACCAAAGCGACCGGCCGACCATCGACGCAGCAACTGACCGACCTTCGCCCAATTTGTCGCGGTTATGCCAAACGCATATTCGCTTAATTTTGCGAAACCGTCGAGGATTGCGGTAGCCCCTACCCCTACCACCAGCGAAAACAGGATCAGCGCGGACATTCGCTATCGTACCAAAACACTCGATTTCTTTTACGCTTACGCCTGTCGCATTCTCAGCTTTTATAGGCAAGCCGACAGCGCTTATGGCAAAGTGCTGTAAGCGCGGTCACTGACTATGCAGCCATCGACGAAAAAGCAGGCTGGAAACCTGACGATTATGCAGCTCCACGCCACGAACGGGCGAAGCACCAGACTCCGAACCTTTTATCCGCAACTTTGGTCGCCATATTTCGCCTGTAGCCGGAGGAGTTCGCGTTTCATCGCCACCACACGCGTCACCTGCGCAGGGTCATCGATCAGGTTGTGCATCTCCTCCCGATCGCTTTGTTCATCGAACAGTTCCCAGCTCTCGATCGGTCCGTAAAAGTGGATCAGCTTGTATCGCTGGTCACGAACCCCGCAATGCGGTGTGACGCGATGGAAAGCGGGATATTCGTAATAATGATAATATAGCGATTTTCGCCAGTCCGCCGGCTTTTTCCCTTCCAGAAGCGGACGAAGCGAACGCCCCTGAACGGCATCGGGAACCTGCAATCCGGCATAATCCATGAACGTCGGTGCGTAATCGATATTCTGAACCAGACTGTCGATCTTCGTGCCCGGTTTGATATGCCCGGGATACTGGATCAGCAGCGGCGTACGGAACGATTCCTCATACATGAACCGCTTGTCGAACCAGCCATGTTCGCCGAGGTAAAATCCCTGGTCCGACGTATATACCACTATGGTATTATCGGTCAGGCCGTGCGTATCCAGATAATCGAGCAAGCGCCCGACGCTTTCATCGACCGATACGATGGTCGCCAGATATTGCTGAAGATATCGCTGATATTTCCACAGCGCCATTTCACGCTGGGTCATCTCTTTCGCGTTCATCGCGTCGTTGCTTTGCTGCAGCGCGTCCATAAACGCCTTGCGCTGATCGGGCGTCATGCGGTCGAACGCGCCGGGCCAGCGGTTGTAGCGCAGTTTGCTTGACCCCACCCCCGTCGTCATCTTCAGGTCGTGGCCTTCATACATGTTGCGATGGACATTCATCGCCTGAATGGCGGCTGCGTCGCGCCCTTCATAATCATCGAAGAAATTGTCGGGCACCGGGAATTTGGTGTTGAGATATTTGGTAAGATGGCGCGGCGCCGGCATCCAGTTGCGGTGGGGCGCCTTGTGATGCACCATCAAGACGAATGGTTTGTCGGGATCGCGATGGTCAAGCCAGTCGATCCCCATATCGGTGATGAGGTCGGTGGCGTAGCCATGTTCGCGCACTTCGCCGTCAGGGGTTATGAAATCGGGGTTATAATATTCCCCCTGATCGCGCAGCACTTTCCAGTAATCGAATTTCATGCCTTTCGGATCATGGCCGATATGCCATTTGCCGACGATAGCGGTCTGATACCCCGCATCTTTCAGCGCGCGCGGCCAGGTCGGCTGATAATTGTCGAACTGGTCGCCATTCTGGTTGAACCCGTTCTTGTTGCCGAACTTTCCGGTCAGCATCGCCGCGCGGCTTGGCCCGCAAAGCGAATTGGTGACGAAGCTGTTTTCGAAAAGCGCGCCGTTATGCGCGATACGATCCAGATTGGGCGTGGGTGCAAGCCGCGAAATCGGCGAGCCATAGGCTGACAGCGCCTGCAATGCGTGATCGTCGGACATGATGAACAGGATGTTCGGCCGCCGGGCCTGTGCCACGGGCATGGGGGCGGAACCATTCCCGGCCGGCAACCCACCGGGTGTCGTGGCGCATGCCGCCAGCGAGGATGCCATAAGGATCGTGGTAAAACGCTTCAAAAACATGATTTCCCCCTGAAACCCTGCATCACTGCGCGGTTGGCGCGATGGCCAGACCGTCGCCGCCGCGGCCGGTGGCAAAGCGGCGCGTCACTTCACCGGATGCCACGTCTATTTCGGCAACGGTGTCGCGCGCCGTTTCCACAGCGTAAAGGCGCTGGGAATCGCTTGAAAACAAAATGGCGGCCTGTTTCGCCGCCCCGTCGTCGGACACGCTGATGGTGCGAACCGGAACATGCCGTTCGGCATCGAACAGGCCGACCGTTCCCGTATCGATGGCGCTGGCCGCGACATAGCGGCCATCGGGACTGGCCGCCAGGCGAACCGCTAGGGGGCTGACCGGCAATGTCGCTACCGCCTTGTCGGTTGCCAGATCGATGATTTGCACGCGCGGGTCGGAAAGATCGCCGACCCACAATTCACGCCCATCCCGCGCCAGCGTCAATGCTTCGGGTTTGCCCAGAACCTTTATGTCGCGCAGTTTCACGTTTTTATCGAGGTCGAGGACGCTCACGGTCCCGGCCTCCGTATTGGTGGTATAGGCCCTTCGCCCGTTCGGCGACACCGTCACCATGGCGGGCTGGTCCTTCCCCATCGGTATCGAACGAACACTGCCGTCGCGCGATACGATCGCGACAGAGCCGCTGTCTTTCGCCGCGACGACCATATGGTCGCTGTCGATCCATTTGACATCAATCGCCAGACGATCGGGACCGATGTCGATCGTTGCCGCCAGCCTGCGTTTCGCTACATCGATCAGATCGATCGCGGCCCCGTCCTGCGCCACCACCGCCGCCAATTTCCCGTCAGGCGAAAGCGCCAATGCTCCCGGGTGATGATCGGTGGCGACCTTCGCAATCTGCCTTCCGCTATCCAGTGCGATCAGGCTGATGCTTTCTTCATCCCGATTGCCGACCAACAAGGTTCCGTCCTGCGCGTTTGCCGGGACGCTCAGGGTCATGGCAAGGCCCAACAGCAGATAGCGCATCGAAAAAATCTCCCGCTTCCCCCCGCTTCGACCCGGCGGGCGATTCCCTACCTCAAAGATCATGCAGCCTGTCGGCGACAGGGCCAAGACCCGGCAGATTGTCGGTCGGCGTAGCAAGGTAAAAATATGCCACCGCACTCCAGTCGTCACTGCGCAGATAGTTGGTCCATCCCTCGGGATAGTCCGGATCGGACAATTTGGGCGGGTTCTTCATCATCATCAGCGGAACGAAGCTGCCCTCTTCATCGATGCTGATCGGCTTCAACGGTGCGCCGTCGCGCAGCAACTGGCGAACCTGATCAAGCGGGCCACCGCCGATCTGCTGGACCGCCACGCGGATGTCGTGGTGGAACCAGACCGGGTCGGGGATGTGATAGCGATAGCAGGACCAATAGCGTTCGTCGGGATTAACGATCGTGCATCCCGAATTCATCGTTACGAAACGGGTCATCCCCCAGGCGGATCCAAAATAATCCTCCACGCCGGTGCCCACCAGACTAGGATGTTCGCGATCGCTGTCGAGCCATATTTTAACTTCGCCCTCGCCCCACCAATAATGGAGCACTTCCTGGCCCTTTTCGCGCTTGCCATAGATGGGATCGGGACGCACACCTACCGTCACGCCCAGAAAGCGGCCACGCCCCTGAACACGCGGCAGCAGTTCGAAATCTTTTCCGATCGCCGGCTTCTCGCGATGCCAATAGGCATGAAAATACAGCATATTGTCGGGGGCTTTGTCGAGCTTCTGAAACGTCAGATTGTAATAGATGTGGGAAACCGGCTTGTCGGAATCGTTGTAGATTGCGATCCTTGCGCCCTTGCGAAACGGCATGGGGATGTTGAAGGCGAAAGAGCGCCCTTCGGGATCCTTGAACAGGCTGTTTTCATATTTCGCCGTCTGGCCGAAAGCAGTACCGAAAAAATCGCCTAGCGGAGCGCGCACGGCGGGTTCCTTAGCACCGTCCCAGTACATTTCGATCCGCATCGCGCGCAGCGCCTCGGGCGATCGATCCTTCACCGACAGCTTCAGCCGCTGAACAATGCCCGGACCGTCGATATTCAGCAGGTCGACATGGCCATGCGCCGGGATCGTGTCGAAGGCATTGCCTTTCAATCCCGCATTGGCTTTAGCGCCCTGCCCCTTCACACCGTTATGATTTTCGGGGCTCGCCCATCGCGACTGCGCGTCGTCCTTCATAGTGAAAAGCGCGGCACCGTCCCCGGACGCCGACGCGGCCTGCGCGACGGCGGGTCGCGGCGCAGCAATCGCCAAGGCAGTCGCGGCCAGAAATACGGACCGGCCGGTTTTGAGAAATGTCATGCTGATATTGCCCGTTTGCGTGGATCAAAGACGAATTCGGACACCGACAGAATAGGTCGTTTCGTCCAGAAAATCGTCAAAATTATAATCGGAAGACCCGTAATAACTCTTGGTTTCGTTACGCAGGATGTTGACGCCGCCGACATCGATGCGGAAGCGGGGAGTCACATCGTACCCGATGTTGAAGTCCAACCGACCGGCGGGGCGCGTCACGCCGAGAAGCACCGGCGTGGAGACATCGTCCACCGCATCATCCGCGATCGGGCGTAGCGCCGTCGCGCCCGTCTGATCACTGACGAAATATTTTGAACGATAGGTATAGACCAGTCGGCCGCTGAGCCCGCCATGGTCATAGATCAGCCCGGCGGTGTAATTGTATTTCGATACCCCTTGCAGCGGATATCCCGCCAGCGGATCGTCGCCCTTCACTTCGGAATCGAGATAGGTGAAGGCCCCCATCACGCCAAATCCGGACAAGTCGCCGGGGAGGAAGTCCAGAAAATACTGGCCGTTCACCTCGACGCCCTTCAACTCCGCCTCACCGATATTGCGCGGCCGGGTGACGTTGTAATCGACGCCGTCGATGGTCTCGATCTGCGACCCGTTGATCACGCGTCCGGTAATGTCGCGATAATAAGCGGCCACCGCCAGATAACCGCGGCCGAAATAATATTCGAACGTCGCGTCGTAGCTGTCCGATTTTTGCGGCTTCAGGTCGGGATTGCCGGCACTGCCCACATTCTGAACGAACGGATTGTGCGATTCACTGACCGTGACGGCGGGGTTCAGATCGACGAATTCGGGCCGACGGATCGCCTGCGAATAGCTGAATCGAGCCTGCAGCCCGCCGCCGAAACGGATACGCGCATTTACATCGGGAAGGAAATCGGTGTCGGTCGTGTCCGCCTTCACCGCTTCATACGCTACGTCGCCAGCCTCGGTATTCGACGCGTCCTGATCGACCGGTGCGAAGGTGCGAATGCTGCGCCTGGTGCGAACCAGCCTGCCGCCGATAACGCCATCGACGCTCAGCGCGCCGCCCAGCGGGATGTTGTAATTAACCATGGCATAGCCGGCGAGCGTTTGCTCGTCGGCATCGAACTGCCGCCCCGGCTGATAGTCGGGACGACCGGTGGGCAGGCCGACATAGGTCCGCAGCGCGTCCAGCCCGCTTTCCGACAACAGATAATCAGGGTCCGGAATGAAATAACGCGCGCCGCCATTCAGGCCGGGCGCGGGTTCGCTGACTCCCAGAAACGCTGCCGGAAGGCCGCTTTCCGACACCAGCACGGCGGAGTCTTCAGTGGCCGTGCCGATATTGCCACCGGGAAAAGCGGTGTTGAGAATTACCGCCTTATAATGCCCGGTCCGCTTGGCATAGCGCACCCCGACCTTGATACTGTCCAGTATCCCACCGATTTCCTTTTCCGCATCGGCCTTGGCAGCGAACAGGCTACCCTTGCTCGCCAGGAAACGTTGCTGAAAAGCGTTACGCAACGATAAGTCGTCCGCGTCCAGCAACGCCCCGTCGGGAACGGTGAATTGCGCCACATTGTCGACGTCGGAGACATAGGTCAGATAATCGAGGCGCTTGCCGATATCTGCAGTGATGTTGGTCGTGTCGTTGCGCGATGTCTGATAGGAAATATCGACATTGCCGGTCAGGCCATCGCCGCCATAGCGCGCGCCACCCGCGACAAGTTTGTTGGTAGTGACATCGTCCTGCGCCTGCGTGGTCAGGTTGATTACCGGATTTTCGAACGTGGCCTGCTTCACTTCGCAAAGCGTCTGAACCGTATAGGGTTGCAGCGACTGGTTCCCTTCGGCGTCGGTGAGCACGCGGGGATTCAGGCCGTTGGCATTGGCTCTGGTCTGGAAACAATGATCGCTCGCCTGCGCGTCGGCGATGCTGACATTGCTGGTGAACGGTTGCGCATTCGCGCCGGTATTGCTGCCGCGATCATGCGCCCTGGTGTACAGGCCATCGACATATAGCTGCATCGCGTCGCTTGCCTGCCACTGAAGCGATCCGTTGAATTCGGTGCGTTCCAGCCGGCCGCTCTGTTGCCAGTTGCGCAGGATGTTGGGAACCAGATAGCCTGCGGTGTTGAGCGGTGCCGCCGCCGAACTGCGCCGATCGACTACCTGCGTCTGCGCACGGTAATATTCGTTACGCGACCAGAAACCGTTCACCAGAACCCCGATCTCGCCGATCGACGTATCGAAGCGGTCGGTGAACAGGCCGCCGATCTGGGGCGAACTCTTGTCGACCCTGGTGCCGTAATTATTCTTCACCGACAGCGAAAGGGTGCGATCCTTGAAATCGAACGGACGCGCAAGTTCCAGGTCGATCAGGCCGGCAAGCCCGCCTTCGATAATATCGGGGCTTTGCGATTTATAAACCGTCACGCGCGACAGCGCCTGGGCGGGCAGATCCTGCAAATTGAAGCTGCGCCCGGTGGTCGTGAACACCTCCCGCCCGTTCACCGTGGTAAGGATGTCAGGCAAACCGCGCACGCGGACATTGCCCAGTTCGTTATTATCGTCAACCGACACCTGCACGCCGGGGACCCGCTGAAGCGCAGCGGCGGTCGTCGGGTCGGGAAATTTGCCAATATCCTCCGCAACGATCGTATCGACCACCTGCTTTGATTGACGCTTCGATTCTGCGGCGCGCTCAAGCGAACGGCGGATGCCGGTCACGACGATGTCTTCGGCCTCCGGCGCGGCTGTATCGGGCGGCGTCACCGTTTGCAACTGCGCGACGGGCGCAGCGGCGGGCCGCGTCGCACTTGCCCGCGCCACACGCGCCTTCGCCGTGCGAAGCGGAACGATGGCGATGGTGCCGCCTGCATGCCGGCGCGCCTCCAGCCCGGAGCCACGGAGAATTGCGGCAAGCGCGGTGTCGGCCGATGATGCGCCGCGCACCCCCGGCGATGCGCGATCGGTCAGGTCGTCGCTGCGATAGATCAGTTCGCGACCCGATTGGCGGCTCCACATTTCCAGCGCCGTGCGCATGCTTCCTGCCGGAACATTATATTCGCGCTGCTGCGCGCTCGCCATCGGTGCTGCCATGATCGTGGCGACGCCCGCGCCGGCCATAAGCATGGTGCGAAAACAATCAGTCATATTGCCCCTCCTGTGCCGGAGGACTCTGTGACGGCCCTCTCACAGACCCAAGACAATCCGGGCGGGAAAACCCGTAACGCGCTATTGGGAAATTTTTACGTCGCTGCCCGAACGGGTAATTCGCAAGTGATAGACATCTTCGAGCAGCGAAAGAAAGGCATCGGCATTGCGGGCACGAAATGCCCCGCCGATGCGCATCCGCGCCAGTTCGGGGTCGGTCACGACCATGGGACGCTGATTATACCGGTTGAATTCCGCGACGACGTCGGAAAGCGGCTCCTGCTGGAACCGCAGCATTCCCTGTCGCCAGGCAAGGCCATCCGCCACGCGGTCGGGCGATCGGGCGGAAAGCAGCAGGGCATCGCCGCGAACCACCGCGATCACACCAGCCGGGACCACCGCCGGGGGATGCATCATGTCCTTTTCGGCACCGCGAAGACGCACCGCGCCGCTTTCCACCGCTACGGTCAACCGATCGGTGTCGCGGCGCACATTGAACCGGGTGCCAAGCACCGTGATGCGGTCATCGCCCGCATGGATGCGAAACGGACGGCTGACATCATGCCTTACGTCGAAATAAGCCTCCCCGCGATCTAACCAGACTTCACGATGCGTATCGTCGATTACGGCCCGTACCCGGCTGTTCGTGTTCAGCTCTATATGGCTGCCGTCCGCCAGCGCGACCGTTTTGGTGCTGCCGATCGCTGTTTCGGCAAGGATCGGTCTAGGCGCAGCAACGGGTTGCATCGGCCCGGACACGACGAACAGCGTAGCGGTGGCGACAATGATCAGGACCGTCGCTGCCATCGCAATCATCGAGCGGACAAACGGTCGATGGATATAGGGTGTGGGGGGCGCGCCCAGCGAGGCGATACGATCGACGGCCCGCCAGCCATGCTCCAAACGCCAGAACGCCGCCTTGTGCGCGGTGGATTCGGCGAGCCATTCTTCCAGCTCCGCCTGCTGCCCCGCCGACCAGCCGGGCTCTTCGCGACGCATCAGCCAGTGCGCGGCGATCTGTTCGGTCTTGCCCGCCTGGTTCATTTGCCACCCTGCTTCGCACGGGAGGAACTGGTTGTGCGCCGATTGATCCGGCCTTCCCCGCCCAGCATGAAATCGACCAGCGCGCGCATCCCCAGCGTCAACTGACGCTCCACGGTGTGAATGCCCACGCCAAGCTCATCGGCGACTTCGCGCGTTGTAAGGCCATCCACCTTGCGCAGCCGGACGACCTCCCGACATCGCGGAGGCAACTGGTCCAGCCCCGCCTGCGTCCGCCGAAGCGCATCGCGCGCATCGAGATGCCTTTCGGTCGCGAACGCATTGTCGACGCAATCAAGCGCTTCCAGGTCCGCGACAAGATGAAAGGAAACGATCTTTTCGCGGCGGGCCCGGTTAATCAACGTATTACGTGCGATCGTAAAAAGATACGGGCGTACATTACGGGGAAGCTGTTCCTGTGCCGCCTCGATCGCGCGGGCATAGATATCCTGGCGGATATCGTGGATATCCTCCGGCCGACGCCAGTTGCGCCGCAGGAAGCGGGTGAGCGCCGCTTCGTGGCGCAACACCTCGTCACAGAACCAGCGTTGGATTTCCGAATCTTCCACGCGCGCAATCTCGGCAGCCTTTCCTCATCCGTAAAGGACAATCGAAAGAGCAATTCCCGTAACGCGCCAAATTCCCCTCCGGCTACGCGGAAGCCTATGGCGCGCGACTATCGTTCGCGCGCGCCGCTTATCGCGTCCATGCTTATCGGAAAATTTCGTATCCGCGCCCCGGTCGCATGCCAGACGGCGTTGGCGATCGCCCCTGCCGAACCGGTGATGCCGATTTCGCCCACGCCCTTGATGCCCAGCGCATTCACATGCGCGTCCTCTTCGGGGACCAGAAGGCACTCCATCGGCGGCACATCGGCATTCACGGGCACGTGATATTCCGCAAGGTCCGCGTTCATGATCCGTCCGGTGCGGCGATCGGTAACCGCCTGTTCGTGCAGGGCGAAGGACAGGCCCCAGATCATTCCACCGAACAGCTGACTTTCGACCATACGCGGATTGATGATGCGTCCCGCCGCGAAAGCGCCGACCATGCGACTTACGCGAACCTGTCCGAAATCCGGGTCGACCTTCACCTCGGCGAACACCGCGCCATGCGCATTCAGCGAATATTGTTCCTGAGCATCCGGATTGGCGGCGCTGGTGCCGTTTCCTTCCACCTGCTGCTTGCCCGCACGGCGCAGAATATCGGCATAGCTTTCGCTCCGGCCCTCATCGCCGCTAACGAACAGATGCCCGTCGCGCGCCTCCACCCCGGCATTGCCCGCGCCGTACAGCGGCGATGCCTGATCGGCGAGCGCGAGTGCGGCAAGCTTTGCTATCGCATCCTCTCCCGCCTTGTGGATCGCCATTCCGGCAGTGGCGGTATGGCCCGATCCGCCCGCGATACCCGCATCGGGAAGGTCCGAGGAGCCAGAACGGAAGTCGGTGGAATCGAGATCGAGCGCAAGGCTGTCGGCGGCAATCTGGGCCAGCGCCGTCCATGCGCCCTGCCCCATGTCGTGCGCCCCGATTTCCACCGCGCCGGTGCCGTCGTCGCGGATTAGCGCGCGGGCATGGCCTTCGAACATCATCGCGGGGAACAGCGCGGTGCCCATGCCCCAGCCGACGAGCATTCCGTCCGCATCGCGCATGCTGTGCGGTTCAAGCGGACGGTCCGCCCAGCCAAATTTCCGTGCTGCCTGCGCATAGCATTCGCGCAACGCTTTTGACGAAAAAGGCTTGCCCGAAATCGGTTCGACCTCGGCATAATTGGCGAGGCGGAAGGCAAGCGGGTCCATACCGCAAGCATAGGCAGCCTCATCAATGGCGCTTTCCAGCGCAATCGATCCGCTCGCCTCACCGGGCGCGCGCATGAAGCCGGGCGTACCGATATGCAACCGAACCGCCTCATGTGACGTAGCGATCGCCGGACTGGCATATATCGTTTGCGACACATTGGATGATGGTTCGACGAAATCGTCATGGACGCTCGTCGTGGCAAGCGTGTGATGCGAAACCGCGGTAAGACGCCCTTCCCCATCGACACCCAGGCGCAATGTCTGACGCGTTGCGCCGCGATGGCTTAGCGGCCCGAACATCTGATCGCGGCGCACCACCAGCTTGACCGGGCGCTCAACCATTTTCGCGGCGAGAATGCCGAGCGCTATCGGACCCGAAAGCAGACCTTTCGACCCGAAGCCACCGCCCAGAAAGGGGCTGCGGATATGAATATTCTCCGGAGCTATGCCGAAAAGTTCGGCGATACGGCCCTGCGACAGTGCCAGCCCCTGGGTCGGGGTATCGACGTTCAGGCGGTCACCGTCCCACGTCGCCACGATCGAATGCGGCTCCATCGCGTTATGATATTGCGGCGGCGTTTCATATACCGCCTCGATCCGGCGGACTGCATCGGCCATCCCCTTGTCCACATCGCCTATGCCCGCCTCTGCCGGCATGCCGGGACCGACCACCGGCGGGACGAAGGCATCGTCCTGATCGAGCGCCACTCGAGGGTGCTCGGGCGCATAGCAGGGGTTGAGCAAGCTCACACCCTCATTGGCCGCTTCGATTGTTTCGGCGATCACAACCGCGATTGGTTGCCCCGCATAACGCACGCCGTCATTTTGCAAGGCATCAAGGCGGAAGGCGAAAGGATTGGTCTTTTCGTCAGGGTCGACCGCAAGAGGCGGACGGTTTTCGGACGTCATCACCGCGACCACGCCGGGATGCGCGCTTGCGGCGTCGGTGTCGAGTTCTACGACACGCCCATGCGAAATGGTGCTGACCGCCATCACGGCATGGAGCATGCCGTCCGGGTGCCGGTCAGCGGCATAGGGGGCCGCGCCGGTAACCTTTGCAACGCCATCGCGGCGGGTCAGCGGCTGGCCTATGTTCGAACCATGGCGACGATGTGCGGGCGCAGTGTTCATTTGAATATCAGACATGGTCGAGTTCTCCCGCTGTCGGGGCGAAGGCGGAGCCGGGCAACGCCGGCATCCGGTTGGGGGTGCCGGCCGCGGCGCGCAGCAGCGCCCGGACGATCACCCGGCGGGCAAGGTCGATTTTGAACGCATTATCGCCCGAAGCCCGCGCATCGGAGAGCGCGATATCGGCAGCCCGCTCGAACGCGGCGGTATCGGGCGTTGCACCTTCAAGCGCCGCCTCGGCGGCAACCGCCCGCCACGGCTTGGCCGCTACCGCTCCCAGCGCGATCCGGGCGCGACGGATGGCGCCATTTTCGATTTCGAGCGCAGCCCCAGCGGACACCATCGCAAAGGCGTAGGATGTTCTTTCGCGGATTTTGAGGTAGCGCGCATGCCGCGCGAAACCGGCCGACTGCGCTGGCAGGCGAATGGCCACGATCAGGTCGCCCGGCGCAAGATCGGTTTCACGATCCGGCGTATCGCCGGGCAGGCGGTGCAGATCGACCAACGGCACGTCGCGCCGCCCCGATGCGCCTTCCACCTCCACCACCGCATCGAGTGCAGCCAGCGCAACGCACAGATCGGACGGATGGGTTGCGGTGCACTCCTTGCTCCATCCCAGAATGGCGTGCGTCCGGTTTTCGCCCTCGATCGCGTCGCATCCAGCGCCCGATTCGCGTTTGTTGCAGGCGCTGGCCGGATCGTAGAAATACCGGCATCGCGTGCGTTGCAGCAAATTGCCACCGATGGTTGCCGCGTTTCGAAGCTGCGCCGACGCGCCTGAAAGCAGCGCTTCGGCTACCAGTGGAAATTTCGCCGCGAAGTCGGGATGATAGGCAAGGTCAGCGTTGCGAACGAGCGCACCGACGCGGAAATCGCCGTCGGGCAGCGCTTCGATCGCATCGAGTTGCGGCAACCGGGTGATGTCGACAATTCGATCGGGGCGCACCACGTCGCCCTTCATCAGGTCGATCAGGTTGGTGCCCGCCCCAAGATAGGCTGCGCCCGGCGCAGACCCCGCCTCTATCGCATCGGCGATGTTGGCCGGACGGACATAGTCGAACCGCTTCATGCCGCTTTCTCCTTTTCCGCCTGCGTTATGCGCTGTTCGGCCTCAAGCACCGCGGCGGTGATCCCAGCATAGGCCCCGCAACGGCACAGATTGCCGCTCATCAGTTCGCGCACCCGCTCGGCATCGCCCTCGGCGCGCGCTTCCGAAATCAGGCCGATCGCGCTCATGATCTGGCCGGGCGTGCAGAAACCGCACTGAAAGCCGTCATGTTCGATGAACGCCTGCTGCACGGGATGAAGCGCATCGCCGTCCGCGACGCCTTCGATCGTGGTGACCTCCGCTCCGTCCATGCTGACCGCAAGCGCGAGACAGGAATTTATCCGCCGACCATCGACAAGCACCGTGCAGGCACCGCACTGACCACGGTCGCAGCCTTTCTTCGTACCCGTAAGGTATAGCCGTTCGCGCAAGAGATCGAGCAAGGTCACGCGCGGATCGTCGAGGTCGATCTCGTGCGACGCGCCGTTTATCTTTAAATGCAGCGGTAAGGGCATGCGACCTCCAAGCTTATATTGATCGAGCAATGGGTGTAGGATGAAATATACGGAGGAATCCTCCGTTTCACAAGCGTAGCGGCAAAGAATAGGGATTCCATGGGACGAACAGTGCCGAAAGCGAGCCGCAAGCCGCGCGCCGACGCGCTGAGGAATCGCGAACGGCTGCTCGACGCGGCGAAGCGCGTTTTCGCCGGCGGCGCGAGCGATGCCAGTCTGGACGCCGTGGCACGCGAAGCCGGCGTCGGCATCGCAACGCTGTACCGGCATTTCCCTACACGAGAGGCGTTGTACGAGGCCGTATACCGACGCGAAGTGGATGAACTGGTCGCACTTGCCGACGGCCTTGCCGGAGTACCGGATTCGGTTGCTGGGCTACGCCGCTGGTTGCGCGCAATGATCGATTTGGTCGCGACCAAAAAAGGCATGGTCGCGGCGCTGGCGATAAGCGTCGATGCGAAGTCCGCGGTATCCGCCCGAATGTCGAAGCGGCTGGCCGGCGCGCTGGGGGCGCTGCTCGACCGCGCGATTGCCGAAAAACGCATCCGTAGGGACGTTTCGGGCGAGGAAATGCTGCTTGCGCTTGTCGGCATGTGTATCCTGCGCGATCAGCCCGACTGGCGTGAGGGTGCTGTGAAGATGGCGGATGTGCTGGTCGACGGAATGATGGTCAAGAAATAGGCACTGCGCCAGACCGGCCCCATCGCGAGCCAACCCGCTTGCAGTAAATTTTTTTCCGGCTGCGGCCATTGATCCCGGCAGGGATCGCCGTCAAGCTGCCCGCGATATTCGTTTTTCGACCAAGGGGGCACCATGCGTCGCAGAACCTTCATTGCATCCTTGCCTGCCGCCGCGCTGGTGACGCCCGCTGTCGCACGTGATCGTGCGAGCAAAGCGCCTGGTTCCGCCGATACGAAAAAGCTGGCGGACAGCGATGCGCAAGCGCCGCCAAAATATTGGGCGCAGGGCGAGGACAAGTTCGTCCGCAACGATGTGCGGGCGGGCGACCGTCCCGTCGGGGCCAGCTTTGCTTCGCGCACGGCCGTGTACGGAACCTCCGGCGCGTGCGGATCGGCGCACCCATTCGCAACCCAGGCCGGTATCGACATCCTCAAACGCGGCGGCTCTGCGGTCGATGCCGCTGTCGCGATCAACGCCTGCCTAGGTTTTCTGGAACCCACGTCCAGCGGCATTGGCGGCGACTGTTTCGCCATGGTGTGGGACCCGAAGGCGAAGAAGCTGGCGGGCCTTGCCGGATCGGGCGGATCGCCCATGGGATTGAGCCTTGAAACCGTGCGTTCTCGCGCGAAAAACGGCGTTATCCCGCCGCTTGGCGCAATCGCCGTTTCTGTTCCCGGTGCGCTCGACGCATGGTGGACGCTGCATCAGCGGTATGGGAAGTTGCCTTGGGCGGATGTGCTCGCGCCGGCGATCGAATTCGCCGAAAACGGCGTGCCCGTGCCCGATCTTATCGCTTATTATATCCGCGGCAACATGGCGGTGTTCAGGAAGCGGCGCGGACAGATCGAGGAGATCGACAACGCGTTCAAAACCTATGCCCCCGATGGAAAAGGACCCGCCGCAGGCAGCGTTTTTCGCAACCCTGATCTGGCCCGAACGTATCGGATGATCGCAAAGGGCGGCCGCGACGCCTTTTATAACGGTCCCATCGCAGATACGATCGACGCGTATTTCCGTCGCATCGGCGGCTGGCTGCGCAAATCCGATCTGCAGGCGATGCACAGCGAATGGGTGGAGCCGTACACGACCGATTATCGCGGCGTCACGGTCCATGCGCTCGGCGCAAATACGCAGGGTATCGCGACGCTGCAGATGCTCAACATGCTCGAGCATTTCGATCTGCGCGCCGAAGGGTTTCAGTCGGCCCGCTCGATCCATCTTCAGGTAGAGGCAAAGCGCCTCGCCTATGAAGATCGCGCCCGCTATTATGCCGATCCGCACTTTTCACAGGCGCCGGTCGAATGGCTGATTTCAAAGGAATATGCCGCGAAGCGAGCGACGCTGATCAAGCCCGATCGTATCCTGACACCGGTTTATCCGGGGCAGGCGCCCGATCATGCCGACACCACCTATTTCAGCGCCGCGGACAAGGACGGCATGATGGTGTCGATGATCCAGTCCAACTTTCGCGGCATGGGGTCGGGACTGGTGGCCGACGGGCTTGGCTTCATGTTTCAGGATCGCGGCGAGCTGTTCTCGCTTCAACCCGGGCATCCCAATATCTACGCGCCCGGCAAGCGCCCGTTCCAGACGATCATACCCGGTTTCGCGAGTCTCGATGGCGCACCGTGGATGGCGTTCGGCGTCATGGGCGGCGACATGCAGCCGCAGGGACAGACGCAGATTATCGTCAACCGCAAGGATTATGGGCTGGAGATTCAGTCGGCGAGCGACAGTCCGCGCTGGCATCACCAGGGTTCTTCCCAGTCGATGGGCGAGGATTCGCCGGGTCTTCCCAAGGCGGGGCTGTTGCGCCTTGAAACCGGGGTGCCTGCCGATACCCGGCAGGCGCTGGCCGATATGGGATGGACGATCGGCGATCCTGACGGCGGCTTCGGCCGGTACGAATGCGTCGAAAACCGACGCGACGGCGACACCCGGGTCTATGCGGCCGCAAGCGAAATGCGCGCCGATGGATGCGCCCTTGCCTATTGAAGCCGTTTTACCGGCAGCAGGCATGGCAAGACGAAAACGTCGCAATCGTTTCGCAACTGCGAACAAACGGGTTGCACGGCATGAACGACGATATACTGTCTCATGCAATCAATCTGCTTAACCGGGGACACCAATGCGCTTGATTTCAACCATCGCCCTTGCCGTCTGCCTGACCGCCGCCGTGCCCGCCATGGCGCAGGACAAGGACGACGATACCAGTCCTGCAAAGCAGCACAAAAAGGATGTGGCAGAGGCGATCGCCGGGCAATGGGCAACCGCGCCAGCGGAAGAAGTCGAAAAAAGCTATTCCGCTCGTGCCAGCATCGACGGGCGCGGCATTGGCTACAAGGCGACGGCGGGCACGCTGACGATCCGCAATGACGAGGGAAAACCGGTCGCGAGCATCTTCTACACCGCCTATACGGCAGCGGGAGAACATCGGCCCGTAACCTTCTTCTACAATGGCGGTCCCGGATCGGCGACGCTCTGGCTGCGCATGGGGTCATTTGCGCCGGAAGCGGTGCGTACGACCGATCCGGTGGCGGTCGCTCCCGCACCCTATGATATCGGCCCGAACCCGGATTCGCTGATCGGCACCACAGACATGGTCTTCATCGACGCGGTTGGCACCGGTTATTCGCGCATTCTGGGCGATGCCAAGGCCAAGGAATTCTACGGCGTCGATGAAGACGCCGCCGCCTTTACCAGCGCCATCAAGCGGTATCTGACAAAGAACGATCGCTGGGGCGATCCGAAATATCTGTTCGGCGAAAGCTATGGCACCACCCGGTCGGCTGCCCTCGCGCTGAAGCTGGAAGATGCGGGCGTTGCGCTGAACGGCGTCGTGCTTCTCTCTTCCATCCTCAATTACGGCGTCGATCAGTCGGGATATGATTCAGCCTATATCGGTTATCTCCCCACCTATGCGGCCACCGCCTGGTATCATAACAAGGTCGCCGACCGTCCCGCCGATGTCGCCACATTCGCGCAGCAGGCACGCGATTTCGCCGCAGGCCCCTATGCCAGCGCGCTTGCCAAGGGGACCGACATCTCGCCTGCGGAAGAGGATCGGATCGCGCAGCAACTGGCGCATTTCACCGGCCTGTCAGCGCAATATATCAAGGAAGCGAATTTGCGCATCGACCCCAGCCGATTCCGCAAGGAATTGCTGCGCGATCAGCGCGAAACGGTGGGACGGTTCGACGGACGCTATATCGGCACCGACATCGATGCGGCGGGTGAACGGCCGGGCTACGACCCGTCGGACACAGGCATTTCCGGCGCGTATGTCAGCGGCTTCATGGACCGGCTGACGCGCAAATTCGGCTATGACACCAGTCTGGATTATCGCCTGTCGGTCTGGGATACGCGACCATGGAGCTGGGACTTTTCGCACGAAGGCCCCGAAAGCGGGACGCAGCAGGCGGTTGACGTCGCCGAAGACCTTTCGCGCGCGATGCGGACCAATCCGCATCTCAGGGTTCTGTCGCTCAACGGCTATTACGACATGGCGACGCCCTTCTTCGCCACCGAATATGACCTGAAACACATGATGTTGCCGCAAAAACTTCGCGGCAATCTGCAATTCCATTATTATCCCGCCGGGCACATGGTCTATCTCAACCCCGAAGCGCGGCACGAGATGCGGATCGACCTGCAGAATTTCTTCGCCGGAAAATAACGCCCTGCCCCGACCGAGCATGGCCCGGTCATCTCGCCGGGCCATCGCTTTTACGCGTCACACGATACGGTGAAACACGTTCGGGGGAAGCGGTCCATGGTCGGGGTCATTTCGCGTCAGCTGCCGCGTCCGGACCAGCGCCGGTCAGTTCAATTTCCGCCATCGCATTCGCCAGTCGTTCGAGAATTTTTGCCAATTCCGCGCGCTCATCGGGCGACAATGTGCCGAATAGCTGATCGATCAGATGCAGGCGGATCGGATGGGTAACCGCTATCGCGGCGCGCCCTGCTTCGGTGATCCTCAGCCGCTTTGCGCGCCGATCGATCGGGTCCGGCACGCGCTCGATCAAACCGTCGCGCTCCAGTGCGTCGATACCCTGCGTCACCGTTCGCGGCGCCTGACTGAAGGTGTCGGCAATATCGACCGCTCGCGCATCGCCGCCGGCCTTTGCCACATACAGCAGCAACTTGGTTCGCGCGAACGACGCCCCCTGCGCGGCCATTCGACGGTCCACCATCCGATGCATGCGCAGGAACAGGTGGCCAAATTGGCTGGCGATGGTTTCAAGTTCGGGATCGGGATGCGGTGTCATTACGATGCAACCTCATTAAATGGTATTGCTTTATGTTGCAACTGAAAGCAAATCAGCCGCGAAACGATTCGAAAGCCATGCGATGACCGACCGGAATGCCGAGGAATCCGCGGAAAACCCGCGCGAAACGCCAGATCAGGACGATGCGGAGCGCGAGGAACGCCCATCGCCGTTGAAACGCCGCGGCGTGCGGATCGCGCTGCTGGTTGGCCTGATCGTGATCGTGGTGGCGGGCATATTCTGGTTCGTTCGCTACAAGACGGTCGGTCAATATATGCAGGCGACCGACGATGCCTATATCCAGGCCGATGCGGTCGTCGTTTCGCCCAAAGTCGGCGGTTATGTGCAAAAAGTCTTCGTCGCCGACCACCAGCAAGTGAAGGCGGGCGCCCCGCTGGTTCAGATCGACCCCGGTGATTATCGCGCGAAGGCGGCTCAGGTCGAGGCACAGATCGACGTTTCGCGCGCCGATGCGCGGGGAGCGGAAGCGCAAATCGATGAACAGCGCGCTGCGATCGCTCAGGCCGAAGCGCAACTTGCTCAGGCAAAAAGCGCGGCCGCCTATGCCAATGCAGAGGTTGCGCGCCATGCCCCACTCGCCAAGACAGGCGCGGAGAGCGAAGAACAACTCGCCAAACTGCGCGATCAGGCGCATCAGGCGGACGCGCAATTGGCGAGCGCGCGCGCCGCGCTGGTACAGGCCCAACGCCGCATAGGCACGCTTCGCACCCAGGTCGAACAGGCCCAGGCGCAGGGCGAATCATCGCGCGCGCAACTCGCGTCCGCCAACAAGGACCTGAAATCCACACTTATCCGCGCAAGCATTGACGGGCGTGTGGGCGACAAGAGCGTTCGCGTCGGTCAGTTCGTTCAGCCGGCGAACCGAATGATGTCGATCGTGCCGATGCGCAACCTGTATATCACCGCCAATTTCAAGGAAACGCAGCTGGGCCTGATGCGCATCGGGCAGCCGGTAGAGATAGAGGTCGACGCCCTGCCCGACGTACCGCTTCACGGCCGGGTCGAAAGTTTCTCGCCCGGGACCGGCGCGCAATTTTCCATCCTGCCGCCCCAGAACGCGACCGGCAACTTCACCAAGATTGTGCAACGCGTGCCGGTGCGCATTTCGGTTGCCGCAGGGCCTGAGGCGCGAAAACTTCTGCTGCCCGGCATGTCGGTGTCGGTCACCGTCGACACCCGCGGCGCGCGCGGCGCCGATGATCGCATCGCGCACGAACAGGAACAGTATAACGACAAGGCCGGCGTCGACGAATGAGCGCAGCCGCGCCATCCCCCGCTCCGCCCCCCCAGCGCGCGGATACCGCAGCCTGGCTTGCCGTGGCGGCGGGAAGCCTGGGCGCGCTGATGGCGACGCTGGATATTTCAATCGTAAACTCCGCATTGCCCACCATTCAGGGGGAGATTGGCGCAAGCGGGACCGAGGGAACCTGGATTGCGACCGCCTATCTGGTTGCCGAAATCATCATCATTCCCCTTTCGGCATGGCTTGAACGGCTGCTCGGCCTGCGCACCTTCCTGCTGATCGCGGTCACATTGTTCACCGCCTTTTCGGTCATGTGCGGGCTGTCGACCAACCTTACCATGATGATCATCGGTCGTGCCGGACAGGGATTTACCGGCGGCGCGTTGATCCCGACGGCAATGACGATCATCGCGACTCGGTTGCCGCCCGCGCAACAGCCGATCGGCACCGCCGCATTCGGAGTAACGGCCATTGCAGGCCCGGTGGTCGGACCACTGGTCGGCGGGGCGCTGACCGAAAGCATCAGCTGGCACTACATCTTTTTCCTGAACCTGCCGATCGGGCTTATCCTTCTGGTTCTACTCTTTGTCGGCCTGCCGCATCAGACCGCGAAGCTGGGCGACCTTTTGAAAGCGGACTGGCTCGGCATTGCCGGACTGGCGCTTGGCCTCGGTTGCCTGACGGTCGTGCTGGAGGAAGGGCAGCGCGAACAATGGTTCGCCTCGGCGCTGATCGTTCAGCTTTCGCTACTTTCGCTTTTCGGCTTCCTGCTGCTGTTCGCCGGACAGCTTCTCACCTCTCAGCCGGTCATCCGCCTCAAACTCCTTTTCGATCCGCAATTCGGCAGCGTCACTGTGATGGGCATCGCGCTCGGCATGGTGTTGTACGGCACCGCGTTCGTGATCCCGCAATTTCTCGCCAGCATTGCGGATTATAACGCGCTGCAATCGGGCAAGGTGGTGATGCTTTCGGGCATTCCCAGCCTGTTGTTGATGCCGTTCACCCCTTTGCTTATCCGCAAGGTGCCGATCCGGATCGCCGTGGCGACGGGGCTGGGCATCCTGGCGTTCAGCTGCTTCGTCGACACCAGCCTGACCGCCCAGTCGACCGGCGATGCCTTCACCGAATCCCAGCTCTTGCGCGGCATAGGGTCGATACTGGGTTTTCTCTTCCTAAATCAGGCGGCAATCGCGGCAGTGGACCCGAAATATGCCGGTGACGCATCGGGCCTGTTCAACGTCGCGCGAAACCTCGGCGGTTCACTGGCGCTGGCGGGAATAGCCACCATGCAACAGCAGCGCATGTGGCTGCACAGTCGCAGGCTGGAAGCCACGCTTAACGCCAATTCGACACAACTGCAGGACTATATCGCCGGTCTTGCGCAGGGGCTGGGCGATCGCACCACGGCGATCGCGTCGCTTGCCCAGACGATCCAGCGTGAAGCGCTGGTGATGACCTATAACGATCTGTTCTGGCTCGTTGGCGTGGGCATCCTTGCCATCCTGCCGCTTGTCTTCTTCCTTCGTCCCTTGCCCAAGGACGTCACCGTCTCCGCAGGACATTGAGATACGCCATGCGCAAGACCATCCTTCTCGCCTCGCTTTCACTCCCGCTCGCCGCATGTACCATGGGGCCTGACTATGCCGGTCCGCCCGTGGTCGCGGGGTTTGGACAGAAAAATATCGGGTTCGTTCGTGGCGGCGACGCCGTGCGTTCGGAAAGTCCGTCGCTCGATTCCTGGTGGAAGACGCTTGGCGACCCGACGCTCGACACGCTTGAGGAGCGCGCCCTGAAGGGTAGCCCGAGCATAGCCATCGCGGAAGCGCGGCTGAGGCAGGCGCGCGCGACCGTGCGCCAGGACCGCGCCGACCAGCTTCCCAGCGGCAGTGCGAGCGCCAGCTATCTGCATGCGGACCTGCCCGGCATCAATGTCGGCGAGGCGCAGGGAAGCACAGACAGTTCCGACGAGACAGCATCCGGCGACAGCAGCACCTCGCTCGATTTCTACAATGTCGGTTTCGACGCGAGCTGGGAGATCGACCTGTTCGGCGGCAAACGTCGGACAGTAGAGGCGTCGCGCGCGCTGGTGACCGCCGCCGAAGCGGATGTCGCCGATGCGCAGGTCAGCCTGAGCGCGGAGGTCGCGCAAAATTACGTCAATCTGCGCGACAGCCAGCACCAGCTTTCGTTGGCGCGTGAGGCGGCGCAAATGCAGCAAACGACGCTCGACCTTGCCATGCAGCGCCAGGCGCGCGGGGTCGATTCCGCGTTGGACATCGATCGGCTGCGCAATCAGGTGGAATCGAGCAATGCCCGGCTCGTTCCGCTCAGTGCACAGATCGACAGCTATTTGAACGCGCTGGCGGTACTGACGGGCGACGCACCAGGCGCGCTTGATGCGATGTTGCGCCCATCCGCGCCCGTACCGCTTCCACCGCGAAGCGTCGCGGTCGGCGATCCGGCCGAACTGCTGCGCCGCAGACCCGATATCCGCGCCGCCGAACGCAGACTGGCTGCGCAGACCGCTCGCATCGGCGCGGCGGATGCGGCACGGTTCCCCCACCTGCAATTGCTGGGGCTGCTGGGACTGGGTGGAACCGATCCGTCGGATATTCTCGATCTCGACAATCTGACCTCCGTCGCCGCGCCGATGCTGCAATGGAATGTGCTCGATTTCGGCAAAAGCGCGGGCCGCGTCGAACAGGCGAAGGGCCAGGCCGACGAAGCAGAGGCGCAATATCGCCAGACAGTTCTTCAGGCGCTGCGCGATGCGGAAGATGCGCTTTCACGCTATGGCGGCCGGCGAAAGCAACTGGGCGGGCTGGCGCGCGCCGAAACCGCGGCCACGCGAGCGGCGACGTTTACCCGGCAACGCTATCAAGCGGGCACGGTCGCGCTCGGCGACGTGTTGGACAGCGAACGCCAACGCGTTTCCGCCGAACGCGACCTTTCCAGTGCCAAGGCAGAGCTGGCAAACGACTTCATCGCCCTGCAAAAAGCACTTGGGCTGGGTTGGAAAGCGCGCGACTGATCCCCATAGCGGGGTGCCCGATCGAGCAATTGTCGAATGAACCGCACCCTCACCCACCGGCTTGACCGCCGCCAACACGCCGCAGCCCGCATCGTGCAGGCGCTGTTCATTGCTGTGGCGATGCTGTTTTTCAATGTCCTGCCAATCGCTTCCTCGGCCCAGATTCTTCCGACGCCCGCGCCATCGGCAACGCCCGCGCCGGTCGACCCGTTCGGCCGCGAAACCCCCCGGTCCAGCCTGACCGGTCTGGTCGATGCGCTTGGCGCTAAGGATTATGACCGCGCCGCGCATTATCTGGATATCCCGGTAGACAGCGATCCACGCCTGCTGAATGCCGGGGCCGAACTGACGCGGCGTTTGCAGGAAGCGCTGGATGCCGGTGGATCGCTAACCCCCTTTGCGATGCGATCCAACGATCCTGCCGGACGCATAGACGACGACTTGCCCGCCGATCAGGAAAATGTCGGCACGCTGGATGCAGGCCCCGACGGCGCACCCATCCTGTTGCAGCGCAGAGCCGGACCTGAAGGGCAACCGATCTGGCGCCTTGCTCCGGCGACCATCCGGCTGCTGATGAAGCGACCCTCTTCCACCACCGCCGAAACGCAAGAAACCAAAGACACGGGGCCAACCATAGGCGGCGCACCGTTGATGGACTGGCTGCGTTTGCTGGGACTCGCGGCGACGGCGTTCATAATCCTTCGCCTCACCGCGGTCGGATTGCTGGCGGGGCTGAGCCGACTGGTCGCCGATCCCGAAAAAAGCGCCCTTTACAATTTCGCGCGGGCGGCACTACCGCCGCTCGCGCTCTATGGCGCGATGGTAATGTTCTTTGTCTGGGGCGACGCCATGCCCGTGGCGATCGTCGCCCGGCAGACGCTGTTGCGCTATGCCGGGATCGTCGCCTGGGTCGCGCTTGCGTGGTTCCTGCTGCGCATGATCGACGGCATTGGCGATTTCCTGACCAACCGGATGCACCGGCGCGAACGGCGGCAGGCGATATCGGTCATCACCCTAATTCGCCGCGCGGCAAAGGTGGTGCTGCTCGCGATATCGCTGGTCGTGGTCCTCGATACGCTGGGCGTCGACGTCACCACCGGCATCGCGGCGCTGGGCATCGGCGGTATCGCATTGGCGCTTGGCGCGCAGAAGACGATCGAAAATCTGGTCGGCAGCGTGACCGTGATCGTGGACCGCCCGGTGCAGGTCGGCGATTTCTGCAAGGTCGGCGATGTCCTCGGCACTGTCGAGGATATCGGCATGCGATCGACGCGCATCCGGACGCTGGAACGCACCATCGTCACGATTCCCAACGGGGCGTTTTCCTCGCTTCAGATCGATAATTTCGCGCGCCGCGACCGGTTTCTCTTTCACCCGGTAATCGGGCTGGAATACGGCATCGGGGCGGACCGTATGCGCGAAGCTACCGAAGCCATCGCCAATATCCTGGCCGGGCACGAAAATGTCCTGGACGACGGCGCGCGGGCACGGTTTATCAATTTCGGCGAAAGTTCGCTGGAAATAGAGATTTTCGCCTATATCCTTGCCAAGGATTATGCCGAAAGCCTGATCTATCGCGAAGAGCTTTTATTGAGCATCATGGCGCGGCTGGAGGATATGGGGCTGGGCATCGCCTTTCCCACCCGCACGCTTTTCCTGCGGCCGGAAAGCGACGGCAAGAGCGACGTCTGAAACCCTAGCCGTCGCACGAAACGCTGCGACGCCGACAACCGATCAGGCTTTGCGAAACGTCGCGCTCGCCATGAGCAGCGCCGCCGCGCCCAGCACGCTGAATATCTGCATCATCATGATCGCCGGTCCCAGCCCCCCTGCCGGTCCGCCGCCGATCAGGTCGCTGGCAAAGCCCGCCAGAAACGGCCCCAGCCCCTGCCCAACGACATTCAGGACGAACAGGATGGTTGCCATGCCCAGCGCGCGCAGACGCGGCGGCAACAACATCTGCCCGGCGGCGAACAATGGCGCCGAATAGCCCGAAATCATGAACTCGATCGCGAAGTAACAGCCATAGGACGCATTTAGCGAAAGCTGAAAAAACAGCAGGATCAGCGGGCCGATGACGGCGGTGCACAACAGCGGTATCCAAAGATACCAACGCCTGTCGCGCCGCGCGAGCCGATCCGCCAATATGCCGAAGGCGAGCGCGCCGATGATGCCGGTCAGCCCCTGAAACAGACCGCTGATCGCACCCACTTCGGTCGCGCTCAAATCATGGGCGCGGATCAGGTAGGTCGGAATCCAGTTTTCGAATGCCGCACTGGCGCAGGAGATAAAGCCAAACCCGAAGGCAATGCCCAGAAACGCGCGGTTACGAAGAAAGAACCCGGCCGCCTCGCGCGCGGAATAATGCCGGTCGGTTTCGCCCTGCGCATTGTCGAACCGCCCGCGTAGAGGCTCTTTAAGCGCGAATGCCATGAACAGCGCGAACAACACGCCGGGCAGCCCCAGGAACAGAAACGCCTGGCGCCAGCCGAACCGGTCCGCAACCAGCCCGCCCAGCGAAAGTCCCGCCCAGGTGCCGATCGATATGCCAAGCGAATAGATGGCGATTGCCGTCCCCCGCCGGCGTTCGGGAAAATAGTCGGAGATCAGCGAATATGCGGCGGGCGAGCATCCCGCCGAAGCGATCGCGATGCCGAACCGCGTAAGCGCCAGACCAGCGAACGACGTCACCAGCGATGTCGCGGCGGTAAGACTGCTCCAGACGCCGAGCACCGTGGAAATAATCGTCGAACGCGATGCGCGGTCGGCCATGCGCGCGATCGGGAAACCGGCCAGCGAATAGAGCAGCGACGCGCCGAACCCGGTCAGCAGGCCGATCTGCGTGTTTGAAACGTGCAAGTCCTTGCTGATCGGATCGACCAGGATGACCATCAAAAAACGGTCCATCCAACTGAAGCTGTACGTCGTCATCAGCATCGCGACGACGAACCAGCCCCGCCCGGACATCATAGCGGCCCGGTCGGTGGACGGCAGCGGTTCGGGGGAAGCGGCGTCGGGTGACATTCAGGCATGTTTCTTCAGCGAGGCGCGACGGTGAATGGCAAAAGGCGCAACCAAACTTGCCTGAGCGCGAAGCTTATCGGCGTCAGGCGACGGGTTCCATGCGCGCCAGCCGCTTCATGAACGCGCTTATCAGCGGCGCGGGCGTGCCGGCGCGGGCGATGGTGCTGATCTTGCTGGTGAAGCGGAATGTGTCCGGAGCAATGGTACGAAACCGGTCGCGACACCACAGGGTATCGACATAGGATTCGGCCAGAAAGCCCAGATATACGTCGGAATTGATCATCATCGCGATCGATTCCATATGGTCCGCCGTGGCGGTGCGGGAGAAAATTCCTCCGACGCCCATCCGTTCAAGCAATTGCGCCATCGGATATCCAGCAAGCTCATATTGCGACAGGTCGACCTTGCTCACGTCACCGCCGTGATCGGCCCATAGCGGATGCCCCGTCGAGCAATAGAGCAGGCTCAGTTCCTCATACATCAGATGATAGACAAGCTGATCGAGCCTGCGTCGTTCGAAAACCACGCCGATATCCAGTTCGCCCTCAAGCACCTTTTGTTCGATCAGATTCGATGTTTCGGTGACGATCCTGAACGTCACATTGGGATAGTCGCGCTTATAGGCCTGGATCGTTTCGGAAAGGCGGCACTGCGGATCGCTTACCAGCGAATCCACCATGCCGATGCGCAGCGCGCCCGCCGGGTTGGCATGAATATCACGCACGCAATTTTCGAACTCGGCGAGATTGTCGAACAGGGTCTTGCATGCTTCATGGACCTTTCGCCCTTCGGCGGTGAGCATGAAGCCGCGGCGCCCGCGGTCGCAAAGACGCATTCCCAACCGCACTTCCAGGTCCTTGATGTAGCGGCTGATCGAGGGCAGCCCGATTTGCAGTTCCGATTCCGCAGCCGCGAAACCGCCGTGGCGCACCACCGTACAAAAGGTGCGCAACAATCGAAGATCATTGTCACTTACCCGGCCGGTAAACCCCTTGCTGGCAAGCTCCATAGTTCGATCTCCACGCAACCATCATTGCCAAGGGATGCATTTGCAGACCCTTGATAACGCGATCACTGTGTCATGCTATCGGCACCACCATCAAGCGGATTTGACTAAATTGATGCGCCGCAAAACGCCTGGGATGGCAAGAGAAAATATAAATTACTGTTTTTGCGTTATTTTACTGATGAACGGATATCTCATGCCGCACCGCAAAAAAGGGGGTGCCGCGCGTCCGCCGCTTAACCTCCTTTTGTGGTGATTATTGTTCAGTTTCACGAGCGGACAAGTTTCCCCCGGCCGCGCAAACGATCTGTTTTTACGAAAGAAAGGACGACCATGCGCCCCATCGCCAAGTTGCTCACGACGGTTCTGGCGGCATCTTCGCTGACCAATCCGATGATTTGCCCGGTCGCTGCTCAGGAGACGAAGACAACCGCCGAACGCTGGGCGGGCGATGGCGATGTGCCGCCCTTTTACCGCTGGGATCAACCAATCCCCACCCGACCCGGTATCATGCTGCGCACCGCCACCGCTCCGGCCGACGTCTCGATTCCCGCCGCGGGGCGCGCCGAACGCATGCTGTACAGTTCGACCGATTGGAAAGACGCGAAAAGGCCCACCACCGTATCGGGGATCACGTTCTTCCCCAAGGGCGAACCGCCTGCCGGCGGATGGCCGGTCATCGCGTGGGCGCACGGAACCACCGGCATTGCCGATGGCTGCGCCCCTTCGGTCATGCCGCGCTCGGTCCGCGATACACAATATCTCGGCTATTGGCTGGACCATGGCTATGCCGTGGTGGCCAGCGACTATGCCGGGTTGGGCACACCCGGAGTCCATCCCTATCTGAACTATCGCTCGGAAGGGATTTCGGTGCTCGACGCCATCCGTGCCGCGCTGGCGCGCTATCCGGAACTGAATGGCGACAAGCTGGTCACCGTCGGCCAGTCGCAAGGATCGGAGGGTGCGCTTGCCGCCGCCTATCTTGCCCCGACCTATGCCCCTGAGTTGAAGATACGCGGGACGGTCGCGACCGGGATCGTCGCGCATACCGAAAATGTGGGTAAAGCCGCCCAGCTTCCCAGCCCCAAAATCTATATGAACGATGCCGATTATGGTAATTCGGCGTATGAGATCCTGTGGTTTCTCGGCACCGCACGGCCGCTCGATCCGCAGGAGACCCGGCCCGCCGATTATTTGTCGGCTGGTGGCTGGGCAATGCTGGCGGGGGCGCAAAAGGCGTGCTTCCACGGCTTGCTCGACCTGGCGAACGAACAGAAACTTCCCTTTTCGCAGTTCTACAAACAGCCCATCGACGCGCTGGAGCGGCGAACCAGGGCGGGAACCGGCTTTCCAGACGTGCACATCGCCACGCCGGTGTTCACCGGTACGGGTCTGGAAGACCATGCGGCAGATCCGGTGAAGCAGTATAATTTCATCTCGGCGATGTGCGCAGCAGGGACCCCGGTCCAGTGGCATTATTATCCGGGCAAGGATCATAGCGGCGCGGTTCCGGCCTCGCTTGCCGATTCTCCCGCTTTCGTCTCGGCAGTAATGGCCGGTAAGAAGCCCGCCGATACCTGCGCCAAGCTCACCCCGCCCCCGCGATCGTAAACTCAAGGACGAGCCGGGCGCTCCCGCCCGGTCGCTGTCATATGCGGACGGCGCAAACACGCCAAAGCCCGGTCAGCAAGCACTGACCGGGCGACTATTCGTATTCACGGTAGACAGCGCCCCCTCTACGGCGACGCAATGAGAAGCTATTTGGCCTGGGCGAAATCGCGACGAGCCATCGCGTCCATCACTTCGGCAGAGCTCCGCACGGCCCCCGCCTGAAGATATTCCATCGCGCGAAGTGCGCCGTCATGCGCGATCGGGGACGAGGCGGTTAGGCAGTCCTCCAGCACCCGGCAATAATAGTCGTGCTGATGCCCGTCGACAAAGGTGTAGTGGATGCAGACATCGGTGAACCCGCCGGTCATCAACAGCGTATCCGCCTTCAACCCCTTCAGCAGGATTTCCAGTTCGGTTCCGAAGAAGCAGGAATAGCGGCGTTTCGCGATCAGGTAATCATCGGGCCGGATACCCAGTTCTTCATACGCGAATTCGGTATAGGGCGAATCCTCCAGACAGTGGACATTTTCCGTCCCGTCGAGTTCGCGCCCGAAATCGACCATATTCGGGCGGTGCACTTCCTTGAAGAAGATCACCGGCACATCGGCCGCCCGCGCGGCATCGACAACCGGTCGAACGCGCTTCATCCGTTCGACGCTGTCGGGAAGCAGCGGCAGCCGCTCGCTTGGTTCCCACTCGGCAAAGCTGCCTTTCTGCACGTCGATCACCAGCAGCACCGGCTGGCCGACAATCATGGGTTTGGGCGTTTTGACCGGCTCGCTCATCCATCACTTCCTGTTTTTCTTTTCGGGCAGCAGCGTTCTGGGCGGCAGAAACAAAGCGCGGAAGGGTTCTTGTCGGCAATATTGCTTGCAACTTCCGGCAAGTAACGCCCTCGCCTGGGTCCATAGGCATTTGGTGCATCGCCGGACGCACGCGGCCGTCGCGCCTATGGTCGCGCTGCTCCCCGGCCCGGCTTAGTTTGCAAAAGCGGAAACTATTTTTGTGCGACGCCGCATTGTTCGCGCCGCCGGTTGTGGAATCCTTGAAACCGCAATCAGCGCCGGAAGATCGAAAGCGACGCCGGAGAAAACAGAACACAGGTTGCAAGGGTGCAAAGCGGTCAATCCGCTCGCCCCGCCGTCCGCAGGAATTGATGGAAACGCCGATGACAACACCAGCAACATCAAAGGGGCGGCAATGCTCAAATCCACACTTTCCGGTTCAACCGGTCGCACGATGCCTGTCGCAAAAAGGGCCTGGACCTATGCAGGGCTGATTACCGCCATCGGGCTGGCCTGGCCGCAGCTTGCCGTGGCACAGCAGACAGCCACCGGCACCACCGCCATACCAGCGCAAAGCGATACCGGCGATATCGTAGTCACCGCGCAAAAGCGTTCGGAAAGCGTGCTGGATGTTCCGCTAAGCGTAAGCGTGCTCGATGCGGGACAGCTGGAAAATGCGCACATTACCGATTATGCCGATCTGTCGCGATCGGTTCCCGGCCTTTCATTCACCAACACCGGCACATCGGGCACCAGCCGCATTGCGCTTCGCGGTGTCGCCTCGGCATCGGGATCGGCGACGGTCGGGGTTTATCTCGATGATGTCTCGCTGACTTTTCCGAACCAGTTCTTCACCGGCGCCACCCTCCCGCGCCTGTTCGACATTGCCCGCGTGGAAGTGCTTCGCGGGCCGCAGGGCACGCTGTACGGCGACAGTTCGCTGGGCGGCACCATCCGCTTCATCACCAACAAACCGGTGCTGGGAGAGGCAAGCGGTAACGCTTCGGGCGAGCTATCGACGACCGAGGGTGGCGGGACGAATTACAAGGCGGACGCTGCCGTCAACCTGCCGATCGGGCGCAACCTGGCGCTGCGCGTCGCCGGACAGACGGGATATCAGAGCGGCTATATCGACCGGGTCGATTCAAACGGCCTGCCTGTCGATACCGACATCAATTCCGAACGCCATTATGCTGCGCGGGCAACCCTGTTGTGGGAACCGGCGCCGGACCTGAAAATCACGCCGTCGCTGCAATATCAATATGTCAAAACGGCCAATAGCGGGATTTTCAACCTCGACCTGCCGAAGTTTCAGACCGACAAGATGCTGACCGAGCCGAGCCGGGATGAACTTTACGTTCCCAGCCTGACGATCGAAAAGAGTTTCGGCGATTATACGCTGACTTCCGTCACCTCGTACATGCATCGCACCTTCGACCGGCAGATGGATGCCGTCATCTATAACAGCGAATATGTCGCCTATGCGATCGATCCCGATTTCGGCGAAGCGTACGACACCATTTCGGTTCTTCCCGGCGTTTTGCTGAACAAGGATACGGTCAACAAATGGGCGCAGGAAATCCGCTTCGCCTCTCCCTCGATCGAACAGGGCCACCGGTTCGAATGGCAGGTCGGCGTCTATGCCGATTCACTGAAAGTGCGCTCGCGCGACGATGAATATGTCTATGGCCTCAACGAAGCGGTCGCGGACCTCTACCCGGATCAGACGGTCGAGGACCTGATCGGCTATCCGGCGCCCGGCGGGCTGCTCGGCTATTTCCATTCGGACCGGACCCGCAAGCAAATCGCCGGTTTCGCCGAAGGATCGTTCATGGTCACCGACCGGCTGAAACTCACCGCCGGGATTCGGCAGGTAAAGGCTTGGACCGATTATGAAATGAATGAGGGCGGCTGGCTGGCGGCGGGCACACCCGCCAACGAGCGGGTAAAGGCGAATGAAAGTCCGCTCACGCCCAAGGTCGCGCTGAACTATCGCGTCGGCGATACGATCAGCCTGTATGCCAGCGCTGCAAAGGGGTTTCGCCTCGGCGGGC
The DNA here is from genome assembly GCF_019351405.1 of Stakelama flava. Classification (GTDB taxonomy): domain Bacteria; phylum Pseudomonadota; class Alphaproteobacteria; order Sphingomonadales; family Sphingomonadaceae; genus Sphingomonas; species Sphingomonas flava_A. Next base: position 80,447 of record NZ_JAHWZX010000013.1, read on the forward strand.
AGAACAGCACCCTGCCCACCTATTGCAGCAGCTCGGTGGAAGAACTCGGCCTCGATCCCGATGCCGCCAGGTCCTACCACTCGGACTCGCTATGGTCATATGAAGCCGGCGTGAAATCGCGGCTTTTCGGTGATCGGGTCACGATGAACGCCTCGGTCTACCGTATCGACTGGCATAATATCCAGCAGCAGCTCAGCCTGCCCTCATGCGGCTATGTGATTACCGCCAATGCGGGTGACGCGCGCAGCCAGGGTGGCGAACTTGAACTGGTCGGCCGGATCAACCAGGCGCTCACGCTGCGCGCGACGGCAGGCTATACCGACGCGAAGATCAGGAATGCGGCCGAAGGCTCCTCGGCTTCCGACGGGCAGCATGTCCTTGGCGTTCCCGACTGGAACATCACGCTGGGCGCGGACTATCGGCGTCCCTTGAGCGACGACAGCGAATTTTTCGCCGGAACGAACTGGACGTACACCGGCGAAAGCTATGGCAGTTTTTCGACCAGCAATTCGGACTATCTGCGTGAGGATTACTGGGTGGGGACGTTCAATCTGGGTTTCCAGATCAAGGATTTCCGAATCTCGGGCTTTGTGAAGAACGTGCTTGATGACCGCACGATCATTCAAAAACCCTCGATCCTGTTCGTCCGGCAGGGCCTTACCGTTTATCCGCGAACGATAGGAATCTCGGTCGGCAAGAGCTTCTGATTTCTGCCGGAAGCCGCCCACAAAGCCTTCGCGGGCGGCTTTCCATGGTTCTCAAACAGCCGCGCCAATTCCCGCCATCAAGGCTTCGTTGGACCTCCTGATTCGTCCCCGGCCCTTCCCGTTCCCAAACATTCTCAGCCCGACAGCGCGGCCTCCCATGACGCAAGTGCGAAAAGGGGATGGCGCTCGGCCCGTCGATCGCATATGCATTATTACCGAACGCGATAAAGGTAATATCGACGGCCATGGTTCGTCGATGCCTGCAACTCGGAAGGATCAATCATGCCCAGTTGGTTCCAAAAGGTCCGTACCGCGATCGCAGCGGCCGGAATTTTGCTGCTCGCTTCGTGCGGAAGCGGCAGCAACACGCCGCAGGCGGCGGCGCAGCGCACCGAATTCAATATCGGCTGGTCGATTTATGCTGGCTGGATGCCATGGCCCTACGCCCAGCAGGCGGGCATCGTGAAGAAATGGGCCGATAAATACGGGATCAAAATCAATTTTGTTCAGGTCAACGACTATGTCGAATCGGTAAATCAGTACACCGCCGGAAAGCTGGATGGCGTGACCGTGACCAATATGGACGCGCTGACCATCCCCGCCGCCGGCGGAAAGGACAGCAGCGCGATCGTGCTGGGCGATTATTCGGACGGCAATGACGGGATCATGCTGAAAAACGCCGGCAGCCTGGCCGATATCAAGGGCCGAAATGTCAATCTGGTCGAATTTTCGGTCTCGCACTATTTGCTGGCGCGCGGGCTCGAATCAGTGAATCTAAAACTGGCTGACGTGAAAACAGTGAACACCGCCGATGCCGATATCGTCGGTGCCTTTACCTCCCCCGACGTCACCGCGGCTGTCGCGTGGAACCCGCAGCTAAGCGAAATGAAGAAGCAGCCGGGCGCGTTGCTGGCGTTCGATTCTTCAAAGATTCCCGGTGAAATCCTTGACCTGATGGTGGTCGACTCCGCCACGCTGAAAGCCAATCCGGCGCTGGGAAAAGCGCTCGCTGGTATCTGGTATGAAACGCTCTCGCTGATGCAGCGCGACGATGCCCAGGGAAAGGCCGCGCGCACCGCCATGGCGAAGCTCGCCGGTACGACGCTTGATACGTTCGATGCCCAGCTTGCGACCACCCATCTTTACCAAAAGCCCGCCGCCGCGGTGGCCGCGATGTCAGCGCCGGAATTTGCCACGCGGATGAAGCGGGTTCGTGACTTCAGCTATTCGCAGGGACTGTTCGGACCGGGAGCGACTTCGGCCGACGCGATCGGGATCGCGATGCCCGGCACGACGCTCGGCAATGCAGCCAATGTGAAGCTGCGTTTCGATCCGACCTTCATGCAACTTGCCGCCGACGGCAAGCTGTAGGCGATTTTTCATGCGGCTGGTAAATATCCGCCCCGGCCGGGCGACGTCACTGGTGCTGGGCATATTGCCCGTCGCTGCGCTCGTCTTTGTCTATGTGCTGGCTTCGGCCAGCCGCCATGCGATCAATCCGGGCGACCGCATCCTTCCGACGCCCGCGGCGATGGTCTCGGCGATGCACACGCTGATGTTCGTGCCCGATCCAATGACCGGTCGCCTGACGCTGTGGGCGGATACGCTGGCGAGCCTTCAGCGGCTTTGCCTGGGTCTCGCGATCTCGACCCTTTCGGCGCTGATCGTGGGACTCGCGCTCGGCCTCGTTCCGCTCGTCCGCGCGCTCTTCGGGCCTTTGGTCACGATCATTGCCCTGATCCCCCCGATCGCGTTGCTGCCCATCCTCTTCATCATGTTCGGGCTGGGAGAGACCGCCAAGGTCATGCTGATCATCATCGGCATCCTGCCGGTGATGATCCGCGACGTGGCCGCGCATGTCGAAACGCTGCCGACCGAGCAGATGCTGAAGGCGCAGACATTGGGGGCGAGCAGCTGGCAACTCGCGATCCGCGTAGCCCTGCCGCAGATGATGCCCCGGCTCATCCATGCGCTTCGTCTCGCGCTCGGGCCGGCATGGGTATTCCTGATCTCGGCAGAGGCGATCGCTGCGGATATCGGGCTTGGCTACCGCATATTTCTGGTCCGCCGCTATCTGGCGATGGATATCATCCTGCCATACGTCGCATGGATCGCGCTGCTGGCGATCGCGCTGGACTGGCTCCTGCGCCTCGCCAACCGACGACTTTTCCCCTGGGCGGGCAGTTCGTGATGACGGCGCTGCTTTCCTTTCGAAACGTCTGGGTCGAATATGGCGACAAGATCGTGCTCGAACGCGTCGGGCTGGACATCGACGCCGGATCGTTCGTGTCGATCGTGGGGCCGTCGGGGGCCGGCAAAAGCAGCTTTTTAAGGCTGGTGCTCGGTCAGGAAGCCCCTAGCCGGGGAGAGGTTCTGCTGGACGGGCAACCGATGCGCGCGGAGTGCGGCCCCGATCGCGGCATCGTGTTTCAGCGATATTCGGTTCTTCCCCATCTCGATGCACGCAGGAACGTGCTGTTCGGCCTGGAATGCGCCGGTGCGCGCGTGACCGGGCGGCTGTTCGGCGCGGCGCGGCGGCGGGCACTGGAAGAAGTCGACGCCATGCTCGACGCGGTCGGCCTGCTTTCCGCTGGCGGCACCTATCCGGCGCAAATGTCGGGGGGGATGCAGCAGCGTCTGGCCATCGCTCAGGCGCTCATCACCCGTCCGCGCATCCTGCTGCTCGACGAACCGTTCGGCGCGCTTGATCCCGGCATTCGCAAGGACATGCACGCGCTGATCACGCGGCTCTGGCGCGAATATTCACTGACCGTGATCATGGTAACGCACGATATCGGCGAAGCCTTTGCACTGGGCACCCGCGTCCTCACCTTCGACAAGCGCAGGCACGATCCCCATGCCCCGCACCGCTACGGCGCAACAGCAACCTATGACATTGCACTCGAACGCAAAACCGAAGTTCAGGGCAGCGACGCCGAATAAATGTCATTATTACGATTGACAAGAATCGTAATAATCGAGATAACAATCGTATGAGCGACGATGCCTCTTCAAGCCTGTCGCGGCTGAGCATGAGCCTGCCGACGGAGCTGTTTCGCCAGCTTGACGTGATGGTGCAGGAACGCGGGCTCCCTTCGCGTTCACAGCTCATCGCGGAGCTGATCCGCCATGCACTGGCCGAGCACGGTGAACTGGCGCATCCGGACGAACTGCTCGCGGGCACGATCACGCTGGTCTATCGCACCGGTGGCGGTCGTGTCCGCGAACAGCTTGTTCAAACGCAGCACGAATATCTCAAGGAAGTGATCTCCGCGCAGCACGTCTTCCTTGAAGAGGAGCAGTCGCTCGAAGTGCTGCTGGTTCAGGGTCCCGCGATCCGTCTGCGCGCGATGTGTGATGCGTTGCGCGCCATTCGCGGGGTGCGGCAGCTTCGTTTGTTCACCACCACCGCACTGCTGCCGCCGTTGCACGAGCAGGTCAGTTTCCGTGCGACCGCGCAAAGGGATTTTGCCTGATGAGCGACCTGAAAAACCCCCTCGCCGCGCGCGAACACGCCCGCGCGATGGAAGGCCAGCGTGCAGAGGCCATGCCGATTCTGCCGCCGCACGCCGACGATCTGCCCGACAATGTTTCGCCTGATGACCTGTTATGGGAGGAAACGGTGGCGCCGGGAGGATATGCCAGTCGGCGATTGCTGCGCGGCAGCCGGGTCAGGCTGATCGACCTGCAAGGTGACGCCTGCGCCTCGATCCAGATTTTCAATGCCGAAATGCCGACCGAACGGCTGAACGTCGCCGACACGGTGAAGGTGCAATGGAACGCCTATCTCGGCGCGGGCCAGCTGCTGCTGTCCGACATGGGCCGCCCGCTGATGAGCATCCTTGCCGATGATGCGGGCACGCACGACACTATTTGCGGCGCTTCGAACGCGGTGTCGAGCAAGCGCAATTATGGCGAAGGCAGCAATCCGGGCAGTCATCCCAATGCGCGCGACCGTCTGTTGCTTGGCGCCGGCAAGTACGGGCTTGGCCGACGCGACGTTCATCCCAGCATTACCTTCTTCAAGGGCGCCCGGATCGAGGATGATGGTGAAATAACGCCCCAACTCGGCCCCTTCGACGCCGGTCGTCAGGTGATCCTGCGTGCCGAGATGAACGTGATTTTCGTGGTCGCAAACTGCCCGCACATGCTCGACCGCAGGCCGTGGGCCGTGACGCCGCTTCGCCTGACCGCCTGGCGCGGCGCGGTGACGCCGGAAGATGATCCGATCCGCAATGCCACGCCGGAGGGCAAACGCGCCTTCCTGAATGTCGAAGATTATTACCGCCGTTAGGAGCCGATCCATGGCCGATACGTATCTCGATGGCCTCGGGCCTGTCGTTTATGACGAAGTAGTGCCGGCCCGCGCACCCTGGTTGCATGATGTGCGCGCGGGCGAAACGCTGCGCATCGTCGATCTGGACGGCAATCAGGCCGTAGACCTTCTGATCTATTTGACCGCTGACGACACAGAACGCTACAGCGCGCAGGATACGGTTGCCGCCCAGGGCAACATCTTTTTGCGCACCGGTACCAAATTGCTTTCGAACGAAGGCCGGGTGATGATGACCATCACCGACAGCGCGGTCGAATATCATGACACGCTGGGTGGTGCCTGTTCGTGCGAATCGAACACCTTACGCTATGGCCACCACACCAAGGCGCTTCACGCCTGCGTCGAAAACTTCCTGCACGCCAATCTGCGCGCGGGCAGGACAAAGCGCGACATCGTTTCCAACATCAATTTCTTCATGAACGTCCCGGTGGAAGCCGACGGCGCGCTGGGGATTGTCGACGGCATCTCCGCCCCCGGCCTGACCGTTGACCTGAAGGCAGAAATGGACGTGACGGTGCTCGTTTCCAATTGCCCACAGATCAATAATCCGTGCAACGGGTTCAATCCAACACCGGTGCGGATGATCGTCAGCGCATGAATTTCGACACCGTTCTGATTGCCAATCGTGGGGCAATCGCGTGTAGAATCATCCGAACCTTGCGACGAATGGGATTGCGTTCGGTCGCGATCTATTCCGATGCCGATGCCGGATCGCTTCACGTTGCAGAAGCCGATCAGGCGATACGCATCGGGCCGCCGCCGCCGGGCGAAAGCTATCTTCGCGGCGACGCCATATTGCAGGCAGCGCGCGAGGCGGGCGCGGGCGCGATCCATCCCGGCTATGGTTTTTTGGCCGAAAATGCCGATTTCGCCGAAGCATGCGAGCGATCGGGGATCGCGTTTATCGGACCCAAGCCCGAACAGATCCGCGCATTCGGACTGAAGCACAGCGCACGCACGCTGGCGATCGATCATGGCGTTCCGCTCGCGCCCGGCACCGGGCTGCTGACCGACGCGGCAGCCGCGGCCGAAGCCGCCGATGCGATCGGCTATCCGGTAATTCTTAAGGCGACGGCGGGCGGCGGCGGAATCGGAATGCGCGTGTGCCACGATCACGACGCGGTGCGTGATGCCTTCGCCAGCGTGGCGCGCCTCGGCGCCGGCAGTTTCGGCGATGCCGGGGTCTTCCTCGAACGCTATGTCGAGCAGGCGCGCCATGTCGAGGTGCAGATTTTCGGTGATGGCAAGGGCCGCGTCCTAGCGCTGGGCGATCGCGATTGTTCGCTTCAGCGACGCAATCAGAAGGTGGTCGAAGAAGCACCCGCCCCCGGCCTTTCGGATACGGTGCGCGCCGCGCTGCATGCCGCCGCAATACGGCTGGGCAAGGCGGTCGATTACCGGTCGGCCGGTACGGTTGAATTTCTGTACGATGCGCAGCGCCAGGATTTCTTTTTCCTTGAAATGAACACCCGGCTTCAGGTCGAACATGGCGTTACCGAGGAAGTAACCGGAATCGATCTGGTCGAATGGATGATCCGTGGGGCGGACCGCGACTTTTCGTTCATGGACGACGGCGGACCAAGCGTGCGCGGCGCATCGATGCAAGTCAGGCTCTATGCCGAAGACCCCGCTTTGGATTTCCGCCCCACCTCAGGCCCGCTGACCGAGGTGGTTTTCCCCGAATGGGCACGCGTCGAAAGCTGGGTAGCGAACGGGAGCGAGGTCAGCAGCTATTACGACCCGATGCTTGCCAAGCTAATCGTGCGCGGACCGGATCGCGCCGCCGCGCTTGACGCAATTGCCGCCGCGCTTGACGAAACACACATTGCGGGCATTGAAACCAATGTGCGCTGGTTGCGCGACGTGGTTCGCCTGCCCCGCTTCGTTGCGGGGGAGATGTCGACCGGCACGCTGGCCGAGGTCCATCACCAGCCGAAAACGATCCGGGTGCGTTCGGGCGGCACTGCCACCAGTGTTCAGGACTATCCGGGGCGACAGGGATATTGGGCAATCGGCGTGCCGCCGTCAGGGCCGATGGATTCGCTTTCCTTTCGATTGGGCAACCGGCTGCTGGGCAATGATGCGGGCGCGGCCGGGCTTGAAATGACCGCGACCGGTCCGACGCTGGATTTTGACGTGCCGACGCGCATCTGCCTGACCGGCGCGGATTTCGGAGCGACGCTGGATGACACGCCGGTAGCGCGCAATGAGGTAGTTGAGGTCGCCGCCGGCCAGACCCTCAGCCTGGGGCGGACGAAGGGCGGCGCGCGGGCCTATCTGCTGATCGCCGGCGGAATCGACGTTCCGCGCTATCTGGGTAGCCGGAGCACCTTCGATCTTGGCGAATTCGGCGGCCATGCCGCGCGCCGCCTGCTCGCCGGCGACACACTTCACCTCGCCGGGGAGCCGACCCAAGCCCCTGTTGCGATCGCAGAACCTGCCGACCCCGGTTCGGACTGGACGCTGCGGGTTTTGTACGGTCCGCACGGCGCACCTGATTTTTTCACTGACGACGACATCGCCACCTTCGCAAAGGCCGAATGGTCGGTGCATTACAATTCCAATCGAACCGGCGTGCGGCTTACCGGTCCGAAGCCCGAATGGGCGCGCCAGGATGGCGGAGAGGCGGGGCTCCACCCGTCCAATATCCACGACAACCCCTATGCGGTGGGTGCGATCGATTTTACCGGCGACATGCCCATCATCCTCGGCCCGGACGGGCCATCGCTGGGCGGCTTTGTATGTCCGTTCGTGGTCATCGCCGCCGACCAATGGAAGATTGGCCAGCTATCCGCAGGCGACCGGGTGCGCTTTCACCCGGTTGACGATGCGAGGGCCGCTGCCGCCTGGGATCGCCAGAATGCATGGCTTTCGGGCGAGGCCTCGTCCCCCGAGGAACCGGTGCGCCCCGCCAGTATCGCCGACCTGTCCCCTGTCCTGGCCGAACTGCCCGAAACCACGGGGCGACCGCGGATCACCTATCGCCGACAGGGCGACCGCAACATTCTGGTCGAATACGGGCCGATCATCCTCGATCTGGAGCTTCGCATCCGCGTCCATGCGCTGATGACCGAAGTGGAGCGGCTGGCGCTGCCCGGCGTGATCGACATCGTTCCGGGCATCCGTTCGCTTCAGATCCATTTCGACGGCGAACAGCTGACCCAGTCCGCGCTGCTCGACATTCTGATCGCGGCGGAGGAGCGGCTTGGCGCGCTGGAGGACTTCACCGTTCCCTCGCGCGTGGTGCATCTTCCGTTAAGCTGGAAAGACCCGGCGATTTACGAAACCATCGCCAAATACGAAGATGCGGTGCGCGACGATGCGCCCTGGTGCCCGGACAATATTGAATTTATCCGCCGCATCAACGGCCTTTCCGATATCGATGCGGTTCGAAAGATCGTATTCGACGCCACCTATCTGGTGATGGGGCTGGGCGACGTTTATCTGGGCGCGCCGGTCGCGACCCCCGTCGATCCGCGCCACCGGCTGGTTACCACCAAATACAACCCCGCCCGCACCTGGACGCCGCCCAATGTGGTCGGCATCGGCGGCGCCTATATGTGCATCTATGGGATGGAGGGACCGGGCGGATATCAGTTGTTCGGTCGCACCATTCAGGTGTGGAACACCCACCGCCAGACAGATGCATTTACCGATGGCAAACCATGGCTGCTGCGCTTCTTCGATCAGATACGATTCCATCCGGTGAGCCATGAGGAATTGACCGAATGGCGACGTGACTTCCCGCTGGGGCGCCGCTCGATCAAGATCGAGGAAACCGAATTCCGGCTGGCCGATTATCGCGCCTTTCTGGCCGAACATGCCGCCTCCATCGACGCGTTTCAGACCGATCGTCAGGCGGCGTTCGATGCCGAGCGCGCCGAATGGGAGCGCCGGGGCGAATTCGATCGCGTAAAGGCGCTGACCGAAACCGACAAGGGCGATGCGCAAACCACCGAGATCGCCCTGCCCGACGGGGCGGAACTGGTCGAAGCGCCGTTCGGCGGCAATGTATGGAAATTGCTGGTCGAACCGGGCGAAACGGTCGAGGCCGATACCGGCCTTGCCATTGTCGAGGCGATGAAAATGGAATTTCCCGTCACCGCACCGTGTGCCGGAACAGTCGAAGCCGTGTATGTCGATGAACGTCAGGCGATCAGCCCCGGCGCGCCGATGTTCGCGTTTCGCAAACAATCATGATCGACCTGTCCCGCCTTGATGCCGTGGCGATTGCCGATGCGGTGCGCAGCGGCCGGAGCAGCGCCGTGCAAATCATCGATGATGTGCTGCACCGGCTCGACCGCTACGACCATATTCAGCCGCAGGCGTGGATTTCGCGCTTTTCTCCCGCTGACCTGTGCGACGCCGCCGCGGCGGTCGATGCGCGAATAGCGGCGGGCGAGGCGCTTCCGCTCGCAGGCGTCCCCTTCGCGGTCAAGGACAATATCGACGTCGCCGGACTGGAAACCACTGCCGGTTGCCCCAGCTATGGCTATGCGCCCGAACGCGACGCAACCGTGGTCGCTCGGTTGCGGGCTGCCGGTGCGATCTGCATCGGAAAGACCAATTTGGATCAGTTCGCCACCGGGCTGAACGGCACGAGGTCCCCCTATGGTGCACCGCGCAACGCGTATAATCTGGACTATGTAAGCGGGGGGTCCAGTTCGGGATCGGCGGTGGTGGTCGCGGCGGGCCTGACGGCCTTCGCGCTCGGCACCGATACCGCCGGTTCGGGACGCGTGCCCGCCGCGTTCAACCATCTGATCGGGTTCAAACCAACGCGTGGCCGGTGGAGCAGCACCGGGCTTGTCCCGGCGTGCCGAACGCTCGATTGCATTACCGTGTTTGCCTCGACCATCGCGGATACGGCGCTGGTCGACCGTTGCGTCGCCGGGTTCGATGCCGGGGACCCATTCTCGCTGTCGGTGCCGGACGTGGCGCGTGGCGCGAAACGGATCGGCGTTCCCCTGCCTGATCAACGCGTCTGGTTCGGCGACCTTGAATCGCAACGGCTGTATGAAAAGGCGCTCGACAGGCTTGGCGCGACGGGCGCTTCGATTACCGAATTCGACGCATCCCCGTTAAGCGAGGCGGCGCAGCTTCTGTATGGCGGCCCATGGGTGGCCGAACGCACCGCCGCACTTGGCGACGTGCTGGCGCGCGACCCGACCGATTTCGATCCCGTGGTTCGCGATATCGTGGCGAAGGGAACCGATATCAGTGCGGTGGAGCTGTTCGAGGGGATGTACCGGCTTGCCGAGCTGCGGCGCGTGGCGGACGGTTTGTGGGAGCGGTTCGACCTGTTCGCCTTTCCCACCACAGGCTGCACCTATCGCGTGAAGGAAATGCGCGCCGAACCAGTGACGCTCAACAGCAATCTGGGTGCATACACCAATTTCGTGAACCTGCTCGATATGGCCGCGATAGCGTTGCCGGCGGGTGCCCGCCCCAACGGCACCGGTTTCGGCATAACGCTGATCGGTCCGCCAGGAACCGACCGCGCGCTTCAGGATGCGGCCGCTGCCTATCTGACCTCGGCGGCCCTCGCCGACCCGCCGCCACTCGATATGGAGGATCATATGGACACCGTTAAACTCGCCGTCGTGGGCGCGCATCTCAAAGACATGCCGCTCCACTGGCAACTGAAGTCGCGCGACGCGGCCTTTGTCGAAGCCACGACGACCGCACCGAATTACCGGCTTTACGCGCTGGCGAACAGCACCCCGCCCAAGCCCGCGCTGGTGCATGCCGAGGAAGGTGCTGCGATTCCCGTCGAAGTATACGAACTGGGGATGGAGGCGTTCGGCAGCTTCGTTGCGGAGGTTCCACCGCCGTTGGCAATTGGCACGGTAACCCTGGGCGACGGCAGCGTGGTGAAAGGCTTCGTTTCCGAACCGCGCGCGACCATCGGGGCAACGGACATTACCGACCTTGGCGGGTGGCGCGCCTTTATCGCGAGCAAAACCGACTGAGAGCTTAGGCGGCGTGGACAAATTCCGGCGCGAACGGTGAGTGAGCATCAAAAGCCCCGGATCGTGCCGCCGCCCACGACGCTTAGAATTATATAGAGGAAGAGAAGCAGTAGTCCCGCGTAGAGGCTGCCC
>NZ_JAHWZX010000014.1:0-1815 GCF_019351405.1 Stakelama flava
TAGCATTACAGTTGCACTTTAGATTTTAGATGGGCCCGTCTGGCTGCGGCTTGATGCGATCGTCGCCAACACGACCAGGCGATGATGTAGGCGGGTTCGATCTGGCGCTGAGCGAGCTTGTGGGCGATGCGTCGGACTTCCTGGACTGACCAGCGGATCAGCTCCTGGTGGTCTGCATCCTCGGTCTTTTTGGGGGCGCCATGTCATTGGCGCGGTATCGGATCACCGCCATCATCGCGAAGGCGAGCATAACGAGAGAGACATGGCGATGCCAGCCATGCCACGACCGGGTTTCGTTGTGGTCGAGGCCGAGCTCGTTCTTGGCGGTTTCGAAGCTGTCCTCGATCGCCCAGCGATGGCCTTCGACGGCGACGAGGGTCTGGATGCCGGTGCCGGCCGGACACCATGTTGTGAAGAAAGCGAGATCGCCGTCACTATATTGCGGCGGATCAGAAGGCCGCGGGTCCAAAGTCCTGATTGGGTCTCATCATATTCGTCCGCGTCGAGATCGGCGAGTTCGCAGTAAGCCCAGTCATGGAGGCGGGCGCCCTTGGTGCCCTCACCAGCGGAAAGACGCTGCCATATCTCTGGTTCAAGGTCTCGTGCGATCTCCTCAGCCTTGCCGGCGACCGGAGGCTTGCCCCCCTCTGCAGCCTTTCCAACGATGCTTCGCATCGCCGGAACCTTGGGCCGCTTCGCCCAAGAGCCAAAGTGGTGGTCCGATTTAACGCCGAGAACATAGCCTTTGCAGGCGCGGCGTAGCGCCTGTTCGACATCGCCGACGCCGTACACCGCGTCCGCCGCGACCCAGGAGAATGGCACTTCGGCTGCCAACGCACGCCGGATCATTTGAACAGCGAGCGTCGGCTTGGTGGCGAAGGCTACAGCTTCAGGGACATGGGCCGCTGCAAGCCGTGCGGGATCGTTGGTCCAGCTCTTGGGCAGGTACAAAGCCCGATCGATGAAGGCGTGGCCGCGAGCGGATACATAGGCGGCGAATACACCGATCTGGCAGTTCGTTATCTTGCCGGCCGAACCCGTGTATTGACGTGCAACGCCGCAGGATGCTTTGCCCTGTTTGAGGAAGCCAGTCTCATCAATCACCAGAACCGCGTCGTCTGTGGCGAGATGCTCGACAACATAATTCCGCACGATGTCGCGCAGCCCGTCCGCTTCCCAGCGCCCGCGGCCTAGAATGGCCTGCTGCCGCCACGGGCCAGGATCACCGGCCGCTTCTGCGCGCATCCAGCCTGTCTTACGGCGCTCGTCACCCAGCAACCCGTCCAGGAACAGGTTCGCCGACGTGGCAACTCGCTCCTGCGTGAACAGCCCTCGCATGCGGCCCTTCACCTCGCGCAGCGAGCAAGCCCACAGCTCCAGCGTCGTCTCGATCGATGCACCCGTCATCCACGGCCCCCTTACCATGGAGACCTATTGATTCAGAGTTCGGAACAATATGCAACTGTAAAGCTAGGGAATGTTCGCTTGCAGCCCTACCCCTATGACCGCTTCCGGGAGCCGTCTGCAATGGTGCCAATGACCGAAACAATGGGGCGCAAAGCTGCCGGAAAGGTTCGGTCGCTGGGCGCGTCTGTAGCCGCGAACTTTTTGCCGCTCCGTCTGCGATCCGAGATTCTCGAAACCGGACATTGCCGGCCACGCAGCGTTGGGCCAGTCATGCCGACATGACAGACGCTAGGCGGCGTGGACAAATTTGAGCCAGTATCTGGCGGTGGCGACGTGGACCATGCCGAGGAAGCTGCTGGTCAGTTGGTCGTAGCGGGTGGCGATGGCCCGGTTGATCTTGAGGTGACC
>NZ_JAHWZX010000014.1:1825-2170 GCF_019351405.1 Stakelama flava
TTAGGGAATGTTCGCTTGCAGCCCTACCCCTATGACCGCTTCCGGGAGCCGTCTGCAATGGTGCCAATGACCGAAACAATGGGGCGCAAAGCTGCCGGAAAGGTTCGGTCGCTGGGTGCGTCTGTAGCCGCGAACTTTTTGCCGCTCCGTCTGCGATCCGAGATTCTCGAAACCGGACATTGCCGGCCACGCAGCGTTGGGCCAGTCATGCCGACATGACAGACGCTAACATTACAGTTGCATATTGATTGGAACTCTGAATCAATAGGTTTCCATGGTGAGGGGGCCGTGGATGACGGGCGCATCAATCGAGACGACACTGGAGCTATGGGCAACGTCTTTGCG
>NZ_JAHWZX010000014.1:2180-87057 GCF_019351405.1 Stakelama flava
TGAGGATATTGCCCTTCCTACGGAGAGAGTTCTGGGAATGCTGTTGATTCTGCTCGCAATTTCCATCGCGACGCTCCTCATCAGCATTCACCCTTTCATCACTTACCCGGTCACCATGTTGCTGTTGCCGCGCAAGGAGACGAAGCCGCAAAATCGTGAATTTCGCCCGTCGCTCGCTCTGTGCATGTCGGTGTTCAATGAAGGCAAGGTGATCACTGCCAAGGTGCGCAACCTGCTTGAAATGAAAGCGGCCTATAGTCCCGCCGCTTCCATCCACATCTATGTCGACGGTGCGGATGACGATACGGCGAGCCAACTGCGCCAGTTCGGAGAAGCGATCGACCTCGTCGTGAGCACCGATCGCAACGGCAAGACCTATGGGTTGAACCTCTTGATGCAGCGTTGTGAATCGGAACTGATGTGCTTCACGGACGGCAATGTCGTCACGCCCGTCGACGGCCTTATCGAACTGGCCAGCCATTTCGCCGATCCGCAAATCGGATGCGTCAGCGGGCGGCTGGATTACAGCAACGCAGGCGAAACCTCGACCAGCGCCGCGGGAACCCTGTACTGGCGTTTCGAAGAAGCGCTCAAGGCGATCGAAAGCACCACCACCGGGGTCATCGGCGTCGATGGCGCCTTTTTCATGATTCGCCGCGCCGCCTATGAACCGGCACCGCCACATCTGATCGACGATCTTTACGTTTCACTTGCGGCGCTTACGCGCGGCTATCGGGTGATCAGCGCCCCCGAAGTCGTCGTGTACGAACGAAGCGCGGTTCGCTGGGAAGAAGAGTTTCGGCGCAAGCGGCGGATCGCGTGTCAGGCGTTCAACGTGCACCGCGCCCTGTGGCCGCGCCTGCGCAAACTGCCCGCCGTCACGTTTTATGGGTATGTTTCGCACCGGCTGCTCAAATGGCTTTCGCCCTTCTTTGCGCTCGCTGGAATCTTGACGGGCGCGCTTGCAGTCTATCTTGCCATAAGCACGACCAAATTTGTCCTGTTGTGTTCGGCTGCAATCGCGATTCTGGCATTCTGTCTGCTGATCAGGGCTCGCCCGCTGCTAATCGTGTTCAGCGGCCTGACGAGCCTTGCCGGCGTTGCCATGGGTGTGCTCGATTCGATCTTCTCCAACCGGACCTATACGGTCTGGACCCCGGCAATGTCGGTGCGTCCCGGCGACTGAACCAGGACAGATGCGGTCATGAGCGGGCGGCTTCATCACTAGACGCCCATCCGCGCACAGGTCTCCTAAAATGCGTGAACATCGGAAAGCGCAAAAAGCGCCATTTTCCGGGCATCAGAGCAGAATTTCGACGCATCCTAGCCGGCCAGCGTGTCGACCAGCGCCTTCACCTTGGCCTGGCGCCATTGCGGCAGGGGCGCGACCAGCCAATAGCCGAAGCGCGCGGCCTTTGCCTCCCCCACCATCGCAACGCGATTGGCGGCGATATCGGCGCGGGCGAGCAATTCGGGAACCGTGGCGCGGCCAAGGCCGGACGCAGCCGCTTCGATCGCCAGCCCGGCATCACCGACGCGCACCAGCGAATGGGCATCCTCGCTGAGGCAGCCGGGCCAGGAAATGCGCATGTCCGCGCCGCCGCCCGGGCGTTCTACGGTAACCATGCCGTCCGATTCGAGCGCCTCGCCTTCATGATCGCCGGGCCCATCGCCCCAGCGGATGGCGAGATCGAGATTGGCCTCGGTAAAATCGACGATATCGTCGGCGGGAATTACGGCGAAGCGAAATTCGCCGTCAGCAGCGGATATTTCGGCGAGCCGGGGCATCAGCCATTTGCCCGACAGGTCGCGCGGCGCAGCGATGGTCAACGATTTCGACGACTGGCCCGCCTGCATTGCACGCACCGCGTCTTCGAACTGCAGGAAGCCGGTACGCAGCGCGTCGAGTCCTGCCTCCCCCTCCTGAGTCAGTTCCAGTCCGCGCGTGGTGCGGCGGAACAGGACCACACCCAGCGTATCCTCGAGCGCGCGAATCTGCTGCCCGACAGCCGCCGGGGTGACCGCGAGTTCGTCGGCGGCGCGGGTGAAGGAAAGGTGACGGGCGGCAGCGTCGAGCACGCGAAGGCCGTTAAGCGGAAGATGGGTGCGTTTCATTTCAGCGCATATCCACCGTTCGTTTCGAACCGAATGTTCCCACGCCCGGTCATTGCGCGGTCGCCGGCGCGATCAGCGCGAATTTGGGGATGGCGACATCCAGTTGCTCGCCGCTTTCGTCGATCATCCGATAGCTGCCCTCCATCGATCCGGTGGGCGTCGACAGCGGGCAACCCGAAACATAGTCGAAGCTGTCGCCCGGTTCGATCAGCGGCTGTTCGCCGACAACGCCCTCCCCCTCGACCGAATGGCGCGCGCCGCGCCCATCGGTGATAATCCACATGCGGCTGAGCAGTTGCACCGAGGTGTCGCCGTGATTTTCGATCCGGATATGATAGGCCCAGAACCAGCGGCCGCGCTGCGGATCGGATTGTTCGGGCAGATAGCTGACCGACACCAATACGGCGAGGTCGCCCGTTTCGGCCCGATATCCGAACAGTCCCTTCACAATCCCGCCTTTGTCAGCGCCTGATCGATATCCTCGATCAAATCCTGCGGGTCTTCCAGCCCGACATTGAAGCGAAGCATCCCTTCCGAAATTCCCATTTCAATGCGCTTGTCCTCTGCCACACCCGAATGGGTGGTGGAGGCGGGATGAGTCATCAGCGATCGCGAATCGCCGATATTGTTCGATATATCGATAAGCTGGAGCGCATCGAGCAACGCATGCGCCTGTTTGCGGTCCGCCACCTCGAACGAGAAGATCGATCCGCACGCCGCCATCTGCGCCATGGCGAGATCGTGCTGTGGATGGCTTTTCAGGCCGGGATGAAGGATGCGCGGCACGCGGGTTTCGAGGAACTCCCCGACTTTCAGCGAATTTTCGCTTTGCCGACGAATGCGCAGGTCCAGCGTTTCCAGCCCCTTGAGCACCACCCAGGCGTTGAACGCGCTCAGCGTCGGGCCGGTATTGCGATGGAAGGGAAGCAGAACGTCGTTGATGAAGCTTTCCGATCCACACACTGCGCCTGCAAGCACGCGGCCCTGCCCGTCCATCATCTTCGTCGCCGAATAGGCAACCACATCCGCACCGAATTCCATCGGCCGCTGAAGCGCTGAGGTGGCAAAGGCATTGTCGACCACGGTCAGCAGGCCGTTTTCCTTCGCAATGTCGCACACCGCCTTCAGATCGACGATATCCATCGTCGGATTGGCGGGGGTTTCGAAGAAGAACAGCTTCGTTTCAGGACGGATCGCGTCCTTGAACGCCTGCGGATCGCGGGCGTCGACATTGGTCGCCGAAATGCCGAATTTGGGCAGCAGCGTATCGGTGAGCCAGCGGCAGGAACCGAACAGTGCGCGCCCCGCGACAATGTGATCGCCGGTTTCGAGCTGGCACAACAACGCCGCCGTCATCGCCGCCATGCCGCTTGCCGTGGCGCGGCACGCATCCGCCCCCTCCATCAACGCGATACGCTGTTCCAGCATCTCCACCGTGGGATTCTGCAGGCGCGAATAGGTCATCCCCTGCTGATCGCCCGCGAAACGCGCAGCGGCGTCGCCCGCGCAGTCATAGGCATAGCCCGAGGTGAGGAACATCGCCTCCGATGTTTCGCCCCATTCGCTGCGGGCGGTGCCGCCGCGCACGGCTTGAGTCGCGGGGCGCCAATGGCGGGTGATGCTGCGGTCTTGGCCGGTATTGCGCTTCATGGGGCACGCTTTGCAGGGTTTGCGCTGCTCTCGTCAATATCATCGGACGATGGCGGGGGGCGGATAAAGCCGCTACAGCCCGCTTCCAATGCTGAACCGATTGCGCGAGCACCCGTTTCTGACCGCCCTGTTGCTGGGGCTTGCCGCACAAATCCTGTTCCTCATCAATCTGGGCCACCCGGCGAAACTGATGTTCGACGAGGTGCATTATGTTCCTGCGGCGCGGGTCTTGCTGACGCTCGACCATGCGGTGAACCAGGAACATCCGCTGCTGGCGAAGGAAATCATCGCGGCGGGAATCGCGCTGTTCGGCGACAATCCGATCGGCTGGCGGCTGTTTTCGGCGATCGCGGGTGCGGCAACGGTCAGCGGCGTATTCGCGATACTGTGGCAGCTTTGCCGCGACTGGCGGGCGGGCGTGCTGGGAGCGGTGCTGGCGATCGTCAACCAGATGATATTCGTGCAAGCGCGAATCGGGATGCTCGACGGCTTTCTGGGCATGTTCGTGGTACTCGCCATCGCCGCGATGCTGTGGGCGATGCGCGGCCCGGCACGCAGCGTTCCCGGGCGGCTGATCGTAACGGCGGTGCTGCTGGGGCTGGGCGTGGCGGTGAAGTGGACGGCGGTGCCCTATGTCGCTTTTGCGGGAATGACGCTGTTGTTCGTGCGGATGCGCGATGCACGGGTTGCCGGGCGGCCGCTGACAACCGCACTGGGTGACGCAGGACAGCGGCACTGGGCGGGAATTGGCGTGGTGCCCGCGCTGCTGATCCTCGGGCTGGTGAGCATCACGGTCTATTTCGCGACGTTCCTGCCTGCTTTTTTCTACGCCCATGACGCGCTGACGCTTCGCAAGCTGATCCCGTACCAGTTCGATATGTGGGCGCTTCAGACGCAGGTGCTGCCAGCGCATCCCTATCAATCGGACTGGTGGGGCTGGCCGATCATCGCGCGGCCGATCTGGTATTTCTACGAACCCGATATGGGTGTGTGGCGCGGGGTGCTGCTGATCGGCAATCCGGTGGTGATGTGGGGCGGGCTGATCGGCGTGGCGGCGTGCCTGATCGGCTGGTGGCGAACGCGGTCGGGCGAAGCGCTGGGCGCGGCGGGATTGTGGATCGGATCGCTCGCCATCTGGGCCATCATCCCAAAATCGCTGGGCTTTTATTATTATTACTATCTATCGAGCATCTTCCTTTGCGTCGCGCTGCCAGTGTCGTGCCGGCTGTATGCGCGCGGACGATGGCGACATGCGGGATGGTGGTACGCGCTGGCGGCAATCGCCATGTTCGCGTATTTCTACCCCATCATCGCGGCGATGCCGCTGACCGGGCAGCAATCCTTCACCCACTGGACCTGGTTCGTCGCCTGGCGGTGATCAGGCCGCGCCACGGCGGCCATACCGGCCCCAGGTGAAGCGCGAGGACAGCGCGAAGTTCCACACCGCGGCAACCACCACGCCGACCAGCGCGCTGCCCGCCCATGACCCGTTCTGGACATCGTGCAGAAACGCGGCGACGCCGACATTGGCGACCGCGCCGAGCGAACACACCACGCAGAACGATACCCAGCCATCGACAAGCTGGCGCATCCCGCGCAGTCGCTGGTCGCGATAGGTGAGCGCGTTGTTGAGGAAGAAGTTGAACGTCATCGCAGCCACGGTGGCGAATATGGTGGCGGTAAGGAATTCGACGCCTGCCAGCCGGAACAGCAGCGCAAGCACCGCCATGTGCACCGCCGCACCCATCGCGCCCACCGCGGAGAACATGGCGAAACGCACCGGCACATAGCGCCCGAAACTGCGATCATACAGCGCGATGAGATATTCGAGCGCGACGACATGGTCGAGCTTGCTCTCCCCCACCGCACGCGTTCGAAAGACATAGGGAAGTTCACTGAAGGCAAGCGGACGCGGGCTGGCCGTCATGATGTCGAGCAGGATTTTGAACCCGATTCCCGACAGCCGGGGGACGAGGTCGCGAACAAGCTGGCTGCGGATCATGAAAAAGCCGCTCATCGGGTCGGACAGATCGGCGCGCAGCACGGCGCGGGCAAGCTTTGTCGCAAAGGCCGATTTCGCCACCCGGTCGCGATCCCATTCGCCGGTCGAGCCGCCCGCCACAAAACGCGATCCGATGACGACGTCGAGCGCCGGATCGGCCTCCAGCGCGTCAGCCATCCTGGGGAGCAGCGTTTCGTCATGTTGAAGGTCGCCGTCGATCACCGCGACCAGCGGGGCGGCAGTGGCGCACATCCCCTCGATACAGGCGGTGGAAAGCCCGCGTCGCCCGATCCGCTGGATCACCCGGACGCGCGGATCGGTGCGGCCAAGCTCGCGCGCGGCGTCGGCGGTGCCGTCGGGGCTGTCGTCATCGACGAAGATCGCTTCCCACCGCCGTCCGGCAAGCGCGGCATCGATTCCCTCGATGAGCCGGGCGACGTTCGCGCATTCGTTGAACACGGGAATGACGACCGCCAGCTCCAAAGGGCGTGTCACGCAAGCGCCCCGAGCACCGCGTCGGCCATCGCGCCCGTAGACAGCGTGCCCCCCAGATCGGCGGTCCGCGCGCCGTCGGCGATCGCCTTCGCCACCGCCGCCTCGATCCGGTCTGCGGCATCGGTCATGCCCAGCGAATAGCGAAGCAGCATCGCCGCCGAAAGGATCGCTGCGCACGGATTAGCCTTGCCCTGTCCGGCGATGTCGGGCGCGCTGCCGTGAATCGGTTCGTACATGCCAAGGCCGCCCTCCCCCGCGAGCGAGGCCGAGGGGAGCATCCCGATCGATCCGGCGCACATGCTCGCCTGATCGGACAGGATGTCGCCGAACAGGTTTCCGGTGACGATTACATCGAACTGGCCCGGATCGCGGACAAGCTGCATCGCGGCATTGTCGACATACATATGGCTCAACGAAACATCGGGATACTCAGCCGAAATTTCGATCACCACATCGCGCCAGAGCTGAGAGGTTTCAAGGACATTGGCCTTGTCCACCGAACATAGCAGCCCTTTGCGACGCTTCGCGGTTTCGAAACCGACGCGCGCGATGCGGGCGACCTCCGCTTCGTCATAGCGCATCAGGTCATGCCCTTCGCGAAGGCCCGCATCGGTGGTCCCCTGCCCCTTTTCCCCGAAATAGACATCGCCGGTGAGTTCGCGCACGATCATCACGTCGATGCTGCGCGCGATTTCGGGGCGGAGCGAGGACGCTTCCTCAAGCCCCGCGAACAGCTTTGCCGGGCGCAGATTGGCGAAAAGCCCAAGTTCCTTGCGGATGCCGAGCAGCGCCGCTTCGGGACGCAACGAACGTTCGAGCGATTCGAATTCGGGATCGCCAATCGCGCCGAACAGCACCGCGTCCGACCGTTTGGCGAGCGCCAGCGTGGCGTCGGGCAGCGGATGGCCGGTTTCGCGATACGCAGCGCCGCCGACGGACGCTTCCTCAAAGTCGAAATCGCCGACCTGTTCGAGAACGCGACGCGCCTCTCGCGTGACTTCGGGGCCGATCCCGTCACCGGGCAAAATCGCGATCAACGCCATCACCATCTCCGCTGCTTGCTTACGCGCGCCGATGTGCCCGCGCAGGGACGATCACGCAACCGCCCTTTTCAGCCGTTCGACCAGCCGTTCGCGCGCGCCCGGCACATCGCGGCGCCGGTCGATCAGCAAGTCACGCGCAAGGAAATGGCCGGTAAGCGCAAGCCCGTCCAATATGTCCAGCCATATTGCCGGGCCGCCTTCGGTCAAAAATGCGGGCAGGCGCAGCAATCGGTCTTCATATCCTTGCGCGCCAGCGCCACTGACCGCACGGCCGCTTTTGGGGCTGACATATATCAGCTTGTCGGCCCGACCGGTTACCGCACATGTCGACAGGTCCAGTCCAAAACCCATCGCGGCGAGCATCAGCAATTCATAGCGCACCAGCGCCGCCGCCCATCCGCGCGCGCTGGGCGCTGCAGCGATCGCGGCGATGACGCCATCGAGCGCGGCGTAAAGCTGTGGATAGGGCTGTCCTTCGGGCAGCGTCGCGGCGGTGAGTACGCTGACCCAATCGAGCGCTGCCGCCGCGAGCGGTTCGCCATAAAGCGGCGCGCGGCTGTCGGTCAGTTCGACGGTCAGCTCGGCAAGCGCGCCTTCGGTGCGTGCGCGCCATTCACCGACCACCGCATTGGCCGGTTGCAAGACCGGACGCAGGCGGCGCGAATGGCCGCCGCGAACATAGCCCGCCTGCACGCCCGCCCGTTCGGTCAGGGCGCGCACGATCGCGCCATGTTCGCCATGGCTGCGAACCGACAGGATGATGGCGGGGGCGCGAAGCTGCATATCGGTTCGTTCTAGGGCGAAATCGCGAGCGGGGAAATTACTCGCGCGCGGTCGATTTCAGCCGCGCCGGATGCGCTTTGCCAGCGAGCCGAGCGGCGTCGCTTCGATCCATTTCTTGACCGCACCGACGCCATGGTCGAACCCGCCCAGCGCAGCGATGAGCGCCCGGTTCGGAAACGAACCGCGGAGCAGCAGCAGGTCGAGACAATCGATGCCGCTGCTCGCCATCTGCCGCTTGTGCTGTCCCTCGCCCTCGGTAAAATCAAAGCGGCGGAAGCTGTCTTCGGCAAAAAGCTGTTCGAACGCCGCGAATTGCAGGACCATGCCGGGCGACAGCGCACTGAACGCCGGATCATGCCCGACATATTCGTAAATCAGCGTGTCGCCACGGACGGGACAATAAAGATACGCCGCCGGTTCGCCATCGATATACAGCAGCCAGCCGCGCACCTGGTCGGCGGCGGCGAGGCGCGCCATTTGGTCGGTAAAGGCGCTGTGGCCGGGAATCCCCGCCCCCATGAGCAGTTCCTGATAGGTCTTAGCCGCGACCCCGCGCGCGATTGTATGGAATGCCGCCATCTCGTCAGGGGTGCGGCAGGCGCGGATATCGGGCGCGCCGCCCGACCGCGCGGCAAGCCGCTTCGTCTTTCGCCGCAATTGCGAGCGGACATTCGCCGACAACCCGGCGAGCCAGGCATCGAAGCCGATGGTGAGATCGACATGATAGCGGACATAGCGCTGGCGGATAAAGGCGATGTCGCCCGACCGGGCGGCGGTAAGCGCGAGCAAGCGGTCGGCGGGGAGCGACGTCACAAGATAGCCGTGCGCGTCGCCGGGAAGCGGGGGGAGCACGGGTGCCCGGTCGTTCAGTACATCGTCCAGCGACAGAGCCACCCGCACCAGCGTGCGCTCAAGGCTGAAGAGCGTCCTCGCCCCCACCTGAAACCGCAGCGGCAGCGGGGCCGCAGGGCTCATGCCGCGCGTTCCTCTACCAAGTTCGACCATAGCTGCTGCACCTGACGCAGCCCGGTGCGCAGCAGGCTGGGCGCGAGCGGTTCGTCCCCGCCTTCGACCGATGGATCGGCGAGCGTCAGATCGGGACGTTCCGAAAACCAGCGCGTCGGCGCGATGTCGGCGCGCTCTTCCAGCATCCCGCACAGCGATTCGAACCGGCCGACATGAATGCCGTTCGCCTGCGTTCCGTCGCGATTGGCAAGTTCGAAACCATGGCTGACGATCGTGACGACAGCATGGTCGTTCGTCGCGGCATGATCGAGCGCAGCGGCCATTTCGGCGGCCGAAAGCGCGCAAATCTGAAAATGGCGAAGCCTTCCGGGCAGGTCCTCGATCACCGTGACCGGCACTTCGATCACGCCGCGATGCGCGACCGGCGCGATCTGGCGCGGCGGCAGGTCGATCGCGCTGGGATCGGGATGGTCGCTGCCATTGTGCGAACTGTCGTAGAGGAAACCGAGATCGGCGAGCGCATCGAGCGTGCTGCCGTTCGCGGCATAGCTTCCCGCCCGGAACGCCACCGGCCGGGGCGCGCCAGCCGCCATCAGCAGTTCGCGGGCCTGCCCGATCAGATCGCACTGCGCCTGCCGGTCATATTCGCTGAGCGCGAAGCCGCCATGCGACGCGCCGCCATCGCCCGCACGCGCGCCTGCCCAATTGGGGTGAAGGTGAAGCTGCACCCGCTGCCCCGCCTCCAATATCTCCCCCACGATCCGCCGAAACGGATCAAGGCCGAAGACAAGCGCCGGCATGGGATCGACGAAGAACACCGCCTTCAGGCGATGCGCAGCAAGACGCCGTAATTGCCAGCCGATACCGACGCCCGCCGGTTGAAACGACCGGCGGACGATTTCATCGGGCGTCAGTCCTTCGACATGGTGTCGCCAGGCAAATTCGGTATCGACCGTCAGGAATACGGATGTCGCCATGGCTTCGCCCTAGGAACGAGCCGTGAATATTTGGCAAATATTCCGCGCGAGGCGATTACGGTTTTATTCCGTAGCGGGCATAATCCTTGTCGATAGTCGGCTGGGCAGCGCGCGCGGCGGCAAGATCGGACGCAGCAGCCTTTTTGTCGCCCATCCGTTCGTGGATGATTCCGCGCATGAACATGCTGGCCGGGCGGCCCGGTGCGATGTCGAGCGCGGCGTTGAGGTCGGCGAGCGCGTCGTCCATCCGGCCCATGCGGAAATACACCATTGCGCGGCTGTCCAGCGCGGCCGAGGGCTGATCGTCCAATTCGATCGATTTGGTGCAATCCTTCAACGCGCTGGCCAGTTCGACGTTCATCGTCCCCTTGATCCAGCAGCGCTGATTGAACAGCACCGGGCGGCCGGGATGTTCGTCAAGCGCGGTGTCGATCGTGGCGATCGCTTCCTTCGCCTTGCCTTCGCGGCTCAGCAGGTCGCTCTTCACAATCATCAGCGGCTGGCGGTCGTCGCCGCCCAGCGCGATGCGTTCGGACACCAGGTCGAGCCCCTTTTGCGGATCGCCGGTTTCGGCATAGAGCGTCGCCAGCTGCGCCAGCACGCCGGTCGAGCCGGGGTCGAGCTTGCGTGCGGCTTCCGCATCGGCGAGCGCCTTGTCATCCGCGCCGATCGTGTGGAGCAGCCCCGCACGCCACAGATAGCGATCCGATGTGGGTTCAAGGTCGATGGCATGGTCCAGATCGGCGATCGCGCCCTGCCAGTCGTAAATCGCGCCCAGAAAATGCGCGCGCGCCGCATAGTGAGAGGCATCGTCGGGATTATCGGCGATCACCTTCGCATAGGTATCGAGGATCGGCTTGAACCGCCCGTCCTTCCTGCCGCTGCGGATCATTTCCCATGGCGCGGGATAGTCCGCCGGCGCGACCGCTTCGAGCATGCGCGATTTGGCGAGCGCCACCGCCGCGCGGACATCGGCGAACTGGTCGGGCGCGATCTCCCCGCCGCGCGACAGGACGCTGTCTTCGATGGTCAGCACGCCGTCGGACACGTTGACATCGCGTTTCAGCCGGTAGCCGGCGAGCGTTTCGGGAAGTTTGCTGTCGCCCTCCAGCGTCACCCCCTTCGCTTCGGCCGGCAGTTCGATCCGGGTGCGCACCACCTGACCGCCCGGCGCCTTCAGCTGCACCGGAATTTTGCGCCACGCCTGCTTCGCGCGGTCGGGATCGAAATCAATCTCGTTCACCGCATGGTCGAGCGACATGCGATAACGGTCATTCTGCTTTTCCCATCCCGTCGCGGCCAGGCCTTTCGCATGCAGGATCACCGTTCCGGCATCGCCTTCGGGGCGTTCGAGCGATTTGGTCGCGAGCAGCGAATCGCCCACCGCCGCGCCAACCGAGCGGTTTACGAGCTGGCGTTTCTGTTCGTCATCGCCCTGCGACCAGGCGGTCGAGACGAGTTCGGCGGTCGGCCCGCGAAAGGTGATCGCGACATCGTACAGCGCGGGGAAGTCCAGCCCCGCACGCTCGTCCAGCGTCACATCGACCTTCAGGTCTGGCTGCGCGGGATAGCGCATATCGATCTTTTGCAGCGCCGCGCCCGACGCCTGTACCGGAAGCACCGTGCCGAAATCGGGGGTGTCCGCGATGTCGACCAGCCGGTCGCCGCTCTTCGTCCCGTCTAGCCACAGCGTCTCTCCGCCCACCTTCGCGCGGACCAGCACATGGTTGAACGCCGCCGCGCTGGGCAACCGCTCGGGCACAAGGTCGCCCAGTTCGGTGCTCGCCAGAACCGGTTGTGATTCGATATCGAGTTCGTGAAGCAGCGCGAGCAGCAGCAGCGTCTTCGCCTTGCAATCGCCATAGCGCAGCCGCCAGGTGTCTGACGGCGATTGCGGATCGTAATTGCCGCCATCCATACCGTTGAACAGGTAACGCACCTTGTCCTGCACCAGCCGCAGCGCCATCGCCGCGCGGGTTTTCGGATCGCTGCTCGCCGCCTTGATCCGCGCCACCTCGGCGGCAAGCGGGCTGCCCGGCGCGATCGTGCCCTTCGTCGCGTACAGCGGCGCCATCACCGCCGATACCTGTGCCCAGCTGTCAAAGGTCGAAGCCTCCAGCAGCGAAAGCGGCTGGAAGCGTTTGGGCGCGTCGGCGGGCATGTCGTCGGGCTTCGCCAGTGGCAGCTTGATTTCCAGCGTGCGATAGCCGTTCTTCGTCACCGGCTGCGCATCGATGTCGCGATAGGATTTCCAGCGCAGGTCCAGCCCCTCGGGCCAGCTCAGGATCGCACGGCCGAACCGCGCGCGCATCGGCAGCGACATCAACGGCATCAGCGTCTGGGCATTGCCCTGAAGCGCCGGGTCCTTGCGCGTGGTGGAAGCGGTGACGTGCAGCACATCGCCGACACGAAGCCCCTCCGCCTGCAAGGTGGCGGTCAGGATGCCGTTGAGCTGAAGCTGCTCCAGCGCCTCTTCACGGCGGAGCACGGTGAACTTAGCGCCCTTGGCCAGCAGGTCGATATGCTGGTCGCCGCGAATGATCTCGACGCCATGGATGATCAGGTCGCCCCCATCGGGTTGCCATGGCAGTGTGAGCGTGCCCGCCTGCGCCAGCATCTGACCGTTGGCGATGCGGATCGCGTTGTCCGAATAGGTCCATACGCGGCCATCCTCGACCCGTTGCTGCTGGTCGTAGCGCAGGAAGATGGGGGAGGAATCGTCGAGGTCGCTCGCATCGATCGGCGGAGCGGACGCGACCCAGTCGGGGGCGGGCTTGTAAAGCGGCGTGGTACCGGCATGGGCGACGGCAGGTGCAAGCAGAACAACGGAAGCGGCAAACGCGCGCGGGATCATCAGGCCCCCAGGGGTGAAATTTCTTTGTGTTTCGTAGCCTAGCGACTGACCGCGGCGCCGCAAAGAGCGCACGGCCTATCGCGCGTGATAAAAATCGTACACCGTCCGGGCGACGCCCTTGCTCACCCCCGGCGCGCGCTGCAAATCCTCCAGGCTGGCGTTGCGCACCGCGCGCGCGGTGCCGAAATGCATCAGCAGCGCCTTTTTGCGCGACGGGCCGATACCCGGCACGTCGTCGAGCGGGCTTGCGCCCATCGCCTTTGCCCGTTTCTGCCGATGCGCGCCGATGGCGAAGCGGTGCACTTCGTCGCGCAACCGCTGCAAATAGAAAAGCGTCGGCGAATTGACCGGCAGGGTAAATTCGCGCCCGTCCATCATGTGGAACACCTCGCGCCCCTCGCGCCCGTGATGCGGCCCCTTCGCCACGCCGACCATGCACACATCCTCGATGCCGAGGTCCTCCAGCACCTCCATTGCGGTCGAAAGCTGGCCCTTGCCGCCGTCGAGCAGGACGAGGTCGGGCCAGTCGCCGCGATCGCGGTCCGGGTCCTCCGACTGCGCGCGCGCGAACCTGCGGGTGAGCACTTCGCGCATCATCGCATAATCGTCGCCCGGCGCGGTCTCCTTCCGCTTGATGTTGAACTTGCGATACTGGTTCTTGCGATACCCTTCCGGCCCCGCGACAATCATCGCGCCCAGCGCGTTCGTCCCCTGAATATGGCTGTTGTCATAGACTTCGATCCGGTCTGGCGGTCCGTCGAGTTCGAACAGGTCGGCGACCTCGCGCAGCAGCTTTGCCTGCGTCGTCGATTCGGCGAGACGGCGTTCGAGCGCTTCGATGGCGTTGCGCTTTGCCTGCTCGATCAGGCGGCGGCGGTCGCCGCGCTGCGGCACGCTGATCGCCACGCGGTGCCCGGCGCGTTCGCCCAGCGCTTCGGCGAGCAGCGCGCTTTCGCCAAGATCGCGATCGACGAAGATGTTTTTGGGTGGCGGCACCTCTTCGTAAAACTGGACGAGGAAACTTTGCAGCACCTCGTCTTCGGGCACATCGTTTGTGTGCTGTGGAAAGAAGCTGCGATGGCCCCAATTCTGCCCGCCGCGAATGAAAAAAGCCTGGATGCCGATCACGCCTTCCTTGCACGCGAGCGCGAAGATGTCGGCATCGCCCACGCCTTCGGCATTGATAGCCTGAGTCCCCTGAATGAAGGTGAGCGCGCGGAGGCGATCGCGAAGGAGCGCGGCATGTTCGAAATCGAGCCGTGCGCTCGCTTCCTCCATCTGCACACCCAGCTTTTCCTGCACCCGCGTCGATTTGCCGGCGAGGAACTCCTTCGCATCGGCCACCAGCTCGGCATAGCCCGCTTCGTCGATTCGCCCGACGCATGGCGCCGAACAGCGCTTGATTTGATAGAGCAGGCACGGCCGGTCGCGATTGTTGAAGAAACTGTCGGTGCAGCTTCGCAGCAGGAACAGTTTCTGCAACGCGTTCAGCGTGTTGTTGACGCTGCCCGCGCTGGCGAAGGGGCCGTAATAATTGCCCTTCGCCCGCCGCGCCCCGCGATGTTTCTGGATGCGCGGAAAATCATGATCCGCGCGCAGCAGGATGAAGGGAAAGCTTTTGTCGTCGCGCAGCAGCACGTTGTAGGCGGGGCGATAGCGTTTGATGAGCTGCGCTTCGAGCAGCAGCGCTTCCGCCTCGTTATTCGTCGTGACGATTGTCATGCCGCGCGTCTGCGCAACCATGCGCTGCAACCGCTTCGACAGCCGCGCCACCTGCGTATAGTTGGTGACGCGATTCTTCAGCGCGCGCGCCTTACCCACATACAGCACTTCGCCGCGCGAATCCTGCATCCGATACACGCCGGGCCGCGCTGGCAGCGTCGCCAGCACATTGCGGATCGCCGCGACCCCGGTTTCCAGGTCGGGCTTGTCCGCACCGCGCACCGTATAGGTCTGCGCTTCTTCGTTGAAACGCGATGCGGCGTTGGGCTGATCGGGACGGTCGGCTTTGCTGGGGGGCATTGGGCGTATCTAGGGCGCGCGGGCGCGAAATTCGAGACGGGTTCGCGCGGCGCGGCGGTTATTGGACAGCGAACTGTTACCTAATGGGATGGCATCCTCTCCGTCGTCATCCCAGCGAAAGCTGGGATCGCTTTCAGGATTGACTACCGCGTTTGGATGGGCGGCTGGGTCTACATACTCACGAACAGGCGCTGCGGCGTTATTTATATCGGCGTGACCGCAAATCTGGTCGCGCGGATTGCACAGCATCGCGCCGGCCAGGGTTCGGCATTTTGTCGCCGTTACGGGTTGACGCGACTTGTACTTGCAGAGTGGCATGAAACAATGATCGAAGCGATCGCGCGGGAAAAGGCGATGAAAGCCTGGAAACGCGCATGGAAGATCGAACGGATCGAAAAAGATAATCCGCAATGGCACGATCTGTTCGACAGCTCTTCGGGATTATGCCGTTCCCAGCTTTCGCTGGGATGACGTCAGGGGAGTGTAGGGCGACGCCCCCAACCGCCGCCTCTTACGGCAACTTTTCGGGGGCGGGCGGCGTTTGGCGCGGGATGAACCGGTCGATCCTTGTCGCGCTGCCGCTTGTGCTTATGCTTGCCCCCGCCATCGCCAGCGCGCAGGACGGCGATCCGCCCGAATTGTGTCCGGACCGGCCGGGCAAGGCCAGCCCGACCTGTGTCGTGGCACCGGGCAATTTTCAGGTGGAAACCAGCATCGCGGACTGGTCGCACGACCATCAGGCTGGCGAGACGGAGGATATGATCCTCTTCGGCGACAGCCTGCTGCGCTACGGCGTCGCCGACCGGGTGGAGGTGCGCGTCGCCGTCACCCCCTATATCCATGACCGGACCCGCAGCGACGGCGCGGTGAGCGTCGCGGACGGGTTCGGCGATGTCGGGCTGTCGGCGCGCTATCTAGCGATCGATGGTAGCGAGAGTGGGCCTTCGCTCGCGCTGATGCCGGGGGTCACGCTGCCGCTGGGTGCGCATGACGTGAGCCAGGGCACCTGGTCTGCGAGCCTTTTCACGCCGGTCGATCTGCCGCTTTCGGACGGCTGGAGCCTTGCCGCGACGCCGGGGGTGTTCGCCCGCGCCGACGAGGATGGCGACGGGCGGCATTTCGCCTATTCGGGCGCTGGCGCGGTATCCAAGGATGTCGGCGGCGGCGTCACGCTGACCGGCGAACTTTGGGCGATGCGGGACGAGGACCCGGCGGGGCATGTCACGCAGGGGAGCCTCGACCTGCTCGGCGCGTGGCAAAGCGACGCTGACACGCAATTCGACCTGTCGAGCTATATCGGGCTTACCCGCGATACGCCCGATATCGAGATACTGGGCGGCTTTACCCGGCGTTTCCGATGATCACCCTTGCGCGAACAGCTTCGTGCCGACGACGCCGATAACGGTAAGGCCCATGAAAATTGCCTGAACCGTGCCGACCCTGTCGCCGAACAGGATCACGCCGCCGATGATGACGCCGACCGCGCCGAGGCCGGTCCACACCGCATAGGCGGTTCCGGCGGGCAGGCCGCGCATCGCGAAGGCGAGCAGGCCCATATTCACGAACGACAGGATGATGGGCACGGCGGAGGCCTGCCACGTGGCGACGGTGCCCGCCCATTTCAGGCTGAGCGCCCAGCAGATTTCGGTGATGACGGCGATGCCGAGGACGGTCCAGTACATCGCGCGGGCCATAAGCAATAAATCGCCAGCGGCAAAGGGCATGCCGGCCCACTTATGCCGAGTGATTCATCGCGTCATCGTCATCGCGAGGAGCGTAGCGACGCGGCGATCCATCAACCAGCGGTTTTATGCGCGCGTCACTGGATTGCCGCGCCCCTTTGGGTTTCGCAATGTTTATGATGCGATGCGTTCAGGTCAATGCGGCGTGGCATAGAGGACGCTGCGTACTATTACGCCGTGATGCCGCTCACTCGATCGGTTTGGTTGAATCGAGCAGATCGGTTTCGCGGTCCCCAGCGCGTTCTTCGGCGACTAGTTTTTCGATATGGGTTTCAGGGCGCGTGTCGGTCGCATCGCGCTTCCCCGCTGCCGTACGCGGCTTTGCGGGAACGGTTTCCGCCGCTTGCGCACGGGCGAGCGGCAGCGGTGCGCCTTCGTCGAAGCGCAGGCGATAGATCGGCTCGGGAAGCGCGAAGCCCGCCGCTTCCAGCGCCGCCTTTGTCGCCTGAATGGCGAGGCTTCGCCCCTTTGCGAAGTCGGTATGCGTCTGATCGACCCAGCCATAGAAGCGAAGCACGATGTTCGAATCGCCCACTTGCTGAATCACCGCACTGGCGCGCGGCGTGTCGAGCACGAAGTCGAGGCCGTTCAGCGCGGCGAGGCCGACGCCCATCGCATCGACCGGATCGTCATCGGCATCGACGCCGAGGTCGAATTCGAAGCGGCGTTCGGGATTGCGCGTATAGTTCAGGATCACCGCCTTGAAGACGGTGCTGTTGGGGATGCGCAGATGGTTGCCGTCGAGCGTCATCAGGATCGTCGCGCGTGAGGTGAGGCGAAGCACGCGCCCCTCCTGCCCTTCGATCACGACATGGTCGTTCGCGCGGAACGGCTGGCGCAGGCTGAGCATCAGCGAGGAGACGTAATTGTCGGCCGTGTCTCGTACCGCGAAGCCGAGTGCGATGCCGATCACGCCCGCCCCGCCGAGCACCGCGCCGAGCAGCGCGGTCGCACCGAGTATCTCAAGCGCCGCTACCAGCCCCAGAACGACGAAGACGAAGCGGATCGAGGTTTGCAGCAATTCGGCCAGGAAGATATTGGGCGCGATCCAGCGCCAGAAACGGTTCCGCCCGGCAAGCAGATAGCCCAGCGCGGCGATCAGCGCGGCGATACCGACCGCGACGGCAAGCAGCGGCAGCGCTCGCAACAGCGCGCGCAGATCGGCACCGAACTGGCCCAGCGCGGGCGACAGATTCTGCTGCACCGCCAAATCGCGGTCGATATCGTTCTGCACCGTAACCACGCCCGATACGCGTTCGGCGATCGCCCCGGCGCGTTCGGCATCCGCCGCGCCCGCCACAGATCCGGAAAGCGTGGCCACCCCCGACGCCACGGTGACACGCACCGAACGGAGCGATTCGATCTGTGCGAAAATGGCGCGGATGCGGGCCGCGACCTCGCGATCCTGCGCATCGCTCACCGCTTCGGTGGAAATGGCGGGCGAAGCCTGCGGCGCGGGGGTGCTGGCATTTTGCGCGGTGGCGGGCATGGCCGCAAGCGCGAGCAGCAGGACGATAATGCAGCGGATCATCGCGCCACCATGGCGCAGGCGGGCGGCGTTGATAAGCCCGTCAGTGGATGGCGCGAAGGTCTTTGCCCACTTGTTCCAGCATGGCGTCGGTCAGCTTGCCGCCGGTATAGGGCTGAAATTCGCGCAGACTCATCTGTTTGAACTTGTCGAGGTTTTCGTCGGTGCTCAGCCCGGGCAGATGCTTGTCGAGCACCGCACGGGCGCGTTCATCGGCGATCAGCGTCCCGATCGGAGTATCCAGGTCGAACAACGCAAGGGTAAGTCCGCTTTGCGGGGCCGGCGTCTCGTCGGGCACGGTCTGCGCCACGGCAGGCGTGGCGATGGCGAATGCGATCAGCGCGGATGCGGCAATACGCAGGGACATGGCGATACCTTTCTACCCGCCGGCAAAAAAGCGAAAGCGCCGGCCCGGACTGTTTTAGCCCAGGCAGCGGCGCTCGCGCAAAAACAATCGTTCGAACTGAAAGCCGGGACGCGATCACGCGCCCCGCCGCACCGATCAGTTGAGCCGGCCCAGCCCCGCAATCGTCCGGTCGACCATTTCGCGGTCCGCGGCAACGTCATGCTTCGCGGCAATCACCCTGCCCGCCGCAAGCGCTGCTGCATCAGCCGCCTTGGCGCGAACATCGGCAATCGCCTGACGTTCGGCGGCGGCGATCTTGTCCTCCGCCATCTTCTGACGACGTTTGGTCAGTTCCTCGGCATCGGCATGCGCCTTGGCGACGATGTCCTTCGCCTCGTCCTGCGCATGGGCCAGGATCGCATCGGCGTCGCCGGCGCTTGCCTGATGCCGGCGTTTCGCTTCGGCCAGCAGCGCTTCGGCTTCCGACCGGATCGATTGCGCCTCGTCGAGTTGGCGGCGCGCCTCGGCGATCTTGTCGTCCAGCGCTTTTGCGATCAGCTTCGGGAATTTGAAGACGAAGATCGCCAGCAAAAGAAAGATGGTGACGCCCCAATAGACCCATCCCTCTGCTGAGAAGCCGAGAAGTTCGGGGCCATGGGCGCCATGCGCCACCGCCTGATGCGCGTCGATCGTATCCACGACATGTTCACTATTGATCATGATCGCCTCGTCAAGCCAGCGCCGCGCGCGCCGCCGCCTGCGTTTCAGCGGGATCGGGGCGTGAACCGGTCAGTTTCTCGACGATATCGCCGGCGGCTTCGGCGGCGACCGCCTCGATTTCCCCGATCGCCTTTGCGCGGCGTTCGGCGAGCGCTGCTTCAGCAGTTTCGACCTTGCTGTGAAGCATCCGGTTGGTCTCGGCGTTGTTCGCCTCGATCTCCCGCGCGGCTGCGGCGCGTGCTTCGGCCACCCGGGCGCGCGCCTTGTCCTGCGCAGTGGCGACGCCGGCTTCATATTCCGCCTGCATGTGATCGGCCTCGGCCTTTGCACGTTCGGCGGACGTAAGGTCGCCCATCACCTTTTTTTCACGAGCATCAATCGTCCGCCCCAGGCGCGGCAGCGTCGTCTGCACGATCACGAAATAGAGAATCGCGAACGCAACGACGAGCCAAACCATCTGGGGCACGAAATTCGCCGGTTCAAATTGAGGCATGGGTCAGACCTTACAGATGCGGTTGCAGTCGGTGTCGGCTCAGCCCGCAAATGCGAGGTAGAGCGCGACGACCGCCGCGATCAGGCCGAGCGCCTCAACCACGGCGAAGCCCAGGAACAGGCGGCCGGCGATACGCGGTTCGGCTTCGGGATTGCGGAACGCGCCGAGGACGTGCGAACCGAAGATGTAGCCCACGCCGATACCGGCGAGACCCGCACCCATCGCCGCAAGACCGGCGCCAATGAACTTTGCTGCTTCTGCGTCCATGTTGATACCCTTTTCGTGAAGTCAGTGGTTGAAATTAGTGAAGGTTGATCGCGTCGTTCAGATAGATCGAAGCGAGCAGTGCGAACACATAGGCCTGGATCAGCGCGATCAGCAGTTCGAGCGCAGACAGCGCCACGTTCACCGCGAGCGGTACGATGCCGAAGACATAGGGAAGCGCGCCGAACGATCCAAGCGCGACCACGAAGGTGCCGAACACCTTCAACAGCACGTGCCCCGCGGTCATGTTGGCGAACAGCCGGATGGCCAGCGTGAACGGACGTACCAGGAAGCTGACCACCTCGATCGGCATGATGAACAGCGCAAGCGCGGGGTGCATCCCCTTGGGCCAGAAAAAGGTGAAGAAGTGCAGGCCGTGATTGACCAGCCCGACGATCACGACGATCAGAAACACGATCAGCGCCAGCGCCAGCGTCACCGCGATATGGCTCGTCGGCGTGAACGATCCTACCCAGGGCACGAGGCCCAGCAGGTTGCAGACCAGCACGAACACGAAGACCGAGAAGATCAACGGGACATAGGCCTTGCCCTTCGACCCGACATTTTCGTCGACCACGCCGACCACGAAGTCATAGACATATTCCAGCGCGGCCTGCCAGCGGCCGGGAACCAGCGTCGGCTTCATCGTGCCGATCACCATGAACGCGGCGATCACGACCAGCGCGACAAGCATCCACAGCGCGGAATTGGTGAAGGAAACATCGTATCCGGACACGCTGAGCGGATGCAGCGTGCGGATCGCGAATTGTTCCATCGGATTGTTGGCGGACATGGGTCTTCAGGGCCCTATCGGTCGGTGGTGAGATCGGTGTCGAACTGCTTCGACGTCGACATCGCGCGGCGCAAGCCGGCGGCGAAACCCAGAACGAGGAAGACGATCATCAGCCACGGTGCGGTGTTCAGCCACTTGTCGAGCAAGAGACCGATGACCGCGCCGACGATGACGGCACCGACAAATTCGATCCCCACGGCCCAGCCGCGCGTTTCCGCGCGCCCTTCCGCCGCGTGATCGACCTTCGAACGCTGCATATGCGCCGCCTTCGCATCGGCGATGCGCTTGTCGAGGTCGTCGGTTCCGTTCCGGCCTTCGTCTGCCAACGTCTTGTAATCCTGATATGAAAAATGCCGTCGCGTTCAGCGCGACGACACAAAGCATCGTGGACCCGCGCCCTTGATGCGGCGCCGGTTTAGAAAGGGGTAACAACCGAGTCAACACCAGCGCGAACCGCGCGGGCGTCACAATATGCCCCGGCCCCGCCTCAAACGGCGAAAAGCCGGGGGTCGCGCACCGTCAAAGACTTACGCGCAACGCGGGTCGCGATCGGGCGCGCCGCTGCCGCGCTTTTTCCAAGCACCCGACGGCGTCTGGTACATTTCGCCGGGATCAGTGCGCGCGATTAGGTTGCAGCCGGTGGTGAAGGCGAATTGTTCGACCGTGGCCCCATTAGCCTGCGCCTTCTGGGTGTAGGCGGCCTTGCGCTTGATGTTCACGTCGTTGACGATCTTGCGCAGCTCGGCCGTCGCGCTGCCGACAATGCCCAGATAGCCGTCGGGCTGTTCTCCGACGAGTCCCTGGCTCTTCGCCTGTTGCCAGCTCATCGACTGCGCCAGCGCGGGCGCGGCGATGCCGCCGGCGGCAAGAGCGCCGATACCGAGCGCGAGAGCGATTTTATTCATCATGATCCTGATCCGCCAAAAATATCCGGGTTGTCCTCGATTAAATTCTTCGATTCGTTATCGAGTCGATATACCACTTCCTGCGTCACGTTGATGTTAAGGTCGATCTGGATCGGTTTTTCGGGTGCGTTGATCGTCACGCACCCGCCGATCGAAACCAGCCCGGCGATCAGCGCCGCCGACATCATCACGGCATTCCGGCCGCCGCGCTCCGCATTATCGTTCATCAATCCTGTCCGCATCATTGCATATCCCTGCTTTCGCCCGCCTGAACATTCGTTCGGGCCCCCGCTTCGCTTTCGGCATCGCCGCCATTTTCCGTCTTTGCATCCCCGGCCGCGTCATTCTGCTGTTCGAGCAGAGTCGGCAGATTACGCTCGATCAGACGCGAAGGATCGTAATAGGACTGCACCGAATCGATCAGTTGGCGGAACGGCGCCTTGATCCGGATATTGAAGAGGAAGGGCAGCTTCGCGATCCGGTCGGTCAGGAAATTATGCTTCGCGCCTTCGCCCTGCTTCACGCCCGAAAAGCGAATCTGCGTAATCATGTCGCCCGCAAGCGGCCCGTTCATGTCGATCGACAGTTCGTCATAGCGCAGCGAACGAAGCGCCTGAAAGGCGACATTGCCCCAATAGCCCAGATCCTTCTGCCCTATTTCCCCGACATAGGCGAGCGACCCGCCCTTGCGCGAATCGAGATGCCCGCCCTCGATTCGCCCGCCTTCAGTGTCGAAAATCATCGGCAGCACGCCGTCGAATGTCCCGGTAGCGTTCAGATTGTCGAAATCGAACTGTTGCAGAAACTGGTCCGCCTCCATCGCTTTTACGTGGAAGGTCAGCCGCTTGTCCTTTTCTCCACCGAAATCGAGCACGGTCGTATCGAGCGTCAGGTCACCGCCCGCGAACGGCCAGTGCCCGCTGTCGATCCGCACCTGCTGTTCGCCGAGCAGCTTGTAATGAAATTCGCCATCGCGCGCGACGATGCCGGGATTGATCTCCGCCACGGTCGCGACCTGATCGGGCGCGGATACCAGCCCCAAAAGGTCGGTGAAATGCAAATCGGTCGAAAGCCCGCTGACTGTTCCGAATGCGGCGGCGAGATCGGTCCCCGCGGTATGGAAATCGCCGGTGCTCGTCACGCCTTCCCGGCCCCAGGCGATATGCCCCATGCCCGTCAGCGTGCCATCGACATTGGCGACGACGCCGAGCGCCAGATTGGTGAGATCGGTGGGCTGAAGCGCGTCAGGCGCAAAGGTGATGCCCGGCATGGCGAGATCGGCATGCCCCGCGCCCGAGTTCAGATCGTGGGTCAGCGTGACATCGGTCACCTTCACGTCCGTATCCGGGGTTTTCAGCGTACCCCCGGCGATAATATCGCTGCCGGCCAGCGTCAGGTGGAAATCGTCGCTTGCCAGCGGCTTGAAACGCGGCGATGCTGCCGTGTCGGAGACGGTCAGCCCGCCGTCGAGCGTGAGCGTCCCGTTTTCCAGCCGCCAGTCACCCGCCGCGTCCGACATGGCGAGCGGCACATTGCCGATTTGCCCCGCCCCGCCGGTAAAGCCGCCTGCGACGACAGAACCATTCACCCGGCCGGTGATCGTCGCGGCATCGATCCGGGTCATGCTCGCTTCGCTGCCCAGCCGCGCCTTCACATCAGCAAGTGCAAAGCCGGTATCGGTCAGGCGGAATTCGGTGTTTCCGGCGGCGAGGGTAAGCGGCGTGCCGCCGATCCGTCCGGTAAGTTGCGGCGCGGCGATCCGTGCGCCGCCCGACAGCTTAGCCCCCGCGAGGCGGACCAGCGCATCGCCGTTCGGGCACAGCCGAACGCGTGCGGAATCGAGCACCAGGCCGGAGATTGCGAGCCGGTCGAACCCAGCGGGTACGCAGGCGCGATTCACGGTCAGCCGGGTGCCGCCATCCCAATCGGCGTCGAGCGGCAGGCTGAGCCGGTCGACGCGCCCGTCGCCGAGCGGCCCCGACAGCGTCAGTCGGGTCGAAAGCCGGGTGCTGCCATCTGGGGCGGCGCTGAACCGGACCGGGGTCAGGTCGATCCGCGCATCGCCCGCCCGATAGGGCGCAATCACCGCTGTTCCTGTAACCGGCGTATAGGGGGCACGCTGGCTGAGCCGGACCGCCGCATCGGGCAGGCCCCCGCCCGATGTGCTGACCAGCCCGTTGAGCGTCATCGCCCCGTCGCTCCAGCGATAGCGCACCCCTTCCCCGCCGGACAGCGTAGCGTCGGCCCCGCTTGCGGCATGCAGGCTGGAGCGATGAAGGATAAGGAAACCGTTCTTTCCGCTCTGCTCCACCACGAGGTCGCCCGCCATATCGGCCTTGCGTCCGGCGAGTGCGAGCGAATGGCCCAGTCTGGCGAGCAGCGGCGCGACCGGTGTGCCGCTGGCCGTGGTGCCCAGCGCATCGGCGCGGGCAAGCAGAGCGCGCGAAAGATTCGCCTGCTGCACTGAAACGCTGCCGGCGAAACGGTTGCCGGCGCTGCCCAGACGATAGCGGCCGTCCAGCTTTGCCCCGGCACCCGATAATGACGGACTTTCAAAATCGGCGCTTTGCAGTTCCGCCGTACCTTCGGTTCGCTGCGGACCGCCATCAAATGTTACGGTGCCGCCAAACCCGCTCACGCTGCCCTGCGGCGCAGCCACCTGGTCCAGCTTCACCGTCGCCTGCCCCTTCCACCGATCGAGCCGTTCGCCGAGCGTTGCGTCGATGCCGCTGGCAAGGCCGCTGGCGGTTATATCGCCGCATTGCGCGCGCCCTGCACGAACCGGCCCGGCGAAGGAGGGGCGATCGTCGGCGACGCTCAGCTTCACCGCCACCGCGATTCGCTGCGCCTCGCAATCGCCCACTGCCAGGCGCGGCGACACCGCCGCCAGTCTGCCGGTAAATCCGTCATTGAGTTTTCCCTGCCCGGCCATTTTCAGTCCGACAAGGCCATAAGGCGTTTCAAGGCGCATCCGCGCATCGGCGACGTCGACGGATAGAGCAGGAAGCGAAAAGGGTTTGCCCGATGACGCGGGAAGCAACCGGTCGATAGACCCAAGCGACAATTTGCCGTCGACCAGCTTGCCCCGGATGCGAACATGGCCGGCGCTGACTCCCGTCACCTGCGCCCCCGAAAAGGAGAGATCGGTATATAGTTCGACCCAGTCGGCAACGAGATCGGGCGAATCAGGATCGCCGATAACGACATTTTCCAGCCGCTGGCGCGATACGCCCAGATCGGCGATATCGTAGCGCGCCTGAACGCCGCGCTTGCGCAATTCGTCGCGTACGAAGCTGTTTGCGATGGGTTTGCGCTGAAGCCACAATATCGCCAGCGCGGTTGCGACCACTACCGCGATAATGGCAAGCACCCGCGCGAAACGGGGCATTCGCGGCACGCGCCGTCCCTGTCCCGCGTCGGGCTCCGTCTCTGATTGTGCGCTCACGCCGCGTTCCAACAACTCACGCGGGCACCGTTGCCTTCCGGCAAGGCGGCGTCAAGCGCGCGATTGCGCGAAGCGCCGCCGGTGCGTAATGGCTGCTGCGATGGGGGTTCCCGCCGAAGACAGTGCCGGCCATCGCGCGCGGCTTCGCGAACGGCTGCTGGGCAATGGCGGCGATGCGCTGCTCGACCATGAACTGGTCGAATATCTGCTCGCGCTCGCGATTCCGCGCAGGGACACCAAACCGCTTGCCAAGGCGTTGCTGCGCGAATTCGGCGGGTTGGCCGGACTGCTGACCGCCGATGCCGATGCGATCCGACGGGTGCCGGGCATGGGCGACACCTCGGTCGCGGCGATCAGGATCGTTCACGCCGCCGCGATCCGCCTGTTGCGCGCCAATGTCGCCGAGCGGCCGGTGCTCAGCAACTGGCAGGCGCTTCTCGATTATCTTCGCGCCGAAATGGCGCACCATCCGATCGAGCGGGTGCGGGTGCTTCACCTTAACACCCGCAACATGTTGATCCGCGACGAATTGATGGGCGAAGGATCGATCGACGAAGCCCCTGTGCATGTGCGAGAGGTCATCCGCCGCGCGATCGACCTTGGTTCCGCCGCGATCATTCTGGTGCACAACCACCCGTCGGGCGATCCGTCGCCGAGCCGCGCCGACATCGAAATCACGCGCGCCGTCGCTGAAGCGGGCAAACGATTGAACATCGCGGTTCACGATCACATCATCATCGGAACGCAAGGGCATAGCAGTCTGCGTGCCATGGGACTGATCTAGGAATTTCCATCGGCCGCCCGCCAGCGGTGCATACGAAACGGGCCGCCGGAAAACCGGCGGCCCGCTATCGATCGCTGTTGGCGAACCGGCTTATGATCGCCGGATGATTGGCTGAAATCAGCGGCCCGGACCGGGATCGCTGCCCGGCTCGTCGGACTGCGGAGTCGCGTTGGGACTGGGCATCGCCTTGGGCTGCGTCGAAGGTTCGTTCGGCGCGGTTTCGTCATCCATTCCCTGATCCGGGGTCATGTCGTCATCGGGGGCCATACCGTCATCGGGCGTCGCGCTGTCATCGGGCGTCATCGTGTCCGGCGTGGTCTGATCCTGTGGCGACATTTCATTTTCCGGTGCCATCTGGTCGGGCGCAGGCTGCGCGTCGCTTGTGGGAGGCGTCGTCTGCGGAGTGGTCTGCTGCGCAAGTGCAGGCGCCGAAACGGCAAAGGCTCCGGCGAGAAGAACGGCTTTCAACATCGGTAAACTCCTTCAATACTTCCTCCCGCGAAAACATGCGCCGGGAAGAGTCGAAACAATAACCGGAAAACCGTCCATACGATCCGTATAAACATTTCAGATCATCATGAATTAACGGCGTTTCAACGCGGACTCGTTACTTTGTTGCGATGAAAGGATTCGGGCGCCCCGCCCCGGCTTTGCGGAACAAGCCGATTGATGCGCCCGTTGGCTGGTGATAGCGGCCTTTGGCTTCATCTTCACAGGCAGGAAAAACGACAATGGTACCCCGCTATGCCCGACAGGACATGACCGCGATCTGGGAGCCGGAGAGCAAATATCGCATCTGGTTCGAGATCGAGGCTTATGCCGCTCAGGCAATGGGCGATGTGGGCATGATCCCCGTCGAGGCCGCAGATACGATCATGGCCGCGCTCGACAATGGCGCAATGGAACCGATCGACGTCGCCAAAATCGACGAGATCGAAGCGGTGACCAGGCACGATGTGATCGCGTTTCTGACCTATGCCGCCGAAAAGATCGGTCCGCAGGCGCGCTTCCTGCATCAGGGGATGACCTCGTCCGACGTGCTCGACACCTGTCTTGCCGTACAGCTCGACCGGGCGGCGGCAATCCTCGACGCCGATCTGGAAGCGCTGCTGGAGGCGCTGGAGCGACGCGCGATCGAGCATAAATATACGCCCACCATCGGGCGCAGCCACGGCATTCATGCCGAGCCGGTGACCTTTGGCCTGAAACTGGCGCAGGCGCATGCCGAATTCGCCCGCAATCGCGAAC
This sequence comes from Stakelama flava, assembly GCF_019351405.1. Taxonomy (GTDB): domain Bacteria; phylum Pseudomonadota; class Alphaproteobacteria; order Sphingomonadales; family Sphingomonadaceae; genus Sphingomonas; species Sphingomonas flava_A. The sequence continues at coordinate 29,356 of NZ_JAHWZX010000014.1, forward strand.
GGCTCGCCGCGGCGCGCAAGGATGTGGCGACCTGCGCGATTTCGGGTGCGGTGGGCACCTATGCCAATATCGACCCGCGCGTGCAGGAACATGTCGCGGCGAAACTGGGTCTGACCTCCGAACCGATTTCCACCCAGGTCATTCCGCGTGACCGGCATGCGATGTTCTTCGCCACGCTGGGCGTCATTGCCTCGTCTATCGAGCGGCTGGCGACCGAAGTCCGCCATCTGCAACGCACCGAAGTGCTGGAGGCGGAAGAGTATTTTTCGCCCGGTCAAAAGGGTTCATCGGCGATGCCACACAAGCGCAACCCGGTGCTGACCGAAAATCTGACCGGCCTTGCCCGGATGGTGCGCGGCTATGTCACCCCCGCGCTTGAAAATGTCGCGCTGTGGCATGAACGGGACATCTCCCACTCCTCGGTCGAACGCTATATCGGCCCCGACGCGACCATCACGCTCGACTTCGCGCTCGCCCGGCTTACCGGCGTCATCGACAAGCTGGTCGTGTATCCTGAGCGGATGCGCAGGAATCTCGACCGGATGGGCGGCCTGGTGCATTCGCAGCGGGTGCTGCTCGCGCTCACCCAAGCTGGGCTCAGCCGCGAGGACGCCTATGCCGCGGTTCAGCGCAACGCGATGAAGGTATGGGAATCGGACGGTGAATTGTCGCTGATGGAGTTGCTGAAGGCCGATCCCGAAGTGGCCGGCGCGCTGAGCGCGCAGCAAATCGAGGAGAAATTCGACCTCGATTATCATTTCAAACATGTCGACACGATTTTCGGAAGGATATTCGGCTGAACCCCGCGCACAAGGCGCTGCGCGAGGGCACGCGCGAGGAGCATGAACGGCTCGACGGGCTGTTCACCGGGTTCGCGCTGGATGAGGCCGATGGATATCGCCGCTTCCTCGCCGCGCATGCCGAAATACTGCCTCCGCTTGAGGATGCGCTCGATCATGCCGGGGCGGCATCACTGTTGGACGATTGGGCCGCGCGCAGACGGGGGTCTGCGCTGATCGCCGATCTGGAAGCGATGGGCGGTGCGCAGATCGCCACCGCGCCGCCGTTTCTTACCAACATGCTTTCGCAAGAAACGTCTCGAAACGCGACAATCGCCGGGTCAGTATATGTGCTGGAAGGGTCAAGACTGGGCGGACGTTTTCTTGCCAGACAAGTACCAGACGACTTTCCAACGTCCTATCTTGATGCAGATCAACCATCCGGCCATTGGCGGGGGCTGCTCGGCACGCTAGACTATCTGCTCAGCCGCCCTTCGGAACTGGCGATCGCCATTGATGCCGCGCGCGCGGTCTTCGGATCGTTCGAAACGGCGGGCAGGAAATGGCTTTTGAAAGAGTAACTGTGTCGAGCGCCGATTTCGAAGTTGACCTTACCAATTGCGATCGCGAACCCATTCACCAATTGGGGGCGATCCAGCCTTTTGGTTTTCTGATCGCGCTGTCCAGCGACTGGCTGATCAAACGCGCATCGGTGAACGTTGCCGATTTTCTGGGCGTAAAAGCCGAGGATATTCTTGGCACGCCGATGTCCGACCATATGGCGGCCGAAACACTGCATGCCATTCGCAACCGGTTGACGCTGCTGCGCGGCCCCGACGCGGTCGAACGGTTGTTCGGGCTGGCACTGCGCACCGGCGGGCCGCGCTATGACTTTGCACTGCACATGACCGACGGCACGATCGTGCTGGAGGGCGAGCCGTCCGCCGAAACACCCGATGCCGACACCGCCAGCACGATTCGCGCGATGATGGCGCGGCTCGACGCGACCGACAAGATCAGCGACTTCCTGCGCGAAGGCGCGCGTCAGGTACGCGCGCTCACCGGTTTCGACCGGGTGATGGTCTATCAGTTCGATCGCGACGGATCGGGCACGGTCGCGGCCGAAGCGGTTCGGTCCGGTATCGGCAGTTTCCACGGGCTGCGCTATCCGGCGAGCGACATTCCGCAGCAGGCGCGCAAGCTGTATGTCCGCACACCGTTCCGCGTGATCGCCGATGTGGACGCCACCCCGGCTGCCATTATGCCCGAACGCGACGAACAGGGCGAACCGCTCGACCTGTCGCTATCGGTGCTGCGATCGGTATCGCCGATCCATATCGAATATCTGAAGAATATGGGCGTCGGCGCTTCGCTGTCGATTTCGATCATTCTGGAAGGCAAGCTGTGGGGACTGTTCGCCTGCCACCATTATCAGCCGCGATGCCCCGATTTTGAGCGGCGTTCCATCGCCGAACTGTTCGGGCAGATGTTTGCGCTGAAGCTGGAAAGCCGTCAGCGCGAAGCCCTTGCCCGTTATGAGATCGAGGCACGGGCGACCAGCGACCGCATTCTGGCGAGTGTGGCGGGCGATTCGACGCTGCTCGACAATCCTGACTGGCTGGGGTCGATGCTGGGCAAGACGGTGCCATGCGACGGCATCGCGATTTATATCGACGGCAAGATCGCGACCAGCGGTGCCACCCCGCCCGCTTCGGCCATTCCTACGCTGGTCCGCCGCCTCAATGCGATGACGTCCGGCCGGGTATATTCCACCGATCATCTCGGCGATCTGCTTCCGCAGGCGCGCGAATATGCTGATGTCGGGGCCGGGCTGCTGGCCATCCCGATTTCGCGCACGCCGCGCGATTACGTCCTGTTGTTCCGGCAGGAAAAGGTACGCACCGTCAACTGGGCGGGCGATCCGCACAAGCCGGCAAGCTATGGCCCCAATGGTGCACGGCTGACCCCGCGCCAGAGTTTCGAAACCTGGGCCGAGGAAGTTCGAGGCCGGTCGGAACCGTTTACCGATGCAGAATTGCGCGTCGCGGAGATGCTTCGCGCCTCGCTGATCGAAGTGGTGCTGCGCCTGTCCGACGATGCGCAGGCGGAACGGCAACGCGCGTCCGAACGGCAGGAATTGCTGATCGCGGAACTCAATCACCGGGTTCGTAACATCCTCAGCCTGATACGCGGGCTGGTGCGCCAGAGCCATGATACCGGCACCGACCTCAACAGCTATATCAAACTGCTGGAAGGACGGATCGAAAGCCTGGCGCGCGCGCATGACCAGATTACGCAGGATAACTGGTCCCCCGCGCCGCTGCGCCGCCTGATCGAAACCGAAGCGGCGGCCTATCTTGCCGGCAAGGCAAGCCGGGTGAAGGTCGAGGGGCCGCCGATATTGCTGCACCCACACGCCTTTTCGACACTTGCGCTGGTCATGCACGAACTGATGACCAATTCGGCGAAATACGGCGCGCTTTCGGACAGCGGATCGCTCACGGTTGAATTGTCGATCGACCAATATGGCGACTGCTTCATCGAATGGCGCGAACGCGGCGGACCTGCGGTGCAGCCGCCCAAGCGTCAGGGGTTCGGGACGACGATCATCGAACGTTCGATCCCCTATGATCTTGGCGGCACTGCCGATATCCGTTTCCCGCTGACAGGAATGGAGGCCGATTTCTGCATCCCCGCCCGTTACGTCGCCGCCAGCGAAACCGAAGTGGCGGAAAACCATGCGGAACCGATCAGCACGCTTGCCGAGCGGCGCGATCCGGGCGACGCGCCGGTTCTGTCCGGCCCGGTGCTGCTGGTCGAGGACAGCCTGATTATCGCGATGGATGCCGAAGATATCCTGCTGCAACTTGGCGCGGAACGGGTGACGGTCGCGGCGGGCGTGGTTGCAGCGCTCAACGAGATCGAGAACGGGGCGTTCACCGCGGCGGTGCTCGACGTCAATCTGGGGAGCGAAACCAGCCTTCCGATCGCCGATGCGCTCGCCGCGAAGGGCGTGCCCTATATTTTTGCCACCGGCTATGGCGAGCAATTTCAGGCGCCCGACGGTCATGCATCGGCACAGATTCTACAAAAGCCCTATACGGCCGCCAATATGGGCCGGATTCTGGCGGACCTGCTCGAACGCTGACGACGCGAGGTGGCGGGCCTCGCATCGTCATTTTTCTTTTCAGCTTTGGAAAAAACAAGGGAGCTGTTCAGGCCCCCATCGCCTGTTTCAGCTTGGCGAAAAAGCCCGTGGATTGCGGACATTCCTCACCGGTTTCGGTTTCGCGGAATGCTTCGAGTATCTCGCGCTGTTTCGACGACAGCTTGCGCGGCATCTCGACTTCCAGATGCACGACAAGATCGCCGCGCCCACGGCCCTGCAACACCGGCATGCCTGCACCGCGCTGACGAATCTCGCGTCCCGGCTGGGTGCCGGGCGGCACCTTCACCGCGATCGGTTCGCCATCAATACCGGGAAGTTCGATTTCACCGCCAAGCGCTGCGGTGGTGAAACTGATCGGCATGTGCGCGTGAAGCGTCGTGCCCTCACGCGTGAAAAGCGTGTGCCGCGCAATGTGCAGAAAGATATAGAGGTCGCCTGGGGGCGCCCCGCGCGCACCTGCCTCACCTTCACCCGACAGGCGGATGCGCGTGCCTTCGTCGACTCCCGGCGGGATATTGACGGTCAGCGTCTTGGTGATGTCGACCCGGCCCTCGCCCCGGCATTCGGGACACGGATCGGCAATGATCTGCCCCGCGCCATGACAGGTCGGGCAGGCCCGTTCGACCACGAAAAAGCCCTGCTGCGCGCGAACCGCGCCGGCGCCGCCGCAGGTCGGGCACATTTTGGGCGCGGTTCCGGGCTTTGCCCCGGTTCCGTCGCATTTGGTGCAGATGCCCGATACGTCGACCGTGATTTCGGTTGATTTGCCGCTGAACGCATCGGCCAGCGAAATTTCCATGTCGTAGCGAAGATCGGCACCGCGTCGCGCCTGACGGCGTCCACCGCCGCCGCGCCCGCCCATGAATTCGCCGAACACGCTTTCGAAAATATCGCTGAACGCGCCGAAACCGGGATCCGCGCCGCCAGAGCCGCCGCCCATGCCCTGTTTGAACGCGGCATGGCCCATCCGGTCATAGGCCGCGCGCTTTTGCGGATCCTTCAAAACCTCATAGGCTTCGCTAACCGCCTTGAACTTGGCTTCGCTTTCCTCACACCCGCCATTGCGGTCCGGATGGTATTTCATCGCCAGCTTGCGATAGGACGATTTGATCGTCCCATGATCGGCGTCACGCGTACAGCCGAGCAGCTCGTAATAATCGACTTCAGTCATTCATTCGCCCCAACGCGGCGGGCCCGCATTCACGCATATCGCGGCAATACGGGCCCGGTCGCATCTTACGACTTGCTGTCGTCGACTTCGGAGAATTCGGCGTCGACGACTTCCTCGTCGCCCGCTTCGCTCCCCGCAGCAGCGCTTTCGCCGGTGGCGGCGGCAGCGTCGCCGCCTTCCGCCTGCTGCTTTTCATAGATCGCCTGACCCAGCTTCATCGCGACTTGGGCAAGCGCTTCGGACTTCGCCTTCATCGCTTCGGGATCGTCGCCTTCGATCGCCGTCTTGGTTTCGGCGATCGCGGCTTCGATCTCGCTCTTTAGCGATGCGTCGACCTTGTCGCCATTTTCGGAAAGCTGGCGCTCGGTCGTGTGGACAAGGCTTTCGGCGTTGTTCTTCGCTTCAGCGCCCTCGCGGCGCTTCTTGTCCTCGTCCGCGAACTTTTCGGCGTCCTGTACCATCTGTTCGATGTCGGAATCGGACAGGCCGCCCGACGCCTGGATACGGATCTGCTGTTCCTTGCCGGTGCCCTTGTCCTTGGCCGACACGTTGACGATGCCGTTGGCGTCGATGTCGAACGTGACCTCGATCTGCGGCACGCCGCGCGGCGCAGGCGGGATACCGACCAGGTCGAACTGGCCGAGCATCTTGTTGTCCGCCGCCATTTCGCGCTCGCCCTGGAAGACGCGGATCGTCACCGCCTGCTGATTGTCGTCAGCGGTGGAATAGGTCTGCGACTTCTTCGTCGGGATCGTCGTGTTGCGGTCGATCATTCGCGTGAACACGCCGCCCAGCGTTTCGATACCCAGCGACAGCGGGGTAACGTCGAGCAGCAACACATCCTTCACATCGCCCTGCAGCACGCCCGCCTGAATGGCGGCGCCGATCGCGACGACTTCGTCAGGGTTCACGCCGGTATGCGGTTCCTTGCCAAAGAAATCCTTCACGACGCTACGCACCTTGGGCATGCGGGTCATGCCGCCGACCATCACGACTTCGTCGATTTCCGAAGCGTTGACGCCGGCATCCTTCAATGCCTTTTTGCACGGCTCCAGCGTGCGCTGGATCAGGTCCTCGACCAACCGCTCAAGGTCCGACCGGCTGATCTGCTTGACCAGATGCTTTGGCCCGTTCTGATCGGCGGTGATGAAGGGCAGGTTGACCTCGGTCGTCTGCGCCGAGGAAAGCTCGATCTTCGCCTTTTCGGCCGCTTCCTTCAGCCGCTGAAGCGCCAACTTGTCCTTGGTAAGGTCAATGCCTTCCGCCTTTTTGAACTCGTCGGCCAGATACTGAACGATCTTGGAATCGAAATCTTCGCCGCCAAGGAAGGTATCGCCGTTGGTCGCCTTCACCTCGAACACGCCATCGCCGATCTCAAGGATCGAGATATCGAACGTGCCGCCGCCAAGGTCATAGACCGCGATCGTCTTGCCGTCGTTCTTTTCCAAACCATAGGCAAGCGCAGCCGCCGTCGGTTCGTTGATGATGCGCAGCACTTCAAGCCCGGCGATCCTGCCCGCATCCTTGGTCGCCTGACGCTGGGCGTCGTTAAAATATGCGGGAACGGTAATCACCGCCTGGCTGACCGTTTCGCCAAGATAGCTTTCGGCGGTTTCCTTCATCTTCTGCAAGGTAAAGGCGCTAATCTGCGACGGGCTGTAATCCTCGCCGCCAACCTTCACCCAAGCATCGCCATTCTGTCCCTTCACGATCGGGTAGGGCACCAGTTCGGTGTCCTTCTTCGTGACGGGATCGTCGAAACGGCGGCCGATGAGGCGCTTCACCGCGAAAACCGTATTGTCGGGGTTGGTCACCGCCTGGCGCTTGGCAGGCTGACCGATCAGGCGTTCGCCATCCTTGGCGAAGGCGACGATCGAAGGCGTCGTACGCGCGCCTTCCGCATTCTCGATCACCTTGGGCTTGCCGCCCTCCATCACAGCGACGCAGCTGTTGGTGGTGCCGAGATCAATACCGATAACTTTAGCCATAGTCCCTCTTGTGGCCCCCGGTTGGTTCAATCAAAATGCGATGGCCCGGCGTCGCCGAAACGGCAGCGGAACCATTTTCCGACTGGCGATATAGGTGGCGCTTTGCCTGCCGCAAGATCGCGAAGGGTGCGGGCGTTCGCGCGAACGTTCCCGATCGGGGAAAGGGAGGCTTCATCATGCGCCGGGCAATGATCCTTATTTCAACCGCCATGCTTGCCGCCTGCGGCAGGACTCCTGAGCAGCCGCGCGCCGACCATGCTTGGATCAGGCTGTCCGCCATCGCGGGGCGTCCTGCAGCGGAATATTTCGACCTGGACGGTGGCAGGCGCGACGACGCGCTGGTCGCCGCCCGAACGCCTGCCGCCGCGCGCGCCGAACTGCACGAAAGCATGAAGACGCGCGACGGTGCGATGATGACGATGAAAAAACTGGATCGGGTGCCGCTGCCCGCCGGCGGTCATGTCGCCTTCGCACCGGGCGGCAGGCATGTCATGCTGTTCGACGTGAATCCAAAGCTTCAGCCAGGGGATACGGTCCCTTTCACCCTGACGCTGGCGAGCGGCGCCACCGTCTCTGCGCAAGCGAACGTGGTCGCGGCGGGGCAATCCGCGCCTGAGTGATGTGCCTTACTCGACCGGCGCTGCGGCGCCTTCGCCAAGCCGCCCCTTTTGCCGCGCCAGCCACAGCGTGTACGCACCCACCCCGGTTCCGACGATCAGCCCGGCGAGCGAGGCTTCCGGCCCGAACGTGCCGCCTGACAGCCAGTGCGGCATATCCGCGGCGGGCCGGGTGAGGAGCGGCCCGCCCGCGAAGCCGTCAGTGCCCGAAACGGCAGCGCCGAAAATCCACCCTTGCGTGAAATTCCATCCGGCATGCACGCCGACCGAGACCCAGACACGCCCGGTGAGGATGTAGAAGGTGGCAAGCATCACGCCCGCCTCTACCGCGATACACAGCGCGGCGAACAGGCTGGCGTTCGGATTGCCGAGATGGACCAGCCCGAAAATGAGCGCCGACAGGCCCAGCGCGGGCCAGATGCCGAAGGCGCGCCACAACAGGCGAAGGATGACCAGCCGGAACAGCACTTCCTCCATCACGCCCGACTGGATCGATTCGGACACCGCTCGCGTCACCGTTTGCACGGGCACCGCCGTCACCGTCATCCATCCGGCGGTCCATGCGATGGCAACGGCCGCCGCCATCATCGCAGCGCCGATCGCAAGGCCAAGCGCCACCTCAAACGGAAAAAAGCGCAATTTAAGTTCTGAGGCGCGCCTCTTTTCGCCCCAGCCGACCAGCGCTGCATAAAGCGAGGTCGCGACCAATGCGCCCAATATCGTCGACAACAGCACGATGGTCTGGTTCACATCCGCCGGTTCGATGCCCGCTCTGCTCGCCGCAACGCCGACCAGTCCGCCAGAAATCAGGCCGAAAGTGAAAATCACCAGCACGGCGAGCAGCACCATCCAGCCGATGGCGCGCAGCCAGCGAAGCCTGCCCGGCGCGACTATCCGCGCATTTCCCAGTTCCACCGCACGCGCCATCATCGCCCCCGTTGCAAACCGCCATTCATGCTGGCCCGGTCTTCGCCATGCAATGCTTGTTTTCGTTCCGGCGGCGGCGGATATGCACAATCATGGCAGTTCGCGGCAGCCGCCCCCTCACCCCCGGCGAAATCGCATTGGCGCATCCCGTTTTCGGCGGTGCGATCCAATATGACGCGGCGCGTGTCGCAGGGCGCAAATGGGTGTTCTTTCAGCCGCGCAACACCGTCATGGCGCCGACGGGGTGCATCCATTTCCACCCCGATGGCGGTCTGTACCGCGACGATTTCAGCAACGCCTCGCTATCGCTGCAGGGATTATTCATCCATGAAATGACGCATATCTGGCAGGCGCAGGCAAAGGGCCGCTTCTACCTGCCGCTCATGCGCCATCCCTTTTGCCGCTACGCCTATCGCTTCGAAGCGGGAAAACCGTTCGCCGCATACGGGATCGAACAGCAGGCCGAGCTCGTCCGCCACCTGTTCCTGAGCCGCAAAGGAGCGCCCCCGGCGGGAGTGCCCCCACTGCCCGAACTGGAAGAAACGGTACGCTTCAGCCCGAATGGGCGCTGATCCATTTTTCCAGAACGGGTGCGACTTTGGTGCGCCATTTCGACCCGTTGAAGATGCCGTAATGGCCCGCCCCTTCGGCCATGTGATATTTCTTCATCTTCGCGGGCAGCTTGTCGGCGAGCGTCAGCGCCGCCTTTGTCTGGCCCAGCCCGGAAATATCGTCGCGCTCGCCCTCAACCGCCAACAGCGCGGTATCGGTAATGTCGGACGGCTTCACCAACCGCCCGCGATGGCGCATTTCGCCCTTGGGCAGCGCATGCGTCTGGAACACCAGTTCGACGGTCTGAAGATAGAATTCGGCGCTCATATCGCAGACCGAACGATATTCGTCGTAGAAGGACCGGGTGGCCTCGGCGCTTTCCTCATCGCCCTGGACGAGATGTTTGAACATCTCCCAATGGCTCATCAAATGGCTGCCAAGGTTCATCGACATGAACCCGGCAAGCTGGAGAAAGCCCGGATAGACTTCGCGCCCCGCACCGGGATACAGCATCGGCACGGTGGCGACGACATTCTGTTCGAACCACGCAAGCGGGCGTTCGGTGGCGACCGTGTTCACCGCCGTGGGCGCTTCGCGCGTATCGATGGGGCCGCCCATCATGGTCAGCGTGCGCGGACGGTTGGGATGGTTCTTGCCGCCCATGAACGCGGTCGCCGCATAGCAGGGAACGGAGGGCTGGCACACGGCGAGCATGTGCGCGCGCGGGTCCCCCGTTTCACCGATTTTGGCCAGAAATTCGACGACATAATCGACATAATCGTCAAGGTCGAAGCTGCCTTCGGCCAGCGGTACCATCTTCGCATCGCGCCAGTCGGTGATATAGACATCGGCAAAGGGAAGCATCCGCTCCACCGTGCCGCGAAGCAGGGTCGCATAATGACCCGACATCGGCGCGACGATGAGGAGTTTGGGACCACCCTCGACGCCTTCGCGAACGAAATGCTTCAACTGGCCGAACGGCTTGCGCAGCACGATCTCTTCCTGCACGGCCACCGTCTTGCCCGCGACCACCGTTTCGGTCAGCCCGAATTCGGGCTTGCCGCGCGGCTGGGCGGCATGGGCGAAGACTTCCAGCGCGCTTGCGAGCACCGGACCGCCGCCGAAATAGGCGAACGGGTTCGCCGGATTGGTCAGCATGCCGGCACCGAAATTGGCCCAGGCGCTGGCCCCGGCCAGCAGCGATCGTTGCATTTCGTAAGCGTTGTACAGCATCAAAATCCTTCCGCCCCCCATGGGCTCCCGCACGGCTCGCCCTGCGCCGGGTTTACGTGCCACGCGTGCTTATAGCGCGGCGATGGTGCGCTGCAATGTCGCACGCTGCGCGCCACGATCGGGTTAAAATCACCCATGGCGGTTTTACCGGTGCCCGGATCGCGCTAACCCGGTTCGCATCATGGCCGATACCGAAGCAGCACCGCCCGAAAAACCGGACCCGCCCGAAAAGCTGAACCCCGCGCCCGAACGAAAGCTGGGCAATCTGGCAATCGTGTGGCGCTTCACCGCGCCGTACAAGGGGCGGCTGGCGCTGGCGCTGATATCGCTGCTGATCGCGGCGGTGGCGACCATGTCGGTCCCCTATACCTTCCGCCTGGTGGTCGATCGCGGTTTCGCCGACACCGCCGATCCGTCGGCGATCCGGCCCTATTTCGAAATGCTGCTGGTCGTGGTCGGCATCCTGGCGCTGGCGACGGCCGGGCGTTTCTATTTCGTGTCCTGGCTGGCCGAACGCACCACCGCCGACATGCGCATGGCGGTGCACGCCAATCTGCTTCGCCTGCCGCCCAAATGGTTCGAGGTGAACCGGCCTTCCGAAATCGCCTCGCGACTCACCTCCGACACCGCGATCGTCGAACAGGTGGTGGGCAGCACCATTTCGATCGCGCTGCGCAACTTTCTGGTCGGCACGCTGGGCGTACTCTATCTTTTCGTGCTCGCGCCCAGAATTGCGCTGTTCCTGATCATCGGCATCCCGCTGGTCACGCTGCCGGTGATCTGGCTGGGCGGGAAGGTCCGCAAGCTGTCGCGATCGACGCAGGACCGGATCGCCGATGTCGGATCGATGGTGTCCGAAACGCTGGGCGCGATGCGGATCGTTCAGGCATTCGGGCAGGAACGGCGCGAACGCCGCCGCTTCGAAAGCGCGGTGGAATCGGTGTTCGCCACATCAAAGCGCCGTTTCGGGCTGCGCGCGCTGATGACCGCGCTGGTCATCGCGCTGCTGTTCGGCGCGATCACGCTGATCATGTGGGACGCCGTGGCGGGCGTTGCCAGCGGTCGGATCACCGGCGGAGAGATCACGGCATTCGTGCTGACAGCAGGGCTGGTCACCGGCTCGTTCGGCGCGCTGATCGAGGTGTATGGCGACCTGCTGCGCGCATCGGGTGCGGCGGCGCGTATGGCCGAACTGCTGGCTGAACAGCCCGACATCACGGCGCCCGCCGACCCCACCCCGTTACCCCTGCCGCCGCTGGGCGAGATTGCGTTCGATCACGTAACCTTCCACTATCCCACCCGGCCTGAGGTCGCGGCGCTCCACAATTTCTCGCTTCGGGTCGAAAGCGGCGAGACGGTGGCGCTGGTCGGGCCGTCGGGGGCCGGAAAATCGACGCTGTTCGGTCTGATCCAGCGCTTTTACGATCCGCAAGAGGGGACCGTCAGCATCGATCGCGTTGCCCTGCCCGCCGCCGATCCCGCGGTCACGCGCGCGCGCATCGCGATGGTGCCGCAGGAAACGGTGATGTTCGCCGCGTCGGCACGCGACAATCTGCGCTATGGCAAATGGGAAGCGAGCGACGAGGAAATCTGGCAGGCGGCGGGCGCGGCCAATGCCGCCGATTTCCTGCGCGACTTGCCGGAAGGGCTCGACACTTATCTTGGGGAGGGCGGTGCGCGTCTGTCGGGCGGGCAGCGTCAGCGCATCGCCATCGCCCGCGCACTACTGCGCGACGCCCCGATCCTGCTGCTCGACGAGGCGACAAGCGCGCTTGATGCGGAAAGCGAGCGGCTGGTGCAGGATGCGCTGGAAAAGCTGATGGCGAACCGTACCACGTTGGTCATCGCGCACCGGCTCGCCACCGTGCGCGCGGCGAAGCGGATCGTGGTGATGGATGCGGGCCGGATCGTGGAAACCGGCACCCATGCCGAACTTACCGCGCTGGGGGGCCTCTATTCGCGCCTCGCCAGCCTGCAATTCAACGAGGCCGGCTGATCGGCTGTTCATCGGGAGAGTAGAAAATGGCAAGCGAGCGCGAATTCGACCTGATCGTTTATGGCGCGACCGGGTTTACCGGGCGGCTGGTCGCCGAATATCTGGCCGCGACCTATTCCGATGGCAGCATCCGCTGGGCGATGGCCGGACGTTCCGCCGAGAAGCTGGAGCGCGTGCGCGGCGAAATCGGTGCGCCTGCCGATACGGCACTGGTCACCGCCGATGCCGCCAATCCCGCTTCGCTGCGCGCAATGGCGGCGCGTGCCAGCGTTATCATCAGCACGGTCGGGCCGTATCAATTATATGGCTCCGAGCTGATCGCCGCCTGTGCACAAAGCGGCACCGGCTATGTCGATCTGTGTGGAGAGCCCAACTGGATGCGCGCGATGATCGACGCGCACGAAGGCACGGCAAAGGCGAACGGCGCGCGGATCGTGTTTTCCTGCGGTTTCGATTCGATCCCCTTCGACCTTGGCGTGTGGTGCGTTCAACAGGCCGCGAAAGCGCGTTGGGGCACCCCCGCCGCGCGCGTGAAAGGCCGGGTAAAGGCGATGAAGGGCACATTTTCGGGCGGCACCGCGGCCAGCATGAAAGCCACGATGGCGGCGGGCGCGAAGGACCCGTCGGTGCTTAAGCTGATGATCGATCCCTTTGCGCTTACCCCCGGCTTTACCGGCGTCGACCAGCCAAAAGGATTGATGCCGCACTATGACGAAACGGTGGAGGCATGGGTCGCTCCGTTCATCATGGCGGTCATCAATACCAAGAATGTTCACCGCACCAACGCGCTTGCCGGACTGCCTTATGGCGCCGATTTCCGCTATGACGAAATGATGATGGTGCCGGGCCTTGGCGAAGCCGGAAAGGCTGCGGCGGAGGCGATCGCCAACGCCAATCCGATGGGCGGCAAGGACGCGCCTAAACCCGGTGAAGGCCCAAGCCGTGAAGAACGCGAAAGCGGCTTCTACGAATTGCTGTTCATCGCCGAAAACGGGGATGGCGAAACCATCACCGCTACGGTGAAGGGCGACCGGGATCCGGGCTATGGATCGACGTCAAAGATGATCGCCGAGGCGGCGATATGTCTGCTGCGCGATGTTCCGGCGGATCGCGGCGGCATATGGACGCCCGGCGCGTTGATGGCCGAGCCGCTAACAAAGCGGCTCGAAGCCCGCGCCGGGGTCACCTTTTCGGTTTCCTGAAGCGTCAGTCGCGGTCGAGCAGCGACGACTGTTTCACCGCGGCAACCGCCGCCGCGATCGCGCCTGCGCCCAGCACGGCGGCAAGGCCGACCCGGCGAACCCGGCGGCGACGGAATTTCCTGTAATGCGGCACGTCGATGTAAAAGCCGCCTTCGTTATCCTGCTTGACGATGCCGCGCGCGCGCATCCGTTCGAAAATCCGGCGGTCGAGCGGGCGATCGGGTTCATAGCCGACCGCACGGTCGCGCGCTACGGCGTCCTGCCGCATGAAATGCGCGATGATTTCCTTGCGACGACGGATTACGGTTTCTCGCGATGTGGTGGTGGACATCAATGTCCCTCCTCTTTTCGTGTCGGTTGGTTTGAAAAAGCGCATGCCCGCCCGGTCGTTCCGTCGTTTCAGCGATAGAATGCCAATGCGACCAGCGCGATCGTCAGCGCAACGCCCAGCCACAGCCACGAACGGCGGCGGCGAAGCGCGGCGATATCGGCGTCGAATGCAGCGACATCGACATAATAATGGCCCGGTTTTGCTTCGCGAATGATCGCATGGTCACGCATATAGTCGAACGCAGCGCGGTCGCTTCCCTGCGGAATGGCGAAGGGTTCGGCCTCGGCCGGCGAAATGGCGTGACGGGCAAGCAGCGGCTGCGCCGTTTCGAAGCGCGCCCGTTCGCGAACGCTCATCGTTTCTTACCCTTGCCCTGATGGCGGATATTGGCGGGGCGTCCGCGCCGCTTGATCTGCCGTTTCGGCTTGCCCTTGTGCCGCAAAGCGCTGTTCCCCGCCGATCCCTTGCCGTCGGGCAGTTCAAAGCGCAGCGCGCCCGATACCGGGTTCGCCTCCACCAGCCTGAGCGGCAGGCGCTGGCCGAGCGAAAACGCTTCGCCACTGTCCTCGCCGACCAACCGGCGGCCCGCCTCGTCATAGCGGAAATATTCGCTGCCAAGGTCGCGCGCGGGCACCAGCCCGTCGCCGCCGATCCCGTCGACGGTCGCGAAGAAACCAAAACTCTGAACCCCGGTAATGCGCGTTTCCATCACCTGCCCGACATGTTCGGACAGATAGGCGGCGACATAGCGGTCGATCGTATCGCGCTCCGCCTCCATCGCGCGGCGTTCCAGTCCGGAAATCGTCTCCCCCACCCGCTCCATATTGCCCGCATCCTCAGCGCTCAGCGCGCCGGGACCCAAGTCATAGGCGCCGACCAGCGAGCGATGGACGATCAGGTCGGCATAGCGGCGGATGGGCGAGGTGAAATGGGCATAGCTGCCAAGGCCAAGCCCGAAATGGCCGTGATTGGCGGGGCCGTAATAGGCCTGGGTCTGGCTGCGCAGCACCTGCTCCATCACCTGGGGGCGGAAGTCGGCATCCCCCACCCGGTCGAGCACCCGGTTAAAGGTCGCTGGGCGAATGACCTGCCCCAGCGCGAATTCCACGTCGAAAGTTTTCAGATACTCCTTGAGCGCGACCAGCTTTTCGCGGCTCGGCGTTTCGTGAATCCGGTACATCACCGGCGCCTTTTTCGCCTCCAGCGCCCTGGCCGCCGCGACATTGGCGGCGATCATGTAATCTTCGATCAGCTTGTGCGCGTCGAGGCGCTCGCGCGGCGCGACCGAGGTGATGCGCCCCTTTTCATCCAGCACGATACGCCGTTCGGGAATGTCGAGATCGAGCGGCTCGCGGCTCTCGCGCGCCTTATACAGCGCCTTCCAGCACCCCCAGAGCGGATTCAGCGCGGTTTCGACAAGATCGCGGGGAACCGCATCCTGATCGCCATCGATTGCCGCCTGCGCGTCTTCATAGGCGATGTTCGCCGCGATGCGCACCACCGCGCGCGAAAACCGCCAGTCGCGGATCGCGCCGTCCTTGCCGATGGTCAGGTGGCACGCCATCGCGGCGCGGTCTTCCTCCTGTTTCAGCGAGCAGATATCGGTCGACAGCGTTTCGGGCAGCATCGGCACAACGCGATCAGGGAAATACACGCTGTTGCCGCGCCGCCGCGCCTCGCGATCGAGCGCCGATCCGGGGCGGACATAAAAGCTGACATCGGCGATCGCGACGATCGCCTTCCACCCGCCGCTGTTTTTCGGATCGTCGTCGGGGGCTGCCCAGACGGCATCGTCATGGTCGCGCGCATCAGCGGGATCGATCGCGACGATGGGCAGATGGCGCAGGTCTTCGCGCTCACCCAGTTTCTGCTTCGAAACCCGCTCCGCCTCTTCGAGCACCGCTTCGGGGAAAACGTGCGGGATTTCATGTTTGTGGATCGCGATCAGCGAGAAGCTCTTCGCTTCGAACGGATCGCCCAGCCGCTGGACCACCTTGGCGGTGATGCGCGGCGGGCGGCCAGTCTTTTCCGCCATGACCAGATCGCCGGCCTCTGCTCCGCCGGTATCGGAGACCGGAAAGTCGCGCTTTTCCTTTTTCTCCAGCCCCTTCAGCCAGAATTTGCCGCCCTCTTCGTGCAGCACACCCATCAGCGGCTCTGCGCCGCGCTGAAGCTTTTTCATCGGATGGGCGATCCAGCCCTTCCCCGCTTCCTCGGTGCGCGACAGGATGCGGTCGCCGACGCCCAGCGCGCCCTTTTTCGACCGTTCGCGCACGCGAAGCCGGGGCGGCGGCGAATCTTCCGCTTCCCAGCGTTCGGGCTCCGCCCAAACATTGCCGCCGTCATCGACATCGATGATGCGCAGCACGGTGACCTTTGGCAAGCCACCCATCTTGTGAAAGGCGCGGCCGGGTGCGCTGTCGATCAGCCCTTCATCGCCCATGTCGCGAAGCAGTTTTTTCAGCGCGATCTTTTCCTGTCCGCGGATGCCGAAGGCGCGGGCGATTTCGCGCTTGCCCGCCGGCTGGTCCGAATCGGCGATGAAGTCGAGAATCTGCTGGCGCGTGGGCAAGCCTGCGGGTTGTTCTTTTCTAGTCATTATCGCGCCCAAGATAGGGAAGGCTTGCATCCGCGTCACCCCGCACATGCCAACTTCCCGGCTTCAACCCCGCCGGCCAATTCGGTAGAGCTCGCTGCGATGAGCTATGATCTTCTTGTCGTGGGCGGCGGTATCAACGGCTGCGCCATCGCGCGCGAGGCGGCGCTGAATGGTCAGCGCGTGCTGCTGGTCGAAAGCGACGATATCGGGGCGC
This sequence comes from Stakelama flava, assembly GCF_019351405.1. GTDB lineage: Bacteria > Pseudomonadota > Alphaproteobacteria > Sphingomonadales > Sphingomonadaceae > Sphingomonas > Sphingomonas flava_A. Next base: position 46,134 of record NZ_JAHWZX010000014.1, read on the forward strand.
ATACCTCTTCGGCGTCGAGCAGGCTGATCCATGGCGGGCTGCGCTATCTGGAATATTATGAATTCCGGCTGGTGCGCGAAGCGTTGCAAGAGCGCGAGCGGCTGTTGAAGGCGGCACCCCACCTGATCCGTCCATTGGAATTCGTCGTGCCGCAACACGGATCGCAGCGCCCGGCATGGATGATGCGCGCCGGGCTGATGCTCTATGATATGCTTGCGCGCTCTTCGATGCCGCGGTCGCGCAAGCTCGGCCCGCAGGACCGGATCAGCCGGCTTGCGCTGCGCACCGCCGACAAGGGCTATGCCTATTGGGACGCGTGGACCGATGATTCGCGCCTCACCCTTTCCAACGCGCTGGACGCCGCCGATCTGGGCGCGGAAATCCGCACCCGTTCGGGTCTCGCCTCGGCGCGGCGGGTCGGCGAATTGTGGGAGGCGCGGCTCGAAACCGGCGAAACGGTGCGCGCCCGCGCGATCGTCAATGCCGCCGGACCGTGGGTGGGCGAGCTGCTGAACAAGGTCGGCATCACGACCAAAAGCAAGGTGCGGCTGGTGAAGGGCAGCCACATCACGGTGAACCGCCTGTATCACGGCCGCCATGCCTATCTGTTGCAACAACCCGACCGGCGGGTGGTCTTCGCGCTGAATTACGACACCGATTACACCACCATCGGCACCACCGACGTACCGGTTGACGATCCGCGCGATCCGGTGATCGACGATGCCGAAATCGACTATCTGCTGGAGGCGGCGAACCGCCATTTCCGCTATCGGATCGGGCGGCACAATATCGTCCATAGCTGGTCGGGCATCCGCGCGCTGTACGATGACGGGGCGAAGGAAGCGCGCGCGGTGACCCGCGACTATGTCCTGGAACTCGATGAAGACGGCCCCGCCGCGCTGTCCGTTTTCGGCGGAAAGATCACCACGGCGCGCGCACTGGCCGAAGACGCAATCACCCGGCTGGCACCCGTGCTTGGCATCGAAAAGCCGGTGACCAGCCGGGACCGTTCCTATCCGGGCGGCGACATCCATGATTTCAACGCCTTCCTCGAACGGGTGCGCGGCCGCTTCCCCTTTCTGGGCGATTCGCGTTCGCTTCGCATGGCGCGCGCCTATGGCACGCGGCTGTTCACGATGCTGGACGATGTGCGCAGCGAGGCAGCGATGGGCCGTCAGTTCGGCGACGGCCTGAGCGAGGTCGAGGCGAAGTGGATGCGCGCGCAGGAATGGGCGATCACGGCCGAGGATGCGCTGATGCGACGCAGCAAATGCGCGATCCATATGACCGAGGCGGAGCGCGAGGAATTCGCTCGCTGGTGGGACAGCGAGGACGGCGCGATCGATCTGGAAGTCTGACGCCGGCATTTCCCGCCGACGGCTTCGCTTCAGATCAGATAGGCATCGAACGCGGCCAGCGCCTCACGCGCGGTCAGCCCCTGTCCCGTGCCGATCATCTGCGCCACCAGCAACAGGTGGAGCGGCAGATCGCGATAGACCAGCACGCCCGCATCCTTCAGCCGCTTTGACCCGGCATAGGGAATCGGCACGTTGGGCGAAGGCACCGAACATATCGCCAGCACTAGATCGCTCCGGCGCTCATGCAAGGCGAGCAGGGAGGTTTCGGTTCGCGCCGAACTGGCCGTGCCGCTGTGATAGCCTTCGATCAGCAGCGCGCCGCCAGTCGGCAGCGAATCATATATCCGCATATCGATGCCGGGAAAGAGCAGCGCGGTCGCCACCTGCGACTTGGCCCGCTTCAATCCGTCGGACGTGATATCACGCGGCAGCTTTGCCCAATCGATTTTGGTGAAGATCGACTGCGCCTGCGCCACCGCGTTGGTGACATGCGGCAGATCGGCATAAAGCTGCCTGAAATGCGCTTCGTCGAAACGCGGCGGGACCAGGTCGGTCGCCGGGATGACGCCGATCCCGTCGCAATCGGCATCGTGAAATGCGGCGTAGACGCCCGGCCGCAACGAATCCGACGCCGCCGCGCGCAAGGCCGCGCGCATATTCGCATCGGCATCCGACGCTTCATGGTTCGGCGGATAGAAGGCACCGGTCAGGCAGATTTTCACCGGGCTGTCGCGGAAAAGCACGGCAAGAAACGCCGCAGTGAAATGCAACGTATCGGTGCCGTGGGTGAGCACGATCGAGTCATGCCCTTCCCCGATACAGCGTTCAATGACGTCGGCGAAGATCATCCAGTCCTCGGCCTCGAATTCGCTCGATTCGCGGTTGGCGGCGGGCATGATCCGCACCGGCACGCCGACCTCTTCGGCCATCGCCGTCAGCCGGTGGTTGAGGACGGCGCTGCCTTCATCGATCGCGATCTGTTCGGAGCCGCGCAGCGATCCGATCGTGCCGCCCGTGGTGATGACCGCGACGTCGGTCATTCGGCGTCCCCCGCCAGCGCGGTGTGGACGTGCAGCGTGCCGGTGAGCGTGCGGTGGACCGGGCATTTGTCGGCAATTTCCAGCATGCGCGCACGCTGCGCATCGCTAAGGTCGCCATGCAGTGTAATTCTGCGGAAAACAGCCTCGATCTTCGCTTCGGGCGCGTCGCAATGATCGCAATCGCGCGCATGATCGCGATCATGGCGCAGGCGGATCCTGACGCCCTCCAGGGGGATGTTCTCGCGCGCGGCGACCATCTTCATCGTCATCACCGTGCAAGACCCCAGCGCGGCGAGCAGCATGTCATATGGTCCCGGTCCGATATCGCTGCCGCCCACCGCAACCGGTTCGTCGGCGACCCAGCGATGGGTGTGGGTCGAAAGTTCGGTCGCGAACGCGCCCATGCCGCTTTTCGCAACCACCTCGCCGGGCGCGATGGCGGTATCGTCGATCATAGCTGCACCATATTCCTGTTAAAGCAGCAGCCATTCCTCGGCGCTGCGGCTGCCGACAAAGCCGCCCTGCCCCCGGCGCTCGGCCTCCTGCTCGGCGGTATAGCGTATATCGGGATCGCGGTCGTGCAGGAAGCGGGCGAGCGATTCGTCGTCGATCTCGTTCCACTCCTTGCCGCGGTCCGGCCCCATCCGCACGCGCGGCAACAGCCCCGGCAGGTTCGACCATTCGATCAGTTGCGCAATGCTCGCTTCGTTCAGCATATCGCGCAGGTGATGCGCGGTGACATAGGCGTCGGGAAAGGCGCGATGCACCGGCAGGCCACGTTCGTGCACCAGCCCGTCGGGCTTGCGCCAATATCGCAGCATCTGGTTGGAAAAGCTGGGCGAATCAGGCCAGAGCCGCATCGCGCATTTCCAGGTGCATATCCAGTCCGCCCCGCGGGTCAGCGGCGCGGTGCAGAATTGCTGTTCGAAATCAGCGCGATGCGCGGCAAGCGCCACCCGCCGCGGCCAGGGGTCGAGCACCTGACGCGCGACATCGTGCCAATAGGGCGCATCGGCCACCTGTTCATCGAGGATGTGGTGCACGGCCTGAGTCACCGGTGGAATCGGGCGGCCGGGATTGACCAAAATTCCACCATGCTCGTCAGTCAATTCCCAGCGGCCGCCGCTGCCCAGCGCCACATCCTGCCAGCCGATTTCGCAAACGCCGTGCGCCGGCGGGCTCGACCCGGTGGTTTCCAGGTCGATGACTCGAATGATGCGATCGGAGGACATGGGCCCCTAAGTGGCGGCTCCGCCCTCCGATTGCCAGTGCTGATTTTGGCCGCGGACCGGTTTAATGCCCGGCTTGCGGACCGCGCTCGACCCCGCTTTTGGCGAGCTGATCGTCGATCTGCGCGACCAGCCGGTCGAGACCTTCCCTGCTGGTCGATTCGGCGCGGGCGACCAGCACGTCCTGCGTGTTGCTCGCGCGCAGCAGCCACCACCCGTCCGGGGTGTTCACCCGGGCGCCATCGGTACGATTGACATCAGCACCGTCGGCCTCCAGCCGGTCGAGCACTTCGTCGACGATCGCGAACTTGCGGCTTTCATCGACCTGGAACCGCATTTCCGGCGTGTTGATCATATTGGGCATTTCGCCGCGAATCTGAGTCATCGACTTGCCGATCATATGCACTGCGCGGATAAGTTGCACCGCCGCATATTGCGCATCGTCGAACCCGTAATAATCGTGCGCGAAGAAGATATGGCCGCTCATTTCGCCAGCCAGCGGCGCGCCGGTTTCCTTCATCTTCGTCTTGATAAGGCTGTGACCGGTCTTCCACATCAGTGGTTCGCCGCCCAGTTCGGCAATCCGGTCGTACAGCATCTGCGATGCCTTGACATCGGCGATGATCGTGGCGCCCGGCACTTCGCGCAGCACAGGTACCGCCAAAATGGACAAAAGCTGATCGCCCCAGATCACGCGGCCTTCGCCGTCGATCGCGCCGATCCGATCGCCATCGCCGTCGAAAGCCAGTCCGAAATCGAGATTCTTCTCCGCGACGAGCCGTTTCAGATCGGCAAGATTCTTCTCTTCGGTGGGATCGGGATGATGATTGGGAAAATTGCCGTCGACTTCGGTGAACAACAGATGATGCTCACCCGGCAGGAGCTCGACCAGCTTCTCGATCACCGGGCCGGCCGCCCCGTTGCCGCAGTCCCAGCCGATCCTGTAGGCACCGCCGGCATAGCCTGCCATCAGGCGGCCGACATAATCGTCCATGATGTCGGCTTCATCGACATTGCCGGTTTCGACCTCGTCCCAGTCGCCTTGCGCCGACATCGCGCCGATCTTCTGAATATCCTCGCCGAAAAAGGCGCTGTGCTGAAAAACCATCTTGAAGCCGTTATATTCGGCGGGATTATGGCTTCCGGTTACCTGAATGCCGCCATCGACCTCCAGCACCGCCTCGGCATAATATAGCATCGGCGTCGGCCCCAGGCCGATGCGAACCACGTCGACGCCCGCCTGGCGCAGCCCGTCGACCAGCGCGGTTTCCATCTGCGGCGACGATGCGCGGCCGTCGCGCCCCACCGCCACGCGCCGACCGCCCGCCCGGCGGATCAGCGTGCCGAAACTGCGGCCGATGGCATGCGCGTCCTGCGTGCCGAGCGTTTTTCCGACGATGCCGCGAATGTCGTATTCACGAAGCGTTGACGGGTCGAAGCGATGTGTCACCTGGTGCCTCCTTGCATGGTGCCTGCCTGAATTCCTGGCATGTCCCGAAAGTTCAATCGGATGTTCGCCCGATCAACAGATCGCGCGCGGCGTTGATGCGCCGGGTCGCCTCCGCCGATCCGCCCCGATCGGGATGGACCCGAGCGACCTGACGGCGATGCGCGGCGCGAATTTCGTCCCGTCCCGCGTCGCGGCCGACGCCCAGCACGCTGCGCGCCTCTGCCTCGTCGGCGGGAAGTTTAAGTCGTTCGGCCTTGCCCTTGCGCATCAGGAGCCAGAGCGCGGCGAAGATCAGCGCGACGAAGATCAGCTTCGCCATGTCAATCCACCGGCTGCGGCGCGAGGTCCGGTAGCGCAAGCCCCGCCATCATGTCGCGCAGTTCCTGCCGCGCGGCGACATGCGACAGGCCCATCGCCCCGAATTCCTTCGAATCGAGCATGGTCAGCCCCTTGGGGAACAGTTCGCGATAGATGACGCGTTCGGACAAGCCGGAAATGACCCGGAAGCCAACCCGTTTGGAAAGCTGGTCGATCGCCTCGCTCACCCGGCGCATGTTGCGCGCCTCGATATGCTGCATCCGGTTCCTCAGCACGACCCAGTCGATCGCGCTGCCATCCGCCTTTGCCCGGGTGGTGCGCGATTCCCAGATCAGTTCGGAATAAAAGCTGGGCCTGACGACCTTGTACGTATCGGGGTCTACCTGACCGATCAGATCGAAATCGACGAAACTGTCGTTCATCGGCGTGACCAGCGTATCGGCGTTGGTCACCGCGATCCGTGCGAACCGGTCGTCGCGGCCGGGCGTGTCGATGACCAGATAATCGGCGCCGGCGCCCAGTTCGTCTAGCGTGCGCGAAAACAGCGAAATGCTTTCGCCGTCATGGGTGCGATATTCGGGCATCGGCAATTGCCGCCCGGTGCGGCGGATCGTCTCCGCCCGGTTGTCGAGATAGCGGCCAAGCGTACGCTGACGATGGTCGAGGTCGAACGCCGCCACCTTCGCCCCACGCGCGGCAAGGGCGATAGTGGCGTGCACCGCAGTGGTGGATTTGCCGGTCCCGCCCTTTTCATTCGCGAACACGATGACGTGCAACCGGTTCGATCCGTGCCCCAAGTTCACTATATCCTCAGTTGATCCCTGCGTCCCCCCCTCATAGAAGACGCGCCTTCAATTTCCATATCCAAGGCCAGGTACGCGTGCAAACCATCCGTCAGCTAACCCAATTGCGTGAAGCGGTCGCCGCCTGGCGGGCAGAGCAGCTTCGCGTCGCGCTGGTGCCCACCATGGGCGCGTTGCATGACGGGCATATGGCGCTGGTCGAAGCGGCGAGACGCAACGCCGATCGCGTCGTGGTTTCGATCTTCGTCAATCCCCGGCAATTCGGCGCGGGCGAGGATCTGGACCACTATCCGCGCCGCGAACAGGCCGATTCGCGCATGCTGACCGATGCAGGCGTCGATCTGTTATGGCTGCCCGATGCCGAAACCATGTATCCGGCTGGTTTCGATAGCAGCATCCATGTCGGCACGGTTAGCGAAGGGTATGAAGGCGCAAACCGTCCCGGCCATTTCGATGGCGTGGCGACAGTGGTGGCGAAGCTTTTCAATCAGGTGAGTCCCGATCTGGCACTGTTCGGCGAAAAGGATTACCAGCAGCTCGCCGTCATCCGCAAAATGGTCATCGATCTGGATTTCATGATCGACATTATCGGCGTTCCCACCCAGCGCGAGGATGACGGGCTGGCCCTGTCATCGCGCAATATCTATCTGGTCGATGAAGACCGGCAGGCGGCGGTGGCGCTGCCCCGCGCGCTCGGCATCGCAGCGCGCGACATCGCCCGTGGCGGCGATGTGCCGGCGGCGTTGGCACAGGCGCGCGAGACTCTGGAAAAAGCGGGTTTCGATGTCGATTATGTGGAGATTGTTAAGGAATCCACGCTAGAGCCGCACGATCCCGAAGCGCCCTCGCGTCTGATCGCCGCGGCAAAGATCGCGGGCACCCGCCTGATCGACAATATCGTGGTGGAACCGGGCCCCGCCTGACAGCATCGTAAAATTACAGCACAGCACGCTGTAATATAACAGTTAATATTGTTAACCATTTGTTGAAAACTCGTGGTCAATCCTTGTCCCTGCAATCATGCAGAACAAGGGAGACGCGCCATGGGCAAAAGCGTCAAAAGTGCCACATTCCTGATCGAAAGCCACTTGCAGCAAGCAGCACGCGGCGATGCCGAGGCATGGTTCGAACTGGGCATGGTCTATTCCAGTGGTGCAGCAGGGTCCGATATCGACCTGATCGAAGCGCACAAATGGTTTAATCTGGCGGCGATGGGCGGGAATCCCCGCGCACAGGAATGCCGTTCCGAAATCGCCGATTATATGAGCGCGTTCGAAATCGCCGAAGCGCAGAAACAGGCCCGCGCATGGCTGAACCAGTCTGGCGCCCGCGCGCATTGAACGTGTCGCGACGATGTTCGCCCTGCAGTCTGCCGCAGGGCGAACGGGGTGGGCGGAACGTCGTCTAATCGTCTTTCGCGGATGCTTTTTTCGCGGGACTTTTCTTTGCCGCCGGCTTTTTCTTCGGTGCCGCCTTCCTCTTCGCGCCCTTCTTCTTAACCGGCCCCTTGGCTGCCTTGTCATCGATAAGCTGCGCCGCCTCTTCCAGTGTCAGCGCATCCTTGTCGATCGTCTTGGGCAACGTGGCATTGGTTGTTCCGTCGGTGACATAGGGACCGTAGCGCCCCTCCATCAGCTTCACCTCTTCCTCGGTCCGCGGATGCTTGCCCAGCACCTTTAACGGTTCGCGAGTACCACGGGCGCGCGGTCCCTTTTCCGCCGCTTCGGCCAGCTTCACCACGGCGGCGTTCATGCCGGTTTCGAACACTTCCTCGGTCGAGGACAGTTTCGCATATTTGCCGTTATGCTTCAGATACGGGCCATAGCGGCCGATCGACGCTTCGATCGGTTCGCCCGTTTCGGGATGGTCGCCGATGGTGCGCGGCAGGCTGAGCAGCTTGAGCGCCATTTCCAGATCGAGTTCGCCCGGCAGGTCCTTGGGGATCGACGCACGCTTCGCCTCCTTGCCCTCGCCTAGCTGGATATACGGGCCGAACCGTCCCGATTTGCGCTCGACCTCCAGCCCGGTTTCGGGGTCGGTGCCCAGCCCTTCGGGACCGGTATCTTCGGACGCGACGCCCGGCTGCGCAAAGGCGCGGGTGTATTTGCAGTCGGGATAGTTGGAGCAGGCAACGAACGCGCCAAACCGCCCGCCGCGCAGCGCCAGCCTGCCATCGCCGCAACTGGGGCAGGCGCGCGGGTCCGATCCATCGGCCTTTGCCGGGAATAGGAAGGGTTCGAGGAACTGGTCAAGCTGCGCCGTCACCTCGGACGGTTTGAACTCCATGACCTCGTTGGTGCGCGGTTTGAAATCGCGCCAGAACGCTTCGAGCACCGCCTGCCATGCCGCGCGACCGCCGGACACATCGTCCAGTTCCTCCTCCAGCCCGGCGGTGAAATCATAGCTGACATATTTTTCGAAAAAACGTTCGAGGAACGCAGTCAGCAACCGGCCGGTTTCCTCGGCGAAAAAGCGGTTCTTCTCGGTGCGCACATAGGCGCGATCCTTCAGCACCTGAATGATCGAGGCATAGGTCGATGGCCGCCCGATCCCCAGTTCCTCCAGCCGCTTGACCAGCGATGCTTCGGAAAAGCGCGGCGGCGGCTGGGTGAAATGCTGTTCGGCGCGCACGCCGATCTTCGCCGGGGAATCGCCTTCGCGCAACATCGGCAGACGGCGCGAATCCTCGTCATCCGCGTCGTCGCGCCCTTCCTCGTACAGCGCGAGGAAGCCGGGAAAGAGCACTACCTGCCCCGTCGCCCGAAGCGCGGTGCGCCCGGTGCCGTCCTCCAGTTCGATCGTCGTGCGTTCAAGCCGCGCCGACGCCATCTGGCTCGCCAGTGCACGCTTGAAGATCAGATCGTACAGGCGGCCGTGATCACCCGAGCCTGCGCGGTCCTTTGAAAAGTCGGTGGGGCGGATCGCCTCATGCGCTTCCTGCGCATTCTTCGCCTTTGTCTGATACTGGCGCGGCTTATCGGGGACATAGCCGCCGTCATACCGGTCCTGGATCGCCTTGCGCGCGTCCTGAATCGCGCCGCCGTCCATCTGAACCCCGTCGGTACGCATATAGGTGATCGCGCCGTCTTCATACAGCGCCTGCGCGATCCGCATCGTGTGGCTGGCGGAAAAGCCCAGCTTTCGCGCCGCTTCCTGTTGCAGCGTGGAAGTGGTGAAGGGCGGCGGCGGGTTGCGCGTGCCTGGCTTGGTCTCGACCGAGGCGACAGTGAAGCGCCCCGCCTCGACCGCAGCTTTCGCGCGCATGGCGGTGGCTTCGTCGCCGATGGTCAGCCGGTCGATCCTGTCGCCTTCGAACCGGACAAGGCGCGCTTCGAAACCGGTGCCGTCCTGTTCCATATCGGCCGCGACCGACCAATATTCCTGCGCGACGAAGCTTTCGATCTCGCGCTCGCGCTCGACCACCAACCGAAGCGCAACCGACTGCACTCGCCCCGCCGATTTGGCGCCGGGCAGCTTGCGCCACAGCACCGGCGACAGGGTGAAGCCGACCAGATAGTCAAGCGCCCGGCGCGCGCGATACGCATCGATCAGATCGGTATCGAGGCCGCGTGGGGCTAGCATCGCATCGGTCACCGCCTTTTTTGTGATCGCGTTGAAGGTGACTCGCTCCACCTCTTTGGGCAGCGCCTTTTTCTTCGCCAGCACTTCCTGCACATGCCAGGAAATCGCCTCCCCCTCACGATCGGGGTCGGTGGCCAGGATCAGCCGGTCGGCCTTTTTCGCCTCATCCGTAATCGCCTTTAGCTGCTTCGATTTGTCGGCATAGGGTTCCCACGACATTTCGAATCCCTGATCCGGATCGACCGACCCGTCCTTGGGCGGCAGATCACGGACATGGCCGTAGCTCGCGAGAACGCGGTAATCCTTGCCGAGATATTTCTCGATGGTTTTCGCCTTGGCCGGCGATTCGACGATGACAAGCTGCATGAGAGAGTGGAAACGTCCTTACATGTGTGCGCACAAGGATGGGGAGCCTCCTAGCGGCTCGTCAAGGTGCGCGACAGACCGTTTATCGGAACCTGTCGAGCGTATCGAACGTGTAAGCCGCAATCGCCGATCATTGCCACGGAGACGATATTGCCGGATTTTCCTGCCTGGCTGCACACGCTTTCACTACTTTCGCTTGCCATCGGCTTTGGCTGCGCGGTCGTTATCGTGATCGACGAAGTTCGCCATCCGCAGAAAATGTGGATCATGAATCTGGTCTGGCCGCTGACCGCGCTGTTCGGCAGCGTCATCTGGCTGGCCTTCTACAACAGTTTCGGGCGCAATGACGGCACGCAGGACGATGCGCCGCCGATGCACATCGCCGTTGCCAAGGGCGCATCGCATTGCGGGGCTGGCTGTACGCTGGGCGACATCATCGTCGAATGGGCGGCGTTCGCCATTCCGGGAATCGCGACATTGTTCGGCTGGCACAGCCTGTTCGCCGAGAAGACCTTTGCGGTATGGATTCCCGACTATCTGGTCGCGTTTGCCATCGGCATTGTCTTTCAATATTTCACCATCGCCCCGATGCGCGGTCTGTCGTTCGGCAAGGGCGTGTGGCAGGCGGTGAAGGCGGACACGCTGTCTATCACCAGCTGGCAGGTGGGCATGTACGGCCTGATGGCGATTGGCCAGTTCGCCTGGTTCAAACCCGCTTATGGCGGCGTGGCGGAGGTGAACACGCCCGAATTCTGGTGGCTGATGCAAATCGCGATGCTGGCGGGATTCGCCACCGCCTATCCGACCAACTGGTGGCTCGTGAAATCGGGCCTGAAGGAAAAGATGTGACTTTGACCGACCGCCTCGCCCTGACCGTCCCGATTTTTCAGGCACCGATGGCGGGCGTTTCCACGCCTGCGCTTGCCGCCGCGGTGTGCGAGGCGGGAGGGTTGGGTGCGCTGGGGCTGGGCTCCAGCAACGCCGAAACCGCACGAACGATGATTCGCGAAACGCGCGAACGCACTACCCGCCCGTTCAACGTCAACCTGTTCGTCCATGCCGACCCGGCTGAAGACTGGCCGCGCGAAACAGCCTGGCTGAAAGCGCTGGGCCACAGCTTTGCCGAAGCTGGCGCGGAGCCGCCGGATGCCCTTCGCACCATCTATCGCAGCTTTGCGCACGACGACGCGATGCTCGCCATGCTGCTGGACGAAAAGCCGGCGGTGGTGAGCTTTCATTTCGGTCTTCCCGACGCCGGGCGGATCACCGCGCTTCACGAGGCGGGCTGCCTGCTGCTCGCCACCGCGACCAGCCCCGATGAAGCGCGGGCGGCGGAGCGCGCCGGGATCGACGCCATTGTCGCGCAAGGCTTCGAAGCTGGCGGGCATCGCGGGATTTTCGATCCCGACGGGCATGATGAACAGCTTGGCACCCTCGCGCTCACCCGACTGCTCGCATCGCGCTGTTCGGTCCCGGTGATCGCCGCCGGCGGAATCATGGACGGCGCCGGAATTCGCGCCGCGCTTGATCTGGGCGCGATCGCAGCGCAGCTCGGCACGGCTTTTATCGCCTGTCCCGAAAGCGCAGCCGATGACGGGTATCGCGCCGCGCTGACGGGAGAGGCGGCAGAACATACGATTATGACGCGCGCCATTTCGGGCCGCCCGGCGCGCGCGCTTGCCAACCGGTTTACCCGCCTCGGATCGAGTATCGACGTGCCGCCACCCGATTATCCGCGTGCCTATGATGCCGGGAAAGCGCTCAACGCCGCGCACAAGGCAAAGGGAGAGGCCGGGTTCGGCGCGCAATGGGCGGGGCAAGGTGCGCCACTCATCCGTGCGATGCCAGCCAGCGAATTGATGGCGCAGCTTCGCCGGGAGTTGCACGACGTACGCTAGAAGCTAGGCGAGGCTTACCCTGCCCCCCGCATGCCGTTCCAGCCGTCCGGCCAGTTCCAGTTCGAGCAGCACCGTCTGAACCGCGGCGGGCGCATGGCCTGACTGGCGGATGAGTTCGTCGACCGCGACCGGCACGGGGCCGAGCAGACCGGCGACATTGCGCCGTTCCACATCGCTGGCGTCGGCCGCGGGCGGCGCGCCGCCGAACGACGAGGATGGCGAGCGTACCGCGCGTGCGTCGATGGGCCGGATCATCTCGATAATGTCTGCCGCCGACTGGACCAGCGTCGCCCCTTCGCGGATCAGCATATTGCATCCCTGCGCACGCGGATCGAGCGGGCTGCCCGGCACCGCCATGACCTCGCGCCCCGCCTCCCCGGCAAGCCGCGCTGTGATGAGCGACCCCGATTTCGGCGCCGCTTCCACCACCACCGTGCCCAGGCTCAACCCCGCGATGATCCGGTTGCGATAAGGAAAGTGTCGCGCGCGCGGTTCAGTGCCCGGCGGCTGTTCGGCGATCAAAAGCCCGCGATTTGCCACCGCTTCCTGAAGCTCGGCATTTTCGGGCGGGAACGCGATGTCGATGCCGCTGGCGATCACGCCCGCCGTGCCGCCATCGATCGCGCCGATATGCGCCTGCGTATCGATTCCGCGCGCCAGTCCGGACACGACGGTCAGGCCCTGCCCCGCCAGCCCTTGCGACAATTGCCGGGCGAAACGGCATGCGGCGGCTGACGCGTTGCGTGCGCCGACCATCGCGATGCAAGGGCGCGCCATCAGCGCTGAATCGCCGCGCAGGATCAGCGCGGCCGGCGCATTGTCGAGTTGATCGAGAAGCGGCGGATAGTCCGCATCGTCGCGAAACAGATAGCGCGCGCCCAGTTTCTCCACCTGCGCGATTTCGCGCACGACCATGCGTTCATCGGCGATGACCGGTGTCCTGCCCCCGCCGCGCCGGGCAAGGTCGGGAAGCGCGTCGAGCGCCGCAGCCGCACCTCCGAAACGCGCGACGAGCTGCATATAGGAAACCGGCCCGACATTGGCGGAACGGATCAGGCGAAGCCGCGCGAACCGGACGTCCGGTTCGCTCAACGCGAGCCGCCGACGCGCGGCTCCTCCCCGGACATCAGCCGATCGATATTCTGGCGATGCTTCCAAACGGTGAGCAGGGCCAGCGCGAGGTACAGCAGCACCAGATCGAACCGGCCGAACCATGCGGCGGTGACAGGCGTGCTGAGCGCCGCCGCCATCCCTGCGAGCGAGGAAATGCGAAGCGTCGCAAGCAGGCCCAGCCAGAGCAGCGCATAGACCAGCGCGCAGGGCCAATGCAGCGCGAGCGCGATCCCCATAAAGGTCGCAACCCCCTTCCCGCCCCGGAATTTCAGCCAGATCGGGTAACAATGCCCCAGAAAGACGGCGGCAGCGGCGAGCAGTTCGTTGCCCGGAAAGACCAATCCCGCCAGCCAGACCGCAGCCCAGCCCTTGAACAGATCGAGCAGTAGCGTTGCCGCGGCCAGTCCCTTGCGCCCGGTGCGCAGCACATTGGTCGCGCCGATATTGCCCGATCCGATGCTGCGCAGATCGCCCGCCCCGGCAAGCGCGGTCAGGATCATGCCGAACGGAATCGCGCCCAGCAAATAGCCCAGCAATAATGCTCCGGCAGGTGCCATCCAGATGATTTCGGTCTGCACTAAATCCCCTTGCAGCCCGCAAGCTAGGCCGTCAATTGCGCAACGGCAACAACCTCGATCAGCTTTGCGCCCGCTTGACGATGGCGAAGCGCCAGCCCATCAGCGCGCGCCATGACCGACACGCGGCCAGTGCTGTTTTTCGATTCCGGCGTCGGCGGGCTGTCCGTGCTGGGGCCGACGCGCGCGCTGCTGCCCCACGCGTCTATCGTCTATGCGGCCGATTCGGCCGGCTTTCCCTATGGCACGCGCAGCGACGCCGATATCGCGGCACGCGTGCCCGCGCTGCTCGGCCGGCTGACCGAACGCTACCACCCCCGCCTGATCGTCATCGCGTGCAATACGGCATCGACCATCGCGCTCGCGGCGGTTCGCGCCGCGCTGGACCTGCCGGTGGTCGGCACCGTACCGGCGATCAAGCCCGCCGCGCAGCAGAGCGGCACGCGAGTCATCGGCGTGCTGGGTACCCCCGCCACCGTGCGGCAGACCTATGTCGACGATCTCGCCGCGCGTTTCGCGGGCGATTGTGTGGTCCTGCGCCACGGGTCGGCCGAACTGGTGAAACTGGCAGAGGCGAAATTGCGCGGCGAACCGGTCGAACCCGCCGCTTATCGCGAAGCGCTGGATGGGCTGTTCGGGCAGGAAGGCGGCGGCGAGATCGATATTGTCGTCAATGCGTGCACCCATTTCCCGCTGATCGCGCAGGAACTTTCGCAAGCCGCGCCGCATCCGGTGCGCTTCATCGATGGTGGACCGGGGATTGCGCGGCGCATTGCCCATCTGACCGCCGGTCAGTCATGGCCGGAAACTTCCCCGCCGGGCAAGGCTGTTTTCACCCGGCTGGGCCACGCGGAACGCGCGCTGGAACCGGCGCTATCCGGCTTTGGCCTCGATACCATCGAAGCGCTGTAAAGCGGCGCACGGCCGCGCCAAAACCGGTGGTTTCAACCGCGCCGCGGGATGGTGGAACTTGCCATGTCGGCATCGTCGCGCGCCATCACGCAATAGCGCTCGGCCATCTCGCGATGCGCCCTTCGCGCCGATGCATCGACGGCGCGATCAGCCGATTCGCGTTCCTCGCGTTCGCGTTTTTGCCAATATTGGCGGTGTGGATGATCAATCATTCGCTTTCCCCTCGAAACCGAACGGGAGCGCTTTTTACGTCTCTCAGCCGCAGCCATGCCCGGAGTCGATGGGCTGCGATATCGCCTTGTACCACAGCCGCGGGGGACGCGACTTGATCGAGAGCAATCGCAGATAGGAAGGAACCTTTCGCCTACGGATGAATACGTAAAAGCGCAGCGCGACACTGGAAATCCCCGGCCGATGGGTTTACCCGCAGAGGAATCATGACCAGCGAAACCCATGCCGTTCCGGGGATCGACTATAACCGCGCATTCGCGCAGGCGATCGACCGGCTCCATGCCGAGGGGCGCTATCGCGTCTTCATCGACATCCTGCGTAACAAGGGGATGTTCCCCAATGCGCGCTGCTTTGCGGGACATAATGGGCCGAAGCCGATCACCGTATGGTGTTCGAACGACTATCTGGCCATGGGGCAGCATCCAAAGGTCATCGCAGCGATGGAAGAGGCGTTGCACGATGTAGGCGCAGGTTCCGGCGGCACCCGCAATATCGGCGGCACCACCCATTATCATATCGATCTGGAGACGGAGCTGGCCGACCTGCATGAAAAGCAGGGCGCGCTGCTTTTCACCTCCGGTTACGTTTCGAACGAGGCGACGCTGTCGACGCTGGCCAAGATCCTGCCCGGCTGCATCATTTTCTCCGACGAACTAAACCATGCATCGATGATCGCGGGAATCCGCAATTCGGGCTGCGAAAAACGGGTGTTCCGTCACAATGACGTCGAACATCTCGAAGCGCTGCTCGCCGCCGAGGACCCGGCCGTTCCAAAGCTGATCGCGTTCGAAAGCGTCTATTCGATGGATGGCGACATCGCGCCGATCCACGCGATCTGCGACCTGGCCGACAAATACAACGCGCTCACCTATCTCGACGAAGTGCACGCGGTCGGCATGTACGGCCCGCGCGGCGGCGGCATTTCGGAACGCGACGACGCCGCACGGCGCCTCACCATCATCGAAGGGACGCTGGGCAAGGCGTTTGGCGTGATGGGCGGCTATATCGCGGCGGACAAGCAGATCATCGATGTGATCCGCAGCTATGCTCCCGGTTTCATCTTCACCACTTCGCTTTCCCCCGTGCTGGTTTCCGGCGCGCTGGCGAGCGTGCGGCACCTTAAATCCTCAAGCGCGGAGCGTGACGGGCAGCAGGCGGCGGCGGCGAAGCTGAAGGCGATGA
Source organism: Stakelama flava (assembly GCF_019351405.1). Classification (GTDB taxonomy): domain Bacteria; phylum Pseudomonadota; class Alphaproteobacteria; order Sphingomonadales; family Sphingomonadaceae; genus Sphingomonas; species Sphingomonas flava_A. The sequence continues at coordinate 62,191 of NZ_JAHWZX010000014.1, forward strand.
TGCGCGATGCCGGCCTGCCGGTCATGGATTCGACCACGCATATCGTTCCGCTGATGGTCGGTGACCCGGTGAAGGCGAAGCGGATCAGCGACATCCTTCTCGCCGAATATGGCGTTTACGTGCAACCGATCAATTTCCCGACGGTGCCGCGCGGGACCGAACGGCTTCGCTTCACGCCCGGCCCGGCGCATGACGAGGCGATGATGACCGAGCTGGTCGAGGCGCTCGTCGAAATCTGGGACCGGATGGAGCTAAAGCTCGCCGCCTGACCGGCCGTCGCGCTGAAGGGCCTGAAGCACGGCCAGCGCTGCCTCGGCGTCGGCCGTGGGAACGAAAACATGATCGTGGTGATAGGCAGCGACCATGTTCGCAGCGATGTCGTGCCGCGCCAGCGCGCCCGATACCGCGGCGGTCAGCCCAACCCCGTCAAGCGCGGAATGAACCGTTAGCGTGATGCAGCGCATCGGCGGAGAACACGCCAGCCCTTGCGCGCGATCGGTCGGTAGAATCAGCGACACGCCCTCCGCCTCCCGAAAACTTCCTGACGCGAACGCCGCGAACGCGCTTGCCGCCTGTGGATCGGCAAAGGTTGCGAAGACATACTCGCCCGGTTGCAATGCCGGCTCCATCGCGGCGATCATCGCCGCCGTTTCGCGCACCGCCATCAACTATCATCCCCATCGGTTCCGGCGGCCGCCACCGCACCGATGACGCGGATCAATCGCGGCAATAGCCTTCGCCCTGTTTCACCATCACGCAATTGCGTTTGCCCGCCAGATATTTGAGTCCCGTCTGATCGCCCGTCGCTTTTTTCAGGACATGATTACCGTCCGGTCTGGAAAAGGCGATGCCGTGATCGGTCGCAGTACCATCGAACGTCCCCTTGTGATCCAGATCATATTGCATGGTCAGTTCGTAATCCGCCTCGCTATCCTCATCGGTCGGCTTCTTGATGTCGAGATAGGTGCCCTCCACCCCTACCCATTTGCCGATCCAGTCGTCATAGCGCCCCGGCTTCACCGGCCCGGCGATGGCGTTGCCCGCATCTTCGATTCCGTTTCCGACGCTGGAGGCGGTTTCGCCGATCGCGTTCGCGATCGCCTCGCTCGCATCCTCCGCGCCGTTGCGTTCCGCAGGACTCGACCCGCCGCACCCCGACAGCAGGGCGATGGAAAAAAGGGGGATCAGCAATTTGCGCATCTTGGCTCCTTCGTCTTGGCGCGCGGCGCGAAGGCCGGTAATAGGACGCCCATGTCCCATATCATCGCCATCGCCGCCGATCATGCGGCCTATGAGTTGAAGTCCGAAATCGCCGATTGGTTGCGTGCAGCGGGTCACGAAGTGCTCGACCTGGGCACCGACGGACCGCAAAGCGTCGATTATCCCGATTACGGATACAAGCTGGCCAAGGCGATCGCCGATGGCGAAGCGCGGTTCGGCATCGCCCTGTGCGGATCGGGTATCGGCATTTCGATGGCCGCCAACCGCAACCCCGCCTGCCGTTCGGCACTGGTTTCCGAACCACTGTCGGCCGAACTGGCGCGCAGCCATAATGACGCGAACGTCATCGCGATCGGCGCGCGGCTGACCGGTCCTGAAATGGCGAAGGTATGCGTCGAACGCTTTCTCGCCACCGACTTTCTGGGCGATCGCCATTCGCGGCGAGTCGACAAGCTGGGCGCGCCGCAGCTTTAGAGATGACGGTGGCAATCGGGATCGTCAGCGCATAGAAGCGGCACCGATTCCCGCCTCGCGGCACGCCGCTGCGCGCCCGGCGATTTTTCGCAACCCAACGCCAAGGGGACGCTATATGAGCACGAACCCGACGACCGAACTCACCCCGGACGGATTTTTCACCCGCGGTTTGGCAGAGGCCGATCCCGACATCTTTGCCGGCGTGCGCCACGAACTGGAACGCGAACAATATCAGATCGAATTGATCGCATCCGAAAACATCGTGTCGAAGGCGGTGCTGGAGGCGCAGGGCAGCATCTTCACCAACAAATATGCCGAAGGCTATCCGGGCAAGCGCTATTATCAGGGCTGCCACCCCAGCGATGAGGTGGAGCAGATCGCCATCGACCGGGCAAAGAAGCTGTTCGATTGCGGCTTCGCCAATGTCCAGCCGCATTCGGGGGCGCAGGCGAACGGCGCGGTGATGCTGGCGCTGACCAAACCGGGCGACACCATCATGGGGCTGAGCCTCGATGCCGGGGGCCACCTGACCCATGGCGCGAAGGCGGCGATGAGCGGCAAATGGTTCAACGCCGTGCAATATGGCGTGCGCAAGGAAGACGACCTGATCGATTTCGACGAGGTCGAGCGACTGGCCAAGGAACACCGGCCCCGACTGATCATCGCGGGCGGTTCGGCCTATCCGCGTCAGATTGATTTCGCCCGTTTCCGCGCCATCGCAGACGAGGTCGATGCGCTGTTCATGGTGGATATGGCGCATTTCGCAGGTATTGTTGCGGGCGGCCTCCACCCCTCGCCGCTGCCACACGCGCATGTCGTCACCACCACCACGCACAAGACGCTGCGCGGCCCGCGCGGCGGCATGGTGCTGACCAATGACGAAGCGATTGCCAAGAAGATCAATTCGGCGGTGTTCCCCGGCCTTCAGGGCGGCCCGCTGATGCATGTCATCGCAGCCAAGGCGGTCGCGTTCGGCGAAGCGCTTCAGCCCGAATATAAGGGCTATATCAAGGCGGTGGTCGACAATGCCAAGGCATTGGCCGCGACGCTGAAGGAGCGCGGCAGCGATCTGGTCGCGGGCGGCACCGACACGCATGTGGCGCTGGTCGACCTTCGCCCGCTGGGCATTACCGGCAAGGACGCCGACGAGGCGCTGGAGCGCGCTGCGATCACCTGCAACAAGAATGGCGTGCCGTTCGACCCGCTGCCGCCGATGAAAACCAGCGGTATCCGCGTCGGATCGCCCGCCGGTACGACGCGTGGTTTCGGCGTCGCCGAATTCAACGAAATCGGCCATATGGTCGCCGATGTCCTGGACGGACTTGCCGAAAAGGGCGAAAATGGCGATCCTCGCGTCGAGCAAGACGTGAAGCAGCGCGTACGCGCGCTGTGCGATCGTTTTCCGATCTATGGCGATTTGATGCGCTGACGCGCATTGCGGCGGCGATTAGGAGCAAAAACTGAATGCGCTGCCCGTTCTGCGCCCATGAAGACAGCCAGGTAAAGGATTCGCGCCCGACAGAGGACGGGACCGCCATTCGCCGCCGCCGCCAGTGCGAGGCGTGCGGTGCGCGTTTCACCACGTTCGAACGCATCCAGCTTCGCGATCTGACCGTGCTTAAGAGCGAGGAAAAGCGCGAACCGTTCGATCGCGACAAACTGGTCCGGTCGGTTTCGATCGCGTGCCGCAAGCGTCCGGTGGGCCGCGAACAGGTCGAAAAGCTGGTATCGGGAATTCAGCGGCAGCTTGAAACCGGCGGCGATCCCGAAGTGCCCGCCAAATTGATCGGCGAACTGGTGATGGCGGGATTGAAGGCGCTCGATTCGGTCGCCTATATTCGCTTTGCCAGCGTATATAAGGACTTCACCGAAGCGCGCGACTTTGAAGAATTTGCCGGGACGGTGAACGCGGTCGCGAAACAATAGCCGCGAAACCAATCGTTTCTTCGCCGCGCACTTGATAGCCGCCACTGCCGCGCCCAAATGCGCACCCATGTTGATCGAAACCGAAACCACCCCGAACCCGGCGACGCTGAAATTCCTTCCCGGCCGCACCGTCATGGAGGCGGGAACGCGTGATTTCGCCAATCCCGAAGAAGCCGAGGTTTCGCCACTCGCCGAAACGCTGTTCGGACTGGGTGATGTGACCGGCGTTTTCTTCGGCAAGGATTTCATTTCGGTCACCGCGGTGCCCGGCACCGACTGGAATGCGCTGAAACCCGATGTACTGGGGGTGTTGCTGGACCATTTTTCCGCCGACATGCCGCTGTTCAAACAGGGCAGCGCCGCCGGGATTCAGGTTCCAGGCGACGACGGCGCGGTGGAATTTCCCGAAAATCCGGAAGATGCCGACATCGTCGCGCAGATCCGCGACCTTATCGATACGCGCGTCCGCCCCGCCGTCGCGAATGACGGCGGCGACATCGTGTATCGCGGCTTTGACGAGGGGAAGGTCTTTTTGCAGATGCAGGGTGCCTGTTCGGGCTGCCCCTCCTCCACCGCGACGCTGAAGCAGGGAATCGAGCAGCTGCTCAAACATTATGTTCCCGAAGTGACCGAAGTACGCGCGGTCTGACCTTCGCGCAAAACATATACTGAACAAGGATGACTGCCATGGGCAAGCCGCTTGACGAGGCCGGGCTGGACACGATCTTCCGCACCGCGCGCACCTATAACGGCTATACCGATCAGCCAGTCAGCGAAGCGGATATTCGCGGAATTTACGACCTGTTGAAAATGGGGCCGACCAGCGCCAACCAGCATCCCGCGCGGTTCATATGGTGCATGAGCGATGCGGCAAAGGAAAAGCTCGCCGCATGCGCGATGGACAGCAATGCCGACAAAATCCGTAAGGCGCCTGTTTCCGTCGTGATCGGCATGGACGAGGATTTCCACGAACAGCTTCCCTGGCTGTTTCCCCATGCCGATGCGCGCAGCTGGTTCCTGAGGGACGAAGCGGGCCGCAAGGAACATGCGATGCGCAATTCCTCGCTTCAGGGCGCGTATTTCATTATCGCGGCGCGTGCGCTTGGCCTCGATACCGGGCCGATGTCCGGTTTCGACGCTGAAAAGGTGAATGCCGCCTTTTTCGCCGATCAACCGAAGGTGAAGGTGAATTTCATCTCAACGCTCGGCCATGGCGACCCCGACAGCGTTTTCGATCGCAGCCCCCGCCCCGATTTCGACAAATTCAACCGGATCGCCTGATCGCCCTGCCCGCGTGCGCACACTTGTCATAGAGACCGCCACCGCCGCCTGCTCGGTCGCGCTTTTCGAAGCGGACTCGGTGATTGCCGCCGACCATCAGGTGGTGGGGCGCGGCCATGCCGAACGCCTGATCCCGATGATCGCCGCGCTGCCGGATCAGGGGCGTTCGGATCGGATTCTGGTCGATTGCGGGCCGGGCAGCTTCACCGGCGTACGCGTCGGCCTGGCTGCGGCACGCGGGCTGGGCATCGGTTGGCGCGCACAGGTTTTCGGGTTCAGTTCAACCGCGCTTGTCGCGGCCGCCGCCTTCGCCGACGCCGAACCTATCAGCGATCTTGCCGTCGTGCTTGAGGGCGGCCATGGTGAAGTCTTCATGCAGCACTTCACCTCCGCCCCCTTGCGCGAAACCGGCGCTCTCGCCTCGCTGAAACCTGCCGATGCACTCGCCGCACTGGGCGATCGAACCGCTGTCGGCAGCGGGGTACGGCACCTGTCGGCGATCGACCCCATGGTGCCGGTCGTCGAAGCCCTGCCCGATGCATCGCGCGCGCTGCTGCTCCCCGAAAATTTTCGCTCGCTTTTCCCCGCGCCGTTGTACGGACGCGCGCCCGATGCAAAGCCGATGGTGTGAAGAGGACGCGGGCCAACCTCACCCTGCGCGGCGGCGGGGTGGAAGATCTGGGCATCGTCAACGGCCTTTCCGCCGCCGCCTTTGATCCACGCTTCGGCGAAGCATGGACGCCATCGCAATGCGCGGGCATGTTCGCGCTACCGGGCGTATGGCTTACCATCGCGCAGGAAGGCGAACGCGCGCTGGGATTCGCCATGGCGCGCGTAATCCTTGACGATGCCGAGTTACTGTTGCTTGCCGTTGACCCTTCGGCGCGACGGCGCGGCACGGGGCGCGCGCTGGTGCGATCGACAATGGCCGAAGCCGTAATACGCGGCGCTGTAAATCTTCATCTGGAAGTTCGCGCAGGAAACCCTGCGGTGTCACTATACGTTGGCGAAGGTTTTACCAAGATCGGCGAACGCCGGAAATATTATCGGGGGCTGGACGGGGAACAATTTGATGCCCAGACTTTCCGTCGTTCATTGTCCCAAGAATAAACTAAATACAGCAATTTTATCGTTGCATCGCACCTAAACACAGCCGATAGGGATGCGCGGGGGATTTACGTAACCGCCTTTGCAATGCAAGTATGAGGAAAGTAATGGATAATCAATCGGATATGCAGGAAACGCTGGTAACGCTGACGGCCGACATCGTCGCTGCCCATGTCAGCAATAACAGCGTGGCGGTTTCCGATCTTCCCCTGCTCATCCAGAATGTTCATGGCGCGCTCACCGGTCTTTCGGGCGCAGCAGAGGAAGCCGAAGTAAAGCAGGAACCTGCCGTTTCCATTCGTTCGTCGGTGAAGCCCGACTATATCGTCTGTCTGGAAGACGGTAAGAAGCTGAAGATGCTCAAACGGCACCTGATGACGCATTATCAGATGACGCCGGAAGAATATCGTTCCAAATGGAATCTGCCCGCCGACTATCCGATGGTCGCGCCGAACTATGCCGAACAGCGCCGCAACCTGGCCAAGAAAATCGGCCTGGGCACCAAGCGCCGCAAACGCTGAATATGGAAGACCGCGCCACGCCCTGTAACGGTAAAAATCGATTACAGATAACGCGTACGCGGTCTTTTCCCGCGATCAATTCACCGCTACATCGGACGGGCAAGAAGGAAAGTGATGGCCCGTAAAATTGATCTTGAAGCGCTGTGCCATGAAAAAGGCCTGCGCATCACCGAACAGCGCAGAGTGATTGCGCGCGTATTATCCGAAGCGGAAGACCATCCCGATGTGGAAAAGGTCTATGAACGCGCATCGAAGATCGATTCGGGCATTTCTATCGCGACCGTATATCGCACCGTTCGCCTTTTCGAAGAAGCAGGAATACTTGACCGGCATGATTTCGGCGATGGGCGAGCGAGGTACGAACCCGCTCCCGAAGCGCATCACGACCATCTGATCGACGTCGAAACCGGTAAGGTGATCGAATTCGTCGATCCCGAACTGGAATTGCTGCAAAAACAGATTGCCGAACGGCTTGGCTTCCGGCTGGTCGATCATCGCATGGAGCTCTATGGGGTCTCGCTCAACCGCAAGAACTGAGCGGTTCGCCGCGGCGGAGGGCGCACCGCCGCCAGTTTCATTGCTCGGCCGGATGCGGATTGGCCTGCGCCTGGCGATGATGCTCGCCTGTACCCTTGTTTGTGTTCCCTTGCACTGTGTCTGGCGACTTTTCCGGCTGCCCTCCCCATGGCCCAGATGGTGCCTGGGAATATGCGCGCGGATCTGCGGAGCGCGGGTAAAGCGCGTCGGCACGCCGGTGAAACGCGGTGCTTTCCATGTTTCCAATCACGTCAGCTGGATCGATATACTCGCCATCGCCGGGGCAAGCGGCAGCGCGTTCATCGCCAAGGCCGAAATCCGCGACGCGCCCGTCATCGGCTGGCTCGCCACGCTGAACCGCACAATCTTCATATCGCGTGAAAACCGGCTGCACGTCGCGGATCAGATCGAACAGGTGCGCGACGCATTTGCCGACAATTGGGCGGTGACGGTCTTTCCCGAAGGAACGACCACCGATGGCGTCTCGCTGCTGCCGTTCAAATCGCCGCTGTTGAAGGTGCTTGAAACGCCGCCGCCCGGAATTTTGGTGCAGCCGATCCTGCTCGTTTACGATACGCAAGGCCGCGATCTCGCCTGGATCGGCGATGAAAGTGGCAAGGACAATGTGATCCGCGTGCTTGCCAGCGCCGGCAGCTTCGTGATGCGCGTGGTCTTCCTCGATCCGTTCGACCCGCGCGGTTTTTCGGGACGCAAAGCGATCGCGGCGGAGGCGCGTCGCCGGATCGGCGACGCGTTCGAAGCGCGCATGGGCGAAACGATGCCCGACTTTATCGGCCATGACTGGTGGGCGGGCCGCACCGACGATCCCGCGCGCCATGCCCAGCCGTCGCGGCGAGGCGAAGGATGCAGCGCCCCCCACTGAACGAAACCGCAGGCGCGTTGTGCGCGGCGGCGCGAATGCGTATAGCGCGCTGCCATGGCGACACCTCCCAAAACCTATCACGTAAAGTCCTTCGGCTGTCAGATGAACGTCTATGACGGCGAAAGGATGGGCGAATTGATGGCCCGGCAGGGCATGTCAGTTGCGGACGATGCGGCTTCGGCCGATCTCGTTGTACTCAACACGTGCCATATTCGCGAAAAGGCGACCGAAAAGGTCTATTCGGAGATCGGCCGGCTGCGTCGCGACGACGGCACCCGGCCGATGATCGCGGTGGCCGGGTGCGTTGCGCAGGCAGAAGGCGCGGAAATCGCCCGCCGCGCGAAGGTCGATGTGGTGGTCGGCCCACAAGCCTATCACAACCTTCCCGATCTGGTGTCGAAAGCGGCGAAGGGCGGACTGGCGCTCGACACCGACATGCCCGCCGCGTCGAAGTTTGGCGCGCTGCCCAGCCGCCGACGGGTCGGTCCCTCGGCCTTTCTGACGGTGCAGGAAGGATGCGACAAATTCTGCACCTATTGCGTCGTCCCCTATACGCGCGGCGCCGAAGTATCGCGCCCCTTCGATGCGATCGTTGATGAGGCGAAGGCGCTTGTCGATGCAGGCGCGAAGGAAATCACGCTGCTGGGACAGAACGTGAATGCGTGGGAGGAGGACGGGCGCGGGCTGGACGCGCTGATCCGCGCGCTCGACAGGATCGAAGGGCTGGCGCGCATCCGCTATACCACCAGTCATCCCAACGACATGACGCAGGGGCTGATCGACGCGCATGCGCAGGTCGAAACGCTGATGCCCTATCTGCATCTGCCGGTACAATCGGGCAGCGATCGCATTTTGAAGGCGATGAACCGGAGTCATAGCCGCGATTCCTATTTGCGCATCCTTGATCGCGTGCGCGCCGCGCGGCCCGATATCGCGCTGTCGGGCGATTTCATCGTCGGCTTTCCCGGCGAAACCGATCAGGATTTCGAAGATACGCTGAGTCTGGTGGCTGATGTCGGCTACGCTCATGCGTTCAGCTTCAAATATTCGCCGCGCCCCGGCACCCCGGCGGCGGATATGGACGACGCGGTCGAGGCGCATGTGGCGGACGAACGACTGCAACGGCTTCAGGCGGCGATCGGCGAGGGACAGGCGGCGTTCAATGCGCACAGCGTCGGCAGGCGCTGCGAAATTCTGCTCGAACGCAAGGGCCGCCGTCCGGGCCAGCTCATCGGCAAATCGCCCTGGCTGCAATCGGTGCATCTCGTCACCGACGCCGCAATCGGCGATATCGTGACGGTCGAGATCGAAAGCGCGGGACCCAACAGCCTTGCCGGTGTCGAACGCGTGCGCACCGCGGCTTGAAGGTCATAATGGTTACGGCTGTTTAACCACGCGCTGCTATCCACGAATCAATGGCGTATGATTCCGGTGCATCGAACGAAGCGGTCATGCTCCGCGAGCCGGTCAGGCGGGATGCATCCCATGCATGGGATGCGATCTGTCGTTCGCACGCGGTCATCGAATTCGCGCTCGACGGCACGGTCGAATGGGCGAATGCGATCTTCCTTGGTCTGACGGGATATGAAGCGGGCGAAATCGTCGGAAAGCATCATCGCCTGTTCTGCCATTCCGAATATGCGCGCGGCGATTCGTATCGCACCTTCTGGAATAATCTGGGCGGCGGGAAATTCGATCGCGGGGAATATTGCCGCGTCGCGAAGGATGGTCGCGAAATATGGCTGAACGCCACCTATAATCCCATTTTCGATGGCAATGGAAAGCCGGCGCGAATCCTGAAAATCGCGAGCGACGTCACGGCGGAAAAAGCGCGCGTTGCCGAAGTCGATTCGCGCCTCGCCGCGATCGAGCGGTCACAGGCAGTGATCGATTTCGCGCTCGACGGCACGGTTGTGGCGGTGAATGACAATTTCCTCGCGCTGTTCGGCTATACGCGCGAAGACCTGATCGGGTGCCACCATTCGCTGCTATGCGAACCCGGTACGGCGCAAAGCCCGGAATATCAGGCGTTCTGGCAGGCGCTGGGTCAGGGTAAATTTGATAGCGGACGCTATCGCCGCCGCGCGAAAAACGGCGATCCGGTTTGGATCCAGGCTAGTTACAACCCGATTTTCGATGCGCGCGGACGCATTACCCGCGTGATGAAGATCGCGACCGACATCACCCGTGAAATGAAGCTGGAAGCGCAGGCGAAGCAACGGCTCAACGAAAGCGAATCGCTGCGCGATGCGCTGGAAAGGCGCAGCGGAGAAATGCAGGAAACGATTGAACGGGTGGGCGTGATGGTCGCGGCCATTCGCGAAGTCGCGGGTCAGACCCGGCTATTGGCGCTGAATGCGAGTATCGAGGCAGCTCGCGCGGGCGAAGCGGGACGCGGCTTTTCGGTCGTTGCAACGGAAGTGAAAAAGCTGGCCGGCGATGTCGGCAATGCAGCGCGCGAGGCCGAAGCGATCATCGCCGAACACGGCTGACCGGCACGTATCGCATGCAAGCGAATTTCGCGGGTTCCGCTTCGCCGTTCCAGCGGTTAGCATCGCTGATCCATGGGATCGCATCAAGGAATTGCATGAGCCGCAAGCCCGTACCTGCCCAGGCCGGCGAACGCAGCCGGGTAGAGGTGACGTTCGACAAACCGCAACTCCTGCCCCGCCTGTTCGGCGAATTCGACGCCAATCTGCTCGCGCTGGAGGAGCGGCTGGGCGTCTATATCACCGCACGCGGCGACCGGGTGGGAATCGAAGGATCGGCCGAATCGGTCGGTCGCGCGCGCGAGGTGCTGCAGGAGCTTCAATCACGGGTGATCCGTGGTGAAGAGGTCGATACCGGCCTGATCGACGCGGTGATCGCGATGTCGGCCGAACCCACGCTCGCCGGCATCATCCGCGCCGAAAGCAATCAGACGCCCCCGTCGATCATGATCCGCACCCGGCGCAAGACGATCGTGCCGCGATCGGTGATGCAGACGCATTATATGCGCGCGCTGGTGTCGAACGACGTGATCTTCGCGCTTGGCCCGGCGGGAACGGGCAAGACCTATCTGGCGGTGGCGCAGGCGGTGGCGCAGCTCATTACCGGATCGGTGCAGCGGCTGATCCTGTCGCGCCCCGCGGTCGAAGCGGGCGAGCGGCTCGGCTTCCTGCCCGGCGACATGAAGGAAAAGGTCGATCCATATCTGCGCCCGCTGTACGATGCGCTGTTCGACTGCATGCCGCCCGAACAGGTCGAACGGCGGATCGCCAGCGGTGAGATAGAGATCGCGCCGATCGCGTTCATGCGCGGCCGCACGCTTGCCGATGCGTTCGTGATTCTTGACGAGGCGCAGAACACCACGCCTGCGCAGATGAAGATGTTTCTCACCCGGTTCGGTCAGAACAGCCGCATGGTGGTGTGCGGCGATCCCCGGCAGGTCGATCTTCCCGGCGGCGACACCGCGTCGGGCCTGGCCGATGCGGTGCGACGTCTGGAGCATGTCGAGGGGATCGGAACGGTGCGCTTCACCGCCGCCGACGTGGTGCGCCATCCGGTGGTCGGTCGCATTGTCGAAGCGTATGAAGGCCAGCATGGTTGAACCATCGCGCACGGCCCGCCGTTCATGTCGGGCAATTTGGCAGACCCGCGCCGACCATGCGCGGTAAATTGAAATGAACAGGGGAATTTTCGATGCTTGAAGTCGCCGTCCAGCGCGAAGGCGAGTGGAGCGCCGATATCGATTGGGAAAAACTGGCCGGAGAGGCGGCGCGCGCTGCGATTTCCCGCACGCCGCAAGCCGCCTGGGTCGATGATCCCGCGATGATCGAAATTGCGGTGCGTCTAACCTCGAACGACGAGGTGCATCAGCTCAATCACCAGTTTCGGCACAAGGACAAGCCGACCAACGTATTGTCCTTTCCAATGATTCAGCCCGACCTCCTTGATACCGTTACGCTGAACAGCGACGACGGCGAAGTGCTGCTCGGCGATATCGTACTTGCCCATGGCGTGTGCGCATCGGAAGCCGAAACGCGCGAAATTTCGGTCGCCGATCATGCCAGCCACTTGATTGTTCACGGCTGCCTGCATTTATTGGGCTTTGATCATCAGGGGGATGCGGAAGCCGAAGCGATGGAGGATATCGAGCGCGCGGCGCTGTCCATGCTCGGCCTGCATGACCCCTATCCTGTGCGCGAGGATTGAAGACCCCCAATGTCAGAGGGCCAAAGTAGCGCCGGAAACGGCGACAGTAGCGGCAGTTTATGGCGCGGCATCCGCGCCCTTTTCGTCGGTGCCGAAAGCGCCGATACGCTTCGCGAGCGGATCGAGGATGCGATAGTCGCGCATGAACGCGAGGCTGAGGAACCGGTGGCGGGCGACCTGGCCCCCATCGAACTGGCGATGCTGAAGAACCTGCTTCATTTCGGCGAACGCGACGCAGGCGATGTCGGCGTGCCGCGCGGCGAAATGGTCGCTTTGGAAGAACAGACGAGCTTTGCCGACATGGTCGCGCTGTTCGCCGATGCCGGGCACAGCCGCCTTCCCGTGTATCGCGACAATCTCGATACCGTGATCGGGATGATCCATGTGAAGGATGTGTTCAACATTCTCGCCACCGGTGTTGAACAGCCCGACAGCATCGCCCCGCTGATCCGACAGCCGCTCTATGTCCCCCAGTCAATGGGCGCGCTCGACCTGCTCGCGCGGATGCAGCAGAGCCACACCCACCTTGCCGTGGTGCTCGACGAATATTCGGGCACCGAAGGCCTTATCACGATCGAGGACCTGATTGAGGAGATCGTCGGCGATATCGAGGATGAGCATGACGAGGAACCGCCGCCAATGCTCGTCTCGCTTGACGACGGCATTTGGGAGGCGGACGCCCGGGCCGAGCTGGAGGATGTCGCCGAAACGGTGGACGCGCGGCTGGCCGAGGTCGAAGAGGATGTCGATACGCTGGGCGGGCTTGCCTTCGTGCTGGCGGGGCACGTCCCCGAACCGGGGGAATGGCTGGAGCATGACAGCGGCTGGCGGCTGGAAATCACCGAAGCCGATTCGCGCCGCGTAACCCGGCTGCGCCTCCACCCCCCGGTAATCGACGAGACAGCGGAAGAGTAACCGGCGGGGCGGACCGGATTCGCGCTTTGCGGCAGCCGCCCGCTCGCCTATCGTCGCCGATATGCGCAGACATTTTTTCATTATCTCCGGTATCATCCTGCTCGTCCTGATCGGCGTGGGGGTTTGGCTGTTTCAGCCGGACATCGCCAAACATCCGGTCAACGCGGTTGCGGGCCGGGTGCCGGCGCTTAGCGCTCCGCAAGCGGAGGTGGTGCCCACCGTCGACATCGCCAAGGCGGTCGGATGGCCCGCCGGAACGAAGCCGACCCCGGCAAAGGGGATGAAGGTTCAGGCGTTTGCCGACAAGCTGGACCATCCGCGCTGGCTGTATCGTCTGCCGAACGGCGATATTCTGGTTGCCGAAACCAATTCACCGCCGCGCGATGGCGGCGGGATTACCGGTTGGGTGATGAACAAGCTGATGGCGAAGGCGGGCGCGGATGTCCCTTCCGCCAACCGCATCACCCTGCTGCGCGACAGCAATGGCGATGGCGTGGCGGATCAGCGCAGCGTGTTCCTTTCCGGCCTCAACTCGCCCTTCGGCATGGAGCTGGTCGGCAACGACCTGTATGTCGCCGACACCGATGCGCTGCTGCGCTTTCCCTATGCGGAAGGCGAAACGAAGATCACCGCCAAGCCTGAAAAGATCGTCGACCTTCCCGGCGGCGGCGATCACTGGGCGCGCAACGTGCTGTACAATCCCAAGGACGACAGCCTGTGGGTGTCGGTCGGGTCGTCCACCAACATCGCCGACAACGGCATGGACGCGGAGAAGAACCGCGCGACCATCCTTGAAGTATTCCCCAAAAAGAAGACGTTCCGCATCTGGGCGTCGGGCATCCGCAACGCCAATGGCATGGCGATCAATCCCGTAACCAAACGGCTATGGGCGGTGGTGAACGAACGCGACATGCTCGGTTCCGACATGCCCCCCGACTATCTGACCCAGGTCGATTTCGCCGCCTTTTTCGGATGGCCCTGGGGCTATTGGGGCGGGTATGAGGATCGCCGCGTCGAACCGCGCCGGCCCGACCTGATGGAATATGTGATGCGGCCCGATTATGCGCTGGGCGCGCATGTCGCACCGCTGGGGCTGACCTTCGCCGCGGATGCCAATCTGGGAAGCGCCTTTGCGCGCGGCGCTTTCGTGGGCGAACATGGTTCGTGGAATCGCAAGCCGGTTTCGGGCTACAAGGTCGTGTTCGTCCCCTTCTCTTCCGAAGGATTTCCGGTCGATGGGGCGAAACCGGTGGACGTGCTCACCGGTTTTCTGGATGCGAAAGGGCATGCGCGCGGCCGGCCGGTCGGTGTCATCACCGGGCCGCGCGGCGGCCTGTTGGTGGCGGACGATGTCGGCAACATGATCTGGCGGGTGAGCGCTGCCGGGGCCGGCGGAGTCGCGGCGGATCAGTCCGCGTCAGTGTCGTCTTCGGGGAAATAGACCGAATCGAAATCGGCGGCTTCATCGCCGTTCACCACGGCATGAAAGGTCGCATCCTGGCCGAAACGCTTCGGTCGGGGCGACTGATATTCGGCGGACTGAAACGGCGCCGTCCCGGCATCGGGATCGGGCATGTCATAGCCATAGGCGAAATCGCGCCGCATATGCGACGTGGTGTAACTGCCCAGCACCATGCCGACCGGCATGGCCAACACCATGCCGGCAGTGGCGGTGATCAGCATCTTTCGCTGAAATGCACTCACGCGTGCGGTTCTCCGTCTGCTTCGGCGCGATGAACGGCGGCGGGACATTACAGGTTCCTCATTTGAGTAATTTGGGGCCTTCACGAGTCAGCTTGTCGCGAATCTTGTTCGCGAACAGCGCCAGCATCGGTGGCAGGTCGATCACGGCATGGACCTTGTCATCGCCGACATCCATGCGGCTCGCCACGCGCTGCCCCATCCCTTCCACAGTGAAGAATACCGTGTCGCCTTCCCAGCGGTGATCGGTCACCGCGCCGCCGGGAATCATGTCGGCAACCTTGCCGATGCCACCTTCCAGCCGCGCCCGCGCGGTTTCGCGGGTCAGCTTGTGCGGAATATCGACAGTGATGGGATCGGGCATTTCGGGTCTGGCTCCTGTCAGGTCGCGAACAACATTGCGTCATCGCCAAACGCCTTGAACTCAAGCGCGTTTCCACTGAAATCGCGAAAGAACATCGTCGCCTGCTCGCCCGGCTGCCCGACAAAGCGGATATGCGGTTCGATGCCGAAGGCGATTCCGGCATCGCGCACCCGTTCGGCAAGCGCATGCCAGTCGGCCATGGTCAGCACCACGCCGAAATGCGGCACCGGCACATTGTTGCCGTCGACCGGATTGCTGGCGCGCGCAGGCGCGGCGTCTTCATCCAGATGCGCAACGATCTGATGCCCGAACAGGTCGAAATCGATCCAGCGATCGGCGCTGCGTCCCTCATCGCACCCAAGTACGCCCACGTAAAAGCGGCGTGCAGCCGCCAGGTCATGGACCGGGAAGGCAAGGTGAAAGGGGCGTATATCGGCCATCGCCGCCATGGTAGCGGAAGCTGATGCCCGATAGGAAGCCCCCACGGTCACGTGATGCGCGCGCACCCCTCGCGCCTCTGCCTTGCCAGCCCGTCCCATCCCGGCGATACCCACGCGCGATATGATGCGTTTCCTATTCCGTCATCCCTATTGGACCGCGCTGATCGCGGGGTTCGTCTCCGCGACGGGCTTCGCGCCCTGGTCCCTGTGGCCGCTGGCGCTTGCCGCGTTCGCATTGTGGCTGGCGCTGGTGCACGAATCGCCGACGCTGGGATCGGCGCTGCGCAAAAGCTGGCTGTTCGGCGTCGCGCACTTCACGGTTGGCAACAACTGGATTCAGCACGCCTTCGATTTTCAGGACAAGATGCCACCCGCGCTCGGCTATCTCGCGGTCGTGCTGCTGGCGCTCTATCTTGCCGTCTATCCGATGCTGGCGGGCGGGCTTGCCTGGCGCTGGGGTCGCCGCGCCGGTGCCCCCGGCCCTGCCTTCGTCCTGATTGCGGCGGCCGCGTGGATCGTTGCCGAATGGCTGCGCGCGGAAATGTTCACCGGCTATTCCTGGAATCCGCTTGGTATGATCTGGCTGCCGGTATGGGGCGTGGCGCAGGCGGCGGGGCTGATCGGCACCTACGCCTTGTCCGGTGTCGCAATCCTGGCGGCGGGGGCGCTGCTACTGCTCGCGCATCGCCGCTGGCGCATGCCGCTGGTCACCACGCTCGCGCTGCTGACCATGGGGTTTACCGGCTCGCTCGACCGGATGCCGCCGCCGCCCGCCACCCAGCCGCTGGTCCGCGTCGTACAACCCGATATCGGGCAGGAAGCGACGCACGAGCCCGACCACGCCGCCCGCGTTCTGTCGCGGCTGCTGGCGCTGTCGGGCGATCCGGGTGACCGGCCGCGACTGATCGCCTGGCCCGAGGGCATGGTCGATTATTATATCGAGGACGGCTATCCGCGCGAATGGTACTGGCAGGGCGATCCGAAGGTGGTGCGCGATCGCATCGCGCGCGTGCTGGGCCCGCGCGATGTCGCGCTGGTCAGCGGCAATGCGCTGTTCTTCGACAGGCAGAGAAAGCTGACGGGTGCGGGCAATTCCGCCTTCGTCGTGACGCCGGACGCGAAGATCGCGGGGCGGTATGACAAGGCGCATCTCGTCCCCTATGGCGAATATCTGCCGATGCGCTCGCTGCTGTCGCCGCTGGGCGTTGCGCGGCTGGTGATGGGCGATATCGATTTCATCCCCGGCCCCGGCCCCGCGACGACAAACATTCCCGGATTTGGGAAGATGGGCGTTCAGATTTGCTACGAAATCATCTTTTCGGGCCAAGTGGTCGATGCCGAAAACCGGCCCGATTTCCTGTTCAATCCGTCGAACGACGCCTGGTTCGGCAATTGGGGCCCGCCCGAACACCTCGCCCAGGCAAGGATGCGCGCGATCGAGGAAGGTATTCCGATCCTGCGCGCAACGCCGACCGGTATTTCGGCGGTGATCGACGCCGACGGACGGCTGGTTTCAATGGTCCCGCGCCATGTCGCCGGCGTTGCCGATGCCGTCCTGCCGCAACCGCGAGCACCCACCATATTCGCTCGCATGGGCAACTGGATGGCCTTCCTTACCGCCGGACTGTTTGCGCTGGCGGGCGTTGCCATTCGCCGCCGAAACCACTAGATCGTCATATAACGAATTCTTTATATCCGGCCCAATGCCCGGATTCATGCCAGAGCAGAGGGAATTGCATGCGTTCTAGCTACCTCTTCACGTCCGAATCGGTGTCGGAAGGCCATCCCGACAAGGTTTCCGACCAGATTTCCGACGCGATCGTCGATCTGTTCCTGTCGAAAGACCCCGAAGCGCGTATCGCCTGCGAAACGCTGACCACCACGAACCGCGTGGTGCTGGCGGGTGAGATCCGCTGCAAGGGCGTGTACGAAAACGGCGAATGGGCCGACGGCGCGCTGGACGAGATCGAACAGACCGTCCGCAACGTCGTTAAGGACATCGGGTACGAACAGGACGGTTTTCACTGGAAGACGTTCGAGTTCGAGAATTTCCTCCACGGCCAGTCCGCACATATCGCGCAAGGCGTCGATGCCAGCGGCAACAAGGACGAAGGCGCAGGCGATCAGGGGATCATGTTCGGCTATGCCGTCGCCGACACCCCCGACCTGATGCCGGCCACGCTGGATTACAGCCACAAGATCCTTCAGCGCATGGCCGCCGACCGCAAATCAGGCAAGGCCCCGTTTCTGGAACCCGATGCCAAAAGCCAGGTAACGCTGCGGTTCGAAAACGACCGCCCGGTGGCCTGCACCGCAATCGTCGTATCGACCCAGCACGCGCCGGGATATGACAAGGGCGAGAAGGAGGCCGAACTGAAAAACTATGTGAAGGCTGTCATCGCCGACATCCTTCCCTCCGAACTTTTGTCGGACGAAACGGAATATCACATCAACCCGACGGGCACGTTCGAAATCGGCGGCCCCGACGGCGATGCGGGCCTT
Source organism: Stakelama flava (assembly GCF_019351405.1). Taxonomy (GTDB): domain Bacteria; phylum Pseudomonadota; class Alphaproteobacteria; order Sphingomonadales; family Sphingomonadaceae; genus Sphingomonas; species Sphingomonas flava_A. The sequence continues at coordinate 80,257 of NZ_JAHWZX010000014.1, forward strand.
ACCGGGCGCAAGATCATCGTCGATACCTATGGCGGCGCGGCTCCGCACGGCGGCGGTGCGTTCTCGGGCAAGGACCCGACCAAGGTCGATCGCTCGGCGGCCTATATTACCCGCTATCTTGCCAAGAATATCGTCGCAGCGGGGCTTGCGCGGCGCTGCACGATCCAGCTCGCCTATGCCATCGGCGTTTCCAAGCCGCTGTCGATCTATGTCGACACGCATGGCACGGGCAAGGTGGACGAGGAACGCATCGAAGACGCGATTCGCGCCAATCCGAAGCTGGGCGGCCTTACCCCGCGCAGCATCCGAACGCATCTTCAGCTCAACAAACCGATCTATCGCAATTCGGCCGCATACGGCCATTTCGGGCGCAAGGCGGAGGGCGATGCCTTCCCATGGGAACGCACCGATCTGGTCGAGGACCTGAAAAACGCGCTGATGGCCGAAACCGCCGGATAAGCGGCGCGGTCATCCGCTAAACGAGACGGGGCGGCGGTCGTTGGGGACTGTCGCCCTTTTTCACATATGGCTGAGTCACCTGCCGCGCATCAGGCGACCATCGTCACATCACCGTCGCCGCGCACCACGTTCAGGATCGCGCGGCGCACCATCTGCGGGTCCGCCAGTGTTCGCATAGGCTTGCCGATAAGATATCCCTGGATCGCCGAACATCCCTGCTGCGCCACGATTCGCAACTGGCCCGGCCGCTCGATCCCTTCGGCAAGAACGGGCATTTTCAGCGAATTGCCAAGCACCGCCACCGAATTGAGGATCGCCACCGCCTGTTCGCTTCGCTCGATCTCCGCCACGAATGACGCATCGAGCTTGATCCGGTCGAAGGGAAAAGCGCGCAGCACGTCAAGCGACGAATAGCCGATCCCGAAATCGTCGAGCGCCAGCGCAATCCCCATGTCGCGCAACGCGCCCAGCGTCTTCAGCGCGAATTCGCGGTCGCGGATGATCGCGCTTTCGGTGAGTTCGAGCACCAGTCGCGCCGGCGGCAGGCCGCTGTCGTTCAGCGCATCGCGAACGATGTCGACCAGCATCGGATCGGCCAGTTGCAGCGGGGAAAGATTGACAGATATGATATGCCGGTTGGGCCACAACGCCGCCTCGAAACAGGCCTGACGCAAAATCCAGCTTCCCAGCGGAATGATCTGGCCGCTTTCCTCCGCCAGCGGAATGAAATCGGCGGGCGAGACGAATCCGCGTGTCGGATGGTTCCAGCGCACCAGCGCTTCGAAGCCGCTGATCTCTCCTTCCGCGATCCGCGCCTGAACCTGATAGTGCAGGACGAACTGCGACGTGCCGATCGCAGCGCGAAGATCGCTGGTCAGCGCGCGGCGATCGCGCATCGCTTCGTCCATCGTCTGGTCATAAAAGCATGGAAGCGCCGATCGCGCCGCCTTGCCGCGGTACATAGCAAGATCGGCATTCGCCATCAGCACATCGGCGTCGGTGCCGTTTTCGGGGGCAAGCGCGACCCCGATATTCGCGCTGACCGACACGTTGAATCGTTCAAAGGCGAAGGGTTCATCCAGGCATCCGCGCACCCGTTCCAGAAACGCGTCGACCTCCTCTCGCCGGTCATAGGACAGCAGCGCCGCAAATTCGTCGCCACCCATTCGCGCGATCCGTTCACCATCGTGCAACGCGCCCGCAAATCGCGCGCCCAGCGCCACGAGCAGCTGATCGCCGCCCTGATGGCCGTAGATATCGTTGACCGATTTGAACCGCGACAAATCGATCATGACTACGGCAAGATGCGAATCCCGTTCACCATGGCGCAGGCGATCGGTCAGTTCCTCGTTGAAACGCGCACGATTGGGAAGATCGGTGAGCGGATCGTGAAGCGCCATGCGGCGCAGCCGCCGAAACGTCTCCTCCTGCCCTTGGCGGTCGATAAGCGCGGCGATGACCGCACAGCCGACGACCAGCAACGCCGCAAGCGACGTCGCGATGGCAAGCGCCTCCATCGCCGTGTCGCCCAGACCGCGCTCGTGCAGATCGAGCACCGACACATGCATCGCCGTCATGCCGGTGAAGTGCAGCAGGACGAGCGCGAGCCCGAACAGCAACGCCCCGCCCATCAGTGCGGCGTGCGTGGCGCGGCGAAGCAGATGGAAGGCGAGCGCGGAAAATACCGCTGCAAAAACCAGCGAGACCGCGATGTAGCGCCAATCCCATTCGACCAATCCGTCGATGCGATAGGCCCGCATCCCCGTATAATGCATCGCGGACATCGCCAGTCCCACGATTCCTCCGCCACACAGGCCCGCCGCGGGCCGGCGCGCACTGGCAAGCGCGATTCCCGGTACTGCCGCGCACACCGCGATCAACAGCGATACGAGCGTCAGCATTGGATCGAGAAACACCGGTGCTGCCGTGATATAGGCCATCATAGCAATGAAATGCGTGCACCATACGGTGGTGCCTGCGCTGACCGAACACAGCATCATCCAGCCATAGCGACGCACGCTATTCATGGCGCGAAACCGCGCAAACAGATGCGCGGTTGCCGTCGAGCCGACCAGACAGGTCACGACGGCGAGCACAAGCAGCCATGGATCGTGATCCTGCACGATGCACAGCGCCACTTCACTCATGCGACCGCGTGCCTGCGCGAATAGGAGAGGATTTCGATTTCGCTGCTCGCCTGCCGAGCAAGCGCGAGAAGATAGGCGCGCTGATCTGCCGATGCGGGACTATGCGTTTTCGTATCAAGCACGCATAGCGCGCCGACCGTCAATCCATCGCGCAGGCGCAGCGGCGCACCGATATAATAGCGAAGCCCCGATTCCCTGGTGACCCAGGTTGACGTCGCGAATCGCAAATCGCCAAGCGGGTCGATGACCTCGAACAGGCCGTCGCCTTCGATCGTATGGGTGCAGAAACTCTGACTGCGCTCGCTCGGTTCTCCGCCGTCATCGACGCCGTGACTCGCCTTGAACCATTGGTGATTGCCTTCGATGATCGAAACGGCCGCCATTTCCGCGTCGAACGCCAGCGCCGCGCGATCAGCCAGCCGTTGCAGCGAGGGCGTGGGCGGCGCGTCCGGGCCGACACCCAACTGACGCGCGGCCGCGCGGCGTCGACGTTCACGCAACCACTTGCCCAGCATCAACCGCTCCCGTTCCCTCGCCGATTCAGGAGCTTGCATCGAGAATGTTAAAAAAGCGGCAATACCGGAAGCGCAGATGGACCGCGAGCCATGCGGATTGGAGCAGGCGATATAGCCGCTGCTAGTGTCCGCTGCCTCTTCCGCCGGTCATCGGATCGGGCTTTTTCGGCGGCTTCCATCCCTTCGGCCGCGATCGTCCCGGCGCCTGGCTGCCCAGCCCCATCTTTCCGGGCTGTTGCCGGGTGATCCCGGAATAGTCGCCCTCGCCCGGGTCTCTGCCCGTCTGGCGAGCGATCATCAGGCGATTGCGCAGGTTGGCCGCCGCAGCGAAATCCTCGCGTGCAGCGGCCTCCTGCATGGCCTTTTCGATATCCGCGAAAGGCCGGTCCTCGTTCAAGCGTCTACGTCCACTTTCGGCTCGCGCGCCCACATCCGTAGCTGAGACAGCTTGTCGACAAAGCTTTTGGCATCTTTGTCGCCCGAAAGTTTGACGCAGCCATCGTCGAGGCTTTCAGTGATACCGGCCTTTTCCATCACCGCCATTGCCGGTTCGCAATAGGCGATGAATTTAAGGTGCGCGAAGGCATCGGCGATGAAATCGCGGGTCGGCGCGTCGTTTTTCAGCTTTTGCGCGCCTTCTTCCGAAATCAGCAGCGCCACCGCATCATAAAGTACCGACGGGCCGCCGTCGATCTTCTGCTTGGCGGGCATCGCCTTGCCGTTCGACAAGGTGACGCCACCGACCTTTGGCGCGATCAGTTCGATCATGCCGCCTTCGGCCTCGACCGCCTTTTTCAGCGCTTCGAAATGCGATGCTTCCGCCCCGTCGGTGACGAGAATGCCGAGCTTGCGCCCCTTGAAGCTTTTCGGGCCGTTCTTGACGATGCTCAGCGGTTCGGATGGCGGCAGATCGGTGATCGGTGCCTTGGCCGGCGTCGCCGGATCGGGCAATTCGATGCCAAGGCCGTCGGCGACCATATTGGCGAGCGATTCATCGATGTTACGCAGGTGCGAAACCATCCGCGTACGGATCACCGGCGTTTCGACCTTCGACAATTCGAACACCAGCGCCTGACCGATATGCGCCTGCTCGACCTCGGTCTGGCTGATATAGAATTGTCGGGCCTGGCTATAATGATCGGCGAAGCGTTCCGACCGCACGCGAAGTTTGGGACCTTCCAGTTCCTGCGGAACCGACTTGAATCCCTTTTGCGGATTTTCGCGCGGGCCGCCTTCTTCGGTGCCCCAGCTATTGGGCTCGTAATTGGCGCGCCCCTTCGGGTTGTGCATCGCCATATGGCCGTCCTGCTGAAAATGACGGAACGGACATTTCGGCGCATTGACGGGGATATGGGTAAAATTGGGCGAACCCAGCCGCTTTATCTGTGTATCAAGGTACGAGAAATTGCGTCCCTGAAGCAGCGGGTCGTCGGTGAAATCGACGCCGGGGACGATGTTCTGCGTGCAGAAGGCGACCTGTTCGGTTTCGGCAAAGAAATTATCAACCACACGGTCGAGAACCAGCCGCCCGACCTTGCGGATCGGAATCAGTTCTTCGGGGATAATCTTCGTTGCGTCGAGCACGTCGAAGTCAAACTTCTCCGCAAAGTCCTCGTCGAACAATTGCAGGCCAAGCTCCCATTCGGGATAATCGCCCGCCTGAATCGCGTCCCACAGATCGCGGCGGTGGAAATCGGGATCGGCACCGTTGGTCTTCACCGCTTCGTTCCAGACGACCGACTGAAGCCCCTGTTTGGGCTTCCAGTGGAATTTGACGAACGTCGGCTTGCCCTCGGCATTGACCAGCTTGAACGTGTGGACGCCGAACCCTTCCATGAAACGGAAGGAACGTGGGATCGTGCGATCGGACATGATCCACATGATCATGTTCATCGATTCGGGGCTTAGCGAAGCAAAGTCCCAGAAATTGTCATGCGCCGTTTGCGCCTGCGGGAATCCGCGATCGGGCTCCTGCTTGGCCGAATGGATCAGATCGGGGAACTTGATCGCATCCTGAATGAAGAAGACGGGAATGTTGTTGCCGACAATGTCCCAATTGCCCTCTTGCGTGTACAGCTTCACCGCGAAACCACGAACGTCGCGGGCAAGATCGGGGGACCCCTTGTTTCCCGCAACGGTGGAGAACCGCACAAAGGCCGGCGTCTTTTCGCCGACATGGTTGAAGATGTGCGCCATCGACACATCCGAACAATCGTCGGTCAGTTCGAAATAGCCGTGCGCGCCGAAGCCGCGGGCATGGACGACGCGCTCAGGGATGCGCTCGTGATCAAAATGGAAGATTTTTTCCCGAAAATGGAAATCCTCCATCAGCATCGGGCCGCGCGCGCCCGCCTTCAAATGGTTCTGGTCATCGGAAACCGCAACGCCCTGCGACGTCGTCATCGTTTCATATCCCTGTTCGGTGGTCTGATGCGGCGCGCCGCCCTTGTCGAGGTTAAGGTCGTCGGTCATTCGCAATTTCCTTTTGGCCTGAAGCTGTGTTCCCCGCTCGCCCAACAGCGGGCAAAGCGCTAAGTTCATGCGAAAAAATCGATCAGGCTGATCGACGCGTGCGAGCGTTTCCTGCATACGACCAGTCGAGTTTTTGCGCCGCACCCCACCACCCGGCACAGCGACGGCTTATCAAAGCGACCAAATTATGCTGTTGCCCCGGCCATGAACGATCCCAGCACGATCCGCCGCCTGTACGGCCGCCGCCAAGGCCATAAACTTCGCGACGCCCAGGCGCATCTGGTCGAGACGCTGCTTCCCGAACTCAGCGTTCCCGAAACCGGTCCTCTGAATGCCGAAGTCCTGTTTGGCGACAACCGCCCGCTGGAATTCGAAATCGGGTTTGGCGCGGGGGAGCATCTTGCCGGACAGGCGAGCGCGCGGCCGGAACATGGCTTTATCGGATGCGAGCCATTTCTGAACGGAATGGTTGGCGCACTGGGCCATGTCCGCGATCGGGAACTGACGAATGTGCGGCTGCACCTGGGCGATGCGCTTGCGGTGCTTGAACGCCTGCCAGATGCATCGCTCGACCGCGTCTATCTGCTCCACCCAGACCCATGGCCCAAGGCGCGCCACGCCAAACGCCGAATGGTCAATCACGGCCCGATCGACATGATCGCGGCGAAGCTGAAACCGGGATGCGAATTCCGGCTCGGCACAGACGACCCGACCTATTGCCGCTGGTCGATGATGGTGATGAACCAGCGGCGCGACTTTGAGTGGCAGGCAAAAACGCCGGGCGATTTCCTGAACCGCCCCGCCGACTGGCCCGAAACCCGCTACGAACGAAAGGCCCGCATCAAGGGGCATGAGGTCTGGTATTTTCGCTGGAAGCGTACTGAGGCGTAGCATAGCGTTGATTTTTCGGATTTTTTCTGAGCCTCACTGCGCTACACTTGCAGTCTCTTGGCGGCTTTTTCCGCTTCGGTGATTGCTGGGTGATTGCTGGAAAGCACCTGCGGGAGGCTCGAAAATGGCTACAGGAAGAATAGGTAAGCGCGCGGTCGATGCGATACGCTCGGCCGGCGTTGCCGGCTTCTTATGGGACTAGGCGGCGTGGACAAATTTGAGCCAGTATCTGGCGGTGGCGACGTGGACCATGCCGAGGAAGCTGCTGGTCAGTTGGTCGTAGCGGGTGGCGATGGCCCGGTTGATCTTGAGGTGAC
>NZ_JAHWZX010000015.1 GCF_019351405.1 Stakelama flava
TGGATCGGTGAGAACTGGCCGGCCATGGAAGCCGCGCGCCGCGAGTATGATGCGAGATCAGGACAGTGAGACGCTAGGCAGCTATCGTCCCGGTGTTTCCTAAAACCCGTCTGTCTCCAATCCACCCTAGTCGGACGTTCGGTGAGGTTGGCACTTGTCCACGCAGCCTAGGCGCGAGAGCGTAGCGCTGGATTGCTTCACCGCGTTCGCAATAACGGGGCATCAGCGCGCCCTGTCCCGTTCTGCCCGGACTGATCAGCCCTGCGTCAGCCGAAGCCGAGTGCGAGGAGCGCGAAAAAGAACAGCGCCATGACGATGGTGGTGCATATCAGCAGGATGACGGTGCGGATGACCGTGCCGACCGGGCCGAGGCGATAGGCGCCGCGCAGCTGGCGCGCGATGTGCCAGATGGCGACCGTGCCGCCGATCAGCGTCAGCGTGCCGCCGCCCACCCCCAGCGCGCCCGCAATGGTCAGCACGATGAACATCAGCGACATGAACGCGATCGAATAGGTCACGAACACGGCATGGTCGTAGATCGGAATATCGCGCCGCCAGAAGAACAGCAGCCACATGAAGGGCAGCGACAGCGGGATCAGCAGCCAGGAAAATTTATAGCCGCTCGATTGCAGCTTGTACGCCATAAGGCCGGGGTTTTTTTGCCATTTCTCGATCCCGTGATCAAGCCAGTGCGATCCCGTTTCCACCTTGTCGCCGGTAACCGCGCCCTGCAATGTTTCGGCATTGCCAAGCCCCGACAGTTCGGAATCCTGCTGCGCGATGCGGGCGTCCAGTTGCTGTGCGCGCTCGGTGCCGTCGGCGGTCCGCCCGCGTTCGACGCGAAGGTCGGCAAGCGAGCGTTCGAGCATGCCGCGCTGCTCCGTGATCCGAAGGTGCAGCCGGTTGTCGGTCAGCGCGGCCGGCGCGCCCAGATCGGCGGGCGGTTGCAGCCCGACGATCGAGAATACCGCGAACATCACGAATACCGAGAACAGGAACAATGCCATCGGCGACACGAACCGCGCGCGCTCGCCCGCAATATAGCGGCGGGTGAGGACGCCGGGACGCCAGGCGAGCAGCGGCAGGGTGCGCCAGAGCTTGCCTTCGAAATGAACGACCCCATGTAGTATCTCGTGACCGATAGCGCCGAGCGTACGATGGACATGGGCGTGCTGGCCGCAGCGATGGCAATGCGAACCGATCAGCGCGGTGCCGCAGTTGAGGCAAAGCCCGCTGCCCCCGTCCGCGCCGCCTTCGCCATGCGATGGTTCGAATACGCGCCCGATAAGCGCGCCGGTGGCGATATCGCCGGCTGCTTCCATTCCCCCGCTCATGGAGCGGATAAATATCACGCTTTGTCGCGTTGATCGAGCGAGCAGACAAAGCAGCACAATCAGCAGAGGAACCTTATGAACGCCACCGTGACGACCATGCCAATAACCGACGACCCCGAAGCGCTGATTGCCGATATGGGCAGGCGCGCCCGTGCCGCCGCCAAGACGCTGGTGACGATGTCGAGCGCGGAAAAGGCCAAGGGTCTGGCGGCGGCAGCCAATGCGATTCGCGCCGATGCCGACGCGATCAAGGCCGCCAATGCGAAGGACATGGAAAACGGCAAGGCGAAAGGGCTTTCTGCCGCCATGCTTGACCGGCTGAAGCTGGACGATGCGCGGATCGAAGGCACCGCCGCCGGGGTTGAGGCAGTGTCGAAATTGACCGATCCGGTTGGCGACGTCATCTCCGAACACACCCAGCCAAATGGATTGAAGATGCGCCGCGTGCGTATTCCGATCGGGGTGATCGGCATCATCTATGAAAGCCGTCCCAACGTCACCGCCGACGCCGGCGCTTTGTGCGTGATGAGCGGCAACGCGGCGATCCTGCGCGGTGGTTCGGAAGCGGTCGAAAGCAACCGCGCGGTGCATGCGGCGCTGGTCCGCGGCTTTCGCGAAGCAGGGCTTCCCGAAGATGCGGTTCAGCTAGTCCCCACCACCGATCGCGCGGCGGTGGGCGCGATGCTGAAAGCCGACGGGCTGATCGACATGATCGTGCCGCGCGGCGGCAAGAGCCTGGTCGCGCGCGTTCAGAACGAGGCGAAGGTGCCTGTTCTCGCGCATCTCGACGGCATGAATCACACCTATATCGATGCGAAGGCGGACCCGGCGATGGCGCGCGAAATCGCGGTCAATGCGAAGATGCGTCGCACCGGCGTGTGCGGTGCGATGGAAACACTGCTGATCGATCGTGGCTTTGCCGAGGCGAAGTCGGTGGTTCAGGGCCTTGCCGATGCGGGCTGCGAAATTCGCGGCGATGCCGATGCGGTGAAGCTGATCGACAATGCCAAACAGGCGAATGACGAGGATTGGGACACCGAATATCTGGAGCCCATCGTCGCGGTGAAATTCGTCGACGGCGTTGACGATGCACTGACTCATATCGAGGGCCATTCGTCGGGCCATACCGACGCGATCGTGACCGGCGACGAAGCGACCGCGCAGAAATTCATCAACCGCGTCGATTCGGCGATCGTAATGTGGAATGCCTCCAGCCAGTTCGCCGATGGCGGCGAATTCGGGCTGGGTGCCGAAATCGGCATTTCGACCGGCCGATTGCACGCACGCGGTCCCGTCGCGCTGGAAGGGCTGACCACGTATAAATGGGTGGTGCTGGGATCGGGGCAAACCCGCCCATAAGCACATCCCGCTCGGTTTTTCCGGCACGCGAACGACAGGCGGCAAGGGGCGATCCCTTGCCGCTTTCGTGTCCGGTCCCCATTTTGTGCGCGTGCGAGCAAGCCGCTTCGCCGCTTTCCCACGCCGTAATCCAAAGGAGCCATTCCATGCGCTACAACCAGCTCGGCCGTACCGGCCTTCTTGTTTCCGAGCTGTGCCTTGGCACCATGACCTTTGGCGGCAAGGGGTTCTTCAAGGCGGTGGGACAGGTCGGGCAGGACGATGCCGATGCGCTGATGCGCCGCGCGATCGATGCGGGCGTGAACTTCATCGACACCGCGAACGTCTATTCCGAAGGGCTGTCGGAGGAAATCACCGGCCAGTCGATCCGCAATCTCGGCCTGCGGCGCGAGGATGTGGTGCTCGCCACCAAGGTGCTGGGGCCGATGGGCGACGGCCCGAACGATCGCGGCGCATCGCGCGGGCACATCATGGATCAGGCCAAGGCGAGCCTGAAACGCCTGAACACCGATCATATCGACCTGTATCAGATTCACGGTTTCGATCCCCTGACCCCGATTGAGGAAACGCTGCGCGCGCTCGACGATCTCGTCCGGCAGGGGCATGTCCGCTATATCGGGGTATCGAACTGGGCGGCGTGGCAGATCATGAAGGCGCTGGGCATTTCCGATCGCGAAGGGCTGGCGCGCTTTGCCAGTGTGCAATCCTATTACACGCTTGTCGGCCGCGATCTGGAGCGTGAGGTTGTGCCGATGATGCGGTCCGAAAATGTCGGGCTGATGGTCTGGTCGCCACTCGCCGGGGGCTATCTGTCGGGCAAATATCGCGGCGATGCGAAGGACGGACGCCGCGCGCAATTCGATTTTCCGCCCGTCAATACGGCGCGCGGCGACAGCATTCTCGACGCGATGGAGCCGATCGCCAAGCGCCACGATGTTTCGATGGCGCGCGTCGCGCTTGGCTGGTTGCTCCACCAGCCGCATGTCAGCAGCGTGATCATGGGGGCCAAGCGGATCGACCAGCTTGAGGACAATCTTGCCGCCGCCGAGCTTCGCCTGTCGGACGACGAACTCGCAACGCTCGACAAGGTCAGCCGCCTGCCCGCCGAATATCCCGGCTGGATGATCGAACGGCAGGGCGGATATCGCAGCGGCGGACAGGCGGGTCAGCCGCCCGCCCCCGACGACGACTGAGGACCGGCGGCGCAATGGGGAGCAAAGCGCGAGGCGGACGGATCGGCCTGTTGGGCGGATCGTTCAACCCGGCGCATGACGCGCATCGGTCGATCTCGCTCGCCGCGATCGATTCGCTCGGCCTGGACGAGGTGTGGTGGCTGGTGTCACCCGGCAATCCGTTGAAGGACAGCGCGAACGATATGGCGCCCTTTGCCGCGCGCATGGCATCGGCGCGCGCGCTTGCCCGGCGCGCGCCAATCCGGGCAAGCGGAATCGAAAGGACGCTCGGCACCCGCTATACCGCCGATACGCTGGCCCGGCTGGTCCGCCGCTACCCCCGCTACCGGTTCGTATGGCTGATGGGGGGCGACAATCTCGACCAGTTCCATCGCTGGCGCGACTGGCGGAAAATTGCGCGCACGGTGCCGATTGCGGTTATCGCGCGTCCGGGGTATGATCGTTGTGCCCACGCAAATCCTGCGATGGGTTGGCTGCGGCGCTTCGTGCGGCCCGCAGGCCAGGCAAAGAACTGGACCAAGTGGAGATTGCCGGCCCTCGTGCGCTTGCGCTTTCGCCCCGATCCGACTTCGGCGACCGCCATTCGCGCCGCCAACCCTGCCTGGCACCGGCAATGTTCGCCGTCCCATGTCAAATGCACCGATTTAGCGAACCCCTAGGAGCAACCTTGGCCGCATCTCCCAATGTGACCCCGTCGCCCGGCACCGAGGATGCCGAGGCGCTGCACAAACTCGTTATCGATTCGCTCGACGCCGATCAGGCGGTGGAGACGGTTTCGATCCCGCTCGCGGGCAAAAGCAGCATCGCCGATCACATGGTGATCGCGTCAGGCCGGTCGAGCCGGCAAGTCGCATCGATGGCAAGCAAATTGTCCGAAAAGATCAAGGCCGAGTTCGGCCGCAGCCCGCGTGTCGAAGGGCTGCAGACCGCCGACTGGGTATTGATCGACGCGGGCGATGTCATCGTCCACCTGTTCCGCCCGGAAGTGCGCAGCTTCTATAATCTGGAACGGATGTGGTCGTTCGGTGAGGAATCGCCGACCGGTACCGCCTGACCCGCTCGCCGCGCGAACCGTCATGCGATTGCATATCGTCGCGCGCGGCAAGATCGGCCGCAGCCCGGAAAGCGATATCGTCCAGCGCTATGTAAAGCGCATCGCGTGGGACGTGCGGATCACCGAACTGCCCGATCAGGGGGGCAGGATACCGGCGATGGATACGCCCGGACGGCTGATCCTGCTCGACGAGACCGGGCGCGATATGCCTTCGATGGAATTTGCCGGAATATTGGGCCGCTGGCGCGACGATGGCATGCGCGAAGCGCGCTTCATGCTGGGCGCGGCCGATGGCTTCGATGACGAAGCGCGCAGCCGGGCCGACCTGCTGCTGTCGTTCGGCCGGCTGACCTGGCCGCATATGCTGGCGCGCGCGATGCTGGCCGAGCAATTGTGGCGCGCGACCAGCATCCTTGCCAACCACCCCTATCATCGCGAAGGCTGATGCGCATGAAGGGCGGCCGGATCATCATGGCGGCGGGCGCGGCGATTGCGCTGACCAGCGGCGCCGCGACGATGCTGCGCGCCCAGCCGAGCGCGCCCGACAATCAGCAGATGCGGCTGGCGACGGCCAAGCGCGATGCCGAGGCAGCGCGCAAACGCTCCACCGATCTTCAACGCGCGGCCGATGCCGAACGCGATCAGGCGGCCAGAGCGAAGGCCGAACAGGCCGCCGTCGCCGAGCGGATCAAGGCGGCCAAGCTCGACATCGCGGCGGCACGCGCACGAATCGCGATCATTCGCCAGCGGCTGGCGGCGCGGCGCGGCGAACTCGCCGAACGGCAGGGGCCGATCGCGCGACTGATCGCGGCGCTGCAAGCAATGGCGCGCCGCCCGCAATTCGTCGCGCTGGTGCAGCCCGGTTCGACGCGTGACATGGTGCATGTCCGCGCGATGCTGGGCACGATCATGCCGGTGGTGAAGGCGCGCACCGATGCCGTTCGACAGGAAATCGCCCATGTGCGCACGCTTCGCGGCCAGGCTGCGCTGGCGGTGGCCAGCCTGGACGAGAGCCGCGACGATCTGGAACAGCAACGGCTTGCCTTTACCAAGCTGGAGGCGCGGCACCGTGCGCGCTCGGCCGAGCTTGACCGCCGCGCGATGTTCGAATCGGACCATGCGATCGCGCTGGGCGAACGCGCGCGCGATCTGGTCGATCAGATGCAGATATCGCGCGACGAAGCCGATACGCGCGAAGCGCTGGCCGCGCTTCCCGGTCCACTGCCCCGGCCCGACGAAAGCGATGCCGGCCGCGACCCGCGTGAAGCGGACCGCTCGCCCTATCTGCTCGCGGTGGTCGGGCAGTTGAAGACCGGGTTGGGTGAGGTTTCGGCCAATGGCGTTCGGTCACGCGGCCTGACGCTGGCGACATGGCCGGGGGCAAAGGTGATCGCTCCCGCCGCGGGCACGGTGCGCTATGCCGGGCAATTCCGCTCGTTCGGAAATGTCGTCATCATCGATCATGGCAAGGGCTGGACGACGGCGATTACCGGGCTTGGAGCGATATCGGTGCATCGCGGCGACACCGTGCGGCAGGGCGCGGCCATCGGCGCCGCGCCGCAAACCGATGCGCCGCGCATCACCGTCGAACTGCGGCGCAAGGACGTGCCCGTCGACATGACCGGACTGATGGGATGAGTATTACGCAAACTGCGCTTTGATCCAGCCCGGGAAACAGGGTAACAGCCCATGATACAACCGTTCCGTTTCATTCTCGAAAGCGTATCCATGTACCGTCCGCTCCTGCAGGCTACCGCCATTGTCGGCGCGATGGCGCTGATTCCCGTTTCGACCAGCGCGATGGCCGAAGTGGACACCAACAGCTATCGCGACCTCGACTTGTTCATGGACGTCTTCAACCGGGTGAAGGCCGATTATGTCGATCCGGTCGACAACAAGACACTGGTTAAGGGCGCGATCGACGGGATGCTCGCCGCGCTCGATCCGCACAGCAGCTATGTCGACGAACTGGATTACGACAATCTGCAGATCCAGACGCAGGGCAATTACGGCGGGCTGGGCCTGACGGTGACTCAGGAAAACGGCGTGGTGAAGGTCATCGCGCCGACCGAGGACACCCCTGCCGATCGGGCGGGGATCAAGGCGGGCGATTACATCACCCATATCGACGGCAAGCTGATCTATGGCGACACGCTGGACGCGTCGATCGAGAAGATGCGCGGCGAACCGGGCACCGACATCACGCTGACCATCGTTCGCCCCGGCGCGGACAAGCCGCTGGAAAAGACGCTTACCCGCGAAATCATCACTCAGAAGCCGGTGAAGTGGGAAGTGAAGGACGGCGTCGGCGTCATAAACATCAATACCTTCTCCGCCACCACGGGCAAGGATACGCGCGCGGCGATCGTCGCGATCAACAAGTCGCTGGGCCATGCCCCGCTCGGCTATGTCGTGGACCTGCGCGAAAATGGCGGCGGGCTGCTGAGCCAGGCGATCGAGGTTTCGGACGTGTTCCTCGACCACGGAGAAATCGTATCGCAGCGCGGACGCGGCAACGATATCGAACGCTATTACGCCGAAAGCGCGGTTCCGGGCGATGTGACAAAGGGCGCGCCGGTCGTCGTGCTGGTCGATGCGGGCACCGCATCGGCTTCGGAAATCGTGGCGGGCGCGTTGCAGGATCATCACCGCGCGCTGGTGATGGGCGTGCGCAGCTTCGGCAAGGGATCGGTCCAGACGCTGTTGCCATTGGGGCCGAAGACCGCGCTCCGCCTGACCACCGCGCGCTATTACACCCCGTCCGGCCGGTCGGTGCAGGAAGGCGGGATCGAACCCGATCTGGCCGTGCCGCAGCTTTCGGACGATGATTATGACAGCCGCCCGGTCTTCCGCGAGGCGGACCTGCGCCGCCACCTGATCAACACGGCAAAGGCGGACAACGACCTTTTGGAAGATGACGAAAAGACCGATCCGGCGTTCGATACCGATGCCGAAGCGCTGAAGAAGAAGGGGATCGAGGACTTCCAGCTTCATTATGCGCTTCAGACGATCGCCCGGCTGGGCACGTCACGCGTGGCGAGCGCAAAGTAAGCCATGCGCGCAAGCGTCAATCGCTTCCGCGCGGCGCAGATACTGGCGCTGCTCCTCCCGCTCGCGCTGATGGCGGGGGCGTTGGGATCGCAATATATCGGCGGGCTGTATCCGTGCGAAATGTGCCACTGGCAGCGCTGGCCGCATTACGCCGCGATTATCTTCGCGGCGCTGTCGTTTCTCTTTGCCCCCCGGCGGCCGACGGCGGGCGTGCTGGTCCTGATCGCAGCGCTGTGCATCGCCGCGAGCGGCGCGATCGGCGTGTTTCACGCCGGGGTCGAATATGGCTGGTGGGACGGCATCACCGCATGCACCGCAACATTTGACGCGAGTGGCGATTTTCTGCGCGTCATCCATGCGCCGGTGGTCCGTTGCGACACGCCGCAATGGACGCTTTTCGGGATTTCGCTCGCTGGCTTCAACGCGATATTCTCGCTGGGCGGGGCGGCGGTGATCCTGATATTGCTGGGCCGAAGGAGAAGAGCATGAGTCGCTGGAAACCGGGCGACCGGCGTGAAGCCAGGGATGCGATGATCCGCGTCAATCAGGCGGGGGAGTTTGGCGCGACGCGAATCTATGGCGGTCAGCTTGCCATCATGGCCGACCGCGTGGGTCAGGCCCCCGCAATCGCCGGCATGGCGGAGCAGGAAGAGCGCCACCGCGAATTTTTCGATACGATGATCGCGCGTCGCGGCGTCCGCCCCACCGCGCTGCAACCCTTCTGGCATGTCGCCGGCTATGCGCTGGGCGCCGCGACGGCGGCGATGGGTCCCGAAGCGGCGATGGCGTGCACCGCGGCGGTCGAAACCGAAATCGACAAACATTATGCGCAGCAGCTGGAAACGCTGGGCGACGAGGACCCGGAGCTTTCCGAGGCGGTGGCCCGGTTTCGCGACGAAGAGCTGGAGCATCGCGACACCGCGCTGGACGCTGGCGCCGAAAACGCCCCCGCCTATCCGCTGCTGTCGGGGCTGATCCGCGCAGGGTGCCGGGTCGCAATCGGACTGTCCAAACGGATATGAGACAATTGGCCGCGCTCACGCGTTGATTGCGGATAAGGAGGTTTTGACATGGCAAAGTGGCTGATCCTGACGAGTCTGACCGCAGCTGTAGCCGCATTCGCGCCCCTGCCCGCCGGCGCCCAGTCGCAAAACGGCGTGCTGGTCATTTACGGGACCGATGTGTGCCCCACCGATGCCAACGGCAATGAAATCGTCGTGTGTACGCGGCGGCCGGAAAGCGAACGCTATCGCATTCCCAAGGAACTGCGCGACATCAAACCCGAAAACCAGAGCTGGGCGACGAAGGTCGACGATGTTCGCGATGCCGGGCGCACCGGTGTCGGCAGCTGTTCAGCGGTGGGCGCGGGCGGCTTTACCGGTTGCCTGGCCGATACGATCAACCGCGCCAAGGCGGAATCGCGCGCGCGGCGCGATGCGGACGATTCAGCCGGGCGCTGATCGCGCATCGCCAACGTCCGGCGTTGCATTGACAAGCCAGGGCGGCGCTGGGCTACGTACGATCTGCGTAATAGCCCAAAGCATTGCGAAGGCGCGTATCGCGGCCGCAACCGCAATTTCGCCATGGGTTGTGCTGGGACTGACGCCGTCCATCCCCGCGAACATCCAGAATTCCGCGAAATAGGCGGCAATATCGCTAAGCACGAAGAGGGCGAGCGGCGCCAGACGGGGGATGGTAAGCACCAATAGCGGGTAGAGCCAAAGGTCAAATTGCGGCGAATACACCTTGTTGGTGAGCAGGAACCACGCAAGCACTGCCGGAAACAGCGTCCACAAATGCTCGCGATGACGGCGCCAGCCAAGCGCGACAATGGTGGCGGCCCCCGCAAAGAAAATAAGCGCGGACCAGAAATTGCGCTCGGCCAGCGATGCGCTCCACAGATGATTGTCGCTCAATATCTGCCACACCGACGCGGCGGTCCCGACGCGCTCCCCCGAAAAGCGATAGAATTCGGACCAGTTTTCGAATGCGAAAAGCGCGACCGGCAGATTTACCGCCACCCAGGCTGCCACCGCCGCCAGCGTGACGATGGCCGCACGCGGAACCCCGCGCCGCAGCCATGCCCCTTTACCGAACAGCGCCTGCAACCCGATAAGCGGCAGCAGTAATAGAGGGTAGAGCTTCGCCGCAACGCCCAGTGCGGCGGCGGCCGCGGCGGCGACCAGCCGGTGCCGGCGCGCCAGCAACATCGCGGTGACGCTGAACGCCACGGCGAGCATGTCCCAATTATGCCCGACATACAGGATCAGCGGCGGCGCGAAGGCCCAGCACCATAATCGCGTCCTTGGCACGCCTTCGCGGATCATCAACCATAGGGTGAAAAAGGCGAGGCCGGCGTTGAACGCGGTGACGATGTGCAGAAAATCGCCCGCATTCGCGCTTCCCCCGAACAGCGCGCGGGTAAAGGTCCCGGCCAGCCAGATCAGTCCGCCGGTGAGCACGGGATATTCCATCCGCGCCTGAAAATAGGGTATTTGCCCGTCAGCTACCCCGCGTCCGCCCCAAAAGGGTACTGCATCGGAATAGCAGCCGCTGGTATATTGGATCGAATCGACCCAGCCGCCGCCAAGCACGCAATGCGCCTTGAACAGCCAGCCGAGCAGGCAGGTAAGCGCCAGTGCAAGGTAGAGCGGCAACGATCGTTGCCCCGCATTTTCGTTTCCCTGCATCCCCGCCCCTTTCAGCCTCACCGCCGATTCCCTGCACCTCGCACTCAGAGATTACAATTGTGTCTCGACAAGCGACGCGTCGGAACATAAAAAGAACATATGGCGCAACTCGATACCCGCGAAAAACTGGCTATTCTCGCCGACGCAGCGAAATATGACGCGTCATGCGCATCGTCGGGTACGTCGAAGCGCAATTCGGCGGGCGGCAAGGGGATCGGTTCGACCGAAGGGATGGGCATCTGTCATGCCTATGCGCCCGATGGCCGGTGCATCAGCCTGTTGAAGATATTGCTGACCAACAGCTGTATTTTCGACTGCCATTATTGCATCAACCGGAAAAGCTCGAATGTCCGGCGCGCGCGCTTCACCGCGCAGGAAGTGGTCACCCTCACCCTGTCCTTCTATCGGCGCAATTATATAGAGGGACTGTTTTTGTCGTCGGGGATCATCGGTTCGTCCGACTATACGATGGAGCAGATTGTAGAGGTCGCGCGCAGCCTGCGCGAAGACCATGATTTTCGCGGCTATATCCATCTGAAGACCATTCCGGACGCAGATTCCGATCTGGTTGAGGCGGCGGGCCGCCATGCCGACCGTGTGTCGATCAATGTCGAACTGCCCACCGAACAGGGGCTGAAACGCCTTGCGCCTGAAAAATCGCAGCGGCGGATCGAACGTGCGATGGGCGCGATGCATCGATCGATCGAGGATGGCGGCGATGCGGCGAAACGCTATCGCTCCGCCCCGCGCTTCGCCCCGGCGGGCCAGTCGACTCAGATGATCGTGGGCGCGGACGCGGCGACCGATGGCGATATAGTGCGCCGCGCGTCGCAGCTTTACGGCAGATTCGGGCTGCGCCGGGTTTATTATTCGGCGTTCAGCCCGATTCCGGAAGCAAGCACGGTGCTGCCGCTGCAACGCCCGCCATTGATGCGCGAACACCGGCTGTACCAGTCCGACTGGCTGATGCGGTTTTACGAGTATCGCCCCGATGAAGTGGCCGCCGCCGCCGATCCGGTGACGGGCATGCTGCCGCTCGATATCGATCCCAAGCTTGCCTGGGCGCTGCGCTTTCGCGACCGGTTTCCGGTCGATGTCAACCGCGCCCCGCGCGAAATGCTGCTTCGGGTGCCGGGGCTGGGGGTGAAGGCGGTGAACGCGATCCTCACCACCCGGCGCTGGCGGCAATTGCGGCTTGCCGATGTCGCTCGGCTCACCGTTTCGCTCACCAAATTACGCCCGTTTCTGATTACCGCCGACTGGCGCCCGGTCGCATTGACCGATCGCGCCGACCTGCGTTCGCTGGTGACAAAGCGCGCAAAGCAACTCGAACTGTTCGCGGCATAGGCGGCGACGCGTTGAACCTCTGACGCGTTCGCCGGTTGAAGCGCACGACGTGCAACAGGAGATAGTCGAATGGCCGAAGAACGCATTTTCCAGGATTTGAAAAACGATCATGACCGCCATCGCGATCTGCTCGCAAAAATCGCCGAAACCCATGGCGACAGCGAGGATCGCCGCGATCTGTTCGAAAAATTCCGGGTGGAGGTCTCGGCGCATGCCGCGGCGGAAGAGGAATCGCTCTACGCCACGATGCTCGCGAAACCCGACCTGCGCGACGATGCGCGCCATTCGGTGTCCGAACATAAGGAAGTCGACGATTTTCTGGGCGAACTTTCCGAAATGGATATGAGTTCGAGCGGGTGGCTGCCCAAGTTCAAGGAAATGCGCCACCGCTACGAACATCATATCGATGAGGAAGAAGAAGAAATGTTCCCCGCCGCCGCGAAGGATTTGTCGCAGGCCGAAGAGGATCGGCTGGCAAAGGTTTTCGAAACGCGCAAGCCACGCGAACTGGACCGCGCGAAAGACAGCGCTTCGGGCGACGAGCGCGAATAGCCGCGTCCCGGCGGACGCGATGCACACGGTCAGGCTGGCGGGCGAGGACGATTTCGAAGGGTGGCGCGATGCCGCCCGCTCACTCGCCGCCCTGGGTGCAGCGCCCGATACGGTTATCTGGCAGGTCGGCGGCGCGCGGGACGATTTGTTCGGTGAAGCCCCCCCGCCGCCCGCGTCGCCCAAAAGCGAAACCCGTGTGCCGCGCCGCTTCGTCGAACTGGTGCGCAGCGCCCTGCTCCACCGTGATCCAGAACGCTTCGCACTCGGTTATGCGCTGCTGGTCCGGCTTGCCGATCAACCGCGGCTGATCGACGATGCGGCCGATCCGCTGGTCCGCCGACTGGAGACGATGGCAAAAGCGGTGCGGCGCGACATTCACAAGATGCGGGCGTTTGTGCGCTTCCGTGCGATCGAGGATGAAGGCGGCGATCGCTATATCGCATGGTTCGAACCCGACCATCATATCGTTCACGCCAATGCCGCCTTTTTCGTCAATCGGTTTGCGTCGATGCGCTGGTCGATCCTGACGCCCGCGCTTTCGCTGCACTGGGACAGCGAAATGCTTCGCGAGGGACCGGGCGCGAGCAAGCGCGATGCGCCCGGCGACGACCCGGTCGAGGCGATCTGGAAAACCTATTACGCGTCGATCTTCAATCCCGCGCGGCTGAAAACCGGCGCGATGCTGAAGGAAATGCCGCGCAAATACTGGAAGAACATGCCCGAGACCGCGCTGGTCGGCGAACTGGTCGCGACGGCACGGCAACGGGAAAGCGCGATGATCGACACCGCACGCACCGCGACCGGCGGCAATATCGAAGCCGCGTGGCAGGCGTTGCGCGATGAGGCGGCGTCCTGCCGCCGCTGCTCGCTTTACAAAAATGCGACGCAGACCGTCTTTGGCGAGGGACCTCTCGACGCGGCGATGATGCTGATCGGCGAACAGCCGGGCGATCAGGAAGATTTGGCGGGCAGGCCCTTTGTGGGCCCGGCGGGACAGGTGCTCGACACCGCGCTGGGCGAGGCGGGGATCGACCGGGCGCGGCTGTACGTCACCAACGCCGTCAAGCATTTCAAATTCACGCCGCGGGGCAAACGGCGCATTCACGCAAAGCCCGACAGCGGTGAGATCGAAGCGTGCCGTTGGTGGGTCGAACAGGAAAAGATGCTGGTCAAACCGAAGGTCAGCGTCGCGCTGGGCGCGACGGCGGCCCGGTCGCTGCTCGGCAAAACGGTGACGATCGGGCGCGAACGCGGTCGGCCGATCGAGCTTGCGGGCGGCGGGGTGGGCTGGATCACGGTCCATCCCAGCTATCTGCTGCGCATCCCCGAAGCGGACCGCGCGGCGGAGGAAACCAACCGCTTCGTTGCGGATTTGAAAGCGGCCTATGCGCTCGCGGCGGGCTGATCGGCGGGGCGCTTCGCCGCGCGGAAGAACATCAGATGGACCAGCCGCGCGTTTTCGGGCCGGTCGCCAAAGCCGGGCGCGGAATTGTGGAACAGCCAGGGGCTGAACAGAATCAGCCGGTTGAAGCGCATCGGCACGCGCATGGTGCGCTCCCAGCAATCGGGCCGCAGCGTATCGGCGTTTACCACCTCTTCGATCAGGCGGTTCGCATCGGCATAGCCGCTGTCCGCCATCGCGCGCGGCGTACGCGGTACCGATTCCAGCCCCGTGCGACGGTGGCGGAAAAAGTCGGTACCGCCCTGGCAATGCTGCGGCAGCGACAGGTACAGGATGCCCGAATAGAAGCACGGATCGATATGCACGCCGCTTCGCCCCGCATCGTCGGCGCGCGTCATCCGGCAATGCTGGTGCATCGTGCCGGGCATGGCATCGACCCGAACGCCGATCCGCGCCGAAACCGCAGCGTCCAGATTGCCGATCGGCAGCGCGGTGCGCGACGGCAGGCCGGGATATTTCCCTTTTTTGAAAGCAGGGTCGTAATCGAGCGCGAGCGCGGCTTCCCGAAAGCCGTGCGGATCGGGAAGGAAGTCGTCGATGATCATCAGCGATGCGAGCATGGCGCAAAGGTGTGACAGATCACCGCACGCAAGGAAATATGGCACCGCGCGGAGGCGGTTCGCGTTGGTCCGCGATGGAAAACGATCTTAGCCGCTTCGTAGAGGCGCAGCAAAATGTCTGGCAGCAGGCGCTTGCCGAACTGAAAGCGGGCGACAAGCGCAGCCACTGGATGTGGTTTATCTTTCCCCAGATCGCCGGACTGGGCCAAAGCCCCACCGCGCGTTTCTATGCCATTGCCGGGCGGAGCGAGGCCGGGGCGTACATGGCGCACGCACTGCTCGGGCCACGCCTGATCGCGGCGAGCGAAGCGGTGCTCGACCATAAGGGCGAGCGAACAGCGTCGGCCATGCTGGGCGAAATCGACGCGATGAAGCTGAAATCGTCGATGACCCTGTTCGAAGCGGTCAGCGACGAACCGGTGTTCGGCGCGGTGCTCGACGCATTTTACGGGGGCGAACGCGATTCAGCCACGCTGAACCGGTTGTGACACCGCGCTGGCGGAGGTAACATTGCCGATATGGGTACAGGCGGAACGGTAAAGCTGGACGAAAGCTGGCGCGCGCCGCTCGCCGATGAATTCGAACAGCCTTATATGGCGGCGCTCAAACAGTTCCTGATCGACGAACGCGCCGCGGGCAAGCGTATCTTCCCGGCGGGCAGCGAATGGTTTCGCGCACTCGACCTTACCCCGCTCGAAGATGTGCGCGTCGTCATTCTGGGCCAGGACCCTTATCATGGGCCGGGACAGGCGCACGGCCTTTGCTTCTCGGTCCGTCCGGGCGTCCGCCCGCCGCCCAGCCTGGTCAATATCTACAAGGAGATGCGAAGCGACCTTGGCATCGAACCGCCGGGCCACGGGCATTTGGAACATTGGGCGCGGCAGGGGGTGCTGCTGCTCAATTCGGTGCTGACGGTGGAAATGGCGCGCGCCGCATCGCATCGCGGACGCGGATGGGAGCGCTTCACCGACGCCATCGTCCGGCTTGTGGCTGCACAGGAACGCCCGATCGTATTCATGCTCTGGGGCTCCTATGCCCAGAAAAAGGCGGGCTTCATCCCATCGGTCGAACGCGGCGGCCGGCATCTGATGTTGAAGGCGGCGCACCCTTCCCCGCTGTCGGCGCATTCGGGCTTTTTCGGCTGCGGCCATTTTTCGAAAGCCAATGCCTTTCTGGCCCAGCACGGGCGAACGCCGATCGACTGGACATTGCCCGAGGCCGCGGATGGATAGGCGACGGGGAAGCGGGCGGCGATGATCGCACAGCTCGCCATCGCCACCGCCATGGTGCTGCTGACCGTGGCGATCCACGGTGCCGGGATCATCGTGCTGGTGCGGCTGATGCGACTGGAAGCGGCGGAGGAACGCGCTGGCCATGTGGTTCACGCATCCTGGCGCGGCTTTGCCGTCACGCTGGCGCTGGTGCTTGGCCTGTTCCTGCTGCACGGGCTGGAAATCTGGCTCTACGCCGCGCTGTACGAACTTGGCGGCGCGCTGGGCGGGCTGGAACATGCCGTGTATTTCTCCACCATCACCTATGCCACGATCGGCTATGACGATCAGGGGCTGGACATAGCCTGGCGGTTGGTCGCAGCGATCGAGGGGATCAACGGAATCATCCTGCTGGGCTGGTCCACCGCGTTTTTCGTGACGGTGGTAAGTCGGCTGGGGCGGCGGTAGCGCTTCGGACCCGTCAGCGCTCCTCCAGCACCGCATCCACCCATGTCGGGACAAGCGCCCCCGCCGGACCCATGCGGCTTTCGTCGAACAGGAAGCTGCCCTCGCTAGGGTCGAGGTTGAGTTCCAGCGTGCGCGCATCGTAATGGCGCGCCGTGCGGACGAAGCCCGCCGCCGGGTACACCGCGCCCGATGTGCCGATCGACACGAACAGGTCGCACGCCGACAGCGCCGCCTCTATCCGTTCCATTTCGCGCGGGATTTCCCCGAAAAACACGATGTCGGGGCGCAGCATCGCCTGCCCGCACGCGCTGCATTCGGCCATCGGCGGCAGCGATTTGCGCCATATATGCTTTTTTCCGCATCCGGCGCACAGAGCGGAGAGCAACTCCCCATGCATGTGAAGCAGCCGGGTCGCGCCCGCACGTTCATGCAGGTCATCGACATTCTGTGTTACGATCAGCAACTCGCCCGGCCATTCATCGTCGAGCCGCGCAAGCGCGCGATGCGCTGCATTGGGCTCCACCCCGGCAAGCGCCGCGCGGCGCGCATCATAAAATCGATGGACGGTATCGGGATCGCGGGCCAGCGCCTCGGGCGTGCACACATCCTCGACCCGGTGCCCTTCCCACAGGCCGCCGGGGCCGCGAAAGGTGGCAACGCCGCTTTCCGCCGAAATTCCCGCGCCGGTAAGCACCAAGATATTTTCGATAGCCATGTCGGTGCAGCATAACGCGGGAAATCGGACGGGGAAGGCCTGTACGCCTTGCCTGATTTCTGTAACAGCCGCTGGCGAAGCACAAAGAGGCGACGGCATGACGAGCATCGGCATATTGGGCAACGAAGGGCGGATGGGCCGCGCGATCGCGGCGGCGATCAAAGAGGCGAAGGCGACCCATGCGGGCGGCATCGGTTCGGCGGGCGATCCGCGCGGGCTGGCCGAAAAATGCGATGTGCTGATCGATTTCACCGCACCCGCTGCGCTTCCCGCCAATCTCGCCGCAGCGCAGGACGCGGGCCGCGCCATCGTCATCGGCACCACCGGGCTGACGGCCGACGATCATGGGCGGATCGATGCTGCGGCGGAAAGAATCGCCGTGCTGCAAACCGGCAATACCTCGCTCGGCATCGTCATGCTGTGCGCGCTGGTCCGGCAGGCGGCGGCGTCGCTGGGTAGCGACTGGGATGTGGAGATCGCCGAAATGCACCACCGGATGAAGGTCGATGCGCCGTCGGGCACCGCACTGATGCTGGGCGAAGCGGCGGCGGCGGGGCATGGCGATACGCTCGATGCGGTGCGCACCCCGGCGCGTGAGGGGCATACCGGCGCGCGCAAAACGGGCACGATCGGTTTTTCGGCGCTGCGCGGCGGCACCGTGGCGGGCGATCATATGGTGGTGTTCGCGGGCGAGGGCGAACGGATCGAACTTGCCCACCGTGCCGAGGACCGCATGATCTTCGCGCGCGGGGCGGTGCGCGCCGCGCTTTGGCTAAGCCGACAGGCACCGGGCCGCTACACGATGAATCAGGTACTGGGGATGTGAAGAAAGCGGACATCATCGAATTTTATTCGCGGCTGGCCGAGGAAAATCCGCATCCTGAAACCGAGCTCGAATCGGTTAACGACTATACGCTGCTCGTCGCGGTGGTTCTGTCGGCACAGGCGACCGATGCGGGGGTGAACCGCGCAACCCGCGCGTTGTTCGCCGATGTCGATACGCCAGAAAAGATGGTCGCGCTGGGCGAAACCGGACTGAAAGAGCATATCAAGACGATCGGCCTGTTCAATTCGAAGGCGAAGAACGTCATCGCGCTATCGCAGGCGCTGATCGAAAATCATGGCAGCCGGGTTCCCGAAGATCACGAAGCGCTCAAGGCGCTGCCCGGCGTCGGACGCAAGACCGCGAATGTCGTAATGAACACCGCGTTTGGGCACGAAACCTTCGCGGTCGATACGCATATCTTTCGCGTCGGCAACCGCACCGGGCTTGCGCAGGGAAAAACGGTGCTGGCGGTGGAAAAGAAACTCGACAAGGCGACGCCGCAGCCGTTTCGCCTGCACGCGCATCACTGGCTGATCCTGCACGGCCGCTATGTCTGCAAGGCGCGCAAGCCCGAATGCTGGCGATGCATCGTGTCGGACCTGTGTGCGTACAAGCCCAAGACACCGCCGCCCGAAACGGCCAAGGTGGCGGCGCGGGCGCAATCAGCCGGGTAAAAGGGTCATGCGCACTCGCGCGAAAGCGCCTTTGGGGGGAATGGAATGCGAAAGCTGCTGGGCGTCCTGATCGGTGTCGGAATCGGGTTCGTCATCACCTTCATGCTCGAATCGCTGGGGCATCTGCTCTTCCCCATGCCGCCGGGAACCGACATTTCGGCCCCCGACCTGCTCGACCATATACCGCTGGGCGCGAAACTGATGGTGGTCGCCGCGTGGTTCACCGGCGCGCTGGCGGGCGCTTATGTGGGGCAGCGGGTCGGCGGCTGGCTCTGGTCCGGTTGGGTCGTGGTCGGCATTTTGATGCTTGCCGGTATCTCGACGCTGTTCATGATTCCGCATCCCTTGTGGATGCAGGCCGCTGCCCTCGTCGCGCCGATCCTGGGCGGGCTGGTCGCCGACCGCCTGCCCGGCGGGCGCGTGGCGCGCTGAAGCTTCAGGGCCGGACGGGCGTCCACAGATCGGGATCGCGCGGCTCGGCGGGTTCGCGCCTGGGCCGCAACGCTTCGATAAAGGCGCGGCCCACCGCCGCCAGTTTTTCACCGCGCGTCGTCGTCACGCGATGGTCCCAGGCATGCCCGCCCGCATCGGCGACCTTGCGCGCAATCCCGCCATAGATATGCGCGGCGGCCAGCACCGCCCATGCCTGACGAAAGGAAAGCGCCGCCGCGCCGATACGCGCGCTTTGTTCATATGCGCCCGCCATACGCGCCAGCCGCCCGGCGAGCACCGCCAGCCGCTGACGATACCAGGGACGGAAATGCTCGCCCGGCGCGATGTCCATTTCGACCAGCCATTCGACCGGCAGATAGCATCGCCCGACCCGGCCATCCTCCTCGATATCACGCGCGATATTGGCGAGCTGAAAGGCAAGGCCCAGATCGGTCGCGCGGGTCAGCGTCGCCTCGTCGGCGGGATCGACGCCCATGACCACCGCCATCATTTCGCCCACCACGCCCGCGACGTGATAGCAATAGGTCAGCAGATCAGCCTCGCTGCGCGGGCGCCAGTCGCGCGCGTCCATCGCGAACCCTTCGATCAGCGAATCGGTCATCCGACGGGGCAACCCGGTTTCGGCGGCGACAATGCGCAGCGCGTCGAAGGCGGGGTCGCCCACAACCTCGCCCGACAGCGCCTTGTCGGTTCGCGCGCGGATCAGCGCCAGCCGCGCCGCGCCGTCCTCCACCCGCGCCATGCCATGGCCCAGTTGCTGATCGTCGGCGATATCATCGCACGCGCGGCACCAGGCATAGAGCAGCCATGCCCGCTCACGCGTGCGCCGGTCGAACAGGCGGCTCGCCACGGCGAAGCTTTTCGATCCGCGCGCGATGGTCTCGCCCGCGGTGGCGACGATCGCCGCGCGCGATGGAAGGGCGCGATGCCCGGTCACAGATCGGCGCGCGTCATCCGAACGATCGGCGTCGCGGGTTCGTGCGCCGCCATCTCGGCCAGCAACCCGTCCAGCGTTTCATCGACGATCAGCAGCCCCTGATGCTGCGGACGCAGAAAGCCGACCTCCCCCATCTTCGCGACGAACGCGATCAGATGATCGTAATAGCCCGCCACGTTCAGCAGGCCGACCGGATCGGCGTGATAGCCAAGCTGCGCCCAGCTCATCGCTTCCCACAATTCATCCATCGTCCCGGTGCCGCCGGGAATCGTGACGAACCCGTCCGAAAGCTCGGTAAAGCGCGCCTTGCGCTCATGCATGGTTTCGACGACGTGGAGTTCGGTGAGCCCCTGATGCGCGACCTCTGCATCGACCAGCGCCTGCGGAATGATGCCGATCACCTCGCCCCCCGCTTCCAGCGCGGCATCGGCGACCGCCCCCATCAGGCCCAGCTTGCCGCCGCCGTACACGACGCCGATGCCCCGCTCGGCAAGTGTCGCGCCCACCTCGCGCGCGGTTTGGATATAGACGGGATCGGCGGGCGTGGCAGAGCCACAATAGACGGCAAGGCGCTTCATGCTCCGTTCGCTAGGCCAAACAGCCACATTGGGCAACGGCTTCGCCTACGAAACCCAATTTGTACGAGGTTTGCCGTCTTCAACCCAGACGCCGTCAGCATTCTTACGATAGCGAAACGTCAATCCCTGCCCACACAATCCTCGACATTCATACGTGACCGATATCGTCGCCAAGTTCGTTCCAGGCTTAATCTCGGGCGGAGCGATCTGGTACACGCCGATATGATCACCATCGAGCGATTGCGGCCCATGCTGCGAAGCCCTCGCCAGCGTTTCGGCATCGGCGATCTTCAACCCCTGGGGGAGGTTCTGGCGCAGGTCAGGACATCGATCGAACAGCGACGGGGTCGGGCGCTCGGGGTTCAGGAGAGCGGGGCCGTTCCCGCTGTCGGCCGGGATAGCGATATCGTGCAGCAGCGCCTTGCCAATGGCGCATACCGCATCGGCCCGCACCGGTGATGCAATGGCAGCCGGCGAAAACGTCACGATCGCGATGGCGGCGATCACTGTTGTTTCTCCAGCATCAACGCGGCGGTCGCCTTCGCGCTTCCCACTACGCCGGGAATCCCCGCACCGGGATGCGTGCCCGCCCCGACCAGATAGAAGTTCGGGATGTGGTCGTCGCGGTTATGCGCCCGGAAATAGGCGCTTTGCGTCAGGATCGGTTCCAGCGAGAAAGCGCTGCCCAGATGCGCGTTCAGATCAGCTGCGAAATCGGGCGGGGCATAGCTGAATTTGGTGACGATGCGGTCGTGAATGCCGGGGATCAGCCGGCGGCCGACCTCATCCAGGATGCGCTTTTCCAGGATCGGCGCGATCCGGTCCCAATCCGCGGGAAACTTGCCCATGTGCGGCACGGGGGCGAGCGCATAGAAGGTCGAACACCCCTCCGGCGCCATCGCCGGATCGGTCGCGGTGGGATGGTGCAGGTAGAGCGAGAAGTCCTCGGCCAGCACGCCATGATCGTAAATGTCGCTGAGCAGTCCCTTATACCGCGGACCGAACAGGATCATGTGATGCGGAATACCGGGCCAGCGCCCGCGTATCCCGAAATGCACAACGAACAGCGAAGGAGAAAATCGTTTCTTCTCAAGTCCTTTCAACGTCCGCTGCGCGCTGCGCGATCCGGTCAGCAGGTCGCGATAGCTGTGGACGATATCGGCATTCGACGCGACCGCGTCGACATCGATATGCAGCCCGCTTTTCGTCGTCACCCCCGTAACCCGGTCGCCCAGCGTGACGATATCGACCGCCGGGTCGTTCAGGCGCAGCGTGCCGCCCAGCCGTTCGAACAGCGCCACCATGCCCTTCACCAGCTGGTTGGTGCCGCCTTGCGCGAACCACACGCCGCCGTCGCGCTCCAGCTTGTGGATCAGCGCATAGATCGCGCTGGTCGTCATCGGGTTGCCGCCGACCAGCAGCGTGTGGAAACTGAGCGCCTGACGCAGTTTCTCGTTCTTCACGAATTTCGACACCATGGCATAGACCGAACGCCACGCCTGATATTTGGCCAGCGCGGGCGCCGCCTTCACCATGGAAGCGAAGTCGGGAAAGGCGACATGCCCCAGCTTTTCATAGCCTTCGCGATAAACCCCGGCCGAATAGTCGAGAAACTGGCGATATCCCTGAATATCGGCCGGATCCAGCGCGCCGATCTCCTTCATCAGAACGCTGTCGTCGTTGGTATAGTCGAAATTGGTGCCGTCGGGCCAGTTCAGCCGGTAAAAGGGATCGATCGGGAGCAGCGTGACATCGCGGTCCATGTCGTCGCCCGACAATTCCCACAATTCGCGCAGCGCCTCAGGCGCGGTGATGACGGTGGGTCCGGCATCGAAGGTGAAGCCTTCGCGCCGCCAGTGATAGGCGCGCCCGCCGGGCTGGTCGCGGCCTTCCAGCACGGTGGTGTCCACCCCCGCCGATTGCAG
The DNA here is from genome assembly GCF_019351405.1 of Stakelama flava. Lineage (GTDB taxonomy): Bacteria > Pseudomonadota > Alphaproteobacteria > Sphingomonadales > Sphingomonadaceae > Sphingomonas > Sphingomonas flava_A. The sequence goes on from NZ_JAHWZX010000015.1 coordinate 22,390, forward strand.
GCGGATGGCAAGTGCCAGACCACCGAACCCGGCCCCGATCACTGCTGCGCTGTTCATCGCCTGCTTCCCCTGATTGCATCGATCGCCTTGCCGATCGGCACCGGCGGCTTGCCCGTCAGCACCCGCGCCTGATCGAACAGCGTCGCCTGTCCGGCATAGAAGCGCGCGATGAGGTCCGCGTCCAGCCGGTAGAAGCGTTCGAGCACCCGATAGCGCTCGCCCGGCTCCGCCGCGCGGAACAGCATCCGCGCCAGGATGCGGTAAAAGCCGCGCGCTTTCCAGGTCCGTCTGGCAAGGCCGTACAGCGCATCGTGAAGCGCCCCCCCCGACAGGTCGGTCATCCCCGCCACCATCGCCGCCGCGCGAACCGCGTCGGGCAGCGAATAGCCGGTGAGCGGGTGGAACAGCCCCGCGCGCATCCCCGCCTTGGCCACCCGGTGCCCGCCGCTTTTCCAATATCCTTCGAAATCGCCGTCCATCGTCACTGGCAGCGCGCCCGCCTCTGTCCGGATCAGCTGCTGGTATGACCATCCCCGGCCCAGCGCATATTCGCCGATCCGCCTGCCGATCACGTTGCGATCGATATCTGGGGTGTCGGAATAATAGGTGTCTTCGATGAACATGCGTGTGGCGGCGAAGGGCAGGCAATATACGAAGCGGTATCCGTCATGCTGATCGACCGTCGCATCCATGATGACCGGGCGCGGCAGATCGTGCGCGTCCTCCAGCTCCAGTTCCAGCCCGACGAATTTCTGCCACCCGCAATCGAGCAGCGAAAGATCGCCCGCGCCGCGGCAATCGATCACGCCTTTCGCCTCGATTCGGTCGCCCTCGCCCAGCACCACGGTACGCGCGCTCGCCCCCAATACCTTGGCGTGGAACATGATTTCGTGCCGGTACAGCCGTTCGCGCACCACTTGGTCCAGCCGGTCGCTGTCGATCGAATAATATCCCTGTTTCAGGGTGCGCGAATGATTGGGGAAATGAACGTCATATCCTGTCCAGCCGTGACTGATCAGCGGCGCGACCAGCCAGCGATCGGCATCGCCGATATCGCTGGCGAAGAAGGACCACAAATGGTTGCCGCCGATGCGGCCGGTCGATTCGATCAGGCGAAGGTTGATGTCCGGCCGCTTCTTTTTCAGCGCAAGCGCGATCAGCGCGCCGGAAAGCCCCCCGCCGACGATCGCAACATCACAGGTATGGCGTTCGGGCATGGCGAAGCGCCTAGCCGATAGCGCGAGTCCCGGAAAGAGCGGAACGTCAACGGGTCAGCGCGCTTCTGACACGTGGCATCACGCGGCGGCTCACCGGCACGCTGTCGCCGTTTTCCAGCGCCAGCATTCCGGTGCCCGTTGCATCGCGCGTCAGCGACGACACCCGGCCGCTATGCACGATATGCGAACGGTGGACGCGCAGGAACGTCGCGGGAAGCGATCGTTCGAGCTGGTTCAGCGTGCCGCCGTGCAACAGCGTTGCCCCGCCGTCCAGCACCAGTTCGACATAATCCCCCGCCGCGCGGCAATGGACGATGCTTTCGGCGGGAACGAAATCGGCCCGCCCGGTCGCGATCACCGGGATACGCGTCGGCTCGGTTCGCTGGCACGCCTGGGCGAGCGCGGCTTCCAGCCGCTCGGCGCGCGCGGTCTGGCTGATCCGCAGATCTTCTTCGGCAACCAGCGCAAGCGCCTGGCGCACGAAAAGAAAGCCGAGCAGCGCGGCAACCGCGAAATAGAAATAGCGGTCGAGAAAGGCGAGCGGCCCCAATACGATCAGCGTCGCGAAAATCGCCAACGCCGCCAGATGTGCCGCAGCCCCCGGCCTGCGTTGCAACGTCCAGCGGGTCAGCGCGACGATTCCGGCCGCCACCGGCACCAGCACCGCCATGGCGGTCTTCCCGTCATATCCCGGCGTGATAATCGCGATGGCCAGCGTCGCCGCGATCGTGACCGCCACCGCAATTCGTGGCCTTGCGCCGTCGAACCGCCGCCACAGATAGGCGAAAAGCGCACCGCCGAACCCCAGCGAGCAAGCGAGGATGACGATCAGCCGGACATCGTGCAGCGGATAGGCATATCCGAAAAGGCCGCGCGACACCTCGGCCAGAAGCTGCCCGGCCGCGAAAACCGCCATCGCTGTCAGCAGCACCGAACCGCCTTTATCGCGGCCCCGCAGCGTCATCGCACCAAAATACAGCGCGGCGGCGACAAACGCGCCGAACGTGACGAGCGCGGGCCAGTATCCGGCCAGTGCCAGATGCCGGGGCGGTTCATACGGCGCGACGCCGATCCAGTGTACCGGCCGGTCGAGGTGCAGGAAACCGTGCATCCCGGACATGCGTATGGCGATCCGATTCTTCCCGGCATGCACGACCGATGGCGGCACGAAGAATACCGCATCCATCTGGCCCGCGCGCTCGGTCGTCGCGCTTACCCCCGGTTTGCCGTTATCGCCCAGCTTGCGACCATTCCACCACACGCTGCTCGCCATCTTGCCCGAAAGATACAGGCCGATCGGCCCGGAACGGGCTTCGCGCGGCAGGACAATGCTTCCCGTGATCCACAAGGCCCGCCCCTGCGGATCGATCGATTCGATGCGCGTGGCGCGGCACGTCTCTTGGTCGATGGCGGCTGGCGTTTCGGCTCGCGCATCGGCGCACAGGCGAAGCTGCGCTGCATCGACGGAAAAGGGCTGCGCCGCGGCGGGCGCGGCAAGACAGGCGAGCAACAGAATGATCAGCAGGCGCATCGGCATCGTGCATCGTCATAGCCGTTTCGCAGCGCAAATGCCCCGCCGTTCACGGAAGCGGCACGACCGTTCACCGGAAAGCGCGTGAATAGGTGGTGCGGGCGACACATCTCCGGCTGTCAGTCCCGGTTATGGAGATCGTTGAATGCCCCTTTTCCGTCGCTCGTTCCTTGTCGCGCTCGCGCTGATCCTCGCACCGGCCGGCGCGCGTGCGCAAGGGACGGACGAGCGTCCGATCACCTTCGAAACGATCGACCATCACAGCGTTGCGGCGTTTGAAGGCACATTCGCCGTTCCTGAAAATCGCGCCGATCCGGACAGCCGAACCCTCACGCTGCATTATGTCCGCTTTCCCGCGACCAGCGACAGGCCGGGCGCGCCCATCGTGTATCTGGCGGGCGGTCCCGGCGGATCGGGGATAAACACCGCAAAAGGCGACCGGTTCGCCCTGTTCATGGCGCTGCGCCGGTTCGGCGACGTCATCGCCCTTGATCAGCGCGGAACGGGCGCTTCGAACGATGTGCCCGAATGCGTGTCGCACATCGCCGTTCCCGACGACCATTCGGTGGGCGAGGCGGAACTGACCGGCTATTACCGCAAGGCAACGGCAGAGTGCGCCGCTTTCTGGCGAGACCGGGGTGTCGATCCGCTCGGCTACACCACCGCACAAAGCGTCGCGGACCTTGATGCGCTGCGCCGCCATCTCGGCGTAGACAGGATCACGCTCTGGGGCATTTCCTACGGCACGCATCTGGCGCTCGCCGCGATGCGGGAAATGGCCGGTCATCTCGACCGGGTAATCCTCGCCAGCGCCGAAGGGCTGTCGCAAACCGTGAAGCTGCCCGCGCGCACAGATGCCTATTTTTCCCGGCTTCAGGCGGCGATCAACACCGTGCCTGCGGCAAAAGCCCTTTATCCCGATATCGCGGCGCTGATCCGGCGGGTGAACGCCCGCCTGCGCGATCATCCGCAAACGCTTCATCTGTCGCAAAAGGATGGCGGCGTTTCCGACGTCGTTCTCAACGCCGATTCGATGCAGCGAATGGCCGCGGCGATGATCGCCGATCCGGGCAGCGCGGCGGCCATGCTCGCGCTGTACCGGTCGATCGATGCCGGCGAATTCGGCCCCGTCACCATGGTTGTGGCGCGCTATTTTCATTCGGGCGGCCCCATCCGCCTCGACGCGATGCCGCTCGTCATGGACATCGCTTCGGGCATTGACGACGACCGCCTTGCGCTGGTCGATGCGCAGGCCAGACACGCGCTTCTCGGCCGTTACCTAAATTTTCCGATGCCGCAGCTTAACGGCGCACTTCCCGGTGCCGATCTCGGCCCGGCCTTTCGCAAACCGCCCGAAAGCGACGTTCGGACGCTGCTCCTTACCGGCACGCTCGACGGACGCACCTATCCCGACGCGCATCGGGCGGCGACGTCGGGCCTTACCCATGTCGATCATGTCACCATCGTCAATGCCGGACACAATCTGTTCATGGTGTCGCCGGAAGTGACGAACACCATCACCGACTGGATGGCCGGGGGCGATGTCGACGGCCGTCGGATCACCATCGCGCTGCCCGATTTCGTGAACCCGATGCCGTAAATGCACGTTGTCGCGCTTTCCAGAAGAATGGGAGAGCGGGATGAAAACAGCCATCGTTACCGGCGGCGCTCAGGGAATCGGGCGCGGGATCGTCGATCACATGCTGGGCGAAGGGTGGCGTGTCGCGGCGCTCGATCTGGACGAAGAGGCGCTGGACGATCTCGCCGCGACCTATCTCGGTCAGCCGTTGCTGGCCCGCAAATGCAATGTGGGCGATGAAGCATCGGTGGCGGGCGCGTTCGAAGCGATTGACGCGTGGCAGGAAAAGGCCGGGGAGGACGGCATCGACCTGCTCGCCAGTAATGCCGGGATCGCGCAGGCGCATAGCGGGCCGATCGAGGACCTCTCGCTTGCCGACTGGCGCAAATGGCAGGACGCGCACCTGACGGGAGGATTCCTCATGACCCGCTCGGCGGTGCCGCTGCTACGCAGGCGCCGGGGCGCGATCGTCTTCACCGCCTCGACCCGCGCGGTGCAGTCCGAACCGGACAGCGAAGCCTATGCCGCGGCAAAGGGCGGGCTGCTCGCGCTTACCCATGCGCTCGCGATCAGCCTTGGCCCCGACATCCGCGTGAACGCCGTGCTTCCCGGCTGGATCGAAACGGGCCGTGGCAGAAGCCCGCTGCGCGCAGCCGCCCCGATCATCGCGATATCGACCGTGACCAGCACCCGGTGGGGCGCATCGGCATTCCCGAAGACATCGCCGCGACGGTCGCCTTTCTGGCGAGCGAAGCCGCCGGTTTCATCACCGGACAGCATATCGCGGTCGATGGCGGCATGACTCGAAAGATGATTTACGCAGGCTAAGGGCCTGGCTTGCGACAGCGCAGCTCCATCCCGACCCGCTGGATCAGATCAGACTAAAATGGCCGGTGTCACAGGACATGCCTTCCCGGCCATCGGACCTGTCAGGCTTTCGCAAGCGCCTCCGCGATCAGCTTGCGACTGTTTTCGATGCCGTACAGCGCGATGAAGCTGCCCATACGAGGACCGGCCGACGAGCCGAGCAGCGTTTCGTACAGCGCGCGGAACCAGTCGCGCAGCGTTTCGAAACCGCCGGTCTTGCCGATCTCGTACACCGCGTTCTGAATGTCCTCGGCAGCGGCGTCGGCGGGCATGTCGGCGAGCACCGCATCCAGCCGCCGCAGCGCATCGATTTCGACACCCTCGGGCGCGCGACGCTGTAGCGTTGGGGCAACGAAATCGCGATTATAGGCGAGCGCATAGCCGATCAGATCGTCAAGCGCGGGATAGTTTTCGGGCGTAGCGTTATCGACATAATTGCCGAGATAGCCCCAGACCTGATCCTTGTCGGTGTCAGCGCCCATCACGCCGACCAGATTGAGCAGCAGCCCGAAGGTGACGGGCAGTGTTTCGGACGGTGGCGGACCGTTATGGATGTGGTGAACGGGGTTGCCGAGCCGCTTGTCGACCGCCTGATCGGCGTAATTGCCGCGGAACTGCCAATATTCGTCGACCGCACGCGGGATGACGCCCATGTGCAGCGCCTTCGCCTTTTTGGGTTCGCGATAAATGTAGAAGGCGAGGCTCTCGTCCGGGCCATAGGTCAGCCATTCGTCGAGGCTGAGGCCATTGCCCTTCGACTTCGAGATTTTCTCGCCCTTTTCATCAAGGAACATCTCGTAATTAAAGCCCTCGGGCGGGCGGCCGCCCAGAACGCGCGCGATCTTGCTCGACTGCGTCACCGAATCGATCAGGTCCTTGCCCGCCATTTCGTAATCGACGCCAAGCGCGACCCAGCGCATCGCCCAGTCGACCTTCCATTGCAGCTTGGATTTACCGCCGAGCACGCTTTGTTCGATACGCTCACCCTCGTCCTGGAAGGCGATGATACCGGCATCGGCATCGACCACTTCAACCGGCACCTGAAGTACGATGCCGCTTTTCGGGCTGACGGGCAGGACTGGCGAATAGGTCGCCTGCCGTTCCTTGCGCAGCGTCGGCAGCATGACGTCCATGATCCCATCGAAATTGCGCAGCACGTTTTTCAGTGCATCGTCGAACCGGCCGCTTTCATAATAGTCGGTCGAGGAGGCGAATTCATATTCGAAGCCGAAACGATCGAGAAATTCGCGCAGGCGCGCATTATTGTGCGCGGCGAAGGAATCGTATTTTTCGAACGGATCGGGGATGCGGGTGAGCGGCTTGCCCAGATGTTCGGCCAGCATGTCCTTGTTGGGCACATTGTCGGGCACCTTGCGAAGCCCATCCATATCGTCGCTGAACGCGATCAGGCGCGTGGGAATGTCCGACAGCGTTTCAAAGGCGCGGCGGACCATGGTGGTGCGCAATACTTCGTTGAACGTGCCGATATGCGGCAGGCCCGACGGACCATAGCCGGTTTCGAACAGGACATGCCCTTTTTCCGGCGCACCGCCGCGATAGCGTTTGAGGAGCTTGCGCGCCTCTTCATAGGGCCAGGCCTTGGCGGTGAGCGCCGCGTTTCGCAGTTCGGTCGTGCTGTTCATGATGCGACAGCCTGTGCCGTGTGTGCGGCGCAAGCGCAATGCCCGGCGCGCCTGTCAGGCGAAATGGATCGGTGGGACCGGCCAGCGATTCAGTGCCTGCCGGCCCCGCCCCTCTCCTACCAGTCGAGGCCGGCCTTTACGTAAAGGCGGCGGCCGTTGAAGCCGAACGGCGAATAGAAGGGGAAGGATACCACGCCGGTCGAGCTGTACCCGGCGGGCGAAGCGTCGGGATAAACATCGAAGATATTGTCCGCACCCAGGCCGAAATGGAACTGGTCGGCGACGGTGAAACGCGCTTCGATATCGGTCACGAATTTCTTGCCGGTGTGAAGGTCGCTCGCCTCGGTCGAACCCGGTTCGTTGACATCGCCATAATAGACACCGCGCACGGTCAGGCCGAAATCGCCGAGCGTCCAGTCGACGCTTCCGGTGATCTTCGTGGCGGGCGTACCGTCTTCGATCGATACGATGCGCTGGCGGCTGACCAGCGTCGGCGCGGGATCGAGCGTCGAAGTGGTTTCGGGTATGCTGCGCACATCCAGATCGTTGTAATTGCCCGCCAGCGTGAAAGCGAACGCACCGAAATTGTCGGTCGGCAGCCGGTAATTGGCGACGACATCGATGCCGCGGGTGCGAAGCTTCACCCCGTTGAGGAAGAAGCGCGCGCGCTGAACCCCCTGCGCGGTGAGCGTGTTGTAGATATCGGGATAATCGTCGGCGAGCGCCGAGACGGTGATGTTTTCCGACAAAGCCAGGCCGTTGCGCAGATCGATTTCATAGGCATCGGTGGTCAGGTTGAAATTGCCGCTGCGGAAAACGAAACCCGCCGAATAGTTGGTTGATTTTTCGGGTTCGAGCGCTTCGCCGCCCAGTGCCTGCGCCGTGGCGCTGACCGACGGGAAGGTGCCGGTAAGAACGACATTGCCGTCATCGATGATCGACGCGATTGAGGTATAATATTGCTGTTGCAGCGAAGGCGCGCGAAAGCCCGTCTGAATCCCGCCGCGCAGCGCGAAGCTGGGCGACAGGTCCCAGCGCGCCGACAGCTTTCCGTTCGCGGTCGTGCCGAAATCGGAATAATGTTCGACACGGCCCGCCGCGCCGACGCTGACCGGGCCGAAGCGCCCTTCCAGATCGAGATAGCCGCTGACATTGTCGCGATGCACATCAACTTCGTTGTCGGGGCTGAACCCGCCGAACCCCTGCGCGCCCGCCGAGGCATCAAGCGGCCCTTGCGCATAGGAAAGATATTCGCCCGCGCGAATCTGATACCCCTCACGCCGATATTCGGCGCCCGCGGCGACTGTCACATCGCCGCCGCCAAACGCATAGTCATGGCTGAGGTCGAGATTGGCGACGAACTGGTCATAGATATTCGCGCCGTCGTAAAAACTGGTCGGCGAATCGGCGCCGAAGCTGGCATTGATGCTGTGGATCGTCGAAAAATCGATCTTGTTGCGGCCATAAGAGGCGGTGAGGCTTGCGTCCCAGCCGCCGACCGCGCCCTTCACCCCGCCGGTGATCGTGTAATCTTTCGAAACCGACTGAATCAGCGGAAGGAAGCCGTCGGGATAGACCGACAGGACATTGCCCGAATTGCTCGGGTTGCGCGGGAAGGCCGCCGATTGCGTGCGGCGATATTGATAGCCGCCCCAGCCGACCAGTTCCCAGCCGCTGTCGCCCAGCGGAACCCCCAGATTGGCGTAGGTCGTGTGCTGGCGCACATCGGGATCGCCATAGCGCGAACGCACCTTCGCCGGAGCATCGCGGGTATCGAGATCGCCGCGGCTGGTGGGTTCGCGGTTCATCCATTCGGTGGTGAGATCAAGATAGCCTTCATCGCCGATCGGCAGGTTCTGCCACAGCGACGCGGTGAGCGTGCCGCCATCGGTTTCGTCGCGCGGATCAAGCTGCGCCGGAACATGGGTGGCATAACCGCCAAAGTTGACCGACGCGCCGCCGCCGGTGCGCTCCTGTCGCAGGCGAAGGTTCACAACGCCCGCGATCGCGTCCGATCCGTAGAGCGCAGAGGCGCCGTCGCGAAGCACTTCGATGCTTTGCAGCGCGCTGGTCGGAATGGTGTTGAGATCGACCGCGGCCGCACCGCGCCCCACCGATCCGTTGACGTTGAGCAGCGCCGAGGGATGCGCGCGAACCCCGTTGATCAGTACCAGCGTCTGATCGGGCGAAAGGCCGCGCAGCGTCGCCGGACGGATCGCGTCGGTCGCGTCGGTGACGGCGGGGCGCGGAAAGTCGATCGAAGGCGCAACGGTGGCAAGCGCCGCGGCGGTTTCGGTCGTCCCCTGCCGTTGCAGCGCTTCGTTCGACAGCACATCGACGGGCGAAATCGCGTCGAGCCGGGTGCGCCCCTCTGCACGGGTGCCGGTGACGATGATGTCCTGCCCCGCCTGATCCGATTGGGTCTGATCGGCCGGGGCCTGATCGCTGTCCTGCGCGAATGCCGGTTGCGCGATCATCGCGGCCATGGCGCAGCCGCCGAGCAGTACAGTCATCAAACGCATCGTCACTTCCCCTGAACGTAGAAGGGGCGAGCATCGCCCGCCCCCCGGACGGCAACCCGTCCATGCAAAAATGCACCTTCTCCCGCGCCCCGTATCTTCGTACGGTTGCAGGACAGATTATTTCGTAAATTGCGCCGAGATGACAGGGATAAGTCGGCAGCGAGTCGGTTCTGTTACCGAATATGGCAATTATGCCACGCTTCGCCGTAGCGAAAGCGGGGCGGAGCGCGACGAAGGCGACCGGCGGCGGTTGCCAATCTGTTCCGGGTCCGCGACAAGGGCCGGGTGACCGCCGCCCTTCCCCATCCCGCGCTGCATGCAAGCTATTCGGGCGTGTGGCTCGCGACGCCTGGCGGGGAGACGCGGGCGCTGTCGCGCGGCGAGGCGATCCGCATGGCCGCCGATACGCCGCTGATCCTGATGAACGCGCCACTGATCGCGCAGCGGCTGGGCTATGGCGAGTTGTCGGGGCTGGACATCCTCGAACTGTTCGCCTTCCTTCACCCCGCGCAATTCATGGTGCCAACGCCCAAGGGGCTGGCGCGGGTGACCGGGCTGGACACGCCGCAAAGCGAGGCCGATGTGGCGGGCTTCCTGCGCGAAGCGACGGCAAGGCTGCTGGCGACGCCCGACGATCCCGACTGGGCCGAACGCGAGGGGGCGTGGACATGCGCGCAATCGTTGGCGCGGCTGCGCTGGCCTTGGGCGCCGCTGGTCGCGCCGCGCCTGATAAGGCCGGAGCGCGCCGAGCGCTGGCTGTTTTCGAAATTGCCCGAATGGGAGGAAGGCGCAGCGCGGCCTTCACCCCGAACGGTGACGATCACCGGCGCCGATGTCGAGGCGCGGCTCGACCGGCTGACCGGGGCGGGTGCGGAACGGCGCACTGGTCAGCGCGGCTATGCGGTCGCCGCGGGCCACGCATTTGCGCCGCGCGACATGCGCGATTCGCCCAATCTGGTGCTGGCCGAGGCGGGGACCGGGATCGGCAAGACGCTGGGCTATCTCGCCCCCGCTTCGCTGTGGTCCGACGCCGCCGGGGGCGCGGTATGGGTGTCGACCTTCACCAAGGCGCTGCAACGCCAGCTGGGACATGAGACCCGGCGACTGTTCCCCGACGCCGCGGAACGCAAGCGGCGGGTGGTGACTCGCAAGGGCCGCGAAAACTATCTCTGCCTGCTGAATCTGGAGGATGCGCTACAAGGCGGATTTGCCGGTCGCGCGGCGATCCTGGCGCAACTTGTCGCGCGCTGGGCCGCGTATAGCAGCGATGGCGACATGGTCGGCGGCGACCTGCCCGGATGGCTGCCGACGCTGTTCCGCCGCAACGGATCGACCGCGCTGACCGACCGGCGCGGCGAGTGCATCTATGCCGGGTGCCCGCATTACCGCAAATGCTTCATCGAACGCGCAGCGCGGGCAAGTGCCGAGGCCGATATCGTCATCGCCAATCACGCGCTGGTAATGGTCAATGCCGCGCGCGGGCGCGAAAGCGACAGCCGCCCGACACGCTATGTCTTTGACGAAGGCCATCACCTGTTCGACGCGGCCGATGCGATGTTCGCCGCCGCGCTGACCGGGCAGGAGGGAATCGAACTTCGCCGCTGGGTGACCGGACCCGAACGCGGCAGCCGGGGACGCCGACGGGGCCTTGCCGCGCGATTGTCCGATGTCGCCAGCTATGACGAACAGGGCGGACGCGCGATCAGCCAGGCGGTGGACGCGGCCATGGCGCTGCCTTCCGACGGCTGGCTGCAACGGCTGGCCGAGGGCGAACCGTTCGGGCCGATCGAAACGCTGCTCGCCGCCGTGCGGGGCCTGACCTATGCACGTGATACCAAGGGCAGCGATGCGGGATACGGGCTGGAGACCGAGCTGGCCGAACCGTCGGCCGAACTGGTCGAGGCGGCGGGACCGGCGGGCGAAGCGCTCGACTCGCTGGTCCGCCCCATGGTCGCACTGGGACGGCGGCTGGAGGCGGTGCTCGCCGAAGCGCCCGACTGGATGGACGGCCCGGCGCGCGCACGGATCGAGGGCGCGATCGCCTCGCTTGGCTGGCGTACCGAAACGGTTGGGGCGTGGCTGGCGCTGATCGCCCGGATCGGGGGACCGGCAGACCCCGATTTCGTCGACTGGCTGGCGGTCGGCCGGATGGAGGGGCGCGAATATGATATCGGGCTGCACCGCCACTGGCTGGACCCCAGCCGCCCCTTTGCCAAAACGGTGCTGGAACCCGCGCACGGCGCGCTCGTCACCTCCGCCACACTGCGCGCGGGCGGCGACTGGGCGGTGGCCGAAGCGCGCAGCGGCGCGAACCACCTGATGCGCGGTCCCAGCCATTTCGAGGCGGTCAGCCCGTTCGATTACGCCAACCAGGCCGAAGTGGTGATCGTAACCGATGTGAAGCGCGGGGATTTGTCCGCGCTCGCCAATGCCTATGGCCGGCTGATCGTGGCAAGCGAGGGCGGCGCGCTGGGCCTGTTCACCGCGATCCGTCGGCTGCGCGGAGTGCATGCGCGGATCGCCGACCGGCTGGCGCGCGAAGGGTTGCCGCTATACGCGCAGCATGTCGATCCGATCGACACCGGCACGCTGGTCGACATCTTCCGCGACGATCCGCGCGCATCGTTGATGGGCACCGACGCGCTTCGCGACGGGGTGGACGTGCCGGGCGATTCGCTGCGCATGGTGGTGATGGAGGGCGTGCCCTGGCCCAAGCCGACGGTGCTGCACGCCGCGCGCCGTGTTGCCGAGGGCGGGCGCGAATATGACGATCGTATAGTGCGCGCGAAACTCGCCCAGGCATTTGGCAGGCTGATCCGCCGCGCCGACGATCGCGGGCTGTTCATCCTGCTGAGTGCGGCGATGCCGTCACGACTGCTGACCGCCTTTCCCGAAGGCACACCGGTAACGCGAATGACTCTGGACGAAGCGGTGGCGCGCGCGCAACGTCTTCCATCGCGAGCGCCCTTGTTGCATGAGGCACGCGAACAAGCCTGACGGAGCGCCATGAAGACGCTGATCCTGCTGCGCCACGCCAAATCGAGCTGGGACGATACCGTCTCACGCGATTTCGATCGCCCGCTGAACGCCAAGGGAGAGCGTGCCGCCGCGACGATGGGGCGCAAGCTTAAATCGCTGGGGCTGTCGTTCGACCTGCTGGTCGCGTCACCCGCGCGCCGCGTCGAACAGACGCTCGATCATTTCGCGCGCGGGCTTGGCCGCACCATCGCGCCGCAATGGGACCGCCGCCTGTACCTCGCATCCGAAGCGACGCTGATCGATGTGGCGCGCGAACTGTCCGATGCGCACGATTGTGTGCTGATGGCAGGGCATAATCCGGGGCTGGAGGAACTGGTGTTGGCGCTGGTGCCCGATAGCCCGGATAATCCGCTGCGCGAGGCGGTAGAGATCAAATATCCCACCGCCAGCATCGTCGCGCTACGGTTCGATGTCGCGCGCTGGGCGGACATTGGCGAGGGGCAGGCGCGGCTGCTGCATTTTGTACGTCCGCGCGATGTCGATCCCGCGCTTGGGCCGGATCGCGACTGAGCGCGGCGGCTCTTGCCGTCACCGGAAATATCCGTCGGCCGTCCCGGCGGATCGGATCCGTTTTACCGCGAATCAGCAGCCAGCGCGTCAGCAAGCGCATCGCGTATCGCGCGCAACGACTGGCCGGGCATATCCTGATCGGCGGGCGTTTCTCGGCGCGCGGACGCCTTTGCCTTGCCCTCCTGCGCAAACAGGCGCTGGACGCCCGCAATGGTATAGCCTTCGCGGTTGAGCAGCGAATCGATGCGGCGGACCAGCGCGACATCCTCCGCACGGTAATAGCGGCGCTGACCGGCGCGCTTCACCGGCCGCAATTGCGGAAAACGGCTTTCCCAATAGCGCAGGCGGTGCTGCGGCAGATCAAGCTCGCGCGATACTTCGCCGATGGTGCGAAAGGCGCCGCTCGCTTTTTCGCCCGGCGGCTGCGCCACAATCAGTCGGCTTCAACGATCCGGTCGCGCAGCATCTGGCTGGCGCGGAAGGTGAGCACACGGCGCGGCGCGATCGGCACCTCAACGCCCGTTTTCGGGTTGCGGCCGATGCGTTCGCCCTTGTCACGCAGGATGAAGCTGCCGAAACCGGAAATCTTCACGTTATCGCCGCGGGAAAGCGATTCGCACATATGGGTAAGAATATCTTCGACGAATCGCGCCGAATCCGCACGCGATAGACCGACCTTTGTATGGATCGATTCGGCCAGATCGGCCCGTGTCAGTGTCTCGCCAGCCGCCATGCGTCTTTTCTCCCAGACATTCGCCCCGCCCGGTCCCATTAACATATTGTCCGAGTGGCGCAATCCCGGGCTTTTGCGGGAAGTCCCGAAGCGGGTCAGTAGCGGACCACCGCCGCACCCCATGTAAAGCCGCCGCCCATCGCTTCAAGCACTAGGATGTTGCCGCGCTGTATCCGCCCGTCGCGAACCGCGACGTCCAGCGCGAGCGGCACCGAAGCGGCGGAGGTGTTCGCGTGCTGATCAACGGTGACGATCACGCGTTCGCCCTCCAGTTCCAGCTTGCGCGCCGTGGCGTCCAGAATACGGGCATTCGCCTGATGCGGGACGACCCAGTCGACATCGCCGGACGAAAGCCCCGCCATGTCGAGCGTTTCGCGCATCACCGCGGAAAGGTTCGTGACCGCATGGCGGAACACCTCGCGCCCGCGCATGCGCAACTTGCCCACCGTGCCGGTGGTCGACGGACCGCCATCGACATAGAGCAATTCGTTGTGCCGTCCATCGGCATGAAGGCGGCTGGCAAGGATCCCCGCCTCCCCTTCACGCGCTTCGAGCACCACCGCGCCTGCGCCGTCACCGAACAGGACGCAGGTCGCGCGATCCTCCCAGTCGAGGATGCGGCTGAACGTTTCGGCGCCGATCACCAGCGCGCGGTTCGCCGCGCCGCTGGAAAGCATGCTGTCGGCGACGTGAAGCGCGTACAGAAATCCCGAACACACCGCCGCGACGTCGAACGCGACGCAATCGTCGATGCCGAGCGCGGCCTGAACCCGCGTCGCGGTGGCGGGGAAGGTCTGATCCGGCGTTGCGGTAGCAAGCACGATCAGGTCGATGTTTTCGGCGGCGATCCCGGCCGAGGCGATCGCCGCCTTTGCCGCATCGGTGGCAAGCGTGCCAGTGGTTTCGTCCGGCCCGGCGATATGGCGAAAGCGGATGCCGGTGCGTTCGACGATCCATTCGTCGCTGGTGTCGACGCTTTGCGCCAGTTCGGCGTTGGACACGCGGCGCGCGGGCAGCGCCGAGCCGGTTCCGGCGATTACCGAACGGCGGGTCACGCGGCCTCCGCTTCGAAATTTTCAAGGTCGTCGGTGATCCGGCGGGTGAGATCGTCGCGCACCATCTTTGCGGCAAGGCCGATCGCGGTCGAAACCCCGATTTCGTTCGCGCCGCCGTGGCTTTTGACCACCAGCCCGTTCAGGCCCAGAAACACCGCGCCATTATGGTTGTTGGGATCGAGATGGTCGCGAAGCAGTTCGGTCGCCGGTCGAGAGATCAGGAAACCCAGCTTCGAACGGACCGAACTGGAAAAGGCGCGCTTGAGCAGATCGGCGACGAAGCGCGCGGTCCCCTCGGCGGTCTTGAGCGCGATATTGCCCGAAAAGCCGTCGCACACCACGACATCGACTTCGCCGCGCGATATCCGGTCGCCCTCGATATAGCCGCTGAAATCGAGCGGCAAATGGCTTGCCGCACGCAGTTGCGCCGCCGCGTCGCGCACCTTGTCGGTGCCCTTTTGCTCTTCGGTCCCGATGTTGAGCAGCGCGACACGCGGCGCGGCAAGATCGAGCGCGGTTCGCGCATAGGCCGCGCCCATCACCGCGAACTGCACCAGATTGCGCGTGTCGCATTCGGCATTGGCGCCAAGGTCGAGCATCACCAGATCGGTTCCAAGGCTGGGCAGCAGCGCGGCGAGTGCCGGCCTGTCGATCCCCGGCATCGTGCGCAGCGACAGCTTCGACATCGCCATCAGCGCGCCGGTATTGCCCGATGAAACCGCCGCCGCCGCCCTGCCCTGCTTCACCAGATCGATGGCGATCCCCATCGACGTGGTGCGCGCGCGGCGGATCGCCTGGCTGGGCCTGGCGTCGGAGGAAACGATTTCGGGCGCATGCACCACTTCGGACGCGGCAGACAGGCCGGGATGACGGTCCAGCCCGGCGCGAATCGCGGCCTCGTCACCGACAAGGAAAAATTCAGTACCTTCGAACCGGCGGCGCGCACGCGCCACTCCGGCGAGCATCACGGCCAGTCCCTCGTCGCCGCCCATCGCATCGACGGCGATTCGGGAGCTGGAAGTCATGCGGTACCTGTCCAGTATCCTGTCGGGCTTTTAGCCTTCGATGGCCACGATCTCACGGCCGTTATAAAAGCCGCAAGCGTTGCACATGTGATGCGGGCGCTTCAGTTCGCCACAATTGGGGCATTCCTGAAACGATTCGACCTTCAGCGAATCGTGGGAACGGCGCATGCCGCGCTTGGACGGCGACGTTTTTCTTTTAGGGACGGCCATTTCGGCACCTTCTAGCAAATCAATTCATGAACGATCGGGGTCGCGATACGCCCCGCGCGCGGATGAGGCAAGCGGCGGACGGTCCAGCCGCTCGGCAGCCGGCGGCCGGGCAAGTCACGAAGCGAGCGAGCGCCTATAGCGATTTTCGCCCGCGTTGCAAGCGCGTGCGCGCCGTGGCAGGGCGAACGCGCCACGCATTGCATCGGGCGATGCGCAGGGCAACTGCCTTACCGGGGATATTAGATGGGAATGACGATCAGCCTTGTCACCGCCGGCGCCTGTGCGCTGATCAATCTGTGGCTTGCCTTTCGCATCGGCCGAATTCGCCGCGCGCACGGCATCTATGTCGGCGATGGCGGCAATGACGTGCTGGCGCGCCGGATGCGGTCGCAGGCCAATTTCGTCGAATATGCGCCCTTCGTGCTGATCCTCATCGCGCTGATCGAATATGTCTCCGGATCGAGCGTGCTGTTGTGGATCGCCGCGGCGGCGTTCATCGCGGCGCGCATTGCCCATCCGTTCGGAATGGACGGATGGATCCCCGGCCGGATGGCGGGCACGCTGGTAACGTTCCTGTTGCTGCTCGCGCTGGGACTCTACGCGGTCAGCCTGCCGTTCACGCATGGCAATCCGATTCCCGCCGATGGCGTGACCAGTCCGCCGCCCAGCGCCTGATCGCGCAATCGCTACAGGCGCTGTAAGAAGTCGGTCGCGGCGGCGATGTCCAGCGTATCGCTGCGCCAGGCGACATAGCCATCGGGGCGAACAAGAATGGTCGCCCGACCATCGCCCGCTGCAACGCCGTACCGATCGAACACCTCGCCGCTCTCGATACGGTCAACGCCCTCGCGCAGGCCACCGGCCTGACGTGTGAGGAGATGGGGTTCGACACCCGTCCCGCGCAGCGTGGAAAACCGGTCGAGCATTGCGCGCGCTTCGTTCGCCGCAAGCGGTTCGCGCGAAAGCACAAGCAGGTGAAAGCGATAGCCGCACAGAAGGTCGAACAGGTCGCGATGCCGCGAAAGCTGTGCGTCGGGCGCGCGCATTCCCGCCCCCGCCGCCACCGTGCGACCGGCCGGATAGGCGATATCGATCTGCGCGAATTTTCGGAACGCCGCGCTCTGCACCGCGGCAAGACCAGAAGCGGGGCCGAGAATCGCCGGGGCCAGAAGATCGCGCAACTGCGCGCGCCATCCGCTCTGCCCCGCTGCAACGGCGAATAGTCGGTCGGTAAAGCGCAGCACCTCCCGCGCGACCGGCAGGCGTTCGCTCTCATAGCTGTCGAGCAGCGCATCGTCGGCGTTCCCGCGCAAAACCGCCGCCAGTTTCCATGCAAGGTTCGCCGCGTCCTGAAGTCCGGTATTCATCCCCTGCCCGCCAGCGGGCGAATGGATATGCGCGGCGTCGCCCGCTACGAAAACGCGCCCGGCACGATAGCGATCGACCGCGCGATGATGAGTGCGAAAACGGGTCAGCCAGACGGGATCATGCAGGCGCACCGGCTGGCACGTCGCTTCGGCAAAGGCCGCCTGCAATTCGTCCAGCGGCAGCGGTTCGGGTCGCACCGGATCACCGCCACCACCAGCGCGCAAATCGGTCGTCATTACCCGCGACAGCCCCGTGCCGTGCAACGGAAAGAACAGCCCGATCCGTTCGCCGTGCATGAAAATCCGGAAACGCCCGTGATCGAGCGGCCAGTCGAGTTGAACGTCGCCGAGCAGGAAGGTCTGCGGATAGCGCGCGCCGTCGAAATCGAGGTTTAGCGATTCGCGTACGATGCTGTGCGCGCCGTCCGCACCGAGCACATAGCGGGCGGCAATGCGCACCGCTGATCCGTCCGCGCGCTTGCCGGTGGCAAGCACTCCGTCCTCGTCCTGCGCCAAACCTGTGATTTCTATCCCGCGATCGATGGCGAGGCCGGTTTCGCCGAGCGAATCGATCAGCACCGATTCGGTTTCCGACTGCGGAACCATCAGGATGAAGCGATACGGCGTGTCGCGCGCCTCCACCCGGTCATAGTCCAGTCCCCCGACCCACTTTCCCGACACGAAGAAATCGATACCGCTGGTGATCGCGCCGCGTTCGATCAGCCGATCGACAAGCCCCAGCGCGGCGAACAGTTCTAGCGAGCGAGCCGACACCGCGAAGGCACGCGATTCGCGCGATTGTTCGGCACGCAGATCGACAATGCGAACATCGACCCCGCATCGGTTCAGCAGGTTCGCCGCCATAAGGCCGGTGGGACCGGCGCCGATGACGAGCACTTCGCAATTGATATCCGCATGATCCATCGAATCGTTCCTTTCCTTCACTCGAACTAAAATGACCCGTTGGTCACTTTAGTCAACTGAAAGGTGACCGGCGGGTCATGTTTGCGTAAGGCTGGCATCATGACCGATCCCGCCACCGCCAAAGGCCGCCGTGCGCGTGGGCCTAGCCCCGCGAAAACCGCGGCGACGCGACGCGCGCTGCTCGATGCGGCGCTGCACACATTCCTTGAATACGGCTTTGCCGATACGCGGATGAGTGACGTTGCAAAGCGCGCCGGACTGGCCAAAGGCACAATATACCGCCATTTTGACGACAAGACTGCGCTGTTCGGCGAGGTGCTGCGCACCATCATGGCGGGCGCGGCGGCCGGTAGCGCGCTACCGCGACCACGCGCGGAGGAGCATACCGGCGATTTTCTGCGCCGCGCGGTCCTGCCGATGCTGGCGCAATTACAGGCGAGCGGCATGATCGCAGTCCCGCGCCTTGTCGCCGCCGAAGGGCCGCGCTTCCCCGAACTGGCCGCCGTCTACCGCCGCGTGGCGATAGAACCGGTGCTGCGGATCATCCGGGTATATGCGCGGCGCGCCGAGCGCAGGGGGGAACTTCGCAGCGAAGGGCTGTCGCAAATGCCGATCCTGCTCGCCGCGCCCGTGGTCGTCGCGACGCTGTGGAACGGGCTGTTCGCTTCGGACGGGCAATTGGAAGTGACGGCGGTTTTCAGTGCCTGGATCGACCTGGTGTTCGGCAACAGCACGGCGCGATAAAGCATTGACAGTAACGGCGCGCGCGCGTTTACAAAAAAGAATTATTAAACCATTTTATTACAAGCGTGCGGCATCGAGGCGCCCGGGCATCGGGACTTCACCCTCCGCACTCGAAAGATCGCGTCCATGAAATTCACTGCGCCCGCCGACCCGGAAAGGCGTTCGAGCAACACCGGGGCCGATACCCGCGATGCGCGGCTGCGGCTGAGCCTGAGCGGCACCAATCTGGAACGCGCGGGTGATTACAACCAGCGTATCGTGCTTCAGGCAATTCGTCTGACGGGGGAGACCACGCGGACCGCGCTTGCTCGCCTTACCGGGCTGACCGCGCCGACCATCGCGAACATCACCGGCCGGTTGATGGAGCTTGGCTTCCTGAAACCCGCCGGGCGGTTGCAGGGAAAGCGCGGCCAGCCCGCGATGCGAATCGTCATCGATCCGGATGCCGCATTTGCAATCGGGCTGAACATTGATCGCGATCACATCACGATCCTTACCCTCGACCTGGCGGGCAGGGTGCGCAGCCGCCAGTCGCTGGAGATCGCCTTTGCCCTGCCCGCTACAGTGACCGACTATCTTCGCGACGTGCTGCCGGGATTGCTGGAGGCGGGCGGGATCGATCGCGATCGCATATTGGGCGTCGGGGTGGCGCTGCCCGACGATCTGGGCCGGATCACCCTGCCGCACCGGCCGCGGGAATATGATGCGTGGGAGGGAATCGACCTGGATGAATTGCTGGGCGACGTTCTACCCTGGCCGATCCATGCCGACAACGATGCGGCGACCGCCGCGCTGGGCGAGGCAAATCTGGGCAAGGGGATAGCGCTGCCCAATTTCTTCTACCTGCTGATCAGCGCGGGACTGGGCAGCGGGCTGGTCATCGACCGCAGCTATGTGCGCGGCGCCGATTCGCGATCGGGCGAGATATGGGCGATGCCCGATGCCACCGGCCCGCGCGGCACGAATATTCAGGATACGGTATCGCTGTCGGCGCTTTATGCCCGGCTGGAAGCGGCGGGGCACGAAGCGCGTCGGCCCGAAGAACTGTTAAACGCATCGCAGGAGAAACATGCGGTGATCGAACACTGGCTGGACGATGCCGCGCGCGTGCTGGTCCAGCCGCTGATCGCGGTCAACTGTCTGATCAATCCGTCGACCATCCTGATCGGCGGGCGGCTTCCCGCCCCGCTTGCCGACGCGCTGGTCGAGCGGTTGAACAAAAAGATGACCGATCTGCAATTGCCTGCCGTGGCGCCGGTGCGCCGCGCGGAAACGGCCAGCGATGCCTCTGCGATCGGCGCGGCGTTCATGCCGTTTCTCGACAGCCTGCTGCCGTCGGAATCGATCCTGATGCAGGCAGGGCGCTGATCCGGCGGGCAGCGTTTGCACGTTGCAGCCATTACGACTTCCAGCACGTTCCGGCGCAGCACGCGGCATCGCGCCCACCGACACCCAGTACCTGCGAAGCTAATTGACAAACAATTTGGAGTATTTAATTCTGATCGCCGACGCTGACACAGAATCAGCGCGTTAAAACAGGTTCCATGGGGGGAGCGAAACTGGATGAAACGCAGTGACCAGTGCGGGCGCAGGTCGCCCCGGCACGCAACGCCGTCTTTCCTGTCAGCTTCATTGGCGGTCATGTCGCTATGTCTGTCGACGCAAGCGCTTGCGCAGAAACGCGTTCGGGCCGATGACTCACCGGTAACGCTGGCGGACCCGCTGACCGGCACCGCGCCGCTCGATCGCCAGGCACTGATCGGAAATGCGCCGCCGCCCGGGGAACCGGTCTATTCGGGCCAGACATCCCCCGGCGCGCGCCTGCCCCATGCATCCGTCGCGGCATCGCCGGTCAACAACAATATCGAACTCAGCTATCCCAACGGCGTCCCGGTTCCCTATTACTACACCAATCCGACGATGATCGGCTTCACCGGCGGCGGCGGCTCCACCTATGGCGGCCATGCCGAACCGATGATCGCGCCGGTCGTCGGCGACTGGTCCCCGGCCCCTGCCAACCGGCAATCCTATTACGACAAATCACGCGAACATGCGGAACCGGGATATTATTCGGCGTATCTCGACAGTTTCGATACCAAGGCGGAAATGACCGCAACGCGGTGGGCGAGCATCATGCGCTTCACCTTTCCGCAAAGCGAACGGTCGAACGTCACCATCAATTTCCCGCGCCATGGGGGCGAGGTCGAAGTGATGAACGATACCATGATCCGGGGAAAGGCGCAGGATGGCGGCGGCACCGACGGCGCATATTTCGTCGCGAAATTCTCTCGCCCCTTTGTTGCATCGGGCACGTTCCGAAAGTCGCCGGGCGACAATGAAGGATGGGGCATCGGCGTCAGCGACATCGATCCGGGCGAACATCAGGTGGCGGGCAGCTATGCCGGTGCCTATGTGACGTTCGCCACCCGCGCTGGAGATCAGGTGCTAGTGAAGATGGCGCACGGCACCAGCTACGAACAGGCCGAGCAGCGGCTGAACGCCGAAATTCCCGGCTGGAATTTCGACGCGGTGCATGATGCGGCGCGTGACCAATGGGCGACGCTCCTGAACCGGGTGCGCGTGTCCGGCGGGACGGAGAAACAGCGAAGGCTGTTTTATTCCACACTGTTCCAGTCGTTCGCCAGTCCGCGCCTGATCGCCCAGAAGGGAGAGAAATTCACCGACGCCAACGGCAAGGTTCAGGTCGCTGCCCATGACCGCTACGGTCCGGTGCCCTTCTGGGACACGGGTCGCAACCAGATCGTCCTGCTGGAACTGATGGAGCCGCAGGTGGTGCGCGATATCATGGCGTCCGAACTCGACATGGCGCGCGAAAAGGGCTTCATGAACACCTCCTTCCACGGCGACAATGCGGTGTTCCTCTATCTGGGCGCGTGGGAACGCGGCATCGATTTCGATTATGCCGCAGCCTATCCCTATCTGCGCAAGAACGCGCTCGATCCGTCTGGACCGCGTGGATATCTCGACGAATATATGCGGCAAGGCTGGATTTCGGACATCGTGCCCGATCACAATCCCAGCCCGCCCTATGCCGGCGGCAAGGCGGGCGTCGCGACGACGCTGGAATATGCATGGGACGATTACGCGCTCGCCCGGTTCGCCCGAAAGCTGGGCAAGAACGATGATTATCGGCTATTCGCAAAGCGGGCCGGCAATTATGCGAACGTTTTCGACAAATCGATAGGCTTCATGCGCGGGCGCACTGCCGATGGCGCGTGGATTTCGCCGTTCGATCCGGCCGAGCCCTATTATAATTTCATGATGAAAGAGGCATCGGGCTGGTCGACGCTGTGGCTGGTCCCGCATGATGTTCAGGGGCTGATCAACCTGCTGGGTGGCCGCGACGCCTTCAACGCCAAACTCGACGCTTTCTTCAGCAAACCCTATCGCCCGACCGGCATCTGCCGCGACTGCACCGGCGTGATCGGGCAATATGTGCAGGGCAATCAGCCCGATCAGCAAGCGCCCTATTATTACGACTGGAGCGGCCAGCCCTGGAAGACGCAGGCGCTGGTGCGCAAGGTGCTCGATCTCACCTATGGCAGCGACGCCGCCGGGTACGGCTATCCCGGCATGGACGATCAGGGGGCGACCTCCTCCTGGTACGTGCTCAGCGCCATGGGGTTCTACCCCGTCGATCCGTCGAGCCAGACCTATATTATCGGCAGCCCCGTCTTCGATCACGTCGCGCTCGACATGGGCAATGGAAAGACGCTGGAGATCGAGGCGAAGAACAACTCCGCCGACAATGTCTATATCCAGTCGGCGACGCTGAACGGCCGCTCCTGGAACAAGCCGTGGTTTACCCATGACGATATCCGCAACGGCGCGAAGCTGGAGTTCGTCATGGGGCCTGAGCCGAACCGGCAATGGGGCGCCGCGCGCGATGCCGCGCCCCCGTCGATGACGTCCGTGAGCCACTGAGCACCCTGTTTTTGCGACCCGCTGGCCCCCTGCAAGCGGCAAACTGGAGCACGAAGGGGCAACCCTTCTTCCCGCACCCTTCGTGCTCCCATCTTCATCGCAAGGCGCCCGCTGATAATAGCCGCAAGGAGAGACGAACCGTGCTGAAACTATATGCTGCGCTTTCATTGCTGCTTGTCGCGCCCGTCGCCGCTGCGCAAACGCGGCAGCCCGATGCGGTCTATACCAGTGACCTCACCACCCAATGGGGCGCCAGGGTCACGCCCGACAATGTCTGGCAAAGCTATCCGCGTCCGCAGATGAAGCGCGAACGCTGGAAAAACCTGAACGGCCTTTGGGACTATGCGATCACGTCCGAAGCCACGCCGCAGCCCGCGAAGATGGATGGCGAAATCCTGGTGCCGTTTCCGGTCGAATCGAAACTGTCGCGCGTGGCGCGCGCGCTAAACCCCGACCAGCGGCTCTGGTATCGGCGCAGCTTCACCGTCCCCGCCGACTGGTCGGGACAACATATCATGTTGAATTTCGGGGCGGTAGATTACAGCGCGACCGTGCTGGTCAACGGGTCGGTGGTCGGCAGCCACAAAGGCGGTTTCGGGACCTTTGGCTTCGACATCACCGCCTATCTGAAACCCGGCGAAAACGAGCTGGTGGTTCAGGTGACCGACCCCACCAGTGCCGGGACGCAGCCGCGCGGCAAGCAGATCCTCGATCCGTCGGGAATCTGGTACACGGCGGTCAGTGGCATCTGGCAGACGGTGTGGCTGGAACCCGTGCCCGCGCTGCACATCGCCAATGTTCGCGCGACCCCCGATATCGACCGTGGCGTAATCGACGTCGCGGTGGCGTTGAGCGGCTGGGCGAGCGATACCGACGCGGTGCGCCTGACCGCGAGCGCCGACGGCAAACCGGTGGCATCGACTATCATCCGCGCCAACCGCCGGGCGACGCTTGCCATTCCCGATGCGCACCTATGGTCGCCCGACCATCCCTATCTTTATGATCTGAAGGCGGAACTGGTCAGCATCCGCGACCCCTATGCCGGGGAAAAGGATCGCGACCGCGCGGCATATGATGCGCGCTTCACCGAAGATGAGACACAGCGTTATGCCGACGCGACGATTGCCGGCGCGCCGCGTGACAGCGTCGATGCCTATTTCGCGATGCGCAAGATTTCCGTTGGACCGGGCCCGGTGCGCGGCCAGCCTGCGATCCTGCTGAACAACAAAGCCGTTTTCCAGAACGGTACGCTCGATCAGGGCTGGTGGCCCGACGGGCTTTATACCCCGCCGTCGGAAACGGCGATGAAGAGCGATTTGCTTTTCCTGAAAAAGGCCGGGTTCAACATGGTGCGAAAGCATATCAAGGTGGAGCCGGCCCGCTATTATTACGATGCCGACCGGCTGGGCATGCTGATCTGGCAGGATATGCCTTCGGGCGGGGGCGAGGACCAGTTTCTTGCCGGGACGAGCAAGTATCAGGCGGTCTTTTCGGATGATGCCATGGCACAGCAGCAAAAGGAACTGGCCGATATGGTCGGCGATCTGCGCGCCTTCCCCTCGATCGTGCTGTGGGTGATCAACAATGAAGGCTGGGGCGAATATAATTCGGCGGCGCTCGCCCGCTTCGTGAAGGGAATCGACCCGAGCCGACTGATCGACGCCGATTCGGGCTGGGTCGACACCGCGCCGGACGTGTCCGACGTGTATGACATCCACACCTATGAAGACGTTCCCAAGACCCCACCGCATATGGCGAACCGCGCAATCGTGCTGGGCGAATATGGCGGGATCGGGCTTCCTGTCGAAGGGCATATCTGGCGGCCGGGCAAGCGAAACTGGGGCTATCAGACCGCAACAAGCGAGGACGATTATGTCGCGCGCTTTTCGCGCAAGATGGCCGAGGTGATCCGCCAGGCGAAGGAAGCGGGGCTGAGCGCCGCTGTCTATACGCAGACCAGCGATGTCGAGGACGAAATCAACGGTCTGCTGACCTATGATCGCGCTCGCGCGAAAGCGCCCGCCGAAACGCTTTCGGACATCGCAGCGCCATTATGGGCGGAAAGCCCAAAAGATGACTGATTCGCGAACCTGAGGGAGCGCGGCAGAAGGCTCATGTCATAAGCATCAAATAAATTTCGCTTTATCAATGGTTTGCAGGCGTGTGAGGCGTGTAACAAATGTCACAAACATTCATTTGACAAATTGTTTGTTTTATCATGAAGTGATGGCGAACTGATCGGGCGGAAAGACCCGACAGCTAGTGTTACCGGGGGAGCGACCCGCTTTCCCGAACAACGGGAGGGAAGCGATAATGACCACAGGAAACTATCTGTTGAAGATGAGCGGGCGGCAGCGGGTGCTGCACCTGCTGATGCTGAGCGCCGGCATGGTCGTCGGCCTTTCCGGGACGGCGCGGGCGCAGGACAGTGATGGCGCAGCGCAGGCTGCCACCCCCGCGCAGAGCACGCCGACCCCGCCGCAAACCGGCGCTGCACAATCCACCGCTCCGCAATCGGCCAGCCCTGCTGATCAGGCAGGCGACATCGTCGTCACCGGCTATCGCCAGTCGATCGAAGCCAGCCTTGAACAGAAGCGCAACGCGAACGCCTTTGTCGATGTCATCACGGCGGAAGATGTCGGCAAATTTCCCGACAAGAACGTCGCCGATTCCTTGCAGCGCGTGCCGGGCGTCATCATCGACCGCGATGGCGGCGAGGGCAGCCGGGTCAGCATCCGCGGCCTCGGCTCCGATCTGGTGCTGACCGAACTGAACGGCAATTTCATCGCTTCGGCCGATAATGGCGGGCCGTCGCGTTCGTTCAACTATGTGTTGTTGCCGTCGAACCTGATCGGCAGCGTCGAGGTGTTCAAATCTCCCGAAGCGCGGCTGGACGAAGGCGGCGTCGGTGGCATCATCATCAACCATACGCGCCGTCCGTTCGACCTTGACCCCTGGTCGGGCAGCGTTTCGGCAGAGGGCACCTATTCGGACGTCACCGAAAAGTTCGAACCCAATGTTTCGGGGCTGCTGTCCTGGCATAATGAAGACAAGACGCTCGGCTTTCTGGTGGGCGCGACCTATCAGGTGCGCACCAACCGGACGCTCAGCAGCTATGCAAATTCATGGCACTGGTGGACCGACGACAAGAACGCGCAGCCGGCGGTCGACGTCAATGGCAATGTCCTGCCCAATCAGGATGCGGTATCCTATTGGAACAGCGGCGAAAACGCCGGAACGACGACTCAGGACGGAACGCATTACAGCGGCTATTGGGCGCCGCAGTCGGTCGGCGAAACCATTCTCGATCAAAAGCGCAAGCGGCTCGGCATTCAGGCCACGGCGCAGATGCGCCCCACCGACGATCTGCTGATCACCGCGAATTATTTCCGTTTTCAGCTGAACGGCAACTATACGTCGAGCACCATCAAGCTTCCCGAATGGGGCTATGGCAATTTCTTCACCGGCGCGACGCTGGACCCCAGCGGCACCATTTTCCAGAGCGCGGCATTCCAGGTGCCGGCCGAAGGAACCGGGTGCCGCGTGGAAGGCAATCTGTGCACGATGGAAACGCCCGCGCCGCAGGATACCTATACCCGCGAAAAGACCGTTTCAAACACCTATGACGTAACGGGCGAATGGACGCACGACCGGCTGCAGGTCAATTTCACGCTGGGCAAGACCTGGGCAAAGGGCGGACCGTCGTTCAACTTCTATGCGCAGGCCAAGCCGCGCAACGGTTCAGTGAACGGCAATATGTACAGCGCCTGGAACTTCACCGACCAGTCGCTGGCAATGGAATTTTCACCCGACGTTCTGCAAAACATGCTGAACGGCGTGGCGCAGATCGACCTTGGCTCAACCGGATCGGGCTTCACCAATACGAAGATTTCGCAGCGCTATGCGCAGGTCGACGTTACCCGGCATTTCGACAGCTTCATCGATTCGATTCAGGTCGGGGCGAAATGGCGCGACGGCAACATCAATCGCAAGACCGGCCGCTTCGAATGGTATTCGGACGATGCCAATACCCTGCGGTTCCAGGACACGCCCGGCGGCGCGCTGGCGCTGCCCGAATTCTTCTACGATCATTCGCTCGGCAATATCGCGGGCGGGTTCACCACCAACGTGTTCCCGGCGATCAATATCAAGAATTACATCGATTATCTGAACGACACGTATAACGGCCCCGTGCTGGTTCCCGAACCGCAGAACCTCTACAATATCGGCGAGCGGATATGGGCCGGTTACGCGCAGCTCAATTACAAGACCGATACCATTCGCGGCAATATCGGCGTTCGCATCGTCAATACCAAGCAGACGGGAACGTCGACCGACATCCTGTACTACGAAAACGATTACTGCGTCGACGGTCCCGACGGGCCGTTCGATCCGAACAAGCCGGTCGGCGAGGACGGCAACTGTCTGGTAATTCCGCAGGACCAGCGCGAAGTACGCGTGTACAGCCCGAACAGCGAATCAAAAACCTATACCGACATCCTGCCAAGCTTTAACATCGCATGGAACGTGACCCCGGACCTGCTGGTTCGCGGCGAAGTTTCAAAGGTGATTTCGCGCCCCGGCTATGGCGACCTTGCCGGGTCGCGCTCGCTGACCTTCAACGCCGATCCGTTTGTTTACGACCGCGCGCAGTTCGGCGCGCTGCCGGGCTGGTTCGGCGGTGGCGGCAATTTCGACCTGAAGCCGTTCAATGCATGGCAGTATGATGTCGGCGTCGAATGGTATTTCCACCCCGGTTCGGTGGTCGGCATGACGCTGTTCCGCAAGGATGTGCATGATTTCATCGTGCCGCTGGTACTCGATCTGCAACAGGAGGTCGCGGGCGAGACGGTGACGGTGCAGCAATATTCGACTCAGGCGAACGGTTCGTCGGCGGTGTCGCAGGGTGTCGAACTCTACGCCCAGCATACGCTGGACTTCGGCCTCGGCGCACAGGTGAACTTCACCTATAACGACACATCGACCGCGGACATCAGTCTGGATGGCGAAAAGGTCGGTTCCTCACCGCTGGTCAACAGTTCGAAGACGCAGGTCAACGCCTCGATCTTTTACGAACATGGCCCGGTCCTGCTGCGCGCGTCATACAACCGGCGCGGCGAGGTGGTGCGCGGCCTGTCGTCGGGTCTGAACGTGTATGACGATCCGTATGAGCAGGTCGATCTCAATGCATCCTACGACATCTTCAAGAATCTTCAGCTGACCGCCTCTGTCATCAACCTGACCAAGTCGGAACAGCGTTCGCATCTGGGCAACGACACGAAGGACCGGTTCATTTCGAACGTCTATTCGGGTCGCCGCGCCTATGTGGGACTGTCGTTCAAATTCTGACGGCTGCCCGCGTAAGAATGCCGGGGCGGGGCGTCTTGCCGACAGGTAAGCCGCCCTCCCCTCCCTTTTCGAGCATAGCCGTGGGGAAGATGCGCGATATGAGGACGATGTTCAGGATATTGACGGCCGGGGCGGCACTTGTCGCCGCTGCGCTGCCCGCAAGCGCAAAGAACCCGATCGTGAACGGATGGTACGCCGATCCTGAAATTCGCATTTTCAACCATCGCTACTGGATTTACCCGACCTATTCCGACGATTATCGCGCGCCCGACCGGTCACCGCATTTCACCGACGCGCAAAAAACGTTGCGTGAAAACAAGATGGTCCGGCCATCCTATGGCATTCAGACCTTTTTCAATGCCTTTTCCTCGCCCGACCTGGTGCACTGGACCAGGCACGAGCATGTTCTCGACATCGCTAATGTTTCATGGGCGGCCTACGCCGTATGGGCACCCTCGGCGATCGAGCACGACGGCAAATATTATCTCTTCTTCGGCGCCAACGATATTCAGACGGATGGCGAGAAGGGCGGCATTGGCGTCGCGGTGTCGGACAGCCCAGGCGGCCCGTTTCGGGACGCACTCGGCCATCCGCTGATCGACGCGTTCCACAACGGGGCGCAGCCGATCGATCCGTTCGTATTTCGCGACGATGACGGGCAATTCTACCTATATTATGGCGGCTGGCAGCATTGCAATGTGGTACGCCTTTCCGACGATCTGCGCTCGGTCGAACCGTTCCCCGATGGCAGCACGTACCGGGAAATCACCCCGCCCGGCTATGTCGAGGGTTCGTTCGTCATCAAGCGCAAGGGCGTCTATTATCTGATGTGGTCTGAAGGCGGCTGGACGGGACCCGATTACAGCGTCGCCTATGCCATGGGCCCCTCACCCACCGGCCCGTTTCGGCCGATGGGCAAGATTCTGGAACAGGATTTCAAAATCGCGCGCGGCGCGGGCCATCATTCGGTGGTCAATATTCCGGGCACCGATGACTGGTACATCGCCTATCACCGGCGTCCGCTGGACGAAACGAAGGGCGAGCATCGCCAGCTCGCGATCGACCGGATGGAATTCAATGCCGACGGCACGATCCGGCCGGTGCGAATGACGAACCGGGGCGTCGCGCCGCGCCCGCTGCCACGCGGCGTGGAAAAGGGAGAAAGCAAGTGAGAATGATCAGCCGAGCCGCCCTGAAAACTGCGACGGCGGCACTCGCCCTGACCGGCACGTCGATATCCGCCGGTCCGGCACTGGCGCAGGACGCGCAACCGCAAACAGCGCTGGTCGATCTGATCAACCCGCTGATGGGCACCGATTCCAGCTATCGCCTGTCCTATGGCAACACCTATCCGGCGGTCGCGGTGCCGTTTGGCATGAACAGCTGGACGCCAGTAACGGGCAAGCCGGGCAGCGGCTGGGGCTACACCTATGATGACGAGAAGATCAACGGCATCAAGCAGACGCATCAGCCCAGCCCATGGATGAACGATTACGCCGCCTTTTCGCTGATGGCCGAAACGGGCGAACTGAAGATCGGGCAGGAAGAACGCGGAAGCTGGTTCAGCCACAAGGCGGAAGAAGCGCATCCTTATTCCTACAAGGTGTTCCTCGCCGATTACGACGTGACCGCCGAAGTCGCGCCGACCGCGCGCGCGGCGCAATTCTGTTTCACCTTTCCCAAGGCGGACGACGCGCACATCCTGCTCGACGCGCTTGCCGGCGGGTCGATGGTCAGAATTGACGCGAAGAACCGGCGCATCACCGGCTATGTCCGCAACAATCACGGCGGCGTTCCCGACAATTTCCACAATTATTTCGTCGCCCAGTTCGACCATGATTTCACCGTTACACGGACCTGGGACGATAACGGCCAGTTGACCGCCGATACCGATCGCGAGGGCGATCATGTCGGCGCGGTGGTGAGTTTCAAGACGCGGGCGGGCGAGCAGGTGCATGTGAAGGTCGCCTCTTCCTTCATCAGCCCCGAACAGGCGCAGCGCAACCTTGACAACGAAATCGGCGGCGACAGTTTCGAAACGACAAAGGCCAAGGCGAAGGCCGCGTGGGAAACGGAACTGTCACGGGTCCGGGTGAACGATCCCGATCAGCAGAACCGGCGCACCTTCTATTCGGCGCTGTACCGCATGCTGCAATTTCCGCGCGAATTCTTTGAAAAGGACGCGGACGGCAAGATCATCCACTACAGCCCGTATGACGGAAAGGTGCATGACGGGTATCTTTATACCGATAACGGCTTCTGGGACACCTGGCGCGCGGTCTTCCCCTTCTTCGCGCTGATGTACCCCGAACGCGACAGCCAGATCATGCAAGGGCTGGTCAATACGTACAAGGAAGGCGGCTGGCTGCCCGAATGGGCGAGTCCGGGCTATCGCGACGTCATGATCGGGTCCAATTCGGCGAACCTGATCGCCGATGCCTATATCAACGGCGTGCGCGGCTTCGATGCCGAAACGCTGTACCAGGCGATGATCAAGAACGCGACGACCAGCGAGGGGCGCCCGACCGACAAGCGCGGCCGTGTCGTCGAGGCGGTGGGCCGCGAAGGCGTCGAATATTACAACCGGCTCGGCTATGTCCCCTATGATGTCGGCATCAACGAAAATGCCGCACGCACGCTGGAATACGCCACCGCCGATTTTTCCATCTCGCAAATGGCCAAAGCGTTGGGCAAGGATGCCGATGCCCGCGAATATGCGCGAAAGGCGCTGAATTATCGCAAGCTGTACGATCCGCAGAGCGGCTGGATCCGCGGCCGCAACCGCGACGGATCGTGGGAGACGCCGTTCAATCCGTACAAATGGGGCGATGCCTTCACCGAAGGCAATGCGCTGCATTACAGCTGGGCGGTGATGCAGGACCCGCAGGGCCTGATCGACCTGATGGGCGGACGCCGGAAATTCGTCGACCGGCTCGATTCGATCTTCACCACGCCGCCGATCTTCGACGACAGCTATTATGGTCAGACGATCCATGAAATCCGCGAGATGCAGATCGTCGATATGGGCCAGTACGCCCATGGCAACCAGCCTATCCAGCACATGCCCTATCTGTACGATTGGGCAGGCGCGCCATGGAAGACGCAATATCATGTCCGCGACATCATGGCGAAGCTGTATGCGCCCACGCCCGACGGCTATCCGGGCGATGAGGATAATGGCCAGACATCGGCCTGGTATGTCTTTTCGGCGCTGGGATTCTATCCCGTCGCATCGGCGACCGGCCAATATGCGATCGGCAGCCCGCTGTTCCGCGACAGCGTACTGCGCATGCCGTCGGGCAAGACGCTGCGCATCACCGCGCAGAATAACAGCCCGCAAAATGTCTATGTCCAGTCGGTGACGTTCAACGGCAAACCGCATGACAAGACGTTCCTGACGCACGACGCGCTGGAACAGGGCGGCACGCTGACCTTTGTCATGGGATCACAGCCCAACAAGCAATGGGGCACGGCCCCCGCCGATGTGCCCTTTTCACTGAGTGCGCCCGCCACGACATCGGGGGAGCGGCCATGACCCCCAGCCGTCGCGAAATCCTTGGCGGTGCGGGCGCGCTCGCGCTTGCCGCCGCACTGCCGCGAACCGCGCGCGCCGCGACGTTCGTCAGCAAGCGGCCGGCCCCTGCGAAACGCAATTTCACCAGTCCGGCGATTGAGGCCGAAATCGCGCGGGTAAAGCGCATGATCGCGGATCCCGAACTCGCCTGGATGTTCGAAAATTGCTATCCCAACACGCTCGACACCACGGTGCAGACGGGGACGATCGACGGCCGACCCGACACGTTCGTCATCACCGGCGATATCGAGGCGATGTGGCTGCGCGACAGTTCGGCGCAGGTTCAGCCCTATATCCACCTTGTCGGCAGGGACGCGAAGCTGAAGGCGCTGTTCCAGGGACTGATCCAGCGTCAGGCGCGGTGCATCCTGATCGATCCGTACGCCAATGCGTTTGACAAGGACCCGACCGCGCCATCGAAACTGGAATGGTCGCAAACCGATCAGACCGACATGAAGCCGGGCGTTGCCGAGCGGAAGTGGGAAATCGATTCGCTGTGTTATCCGATGCGGCTCAGCCACGAATATTGGAAACGCACGCGCGACAAGACACCGTTCGACGACCGGTGGAGCGAGGCGATGAAGCTGGCCGTCCACACGTTCCGGGTGCAGCAGCGAAAGGAGGGTCGCGGGCCGTATCATTTCCAGCGAAAGGCGCTGGCGCCCACCGATACGCTGATGCTGGGCGGCTATGGCCGACCGACGAAGAAGATCGGCCTGATCCATTCGATGTTCCGACCGTCCGACGATGCGTGCCTGTACCCCTTTCTGATCCCGTCGAACCTGTTCGCGGTTTCGGTGCTGCGCAAAATCGCGCAGGTCCATCGTGAAGCGCGTGGCGACGATGCTGCGGCACGCGATGCCGAAGCGCTCGCCGATGAGGTCGAAGGTGTGCTGAAACGGCACGCGCTCATCCCCGACGGCAAGGGCGGCCAGGTCTGGGCATATGAAATCGACGGTTTCGGCAATTACATCTTCATGGACGATGCCAATGTGCCCAGCCTGTCGGGGCTTGCGATGCTGGGCGTGGTGAGCCACGACGACCCGCTGTTCCGCCGCACCGCCGATCTCGCCTGGTCGACACGCAACCCGTATTTCTTCCAGGGCAAGGCGGCCGAGGGGATTGGCGGGCCGCATATCGGCATGGACATGATCTGGCCGATGTCGATCATCACCCATGCGATGAACGCCGATGACGATGCGACCATCCGGCAGTGCCTGCACTGGCTGAAGACCAGCCATGCCGGAACCGGGTTCATGCACGAAAGCTTCAACAAGGACGATCCGTCCGATTTCACGCGATCCTGGTTCGCATGGGCCAACGCGTTGTTCGGGCAGTTGATCGTCGAATTGGCCGAACGCAAACCTGCGATCCTGGCCGGGAGCATCGGAGCATGAGCGCCGACAAATCGCCGGCGATCCTGCCCACAAGCCGCCGCCGCCTGCTTGCCGGAAGCGGGCTTGCCGCAATCGGCGCGGCGATCCCGGCCGCCGGCTGGGCGCAAGCGCCGAGCAGCGGCAAACCCGACCTGTTCATCGGGACGGGCGGTCATGGCCATACGTTTCCCGGCGCTTCGCTACCCTTCGGCATGGCGCAATTGAGCCCCGACACCAACACCCATGGCTGGGACGCCTGTTCGGGCTATCATCAGGACGATGGCTCGATCATGGGGTTCAGCCACACCCATTTGTCGGGAACGGGCATCGGCGACATGCTCGACATATTGGTGGTGCCGACGCGGCAGCCGCTGGCGCTGCGTCCCGGCCCCGCCGATGATCCCGACAAGGGCTATCGTCAGCGCTTTTCGGACGAATTCGCAGAGCCGGGCTATTATCGCGTCGCGCTGGAATCCGGCGTGCAGGCAGAACTGACCGTTACCGAGCGGTGCGGACTGCATCGCTATCGCTTCGCTTCCGGGCCAGGTCATATCCTGATCGACTTCGCCCATGCGATCGAGGACGATTGGGACAAGGGGGTCGTCGTCGAAGACGCAACCCTGACGCTTGATCCGGACGGGATGCTGACCGGCGGACGACAGGTCAATCGCTGGGCCAAGGGGCGGCACATCTATTTCGCGATGGCGCTGTCGCGAAAGCCCGACCGGGTGCAGTTTTTCGGTGACGACGGCCAGCCCGCCCCTGATGGCGCGACACGGATCAGCGGCAATCGGATAAAGGCGGCCTTCTTCTTCGACGATGCGGGCGGCGATCCGATCCTGATAAAGACCGGACTGTCGGCGGTCGACATACAGGGCGCGCACGATGCGCTGTCCGGCGAAGCCCCCGGATGGGATTTCGACGGCGCGGTCCGCGCGGCGCGGGGCGTCTGGGCCACGCAGCTCAACAAGCTGCGCGTAACGGGCGGTAGCGCCGGTCAGCGCACGATCATGGCGAGCGCGCTGTATCATACATTGCTTGCACCGACGCTCTTCACCGATCGGGACGGACGCTATATCGGGCTGGACCGCAAGGTTCATCAGGCACCCAAGGGTGAGGAAGCCTACAGCACCTATTCGCTGTGGGACACCTATCGCGCGCTGCATCCGCTGCTGACACTGATCGCGCCCGACCGGGCGGCTTTGCTGACCCGCGATCTATGCCGGCAGACGGCGCAAAGTCCCGATGGGCCGCCGGTCTGGCCCTTACAGGGGGTGGAAACCGGCACGATGATCGGCTGGCACGCCGTATCGGTGCTCGCCGAAGCGCATGCCAAGGGGATCGAGGCGGATTACGCCGCGGCATGGCCACATATCCGCCGCCGCGCCTTCGATCGTGATTTTCAGGATATCGACAGCACGCTGGGCCGCGGTTTCTATTACGATCTGGGCTATATCCCCTGTGACAAGGTGTGGGAATCGGTCAGCCGGACGCAGGAATATGCCTATGACGACTGGGCGATGGCGCATATCGCCGATGCCGTCGGCGCAAAGGACGATGCAGCCGCGCTGCGCACGCGATCGCGCAACTATCGCAACGTCATCGATCCCGATATCGGCTTTGCCCGTCCGCGCTTCAGCGACGGCAGCTGGTGGCACGACTATGACCCGATCCAGATCGGTCACGATGTCGATACATGGCGCGATTATACCGAAGCCAATGGCTGGCAGGCGACGTTTCTCAACCAGCATGACATTTACGGCCTGATCGACCATTTCGGCGGCGACGCGAAGTTCGAGGCGAAACTCGACGCGCTGTTCAACGGTCCGTCGACGTTGCCCGATAACGCACCGCCCGATATTTCGGGACTGGTCGGCCAATATGCGCATGGCAACGAACCCGATCAGCACGTCGCCTATCTGTACGCCTATTGCGGCGCGCCGTGGAAGACGCAGGCGATGGTCCGCCGGCTGCTGACCGAAATGTACAAGGCCGACCCCGACGGGGTGATCGGCAACGACGATTGCGGGCAGATGAGCGCATGGTTCATCCTGTCGTCGCTGGGTTTCTATCCGGTCGATCCGGTAAGCGCGACGTATGTCTTCGGCTCCCCCCTGTTCGACGTCGCGCAGCTTACGCTGGGGCAAGGCAGAACGCTGACCGTTCGCGCGAACGGAAATTCGGCCGAAACGCCTTATGTTCAGTCAGTGCGCTGGAATGGCAGGCCCTGGACACGAAACTGGATCGCGCATTCGCAACTGGCGCTCGGCGGCGAACTGGTGTTCACTATGGGCGAGCGTCCGTCCCGGTTCGGCAGCGCAAGGCAGGACCGGCCACCCTCCTTCGCCAGCACCGCCGGATGAGCGAAGCGAGCCTTTCCACCCTCGCCCGCCCGGACGGCGGAGGCGTCAGGCCCGGCACTGGCTGTCCGTTTCGCGCCCGGCGAGCGGCGCGTACCTTTTTTTCAACCCCGCTTTTCGTGTGATCGGAGCTTTTTGTGCCTAATCGTTTTTACCCGTCGCAACCCCGGTTCCGGTCAGCGCTGATCGGCACCGCGCCACAGGCTGCCGATCCGTGCCATGCACGCGCGGCGGGGGTGCGTCGGTGACGGCGGGCAGGACGGACTCCCCCCGCCTTTTCGCCGGCGTCGAACTGGGCGGCACGAAATGCGTCTGCACCCTGGCGAACGGGCCCGACGATGTTCGCGAACAGCGCGTCATCGCGACCACAGTGCCATGGGAAACCTTGCCCGCGATTCAGGCGGTGCTTGACGGATGGTGGCAGTCGCACGGCTTTGAAGCGCTCGGCATCGCCTCCTTCGGCCCGATCCACATCCATCCCGATCGCAAAGGCTATGGCCGTGTGGGCGCGACCAACAAGGCGGAATGGGAAGGCGCGGATATCGTCGGCCCGCTGCGATCCGCCTTTTCGGTGCCGATCGGGTTCGATACCGACGTCAACGGGGCCGCACTCGCCGAAATGCGCTGGGGCAGCGCACGCGGCCTTGACGATTTCGCCTATGTGACCGTGGGTACGGGCGTCGGGGTGGGGTTGATCGTTCACGGCCGCCCCTCCCGCGGGTTCAGCCACAGCGAAATCGGCCATATCCGCGTGCCGCGCCTGCCCGGCGATGATTTTGTCAGCATCTGCCGCTTTCATGACGATTGCGTCGAAGGGCTGGCATCGGGAAGCGCGCTGAAGGCACGGCTGAAGGGGCGCGACATTGCCGATGTTGCGCCGGACGATCCGGTGTGGGAGCCGATGGTCGAATATCTGGCGGTGATGGTACACGCGCTGGCCTGCACGACCGGGCCGATGCGCGTCGCGATGGGCGGCGGGGTTATTTCAGGGCAACCCCATCTCCTTCCGCGTATCAACGCCCGGCTGGAGCGCAGCCTGAACCGCTATATGCCGCTGCCGGGCGATGGCGAATATGTGATCGCTCCCGAACTGGGGGCGCTTGCCGGGCCGCTGGGCGCGATCGCAGTGGCGATGGACGCGCCGATGCGGGCGGCGGAAACACCGGGCGACGAGGCGCTGCCCATTGAGACGCAGCGGGGAATATGATGATACGATGGACGATGGCCGCAGCGGCGGCACTGGTCGGGGTAGTACCCGCCATGGCGCAGCACGCCCCCGCCCCTGCGGACGAAGTCAATCCGTTCATCGGCACCACCAACGGCGGCAATGTCTATCCCGGCGCCACCATGCCGTTCGGCATGGTCGCCTTCAGCCCGGAGGAAACGCCGCTTCCCGGCTATGGCTTCCCGATCGCCGCACCGGGCGGCTATGAATGGCGCGCCAACGGCGTGCGCGGGTTCAGCCTCACCCATTTGTCGGGAACCGGCTGCACCGGGGCGAGCGGCGATATTCCCATCATGCCGGTGACACGCGCCGTCGATATCTCCCCGTCGTCGGTCGAGGCGGCACTGATGTACGCCAGCATCATCGACCATGCGAAGGAAAAGGCCGCACCCGGCAGCTATTCGGTGACGCTGGACAACGGCGTGGAGGTGGCGCTCTCCGCCACGCAGCGCACTGCGGTCGGGCATTTCGCCTTCCCGAAGGACAGACCGGCAAATCTGCTGTTCCGCACGTCCGACAGCGAGGTGGGAAGCACCGCCTCCACCATCCATATCGATGCCGCGCACCGCACCGTTACGGGATCGGTAACGGCGGGCAATTTCTGCGGCTATCTGGCCGAGGACCGCCGCGAAAGCTATTATACGCTGCATTTCGTGGCGGTTTTCGACCAGCCGTTCGAAGTCGGCGGTACCTGGCGCGACGATATAGTGAGCGAGGGCGCGACCGACGGCGGCGGCGGAACGAGTTACGGCACGCGCGGCCATCCTCCGGCGGGCAAGGGCGCGGGCGGATGGATCCGGTTCGACGACAATGCCGGGCGGGCGGTCAATGTCCGTATTGGTATATCCTATGTCGACGAAGCCGGCGCACGCGCGAACCTGAACGCGGAAAGCCCGGCAAAGACCACGATCGCATCGGCGCAGGCGGCGGCGCGCAAGGTGTGGAACCGCACACTGGGCCAGATCGCGATCACCGGCGGCGACAGCGACGATCGCACCGTTTTCTATACCGCGCTGTACCACACGCTGCTTGAACCCAATCTCTACAGCGATACCGACGGGCGATATCGCGGGTTCGACGGTCAGGTACATCACCTGTCGGACGGGC
This sequence comes from Stakelama flava, assembly GCF_019351405.1. GTDB lineage: Bacteria > Pseudomonadota > Alphaproteobacteria > Sphingomonadales > Sphingomonadaceae > Sphingomonas > Sphingomonas flava_A. The sequence continues at coordinate 60,292 of NZ_JAHWZX010000015.1, forward strand.
AGAACGCGCAATATGCCAATTATTCGGGCTGGGACGTCTATCGTTCACAATTGCAGCTGGTGACGCTGCTCGATCCCGCGCGTGGGTCGGACATCGCCCAGTCGCTGCTCAATCAGGCCGATCAGAATGGCGGCGTGTGGGACCGATGGACGCATGTGACCGGCGCGACCAGCGTGATGAACGGCGATCCGTCGCCGCAATCGCTTGCCGCCATCCATGCATTCGGCGGCCGGTCGTTCGATCTGGAACGCGCCTATGCCTCGCTGAAGCGCGCCGCGACCGTACCGACGCAAAAGGACCTCAGCCGTACCGGATGCCCGGTGCTTTGCATTGGACAGCGGCCCGGCCTCGATCAATGGCTGAAGCTGCATTACATGCCGGTGGGCGCGCCGGGATGGGGTTCGGCGGCGGACACGCTGGAAATGGCGGCGGCCGATTTCGGCATGGCCGAACTGGCGCGCGCCGTCGGCGACCGGGCGGGCGAAAAGCGCTTTCGCGAACGATCGGGCTATTGGCGCAACCTGTTCAATCCCGCCGCCGGCGCGCAGGGCGGCTATATCCAGCCGCGCAACGCCGATGGCAGCTGGCCCGCATTCGATCCCGCGTCCGACGATGGCTTTGTCGAAGGCAGCGGCGCGCAATATCTGTGGATGGTGCCGTTCGATCCGGCGGGCCTGATCGATGCGCTGGGCGGAAAAGCCGCCACGGCGCGGCGGCTCGACGCCTTTTTCCGCGACGAAGGTGGCGGTTGGGCGGTAACCAAATCGGGGCCGCTACACGCCGAGCTGGACAATGAACCCTCGATCGCCTCCCCCTGGCTGTACGATTTTGTCGGTCAACCCTGGAAGACGCAGGAAACGGTGCGCGCGGCAATGCGGCAAATCTGGACCAACCGCCCCGACGGCATTTCGGGCAATGACGATCTGGGCCAGATGTCGTCCTGGTATGTCTGGTCCGCGCTCGGCCTGTACCCGCTCTATCCCGGACGCGCCGATCTGGTGGTGGGAAGCCCGCTCTTCCCCGAAGCCACCATCACCCGGCCGGGCGCCGACATCACGATACGCGGACAGGGCGCGGCGCCGGACGCACCCTATGTCAGCGCGCTTCGCCTGAACGGCCGGGCGGTGAAACAGCCGCTGCTGCCCGCCGATTTCGTCGCCAGCGGCGGCACGCTCGATTTCGTGCTGGGAACCACGCCGGATCGCGACTGGGGGAGGGATCACACGCCCTGACGGCGCACCGCGCGCGCCACCGCCGGAAACCGGGTCGGCGGCGTCGAATTCCAAGCCGCGTCCTTCCGTTTCACCCAATCCTATCCATGCATTGTTCCGCTCGTGCCGTCGCGCCGCCACCCGAACGAGACAGCTTCATTGGAAACGGTAGCTGGCGCTCAGGGTGAAATTGCGCGGCGCGCCATAGCGATACTGGCTGTAGAAGCCGATCTGGCTGTAATATTTCTTGTCGAACAGATTTTCGATGTTGCCCTGAATTTCGACATTATCCGTCAGCCTGTACCGCGCCATCAGATTAACCAGCGCATAGCCGTCCTGTTGAAATCGGAACGCGCCGCCGGTCACCGGATTTACCCCCTCGCTATACGCCTTGCTGCGATAATTCACGCCGCCGCCCAGAGTCAGCTTATCGATCGCATAGGTGGTGAACAGCTTCAGCAGCTTGCGCGGCTGGTCGGTGTTGACGTTGGCACCGTCGGCGTCCTCGATACTGAACTGGCTGTAACCGAAGTTCAGATTCCAGCCCGGCAACGGCGAGCCGGTGGCTTCGATCTCAAATCCCTTGCTGGTGGCTCCGTCGCTCGCGACATAGGGTTGCTGCGGAAGGCCGCCCGGCGGGGTGATCTGCGGCGCATCGTTGTCGACCTGCGCCAGATTGTTCTGCTTTATGCGGAACAGCGCGATCGAGGTTTGCAGCGCATCATTGAAGAAGGAATTCTTCAGGCCGATTTCGTACGAATCCCCCTCGATCGGAGGCAATTGCCTGAGATTGGCGTCAATCTCGCTTTGCGGCGTGAATATCCGCGTGAAACTGGCATAGGCCCTTATGCCGGGAACGATGTCGTAAAGCACGCCGGCATACGGGATGAAAACGCCCTTGTCGCCATAATCGCTCTCCACGCCATAACTCAGACCCTTCTGTTTCCAGCTGGCGATTCTGCCCCCGCCGATTACCTTTAACCGGTCGGACAGGTTGGCGCGCACCGCGCCGTAAATTCCGGTCTGAACGATCTTCTGATCGACCGCGAGATAGGGCGTCGGGGAAAAACCCGGATCGGGCACGGTGGAGCCGCCATCGGCAACGAAGTCGGGGTTGTCGGGGACATACAGGGCACTGAAGCTGTTGGTGTAGAGCTTCTGAACGCTGCGCAGCGCGCCGATCACGACATCATGGTCGCGGCCGAACAGGTTCACCGATCCTTTCAACTGGCCGTCGAAACTGTTCTGGATGCTCTCGCCCTCATCCTTATAGGGGTAGGTCGATCCGATCACGCCGGTATCGACGTCAACGGTGCCCGACAGGTAAAGCAGCTTGGCCTGTTCGGCGTTGCGCATCCGGTTGTAGTTGAGCGTGAGCTTCCATCTGTCGCCGATCTGCTGGCGTAGGGTGGCGTAGAGATTCTGGTTTGTTGTGTTCCAGTAGGTCCAGTCGGCCGAAGTGCTTTTCGATCGCGACCAGTCGGTGGCTGAGCCGTCCGAGAAGAAGGTCGGCAAGGCGCCCCATGCCGGTGCCGTGGGTGTGCCGCGCTGATGGCTGACGCCAAGGCGCAACAGGGTCGTGTCGGTCACATCGGCATCTATGGTGCCGTAAACCAGCCATTTCTTATTATGATAAAGGTCGATATAGCTGTCGCCCTCTTCATAACGACCGACAAGGCGGAAACGAAGACTGCCGTCGGCGGTGACCCGCCCCCCGATATCGCCGGACGCGCGCCAGGTATCCCAGCTGCCGTAACTGGCGGTAAGATAGCCGCCAAGTTCGGTCCTGTCGGCATGCTTGCGCACCAGATTGACCGATGCGGACGGATCGCCCACGCCCGTCAGCAGGCCCGTCGCGCCGCGTACGATCTCCACCCGGTCATAGATCGACACGTCGATATTGGTTTCGCCCTTGCCGCCGGCCAGCGTCCATGCCAGCGGAACGCCGTCGATCTGGTAATTGGTGATGTCGAAACCGCGCGCGTAGAAATTGTTGCGCACATCGTCGACTTCGGAAACCGTAACGCCCACGGCATTCTGGATCACATCGGCTACGCTGATCAGGTTCTGGTCGATGATGCGCTGCGATGTGATGACGCTGACCGACTGGGGTGTCTCCTGCACCGTCAGTCCCAGGCCGGTAGCGGTGTCGATCTTGCTGTCGATGGTGTATTTTCCGCTGACGACGATGTCGTCGCCATCGGCATTTTTTTCCCGCACCGGTTCGGATTGCTTTCCGGCAACCGACACATCGTCCGATTGGGCATTTGCAGGGGTCGCAAGCGCCGAACCTGCGATCATCGCCGCCATCAGGGAAATGCTTCCCGATTTCGGCATACGGATTTTTCCCGCGCGTAAACTCACCCTTGCCCCCGATAAATGTGATAATGCGAACTATTCTCATGCGCAGGTATGAGGGGATGTCGGTCGTGTCAACGGAAATTTCCGCCCGTGCTGCACCGCAAATCTCCGGGGCGGGCGACGATCTCGTCGTGCTTGCCGAGATACTGGACGCCCCCCCTGGCTTCAACGGTGCGCGGCCATGGTGCCATTCCCGACTCTCTTTATGCGACAGGCGTGGTGGGAGCGAATGGCGGCACCCAGGAGCACTCGATTCGGGCGGCGTCGACGCGATCGCGTTCGGCCGTCCTTTCCTGGCCAATCCCGACCTGCCCGCGCGCTTCGCGAAAAACACCGCGTTGAACGAGGACGATATGGCTACGTGGTACGCCCCCGGCCCCGAAGGCTATACCGATTATCCCACGCTTGAGGTGCAGGCGGCGGAGTGATCGGTCACCGTTCCGGCCGGGTCCATATCCACGCGCCGCTGACGCACATCGCGGCGATCGGGAAGAGCATCCAGGGCCAGTGAAGCCAGAACAGGGCGGCGGCGATGCTGACGATGAAGGCAGCGCTCGCCGCCCATTTTCCCTTGCGGGAAATCGCCCCCGCCTCGCGCCAGGCGACGATATGCGGGCCGAAACGCGGATGTTCGACCAGCCGACGTTCCAGCGCAGGGCTGCTGCGCGCGAAGCAGAAGGCTGCCAGGATCACAAACGGAACTGTAGGCAGCAGCGGCAGGAAAATGCCGAGCGCGCCAAGACCGAGCGAAGCCCAGCCGCCAAGAAAGAACAGCATGCGTTTCACGGTCGCAATCGTGGCGCAATATGGCGCGGTTCGCCAGCGCGTTAAGGCCGCCGCGCTACATCCGCCTCGCGCGCCAGTCCTTGGCGCCCTGCCCCCAGGCGCGGACCGGCAGGTCGGCAAAGGGCGGCGGCAGCGTGCACGGTCCCTGATCGACGGATCCCAACCGCTTTGCCAGCGTGATCGACCGGGCATTGTCCGGATCGATGGTGTGGATCACCCGGTCCCAGCCCAGCGTGTCGAAGGCGAAATCCATGCACGCGCATGCCGCTTCAAAGGCATAGCCGCGCCCGGCAAATTCGCGCGCAACGCCCCATCCGACCTCGCGACCGGGCCAGCCTTCGGGGTGCCATGGGCCGATGCGCCCGACCCACCGGCCGGTATCGCGCTCGACCACCGAAAACATGGCGAAGCCGCGAATGTCCCATGCGCCGCGCATCGTGCATAGCGCGCGCCAGCTTTCCGCGCGCGACCTCGTCCCGCCCAGATGTGCCATTGTCTGTGGATCGGCGGAAAAATCCGCCCATGCATCAAGGTCACCCGCCTCCGGCAGGCGCAGCAACAGGCGTTCGGTATGCAGGACGGGGGTCATTCGAAGCGTTTCTTCAGCTCGAACATGGCGATCGCCGCCTGCGCAGCCTCTCCGCCCTTGTTCTTTTGCGCAGGATCGGCGCGGACCTGCGCCTGCGCTTCGTTCTCCACCGTCAGGATGCCATTGCCGACGGCCAGCCCGTCCATCGAAAGCGCCATCAATCCGCGCGCGCTTTCGCCAGCGACGATTTCGAAATGATAGGTTTCGCCCCGGATCACCACACCGATCGCCACAAAGCCGTCATAGCGCCCGGTTTCGGCGGCAAGCGCCAATGCGCCGGGAATTTCCAGCGCCCCCGGCACGGTTATCGTTTCATGCGCATGCCCCGCCGCCGCGATCGCTTCGCGCGCACCGGCGAGAAGCTGATCGTTCAGATGCTCGTAAAAGCGCGCTTCGATGATCAGAAATTTGGCCATGTCGTTATTCCCCCAGATCGATTGCACGCTCACCAACGATCGACAGGCCATAGCCGTCCAGACCGATCAGCGTGTGATGGCTGTTGGTGAGCAGTTCCATTTCCTCGACGCCCAGATCGGTCAGGATCATCGCGCCGACACCATAATCGCGCAGTTCTTCCATGTCCGATCCGGGGCGCACGCCCGCCTTCGCCTCGATCGCGGTGGTAAAGGCATCGGCGCGCGGTTTGTTGATGACGACGACGACCCCCGCGCCCTCCTCGCCTATGATCTCCATTGAGCGGCGGAGCAGGCCGCCGCGCGCACCCGTTTCCCCGAACAGATCGGCAAAGGGCGAGAGCGCGTGCATGCGTACCAGCGTCGGCTTGTCGGGATCGACCCGGCCCTTGACCAGCGCGATCTGCTCGGTGCACGCGGCCTTGTTCCAGAAGCTGATCACCTTCCAGTCACCGCCCCATGTGCTGGTAAAGCTCGCTTCGGCGCGGCGTTCGACCAGATGGTCATAGCGGCGGCGATATTCGATCAGGTCGCGAATCGTGCCGATCTTCAGCTGATGCGTCCGGGCGAATTCGATCAGGTCATCGAGCCGCGCCATCGTGCCGTCGTCCTTCATGATCTCGCAAATCACGCCCGACGGGTTCAGACCGGCCAGCCGCGAAACATCGACCGCCGCCTCGGTATGGCCGGCGCGCACCAGCACCCCGCCCTCGCGCGCGACCAGCGGAAAGACATGGCCCGGCGTAACGATATGATCGGCGTCCTTGGACGAATCGATCGCCACCGCCACCGTGCGCGCACGATCGGCGGCGGAAATGCCGGTGGTGACGCCGTCGCGCGCTTCGATCGAAACGGTGAAGGCGGTTTCGTGCCGGGTGCCGTTGCTGCGACTCATCAGGTCGAGGCCCAGCGCATCGACCCGCTCGCGCGTCAGCGACAGGCAGATGAGACCGCGGCCATAGCGCGCCATGAAGTTGATCGCATCGGGGGTCGCCATCTGAGCGGGGATGACCAGATCGCCCTCATTCTCGCGATCCTCATCGTCGACGAGGATGAACATGCGGCCATTGCGCGCTTCGTCGATAATCTGTTCTGCGCTCGCCATCACGCCATCACCGCCACCGCTTGCCAGATAGCGTTCCAGCTTGCGCAGCGTTTCGGCGGTGGGATTCCAGTCGCTCTCTTCCAGTCGGCGAAGCGAGTTGGCGTGCAGCCCGGCGGCGCGTGCCAGTCCGGCCCTCGTCATCTCGCCCGAAGCGACGAGATCGCGGATTCGATCAATTAATGGGGTGCTCATGCGCTGGCCGTTATCACATCACAAAGTGACAACCAACGAAAGAATCACATCAAGGTGTGATGCTGAGTTGCTGCATACGCTTCAGATAGCGCGCCAGCACGTCGATCTCCAGATTTACCGCCTGATCGACCGCAAACGACGCAAAGGTCGTGACCGCCGCCGTATGCGGAATGATGTTGAGGCCGAAGCGAACGCCGTCCGCGACATCCTCCACGCTGTTGACGGTCAGCGACACGCCATCGACCGTGATCGACCCCTTGGCCGCGATATAGGGTGCGATCTCCGGTCCTGCCGCGATCGTCACGCGAACCGATCCGCCCTCCTCATGCAGTTCCACCACGCGCCCGACGCCGTCGACATGCCCGGTCACGATATGGCCGCCCAGTTCATCGCCCAGTTTGAGCGCGCGTTCGAGATTCAGGCGTTGGCCGCCGCGCCACATGCCCGGCGCAGTGCGCGATACGGTTTCGCCTGAAACATCGACCGCGAACCAGTCCGGCCCTTTGTCGACCACGGTCAGGCACACGCCGGAACAACTGATCGAAGCGCCGAGATCGATTTCGGTTGTGTCGTACCCACAGGCGATGCGCACATGTTGGTCGCCGGTCTGCTCGACCGTTTCGATGGTGCCGATGTCGGTGACGATTCCGGTGAACATGCCTATCTCCTGACGCGCTCGTAAACATCGAGAGTGTCGCTGCCAAGCCGACGCGAATCGCAAGCGCGCCATCGCCCATGCGCATCGGCGAGGTCCGCGAGCCCGAAACCGGGAAGCGTCCGGCCGTCGCCGATAAGGATCGGCGCCCGGTACAGGAGCAGGCGATCGACCAGATCGGCGGAAAGAAACGAAGCAGCGGTCTCGATCCCGCCTTCGACCAAAAGGTGATCGCCGGGCAAATCGTCGGTCAGCAGGTCGCCCGGCGCGTTTATCGTGCGCCAGCCGGGCGGCACATCGATATCTTCGCTGGAGAGCATCAACCTGGCCGGAGCGCGGTCTTCCAGCCCGGCGAGACGAACGTCGAGCGAAGGCCTGTCGGCCGTCACCGTGCCCCGCCCGACAAGGATCATTTCATGCCGGGCGCGCTCGACATGCGCGTGATGCCGCGCCGCTTCGCCGGTGATCCATTTGCTTCGCCCGTCGGCCATCGCGATTGCCCCGTCGAGCGACATCGCCAGTTTCAGCGTGACATGCGGCCGCCCGAAGCGCTGCCGGGTCAGAAACCCCGCCATCGACCGGCGAGCGTCGGCTTTTTCAACGCCGCACAGCGTTTCGATTCCCGCTTCGTACAGGCGCGCCAGCCCCTTGCCGTCAGTGCGCGGATCGGGATCGCGAAGCGCCACGACGACGCGCGTCACGCCCGCTTCGGCCAGCAAATCCGAACAGGCGGGTCCGCGCGGTGACACATGCGCGCACGGTTCCAGCGTGACATAGGCCGTTGCGCCGCGCGCTGCCGCTCCCGCCTGCGCCAGCGCCATCGCCTCGGCATGCGGACGCCCGCCCGGCTGGGTCCAGCCGCGCCCCACCACCACGCCGCGATTGACGATCACGCATCCCACATTGGGATTGGGCGCGACGCGTCCTCGCCCGCGCTCGGCGAGCGACAGCGCTGCGCCCATCCAGCGCGAATCCGTCAAAGTCCCCAGCTGTCGAGCTGGTTATCCAGACGCTGGAATTCGGCGCGGCGTTCGGCCTGCTTCTTTTCAAGTTCGGCTTGCTGCTCTCGTTTTTTCTGAACATCGATTTTCTGCTGCGCCAGAATCTCTGCCTCGCTGCGGTTCAGCGGCCAGCTTTCGACATAGATGATGCTCTTCTTGTACGGCACTTCCACGCGGCTGTCATGAACGAAGCCGGCGATCACCAGCACCGTCAGAAACAGCGCCGCCATCATGAACACCAGTTCGTGCGGCCGCCGCTGCGCCAGAAACCGGCGAAGATCGCGATAGGCCCGAACCGGCGAGAGGAATTTGAGAAAACTGAACACGCCGCTACAGATACGCACGCACGACGCCGCCGACCAGCCCCTGCCGCATCATTGCCCGCGCAGGCGCTTTATCGCGCGCTCACGCCCGATCAGCGGCAACAGCGCCGCCATGTCGGGACCGTGGCCGAGGCCGGTCAGCGCGCGGCGAAGCGGCAGGAACAGCGCCTTGCCCTTGCGGCCCGTCCGCTCCTTCAATGCACCGGTCAGCGCGCGCCAGGGATCATCACGCCAGTCGATTTCGTCGGCCAGCGCCGCCGCCTGGGCGAGATACTCCACATCGTCGCCCGGCACGGGTGCGTCGAACGGCCCCTCTACGATCGCCCACCAGTTCGCCGCTTCGCCTACCGTGGAAAGGTTGGGTCGGATCGCCGCCCATCCTTCGCGCTCCATTGTGTCGGGCAGCCGGTCGGCGACCGCATCATAGTCAAGCTGATGGACGATTCGCGCATTCAATCCGGCGAGTTCACCTTCATCAAAGCGTGCGGGCGCACGGCCGAACCGGGCAAAGTCCATCGTTTCGATCAGCGGCTGCGGCCTGGTGACCGCTTCGACCGGATCGCTGGTGCCCAGCCGCGCGAGCAGCGCGACCAGCGCCACCGGTTCGATTCCGCCCTCGCGAAAATGGTCGATGCCCAGCGAGCCGAGCCGTTTGGACAGCTTGCCCTCGGCTCCGGTCAGCAGCGCCTCATGCGCGAAACGCGGCGGCTGGGCGCCCAGCGCGGCGAACATCTGCACCTGAACCGCGGTGTTGGTGACATGATCTTCCCCACGCACCACATCGGTAATTCCAAGGTCGATATCGTCGATGACCGACGGGAGCAGGTACAGCCAGGACCCGTCCTCGCGCCGGATCACCGGATCGCTGATCTTTTCCGGATCGAAGCGCTGCGGGCCGCGCACCATGTCGTCCCATTCCATCGGCGCGTCGTGATCGAGGCGGAAACGCCAGTGCGGCCGCCGCCCCTCGGCCTCCAGCGCCGCGCGTTCGGCTTCGGACAGGTTCAACGCCGCGCGATCATATACCGGCGGCAGGCCGCGCCCGAGCAGGATTTTGCGCTTGAGGTCCAGTTCCTGCGGCGTTTCATAGGCGGGATAGATTCGCCCCGCGGCGCGCAGCGTTTCGAAATGCGATTCATAGATCGCGAAGCGCGCCGACTGGCGTTCCTCAGCATCGGGGACTAGTCCGATCCAGGCGAGGTCTTCGCGAATCGCCTCCACATTCTCTTCGCTCGACCGTTCGGCATCGGTGTCGTCGATACGCAGCAGGAAGCGGCCGCCCGCCTTTCGCGCCCACATCCAGTTGTGGATCGCGGTACGCAGATTACCGACATGCAGCCGGCCGGTCGGGCTGGGGGCGAAACGTGTGGTTACCATGGCACATCTGTTACGAACCGCCCGGCGCGGCGGCAATGGCCCTTTTCGCAGAGCGATCGCCTCTCTAAGGAGGGGCTCTCAATGGACGGCGCATCAAGGGAGAATGGCGCGCGATGAAGCTTTTGGCGGGCAATTCGAACCTTCCGCTTGGCGATGCGATTGCCAGCTATCTGGAAATTCCGCTGACCAGCGCGAATGTGCGCCGTTTCGCGGATGAGGAGATTTTCGTCGAAATTCTGGAAAATGTGCGCGGCGAGGACGTGTTCATGCTCCAGTCGACATCCTATCCCGCCAACGACAATCTGATGGAATTGCTGATCTGCATCGATGCGCTTCGCCGTGCATCCGCCCGCCGGATCACCGCCGTCGTTCCCTATTTCGGCTATGCGCGGCAGGACCGCAAACCGGGTCCGCGCACGCCGATCTCGGCGAAACTCGTCGCGAACCTGATCACTACCGCAGGTGCCGACCGCGTGCTCTCGGTCGATCTGCACGCGGGACAGATTCAGGGCTTTTTCGATATTCCGACCGACAATCTGTTCGCCGCGCCGGTGATGAGCGAAGATATCAAGGCGCGCTTTTCGGACAAAAACCTGATGGTCGTTTCGCCCGATGTCGGCGGCGTGGTGCGCGCCCGCGCGCTTGCCAAGCGACTCGATAACGCGCCGCTCGCCATCGTCGACAAACGCCGCGAACGGCCGGGCGAATCGGAGGTGATGAACATCATCGGCGACGTGTCCGACCGATTCTGCATCCTGATCGACGATATCGTCGATTCGGCGGGAACGCTGTGCAACGCCGCCGCCGCGCTGAAACAGGCGGGAGCCGCCGGAGTCGTTGCCTATTGCACCCATGGCGTCTTGTCTGGCGGTGCCGTGGCGCGGGTCCAGAAATCGGCGCTTGAGGAACTGGTGATCACCGATTCGATCGGCAATCACGACACCATTTCGAAGGCCGAGAAGATTCGCCACTTGACCATCGCGCCGCTTCTCGCCGAAGCGATGCGGCGGATCGCCGATGAAGCGTCGGTATCCAGCCTGTTCGACTGATCCTCAGCGCCCGGCGATCCGGGCGAGTAGCGCGGTAATCCTTAACAGGACGAGCAGCCCGGCAGCGGCGAATCCGGCGAGCGCAAGAAGCGCATAGGTTATCGCGCGAAGCCATATCGCGGTTTCGGGCGCTCGCTGATCTGAAGCGTGGATTTGCGCGGGGCCGGGCGCGGCGGAAGGCTGGCCGGGAGCGCCTGACGATTGCGTTTCGCGATCCGATGCGCGGCCCGCCCCGCCGCCTTTATCAGCAGCATCGTCGTTTTGCGCCGAAACCGGCGGATTTACGCTACGCTCCGCCGTGTCGACCTGCGACGCGCTTTGCAGCGAAAGCAGCACCGCGAAGGTCGCAAGCCCGCTGAGCACGAGCAGCAGCGTTCGTCCAAGCCAGTCGGCCATGCGTCAGACCGCCTGCCGGTCGCGCTCCGCCGTCGGTGCGCGCACGCCCGCGTTGCCGCGCCGGTTGAGCGCTTCCTTCAACGCTTCGGGCCGGGGAGCCCATAAAAAGCCGAAACTGACTGTGCCGCGCTTCGTTTCAACCGCGTGATGCAGGCGATGCGCCTGAACGATCCGCTTCATATAGCGCGAGCGCGGGAGGTAGCGATTGGCCACCCGGCGATGGACGATGATATCGTGAAAGCCGAAATAGATCGCGCCATAAGCGGCGATTCCCGCGCCGATCCATGTGCAGCCGGGCCACCAGCCAAGCTGAACCCCGCCCAGCAGCAGCACGATCGATGGCACGGCGAAAATCGCCGCGTACAGGTCGTTCAATTCCCAGTTGCCGGTGCGCGGGCGGTGATGGCTTTTGTGCAGAAACCAGCCCGGCCCATGCATCACCCAGCGGTGCATGACATAGGCAAAGCCCTCCATGCCGAATATGGTGACGAGAAAAAGCGCGATGCCGGTCGATATGGCCATACACCCCTTATAGCCGCGCATGCGCCGATAGGCGAGAGCCGGCACCCGGCTGAGAATGCGTTGCAAACGCACGAGCCATAGCCATATCGCACGCCTGAGGGGGTGGATTCACCTGCCCAGCTGTGCTTTAGCGCAACGCAAATTTCCCGATCTTTCGAACGGAAGGCACGCCCACATGAATATCCATGAATATCAGGCCAAGGAATTGCTCGCGAAGTTCGGCGTGCCCGTCCCCGCCGGCCATGCCGCGATGAGCGTCGAGGAAGCGGTTGAAGCAGCGAAGAAGCTCCCCGGACCGCTCTATGTCGTCAAGGCGCAGATTCATGCCGGCGGCCGCGGCAAGGGCAAGTTCAAGGAACTGGGCCCCGACGCCAAGGGCGGTGTACGCCTTGCCAAGACGTTGGATGAGGTTGAGGCCGCGGCGAAGGACATGCTGGGCAACACGCTGGTTACCGTTCAGACCGGTGAGCATGGCAAGCAGGTTAACCGCCTGTACGTCACCGACGGCGTCGACATCGCCAAGGAATTCTACCTTGCCGTGCTGGTCGACCGCGCCACCGGCCGTATCGCCATGGTCGCATCGACCGAAGGCGGCATGGACATCGAGGATGTCGCGCATAACAGCCCGGAAAAGATCCACACCATGGATATCGACCCGGCGACAGGTTTCATGCCGCATCACGGCCGCGCGGTCGCCAATGCACTGGGCCTGAAGGGCGACCTTGCCAAGCAGGCGCAGAAGACCGCGGCGAAGCTGTACGAAGCGTTCCTCGGCACCGATGCCAGCCAGATCGAGATCAACCCGCTGGCGGTAACCGAAGACGACAAGCTGATGGTGCTCGACGCAAAGGTCGGGTTCGATTCGAACGCGATGTTCCGCCACAAGGACCTGGCCGAGCTGCGCGACGAAACCGAAGAAGACCCGATGGAGCTGGAAGCGTCGAAGCACGACCTGGCCTATATCAAGCTGGACGGCGATATCGGCTGCATGGTCAATGGCGCAGGCCTTGCCATGGCGACGATGGACATCATCAAGCTGAACGGCATGTTCCCGGCCAACTTCCTGGATGTCGGCGGCGGCGCCAACAAGGAAAAGGTGACTGCCGCGTTCAAGATCATTCTGAGCGATCCGGCGGTAAAGGGCATCCTCGTCAACATCTTTGGCGGCATCATGCGCTGCGACATCATCGCCGACGGCATCGTCGCCGCGGCGAAGGAAGTGAACCTGTCGGTCCCGCTGGTCGTGCGCCTGGAAGGCACGAATGTTGAGAAGGGCAAGGAAATCCTCGCCAATTCGGGCCTGCCGATCGTCGCCGCCGACGATCTGGGCGATGCGGCGAAGAAGATCGTGGGCGAGGTGAAGCAGGCCGCCTGAGCCGCGCATGTCATCTGATTCCGCCCGGATTGCCGCACGGTCCATCGCTCAGGCGATCGCAAACGCGGCGGAGGGTAAAACAAACGGGGCTCAGGCGGATACGCCGGGGCCCCGTTTTCGTTGGTAGCGCCATGGTATTTGAAGGCGCGGGTACGCGGCGCGGTGCGATTTTCGCTACGGCAGTGCGGCCCGGCACAGTGTTTGTGCACACCGGCATACCGCCCTTGTGAAAAGGGCCGGAAACCGCCATGTATCGCCGTACGCAATGATGTAATTCGATGTGACAAAACACGGAAAGGACGCAAATGAAAGTGCTGGTGCCGGTCAAGCGCGTGCTTGACTACAACGTAAAGCCCCGCATCAAGGCGGATGGCTCCGGCGTCGACCTCGCCAACGTAAAAATGAGCATGAATCCGTTTGACGAGATCGCTGTCGAAGAGGCGATCCGCCTGAAGGAAAACGGCCCCGTCGAAGAGATTGTGGTCGTTTCGATCGGCGAACAGAAGGCGCAGGAAACGCTGCGCACCGCGCTGGCGATGGGTGCCGACCGGGCGATCCTGATCACCACCGACGAGCGCGTCGAACCGCTGGGCGTCGCCAAACTGCTCGCCAAGGTCGTCGAGGAAGAAAGCCCCGAGCTGGTGATCCTGGGCAAACAGGCGATCGACGACGACAACAACCAGACCGGCCAGATGCTCGCCGCACTGCTCGGCTGGGCGCAGGGCACTTTTGCTTCGAAGGTCGAACTGGCCGACAGCAAGGCGAATGTGACGCGCGAAGTCGATGGCGGGCTTGAAACCGATGCGCTGACGCTGCCGGCAATCATCACCACCGATCTTCGCCTGAACGAGCCGCGCTACGCTTCGCTCCCCAACATCATGAAGGCGAAGTCGAAGCCGATGGCGACCAAGACCGCTGGCGATTACGGCGTCGACGTTGCGCCGCGGCTGACCGTCACCAACGTGTCCGAACCGCCCAAACGGACCGCGGGCGTGAAGGTCGCCGATGTCGATGAACTGGTCGCCAGGCTGAAGGCGATGGGCGTTCCGGCATAAGGGCCATCCGTCGGCCCGCCCGTTCGTGCTGAGCTTGTTGAAGCACCGTCCCTTTTCGGGGCGCACGGGTGAGAGGAAGTACCGCCCTTCGACAAGCGCAGGGCGAACGGCTTTTGAGGTAGGATAATATGAAGACTCTGGTTTGGGTCGAACACGACAACAAGGATGTGAAGGACGCGACGCTCGCCACGGTGACCGCCGCGTCGAAGCTGGGCGAGGTGCATCTGCTGGTCGCCGGATCGGGCTGCCAGTCGGTCGCTGATGCCGCCGCCAAAATCGCTGGCGTCGGCAAGGTGCATCTGGCCAACGACGCGGCGTACGGACATGCGCTGGCGGAAAATGTCGCCCCGCTGATCGTGTCGCTGATGGCCGATCACGACGCCTTCGTCGCGCCCGCCACCACCACGGGCAAGAATATCGCGCCGCGCGTTGCCGCCTTGCTCGACGTGATGCAGATTTCCGACATCCTGTCGGTTGAGGGCGAAGACACCTTCACCCGGCCGATCTATGCCGGCAACGCCATCGCGACGGTCAAGACGTCGGATGCGAAAAAGGTCATCACCGTTCGCGGCACCGCGTTCGACAAGGCCGAAGCCGAGGGCGGTTCGGCCGAAATCGAAACCGTGGCGGGTGAAGGCGACAAGGGGCTTTCCAGCTTTGTGAAGGCGGACATCGCGACCAGCGACCGCCCCGAACTGACCAGCGCGGGCATCGTCGTGTCGGGCGGGCGGGCGCTTCAAAATTCGGAGAATTTCACCAAGATTATCGAACCGCTTGCCGACAAGCTGGGCGCGGCGGTGGGCGCGAGCCGCGCCGCGGTCGATGCCGGATACGTCCCCAACGACTATCAGGTCGGTCAGACGGGCAAGATCGTCGCGCCGGAAATCTATATCGCCATCGGCATTTCGGGCGCGATCCAGCACCTTGCCGGAATGAAGGACTCGAAAACCATCATTGCCATCAACAAGGATGAGGACGCACCGATCTTCCAGGTGGCGGATATCGGACTGGTTGCTGATCTATACACCGCGGTGCCCGAGCTTACCGAAAAGCTGTAACGGCGCATCCGAAGCGCGTTTGAAAGCGGCGGGGCGGCTTCGGCTGCGCCGCCGCTTTTTGCATATGCACAGCGCAACGGTCGACCGATTGCCGCCAGACAAGCCCGACGGCGCGTATCCCGCTTGCCTTTCCCTCGCAGGCGTCTAGCCTATTGAAAAACAACAGGGGTTCTGGGGCATGAACAACAGGTGGGTTGCCGGGCTGGCATTGTCGGCGTTGCTTGCGGGATGCGGCGGCGGATCGAGCGGCAGCGTCACGACGCCGCCGACATCGGGCACCGGCGGCGGATCGGGATCTGGCACGACCGGCGACAGCGACAGCGGCACCTGTTCGCTTTCCGCGCGCAAGGACTGGGTGCTTTCGCAGATGCGCGAATGGTATCTTTTCCCCGACACCCTGCCCGCCGCGCCCGACGCGTCGCAATATGATTCGGTCGAAACGTTTCTCGACGCGCTGGCCGCAAATGCGCGCGCGCAAGGCAAGGACCGCTATTTCACCTATCTCACATCGATCACGGAAGAGACCGAATATTTCAACTCCGGCGCAACGGCCGGGCTGGGCGTCCGCTTTACGCTGGACGAAACCGGATCGCAGCTGATCATTGCCGAAGCATTCGAAAACGCCCCCGCGCTCGACGCCGGCCTCGATCGCGGAACGGCGATCACCGCGATCGGCACGAATGAAAATACGCTCGTCAGCGTTGCCGACCTGTATGCGCAAGGAGGCACGCTCGCCATATCCGATGCGCTGGGGCCGTCGACGGTCGGGACGACACGCGCGTTTCGCGTCACCGATGCGAACGGCACGCGCGTCGTCACTTTGGCCAAGGCCGAATATGATATCGATCCGGTATCGAGCCGGTACGGCTCAAAGGTCATCACCGAAGGCGGCGAACAATATGGCTATATCAACCTTCGCACCTTCATCTATGCCGCCGATCCCGAACTGCGCGCCGCCATCGCCGATTTCGCGGCGAAGGGGATCGACAAGGTCATCGTCGATCTGCGCTATAATGGCGGCGGCCTGCTGAGCACGGCGGAATTGATGAGCAACCTGCTGGGCGGCAACCGTTCGACCTCTGACGTTATGTACCACGTCTCCTTCCGCCCAGAAAAATCATCGGAAAACGAAACCGCCTATTTCGCGGCGGAGGCGAATGCCGTTTCGGCCACAAAAATCGCCTTTATCGGCATGGGCGGAACCGCATCGGCAAGCGAACTGGTGATGAACAATTTCGTGCCGTACCTGGGCGAAAACGACGCGCTGATCGGCACCAACACTTATGGCAAGCCGGTAGGGCAGATCGCGCTGGACCGCGAAGCGTGCGACGACCGGCTGAGGGTCATCGCCTTGTCGCTGAGCAACGCGGACAATCAGGGCGATTATTTCGACGGCATGGCGGGCACGGTAAAGGCAAGCTGTCAGGCCGCCGACGACCTTGGCCACGCGATGGGCGACCCGCAGGAGGCATCGACCCGCGCCGCGCTGAACTTCCTTCAGGGCAAAAGCTGCTCGCCGATCTTCGCAGGTACGGCGCTGACCACCGCGTCTGTCCATCGCAAGCGCGAACTGCTGGCCCCGTCACGGCCCAGCACGGCGCAGCGCGAAGTACCGGGCCTGTATTGACGGGTGCGCGCTACCCCCGTTTGGGGGGCGCGAAGCGAAGCACCAGATAGCCCGCAAGCGCCGACAGGACGGAGCCGGACAGGACGCCGATCTTCACCTCATCGATCAGCAATTCATTGCCCGGAAAGGCAAGCCCGCCGATGAACAGGCTCATCGTGAAGCCGATACCTGCGAGCAGCGACACGCCATAGGCCTGTGCCCAGGTCGAACCGCCGGGTGTCTGTGCAAAGCCGGTTTTCGCCGCCAGCCAGATTATACCCAGGATGCCGACCTGCTTGCCGAAGAACAGCCCCGCCGCCACGGCGAGCGGCAGCGTGTCGAACAGGATCATCGGCGAAAGCCCTTCGAACGAAACCCCCGCATTGGCGAAACCGAACAGCGGCACGATCAGGAAAGCGACCCAATATTCGAGGCGATGCTCCAGCTTGTGAAGCGGCGATTCCTCGCTATCGGGCGCGCCGGGCGATTTGGTGATCGGCACCATCAGCGCGGCGAGCACGCCGGCGATCGTCGCGTGCACCCCCGACAGGAACACGAAATACCATAGCAGCACCGCCAGCACGACATAGGGCGACAGGCGCTTCACCCCGCTTTTGTTGAGAACATACATCGTGCCCAGCACGATCATGGCGAGGAACAGCGCGAAGGTGGACAGATGGTCGGTATAAGCAAGCGCGATGATCGCCACCGCACCCATATCGTCGACGATCGCGACGGTGGTCAGAAACAGCTTCATCGACGCTGGCACCCGCGATCCGAGCAGCGCGAGCACACCGATCGCAAAGGCAATGTCGGTCGCCGCCGGAATCGCCCAGCCCGATTGCAGCTCGGGCCGCTGATAGGTGATTGCGAGATAGATGATCGCGGGAACCAGCATGCCCGCGGCGGCGGCGATCGCGGGCAGGCGGCGGCGTTCCCAGGTGGCGAGCCGGCCATCGACGAATTCGCGCTTTATCTCCAGCCCGACCAGGAAGAAGAAGATCGCCATCAGCCCGTCGTTGATCCACAGATGCACGCTCATCGGATGGCCGGGCTTGAACGTCGGGCCGGTTTCGAAGTGCAGAAAGTGGAAATAGCTCTCCGACAGGCCGGGCACATTGGCGACGACCATCGCAGCGACCGATGCCAGGATCAGGACGATTCCCCCCGATGCCTCGCTCGACATAAATGTTCGCAATGCCGATCCCGCGCGCGTTTCTTCCACAACCCACCTCGTTTTATTGCCCTGATCGCATTGCATTCCTATCGGCTGGCAAAGCAGCGGCAAACCCCTTAAGGCGCCTCACCATGGAATCATCCGGCGGCATCCTTCCCGCGAACCCGATTACCGACTGGTGGCGCGGCAATGTCGTTTCCAGCGTCGATCATGTCCGTGTCCTCGACAAGGTGCGCGGCGAAAGCGGCTGGTCGGGCCGGTACATGTTCATGACGCTGATGTCGGCAGGCATCGCGGTGCTGGGGCTGTTGCTGTCCTCTCCCGCGGTCGTGATCGGCGCGATGCTGATCTCCCCGCTGATGGGGCCGATCATCGGGCTTGGTTTCGGGCTGGCAACATTCGATACGGCGGAAATCCGGGCTTCGTCGATCGCGCTGGCAATCGGCATCGTGCTCGCCGTGTTCTTCACCGCGCTGGTCGTGCTGCTGTCGCCACTGCAGAATGTGACCGAAGAGATCGCCGCGCGCACCCGGCCCAATCTGTTCGACCTGATGGTGGCGTTCTTTTCGGCGCTTGCCGGGTCCTATGCGATGGTGCGCGGGCGCGAGGGCACGATCGTCGGCGTCGCGATCGCCACCGCGTTGATGCCGCCGCTCGCTGTGATGGGATACGGCCTCGCCACGCTGAACTGGACGGTGTTCGGCGGATCGACGCTGCTGTTCTTTACCAACCTGATGACGATCGCGCTGGCCGCGGCGGTGATGGCGCGGCTGTACGGGTTCGGATCGGACCTGTCGCCGCAGCATACCGTGCTGCAATCGGTCGTCGGCATCGCGGTGTTCGTGGCGCTGGCCATTCCGCTGGGCATTTCGCTGATCAATATCGCCTGGGAAGCGACCGCGTCGCGTCAGGCGCAGAATGTGGTGATGAGCCAGTTCGGCGACGATGCACGGCTGAGCCAGATCGACTTCCACCCCGACACCCACCCGATCCGGGTCAACGCGACCGTGCTCACCCCTGAATTCCGTCCCGATGCGGAGGGCGATGCGCAAAAAACGCTGCAGCGGCTGCTGGGCAAGCCGGTCGAGGTGGCGCTCGAACAATATCGCGTCGGCACTTCGCAGGCCGCCGAAGCAGCGCAGATCGCGTCGGCACAGGCCAATGCGCGCCAGCTTGCGGCCGACAAGGTGGCGGTGCGCACCACCGAGCAACTGGCGCTGGTCGCCGGCGTCGATCAGGGCAATGTCCTGCTCGATCGCGACCACCAGCGCGCGGTGGTGACGGCCAAGCCGCTGCCCGATACCGGGCTGGAAGCCTATCGCACGCTGGAAAAGCGGGTTTCGGATGCCGCCACAGGCTGGACGGTCGAACTGATCCCGCCCGCAGCCAAATTGCCCGATATCAGCTTCGCCACGCCGCAACCCGGGGACAAAGGCGACGAACCGGTAGCGCCCAAACCCGATGCCGCAGGCGAAGCGGCGATCGCCACCGCCATCTGGGGCGCGAAACGGCTGAACGTGCCGATCGGAGTCGCCGGCGCAAAGGACCGGGTCGCAGTGGTTGTCGACACGCTGACCAAGGCGGGCCTCGACGCGCATGCAGTGTCCGGCAAGGGCGGCAGCGATGGCGCGGTCAGGCTTGCATGGCTGGCACCCGATACGGATTGATCCCGGCGGCGGGGGTAAAGCGGGGCAACAGACCCTTGCGCACGCGCTCCGCCCGATCGCCAAGAGCACATCCCAGGTGATGGCGCCCCACTCCCGGCGCTCCACTGCGGAAAACTGGCCTGCTGCCGGTTTGGTGGACACCGAGATAAGGTGTTTTCACTGAACGGAGAGCATCGATGCAACGAAGGAAATTCGCCCGCGAGTTCAAGCTTGAGGCGGTGCGATTGGTCCGGGAGCGCGGCGTAACGATCGCCCAGGCAGCCCGGGACCTGGATTTACACGAGAACGTGCTGCGCAAGTGGGTGAAGGAGTTCGCTGCCGATCCGGGACATGCCTTTCCCGGTCACGGGCAGATGAGGCCGGAGCAGTTGGAGATCGATCGATTACGCCGCGAAGTGGCGAAGCTGAAGGCAGAACGAGACATCCTAAAAAAGCCGCCGCCTACTTCGCGAAGGACTCGATATGAGGTTCATTTTCATCGCGAAGCACCGAGGGATCTGGCCGGTGGCGTGGATGTGCGGGGCGCTCGGGGTTTCGCGAAGCGGTTTTCATGCCTGGCTCAACCGGGCACCATCGCAGCGTGCTCGCGACGACGAGGTGATCGGCGCCAGGGTGAAGACCAGTCATATCACCAGCTACCGCACATATGGCGCGCGCCGGGTCTGGCACGATCTGCTCGCCGAAGACATGTCCTGCGGCCTGCATCGGGTCGAACGGCTGATGCGTCAGCAGGGTTTGCGAGCGCGGCCACGCCGTCGCGGGCTGCCGAAGGATCAAGGCGAATGTTCGGTCATCGCCGGCAACGTGCTCGATCGCCAGTTCTCGGCGGACAGGCCGAACCAGAAATGGGTAGCCGACTTCACCTATATCTGGACCGCCGAAGGATGGCTCTATGTCGCCGCGGTGATCGACCTGTTCTCGCGCCGGGTGGTTGGCTGGTCGATGAGCGACGCGATGACCGCCCAGCTCGTTACCGATGCGCTGATCATGGCGATCTGGCGGCGCGGTAAACCGGATGCCCTGCTGCATCATTCGAATCAGGGCAGCCAATACACAAGCGAGCAGTTCCAGCGCCTTATGGCGGATAACGGCGTCACCTGCTCAATTGGTCTGAGCCCCTAGATTTCCTCCATTGATAGGTAGAGTCCGGCCCTCGAGAAGGAGTACGGACGAGATGAAGCGGAGCAGGTTCAGCGAGGAGCAGATCATTGCTGTTTTGAAGGAGCAGGAAGCTG
>NZ_JAHWZX010000016.1 GCF_019351405.1 Stakelama flava
TTTTCATCGGGGCGGCTAAAGCGCCTGCTTTTCGGTGACCAACAAAACGTGCCAATCGGCCCGCCGCGTCGGTGAAAGGCCTTCTATGCCCCACACCACAAACCGTCAATCAGTTTTTTGCAATTTTGTCGCGGCCACCTGAATTAGCCCATTTTTCATCAGGTTGAGCGGTTTTCGTGGGGCTCGACCCGCGGCAAATTTGTCGTCTCCTCTCCGAATCAGGGATTCGAATCGGGGGACTTGGCAACGATGCCGGCAAGTGTATCGGCAAAGGTCGCCGGATCGAACGGCTTGGCAAGCACCGCATCCACCTGAAGCGCGGCAAGTTGATCCCGCTCCTCCTCGCGCGCGGCGGTTACGAATGCGAACCGGGTTTCGCCAAGCGCGGCGCGTGTGCGCAGCAACGCCAGCGTCTGCGGCCCATCGAGTCCGGGCGGCATCCTGGCGTCGAGGACGATCAGGTGGGGAAGCCAGCCACCATCATCGATCATCGCGATCGCCGCTTCGCCCGAATCGGCCATGCGCAGGTCGATATCGTCGCGCGCCTCCAACGCCCATTCGGCGATGTCCCGCAAATCGGGATCGTCGTCGACATACAATATCCGCATCTCGCCCTCCATCGATTCCAACCAACGTTAACAATACGATAGCCTTTTGGTGCCAGATGGAAAGCGAGGGAGAGCCACGTGACGACATCCGCACCTTCGCCCGCGCTGGCGCGCATCGCCCAGCGATTCGCCGCGCGCTTGCCCGAGCGCATCGACGCCATCGATGCGGCGATCGACACGCTGTCGACGGGCGCGGCGTCGGAAACGCCCGGCGACCTCGAACGCATGCTTCACGATATGGCGGGGACCGCCCCCATTTTAGGATATGAGGTGCTCGGCACGATGGCACGGCGTGGCGAGGACATGATAGCGGCGCGGCGAAGCTCGGCGGGCAACGCAAATCACGAATCGACACAAGCCTTGCTGGACCAGCTTCGCCAATTGCGTCTTGAAGCGCAGCGGCAGATGGACGAGCGCGCATGATTGCCAAGGGAATCGGCCTCCTTTCCTGTGCCGCTGTCCTGGTGATGCCGCTTCACGCCCAACCGCGCCCCGCCGCGCCTTTTTCCGCCAACATCGGCGACTCGTCCGCGCAGGATGCCGACGCAACCGGGCTGCAACGCATCATCGCGCTTCGCGAACTCGGCTATGCCGACGGAATAGACCTTTCCGGTCTTTCGGGGACGCGCGACCTGTTTTTCCCGGTTCCGCCCGTCAAAGGGGTTCGCAGCCTTCGCCTGCGGCTCCCCTATCGCAGCGCATCGGCGTTCGACAGCCGCCGCAGCCTTCAGATCGATGTCGGCGGCAACACCTTGTTCACCACCTCGCTACCCGCCGAAGCGCAGGACGGCGTAATTGAGGTTCCGATCGATCCGGCGTTGATCCGTGACGGATTTCTTGCCGTAAAACTGCGCTATAGCGGCGCGATTTCGGATGATCGCTGTGTCGATCAACGGGTTTCGGGCGCCTATTTCAACCTCGCGCCCGGCGGCGGGCTGACGGTCGGGCTTGCTCCCGAAGCCGTCGACAGCATCGGCAAGGTCGCGGCGATCATGCCGCGTGGCGGCGAAATCATGCTGCCCGCCAACGCCACCCCCAATCAGGCGGCGGCCGCATTCACGCTGGCGGCGAACGGCAGCGACACGCGCATCGTGAATGCACTGCCGCAAAGCGAAGGATCGCAATGGGCGCGCAGCCGGTTCGCACTTGCCGGGGCCGATGCCGGTGCGGTCATGCTTGCGCACGATGGCGACATCCCGGAAATTCGCCTGGGCGGTGAGGATCCGGCGGCGGCGGCGCGACTGCTAAATACCCGCTGGCGAGCTCTGGCCGCCTCCCCGATGCTTGCCGCCGCGGCGACCAGCCGGGATCAGCCAGCTCTGCCGCACCTGACCTTTGCCGATCTGGGCGCCGACACATCGGTGCAATCCGTCTCCGACCGCGGCAGCTGGACCATTGCACTGCCGGTCACTGCTATCCCTGCCGACCGGAAGGCAAGCGCTCTGGCGATCGACGTTGCGGTCGCGGACGACGGAAGCACGACGCCAGCGATCGTCAGCGTCCTGATGAACGGGCTTCTGCTCGGCAGCGCGCAGGCCGATCGCGGCGGCCGCACGCACTTGCAGCTCGACCTTCCCCAAGGCCTGCTCACCGCACGAAACAGCGTGGAGGTTGCGGTGACGCGGCAGGTGCGCGCGGGCGATTGCGCTTATGCGCCGCAGGGCTATCCCGCGCAGTTGCTGCCCTCCAGCCATGTCGTGCTTGCCAAGGCGGGGGCGCCGGTCGATTTTAGCGATCTTGCCCCCGTATTTGCGGGCGGCGTGACGATCGTCGTGCCCGGTCCCCAGGCTCTGCCGCCCCTGCGCCGCCTGCTGACAACGCTGATCGACGGTGCGACGCCGGTCCGCGTTTCCTATGGCGAGATTCCATCGAAAGGCCCCTATGTGCTGGTCGGTGCGAAGCCGCCGCCCGATGCCGCGTCGCCGGTTCGCTTCGATCAGGGGGCCGTGCGCATACAGGGTGAGGGCGGCACCACGCTTATCGATTCGGGCGCGATGAGCCGGCTGACGATCGCGCAACTGGTGCGTCAGGGCGACCGGGCTGTGCTGTGGATACGTCCGGGCAGGGATTTCGGCGACCTTGCCGGGGTCGATATCGATCGTTCCGGGCTTGCGCGCGGTGATGTCGCCTTTTTCGACGGCGACGGGCCGGTATTGGCCTTTTCCACCACGCGCGACCGGCTGGTCGATATCAACTATCCCGAACAGTCGAGCCTTGCCGACCTGTTGAAACGCTATCGGCTGTGGCTGATCGGTCTAGGCTGGCTGATCGCGAGCATCGGGTTCATCTATCTGCTGCGCCGCATCTACCGCCCTGCCGAAACGGAAGGGTAAGCCGTGGCGGAACTCACCGCGAGCGATAGCTGGACCGGCGATTTCCTTGCCGAACAGGGACTCATCACCCTCGCCCAGCTGAACGAGGCGAGCAGTCTGGCGCTGCGCTGGGGGACCAGCCTTCCCGACGTGCTGCTCGCCCGCGCATGGATCGATGCCGACACCTATTACGCCACGCTCGCGGCGCGGTTCGGCATGGAATATGTGCAGCTGACCGACGTTCCGCCGGATCCGGCACTGCTGCGCGAAGACGAAGTCGCCGATTATATGCGCGAACTCACCGCGCCCTGGCGCGTGCTCGACGGCCGGCTGCACATCGCCACCGCGCGGCCCGGCCCCGAAGCGATCGTATATATCCGCGAACATTGGGGGCCGGACGTCGCGCTGGTGGTGACGACAAAGCCGGATTTGCAGCGCGCGGTTCAGGACGTGTTTTCCGAACGGTTCAGCCACGCCGCGGTATTCGACCTTGCCGAGCGCGACCCCGTCATGTCGGCGCAAACGGTGTTCACGCCGCGCCAGCTGATCGCGGGATGGGCGGCGTTGACGGTCACCGCCCTGGCGCTTGCCGTGCGGCCGGTGGCGACGCTGATCGTCCTGAACCTGCTGATGTCGCTCTTTTACCTCGGCAATTTTCTGTTCAAGGCGGTCCTGATCTGGGCCGGGGGTAGCCAGCAGCATGTCCGCGCGCGGGAAATCGAGTCGGCGGTGCGCATGCTGCGCGACGAAGACCTGCCGATCTATACCGTGCTGGTGCCGATGTTCCGCGAACCGGACGTGCTGCCGATCCTCGCCAACGCACTGCGAAAACTCGACTATCCCACGTCAAAGCTCGACATCAAGATCGTGCTGGAAGAGGGCGATCACGAAACGATCGATGCCGCCGTCCGGCTGGGGCTGGAGGGGATTTTCGAAATCATCCGGGTGCCGCCTTCGCAGCCGCAGACCAAGCCAAAGGCCTGCAACTATGCCTTTCGCTTCGCGCGCGGCGACTATCTCGTCATCTTCGATGCGGAGGACAAACCCGAACCCGATCAACTGAAAAAAGTGGTGGTCGCGTTCAATCAGGCGCCCGACAGCGTCGCATGCGTTCAGTGCCGGCTGAACTATTATAACCGGGACGAGAACTGGCTGACACGCATGTTCACGCTCGATTATTCGTTGTGGTTCGACCTGATGCTGCCGGGGCTTGAACGGTTGCGGGTGCCGATCCCGCTGGGCGGTACGTCGAATCATTTCCGGATGGATGTTCTGCGCGAACTTCACGCCTGGGACCCGTTCAACGTGACCGAGGATGCCGATCTGGGCATCCGGATGACGCAAAAGGGCTATGAGGTCCGCCTCGTCGAATCGACGACGTTCGAAGAGGCCAATGTGTCGCAAACGAACTGGGTCCGGCAGCGTTCGCGCTGGATAAAGGGCTATATGCAGACCTTTCTGGTCCATATCCGCCGCCCGGTGCATCTGATGCGCACGATCGGGCCGCTGGGCGTGTTGGGGTTCACCTTCTTCATCGGCGGAACGATGCTGTCGGGCCTGCTCAACCCGATCTTCTGGGGAATCTTCGCGCTTTGGGCGGTGACGCAGACGGCGGCGCTCGACAATCTGTTCCCGCCGATCCTGCTGTATCTTGCGCTGTTCAACCTGCTCGCCGGGAACGGATTGTTCATGTTCCTGATGATGCTGGCGCCGTTCCGCCGCAACTGGCTTCAGCTGACGCCGTTCAGCCTGACCGTCATCTGGTATTGGGCCCTGATGTCGATCGCCGCCTGGAAGGGCGCCTGGCAACTCGTAAGCAAGCCCTTTTACTGGGAAAAGACGAATCACGGCCTGTCCAAACACACCGCGCACGAAGTCGCGCTCGCCGTTCAGGAACAACAGGCCGCATGACCCGCAACCGCATCTGGTCCCCGCTGGTCGCGCTGGTCGCCGGGGCGGCGCTGTTCGCGCTGATGCTGGCGATGCGGGCCAATGGTTACGCCTCGGCAAGCGGGCTCGACCTGTGGGGGCGCACGCTGCTCGCCGATGACGGGCTGATATCGGTGGCGCAGATCGTCACCGCCTATCCGCCGCTTCCCTATGGCGGCACGCTGATACTGGCATGGCTGTTTCCAGCGCTGGGATCGGCCGCGCCCATGCTGCTGGCGATCCTGCTGGCCGTCGGGCTTTGCACCGCCTGGTTCGCTTCGTTTCGCAACAGCGGATTCGGCCTGCCCGCCGCGCTGCTCTCCACGCTGTTTCTGTCGGCAAACCCGCTGTTCCTGCGGGCCGTCGCGGAAGGCCCCGGCTTCGTATTGCTGCACTGGGGCATCTGGCTGCTCGCGCTCGGCATGTTCCAGCTGGGTCGCGGCCATCGCGTGAACGACATCATTCTGGTCGCGATCGCACTGGTGATCATCGTGCTTTCGCATCCGCTGGGGCTGGTGCTCGCCTTTGCCGGGCTGCCGTTTCTCGCGCTGGTGGTGCCTGCCGATCGTCTGCGCAGGACGCCGGGCGCGGCGATCATGGTATTGATGTTCCCGCTGCTCTTCACCGCCGCGTCCTTCGCCTATGTAAACTGGATTTTCGGCGGCGATCCGCTGCACTTCATCGACACGCTCAGCCGGGAGGCCGCAGGGTTGGGACCAGCGCGCGGCGCCGCCCTTGCCACACCGTTCGACAGCCTGCTGTCCGGATGCCGCGCGGCGGTCGGGTTGTTCGTCGCCTGCCCGATCGGCGTTGCGATGTTCGCGCGAACCGCCGGCATGCCACCGTTGCGGCTCGCGGTGCTCGCGCTTATGGGATGGCTGGTGGCGGCGACTGCGCTTGCGACTTTGTTCGGACTGCTGCCGCCGCTGATGCTGGTCGTCGGACTGGGCGTGCCGTTTGCCGCCGCCTGCGCCCTGCGCTGGCCGCATGAACGCCCGGGACGCCCCGGAATCGTCCTGCTGCTGTTCGCCGGTCTGGTCGGGACGACGATCCTCACCTTTGTCGATCAATCCTCTGAAACCACGCGCTGGCGCGCGGCCGCGACCGGACAGCGCGTGCAACCGCCCGATCAGAATCTCGCCGCACTTGGCGCGCTGCTGCGCAACGGTGGCGCGATCCTGTTCGATGCCGAAGCGGCACCGCTGGTCGTTGCGGCGCGCGGCCGCGCCAGCGGAATATGGAGCGCCGAGACACCGCAGTTTCAGCTTGCCGGTCTGCGCGGCAAAAGCGACGCCGCGATCCTGGTGGTGCGCAACCGGGAATCGCGACTGGGCAGCGACCGGGTGGGTCGCCTGTTTCCCGACCTGTATGAACGCGGCCGGCCGGGATACCGGCGCATATATGACAGCGATCGCTGGCGCGCCTATGCCCGGGTGGAGAAGACCGGATCATGAACGCCCCCACCTCCCCCGCGCGCATCCTGATCGTCGACGATTCGGAAGATTCGGCAGACATCACCGCAATGTTTCTGGAAGAAGGCGGCTTCGACAATCTGACCTTCGCACGTTCCGCGTCCGAAGCGTTTCGCCATATCCATCACGAAATCGAAGGAGTGGAGAAACGCGACACCGATTTCGACCTGATCATCATGGATATCGTGATGCCGGAGATGGACGGGATCGAAGCCTGTGCAAGGCTACGCCTTGATGAACGCAGCAGGCAGGTCCCGATCCTGATGCTCACCGGCGCACGCGATGTTCAGGCGCTCAATCAGGCTTTCGTTGCAGGGGCGAATGATTTCGTCGGCAAACCGGTCAACCAGATCGACCTGTTGGCGCGGGTGCGCACGCTGCTTCGCCTCGGCCGCGAACTGGCGCGCAGGCGGCTGCGCGAAGCCGAACTGGAAGCGCGCAACCACAATCTTCAACGCGGCGCGCTTGATGCAACGCTGATCGATCCGGTGACGCGTCTGGCGCGAGACGTGGTGGTGGAACTGACCTTACGAAGCTGCCGCGAGCATGACGATTCGGCGGCGCTCGCACTGGTGCAGGTGGACGAATTCGACCTGTTTCGCGAACGCCACGGCGCGGTGGCCGCCGATGCGCTGATGCAGCGTATTGCGGAGATCATCAGCGAAGCGCCGGGACCGATGGCAGCGATGCCCTGCCACTATGGCGATGGCGCATTCATGCTGGTGCAGCCGCGCGCGCAAAGCCGCGAACCGCTTGGTATAAGCTGCACCGCGATCCGGGCCGCGCTGACCAGTGCCGAAATCCCGCACGGCAATTCGATGTCGGGCGAATTCGTCACGGTGTCCACACTGACCGCCTGGGGAACGGGCGAGGAACTGGGCGAGATCGCGGCGCGACTTCTTTCCGACAGCAAGCGCCAACGAAGCAAGGAGGGGCAAAATGGGCGGATTCAATAGCAAGGCCCGGCATCTGGGCCCGACGGCATTCGCATGCGCAATTTTAACGGCCATACCGGCGATGGCGCAAACCGACGGCACCATACCGTCGGAGCCTTCTGCCCCGCGGGGGCAGGTGATCGCCACCTTTTATTATTCTAACAGCGAACAGGGCTTCGATGCCGACGGCCATCGCGTCGACATCGCCGATTACCGCAAGATGGAACTGTACCTGCTGACCGAATATCGCGTGACCGACGACGTCACGTTGACCGTCACCCCCAGCCTGCGCGACGTGTCGGTGGAAGGGCCGGACAATGACAGCAGCGGCCTCGGCTATACCGATGTGGGCGCGCGCTATCGCTTCGCGCATGGCGACGGCTGGTCGCTGGCAACGCAGGGGACGATCCGTATTCCGGGCGATTCCCGGCGCGACGTGCTGGCGCAGGTGGGCAGCACCGATACCGAATATGATTTGCGCCTGCGCGGCATATACGGCTTTGCGATCGGCGCGGACAGCGGCTTCGTTGATCTGCAAGGCGCGTACCGCCTGCGCGACGGCGATCCACCGAATGAATATCATGTCGATATTACCGCCGGCTATCGCCCCGCGCCCAGATTGTTGCTGATGGCGCAATCGTTCAACACGTTCAGCGACGGTCGCGGCGAGGGGATTTTCGATCGCTATCGCTATCACAACGCTCAGCTGAGCGCGGTGTATGAAGTCGCGCCGGGGCTTTCGCTTCAGGCAGGCTGGGTCGGCACGCTGGGCGGCAAAAACGCCTTGCGTGAACGCGGCGCGTTCGGCGGGGTGTGGGTCAGTTTCTGATCCAGCGCGAACGCAGCATGCGCGCCGCGGCCTTGTTCTGCACGGTGAAATCAGTGTCCTGCGCCCCGCCCGCATGCGGATCGGAAAACCAGCGCCAAACCAGAATCAGGTCGGCCGCGTCCAGTTCCCCAATCGTGTCGAGCCAGCATCGCAGTACCGACCGCTGGAGCGCCTGATCGGGCGCGGCGCGGCGCTCTTCGGCGCTTTCCCATGGACGCATGGCCGCTCCGACAGCCGATCGTATGCCGATTTCGCCGATCCACAAGGGCCGCGCGTTACGATCCGCAACCTTTCGCGACGCAAGCAGCACGCCACGCATCGCCCGTTTCCAGGCTTCGCGATCCGCATCGCCGCCCAGCGAGGGGTAAAGCGAAACCGAAACGGCGTCGAGTTGCCGCCAGAACGGTATTTTCTCCGCCTCTTCCGCGCCATGCGCGACATAGGTCAGCCGGCCGGGGAAACGGCTTCGCGCAGCATCGATCACACCGGCCCATTCCGCCCGGCCGCTGGTGCGGCGAAGTTCGGTTCCGATGACCAGCGTTTGCGCCCCCTCATCGCGCGCCACATCCGCCAGAATCGCGACCACCGCTCGATAGGCGGCGAACCATGTCGCCCAGTCGGCTTCGCTGCGCATCGCCACGCTGCCCGCCCAGCGTTCGGGCACCCAGACATGCGGCTTTACGATAACGGAAAGCCCTGCGGTGCGCGCCTGGCCAATCGCAGCGCGCAACCGCGCCAGCGGCACGGCGTCACCGTACAAAATGTTGGGATCGTTCTCGCTGGCCTGCCACAAAAAGGGGATCAGCGCGACATGGTCCGCGCCGATCGCCGCCATCGCCTCGAAACTGCGGGCCGCGGCGGCGCTGCCGAAAGGCGCATCGGGCTTTTCGATCATGTTAAAACCGCGTGCCGCCGTTCGCGTGGCCGCACGAACGGAAGGCATCGTCACCCCCGTTCCGATCAGGGCCAGAAGCACAACCAGCGATCGCCGCGCCCGGCACGGGCCGATATCGCCACCGCCAGCTTGTATACCGACGCCGCCGGGGGCATGCGGTTTCGCCATGGTGCTTCCTTCCAGACAGCGCGGGCCGCAATCAGCGTGATCGGCAAAGGATCGACCATATCGCCCTTTTGCGCAAGAACGCTCGCCCCATTTGCGGTGCCGGGCACGGGAGTACCGACACATTTGCGCAAAACATTCACGATACTGGGAAACTTTTGCGACAAATAGAAATTACAAGCGTCGCCGATGCGGCATCGGGCCGTAAAAATAACAAGGGTCGATTCGTCCGCATGGGCAATATCAAGAAATTTACCGCGCTCCTGCTACTCGGCACCGCGCCGGTCGCCGTTCATGCGCAAACCGCCCCGCAAACCGAGGATCAGGGCGATACCGGTGCAGTCACGGACAGCGGCGCCGACCTGCCGACCGGCACCGAAAGCGATATCGTCGTCACCGCCGAGCGCGAACGCGGCGCCGTTATCGGTGACATCAAACCCGAACAGACACTCGATCAGGGCGATATCCGCGCCTATGGTGCCAGCACCATTTCCGAACTTCTCGACGCGCTGTCACCGCAAACGTCGAGCGGGCGCGGGCGCAGCAGCGGTCGCCCCGTCCTTTTGCTCAACGGCCAGCGCATTTCGGACTTTCGCGAACTTCGCGACCTTCCCACCGAGGCAATCGAGCGGGTGGAAATCCTGCCCGAAGAGGTTGCGCTGAAATACGGCTATCGCGCCGACCAGCGGGTGGTGAACATCGTTCTGCTCGAACGCTTCAACGCCTGGACGGTCGATCTGGACGACACGCTCCCGACCGAAGGCGGCACGAACGACGGCGAAGCGGAATCCAATTATCTGCGCATCCGCAACGGCGGCCGGCTGAACGTCAATCTGGAATATGAAAACAAGTCGCGCCTGCTCGAATCCGAACGCGGCATCACTGCGTCGGACCCCACCCATCCCTATGATATTTTCGGCAATGTAACCGCGCTGGGCGATACGGGCGACGATATCGATGCCGCCCTGCCGGTTTCGGTGGCGGGCGCTCCCGTCACGTCGGGCATTGCCTCGATCGGTGACTTTTCGACCACCGCCAACAGCACCGACACCACCCCCTACCGCACGCTTCAGGCGGCCAGCCAGCGCTTTGAGGTGAACACGATCTATTCGAAACGGATCGGCGACGTGTCCGCCACCGGCAACATCAATATCGAGCAGGAAAATACCCAGTCCTATAACGGCCTGGCGGAGGTCGGACTGACGCTCCCCGCCGATAATCCCTATTCGCCCTTTTCGAATGACGTGTCGCTATACCGCTATGCCGGCACCGATCCGCTGACGCAGGATACGCACACGCTGACCGCGCATGGCGGCTTCACCCTGAACGGCGCGCTTTCCGGGTGGCAATGGTCGGTAACCGGCAATCTCGACCGTGAACAGGTCAACACCTGGACCCAGACCGGCGTTGACACCGATGCGGTTCAGGCCGCGCTGCTCGCCGGCGACAGCAGCGTCAATCCGTTCGCGCCCGAATTCCTGAACGGCGATCTGTACCGGCCGACCGACAGCGCGAAATCGGTATCGACCAGCGAAGAAGTCAATGTCCTGTTCACCGGCACACCGCTCACCCTGCCCGCGGGCGAGGTGAATACCAGCGTGAAGCTGGGCTTCACGAACAGCGATTATGACAGCCGTTCGCGCAGCAGCGGGATATTGCAGACCAGCGATATCGGCCGCAGCCAGGCCGATGGACAGATCAATATCGATGTGCCGATTGCCGATGCCGATCGCGGCGTGCTGCCGATCCTTGGCCATGTGTCGCTGAACGGCAACGCCCAGGTGCAGCAGCTATCCGATTTCGGCACGCTGACTTCGATCGGGTACGGTCTGAACTGGGAGCCGATCGACGATGTGCGCCTGCTCGTCTCGATCACCGATGAAGACGGCGCGCCGACCGCCGCTCAGCTTGGCGGCGCGGTCATCACCACGCCGAACAGCCGGATCTTCGACTATGTCACCGGCGAAACGGTAGACATCACCCGCATTTCGGGTGGCAATCCGGATCTGGTCGCCGACAACCGGCATGTGATGAAAATCGGCCTGAACGCAAAACCGCTCAGCGATCCCGATCTTCGCCTCAGCGTTGAATATGTGAAGGAGCGCATCGACAATCCCATCGCTTCCTTCCCGTCGGTGACCGCCGCGATACAGGAGGCGTTTCCCGATCGCTTCGTGCGCGATGCGGCGGGCGATCTGGTTCAGGTCGATGCCCGGCCGGTCAACTTCCTGCGGTCGGATCGCCAGCAGATTCGCTGGGGTTTCGATTTCAACAAGCGGCTGGGCGGCAGCGCCTCCGACGGCGGTGGCGGTGGCCCTCCCGGTGGCGGCGGCCCCGGCGGCGGCCCTCCCGGTGGCGGCGGGCCGGGCGGCCCTGGTGGCCCGGGAGGCGGACCGCCCCCCGGCGACGATGGCGGCCCGCCCCCCGGCGAGCTTGCTGATTCGTCGAACAGCGATTCGTCACAAAGCGGCCAGCAGCAAAGCGATCAAACGCAAAGCGCGAACGCCAAGGGTGAACAGGACGGACAGCAATCCGGCAACCAGTCCGAAGGGCGGCAGGCGTCGAGCGGATCGGGCAATCGGCGCAGCGGTGGTCGCGGTCCGTTCGGCCATCATGACGGCGGGCGGTTGATGTTCAGCGTCTATCACACGATCCACCTGCAGGATCGGGTGCTGATCCGCGACGGCGTTCCCGAACTCGACCTGCTGAATGGCTCGGCAACCGGAAATAGCGGCGGCCAGCCGCGGCACGAGGTTGAACTGCGCGCCGGTGCGTTCAAAAACGGTTTCGGCGTACGCTTCAGCGGCGATTGGCAAAGCGGCACCGATGTCGACAGCGGGACGTCAGGCGATGAAAGCCTTCACTTTTCCAGCCTGATGACCTTCGACCTCCGGCTGTTCGCCGATCTGGGCAATCGCGACAATTGGGTGAAAGCGCATCCCTGGCTGCACGGCGTGCGGGTGTCGTTCGACGTCGACAACATCTTCAACGAACGCCAGCGGGTAACCGATTCGGACGGCACCGTGCCGATCAGCTATCAACCGGCCTATCTCGACGCGCTCGGCCGCACGGTGAAGATCAGCGTGCGCAAGCTGTTCTACTGATCCGCTGCGCCTCACCGGACAATATGCGATGATAAGCAGCTATAAGGGCACCCCGCCGGTCGATCGAATCGGCGGGGTGCCCTTGCCGATCATCGGTTGGCGGCCAGCGTCGTAGAAACCGCATATTTGCGCTTAACGCTTTGCTTACCGCGCCATGCGATTTTCGGACGGGATGGCGGAAAAGCATGACCCGAAACGAACCGGATATGACATCGAAACGCGGCTCCGGACCACAGGCCCGCACGATATTGGTGGTCGATGACAATCGCACCACCCTGAATGTTCTGGGCCATCAGCTCGGCAAACTCGGTTACCTGCCGGTATTGAGCGACAGCGCGATCCGCGCGCTCGATCTGATCGGTGCGGGCGGGTTCGATCTGGTCCTGCTTGACTACGACATGCCGAAAATGTCGGGCATAGAGGTGCTGCGCCATGTCCGCGCCGCGCATGAAACGACCGATCTGCCGGTAATCATGATGACGGGGCATGACGATGCCGCCGCGCCGGTCGGTGCGCTGGAAGCGGGTGCCAACGATTATGTGGCGCGTCCCTTCGCGTTCGACGTGCTGGCCGCGCGCGTTGCGCGCACGCTGCGGGACGCCAAACAGCTGGAAGAGCTCAAGCGGTTCAACGCGACGCTTGACGCGCGCATCGCATCACGCGCGATCGAACTGGGTGAAACCCGTGTCGAACTGGCCAATCTGCGCCATGATCGGAAGCGGCTGGTCCGTTCGATCGATTCGCTGACCGCGCAGGTTGCCCGGCTCGGCGGTTGATCTGGCAGGGCCGTCAGGCCGCCATGGTAAGGAACAGCGTCAGCCCCGGCGGCCGCTCCCCCGATGTCTGCGCATCCCATTCGATGCGCACCGCATCGGCACGGGCGCGGTGCAGGATCGCCGCCGGAACGCCGGGGGTGTGGACGATATAATCGGCATTGGCGAGCAGCCGCGCCTGGCGCACGGTCAGTTCGTCCGGGTCCTCCGATCGCAGCGAAAGGTTCGCCGCCTCGCTAACCGGCTCGGCGGTCTCGCTCTCCAGCCAGCGATCGACCGCATCCTCGCCAAGGTCGGCCATCGGGTCCAGCTTGCCGCCGCGCATCAATGCACCCGACAATACCCGCCGCCGCTCGCCCGCATCGGGCCAGCGCTGGCGCATCGTCGCGCGCGCTTCGCCCAGCCGGGTGGCCAGCGTGCCGAGCCCCGCCGGGATCATCCCTTCCAGCCGCTGCCGCAACGCCGCGGCCAGCCCCGCTGATGCGCCGCCGGTCGAGATCGCGACGATCACGGGATCGCGCTCGACGATCGAGGGAAAGATGAAATCGCACAGGTCGGGCCGATCGACCGCGTTGACCAGAATATCGCGCTCGTGAAGCCGCTCGACGATTTCGCACGCCTCGGCGTCGCTGTCGGCGATCACCACGGCAAGGCGCGCCTGTTCGGTCTCTCCGACGATTTCAGCGCCGGCGCGTTCGAGGATGCGGCGCTTGGCGTCCGCCGCTTCGCCTTCGCCGACCAGAATCACCGGCCGCCCGGCGACCTGAAGCATGACGGGAAGTCCTGAAAGGCTCATGGCAACCACTCCGGTACACGTTCGGCCGCCATGACGGTGGCGGCCTGGATGCGGTCGGCGACAATGGCATAGCGATCGCCAGAAACCAAAACCTCCGGCACCAGCGACCGGCTGTTATAGGTAGAAGCCATGGTCGCCCCATAGGCGCCGGCGGTCAGGAAAACGCCCAGATCGCCAGACGCGACACTGTCGATATCGCGATCCATCGCAAAGGTGTCGCCGGTTTCGCAAACCGGCCCGGCGATATTGGCATTCATCGTTTCGCCGCTCGGGCGAACCGCCTGAAACTGGTGATACGCGTCATAAAGCGATGGTCTGGCAAGATCATTCATTGCTGCATCGACGATTACATAGGGCCGCGCAATACCGGGTTTTACCCATATTACGCGAGTCATCAGCACGCCCGCATTGCCGGCGATCACCCGGCCGGGTTCGAACATAATCTCGACGTCCCAGTCCTTGGTGACGCGCGCGGCCATCTCCCCCAGGGCGGCGGGACTGGGCATTTCATCGCCCGGTCGGTATGGCACGCCCAGACCGCCGCCCAGATCGACCCGGCTGATGCGATGTCCGGCCGCTCGCAGCTCGGCGATCAGTTCGCCGACCCTGGTATATGCGCGTTCGAGCGGCGCAAGGTCGGAAAGCTGG
Source organism: Stakelama flava (assembly GCF_019351405.1). GTDB lineage: Bacteria > Pseudomonadota > Alphaproteobacteria > Sphingomonadales > Sphingomonadaceae > Sphingomonas > Sphingomonas flava_A. The sequence continues at coordinate 14,467 of NZ_JAHWZX010000016.1, forward strand.
CTGCCGATATGAATAGCGATCCCGCGCATATCGAGTCCGGGCAGCGCGGCAAGGCGCGCGAACATCGCGGGCGCTTCCGAAATGGGAACGCCGAACTTGTTTTCGGCCAGTCCCGTGGAAATCTTGGCATGGGTGCCGGCATCGACATCGGGATTGACGCGCAGCACGGCGGGCGCGGACAGTCCCTTTTCATGGGCGAGCGCGGCAAGCGCGATTCCTTCGGGTTCGTGTTCCAGATTGAACTGGCCGATTCCGGCATCGAGCGCGGCGGAAAGTTCCTCCCCGGTCTTGCCCACGCCCGAAAACAGGATGTCCTTCGCCTTCATTCCCGCGGCGAGCGCGCGCACCATCTCACCACCCGACACCACATCGGCGCCATAGCCCTGATTGGCGAGTACGCGCAGCACGCCCAGATTGGGATTGGCCTTGATCGCGAACGCGCAATGGACGCGCGGCAGCACGCCGACGCCTTCGCGAAAGACGCGGGCATGCCGTTCCAGCGTCGCCTGCGAATAGACATAGACCGGGGTGCCGACTTCGGCGGCGATCTTTTCCAGCGGCACGTCCTCGCAGAACATGCGACCGTCGCGATATTCGAAATGGTTCATAGCATTCAGTCTGTTGGCGGAAGGTCGAAAGGATCGTCTTCGCGTTCGTGCGAATCGGTCAGAATGTCGTCGCTGCGCCGGGGCCGGGTGGCGGTACGCGGTGCCATCAATTGCTGGGCATTGGGCTGCTCGCTCGCGCCATAGGGGGCGGGCGGCAAGGCCTGCCCTTCCGGGGGAACCAGCGCGCTCTTCGCCCCGCATCCGGCAAGCGCAAGCGCGGCAACGCCGAAAAGCGCGGAGACCGGCTTCATGCCCTGCCCTCCCGGCTGAGGGCATCGCGAGCGGCGGCGATCGCCTCTCGCACCCGATCGGGCGCGGTTCCGCCAAAGCTGCGTCGGCTGGCTACCGAGGCGTCGACGCTCAGCACGTCGAACACGCTTTCATCGAATCGCGAATCGATGTCGCGCAGATCGCCCAGCGGCAACTGGTGCAGCGCCACGCCGCGATCCTCGGCCAGTTTCACCGCCCGGCCGGTCACATGATGCGCTTCGCGGAAGGGCAGTCCGGCTTCGCGCACCAGCCAGTCGGCAAGATCGGTCGCGGTGGCAAAGCCGCTTTCGGCCAGGGCGCGCATCCGATCGGTGCGAAAGGTCGCGCTTTCCACCATGCCGGTCATCGCCGCGATCGCCAGCCCGATCAGGTCATGCGCCTCGAACACCGGCGGCTTGTCGTCCTGCATATCCTTTGAATAGGCGAGCGGCAGCCCCTTCATCGTGACCATCAGGCTGGTCATGCAACCGATCACCCGCCCCGCATGGCCGCGAACCAGTTCGGCGGCGTCGGGATTGCGCTTTTGCGGCATGATCGAACTGCCCGTCGACCATTGGTCGGAAAGCTGGACAAAGCCAAAGGGCTGCGATGCCCAGATCACGAATTCCTCTGCCAGTCGCGACAGGTGCAGCGCGCATTGCGCCGCAGCGGTGAGATATTCGAGCGCGAAATCGCGATCCGACACGCTATCGAGCGAATTGGTCGTCGGCGAATCGAAGCCGAGCGCGGCGGCGGTCGCATCGCGATCGAGCGCAAATCCGGTCCCGGCAAGCGCGGCCGCACCCAACGGACACCGGTTGAGCCGCGCCCTGGCATCCGCAAACCGTCCCCGGTCGCGCACGATCATGTCGTGATAGGCCATCAGATGATGGCCGAGCGTCACCGGCTGCGCCGATTGCAGATGGGTGAAGCCGGGCATCACCGAATCGGCATGTTCGTCGGCGCGCGCGATCAGCGCGTCGATCAGCGCGCAAAGGCCGGTATCGATCTCGTCGATCGCTTCGCGCACCCATAGTTTGAAGTCGGTCGCGACCTGATCGTTGCGCGACCGCGCGGTGTGCAGCCGCCCCGCCACCGCGCCGATCTTTTCGGTCAGCGCGCGCTCGGTCACCATGTGAATATCTTCGAGGTCAAGCAGTTCGGGCACGCCGTCGCGTTCATAATCGGCAGCGACGGCATCGAGTCCCTGCGCGATCGTCGCTGCATCCGCCGCATCGACGATCCCCTGTTTCGCCAACATTGCGACATGCGCCTTCGATCCGGCGATATCCTGCCGCCACAGCGCCTTGTCGAACGGGATTGACGCATTTATCACACGCATCACCGCCGACGGGCCGCCTTCGAACCGTCCGCCCCACATCTGATTGGAGTCTGCCTTGCGCTGCGAAATTGCGCTTCTCCTCGGTCTCGCGCTTATGGCCGCCGGCTGCGATAGGCAATCGTCCGCGCCGGGGCAAGCAAGCGCGAACAGGTCGGATGATAGCATGGCTAATGACGACGCCTCGCAACCGCTACACGGATCGGTCGATCGCAGCCATGCGGGCGAAGCGGCGCCCGATGCCCGCTTCACCGATCCGTCGGGAAAATCGGTCACGCTTGCCGCATTTCGCGGGACGCCGGTGCTCCTCAACCTGTGGGCGACCTGGTGCCCGCCATGCGTAGCGGAAATGCCCACGCTCGATACGCTGGCGGGCGATCTTGACGGAAAGGTGGCGCTGCTTGCCGTCAGCCAGGATCTGGGCGGCAAGGAACAGGTGGCCCCGTTCTTCGCGAAACACAAATTTGCGAATCTCCAGCCCTATCTGGATCAGCAACTGGCATTATCGACGCGCTATGGCGTCAACCTTCCCACCACCATCCTGTATGATGCGAACGGCAAGGAGATATGGCGAGTAACCGGCGGCATGGACTGGACCAGCGAAAAGGCCCGCACCCTGATCGCAGAAGCAACCCGCTGACGTAAAAGCGAATAGCGCTGAAAAGCTGCGCTATTTGGCGCAAACGCACAAAATACGTCAGGCCGCGCTTCATTTCGTGGCAGACGGGCGGCTCGAGAACACGAGCACGAATGCGTTGTCCAAGAATGTCGAGATATCGATCGTTCACATCCGCAGTCAGCGAAACTGGTGATTATTCGGCCACGGCTGTATGAATCCCGTTGTTAACCTTCGGTCGCTATCCCTCCGGTCGGCTTGGACGATGAATGAGCGGAGAAGGGGTATGTGGAAGATTGGATTTATCGCTGCTGGACTGGCGATAAGTGGAAGCGCGCAGGCGCAGAATAATTACTATTGGCCGGCGCCAGCCCGTGTCGATGGCGACAAACCGATCCAGACCAGATTTTTCCCGATGGGAACGCAATTGATGCTGCGGACGCGGACGGACGTATCAACGAAGGATGCTGAGCCGGGCGACCGCATCTATCTCGAAGTCGCCGAGAGCCTGTCTTATCGTGGTCAGGTCGTCGTACCGATCGGCGCTCCCGCCGTCGCGGAAGTAGTTCGAGCGCAGGCGAATGGCCATGTCGGCAAAAAGGGCAAGCTCGATATTCGCATCCTGTATGTCGAAACGCCTAGCGGACCCGTTCGACTAAATGGTCAGGCGCACGACGAGGGCGTCAGCGGCACTGCGGCGTCCGTCGCCACGATGGTATTGCTCAGCCCACTTGGCGGCTTCCTGATCCATGGCACGAGTGCAAGGATACCTTACGGTACGACGGTGAAGGCATATCTTGCCGAGCCGTTGAAATTCATGGTGCAGCCGCCGAATGAGCCGGTCGCGATGGTACAACCCGAAAGAGCAAAGGCGTTGCCGGCTACATTTGATCCGAACGTCTTCGGCGGATCAGGACCAGCGCCGGCCCTGATTGACGCCGGCGACTAATCGGAATGCCGCAATATTATGCTTCCACGATCAACTGGATGCGTGACGTGGCGATCAGCATGCCGTTCATTACACCCCCGCGTCTGGCATGGTCATCGTTTCTTCAATGAATTGCGCACGCGATGCTATCTCAGCAAGGTCCGACACACCTGACGCCGGTGGGCTTGGCTTTATCGGCGAACATGTTGCTGTTCGCCACATTCACGACGCAACTCCTGTATGTTCGCTTCAAGTTCGGGAAGCTTGCCGATTTCACGGTTGATTCGCTCGATCGGGAGCTTGGTTTCATCAACTCTCCGGCAAGAAGATATGGCGAGTAACCGGCGGCATGGACTGGACCAGCGAAAAGGCCTGCCCCCCTGATCGCAGAAGTCACCGGCTGATGTAAAAGCGAATAGCGCTGAAAAGCTGGATGCCCCGCGTGGATTCGAACCACGATTGACGGAGTCAGAGTCCGTAGTCTTGCCGTTAGACGACGGGGCAACAGGAGCGCGGCTCTAACGCCCGGTTTTCCGCCGGTCAAGGGGGTTGAGGGCATTACCGCGCGACATGCTTGATGTCACTCGCTCAACAATAATCGCGCAAATCGGCGAAACGTCAACCCGCCATTTGATCGCCGCCCATCGCGCTTGCCGTTCCACCCCATACGCGTTAGCTTCACGGCCAAGCACCGAGCGCCCATCGTGCAATTCGTGCGCGGCGGGTGTGACGGAAGAATATAAGCGAGTGACGGCATGGGGGATCATCCCGCCCGGGTGCCGCACCGGCAGGGCAAGTCCCCACGCCGACAGGCGCCCACAACGCCAGCGCGCGCGCGCTGGCCCCAGGCACGGCATTATGCCGCCCTGGACCTAGGTACGAACAATTGCAGGCTGCTGATCGCGCGGCCGCAAGCCAACGGCTTTACCGTGGTCGACGCCTTTTCGCGCATCGTCCGGCTGGGCGAAGGGCTGAACGCGTCCGGCAGGCTGAGCGATGCCGCGATCGAACGGACGATCGCCGCGCTGCGCGTTTGCGCCGACAAGCTTCGCCGGCGCAACGTCACGCTGGCGCGATCGGTCGCGACCGAGGCATGCCGCCGCGCCGCCAACGGACCGTCCTTCATCCGGCGCGTATATCGCGAAACGGGCATCCTGCTCGACATCATTTCGGCGGAGGAGGAGGCGCGGCTTGCCGTGCTTGGCTGCCATGCGCTGCTCGAACCGGGCGAAGGGCCGGCGGTGGTGTTCGACATTGGCGGCGGATCGACCGAACTGGTGCTGATCGATTCGGCCGAACCGGTCCCGCGCGTCATCGACTGGCACAGCGCACCATGGGGCGTCGTGTCGCTGACCGAGGAAATACGCGCGCGCGACATTTCCAGCCCGATAGACCAATATCGCGCAATGCGCGAAACCGTCACCAGAAGCTTTGCCGGTTTCGCCGGGCGCCTGCCCAAAATGGCCGATGGGCACCGCCTGCTGGGCACCAGCGGCACGGTGACGACGCTGGCCAGCGTGCATCTGGGCCTCGAATCCTATGATCGGGGCCGGGTCGACGGTCTGATCGTACCCTCGGACGAGATGCGGCAGGTGAGTTCGGACATTGCGTGCATGACGATGACGCAGCGCAGCGAAGTACCGTGCATCGGGCGCGAACGGGCCGATCTGGTCGTAGCTGGGTGCGCGATCCTGGAAACGATACTCGACCTGTGGCCCGCCGAGCGGCTGGGCGTTGCCGATCGCGGCATTCGCGAAGGGATTTTGCGCCGGATGATGGAAGGATCGGGACAATGAGCCGCGGCGGAAGGGGCGGTCATACACGCGTGCGCACGTCGCGCGGGCGGACCGCGCAATCGACCCGCTGGCTCGAACGGCAGCTCAACGATCCCTATGTGAAGCGCGCCAAGGCCGAAGGCTATCGCAGCCGCGCCGCGTATAAGCTGATCGAGCTAGACGAGAAATTCGGTCTGTTGAAAGGATCGAAGCGGGTCATCGATCTCGGCATCGCGCCGGGCGGCTGGACGCAAGTCGTTCGCCGCAAACTTCCCAAGGCGGCGGTCGTCGGTATCGACCTGCTCCCGGTCGATCCGATCGAAGGCGCGACGATTTTCCAGATGGACTTCATGGCCGATGACGCACCCGATACGCTGATCGAGGCGCTGGGCGGGCGCCCCGACCTGATCCTGTCCGACATGGCGGCAAACACGGTCGGGCATCAGCAGACCGACGCGCTGCGCACCATGGCGCTGATCGAAACCGCCTTTGCCTTTGCCGAAGATGTGCTCGAACCCGGCGGCGCATTCGTTGCAAAGGTGTTTGCCGGGGGCGCCGATGCGAATCTGGTCGCGCAGATGAAGCGCGCCTTCGCCACCGTCAAACACGCCAAGCCCCCGTCAAGCCGCAAGGGATCGGTCGAATGGTTCGTCGTCGCGCAGGGGTTCAAGGGCCCCGGCGATCCAGGCCCTGAATAATCCCCGGCGGGCAAGCGTGTTTACATGAAGAGGGACTGGTGCGCTGCGACACCGGCAAGCACGCCGGCCGCCGACGCCATGGTTCCGTTATGCATCGGTGCGGCAGCATCGCCCGCCGCGAACACTCCGTCGATCGAGGTCTTCCCCCATTGATCGACCTTGATAAAAGGTCCGCTGGGGCCGTCTTCCATCGCGCATCCCAACTGCGCGGCCAGTGGGCTTGATTGCCGGGTAACCGGTGCTGTGAAGATCGCCGCAACCTCCACTGTCCTGCCATCGGCCAGCCTCACCGCCCGCAGCGCCGGAGCATCGCCCAGCAATTCGACCACCGGCGTCCGTTCGATCGCAACGCCGCGACGGGCGAGCAGCGCCGCTTCGTCGGCGTCGGGTTCGTACAGGTCCTGCGTGAAATAGGTCGCTTTTCCCCAATCGGGGATCATCGCCGCCTGATGCGCGGAGAAGGGATTATTGGCGATGATGCCCAGATTTTGATCGCAAACCTCGTATCCGTGACAATAGGGGCAGTGTAATACGGTTTCACCCCAACGTTCGCGCAACCCCGCGATCGGCGGCAGTTCGTCGCTGACCCCGGTGGCCAGAATCAGGCGTCGTGCCGCGAAGCGTTCCCCGTCTTCGCCCATGACGGTGAAGCGCCCCTGCCCGCGTTCGACAGTCGCGATTTTGCCGCGAACGATTTCGGCGGCCGGATAGGCGAGAAGCTGTTTCGATGCATCGCGCATGATCGCCGCCGGACTGCGCCCATCTTGCCCGAGAAAGCCATGCGCGGCTTCGGCAAAGCGATTGCGCGGCTGCCCCGCATCAATCAGCAGCACCCTTTGTCGTGCACGCGCCAGCTGCATGGCAGCGGACTGGCCGGCAAAGCTGCCGCCGACAACGATAACGTCATGCATGGTTCGTGACCTCGACTTTTTACGCAACATATGGGGTTACATAAACCGGCCACCTTCTTTTGCAACCTCAAACATAGCGTGACCTATGATAAGGGGGTTGCATGAAACTGGATTCCCGCCTTTCGCGAATGCTGCACATTCTCGTCCATATGGCCCGCGCCGACGGACCGATCACGTCGCAGGCGGCGGCGGAAATGCTTGGCAGCAACGCCGTGGTAGTGCGGCGAACGATGGCCGGCCTTCGCGATGCCGGCTTGGTACAGTCGGTAAAGGGGCATGGTGGTGGCTGGACGATTACCGCCGAACCCGATCAGGTCACCATGCTGCAGGTTTATCGTGCGGTGGGGGAGCCGCGCATATTCTCGATCGGGCTAGCCGATCCCAATTCCGCCTGCCTGGTCGAACAGGCAGTGAATGCTTCCATGCGTTCGGCGCTCAAAGAGGCGGAGGAAGCACTGGTTACCCGGCTCGGTGAAGTAACCCTTGCCGATATTGCGCGTGATTTCGAACGGCGCTTTGCTCTGCTTGGCGAACAGGCGCGCACCGCCTGAACCGTTCGTCGGCGGCAAGAAAAACCCCGGACGATGCCGGGGTTTTTGCAAATTCAACTGAACCGACCGAATCAGCCTTCGTAGTCGCTGCCGACATTGGTGTTGCGCGGCGGGGCGGCGGCGGTGAGGCGAAGCGCTTCGGCCGACGCGGAGAGCGATCCCACTTCGTCGGGGGCTTCCTCATCATCGATCTGAACGCGCTGAAGCGACTGGATCGCGCCCTCTTCCAGATCGCGGGGCTTTATCGTCTGTTCGGCGATCTCGCGAAGTGCGACGACCGGATTTTTGTCGCGGTCACGATCGATGGTGAGGTCGGCACCGCCCGAAATCTGACGGGCGCGCTGCGCCGCGAACAATACCAGATCGAACCGGTTGGAGACCTTGTCTACGCAATCCTCGACGGTAACGCGCGCCATGAAACGCTTCCTTCAAACTTGACGGTGTACGGAAAGGCAAGAAGCTACTCATCCAGCTTCCGATTGTCAAGAAAAGTCGGTCGCGGGCGGTTGCCTGCCCCGCCGCACCGGTGCAAGGAGGCGCCATCATGCAGGCTCCCCCCGATCAACCGACATTCACCGTTGACGGCAACCACCTTACCCTGCTCGACACCGGCCCCCGCCGGCTCGACGCGCTGATCGCGCTGATCGACGGCGCGCAAACCAGCCTCCGCTTCCTGTATTACATCTATGTCGACGATAGTGTCGGGACGAAGGTGCGCGACGCGCTGATCGCCGCGGTGGCGCGCGGGGTACAAGTATCGCTGATCGTCGATGCATTGGGCAGCGATAAGGCCGACGACCATCACTTCTTCGATCCGCTCCAGCGTGCGGGCGCGACCGTCAGTCGGTTCGTGCCCCGGCTCGGCCGCCGCTATTTGCTGCGCAATCACCAGAAAATGGCAATCGCCGACGAAGCACGCGCGATCGTCGGCGGCTTCAACATTCAGGACAGCTATTTCGGGACGCTCGACCAGCATGCGTGGCGCGATCTGGGGCTGCTGGTCGATGGCCCGGCAGCGGCACGGCTGGCCGGGTATTTCGACGCGCTCGAACGCTGGACACGGCGGTCGAAAGCGTCGCTTCGCGCGCTGTCGCGAACCCTGAACGACTGGAGCGAGGAAAGCGGCAATGCGCGCTGGCTGCTGGGCGGGCCGACGCACCGCCTGTCGCCCTGGGCGCGAACGATCAAGCGCGAGATGGACCGCGCGCTGCGGATTGATCTGATCGCGGGCTATTTTGCACCGGGGCCGGCAATGCTCCGCCGCCTCGACAGGGCGGGCAAACGCGGCCAGGTACGCCTGATCCTGCCGTCAAAGACCGATCACGGCGCGGCAATCTGGGCCTCGCGCTTCACCTATGCCGGGCTGCTGCGCAAAAAGGTACGGATATACGAATATCAGCCAACCAAGTTGCACACGAAGCTGTTCGTCATCGGCGACGTCGTTCATATCGGGTCAGCCAATTTCGATGTCAGGTCGATGTTCCTCAACCTTGAACTGATGTTGCGGGTGGAGGATCGCGCATTCGCCGCGCATGCACGCGCCTATGTCGATACCGAAGTCGCCAATTCGGCTGAGATGACCCGCGATTACTATAAACAGTTTACGACACCCTGGCGGCGGGTGAAGCAGGCGGCGGCCTATTTCGTCATGGCGATCCTCGATTACACCGTGACCCGGCGGCTCAACTTCGGCGACGACTGATACCGGGGCGCAGTAATCCGGACCCGTGGCAGTATCGTCAGTGCGTTACGCTTTACCGGACCTTGAGATAAGGGGCTATTTCAGCCGCTCGGCGTGCCAGGCGACATGATCCGCCATGAAGGTGGAGATGAAGTAATAGCTGTGGTCGTATCCGGGCTGGCGACGCAGCGTCAGATCGATTCCGGCGCGCTCACATGCCTGTTCAAGCAGTTCGGGACGCAATTGCCCGTCGGCAAGGAAATTGTCGGCAAGCCCCTGATCAACCAGCAATTCGGGCACGCGTGCGCCGTCATCGATCAGCGCACAGGCATCGTAGCGCCGCCACGTTTCGCGATCCTCGCCCAGATAGCGCGGCAACGCCTTTTGCCCCCAGGGCACCTGCATCGGCGCGACGATCGGCGCAAAAGCCGATACCGACCGGAAACGCGCCGGATTGCGAAGTGCGATGGTCAACGCGCCGTGCCCGCCCATCGAATGGCCGGTGATTCCCTGCCGGGTCATGTCCGCCATGGGGAACTGGTCGGCGATCAGCGCAGGCAGATCCTCCTCGATATAGCTGCGCATCCGGTAATGACGCGACCATGGCGCTTCGCTCGCGTCGAGATAGAAGCCCGCCCCCTTGCCGAAGTCATAGCTGTCCTCGTCCGCGACCTCGTCCCCGCGCGGGGACGTGTCGGGCGCGATGAAGATCACGCCCTTTTCGGCGCATGCGGCGCGATATTCGCCCTTTTCGGTAACATTGGCATGGGTGCAGGTCAGCCCGGAAAGATACCACAGCACCGGGAGGGCCGCCCCCGGCGCATGCGGCGGGACGAAGACCGAAAAGGTCATGTCGGTGTTCGTGGCACCGGAAGCATGGCTGTACACGCCCTGCATTCCACCATGCGCAATGTTGGTCGACAGTGTCTCCATGGTCGCCGCTACGCCATCGGCTTCATGGCGCACAGCTTGTTGCCGTCGGGATCGCGCAGATAGGCGAGATAGACGCGCGCTCCCTCACCCTTGTCGCGAATGCCGGGCGACTCTTCAATCGACGTTCCGCCATTGGCCAGCCCTGCCCGGTGCCAAGCATCGCCCTGCTCCGGTCCGGTGACCGCAAAACCGATCGTCATGCCGTTGCCGGGGGTCGCCGTATCCTCGTCAAGCGGCTCGCCGACGATCAGAAGCGCGCCTTCGCGCTGCCAGAACCAGCGATTGCGAAGCGAGTCCTTCCAGCTTTTCGCGCCGCCCAAGGCATCAAAGAGCGCATCGTAAAAACGCTTGGAACGTTCGACGTCGTTGCTGCCCAGATGGATGTGGCTGAACATTATAGCCTCCTTAATACACCACGACGCTGCGAATGCTTTCGCCCGCATGCATCAGGTCGAACCCCTTGTTGATCTCTTCGAGTTTCAGGACATGGGTGATCATCGGATCGATCGCGATCTTGCCGTCCATATACCAGTCGACGATCTTGGGCACGTCGGTGCGTCCGCGCGCGCCGCCGAACGCCGTGCCCTTCCACACGCGGCCGGTGACGAGCTGGAACGGGCGGGTGGAAATTTCCTTCCCCGCTTCGGCAACGCCGATGACGATTGATTCGCCCCAGCCGCGATGCGCACATTCCAGCGCGGTCCGCATGACGTCGGTATTGCCGGTTGCATCGAAGGTATAGTCGGCGCCGCCATCGGTCATTTCAACGATCTTCGCGACGATCTCCTCGCGCGTCATGCCCTTGGTATTGAGGAAATGGGTCATGCCGAACTTGCGACCCCATTCCTCCCGGTCGGGGTTCAGGTCGACGCCGATGATCCGGTTCGCGCCGACCATCTTCGCCCCCTGAATGACGTTGAGGCCGATGCCCCCCAGCCCGAAGACGACGACATTGCTGCCCGGTTCAACCTTTGCGGTATGCACCACCGCACCCACCCCGGTGGTGACGCCGCACCCGATATAGCAGCTCGTCTGGAACGGCGCGTCCTCGCGGATTGTCGCCAGCGCGATTTCGGGAAGCACGGTGAAATTCGAAAAGGTCGAACAACCCATATAATGATGGATCGGCTCGCCCTTGTATGAAAAGCGGGTGGTGCCGTCAGGCATCAGCCCCTTTCCCTGGGTGGACCGGATCGCGGTGCACAAATTGGTCTTCTGGCTGAGGCACGATTTACACTGGCGGCATTCGGGCGTGTAGAGCGGAATGACATGGTCGCCCGGCTTCACGCTGGTTACGCCCGGTCCCACTTCGCGCACAATGCCTGCGCCTTCATGGCCGAGTACGCTGGGAAACAGCCCCTCGCTATCCAGACCGTCCAGCGTGTAGGCATCGGTGTGGCAGATGCCGGTCGCCATGATCTCCACCAGCACCTCGCCCGCTTTGGGTCCTTCCAGGTCGAGTTCGACTATCTCCAGCGGCTTTTTGGGTTCAAACGCTACGGCTGCGCGGGTTTTCATGACGTCTCCATATCGGCAATCTTTTGTCGGTGGGCAGCGCGCCCGTACCTACATCATGCGATGGTACAGATTAAACAGGATGATCAAGGTGCCGCCGACCATTAGCAATGTGATCAGCGTCGAAAACAATATGAGCTGAAGATCGTCCCGCGCCGATTTTTTCAGGTCGATGTGCAGGAAGAACCGGAAATGCACGTTCAGCTGAATCAGCCCCAGTGCGAACACGATGCCGATCGTGGTGCCGGCGGGCGCCAGATCGAAATGCACCGTGGCGAAGGCAGCGCAGGTTAGCGCCAGCGCGCTCGCGAAGCCGATCGCATAGCCGCGAAGTTCGCGCCGATATTTTGCCCGATCGTCCATTAGGCAAGCCCCTGCAGATAGACGACCGAGAAAATGCCGATCCAGATGATGTCGAGAAAATGCCAGAACAGGCTCAGGCGCATCACATTGATCTTCACCATCGGATCAAGCCCGAATTTGCGAATCTGCACCAGCATCACCATGCCCCAGACGCAGCCGATGGTGACGTGCAGCATATGCATCGGCACCAGCGCATAAAAGCCCGATAGATAGCCGCTGCGCGACGGCACCTCTCCCTTCGCCGCCATCGAGACGAAATCATGGATTTCCCAGCCGATAAAGGCGAAGCCGAGGAGCAGCGTGACGCCCAGCCAGAGTTCAAGCTGGTGCCGCTTATGTTCATATTTCATCGCCAGCGAGGCGAGGCCGAAGGTGAAGCTCGACGACAGCAGGATCAGCGTTTCAATGAACGCGCTTTTGATCTCATATACCTCGTGCGGCACCGGTCCGCCCGCCGTGCCGCGAAGCATCACGCCATAGGTGGCGAAAAGCAGCGCAAAGACGACCGCGTCGCTCATCAGGAACACCCAGAAGCCGAAAATCGCCTCTCCCGCCTTTTCGTGCGTCAGCGGATCGGCTTCCTGCAGGTTCAACCCGGCATGTTTCAGTTCGTCCGCGCTCATACCGCGCTCTCCGCCAGTCCTTCATTGGCGCTTCTGGTTTCCAGTTCCCGCGGAATGGCGCGCGCTTCGGCAACCGTGCGCAACCAGTGTTCGTGCGTCCTCGCAACCTCGCTCGCCGGAATGACCCTGTGGGTGTCGCGGGAGAAGCTGCTCACGATTACCGCCGCCAAGATGCCGAGAAACGACAGGATCGCCAGCCACCAGATGTGCCAGACCAGCGCAAAGCCCGCTGCCGCGCCGACGATGCACAGGACCGGGCCAAGAACCGAATTTTTCGGCATTTCGATATCTTCATATGCGTGCGGCGGCTGATACGCCCTGCCCTGCTCCTTGCGCAGCGCAAAGGGATCGCGGTCCTCGACACAAGGAATCACGGCGAAGTTATATTCGGGGGGCGGTGAAGAGATCGCCCATTCGAGCGACCGGCCGTCCCACGGATCGCCTGCGGGAACGCGGGTTTTCTCGCGTCGGCGGATGCTGATCACCAGCTGCACGAACAGCGCCCCCAGCGCGGCGAGAAGGATGAACGCGCCGATGCACGCGATAATCAGCCAGGGCAGATATTCGCCCTGAAATACGCCCGCCATCCGGCGCGGCATGCCCATCGCGCCAAGCACGTACAGCGGCATGAAGGCAAGGTAGAACCCCACCACCCAGCACGCGAAGCTGATCCGCCCCCATGTTTCGTCAAGGCGGAATCCGAACGCCTTGGGGAACCAGAACTGATACCCCGCCAGCATGCCGTACAACAGGCCAGGTATCAGCATGTTATGGAAATGCGCGACGAGGAACAGCGTGTTGTGCACCACGTAATCGAGCGGCGGCGTCGCCAGAATGATGCCCGTCATGCCGCCGATGACGAAGGTGACCAGGAAGGCAATCGCATACAGCATCGGCACGGTGAAGCGCACCCGCCCGCGATACATGGTGAGTATCCAGTCATATACCTTCACCCCGGTGGGGATTCCCACGCACATTGTAGCGATGCCGAAAAAACCGTTGATGTTTGCGTTCTGCCCCATGGTGAAGAAATGGTGCAGCCACACGGTGAAGCTCAGCACCGCGATGACCATCGTCGCATATACCAGCGTTCGATATGCGTAGAGCCGCTTGGCCGAAAAGGTCGAAATGACTTCGGAATACACACCGAAGGCCGGCAGGATCAGGATATAGACTTCAGGATGACCGAACAGCCAGAACAGATTGGCGTAGTTCATCATGTTCCCGCCAAGGTCGGTCGTGAAGAGGTGGAAGTCCAGATAGCGGTCGAGCGCCAGCATCAGCGTGGCGACGGTGAGCGGCGGCATCGCGAAAATCATCAGGATCGACGTGCACAGCGCCGTCCAGCAGAATAGCGGCATGCGAAACAGATGCATCCCCGGCGCACGCGATTTATAGATGGTGACCGCGAAGTTGAGCCCCGTCATCGTGCTGCCGATCGAACTGAGCGTCACCGCCCATATCCAGTAATCCGGCCCCACCCCCGAATTGAACGCCATTTCGGTATAGGGGGGATAGCCCGACCAGCCGCCGGTCGAAAACTTGCCGACCACCAGCGATATCATCAGCAGCACCGCGCCCGACACGGTCAGCCCAAGGCTGATCGAATTGAGCGTGGGGAACGCCACATCGCGCGCGACGATCTGCAACGGCATCACATAGTTGATGATACCGGTGAGGAAGGGCATCGCCATGAAGAAGATCATGATCGAGCCATGGGTCGAAAACAGTTCGCCGAAATGTTCGGGGGCAACGATTCCCGGCTGATTGACCGCCACCGCCTGCTGCATGCGCATCAGCACCGCCTCGATCACCGCGCGCGTCAGCATGATTCCCGACAAAATGACATACATGATGCCGATTTTCTTGTGGTCGACGCTGGTGAACCAGTCCTGCCAAAGATAGCGCCATTTGCGCAGCTTCGTGATGATCGCGAACACGGCGATCGCGCCGAGCACGACCAGCGATGCGGCGCCCGCGGCGATCATCTTGTCGAGCGAAGGGTCCTCCCATGCCCGGACAAAGGCGAAGGAATGCAGGTCGATCCTGCCGATCGCCCAAAACCATGCGGATTGCACGGTCATTGCCCGCCCTCCTTCCCGCGCCGTTCGGGCTGCATATATTTGGCGATGATGCGCGCGAACAGGCCCTCGGGGACGGCGGAAAATTCCATCGGCGCATCGGGCACGGATTTTTTGGCAAGCGTTCGATAGCGCGCTTCATTCAGCGGGCTGCCCGATGCCTTCACCCGCTTCACCCAGCCATCGAAAGCGGCGTCCGTGACGGCGAGCGTCCGAAAATTCTGCTTGTGAAAACCTTCGCCGTTATATTGCGTGTTTTCACCGAAATAGCTGCCGGGCCGGTCGGCCTTCAGGTTCAATTGGGTGCGCATTCCCGCCATCGCATAGATTTGTCCGCCCAACCGGGGAATGAAAAGCGACTGCATCACCGTGTCGCTGGTCAGGTCGATATGAACCGGGCGACCTGCCGGAATCACCAGCCGGTTGACCGTCGCGATATGCTGATCGGGATAGATGAACAGCCATTTCCAGTCGAGGCCGACCGCCTGAACCGTGATCGTCCCGTTTCCGTCCAGCCGCTTATAGGGGTCGAGCGTCTGCGTGCTATGCCATAGCTGGATGCCCAGCAGCACGACGATCAGCACCGGCACGCCCCATATCACGAATTCCAGTCTGGGGTTCCAGTCCCATTTGGGATCGTAGCGCGCCTTGTCATTGCCCCGGCGATACCGCCACAGCACCAGCGGCAGACCGATAAAAACCGGCAATACGACGACCATCAGCGCCGCGATCACCAGCCAGAACAGATGGCGCTGTTCGGCTGCCACCGGCCCCGCCGCCTGCAGGAAGCTGGGGCTGGCCGCGCATCCGGTCAGCAGGCCGGCGACCATCGCCATGGCGAACAGCCGGGCTTTCGATGCCATCCCCGCCGTCATGCCAGCCGCGGCGGTTTCCCGTCGGAGGAAAGGCTGAGCGCGGTATTGACCAGCGAAACATGGCTTAGCGCCTGCGGAATGTTGCCGAGTTGGCGGCCGTCCTCGGGCCAGCATTCCTCACTCAACAACCCCAGATCGTTGGCGGTGCCCAATACCGAATCGAACAATCGGCGCGCTTCGTCCTTGCGCCCCTGCAACGCATAGACATCCGCAAGCCACAGTCCCACGGCCAGGAACACGCCCTCCGCGCCGCCTACACCGTCGTCCGTACTGTCATCGGAGTAGCGATAGACGAAATCGCCCACCATCAACTCGCGCTCGATCGCATTAACCGTTTTTCGCATACGCTCGTCATTGGCGTCGATGAAGCCGACAATGGGCAGGCGCAGCACCGCGCCGTCCAGCGCATCATCGCCGAATGCCTGTGTAAACGCGCCGCGTTTTTCGTCGAAACCACGCGTCAGCACCTCTTCGCGCACCTCCTGCGCCAGATCGCGCCAGCGCCGGGCGGCATCGGGCATCGCGTCGGCCAGCATCTTCGCGGCGCGATCGAATGCAACCCAGCACATTACCTTGGAATAGACATGCTGTTTTGGCTCGCCGCGGCTTTCCCAGATGCCCGCATCGGGTTCGCGCCAAAGCGTTTCCAGCTTCTCCGCCATTCGCGCGACCAGTTCATCGGTATCCTGCGCCAGACCGTGACGGCGCGCGACGCAGATCGCGTCGATCACCTCGCCATAGATGTCGAGTTGTATCTGGTCCACCGCGCCGTTGCCGAACCGCACCGGTCTTGCATCGCCAAACCCCTGCAGCCAGTCCGCTTCCCATTCCAGCGAATGGCGGTTGCCGTCGATGGCATAGAAGGGCTGGACGTCGATCGGTTCGCCCGCCACCGCACGGCGCAGCCAGTCGATCCACTGCTTTGCCTCCTTTTTATGCCCGGTATGCAGGAAACCGAGCAGCGTGAAGGTGGCATCGCGCAACCAGCAATAGCGATAGTCCCAGTTGCGCTGCCCGCCGGGACGTTCGGGCAGCGATGCCGTGGCTGCGGCTACCATCCCCCCGGTATGTTCGTGCACCAGCGCCTTCAGCGTCAGCAGCGATCGCTTTACCGCTTTTTCCGCCACGCCGTCATATTCCGTCTTGGCCGACCAGTCGTGCCAGACTTTGCTCGCCTGCTTCAGCGCCTTCTCCGGATCGACAGGATCGGGCACATCGCCCTCGCTCCTGAACCAGGTCATGCATAATGGCCTGCGCTCGCCCTCGGCAACCGTGAAGCTGCCCGAAAAGGCGCGCCCGTCATGGTCGATACCGCACCCGAAGCGCAGCGCAACCGCGTTCGGCCCGGCGATCGCCAGCATCTCGCCATCCGAATGCTGCAGCACCATGGGATGCGTTCGTCCGTCGTCGAAGCGAAGCGCGAGGCGGGTCTGCATTTCCACCGCACCGCGCCGTCCTTCGACGATACGCACCACATCCGGCGCTTCGCCGCGCTGGATCGGCATGAAATCGAGTATCGCGACCTCGCCACCCTCCGTTTCCATAACGGTTTCGAGGATCATCGTACCATCGAGATAGCGCCGCGAGGTGTTGATCACTTCATCGACCGGATGAAGCCACCAGCCACCATTCTCACCCGTACCCAGCAGCGCGGCAAGACAGGCCTGGCTGTCGAAACGCGGCATACACAGCCAGTCGATCGTCGCGTCTTCATAGACCAGCGCGGCGGTTTGCCCGTCGGAGATCATCCCGTGCCCGCTGATCGCGTGCGGGCGCCAGTCTTCGCTCATGCGCGGTCCTTCCTCGCCAGCGCCCACAGGCCGCCCATGGCAGCAACCAGCATGCCGGCGGCGATCAGCCCCCGATTCTTGGTCACGACAAGCTGCGGGCTCCAGCTTTTGGCGGTCGAATCGAACCGCCCGTGCGCGCCATGATCGCCGGGCACCGGTTCATACAGGTTATTCTTCCGATCGGGTTGAACCCACTCCTGCCCCTGCTGTCCGGAAAAACCAGTGCGGCCCAGATACCAGTCGAGCAATGGCGAAAAGAATTTGTCGGCCCATATCGCCTGCCAGCTCGACACGCCGACCTGAACCTCCTTGCGGCGGTGATGCGCGGCGAAGTGAATCGCCTCGGCTGCCACTTCGGGCTGATAGGGGGGACTGGCCGGACGCGGCTTTTTGGGCAGGTTGGTTTTCATCCAGTCGAATTGCGGGGTGTTCACGCCGGGCAGCTGGACCATGGAAACATGCACCTTGCTGTTCGCATGAATCAGCTCGGCGCGCACCGAATCCTCAAATCCCTGAATGGCATGCTTTGCCCCGCAATAGGGCGATTGCAACGGTATGCCGCGATAGGCGAGCGCCGACCCGGTAAGCACCAGACTGCCTTTGTCACGCGCGATCATCCGGCGAAGCGCCGCACGCGCACCGTTGACCTGCCCCAGATAGGTCACCTGCGTGACCCGTTCATAATCCTCCGGTTCGATATCGATGAAGCGCGAGAGAATGCCGGCAAAGGCGACGTTGATCCAGATATCGATGGGACCGAATTTCTCCTCCATCTCGCACGCCGCCGCTTCGACCGCGTCATTATCCGCGACGTCGCAGGGAAGGATCAACGCCTCGCTTCCCATCTCCTCCACTTCGCGGGCGGTTGCGCGCAGCCCGTCCATGCCGCGCGCGATCAGGCCAATCTTCACACCGTCTCTTGCAAAACGGCGCACGACCGCGCGACCCACCCCCGCCGTCGCGCCGGTGACCACGACCACCGGGATATTTCTGCTGGTTGCCATATCTCGTCTCCCTACAGCTCGCCTCGTGCCGCCAAAGCCTTGATCCTGTCCGCCGTGCGGCATGCCACGGCCTGAATGGTGAGCGATGGATTGACCCCGCCGACGGTGGGGAACACCGATCCGTCGCAAACCCACAGATTGGGAATGTCCCAGCTGCGGCAATCGGCATCGACCACGCTGGTGGCCGGATCATTGCCCATCCGCGCGGTGCCGTTCAGGTGACAGGTGTCCGACATTTCCTTCCACCGTTCGGTCGCGCCGGTGGCAGCCAGGCTCCGGTCCATGAAATCGACCGCGTGGTTCATCATCGCCTTGTCGTTTTCGCTATGGGAAAAGGTGATCCGCGGGATGCGCAGGCCGTACTGATCGGTTTCATCGGCCAGCGTCACGCGGTTGCGCTCGTCGGGAAGCACCTCACCGACCATTTTCAGCCCGACCGAATGGTTGTTGCGCGCCATTTCGTCGATCAGCGCCTGTCCCCACAGTCCGTGCCCACCAGCCAGCGTCTTGGCCCAGCTGATCGGCAACGGCCCTTGGCTCATATAGGACCAGCCGCCGAAATAATCCTTGCCCATATCCGCGTAATTCCAGTGTTCGGAAATCGCCAGGCTGGGCGGCCCCTTATAGGATCGCACCTCATCCGCCACCTGACCCCAGGCCGCCTGGTTGAGTTGCACCATCAGGTTTTTGCCGACCAGCCCGGAGGAATTGGCGAGGCCGTCGGGAAATGCGTCACTCGCCGAATTAAGCAGCAGGCGCGGCGTTTCGATCGCATAACCGGCGACCACGACATGCCTTGCGCGCTGAAACCGCCATTCGCCCTCGCGCACATAATGTACGCCGGTGCAGCGTCCGTTCTTCGTTTCGATCCGGCCCACCATCGACAGGTCGCGTATTTCCGCCCCCGCCTTCAATGCGCGGGGAAGCCAGGACACCAGCACCGATTGCTTGGCGTTGGTCGAACAGCCGGTGACGCAAAAACCGCGATAGACGCATGGATGCGCTTTGCCATGCGGCGCGGAAAGCGTGGCGATCGGCGTTTCGGTCCAGTCGATGCCCAGCGCCTCTGCCCCCCGCGCAAGATATTCGGCCGCCGCGTTCATCGGATGCGCGCGCATCGGGTAACGGCCGCGCTTCGGTCCCCAGGGATAGCGGACCGGGCCGGCAATCTTCAGCGTCTTTTCGACCTCGTCATAATATTTCCACATCTCTTCCCAGCAGATCGGCCAATCGACGCCGTAGCCGAGCTTCGTGCGGGTCGCGAAATGTTCGGGGCGCATGCGAAGCGACACCATCGCGAAATGAACGGTCGATCCGCCGACCGACTTGCCCGAATTATTCGCGCCCATCGTGATCGGATTGTCGCCGTCGACAATGCGCTCGTCGGTCCAGTACAGTTTTTGCTGCTCGGTCTCGTCAGAAGCGAAATCCTGCAATGGCCGCCAATACGGGCCGGCATCCATCGCCACGACGGAAAAGCCCGCTTCGGCCAGTTTGCAGGCGAGCGTCCCGCCGCCCGCGCCCGTACCGACGATCAGAAAATCGACTTCCTTGTCATCGGCATGGCCACGCAT
Source organism: Stakelama flava (assembly GCF_019351405.1). Taxonomy (GTDB): domain Bacteria; phylum Pseudomonadota; class Alphaproteobacteria; order Sphingomonadales; family Sphingomonadaceae; genus Sphingomonas; species Sphingomonas flava_A. The sequence continues at coordinate 34,581 of NZ_JAHWZX010000016.1, forward strand.
CGGCACCCAGCCATCGGGCGTGAACACATCGGGCGCGCGGCCGTTGATCGCGCGCGGCTCAGCCTGAAATTCACTTGGCATGAAGATTACGTTCCCCGGCCGGGATCAAATGGCCATCCTTGCGCTCCGCCGCTTCCCACGGATCGCGGCGATTGGCCTGAAGCCGAACATATCCGCGCGGCGACGCGGGACCGCCGAACCCCATCGCGCTCCAGGCGCTGGGATACGCGTAATAGGCCGACACGATGTCGGGGATCAGCCGGTCGTTCCAGAACAGGTCGACGGGCAGGTTCTGCCATTCCGACGCCTTGACATCCCCGTTTTGAAGCGCGCGGATGACGTCGTCGGCGCTTGCATCATTCAGAGCGGCAAAGCCCGCGCCGTGGCGTTCGCGCGCTTCAGCATCGATAGCCTTCAACCCGCGCTCCCACGCCTCCCGGACCTGCGGCATCCGTGCATTGCGAAACCCATCGCCGCGATTGGCGGCGATTTTTTCAAGCACCTGCGCCGCGGCGTTTACCGGCGCGCGCTGTTCGGGCTGCGGGACGATCCGGTCGACCAGCTTGCGCAGCACCGCGCGCAGGGGTTCGGTAAGCGTATCGGATTCCGTCGTCGCGATCCGCTTTTCCACCGCTTCGCGCGTCTTGTCGTTCCAGCTTGGCGTATCGCGCTTTTTCAGCACGTCATAATCGGGAAACCGGTCGGCCATGGTCAGCGCCTCGCCTTCATCAGCAGCAATGCGCCAAGTCCCGCTATGGCAAGTCCGGTAAAGGCGGGTGGTGCGGGAATTGGTGGGCCGGCAAGGATATTCTGCCGCCAGTTGCGAAATCCGCCCATGTTGCGGGCGACGCCATAGGCATGAAAGCCGACGCCGAGTATGCCCACCACCGCCGTCGCCGCCAACAGCACCGTGGTCGCGGGCCGCACGGTATCTTCGATCACATCGCGCCCTAGCGAAATCGCCGCGATCGGCGGCAGGGTGACCGGCAGCCACATGAACGGATCATGATATGCGCCGCGAAAATGCAGCAGCGCCGCTTCGCCGACCGTACCAAGGATGCCGACACTCACTACGCCGCCGACCGCGCGGCCCGATGTCAGGCCGATGGGGCCAAGCTCCTCCTCGCCCTTGGAAAGCCGATCGGCGATTCCGCCCAGCATGCCCGACAGCACAAGCGAGGCAGGCGCGCCGACCGGAGCGCCATAGAACAGATTGGTGAAGGTGAGCCCGCCCGGTCGTTTCGTCACGTTATAGACATGAAAGCCCAGTCCGATCAGCCCAACCGCGGTCGATGCGACATGGCTGATCGTTGGCGCTTCCGACCCGCCGCTCTCGGGTTTTCCCGATCGACGTGCGTTGACCGCGATACTGAGCGCCGCCGACCCCAGCGGCAACACCATGGTCGGGTTTGCGAAAGACCCGCGATAATGTTCCAGCCCGCTATCGGCCAGTACCGAGGACGCAAGCATTGCAGCGCCCCCGGCGATCAGCCGTGTCGCGACGATGTCGATACGTGACGCCGCCATGACCTATTCTTTGTCGCCGCCAAACACCCCGGAAAACATCTGTTTCATGCTGCCCTTGATGACGCCCTCTTCGTCAGGGTCGCCCTTGATCAACGTCGAGGTGAAGGCGCGCGCCTGATCGAAAGTGATGTGCGGCGGCAGCGGCGGCACCTCGCCATCGGTCTTCGCCTCGATCACCACCGGCCGGTCTGCGGCGAGCGCCTCTTCCCAAGCGCCCGCAACTCGATCCGGATTATCGACGTAAATGCCTTTCAGCCCAATCATTTCGGCGAACTTGTGATAAGCGACATTAGGGATTTGCTGCGTTGCCTCGAACCGCGGATTACCCTCCATCACCCGCTGTTCCCACGTCACCTGATTCAGGTCCTCATTGTTGAGCACCAGCACGACAAAACGCGGGTCGGACCATTTGTGCCAATATTTGGAAACGGTAATCAGTTCCGCCATATTGTTCATCTGCATGGCGCCATCGCCCACGCATGCGATGACCGCGCGGTCGGGATAGGCGTATTTCGCCGCGATGGCATAGGGCACACCGGCCCCCATCGAGGCGAGCCCGCCCGATAGCGAACACATCATCCCGCGACGGATTTTCAGGTCGCGCGCATACCAGTTGGCGACGCTCCCCGAATCGCTGGTGATGATGCAGTTGTCGGGAAGCCGTGGGCTGAGTTCGCGAAACACGCGCTGCGGATTGAGCGGGTCGGCCGAAACCATCGCGCGCTCGTCGAGCGTCTTTTCCCACTTCGTGTTCCAGTCGGCGATCTTCTGCCGCCAATCGCCGCTTTTCTGGTTCAGCATGGGCAGCAATGCTTCGAGCGTCGATTTGACGTCGCCGGTGAGGTTCACCTCCATCGGATAGCGGATCGACAGCATGCCCGGATCGATATCGACCTGAACGCCGCGTGCCTGACCTTCCTTTGGCAGGAATTCCGAATAGGGAAATCCCGAGCCGAGCATCAGGAAAGTGTCGCATTCCTTGATCATATTGTCGGTGGGTTCGGTGCCCAGCAGCCCGATCGATCCGGTCACCCAGGGCAGGTCGTCGGGAAGTACCTGCTTGCCAAGCAAGGCCTTGGCCGCCCCGGCATCCAGCCGGTCGGCGGTCGCGATCACTTGATCCACGGCGTTCTTCGCGCCCGCGCCCACCAGAATGGCGACCTTTTCGCCGGAATTGAGCACATCGGCGGCGCGGCGCAGATCGGCGTCTTCGGGAACGACCTTGGGCGGCGTCCAGCCGATTCCCGAAAATACCGCACCGTGCGAGCGCGGCGGCTGCTCCATCGGCAGCGACTGCAGATCGTTGGGAAGCACAAGCGCGGTCACGCGGCGTTCGCCCATTGCGATCCGCACCGCCCGGTCGATCAGGTGTCTGACCTGCGCGGGCACCATCGCGGTCTGGTTGAACGCGCCCGCGACATCCTTGAACATAGCGCCGAGGTCGAGTTCCTGCTGATAATGCGCGCCGATCGCGGTGCGCGCCTGCTGCCCGACAATGGCGAGGACCGGCATATGGTCCATTCGCGCGTCATATAAGCCGGTCAAGAGGTGCGCAGCGCCCGGCCCGGACGTGGCCAGGCACACGCCCAGCTCGCCGGTGAATTTGGCATGCGCGGACGCCATGAACGCCGCCATTTCCTCGTGCCGCGTCTGAACGAAGTCGAACTCTCCCTCGCTGCGGTCAAGCGCACCGAGCAACCCGTTGATACCGTCGCCCGGATACCCGAAGATTCGGCGCACGCCCCATTGATGCAATCTTTCCCAAAAGAAATCTCCAACGGTCTGCGCCATGCCGCGCCTCCTCAAAATTCAAGCGTCACAATGATTCGGTAGTGACTTCGAAACGGAAGGCAGCCGCGCTCGTTCCGATGCGCCGCGGGAATCTTTTCAAAGACTGATCTGGATTAAATTTGCCGCATCCGCGCCGGTGCGAAGCCGTTTTATGGCAGGGGATTCGCCAGACTGTACAATATCACTCCGGCGCCCCGGCCGGAGGAAAGATGGTGCGGTCGAGAAGACTCGAACTTCCACGGCCTTTCGGCCACAACGACCTCAACGTTGCGCGTCTACCAGTTCCGCCACGACCGCACACAATATTCGCCGGACATCACGGTCCAGCGCTGGCAGGCGTGCGCCCCTAGCAAAGCCTTTGGCGGCTGGCAACTGATCTTGCGCGCCGGTTGGAAAATTGTCGGCCGGACAGACGATTGCCCCATGCCCCGTCAGGGCAATGGTTCACGTTTCGACGCTTCATTTCAACGAAAATTGCTGCCGTTGCGCAGCGACGCGCGCCCGTGCCTGTTCGATTTCCTGTACTTCCGTGGCGTGGAGCAGCGATTCGAGCACGCGCGACAGATGCGACACCATTGCCCGTCTCGCCTCCGCAGCATCGCCGGATCGCAACGCCTCGACGATCGCCGCATGTTCGTCGATGATCGGCCCAACCCCGGCCGAATGGGCTTTGTCGCTCAACAAACGATATTGCGGCGATCGCGCACGCGCATCCCACAATGTTTCCACCGCGTTATAAATGGCGCTGTTGTTCGTAGCCTGGGCAATCGTCATGTGAAACTGACGATCCGCCGTTTCCTGCGCAGGAATGTCCCCCACCGCCGATTGCATGCGGTCGACCAGCGCGTCGAGTTCCGCCAGCGCAGCCTTGTCAATTCGCGGCGCAGCAATCGCGCAGGCTTCGCCTTCGATCGCGCGGCGCGCTTCGATAAGTTCGAAGGGACCTACATCGGCCTGGCTCTGCTCACCGCCTTCCGGTTCGGTCGCAACGACATATACGCCCGATCCCATGCGCACCTCGACAAGACCGTCGAGTTCCAGCGCTATGATCGCTTCGCGTATCGTCGGACGCGACACGCCATAGCTCTGCGCCAGATTGCGTTCGGCGGGTAGCCGGCTGCCAATTGGATATGCGCCTTCAGAGATTTTCGCTCCAAGGTCGCGAGCCACGCGCTCGTACAGGCGGCCATTGTCCGAGTTTTGCATTGCCGATGTCTATCATCGCGGTCGTTTGCCCGACAAGCGGCTTGGTCTACCCACAAAGGTTCTTTGAAAACTGGACAAGCCAATTTCTGATATCTATCAATTTGGTCAGACAGGATGAGATGATGCCCCAACCCAAACCCGACGAAAACGCGCGCGCTTGGCACGCAAGCGCAGCGAGCAAGGTCCGAATCACCGGTGCGAAGGTGATCGTCACCTGCCCGGGACGCAACTTCGTCACGCTGAAGATCGAAACCGATTCCGGCGTGTACGGCGTCGGCGATGCCACGCTTAACGGCCGCGAGCTGGCGGTAGCGTCGTATCTTACCGATCACGTCAACGACTGCCTGATCGGTCGCGACGCGCATCGTATCGAAGATATCTGGCAATTCCTGTATCGGGGCGCATATTGGCGGCGCGGGCCGGTAACGATGGCCGCGATCGCAGCGGTCGATACCGCCCTGTGGGACATCAAGGGCAAGCTTGCCGGCCTGCCGGTCTACCAGCTTCTGGGCGGCGCGGCGCGCGACGGGGTGATGGTATACGGGCATGCCAATGGCGCGGACGTGGACGAAACCGTCGCGAACGCGCTGCATTATAAGGAATTGGGGTACAAGGCGATCCGCCTGCAATCCGGCGTACCGGGCCTTGCCTCGACCTATGGTGTTTCCAGGGACCGCTATTTCTATGAGCCCGCCGACGCACGGCTCCCCACCGAAAATATCTGGTCGACCGAAAAATATCTTCGTTCGGTGCCGCCATTGTTCGAAGCGGCGCGAAAGGCGTTGGGATGGGACGTGCACCTGTTGCACGACGCGCATCACCGCCTGACGCCGATCGAGGCAGGGCGGCTGGGCAAGGAGCTTGAACCCTATCGTCCATTCTGGCTCGAAGATGCAACGCCGGCGGAGAACCAGGCCAATTTCCGTCTGATCCGCCAGCACACCACGACGCCGCTGGCAGTCGGCGAAATCTTCAACTCGATCTGGGATGCCAAGCAGCTGATCGAGGAACAGTTGATCGATTACATCCGCGCCACCATCGTTCACGCCGGTGGTATCAGCCATTTGCGCAAGCTGGCGAACTTTGCTGATCTGCACAATGTTCGCACCGGCTGCCACGGCGCTACCGATCTGTCGCCGGTATGCATGGCGGCGGCGCTACACTTCGACCTGTCGATCGCGAATTTCGGCGTGCAGGAATATATGCGTCACACGGCGGAAACGGACGCGGTTTTTCCGCATCATTATCGGTTTGCCGATGGCATGATGCATCCGGGCGATGCGCCCGGCCTCGGCGTCGACATCGATGAAGCACTCGCCGCCCAATATCCCTACGAACCTGCTTCGCTCCCCGTAAACCGGCTCGAAGACGGCACCATGTTCAACTGGTGAGGCCGGTTGGACCGATCCGCGTTCGCCGAAGCAATATCAGGCAACATACCGAAAAGGAGAGGCTGTGATGGCGGTTGATCGACGCACCCTGATTGGCGCTGCGCTGTGCGCGCCGATATTCGCGCGTGCGGGGCATGCCGCCGCCGCGCCTACGCTGACCGGAGCGGCAGCCGCCAAAGGCATACGGTGCGGCAGTATTCTTGCCGAACGATATCTGCAGGATCATCACTATCGTGATCTGATCGCGGACCAGTGCGGCATTGTTACATTCGAAAATGCGCTGAAATGGACCGCTCTACGCCCGTCAGCGGACAAATTCGATTTCAGCCGTTCCGACAAGCTGCTGCAATGGGCCACCGGCGCCAATATGGAAGTAAGGGGCCATAATCTGCTCTGGCCCCGCCAGGACCGGCTGCCGAAATGGCTGGCCAGCTATGATTTCGGCGAGAAGCCGGGGGAGCGTTCGCAGGCGCTGGTCGGCGATCATATCGAAACCGTGATGCACCGCTATGCGCCGTATATGCAGAGTTTCGATGTGCTCAACGAAGCCATTCAACCGGAAAGCGGCGACTATCGCAAATCGGTGCTGACGCCCACGCCCGGCGCCGCCGAAGCGTTGTTCGATTTCGCATTCCATACCGCGCGTCGCGCCGCACCGAATGCTCAGCTTGTCTACAACGACTATATGGACTGGGGCGACGGATCAAAGGCGCATCGGGCCGGTGTTCTGCGCATGCTGGAAGGGTTCCGCAAACGCGGCGTTCCGATCGACGGACTTGGTATCCAGGCGCATGTCACCGCGACCGCCGACGCCGCCACGATCGCGCGGCGCGAACGGGACTGGCGCGCCTTTCTTGACGAGGTGACGGACATGGGATTTCGCCTTCTGGTAACGGAATTCGATGTCGACGACCGGGATCTGACGGGGGATGTCGCGACCCGCGATGCGCAGGTGGCGGGGTATGCCCGCGCCTATGCCGATTTGATGCTCGACTATCCCCAGCTTGGGACCTTCATGCTCTGGGGCCTTGTCGATCGCTATAGCTGGCTTCAGGATTTCCGCCCGCGCAAGGACGGGCTCGAAAAGCGGCCGAACCCCTATGACGACCAGTACCGTCCAAAGCGGCTGCACGATGCGCTGATTCAGGCGTTCAACCACGCCGCGCCGCGCAAGCCCAGCTATTAGGCGGGTCAATGGCGTGGTGGGAACGCCCCGGTTCGGCACCTGCACCTGTCAATTGAGAACGCTTTGGGCGGCCAGGCCGGAACGACGGCCACCGCCCAATCGAAGATTTTACGCGTCGGCGTCGCTCCGCCATTTCGACCGAAGCAGATGCGCGGCAAGCTTGGGAGTCCTGTCCCGAGTGAACACCCCCTTCAGGTTCATTGACTTCGCGCGCGTCACCGCCTGCGGCGTTTTGAAATCGGCGAAGGCCCAGGGATGTTCGCCGATTATATAGGAATAGCGGCCCAGCACCTTCAGATACATCGCGATCATGTCGGCCTGATATTCCTCGCTCCACATGCGCGGCGGGTCGGCGTGATTCCCCGCGACCGCATCGGCCCCGAATTCGGTAATGATGACGGGTTTGCCGGGATGATCGGTGTGCAGTTGTTCGAGCTCCTTGACCAGCGCCGCTTCGGCTTCCTCCAGCCGGCCGCCATATTCGTACCAGCCGTCATAGGAATTTGCGCAGATCACGTCCCCCTGCCCCACCCATTCGGCCGGGCCGTGCTGCAGACTGACCAGCGTCGCCGGGCGGCTGGGATCGGCGGCGCGCACGATCGCAAACATATCGGCAAAGAAGGCCGTCCCCTTGGCGACAGCATCGGCGGGCGCTCGGTCGAGCGTGCGAAATGGCTTGGTGAGCGCTTCATTGCCGATCGACCACAGCACGACCGATGCGTAATTCTTGTCCCGCTGTATCCGCGCCTTCAGATCGGCGGCAAGTTGCCTGTGCTGCGCCGCAAGCACGTCGTCGGAATCGGAAAAGGCAAGGCTGACCGCCGAGGATTCGGCGATGACGAGAAAACCGTACCGATCCGCCAGCATCATCGCTTCTTCCGCGCAAGGGTAATGCGACGTGCGAAAGCTGTTGGCGCCGATCCAGCGGAGCAGTTCGAAATCGCGCACCAGCACCGCAAGGTCCAGTCCGCGCCCATGCAGGAAGAAATCTTCATGCCTGCCGAAACCTGTCAGATGGACGGGTTCGCCATTGAGCAGAAGCCGTTCACCATCGACCGCGATCGTGCGCAGTCCGATTGGCATTTCATAGACATCAGCCGGCGCGCTGGCTTCTCCAAGCGCTACTGAAAGCGTGTGCAGAAACGGATCGGACGGCTGCCACAGGCGCGCATCGGACACTTGCAGGTTGACCGTTCCCCGGCCGTTTCTGATCGCGGCGGTCGCCGCTATGCGTCGCTTGCCGTCGGACAGGGACACGGCGGCGCGACCGTTCCAGCCATCGTTCACGCCGATTTCGATTTGCGCGATCGCAGTGCCGCCGTTGCGGCGCGTCGTCACCGTCAGATCGTAAACCTGCGTTTCCGGCACCGCGCAAAGCAATACCGGTCGATCAAGGCCGGAATAGGGGAAAAAGTCATATGCCGTGCCGGGAAAATCACTTTCATAGAAACGATACCGGCTGCGGTCAGGCAGAGCAGGCACGCGATCGGCGCGCAGCTCGTTCTCGACCATCACCACCAGCCGGTTTTCGTCATCGGGACGAAGCGCTGGAACAGCATCCAGCGCGAATGGCAAATGCCCGCCGACATGCTCCCCCAACAGCCTCCCATTCAGCCAGACTTTCGCGCGGTAGCTTGCCGAACCGAAGCGCAGGTAGATTCTTTTGCCACGCCAGCCTGGGTCCATCCGAAACGATGTTTCATACCAGGCCGTACCGAAATAGTCGGCGGTGTCGTCGAACAGGTCGTTCCAGCTGCACGGAACCGCAATGGTGCGCGTATCGTCCAGTCCGCGAAACCAGCCGTCTTTTTCGCCCCGCCCGTCGGGGTCGAGGCGGAACCGCCAAAGGCCCGACAGGTCTCTCGTTTGGCGGGTCCTGCTGGAATGCGGATAGAGAATCGGCGCGGGTTCGCGCGGCGGCGATGCAGCGGCCGTCCGCGCCGGCGCGGCCTCTCCCTCCGACGCGCCGGCGCTCAGCGACAGTGCGACGCCGATCGCGCCCAGCGTCTCGCGGCGGTTGAGCGTTACGCGCGTCGGCTCTTCGGGGGGCCGCTCGCTCATGAACCGAACCGCGCGCGCACCGACAGCGTGAAGCGACGATCGGTAACGAACCACGATCTTGGCGCACGCAAAAGTTCGTCGTTGATAACCTGAGTCGTGCGAGTCTGCTTGTCCGTCAGATTGACCGCCTGGATACCGATCCGCACTCGCGGGGTAACGTCGTAGAAGATCGAGGCATCGAGTTGCCCGGTCGGCTCCGCAAAAATCGGCGCAAACGGCACGATCACGTCACGCGTCGTCAGCAGATAGCGGGACCGCCAGGTATATGCCGCGCGCATTTCCAGTTTGCCGTACTGATAGAAGGGCTGAATATTGTAGGTGTATTTCGACAGCCCTTCGAGCGGCAATTTGCTGGTGTCGACGCTGGCGACGTTGCCCGCGGCGACATCGGGATCGGTGACCGACAAGGTGCTCTGCTGCACGCCATTGGCATCGACATAGGTGAAATTCGCCGAAAGCCCCAGGCCCGAAAGGATTCCGGGAAGGAAATCATAGGTCTGCGAATAGCCGAACTCCGCGCCCTTCACATGGCCCGTTTCGGTCGAATTGACCGGCGTCGTCACGATCCCGTCAAAGGTGACGCCGTTGTTGGTAAAGCTCAATCGCTGGGTGCCGTTGGTGACGACCCCGGTCAGATCCTTTTTGAACAGGGCCAGCGAAAGCTGCCCGGTCTTTCCGAAATAATATTCGGCAGTCAGATCGTAATTATTGGCACGCACCGGTTTCAGATACGGATTACCGACATTGATCACCGCCTCCGGAGCGCCGTTCGCCTCGATAATCTCGTTCGCGGTGGAAAGCACCACATCATAATAATCGCGGGTCAGGCCGAAATCGGGCGGCGCGATCGATTTGTTGAACGCGAAACGGAACAACAGGCCATGCCCAACCGACAGCTTCATGTTCAGCGAAGGCAGGAAATAATCATAATGAATCTTAGCGCGGTCCGGCGTAAGCGCGCCATTGGCAAACGCGTTCGCCGCAGCGAGCGTATCCGCGCCTAGTTCGCAAAAGGGCGATGTTGCGGCCGGCGGCTCGGGACAGGTATAGGTATGCTGCGGAAACGACATATAGCCTGAGGCCACGCGCCGCGTTGAGGTATAGCGCACGCCGGCATTGCCCGTCAGTTTCCAGCCATTTGCGAATTCGCCGCCGAAACGCGCCTCCACATACGCGTCGTTGACGGTTTCATGAACCGGATTGATTTCGCCGGGCAGGAACGACGTGCCATCAACCACGCCGCAGCGTTGCGCCACCGGCACCCAGTTTTCGGGACAGCCATTGACTAGCCGCGCCCGCCATTCATCGCCAATCTGAAGCAGCGCGGCGCTTGCGCTCGCATAGTCTTTCAACAGCGAACCAGGGAAGAACAGCCGTCCTTCATTTGCCGGACTGTTCGCCTGCCCCCGGAAGAAATTGTTGAAGAAATGCGGTTCGGACGGTCCCGGCGCACCACCGGCGACGCTGGGATCGCCATTGACGCCCTCGTCCAGCCAGACGGGTCCGCCGCCACCCCAGACGTCGCTCAAGGATCCGTAATTATAGCGGGAATACCGCGCGACATTCTTGCGGTCCGCATAGCGATAGCCCACGCGGATCGAGTTCAGCCAGCCGCTGGGTATCGAATAGGCAAGGTCCACTTTCGCGGCGTCTTCATTGCCGTCGCTTTCCTCCAGATGATCCATCGCGGCGCTGTAATAGCTGTTGTACGGATCGAGATAGGAATCATGCGGCGACAGCAGATAGGAAGGCGGGAACGAAACGCCGGGACAGGCCGCCGCTGTCGGGCAGGTCTGTACCGGGATGAAATTGACATAGGGCACCTTCGATCCGTTCATGCCGATCTCGACATCCTGGAACGATGCGGTCCGCACGCTCATATCGTAATTGTCGACCGATGAATCGACATGCTGATAATCGATCATCAGATCGAGGCGGCTGTTGATATCCCATTTGAAATTGGCGCCGAAATCCTGGGTGACGAGCCGGCGACTGATATATCGCGAAATATTGCTGCTTTTCAGGCCGGTGAGCGGCGTACGCGCGCGTGAATTATACTGGTCATCACGATATCCGGTGTTCGACGTAAGCGCGCCGGATGTGAACAAACCATCGTCGTCAAAGGTAAGCGTCGACCCGGGAACGGCCTGCGAATCACCGTGCGAGGCGACACTGTCGGTTGCAATCTCGGAAGTATATTCCAGCGTTTTTTCGCGCGCATCGGACCGCAGGAACTGCATCGTCAGGTTCATCGACCCGTCATTGCTGCGCCATTGCAGCGCACCGGCATAGCCGTAACGGACGCGATTGAACGTTTGCGACCGCTCCCCCGCGCCGCGCGGCACATAGACGGTGCTAACCGCGTCGGGATCGCCACCGGGCAACAGGCTGCCATCTGCACCCAGTCCGCGCTGGCCATAGTTCGAAATCTGGATGCCGTCGGCGCGCGATCGCAGCTGCGATCGCACAAAACTGCCCAATATGCCGAATTCCCCGATGCCGGTCTGGAACCGGTCGCTGGCGAGGACCGAAATATTGGGCGCGGACCGTTTCGAAAAATCGCCGTAATTTTGTTCGAGCGTTCCGGCAAGCAGCAGGCCCTTGGCATCGAAGGGAACGCGGGTACGCAGATTGACGGTGCCCGAAATCCCGCCCTCGATCATGTCGGCGCTCGCGCTTTTTACGACGTCTACCCCTGCGAGCAGTTCGGACGGCACATCGGCGAACGACAGGCCACGGCCATTATTGGCGGTGAAGGTATCCCGCCCGTTCAACTCGCTGCGCGTATAGGTCAGGCCACGTATCACGACGCCGCTGCCCTCGACCGAAAAGTGATCGGGATCGTTGCCCGCCTGAAAATGGCTGATCGACACACCGGGGATGCGTTGTACCGCTTCTGTCACGCTGCGATCGGGAAGCGCGCCGATATCCTCTGCCGACACGCTGTCCTGCACGACATCGGCGTCCTTCTTTCGATTGCGCGCCGATTCGATGCTGCTGCGGATTCCGCGGACGATGATATCGTCGGTGGATACCTGCTCGTCCGTCGTTTGATCGGCCGATTGCGAATCGTCGGAACCGGCCGAAGTCTGTGGCGCCTGCTGCGCATAACCTGGCGTTGCGACGGAAAGCGCGGCGATCGACGCCCCGACCAGCAGCATTTTCGATCTTGTGTTCATGAAAGCCTCCCCTTTCCAGATTCGATAGTCTGGCTAGGTCAACTTTACTGAACTGGTCATACCAAAACAAGCGTTGTTTGATTTTCGGCCTGATCGGCTTTGCGATCGAAATATCGGCCGCCTTCCTCCATACGGAAATTGCCCGCGATCAATGGCGGGGAAGTCGTTTCAAGGTGTCGAAAGTCGTCGCGCCTACGCTTGAAGCGCGAAGATCAATCGTCGGCAGCACCGGTCCATCCGCCTGCGGTGGCGACATACAGGCGCGCGATGTTGAGGAACTGTCGCGACCGGGCGCGAACCAGATTCGACCGGGCGCTTTGATATTGTCGTTCGGAATCGAGCGTTTGCAGGATGCCGCTATTGCCCACTTCATAGCTGCGCCGTGACAGATGGAGCGAGCGCCCGGCGACCGCAACCGCTTCACGCTGGTTGCGCACCGACCGCGCGTCGCTATCCACCGCCTGCAACAGGTCCGCGACCTGCCGGAACGCGTCGAGCACCGTCTGGCGATAGGTGGCGGCCGCCGCGCGCGCGCGGTCCGCCGCGGCGCGCTTGTTCGCCTTCAGCGTCCCGCCGTGGAATATCGGCGCGGTCAGCCCGGCGAACAGATCGAAGCCGCGCGTCGAACCGCTCAACAGGTCTTCGGGACCCAGTGCGCCCTGGCTTACGGTGCCGCCCAGCGTGACATCTGGATAAAGCCGCGCAGTGGCCACCCCGACAGCAGCGGTGGCAGCATGCAGATCCGCCTCAGCCTGCAGGATGTCCGGGCGTTTGTGGACCAGTCGCGACGGGATCGCGACCGGAATGGTCTGCGGCAAGGTCAGCGATTCGAGGTCGAAATCGGTCGCCCCCAGTTCCGCCGGGGAAATGCCGGTCAGCGTGGCAAGCATATGGCGCGCTTCGGCAAGCTGCTGGTCGAGCTGCGGTATGTCTCCGCGGTCGTTCTCAAACTGGCTCTGCGCGTTGAGCACTTCGACCAGCGTGCCCTCGCCCGCCTCTTTGCGCTTGCTGGTAAGGTCGATGTTGCGCCGGTCCTCTGCCAGCAGCGCATTGGCAGTGTCGATCTGCGCGCGCAACGCGGCGATAGTCAGCACCTGCGTCACCACCCGTCCGGCGACCGACAGATGCGCGGCTTCGGTGCGATGAAGCTGGGCCTGCGCCTCGGCCGCGCTCTGTTCGACCTGCCGCCGCTGGCCGCCAAAGGGATCAAGGTCGAACGACACCCCGCCGCCGATCGAATACAGGTCGAATTCGGGATTGCCGCTAAGGCCCAGCGCGGGGTTGGGTTCAAGGCCGAATGCAGCCAGATTCACCTGTTCATGTTCCACCCGGGCATTGGCATCGACCTGGGGAAGCTGCTTGCCGCGCGCCGCCGCAAGCTGTTCGCGCGCAGCGGCCAGCGTCGCATTGCTCGCTTCCAGACTAGCATTATGCGCAATCGCCCGATCCACCAGCGAGTCGAGTTCGGCCGATCCGAACGCCGTCCACCAGCGCAGCGCAGGTCCCGCGCCCTGCGTTATCTGTGGCGTGCCTGCAACCACGGGCTGCTGGCCGTCCTGCGCCGAGCGATATGCGGTCGCACTTGGGGAAGCGGGCGGCGCGAAATCCGGCCCGACGGTGCACCCGCCAAGCGTAGCGGCGATCGTGGCGGCAAGGGTCGATTTCCAGAGAAGGGCGGTACGCATGGGGTCAGTCCATATGCATGGCAGGCGCGGCCGCGCTTTTTCGCGGCGGGCGCATCAAAAGGATCAACGGCGAAACGATCAGCGTCGTGAGAAACAGGAAATGGAAGGCGTCGATATAGGATACCATCGCCGCCTGACGCGTGACTTCCGCATTCAGGCGGGCAAGCGCCCCCGTAACAGAGAAGTCGAAATCTGGCATTGCGTGGCGCAAGGCGGGATTGTCGGGACGCACGCCTTCGATCAGTCGCGAATGAACGGTGCTGGTGTTACGGATCGTCATCGCCTGCAACACCGAAATGCCGATCGCCGAACCGATGTTGCGGATCAGCGTGAACATCGCCGCGCCTTCGTTGCGCAACCGGGGGTCGAGCGTGGTGAACGCGATTGTCGACAGCGGAACGAAGATCAGCCCGGTGCCGATCCCCTGAATGAACCCGGTGCTGACAACCAGGCTTTCGTCCATTTGCAACGAAAAGCCGCTCATCCGCCAGGTCGAATATGCCGCCACGGCCAATCCCGTACCGATCAGCAACCGGGCATCGACTCGCTTGATCAGCTGACCGACAATGACCATCGACAGCATCGTCCCCATCCCGCGCGGCGCGGTGACGAGGCCGGTAAGCACCACCGGATAGCCCATCAACCCTTCCAGCATCGGCGGAAGCAGCGCGAGCACCGAAAAGATCAACACGCCAAGGAAGAAGCCGAGCACCGATCCCGACACGAAATTGCGGTCCCTGAACAGGGCAAGGTCGATGAACGGCCGCTCGGCGGTCAGCGTATGGACGATAAACAGATACAGGAATGTGACGGCAGCGGCCCCTTCGATGCAGATTTCCCATGAGGAGAACCAGTCGAGCTGCTGCCCGCGATCGAGCATCATCTGAAGCGATGCGATCGACAGCGCGAGCATCGCGAAACCGAACAGGTCGAGCCGCGATTTCTGCGCCTTGCTTTCGCTCAGGAACAGCGACAGTCCCGCAAAGGCGATCAATCCCACCGGCAGGTTGATATAGAATACCCAGCGCCAGTTGTAATTCTCGGTCAGATACCCGCCCAGCGCCGGGCCGACGATAGGGCCGAGGATCGCCCCCATACCCCAGATCGACATTGCGGGACCGTGGCGTTCAGGCGGGTTGATGTCGAGCAGGATGGCCTGGCTCATCGGCACCAGCGCCGCGCCGAACAGGCCCTGAAGCAGCCGGAACCCGACCAGTTCGCCAAGGCTGGTCGATATTCCGCACAATCCCGAAGCGATGGTGAAGCCGATGATCGACGACAGGATCAGCTTCTTGCGGCCGATCCGCCCGGCCAGCCATCCGGCAAGCGGCGTCATGATCGCGGCGGCAACGATATAACTGGTCAGAACCCAGGTGATCTGGTCCGCGCTCGCGGCGACGCTGCCCTGCATATGCGGCAAAGCGACATTGGCGATGGTGCTGTCGAGCGAATTCATCACCGTTGCCGCCATGACCGACGCGGTAATGAACCGCCGCATCGCCGGGGCGGGGTATGTCTCGCTCATCGCTGTTGCGCTGCCTGCGGGGTTCGCGGCGGGATGTCGGGGCCGAACAGACGGCGCTCATGGCCGGTATCGACTTCAGCGATCACCGACAGCCCGGCGTGCAGCGGAATGTCCGACGGCACCTTGTCCAGCGTGATTTCCACCGGCAGGCGCTGAACCACCTTCACCCAGTTGCCGGTCGCGTTTTCGGCCGGGAGCACCGAAAAGGCGTTGCCGGTTCCGGGGCTAAAACTGCTGACGCGTCCGGTAAGGTGCAGGTCGGGAAACGCGTCCACTTCCACCGTGGCGCGCTGTCCCAGCCGCATATATTGCAACTGGTCTTCCTTGAAATTCGCCTCCACCCAGATCCGGGTCCCCGCTTCGGTGAACAGCGGCTTTCCGGCGGTGACGTAATCGCCCACCTGCAACTGATCGACATTGGCGACGACACCGTCCTGATCGGCGCGCACCACGGTATAGCCAAGGTTCAGTCGGGCGCGATCGAGCGCCGCCTGCGCCGCTTTCACCGCGGGCTGACTCTCGACCGGAGCGCCGACATCGCCCGACAGCCGGGCCTGCACCGATTCATTCTGCTGCAGCGCGGTCTCGACATTCTGTTGCGCGGTTTTCGCGGCAAGGACCGCCTGATCATACTGGTTCTGGCTGGAAATGCCCTCGGCGAGCAATTGCTTCTGGCGCGCCGCCTCGCGCTCGGCATAGCGGACCTGTTCGCGCGCCGCGGCAGCCTGCGCCCGCCCCTTGCGATAGGTCGCTCGCTGTGCCGCCACCTCGGTCCGCGCATTTTGCAGTTGCGCCTCGGCCTGCGCGACTTCCGCCTTGAACGGGGCGGGATCGATTCGGAACAGCACCTGCCCCTTCCTGACCCGCTGGTTCTTGTGAACCGCCACCGCGATCACCCGCCCGGACACGTCGGGGCTGATCGAAACCATCCCCGTCTGCAGAAACGCATCGTCGGTGCTTTCATACCGGCCACCATTCAAATAAACGTACAGCCCGCCGAGCAGCAGCAGCACCGGGGCAAGCAGCAACAGCACCTTGCGATAGCGTTTCAGCCCCAATCTTCCGCCCGTCTGGGCGTCGGCGGCGGCCTCGGCGTTGGTCTGTTCCGAAAACACCCGGTCTTCGGTCCATTCATCACCCAACGCATCATGGCCTTGTGCGGGACGTGCTTCTTCGATGGTAGAGGCTTCGTCCACCGTAACTTCCTTGCTGACGATTATGGAACGCGGCGCGCGGCTCGCACCACGGTCCCGGCAATATAATGCGGCGCAGTAATTTACAAAATGGTCATTTGGCCCGATTAGTATGAGCAAGATTCATGATCCAGCTTGACCTCAACCTGCTGCAAACCTTCGACGCGCTATTCGAATCGCGCAGCACGACGCGCGCCGCCGACCGGCTGGGCCTGACCCAGTCGGCGGTCAGCCATGCCCTTCGGCGCTTGCGTGAGGCACTGGACGATCCATTGTTCGTGCGATCCGGCAGGTCGTTGCAGCCGACCGCCCGCGCGCTGGAAATGGGCCCCGAAATCCATGCCGGACTGGTTCAGCTTCGCGGCGCGCTCGCCTCCGGCCGGTTCGATCCCGCCACGGTGCACCGCACGATCACGCTGGCGGTCGGTTCGTATTTCTGCACGCTGATCGCGCCGCAACTGATCGCCTGGGCACGCGCGGCGGCGCCGGGCATCACCTTTCGCCTGGTGCCGCTCGACAAGGAACTGCCCGCGCTGCTCGAAGCGGGTTCGGTCGATCTGGCGATGGGATTGTTCGAACATGTTCCCGACCGGTTCGTTACCGAAGCCGTTTTCGACGACGAATTCGTCTGGATCGCGGCTGCGAACCACCCGTTGGTCCGAAGGCGGGTCAACCTGGAGGAGATAGACCGTTTCCCGCTGCTTCAGGTCGGCACCGTGCATCCTTTCGGCCTGCCCAGCGCGATGATCGAGATTCGTCAGGTATCCGATGTCGCGGGGTTGCAGATACCCCGCGGAAAAGTGCCCGATTCGGTAGTATACGAAGGAACCACGGCCATCGCCGCGGTCGCCGCGACGGATATGGTCGCGCAGGTGCCCCGCCGGCTGGCCGAACGGGTGGGACCGACGCTCGGCACCGTCTGTCTCGACACCCGGACATCCGGCGTGCGCTTCACCCTGTCGGCGCTGTGGCACAGCCGCTTGCGGCAGGATGCGGGGATTCGCTGGCTGCTCGACCAGCTGAAACGTTTTTGAAGCCGCGGCGTGGCGGTGTACCATAGCACGCGATGGACACGCCCCGTTTCCTGCCCGCACATCCCGACCGGCTCGACCGGGTGGCCGGGCCCTGGGCGTCACTGTTCGGCGAACACAGTCGCAACGCCATTGCCGGCTGGTCGAACGCGGCGTTCGGCCAATGGCATACCCGGCGAAAGCTGGGCCGGCTGGTCGTCCATATCCCGCGTCACCCCGATGCGGTGGAGCGGGTGCTGCTTGCCAATGCCGCAAATTATCACAAGCCGCGAATCGTCAAGAAGCTGATCGCGCCGCTGGTCGGGCGCGGCCTGTTGAGTGCCGACGGCGAATTGTGGCGCACGCAGCGCAAGATCGTCGCGCCCAGCTTCGCCCCCGGCGCGGTGGCGGGGCTCATCGCCACCATGGCGCATGCCGCGCGCGGCGCGATGTCGGACTGGCCCGAACGCGGCACGATCGATGTCGCGCAAACCGCGACCGACACCACGATGCGAATTATCGCGGAAGCGCTGTTTTCCGCCGACCCGCGACTGGTGACACCGCAGGCGACCCGGCACATCGCCGCCGCGCTGGAGGCGGCGGGGTCGGTGCGGCTGAGCGCGATCCTTGGCCTGCCGACGCTTCGCCTTACCCGTGTCGCGCGGGCGGGAGCGCGCGGGCAGCGCTATTTGCGCGAGACGTTGACCGCGATCGTGCGCGAGCGCGGGCCGGAGGGCGGCGAGGATTTTCTGGGCGGCATGATCCGCGATCTGAACACCCGCTTTTCGCGAAGCGAGGCGACCGCGCTTGCCATCGACAATGCCGCGACCTTCTATCTTGCCGGGCACGAAACCACCGCCAACACGCTGTGCTGGGCGGCCTATCTGATGGCAGGCGCGCCGCAGGTGCAGGAACGCGCGCGCGAAGAGGCGAAGGCGGCGCTGACCGGCGATCCCGCCACCCTGCCGCAGCGTCTGCCCTATCTGAAACAGGTGGTGGACGAGGCGCTTCGCCTCTATCCGCCAGCCCCGCGATTCGACCGGGAAGCGGTCGCCGACGACATGCTCGCGGGCGAACCAGTCGGCGCGGGCGATATCGTTTCGATCTGGCCCTGGCTGATCCACCGCCATCGCCATCTGTGGGACGATCCGGACGCGTTCGATCCCGATCGCTTCGCGCCGGGACGCGAAGCCGACCGCCACCGCTTTCAATATCTACCGTTCGGCGCAGGTCCGCGTATCTGCGTCGGTGCGCGCTTCGCACAGACGGAAGCGCTGGTGATCCTCGCCCACTGGATCGCCGCGCGTCGCTTCGCACTGGTCGAAGGTGCGCCGCCCGATCCGGTCGGACTGGTAACGTTGCGTCCGCGCGGCGGCCTGAAACTGACACTTTCGCCAGCGGATTGAACCGGCGGCACCGCGCATCGGTTCACAAGGGCGTATGCGAAAGGAACCTTCATGACCGACACCCCGATGCTAGACATGCCCGACGGGCGAAAGATTCCCGCGCTTGGCCTCGGCACCTATAAAATCCCTGATTCACAAGCCGGATCGGCCGTCCGGCGCGGGCTGGACATGGGATATGCCCTGGTCGACACCGCCGCCGCCTATGACAATGAACGCGGCGTCGGCGACGGGTTCGCCGCATCCGATGATGCGTTTCTGACGACAAAATTATGGAATGAGCGGCAGGGACATGACGAGGCCATCGCCGCGTTCGAGGAAAGCCTGGCGTTGCTTGGCCGCGATTATGTCGATCTGTACCTGATCCATTGGCCCTGCCCCGCGCAGGGCAAATATGTCGATACGTGGAAGGCGTTGATCGAACTGCGCGAACAGGGGCGCGCCCGGTCGATCGGTGTGTCCAATTTCCTGCCCGACCATATCGATGCCCTGATCGATGCGACGGGGGTCGTGCCCGCGGTGAATCAGATCGAGCTTCATCCCCATTTCCAGCAGCGCGAACTGGTCGCCTATAACAGCGACCACGGGATCGTTACCCAGGCATGGACGCCGCTTGGCCGCGGCGCAGCGTTCGAGGAGGAAGCGGTAAAGCAGGTCGCCGAAAAACACGGCAAGAGCGCCGCTCAGGTCATCATCCGCTGGCATATCGACAAGGGCCATTCGGCAATCCCCAAGGCCGCCGATCCCGATCACATGGAAAGCAATCTCGGCGCGCTCGGCTGGTCGCTCGACGAAGACGACATCGCCGCGATCGATGCGCTCGACAAACCGGACGGCGCGGTAATTGGCCGCATCGATTGTTAAGCTACGCTACTCCGCCCGGCCGATCACTGCCCGGGCGCGATCGGCCAGGCGAGCGACGGCGGCGTCATGAATGCCCGGAGCGCTCGCCAGCACGCCGAAGGCGCGCGCTTCCGGCGTGTTGAAGGCAAGCGGGCGGCCGAGCGCGTCGGTAACGCCCGCCCCCGCCTCGCGCGCGATCAGCACTGCCGCCGCGATGTCCCATTCATTGCCCCAGCGCAGCGTCGCGAGCAGGTCCGCCTCGCCCGCCGCCACCATGGCGATGCGAAGCGCGATCGAATTGGGCTTTGCCACCATCGCGAAATCGCGATCGGCCCTGGGCAGCGCATCGGCGGGAACCCGCGCGCCGGCAAGCTCGCTCCGGTCGCTGGCGATCAGCCGCTCCTCGTCGCGATAGGCGCCCTGTCCGGCAATCGCATGCCAGCGTTCGCCGCGCGCCGGCGCTTCAAGCACGCCCATGACCGGATGGCCGTGATCGACCAGCGCGATCGAAACCGCCCATCCTTCGCGCCCGCGGATATAATCACGCGTCCCGTCGATCGGATCGACCACCCAGATGCGGGTCGCGCCCAGCCGCCGGGCATTGTCGGCGGTTTCTTCGGACAGCCAGCCCGCTTCGGGATCGAGCGCCCCCAACCGGTCGCGCAGCAGCGCATCGATTTCCAGATCGACCTCGCACACCGGGTTGCCGGGCGATTTTTCCCAGCGGCGAAAATCGGTTCGCCAGCGCGACAGCGCAAGCGCGCCCGCTTCGGCGGCGATCGCGCGCAGCGCGTCGTACCGCTGATCAGTCACCCGCGACCGTCATTCCATCGACCCGCAAGGTCGGCGTGTTGACGCCGTAGCGAAATTCCAGATCGTTGGCCGGCGTCATGTTGCGGAACATGTCCTTCAGATTGCCCGCGATGGTGATTTCGGCAACCGGGCGGGTGATCTCTCCCCCTTCTATCAGAAATCCCGACGCGCCGCGGCTGTAATCGCCGGTGACCGGATTGACGCCCTGCCCGATCAGCTCGGTCACCCATAGGCCGTTTTCGATATCGCCGATCAACGCCTGCGGCGAAGCCGTGCCTGCGGCGATATACAGGTTGCTGGTCGCAACCCCGCCGCCATGCGATCCGTGACCGGTCGGTTCGAGCCCGAGCTGGCGCGCCGAAGCGCTGTCGAGCAGCCAGGTTTCGAGCATCCCGTTCTCGACGATGGTAACCGGCGAGGTGGGCAGCCCTTCGCCGTCGAAGGGGCGCGAACGCAGGCCGTGCGGGCGGTGCGGATCGTCGAGCACAGTGATGCCGTGGGCAAAAACCTGCTTACCGAGCATATCCTGAAGAAAACTGGTGCGCCGCGCGATCCGTCCGCCCGAAATCGCGCCGGTGAAGGCACCGAGCAGGCCGGGCGCGATGCGCGGATCGAATATGATCGGCATCGCCCCGCTGCCGATACGGGCGGGGTTCAGTTTTGCAACCGTTCTCGCACCAGCGCGGCGTCCCACCGCTTCGGGCGATTCGAGGTGTTTGCGGTGCCGTGCCGAATGATGCGCGTAATCGCGCTCCATCCCCTCGCCCGTCCCGGCAAGCACGCTGGCCGACAGCGAATGGCTGGTCAGCGCATAGGCGCCCGCGAAACCGTGGCTGGTGGCGAGTGCGATCACCACCCGGCTGGCGCTCGCCCCGCCGCCTTCGGAATTGGTGACGCCTTCCACGCCCCGCGCAGCGGCTTCCGCGGCAAGCGCATCGGCCTTCAGCATTTCAGGATCGACCTCGGCCCCGTCGTCAAGATCGAGCGCGGGCGGCGCGCCGTTCAGCAGCCGCTCTTCAGGCGCAAGGCCCGCCCAGCGATCCTCGCTTGCCTCGCGCGCCATCCTGACTGCGCGCTGGGCAAGGTCGTCGAGCGCGCCATCATCCAGTTCGCCGGTCGATACGCTCGCGCTTCGCTGCCCGATAAACACGCGCAGCGACAGATCGGCACCTTCCGATCGTTCGACTTCCTCAAGCGCGCCGAGGCGCACCGAAACGGAGAGCGCAGCATCGGTGGAAAGTGCGGCGTCGGCCGCATCGGCCCCCGCCTTTATCGCGCGTTCTATGGCCGCGCAGGCGCGGTCCCTTGCTTCATCGGGTGTCAGCATCTTCGCGATTTAGGGAGGCAGGCGGCTTTCGTCAAAGCGTTGCGCCGACGACGAAGCATGCCGCGAACATCAAAAGCCCCGCATCGCGGTTCGAACGAAAGCGCCGCAGCGCGCTTGCCCCGTCGCCGGGGTCGAGCGTCGCGACCTGCCAGACAAGGTGAAGCGCCATGGGAAGCAGCGCCAGCAGCGCGACCCAGTCGAGCCGCATCCACCAGATGCTCAAGGCCCAGAGCGCGAGCGCGATCGCATAGCAAAGCCCGACCCCGCCGCGCACATGCCGCCCCATGCGCCGGGCAGACGATCGAACGCCGACGATCGCATCATCCTCAATGTCCTGAATCGCGTAAATCGTGTCGTACCCGATCACCCAGAAGATCGAGCCTGCGTAGAGCAGAACGCCGGGCAGCGGCAGGTCATGCGTGACCGCCGCCCATCCCACCGGTGCTGCCCAGGAAAACACCAAACCGAGCCATGCCTGCGGCCACCAGGTGATCCGCTTCATGAACGGATAGGCCGCGACCAGCAACAGGCTGCCCAGCGCGATACCGATCGCGACGGGATTGAGTTGCACAAGCACCAGCAGCCCGACCATGCATAGCAGCAGCAGCCATACCCAAGCGGCTTTCAACGACACCGCTCCGCTCGCCAGCGGGCGTCTGGCGGTGCGCGCCACCTGCCGGTCGAGATCGCGATCGACGATGTCGTTATAGACACACCCCGCCGCGCGCATCGCGATCGCCCCCAACAGGAACCATAAAAGCAGCGCCCAGTGCGCCGGCAGGCCGCCCGACAGCGCGATTGCCCAAGCGCCGGGCCAGAACAGCAGCCACCAGCCGATCGGCCGTTCGAACCGGCCGAGCACCGCGAAGGGACGCAAGCGGCGGGGCAGCAGGGCAAGAAGGCCGCGATATTCGGTATCTGCGACGGTGTCGGGCTGGCTCATGGCCTGCCTGCTGCCACAAAGTCACGCGTTGCGGAACCTGCGTTGCGGCACGGTTAATCAGGACTTTACTGTTTTGTTGCAGGATCGATACCGAATCAGGGAGCAAATCGTGACCGCGCAAGCACAACGCCATACGGCTTCGCCCGAAGCCGATTTCGAACAGCGCGCAACGCCGCGCCAGCGCGCCTTTCTTGCTCGCGCGCGCATGGGCACGCCCGGCGAGCCGCCGAGTGAAGCGGCATTGCTCGATATCTCTATCTATGGCTGCCGCCTCGCGATCGATACGGGCGAAGCGCATGGCGCGAGCGTGGAAATCCTGTTGGCGGGATCGAACCCGATCGCCGCCACGGTAATCTGGAACGAGAATGGCCGAATCGGATGCCGTTTCGACGAACCGATCGACCGGTTGCTGGTGCGTTCACTAAACCTCGCCACCGGCTGAAGCCGGATTGCCTGCGCCTGCGACATGGCGCTACTGGGGCGTCCATGCCCGCAACGCCCGCCTGGCCTCCGCAATCCACGCCGCGCCTTTACGTCGCCGAACCGATCAGCGCGGGCGCCATGACCCGGCTTGACGGCGGCGCGGCGCATTATCTGGTTCAGGTGATGCGAATCCGCCCCGGCGACCCGGTAAAACTGTTCGATGATCGCAGCGGCGAATGGCTGGGCATCGCGCGCGATGTGCAGAAACGATCGCTCACGCTGGAAGTGACCGACCATCTTCGCGAGCGCGAGCGGGTCCCCGATTTCTGGCTGGTCATGGCGCCGATCAAGAAGGGGCGCATCGACTGGATGGTCGAAAAAGCGTGCGAACTGGGCGTCGCGCGGGTCGTGCCCGTGCTCACCCGGCGCACCGTGGTCGACAAGCTGAAACACGATCGCCTCACCGCCCATGCGATCGAGGCGGCCGAACAATGCGACCGCACCGCACTTCCCGAAATCGCTGATCCGGTGAAGCTTACCGCGCTGCTTAAAGGATGGCCGGAAGGCCGCACGCTGTTCTTCGCCGATGAAGAAGGCGGCGCTCCGGCGCTGGAAACAATGCGCGCCCGGCCCGGTCCGGCGGCGGTGATTATCGGCCCCGAGGGCGGTTTCGATGCCGAAGAACGCGCCGCGATCAAGGCGTTGCCGCAAGCGGTCGGAATTTCGCTGGGGCCGCGTATCCTGCGCGCCGATACTGCTGCTGCGGCAGCGACGTCACTCTGGATGGCGGCGGCGGGTGACTGGTAAGGCACTGGCGAATCCGCATCGGTGGCATTACATGGCGCGGCCATGAGCACGAAAACGGTTTCGAACAGCAACGCGGTCGCGATCGAGGATCGTGCTCAGCTTGTCGAGTATTTCGCGAGCGGAGAGAAGCCCGCCGCGCGCTGGCGAATCGGCACCGAGCATGAAAAGTTCGTCTATTCGCTGAATGACCTTCACGCCCCGTCCTATGACGAACCCGGCGGCATCCGCGACCTGTTGATGGCGCTGACCGAATTCGGCTGGACCCCGGTCGAGGAGGGCGGGAAAGTGATCGCGCTTTCCGGTCCCGACGGCACGGTCAGCCTCGAACCCGCGGGTCAGTTGGAACTGTCGGGCGCGCCGCTCGAAAATATTCACCAGACCTGCGGGGAGGCGGATCGCCACCTGAAACAGGTAAAGGCGGTGGGCGAGAAACTGGGCCTGGGCTTTCTGGGGCTAGGCATGTGGCCCGACAAGGCGCGCGCCGACCTGCCGATGATGCCCAAGGGCCGCTACGTCATCATGGCGAACCACATGCCGCGCGTCGGTTCGCTCGGTCTCGACATGATGCTGCGCACCTGCACCATCCAGGTCAATCTCGACTATTCATCCGAAGCCGATATGGCGAAGAAATTCCGCGTCGGCCTGGCGCTGCAGCCACTCGCGACCGCGTTGTTCGCCAATTCGCCATTCACCGAAAAGGCGCCCAACGGCTTTCTGTCGTTCCGCAGCCATATCTGGTCGGACACCGATCCGCACCGCACCGGCATGCTGCCCTTCGTGTTCGAAGACGGCTTCGGCTATGAACGCTATACCGACTATGCGCTCGATGTACCGATGTATTTCGTCTATCGCGACGGCCGATATATCGACGCGGCGGGCCTTAGCTTCCGCGATTTCCTGAACGGCGAACTGTCGGTGCTTCCCGGCGAAAAGCCGACGATGGACGATTGGGCCGATCACCTGTCGACCGCCTTTCCCGAGGTCAGGCTGAAAACCTTCCTTGAAATGCGCGGGGCGGATGGCGGGCCATGGGGGCGGATCTGCGCGCTGCCCGCATTGTGGGTCGGGCTGCTCTACGATTCGCAGGCGCTCGACGCGGCATGGGACCTGGTAAAGCGCTGGTCGATAGAGGAACGCCAGACGCTTCGTGACTCGGTCCCCCGGCTGGCGCTCGACGCCCCGGTGCCCGGCGGACGCCGGCTGCGCGATATTGCGGGCGAGGTGCTCGACATCGCCAACGCCGGGCTTGCCGCGCGCGGGCGGCTGAATGCTTCGGGCGACAACGAAACCGGCTTTCTCGATCCGCTGCGCGAAATCGTGCGGAGCGGCAAGGTTCCCGCGCAACAGATGCTCGACCGCTATGTCCATGCCTGGGACGAGGATGTCTGCCAGCTGTATCGCGACAGCAAGTTCTGAAAATTTCAGTCGCGCGGGGGCAGCGCGGTCGGGCGGATGGCGCGCGGCTTGCCGGTGGTCCATGCGAAGAAGCGCGGCACGAGGCCGTTGCGCTCCACCCAGCGCGAATAGGCGATATACTCTGGGTCGAGGCCCAGATGCCGCTCCTCCGTCCGGGCGCGCCAGTAATAGACCCCAGCCACCGTCCCCATCAGCACGCAGGCGCGCGCGGCGTCGCTCCAGCTTCCGGTGGTGAGGAACGGAAGCGTGGACAGCATCCAGAACAGGTTTTTCGCCAGATAGGCCGGATGGCGCGTGAAGCGGTATGGCCCGTGCGTCAGAATCCCGCGATTGGTAAGGTTTGAAAAGCGAAAGCCGAACGCCACCGTCGCCCAGGCATAGATCGCGGTCAGCCCGACCAGCACTGCGCCGGTCAGCGCAGAGAGCAGCGGATGGCCGGCAAGCCAGTGCGTCCAGTCCGCCGTGCCGGGGTGATAGTCGAGCGGACCGCCTGAACCCATCAAAACGAAGGGCGGATAGCATATCAGCGCCGCCATCCATGCCGCGGCAAAGGGATTGGCGCTGCGGATGTGCGAATCGAGGGGACGGAAGGTGACGATATAGCCGACGGTCGCGAACGCGACATCGACAAGGAACATGAAGGTGATCAGCCATTGCGAAAGCGCGACCGGATCGGCGCGGACCGCAGTGAAATCGGTGCGCACGAACTGGGCGAACCCCGGCGGCACGATCGCCAGCATGAAGGCGAGGAAGAATGCTTTCACGCCCCAGCTACGCAGATGATTGAAAATCGCCTCGCGCTCGATCCGTTCATCCAGTCCCATCAGCCACGCGCCAAGCGCCCAGCACCCGTCGCGTGGCTCGACCAGAAACCGGTCGAGCAGCAGGATATAGGGTATCGACGCGGCGAACAGGAACGGCGCGGCACTCGACAGGCACCACATGGCAAAGGGATAATGCGCCTGATCATCCAGCCAGTAAAAGCGCCCCGTGGCATAAAGCCCCGCGATACCCGCCCAGGTAACCCACAGCCCGGCAAGCTTCGTTAACGACACATCGATCGTATCGCGCCAGCGGCGCGGGCTGGTCCAGTCGATGCCCGTGCTCGCATTGCGATGCACCCTGTCGACGACCAGCGACCATGCGATCATCGGCACGCCGCAGAAAACAAGGTTCATCAAGGCCGAGAACGGACCATCCATGCCGTAATGGCGCGCGATCACAACCCACAGGATCAGTCCGGCAAGCCCCGCCAGCCCCACACCGCCGCCAACGGCGGAGCGCGGGCGGGGATCGGCGGCGGCTTCCCCCGCCAGTTTCGGATCGTGATACATGACACCATCGCGATGCCTGAAAAGGATGAGCAAGCCGTTAAGCATTACGAGCGGGGCTTTTATACGCCGCCGGACTGGACGCGGCAGGTTCGTTTCCTATAACCGGTGCCTGAAATACTTGTTCGCGCGTTTTCCATATTTCCATCGAAAGGTGTTGCCGATGATCGTTCGCCTGGCGCTGACCACCGCCGTGCTCCTGTCCTCCACGTCGGCGTTCGCGCAGGAACGGTCCAAACCGCAGCCCGTGCCGATCGAAAATACGATCCCCGATGCGCGGGACACCCCCTATCCGGGAACGGTCGAGGTCAATATCGACGCGACCAACCTCGATCAGCGCATCTTTCAGGTCGAGGAGACGATCCCCGTCAGCGCATCGGGGCCGATGGCGCTGCTCTATCCCGACTGGCTGCCGGGCCATCATTCGCCGCGCGGGCAGATCGAAAAGCTCGCGGGGCTGCGCATCACTGCTGACGGGAAGGAAGTGCCCTGGATACGCGACAAGGTCGATGTCACCGCGTTCCATATCGACGTTCCGCAGGGCGCAAAGGAAGTGAAGGCCAGCTTCCAGTTCCTTTCCGCCACCAGTCCGGATCAGGGCCGCGTGGTCGTGGGGCAGGACATCATGAACGTACAGTTCCAGTCGATGACGCTGTACCCCGCCGGCTATTTCACCCGGGACATCCCGTATCGCGTAACGGTCCGCTATCCACAGGGCTGGACAGCGGTTTCGGGTCTGCCCGCGACGAAAAAGGGCGACAGCTATGTCTATGACAAGACCGATTATCAGACGCTGGTTGATTCGCCCGTTTTCGCGGGGCGCTATTACAAGGAATTCCCGCTTTCGCCGAAGGTCGATCTGAACGTATTCGCCGACGATCCCAAGGAACTGGAAGCGACGCCCGAACAGATCGACGCGCACAAGCGGCTGGTCGACCAAGCGGTGAAGCTGTTCGGTGCGCAGCATTACGATCATTACGAATTCCTGCTCGCCCTGTCCGACGAAATCGGCGGTATCGGGCTGGAACATCACCGCAGTTCGGAAAACAATCCGGGGCCGGGATATTTCACCGAATGGGACGACGGCGCGGGCGGCCGCAACCTGCTGCCGCATGAATTCACCCATAGCTGGAACGGCAAATTCCGCCGCGGCGCGGACCTGTGGACCCCCGATTACCGCATGCCGATGCGCGATTCGCTGCTATGGGTTTATGAAGGCCAGACCCAGTTCTGGGGATATGTGCTGGGCAACCGGTCGGGCATCTACACCAAGCAGCAGACGCTGGACGCCTATGCCCGGATCGCGGCCTATTATGACAGCATGGCCGGCCGCACCTGGCGCCCGCTGATCGATACGACCAACGATCCGATCATCGCGCACCGCAAGCCGATCGGCTGGCGCGACTATCAGCGTAGCGAGGATTATTACAACGAAGGCCTGATGATGTGGATGAAGGTCGATGCGATGCTGCGCGACCAGTCGGGAGGCAAAAAATCGCTCGACGACTTCGCAAAGGCATTCTTCGGCATTCGCGACGGTGATTGGGGCGAAGTCACCTATACGATGCAGGACGTCGCCGACACGCTGAACCAGATTCAGCCCTATGACTGGATGGGGTTCCTGAAAAAATGGGTCTATGACCTGCATCCCAAGGATGTAACCGCCGGGTTCGAACAGGATGGCTATAAGCTGGTCTATACCGATCAGAAGAGCGATCTGGACAAGGAACGGACCAAGAAGGGCAGCGCCGACCTTTCCTATTCGCTGGGTCTGGGCATTTCCAAGGATGGCGACATCAATTCAGTCGCCTGGGGAAGCCCTGCGTTTGAAAAGGGCCTCGACATCGCCGATACGATCGTTGCGGTGAACGGCAAGGATTACAGCGCCGATGCGATCGAAAAGGCCGTAACCGACGCCAAGGGCAACAAGCAGCCGATCACGCTGCTGATCAAGGGCGACGGCAAATATCGCGAAATCGCCATCGACTATCATCAGGGGCTGCGCTATCCGCACATGCAAAAGATCGGAACCGGAACGACCGGTCTCGATCGCCTGCTGCAACCGAAATAAGGGAAGTTCATGCGAATCGAAATGGTGCCGGTGGGCAAGAATCCGCCGCACAGCCTGAATGTCATCATCGAAGTCCCCGTGGGCGGGGAACCGGTGAAATATGAATTCGACAAGGAATCAGGCGCGCTGTTCGTCGACCGCATCCTGCACACGCCGATGCGCTATCCGGCCAATTACGGGTTCGTTCCGCACACGCTGTCGCCCGACGGCGATCCGCTCGACGCGTTGGTCATCGCACGTTCGCCCTTCGTGCCGGGTTGCGTCGTGCGCGCCCGCCCGATCGCGGTGCTGAATCTTGAAGACGAACATGGCGGCGATGAAAAGCTGGTCTGCGTGCCGGAGGATTCGACCTTTCCCTATTACGCCAAGGTCGGGGAGAAGACTGATCTGCCTGATATCGTGATGGCGCAGATCGAACATTTCTTCACCCATTACAAAGACCTGGAAAGCGAGAAATGGGTCCGCATCGGCAAATGGGGCGATGCGGAAGAGGCCAAGCAGATCGTGCGCGAAGCGATCGAGCGCGCCGACAAGCATGAGGCCGAAAAAGCCGGCTGAACCAACCGCCGCACGGCAAAGCGATTGGCAAGGGCTGGTCCGGTAAAGGCGCAGGACCAGCCCTTTTTTTTACGCTTTCACTACCGTCACGAAATAGTCGAGCGACAGATCGTCGGACAGGACGAAGCCGCGCGTCGGCGAAAAGGCAAGGCCGCGTGTATCAGTGACGCGAAGTCCGGCCGTTTCGAGCAGAATGGTGAGTTCGTCCGGCGCAATGAACTTCTCCCAGTCATGCGTTCCCTTGGGAATGGCGCCACTCCC
Source organism: Stakelama flava (assembly GCF_019351405.1). Taxonomy (GTDB): domain Bacteria; phylum Pseudomonadota; class Alphaproteobacteria; order Sphingomonadales; family Sphingomonadaceae; genus Sphingomonas; species Sphingomonas flava_A. The sequence continues at coordinate 64,531 of NZ_JAHWZX010000016.1, forward strand.
TTCACCCAGCGTGATCATCGCAAGCCGCGATTTCGGGGTGCGGTTGGGCGTCGAAAGCACCATCAGCCCGCCATCGGCCAGCGCGCCCGCCAGCCCGTCGACGAACGTCTGCGGATCGGCGACATGCTCGATCACCTCCATCGATGTGACGAGATCGAATCGCCGCCCCACCACCGCTTCGGTGCCGCCCGCCAGATATTCGATGTCGAGACCGCCCGCGCGGGCATGCGCGGCGGCGGCGCCAATATTCTCAGGCGCGGCATCGACCCCGGTGACCCGCGCGCCCAGTCGTGCGAGCGGTTCGGCGAGCAGCCCCGCCCCGCATCCCATGTCGAGCGCGCTACGCCCCGCAAGCGGCGAAAAATCATCGTCGCCATCGCCCCAATGCGCATCGATCGCATCGCGCAGATAGGCAAGGCGCGGCGGATTGAGCCGGTGGAGCATCGCCGATGTTCCTTTCGGATCCCACCAATCCTTTGCCAGCTTGCCGAAATGCTCTGCCTCGCGGGGGTCGACAGTCGTTTTGCCAGCGCTTGCCTTTGCCATGATCGGCTCCTATCAGGACGCCCCGTTGCTCTGAAGAGGCTTTGGACGAAATAAAATGACACGGATCGTGATGAAGTTCGGCGGCACCTCGATGGCCGGGATCGAACGCATCCGCATCGTGGCGCAACGCGTAAAGCGTGAATGGGAAATGGGCAACGAAGTCGCGGTGGTCGTGTCCGCGATGGCGGGCGAAACCGACCGGCTGGTCAATTTCTGCCGCGAGGCGAGTTCGCTCTACGACCCGCGCGAATATGACGTTGTGGTGTCGAGCGGCGAACAGGTGACGAGCGGCCTGCTCGCTATCGCGCTTCAGGCGATCGGCGTTCCGGCGCGCAGCTGGATGGGCTGGCAATTGCCGATCCGCACATCGGACGGTCATGCCAGCGCGCGGATCGAGGATATCGACACCCAGGCGCTTGGCAACAGCCTGACCAATCGCGAAGTCGCCGTCATTCCCGGCTTTCAGGGGCTGGCGTCTGGCGAGCGGGTGACCACGCTTGGGCGGGGCGGATCGGACACCAGCGCGGTCGCCATGGCGGCCGCGATGAAGGCGGACCGGTGCGATATCTATACCGATGTCGACGGCGTCTATACCACCGACCCGCGTATCGTGCCGCGTGCACGCAAGCTGAAGCGGGTCACCTATGAGGAAATGCTCGAACTGGCGAGCGTGGGGGCAAAGGTGTTGCAGACCCGGTCGGTCGGCCTTGCCATGAAGGAAGGCGTACGCGTTCAGGTGCTGTCGTCGTTCGTCGAAGCCACCGACGACCCCGAACCGGGCACGCTGATCGTGGGCGAAGAGGAAATCGAGGATATGGAACGTCAACTCATCACCGGCATCGCGCATGACAAGAGCGAAGCGAAGGTCACGCTTGCCGAAGTGCCCGACCGGCCCGGCGCGGTCGCCGCGATTTTCGGACCGCTGGCCGAAGCCAATATCAATGTCGACATGATCGTGCAGAATATCGCGCACACCACCGGTTCGACCGATGTGACCTTCACCGTACCGCGCGCCGAACTGGCCCGCGCGCTCGACACGCTGGAAAAATCGCGCGGCGAAATCGGGTTTTCCAAAGTGATTCATGACCCGCGCGTCGCCAAAATCTCCGTCGTCGGCGTAGGGATGCGCAGCCATGCGGGCGTTGCTTCGCGCATGTTCGACACGCTGGGCGCGCGCGGGATCAATATCCTTGCCATCACCACCAGCGAGATCAAGGTGAGCGTCCTGATCGAGGAGGATTACACCGAACTCGCCGTGCGCGTCCTGCACACCGCTTATGGCCTGGATGCCGAAGACGAAGCTGCCTGATCCGTTTGCGACCTCGCTGCATCACTCCGGCAAAGCGTTGTAAAAGCCTGTGCTGCCGGCGTCGCTGGACGGCGGCGACATGCGTTCTTACATAACAACGCACTTTCAGGACGATAGCGGGTAAAGGCGATGGCCGGAGGATGGACGCGCGACGGCGCGGTGCAGGATCAGATCGACGACACGGTAAGCGACGCGGTGAGCGAGGCACGCGCGCGGATGCCGCGGGGCGAAAGCGCGACGCATTGCGTGGAGTGCGGCGAACCCATTCCCGAACGGCGGCGGCAGGCGATACCGGGCGTGCGGCTGTGCATCGAGTGTCAGAGCGAGCGCGATTCCACGATTCGATCCGCTGGCTTCAACCGTCGGGGCAGCAAGGACAGCCAGCTGCGCTAAAGCGGTTAACCGCTTTAGGCCGCGCGGATCATCCCGGCTTTCCGCACTGGATCGTGCCGCGATGCGGGGGCGGGCGACCCGTGAACGAACACCTGATTGCGGCCTGCGCTTTTAGCGGCATATAGCGCGCTGTCGGCATGGTGAAGCGCCGCTTGCGCCCGGTTGCCCGCATCGAACGAAGCGATGCCGAAACTGGCGGTGAGGCGGTGATCGGGCGAAACCGCGTCGATCCGCGCCGCCTGAAACCGTGCGCGAAGATGTTCGGCCAGCGCGGTCGCCGCGTCGCAATCGAAACCCGGCAGAAGCAGTGCGAATTCTTCGCCTCCCATCCGTCCGGCGGCGTGCCCGGTTGCGCGCAGTTGCCGCGCCAGTGCGCGAATTACGGCGTCGCCCGCAGGATGGCCGTAACGGTCATTGACCTGTTTGAAATAATCGATGTCGCACAACAGGATCGCCCCCTCCGACCGGCAGGCCGACACGCGTTCGCCGAACGCGCGGCGGTTCAGGAGACCGGTCAGTCCATCCTGTTCGGATCGCAGGCGGTAAAAGGCAATCACCTGCCCCACCGCCTTTCCCAGCAGCAGGAAAACACACAGGATGGTCAGCACGCCTTCGCTGGCAAGGACCATCTGGCCGAGCGATTGACCGGCGATCAAAGGCCCCCCTTCGACCGTGCCGGGCGGCAGCGCGATCAGAACGGCCACCCGCGCGAGAAAGGGAATGACGATTCCCGCAAACACCGCGAGCAATATCCGGTCCAGCGCGTCGCGTCGCACGCGCATCAACCGCAAGGCACTTTCCGATGCCGCGAGCGCGCAACCGAGATAGAAGCAAATGATCGACAGGCGATCGGCGGCCGTGAAGGTCAACAGCAGGCTGGCCGATACCAGCGCCACCACACCGGCATGCAGCCAATGCATCTGCCGGCTCTGGCGAAGCAGGCTGCGCATCGCGCGCCCGACGCAGAAATATCCGCCCGGAACGCAAAGAACCGTGGTGAAAGTATCGAGCGGCGTGTCGGGATAGGCGGTCATGACCGATGCGAAAACACCGCCGCACAACAGGGACGCAGCAAGCCAGGCGAGCGCGCGCTGACTGCGCAGCGAAAAGAACACGCCAAGGCAAAGCACCGCCAGCGCCAGCAGGCCGAGGGCATTCACCAATGACAGACTGACGCTCATTTGGACGGATCGTCCTTCCTCTCACCCCCGTGTGGGAGCGGCTTAAGCGAGGTTGCTTAATGGACGGTTGCAAAGAGTCGATCTTTTCATGCGCCGATAAGGTGAAGCGCAATCTGACGGCGATGAGCCGAGCGCCGATGTTCGAAAAGGTAGATACCCTGCCATGCGCCAAGCACGGGTTGCGCATCGAAGACAGGAATCGAAAGACTGGTCGCGGTCAATGCCGAACGGATATGAGCGGGCATGTCGTCGGGGCCTTCATCATCATGTTCGTAGCCATCGTCTTCGGGCGCGATTTGCCCAAAAAAGCGTTCAAGGTCGCGCCGCGCGGCGGGGGCTGCATTTTCCTGAACCAGCAGCGATGCCGATGTGTGTCGCACGAACAGCGTCAACAGGCCTTCCGATACGCCGGTTTGCACGACCCAGCCGGTCACCTCGCGCGTAAATTCGTGCAGACCACGGCAATCGGTTTCGATCGTGAGGCTGTGATTGTGCTGGCGCATCGGCCCGTCTTTCGGTGGTGGAACGTTGGAGGAAGAACGGGTGGAACCGAAGGATGCTCCTTCGCACCGGAGAAGCGTCGACGCAGTGGACCGCTCATGGCGCGCTTGCCCGATCATACAGGCGCGCGCTACGGCAGCGACATGACGAACACGCTTTCGACCGGCGAGGACCGACTCGCCCGCCGCATGGCCCGCGGCTGCGAATTTCTGGGCACGAAAATCGCGATCCTCGGCGGGGCCATGTCTTGGGTGTCCGAACGCAACCTGGTTTCGGCGATTTCCAACGCCGGCGGCTTTGGCGTTATCGCATGCGGCGCGATGACCCCCGACCTGCTCGATGCGGAAATCGCGGCGACTAGGGCGCTGACCGACAAGCCGTTCGGGGTGAACCTGATCACCATGCATCCCGACCTGACCGATCTGATCGGCGTGTGCGCGAAGCACGATGTCGGGCATGTCGTGCTGGCGGGCGGCCTGCCGCCGCCGGGCAGCATCGATGCGATCAAGCAAAGCGGCGCGAAACTGATCTGCTTCGCCCCAGCGCTGGTGATGGCCAAGAAACTGGTACGGTCGGGCGTCGATGCGCTGGTCGTCGAAGGCAATGAGGCGGGCGGCCATATCGGCCCGGTTTCGACCAGCGTGCTGGCGCAGGAAATCCTGCCCGAAATCGCCGCCGACACGCCGGTTTTCGTTGCCGGCGGAATCGGGCGCGGCGAAGCGATCGCGGGGTATCTGGACATGGGCGCGGCGGGGGTTCAGCTCGGCACCCGGTTCGTGTGCGCGACCGAAAGCATCGCGCATGAAAAATTCAAAAAGGCGTTTATCCGCGCTTCCGCCCGCGATGCGGTGGCGAGCGTTCAGGTCGATGCGCGGTTGCCCGTCATCCCGGTGCGCGCGCTGAAAAACGCCGGCACCGAATTGTTCACCGCCAAGCAGCGTGAGGTTGCTCAGTCGCTGGACGAAGGCAGCCTCGCCATGGCCGAAGCGCAATTGCAGATCGAACATTACTGGGCGGGTGCGCTTCGCCGCGCGGTGATCGACGGCGATGTCGAACATGGGTCGATCATGGCGGGCCAGTCGGTCGGCATGGTGAAGGCGCAGGAACCCGTCGCCGACATCATCGCATCGCTGATGGAAGAGGCCGCGGCGGCGTTGGAAAAACGCGCCGCGTGACCGCACCGCATGCGGAGCCTTTCGAAACGATCGCGCGTTACCATCGCGCTTACGCGCCAATCCCGGCGCGCGATGTCATCCTCTAAATAGGCGAGATGCCGGAAGGGGCGCCCATGGGCGATCAGTTGGTCATTGGTGCTGCGGTACTGGTCGGCGCCGCGGTGGCGCTGACCCTGATCTTTGCCCGGTTCGCGCGAACCGAAAGCTGGCTTGCCACGGTTACGCCGCTGGCATCGATCATCGGCAGCGGCTTTCTGATCTGCGGCCCGTTGCTGGCGCGCGAATTCGGCGCGATGGCGGCACCGGCGATGATCGCGCTGCTGCTGCTGGCGTTCGTCGTCGGGTCGATCATCCGGTTCAACATCGCCCATGCCGAACCGGTGCTGGCCGAAATATCGTCCTATCACCCGCTCGCCTGGACCGCACGGATTGGCCAGGGCGTGCTGGCGGCAGCCTATGCCGTGTCGGTCGCCTATTATCTGAAACTGCTGGCGATGTTCTGCTTGCGCGCGATCGATTCGCACAGCGTGCTGCTCGCCAACGGCATCGTCAGTGCGATCATAGCGGTGCTGGGCGTACTCGCCTTTACCGGCGGGCTGCGCTGGGTGGAGCGCGTGGCCGACGCCAGCGTTTCGCTGAAACTGGGCCTGATCGCGGGTATGCTGGTCGCGCTCGGCATCGACTGGGGCCGGACCGGCGGGGCAGAACTGATCCCGGCCGCGCAGGTCAACGGGCACAGCGCGCTGCTCCTGCTCGGCCTGCTGATCACGGTTCAGGGGTTCGAAACATCGCGGTACATGGGCGAAAGCTATGACCGCGAAACACGCATCCGCACCATGCGTAACGCGCAGCTCATCTCCTCGGTCATCTATATCCTCTTCCTCGTCCTGCTGACCCCTCGGCTGGGCCAGGCGGCGGATACCGAGGGCGTTGCGGGCGTGCTCGACGTGATGGAATCGGTCACCCCCTTTCTCGGCGCGTTCGTGATGGCAGCGGCAGTGACGAGCCAGCTTTCGGCGGCGGTCGCCGATTCGATCGGATCGACCGGTCTGTCGATCGAACTGTCGCATCAGCGGCTGAACACCGCCACCGGGTTTTTGATGGCGGGCGCGCTGGCGCTTGTCGTTACCTGGACCACCGACGCGCTGGAAGTGATCGCCATCGCATCGCGCGCTTTCGCACTTTTTTATGCTTTTCAATGCGCAATTGCGATCTGGGTCGCCCGGCGCGAGGGCAAGGCAGGCCCGGTCCGTCAGGGTTTCGTCGCGATCATCGGCATTCTGTGCATCGTCGCCGTCGCGGCGGGCGCGCCGGCCGAGGGATGATCGCCGCATTGGCGCAAACCGCTGCAATCTGGTAGCGAATCATTCATGTCCGTTTCGGCCGCCGCCTCCGCTCGCGAAATACTGACCCGTCTGCACGACGTGATGGCATCGCGCAGTCCGGCGCAGTCGAAACTCAATTCGGTCGTCAATGTCATCGGCGAGGCGCTGGATAGCGAGGTCTGCTCGATCTATCTGCTGCGCGAGGGCGTGCTGGAACTGTTCGCGACCCGCGGACTGCTGGAAGAAGCGGTTCACGTCACCAAGCTGGCGCTGGGCGAAGGTCTGGTCGGCACGATCGCCCAGAATGTCGAGACACTGAACCTGGACGAAGCGGCGCGCCACCCCGATTTCGCCTATCGTCCCGAAACCGGGGAGGACCGGTTTCACAGCTTTGCCGGCGTGCCGATCATCCGCCGCGAAAAGGCGGTCGGCGTGCTTGCCGTCCAGCATGTCGATCCGCGCCCCTATGCCGATGTCGAGATCGAGGCGCTGCAGACCGTGGCGATGGTGATGAGCGAACTGATCGCCAATGCGGGACTGATCGACGAACATGGCGACAGTCACGCCCGGCCGCAATCGACCGCGTCGGCGCGACTGGCGGGATTCAAGCTGGTCGAGGGGATGGCGGCGGGCGTCGCGGTTTTCCACCAGCCGCGAATCCATATCGAATATACCGTTGCCGAAGATACCGAGGCCGAGCGCCACCGCGTCTATGCCGCGTTCGACAAGATGCGCGACCAGATCGACCGAATGTCCAGCCAGGCCGAATTCGGCGTCGGCGGCGAGCATGAGGAGGTCCTCGAGACCTATAAGATGTTCGCCTATGACGAAGGCTGGGCGCGGCGGATCAACGAAGCGATCGATTCGGGGCTGACCGCGGAGGCGGCCATCGAACGGGTGCAACAGCGCACCCGGATGCGGATGCGCGAGATCGACGACCCGCTGCTGCGCGACCGGATGCACGATCTGGAGGATCTGTCGAACCGGCTGATTCGCATCGTGTCGGGCCAGCTGGGTACCGCGGCACAGCTTGGCCTGCGCCAGGATTCGATCCTGATTGCGCGCAACCTCGGCCCTGCTGAACTGCTGGAATATGACCGGCGGCGGTTGAAAGGCGTGATCTTGGAAGAAGGATCGCTGACCGCGCATGTCACCATCGTCGCGCGCGCGATGGGCGTGCCAATGCTGGGCCGGGTGCGCGACATCCGCACGCTTATCGGCGAAGGCGACCGGTTGCTGCTCGACAGCGGCGAGGAGACGGTAGTGGTGCGCCCCACCGCCGATATGGAAGAGGCGTTCGACGCCAAGCTGATCGTCAGTCAGAAGCGGCGCGCGAAATTCGCCGAACTTCGCGGCGAAGCGCCGGTCACCGCCGACGGGCATCGCTGCACGGTGATGGTGAATGCGGGACTGCGCGACGATGTCGCCGCGCTCGACCTGACCGGCGCCGACGGCATCGGCCTGTTTCGCACCGAATTCCAGTTCCTGGTGTCCGCCACCCTGCCCCAGCGCGAGCGGCAGATGCGGCTCTACAAGGATGTGCTCGACGCCGCGGGCGATCGCCCGGTCACGTTTCGCACGGTCGATATCGGCGGCGACAAGGCGCTGCCCTATCTCGACCATGACGAGGACGATGAGGAGGAAAACCCGGCAATGGGCTGGCGCGCGCTTCGCCTCGCGCTGGAACGTGACGGGTTGATGAAGGCGCAGGCGCGCGCGCTGATCGAGGCATCGGCCGGGCGCACGCTGAACGTCATGTTCCCGATGGTGTCCGAACCATGGGAGTTCGAGGAAGCACGCGCACTGTTCGAGGCGCAGCGCGACTGGCTGGCGGGACGCGGGCGCAAGATGCCAAGCGAAATACGCTTCGGCGCGATGCTGGAGGTTCCCGCGCTTGCCGAAACGATCGACATGCTGCTGCCCAGGCTGGATTTCCTGTCGATCGGAACCAACGACCTGACCCAGTTCCTGTTCGCCGCCGACCGCGCCCATCCCAAGCTGGCACTGCGCTATGACTGGCTGAGCCCCGCGATATTGCGTTTCGTACGCCGGATCGTGCGGCTGGCCAACGCGGCGGGCGTGCCGGTGGCGGTATGCGGCGAAATGGGCGGTCGGCCGATCGAATGCATGGCGTTGCTTGGGGTGGGTATCGACCGGGTGTCGATTACCCCCGCCGCGGTCGGCCCGATCAAGGCGATGATCCGGTCGCTCGATCGCGAAAAGCTGATGGCGTATATGGCACAGCATCTGGAACACCCGCCGCGCAGCCTGCGCGGGCAGCTTACCGAGTGGGCGGCGGCCAACGGCGTCGAACTGGCCTGATTTACCGTCAATATGCTGAACGCCGCCGTTGACAGCGCGGCATAGCTGTTGGACATCCGGGAGACATAAAGCCGCCCGCGGTTAACCCAAATTTCGCCGGAGTAGATATGGCAGATACCGAGCGCAGCGAGGACGCGCAGCTTTTCCCCCGCAATGTCGGGGAGCGGCTTCGTGAAGCCCGCGAAGCGCAGGGGATGCAACTGACGCAGGTGGCGGACGCGACGCGCATCCCGCTCCGGCATCTGGAAAGCATCGAATCCGCCCAATATTCCAACCTCCCCTCGCCCACCTATGCGATGGGGTTCGCGCGCGCCTATGCCCGGGTGGTCGGCGCGGACGAAGTGGCGATCGCCAACGATCTTCGCGGCGAACTGGACGCGAACTATCATCGCGAACCGCCCAGCATGCCCTATGACACGTCGGACCCGGTGCGCGTGCCGACGGGCGGCATCGCCTTTGCCGGACTGGCCGTCGCGATTCTGGTGCTGATCGGCGTCGGCATCTGGTACGGGACAAGCTGGTTCCGCAGCGACGACGCGCCGCCCGAACCGATCGTCGCGGCCACCCCCGCCGCTACGCCGTCCGCCGCCCCGAAGCAAAGCGTAGCGGTGCCGCAAAGCGGTGGCCAGGTTACGCTGACCGCCGATGATGAGGTATGGGTGCGCATCTATGACGCGAACGACCGGACGCTGCTGATGAAGACGATGCAGCCGGGCGAAAGCTATGACGTGCCGCAGGATGCCGACCGGCCGATGATCAATGTCGGGCGTCCCGACCAGATCAAGGTGACGATCAACGGCGCCCAGGTCGCGCCGCTGGGCACCGGCGAGCGGGCGATCAAGGATGTCGGCGTTTCGGCAGAGGCGCTGCGCGCGCGCGCCGGGCAGCAGAACGCGGCGACGCCGGCGGAGTAAGACGCGCGACAGCGAAATCGCTGTCCGCTATGCATTGCGAAGGAAAATACGCTTGGGAATGGTGACGATGCGGGTGATGTTGGCGGCGGTGCTGTTGAGCACCGGTCTGGGCTGGGCGGGCAGCGCAAGCGCGCAAAGCGCGCTGGACAGCCGGGTCGACCGGCTGGAACGCGAGATGAAGGCGGTTCAGCGAAAGGTCTTTCCCGGCGGTTCTGATCAGTATTTCACCCCCGAAATCACCCCGCAGCAGCAGCCGCAGGCCGTACCGGGCACCCCCGCCAGCGATCCCGTCATCGCATTGGAGGCGCGGGTAAGCGCGCTGGAAAAGCAGGTCGCGAGCATGACCGGCCAGGTTGAACAAACGCAATATCGCGTTCAGCAGGCGGAGGAATCGTTCGCCGCGTACAAGAAGGCAACCGATGCCCGGTTGCGAGCACTTGAGGGCGGCGGACCCGGCCTCGGCTCCGCAGGCGGCGCCCCGATCGACGATATGGGCGCAGGTGCGGACGATGGCCGCTCCACTTCCTCTTTTCCGTCATCGGGCAATTCCGCCGCCGACAGCCCCGCCGCGAAGCCCGCCGCGACCGGCGCGCGTGCCGACAAGCTCGCTGCGATCGACAAGCCAAGCACCGGCGACCCCGCGGACGATGCCTATGTCTATGGCTATCGCCTGTGGGATGCAGGCCTGTATCCGGAAGCCGAAGCACAGTTGAAATCGGTGGTGAAGAAATATCCCGATCATCGCCGCGCAAGCTGGGCGCAGAACCTGCTGGGCCGCGCCTATCTGGATGAAGGCAAGCCGAGCCTCGCCTCGATCGCCTTTTACGACAATTACAAAAAGATGCCGAATGGCGAACGCGCGCCCGACAGCCTGTTCTATCTGGGCAAGGCGCTGATCGAACTTAAAAAGCCAAAGGACGCCTGTCAGGTCTATGCCGAGCTGACCGATGTATATGGGTCAAAGATTTCCGCCGAAATGACGGCCAAGGTCCAGCAGGCGCGCGATACCGCCAAATGCCAGTGAGGTTGCGCATCGCAGGGCCGGCTCGGATCGACCGGGGGGCGTCATAGACCCGGCGACATCCACCCGGTTTCGCCACGATCTGGAGGCGATCACCGCGCGACCGCCGGACGCGCTTTCGCCGCTGGGGGTGGCGATATCGGGCGGGGGCGACAGCCTGGCGCTGTTGCTGATGGCCGCCGCCGCCTATCCCGGAAACGTCGCCGCCGTGACCGTCGATCATGGCCTGCGCCCCGAATCGGCAGCAGAGGCGCAAAAAGTCGCGACGATCTGCGCGACGCTGAACGTGCCGCATGCCGTCGTCACGCTGCGCGCGCCGCCGCCCGGTCGCGGCAACATCCCCCAATGGGCACGCGAGCAGCGCTATGCCGTGCTGGCCGACTGGGCCGGTTATGGTGGCGACCGGCGACGGCACTGGGTCGCCGTCGCCCATCAGCAGGACGATGTCGCCGAGGGATTTCTGATGCGCGCGCGGCGCGGGGCGGGTGTCGCCGGAATGGCAATGATGGTGCCCGAACGTGCACTGTCCGACCGGCGCGGGTCGGCGCGACTGATCCGGCCGTTGCTGGGATGGCGACGCAGCGAACTGGCCGCGATCGTCGCCGAAGCGGGACTGGATCCGGTGACCGATCCGGGCAATCACGACCCCAGATATGACCGGGCGCGGATTCGCGCGCTGATCGCGACGAACGACGAACTGCCCGCCGACCGGCTTGCCATGGCGGCACGCAACCTGCGCGACGCCGAAACCGCGCTCGACTGGGCGGCGGAAAACGCCTGGCGCGACCGCAGCGCGATCGAGCGGCATGAGGCGGTCTCACTCGATATGGGCGAACTTCCGCACGAAATACGCCGGCGGCTGTCATTTCGCGCTATAGAGTATTTGCGGCGCGAAGCAGGCCTGACCGAAATATGGAAGGGAAGCGGGCTGGACCGGCTGGTCACCGCACTGGAGGATGGGCAGGCGGGAACGCTTGCCGGAATAGCCGCGCGGCCGGGGCGCCGCTGGCTGTTCCGCGTGGCCCCGCCGCGCCAATCACACTGATCGGCTTTGTTCCATTGCCATTAACATGCGCCCGCCTATCTTGGGTCGTGAAAGGTACCGATTCATGAACGACAATGACAAGCAGCCGGGCGGCCCGGAAAACGGCGGCGGCGGCAACCCCTGGATGAAAAGCCTGCTGATCTGGGTCGGCATCCTGGTGGGTCTGGCGCTGTTCGTAACGGTGCTGAACGGCCATTCGGGCCAGTCGGCGAATACCAGCGTTTCCTATTCGGCGTTCCTCGACAAGGTCGAGAACGGCCAGGTGAAGGACGTCAACGTTTCCGAAGACGTGGTGACCGGCACGCTGAAATCGGGCGAGACGTTCAAGACCAATGCCCCCAACGATCCGCAACTGATCCAGACGCTTCGCCAGTCGGGCGTCGAAATCAACGCGAAACCGACCGAAAGCCCGTCGATCTGGCTGTACCTGCTGTACCAGTCGCTGCCCTTCCTGCTGTTTCTCGGTATCGCGTTCTTCGTGCTTCGCCAGATGCAGAAGAATTCGGGATCGGGCGCGATGGGATTCGGCAAGTCCAAGGCCAAGATGCTGACCCAGAAGGAAGGCAAGGTCACGTTCGAGGACGTGGCGGGCATCGACGAAGCGCGGGAGGAATTGCAGGAAATCGTCGAGTTCCTGAAAGACCCGACCAAATTCGCCAAGCTGGGCGGCAAAATTCCGAAGGGCGCGCTGCTCGTCGGGTCGCCGGGTACGGGCAAGACGCTGCTCGCCCGTGCGATCGCGGGTGAAGCGGGCGTTCCATTCTTCACCATTTCGGGTTCGGATTTCGTCGAAATGTTCGTCGGTGTGGGCGCAAGCCGCGTGCGCGACATGTTCGAGCAGGCGAAAAAGGCCGCGCCATGCATCGTCTTCATCGACGAAATCGACGCGGTCGGTCGGCATCGTGGCGCCGGCCTTGGCAACGGCAATGACGAGCGCGAACAGACGCTGAACCAGCTTCTGGTCGAAATGGACGGGTTCGAGGCTAATGAGGGCATCATCATCGTCGCGGCGACCAACCGCCCCGACGTGCTCGACCCCGCGCTGCTGCGCCCCGGTCGCTTCGATCGTCAGGTCGTGGTGCCCCGCCCCGATATCGACGGGCGGGTGAAGATCCTTGAAGTCCATATGAAGAAGGTGCCGCTGGCCCCCGATGTCGATGCACGGGTCATCGCGCGCGGCACGCCGGGCTTTTCGGGTGCCGATCTTGCCAATCTGGTCAACGAGGCGGCGCTGGTCGCGGCGCGGCGCGGCAAGCGCCTGGTCGCAATGAGCGAGTTCGAGGAGGCCAAGGACAAGGTCATGATGGGCTCCGAGCGGCGCTCTATGGTCATGACCGACGATGAAAAGCGGATGACCGCCTATCACGAAGCGGGCCATGCCGTCGTTGCGCTGCACGAACCCGCGTCCGATCCGATCCACAAGGCGACGATCATCCCGCGCGGCCGTGCGCTGGGCATGGTCATGCGGCTGCCCGAGCGCGACAGCTACAGCTATCATCGCGACAAGATGTACGCGAACCTGGCAGTTTCGATGGGCGGGCGAATCGCCGAAGAGCTGATCTTCGGCTATGACAAGGTGTCGAGCGGCGCGAGCGGCGATATTCAGTACGCCACCAAGCTGGCGCGCGACATGGTCACCAAATGGGGTATGTCCGACAAGCTGGGGCCGCTGATGTATTCGGAAGGCGAAGAGGAAGTGTTCCTGGGCTATTCGCGCCAGCAGAACAGTTCGATGTCGGACGAAACCGCCAAGGCGATCGACAGCGAGATCCGCCGCATCGTCGAACAGGGCTATGACCGCGCCAAGGACGTTCTGAACGAACATATCGATCAGTTGCACACGCTGGCCGGCGCGATGCTGGATTACGAGACGCTTTCGGGCGACGAGATCAAGCGTTTGATCGCGGGCGAGGATATCGGTCGCGACGTCATAAGCCCGGAAAAGAAGAACGTCCCGCTGGGCGGAACGTCGATCCCCAAGACCAAGCGGCCCAAGGGTCCATTCGGATCGGGTTCGCCGCAACCCGCCTGATCGTGCGAAGTGCGAGAAAAAAGAGGCCCTTCCGGTGCGACCGGGAGGGCCTTTTTCATGGGCGGCGTAGCGGTGACGCGCTTAGACAGGGTGGACAAATTCAATCAGGGTGTTCGACGTCTGCTATTCGGGGTGACGGCAGAAAAGCATCCTTTCCGGAATCGCCCCAGATGACGTCATTCGCGACGGCTTTTCACCTTGCTGGAAACGTCGCGGCCGCTGTCGCATAACCTGTGACGACGCGGCGAATGATTCGATCTGCCAAATCCCGTCGTCGCTGTGAC